>JBCCUL010000037.1:0-90250 GCA_039197065.1 Pseudomonadota bacterium | reverse complement strand
GGCGCTCCTCGCCGATGGCTTGCACATGGCAAGTCACGCGGCGGCGCTCGGGATAAGCGTGGCGGCCTATGTCTACGCTCGGCGGCATGCGCGTGATCGGCGCTTTTCGTTCGGAACGGGCAAGGTCAACAGCCTGGCGGCTTGCACAGCCTCGATCCAAAGCCGCCACTTCCAACACCGCGTTAGTCCGCGAGAAGTTCCTTTAGCATTGGACAATCCGTCCTTCCTGCTTCGCAATGAGAAAACAGTTCGACCAATGCTGCTTCAAGGCGATTGAGATCGGCGATCTTGCCCCGCACATCGTTGAGATGGGCCTCACCAATGCTTTGGACGTTGGCGCAGTTTGCACTCTCATCGGAGGCAAGCGACATCAGCGCTCTGACTTCCGAAATCGAAAACCCCAAATCGCGTCAACGCTTCACAAAACGGAGACGCGCCACGGCGTTTGCATCATAACGACGACGACCGTTCGCTGACCTTTCCGCTACGGGGACGATGCCCTCGCGCTCGCAATAGCGGATCGTCTCAATTGTGACGCCGCTTCGCCTGGCCGCCTAACCTATCGGGAAATCGATCATTTGGCGCTTGATCCTGTAGCCACTACAGGATGCATAACGCATCGATATTGAATTCGGTATCATTTCACAGAGCGAGGCCAACAGTGAAGGACCAACTTCTAGGTTTTGGGATCATCGGTACCATCATCGCTGCTTTGTGCTGCTTCACGCCAATATTGGCCTGGACCTTGAGCACCATCGGCCTCTCAGGTGCGATCGGCTATGTCTACCGCGATGCCTGCCTTCTGGTGGCTGAATACCCATTTCCGCCATTTCAATGACGAAGGTTCTGCGCAGGTCATGAAGAGTCCAGTTCAGGACTCCAGACTTTCGATCTAGGCGGGCCTTAGCGCGACTCCATCCAGAAAATGGCCCTTCACCTATCCCAAAAATAAGTGCGCGATCGGACTGCTAAGCTAAACCAGCAAGGATATCCAAGGCGAGACGCGAGAGCGGCACTTCGTGGGCGCGGCGGTTCCTTGTTCGCTCGCTCGGAACGGTCCAAAGCGCGTTCTCGAGATCGAGTGCCTGCCACCCTAAGCCGCCAGCTTCCTGGCGGCGCCGACCAGTAAGCAGCAAGAGACGAACAATGGCGTTATGGTCTCCAGGTTCATCGGTCGCGCGCCAAATAGCCTGGAGTTCAGCTTTAGAAACAACACGCTCCCTGCCCGTTCAGCACGTTTCGCGGTGTCGCCGACGGGATTTCGATCTGCAGATCCCTCCTGCATCGCCCAGGTAAAGACCCGCGACAAAGATGATCGGGCGCGATGTCGAGCAACCGGACCGCTTCGCCGCTCCATGATGCGCTGACGCTTACCGACCCGGTATCGGGCGACCCATGACCGGCTACCAGATCTGATGAATGCGAGATCCGAATTGAGCCGCAGTCATGACGACATGGGCGAGCGCGGCAATCCTATCCCGAAGGAAGTCGATATCTCCCTGAAGTTCTCCCCTCACTTGAAAGCCCGGTTTCGACCGGGCTTTTTTCTTTCCCGACGTCAGACTTGCCGACGATGTTATGGAACAGGTCGTTTCGGGCCGGTCGTCTTCGAAGGGTAAAGCTTCGCATCGTTTGTGCTAGGCTCCTCGATGCGATGGCGTGCTTGCCGGCACGGTCGGTATCTTGAGCTTTGGCGTAGAGCGCGACCGGCGGCTCAATCAGGGGGAAAACCATCACCGATCCGAACGATGTCGTGGCCAAAGGTTTTGTTTTGACCCGGCAATGGCGCGACCGTGATCATGGTCTGGAGCTCGTCTACTGGATCGCAACCGAGGGCGGACCTGTGCGCGCGGTCGTCAGCGATCAAAAGGCCGTCTGCTTCATCGCTCGTGACAATGATCTGGGTCCTTGGGCGGCCAACCTCGCCTTCGAACGTCGACGGCTTGCTTTGCATAATCTGAACGACCAAGCGGTCGACGGCCTCTATTTCCAGCGCCAGCGCGATCTTCGCGACGCGCGTGATGCGTTCCACGCTCGAGGCATCGCGCTGTTCGAATCGGACATCAAGCCGAGCGACCGCTATTTGATGGAGCGCTTCATCACCGGTGCCTGCAGCGTCCAGGGGAAGCCGGTCCAGCGTGACGGCTATGTCGAAATAAGGAACGCACGGCTTGCAAGCACCCGGTACGATCGGCCGTTCCGCCATCTGTCGATCGATATCGAAACCGAAGGGCTGACGGGGGCGCTCTATTCGATCGCCGCCGCTTCACCGAACGATGCCGTGGTGTTCGTGGCGGCAAGCCCGAGGACAGCGCCGTCCGACCTTCCTATCGTCTGGTGTGCGGATGAGAAAATTCTGATCCAGCGGTTCTTCGCCTGGCTGGAACGGGCGGATCCTGATCTGCTGCTCGGCTGGAACATTGCTGGCTTCGATCTCGATTTCATTGAGCGCAAATGCGCCGAATTCGATCTGCCGTTTGCCATCGGCCGCGGCCATGATCGGGCGACGATCCTGCAGCCGGAGACATCGCGCGGCATGGCGGTCGCGCGCCTTCCGGGGCGGGTGGCCCTTGACGGCATCGAGCTTCTTCGGGCCGGTTTCTGGGCTTTCGAGAGCTTCGAGCTGGATGTCGTCGCCAACCAGCTTCTGGGACGCGGCAAGACGATCCATAACCCCCATCAGCGGCTGGAGGAAATCCGGCGGATGTACCGGGAAGACCCGGTCGCGCTCGCCGCCTACAATCTCGACGACTGCCGGCTCGTCCTCGATATTTTCGAGAAGGCCAATCTGCTGGCCTTTGCCCGCGAGCGGGCCGCGGCGACCGGGCTTGCCATGGACCGTTACGGCGGCTCGGTCGCCGCGGTCGATCATCTCTATCTGCCGAGGCTGCACCGGGCCGGCTATGTCGCGCCGGATGCCGGTGATGTCTCCTCGACGGCCGGCAGCCCCGGCGGTTATGTGATCGATTCCAGGCCCGGCCTTTACGACAATGTTCTGCTGCTCGATTTCAAGAGCCTGTATCCGAGCATCATCCGCACCTTCCATATCGATCCGCTCGCCCTCGTCCACCCAGGCGACGACCCGGTGCCGGGCTTCGACGGCGCCAGTTTTTCAAGAGAGCAAGCGATCCTCCCCGAGCTGGTCGCCGAACTCTGGGCGGTGCGCGACAAGGCGAAGGCCGATGGACATGCCGCGCTTTCCCAGGCGGTCAAGATCCTAATGAATTCGCTCTATGGCGTGCTCGGCGCCACCGGCTGCCGGTTTCTGGATTCAAGGCTGACAAGCAGCATCACCCGGCGCGGCCATGAGATCATTCAAAAGAGCCGGGACGTCATCGAGCACGAGGGCCATCAGGTGATCTATGGCGATACGGACTCGCTCTTCATCCTGCCGCGCGACCAGGGAAACGAAGCCGATGTCGGGGCGCTTGGCGCATCGCTTGCCGGGACGCTGAACGACTGGTGGCGCCGGCATATCGCCGAGGTCTTTCGCCTCGAATCCTTCCTGGACATCGAGTTCGAAACCCACTTTCTCCGCTTCTTGATGCCGACCATCCGCGGCGCCGAGACCGGCAGCAAGAAGCGCTATGCCGGCTTGATCCGCACGTCCGAAGGCGAGCTAGATCTGGTGTTCAAGGGGCTGGAAAGCGTGCGCACCGACTGGACCCCGCTGGCGCGCCGCTTTCAGCGCGAGCTCTATCGCCGGATCTTTCTTGGCGAGCCCTTCGAGGATTTTATTCAAGACACGACCGATGCTCTGCGCGCCGGCAAGCTAGACGACGAACTGGTCTACCGAAAACGCCTGCGCCGAAATCTCGACGATTACACCCGTAACGTCCCGCCTCACATCCAGGCGGCGCGCAAGCTCGATCGACCCGAGCGCTGGATCCGCTATGTGATCACCCGGCATGGCCCGGAGCCGGTGGTCGATGCGATCCCGAGGCCGGACTACAAACATTACGAACAACGCCAGCTGGCGCCCGTCGCCGACGGCATTCTCGGTTTCGTCGACAGCAGCTTCGAAGCGATCGCCGGCGATCAGCTCGAGCTGTTCGCGGGGTCGTGAAGGTGGCGGCGAAGCGGCGCTCGACCATCTTGATATCGAACCTTTCCGCCATGGCTTTGCAGGGGAGCGAGTAACGACATGACCAGCGCCTTTCTCGGAGTAGACATCGGCACATCGAGCTGCAAGGCGCTATTGATGGCGCCGTCCGGCGAGGTGATTGAGACCGAAACCGTGGACTATCCGCTCTCCACGCCGAAGCAGGGCTGGTCCGAGCAGAACCCCGAAGACTGGGTCAAGGGCGCCGCGCAAGCGATCGCGGCCGTGGTCGGCCGCTCCGGCGCTGGTGTCGGCGCCATCGGGCTGTCCGGCCAGATGCACGGCATGACCGCGCTCGACGCCGATGATGCCGTCTTGCGCCCGGCGATCCTTTGGAACGACCAGCGAAACGAAGCGGAATGCGCCGAGATCACGGAGGCGGCCGGCGGTCTCGATGCGCTCTTGTCCTTGACCAACAACCGCATGCTGCCGGGCTTCACCGGCGGCAAGATCCGCTGGCTGCAAAAGCATGAGCCTGAGCTGTTCGAGCGCCTGGTGACGGTGCTAAACCCGAAGGACTATATCCGCTTTCGCCTGACCGGCGAGCGCGCCACCGAAGTCTCGGATGCGTCCGGCACCGGCCTCTTCGACACGGTGAACCGCTGCTGGTCGAAGGAGCTTTTGAGCCGCATCGATCTTGATCCCTCCCTTCTTCCCCACTGCACCGAATCCGATGTCGTGAGCGGCAAGGTGTCAGCCACCGGCGCGGCGCTTTTCGGCCTCGAAGCCGGCACGCCTGTGGTCGGCGGCGGCGGTGATGCCGTCATCCAGACGCTCGGCTCGGGCGTGGTCGCCGACGGCGTCCTGCAGACCACGATCGGCACCGCCGGCATCGTAGCCAGCGCCTTGCAGACGCCGATACCGAACAAGGAAGGGCGCCTGCAGGTCTTCTGCAACGTCGCACCCGAGCGCTGGCACTGTATGGGCGTCTCGCTGAATGCCGGTGGTGCTTTCGCCTGGTTCGAGACGCTGATGCGCGGATCAAGCGAGACGCGCGACTATGACGCGCTGGTGCGACAGGCCGAGACCGTCGGCGTCGGCGCCGAGGGGCTCCTCTTCCTCCCCTACCTGATGGGCGAGCGCTGTCCCTGGCCCGACCCGTCGGCGCGCGGTGCCTTCGTCGGTCTGCGCGCGCAGCATGGCCGCGCCCATCTGACACGCAGTGTCATGGAGGGCGTTGTCTTCTCCCTGCGCGACATGGCGGCGCTGATGGCCGATGCCGGCATGGCGGAGACGCGTGTGATAAACGCGTCCGGCGGCGGCGCATCCTCGTCACTTTGGAACCAGATGCAGGCCGACATGTTCGATGCCGAGGTGATCACCACCAAGAGTGCGGCCGAAGGCGGCGCTTATGGCGCGGCTATGCTGGCGGCGGTCGGCACCGGCCATTGGCAGAGCATCGACGATGCCGCGGAGATCTGCAAAGCCGACAGCCGCTGGACGCCCGATTCAGGTCATCACGCCGCCTATCACGAGCTTTTCGAGATCTACCGCACCCTCTACGGCTCGCTTACCGAGGCGAACAATCGCCTGTCCGCCTTCGTCGAGGGCGGGTCCTGATCGCGG
Source organism: Pseudomonadota bacterium (assembly GCA_039197065.1). GTDB lineage: Bacteria > Pseudomonadota > Alphaproteobacteria > Geminicoccales > Geminicoccaceae > JANQPX01. The sequence continues at coordinate 84,582 of JBCCUL010000037.1, read as the reverse complement.
GCGCTGAATACGGCTCGAAAAGCGTTTCGAACTCGCGCTCGATGTAGCCCATGAAACGTTTCGAGATGTCCTGGATCGAGCTTTATAACGTTAAGCCATATGATCGGCCGAATCCTCGATCAATCAGACCGCCTTGTTCTGGAAGGCTGAGTGGAAATGGCGGGAGGCAGCTGAATGCTCGATCCATCGAAATATGCGGATGATCAGACCGTAGCGTTCGGCGCCGGCCTGCGCAGGGAACTGGCGGCGCATGTCGAGGCGGAGGGGGCAAAGCGCGTTCTCGTGCTCACCACGCCACAGCAATCGGATCTGGGTCAGGAGCTGGCCGGACAGCTGGGCGCCAGGGCCGCCGGGATTTTTTCGAAAGCCGCCATGCACACGCCGGTCGAGATCACCGAGGAGGCCTTGGCCCATCTAAAGTCGCTCGACGCCGATTGGGTGCTGGCGGCGGGCGGTGGATCGACCATCGGTCTCGGTAAGGCGCTGGCCCTTCGAACCGAGATCAGCCAGATCGCGCTCCCGACCACCTATGCCGGCAGCGAATGCACGCCGATCCTCGGCCAGACCGAAGGCGGGGTGAAGACGACGCTCAAGGACCCGCGCGTGCGCCCTGACGTGGTGCTCTACGACCCTGAGCTGGTCGCGACCTTGCTGGCCGCGATGACCGTCACCAGCGCCCTGAATGCCATCGCCCATGCCGTCGAGGCGCTGTATGCCCAGGACCGCACGCCGGCATCCGACGAGCTGGCGCTCCTGGGCATCCAAGCCTTCAAGTCAGCGCTCCCTGATGTGATGGACGATCCCGACGATCTCAAGGCGCGTGAGGCGACGCAGCGCGGCGCTTGGGCCTGCGGGACGGTGCTCGGGCGTGTTGGCATGGCGCTCCATCACAAGCTCTGCCACACGCTCGGCGGCAGTTTCGATCTGCCCCATGCCGAGACCCACGCGATCGTGCTGCCCCATGCCGTCGCCTATAACGCCGCCGCCGTGCCGGACCTGCTGGCACCTCTGGCCAGTCTGTTTGGCGAGAGCGATCCGGGTCTTGGACTATGGCGCTTCGCGAAATCCCTCGGCGCGCCGATGGCGCTTGCCGATATCGGCCTGAAAGAAGCCGATCTGGATCACGCCGCGGAACTCGCCACCAAGAACCCCTATTGGAACCCGCGCGATGTGACCCTTGAAGGGATCCGCGGGCTGCTGCAACGGGCCTGGAGCGGCGAGGCTCCAAAGCCCTGAACGAAGAATACGCTCGGAAGAACATCGGCGTCTCCCAGCATGACGGTCGGCAGGTGGTGACCAAGCATGCCGCCGCATTGAACGATCGCCTACCACTTCAAGGGCCTGTCCACGGCGACTTTTCGCAGAAACGTTCGATCACCATATCCGCGATGTCGTCGGCAAAGGGCGCCAAGTCGCGGACCCTTTCCAGGTCCGCCTTGTCGATGGCCGACCAGGCAAGGTGCTCCCTGACGCTTTGGTCGACCGAACCAAGATCATCGATCGAGGGCGACATTCTTTCCATGCTTCATTCCCAAGCAGACAGACATTATCACTCGGGACAATCAATCTATGATTGACATGCAATAGATGAGATCACGCCCCTGCCCTACGTGATCGCATCGTCAGCCGTGCTTGCGGGGAACGGCGCTGGTCCAGTTGCGCTCGGCAAGGTGGGCGCCCTCCCAATCGGCAACCAGCCGGCCTTCGAGATGATAGAAGCGATCGTCCGCGCGCAGCTTGACGGTGCAGCTAAGCTCGGCGGTGCCGTCCGAACGCCGATGGACCGCGCGATGCTCGACGGTGCTCTCGGCCGACAGAGGATCGCCCGGAACGAGGCGATAGGTGGCTCGCGTCTCGAAGCCATAGGATGAGCCGGTTTCGTTGAAGAACACCTCGCTATAGGGCTGATGCCAGCCGGAAACGAGCGCTCCATCGCTGCCTTCGTGCGTGAAGCGCTGGAGCGAGGGCGACGTCACCATGCGATGCTGCTTTTCCCTTGGCAGGTCGAGGGCGGGCGGGAGCGCATGGGCCAGATCGGCTGACAGGTCATCGAATAGCGGCAACCTCAGCTCGCCGCCCGCGATTCGCAGGTCATGTGAGCCGGGCGAAGGCCAGATGATCGGCCAGTAGGACGCGGACATCGACAGCCGAAGCCGATGCCCTTTCCTGAAACGATAGGCCTTGGTGGGCAGGGCTATCCGAACCTCGCGACTTGAGACCGCATCGGCGGGCCTGGCCTCGTCGAACGTGTCATCCAGGGCAAGGTTGCGTACAGCGAGGACGACGCGCGCCGAGCTGCCGTCTGGCGACACGTCGTTGAGCCGAAGCGCCAGCTGACCTCGGGGTTCCGATGCCAGGTGCAAGAAAACCTCGGCAGATCCATAGAGGATCCAGTCCTGCTCCAGCGGCGGCGTATCGAAGGTCAGCGACAAGGCGTCGTCGTCCCGCTGATCCAGCGGCTCGCCGCCCTGGCGTCCGAAATAGCCGGTGTCCCCTGAAGCCTGTCCGACGCGGATGTCTGACGGCACGGTCCAACCGCCGGTATCCGATGGGGTCGGAGTGAGGCCACCATCGACAAGGTGCCAGACATCGATCTTGACCTGAGACTCGGGCGAGTCGGACTGGACCCAGCGGCCATTGCGGCGTTCGATCTGGTCAGCGGGCGGATCGAATTCGGAGAGCCAGACCCTGAGCCGCGGCCAATCCGGTGGACCTGGCTCCGGCTTCTTCAGCCAGGCATCCCACCAGGCGAGCGCCAGCTGCTGAAAGCCGATGGCAGGCCCGGGCCGACCCTGGTCGGGATAGTGGTGGCCCCACGGGCCGACGACGCCCCATACCAGATCAGGGCGCGCCGAGAGAAGCGACATCACCGAGTTCGAATAGCGATCGGACCAGCCGCCGACGGCGAGGATGGGGCGGCTCAGGCGATTGGCCTGATGGATGACGGAACCGTGCCGCCAGTAAGCACCTCGCGCTTCCTCGCGCACCCAGGCTTCGAGCGGGAAGGTGAGCGCTTCAAGCCGCTCCTGCCAGCGCTGCAGCCAGTCATCGCCGGCATTCGGCGTTGGCGGCGAGCCCAGAATCACCGGCAGTGTGGCGCCCCATTCGATGCTGTCGGTCAGGAGACAGCCGCCCATGTGGTGGATGTCGTCCTCATAGCGGTCATGGGTGGCGCAGACGGCGATCACCGCTTTCAAGGCATCCGGCGCGTCGACACTGGCCTGGAGCGCCGCGGTGCCGCCCCAGGACGTGCCGAACATCCCGACCCGACCAACGCACCAGGGCTGGGCTGCGATCCAGGCGATCACATCGCGCGCGTCGCTAAGCTCCAGATCCGAGTACATGTCGTCCATCCGGCCCTCGCTGTCGCCGGAGCCGCGCATGTCCACGCGAAGGCAGGCATAGCCGTGCGCGGCGAAGTAGGGATGGTTGCGCTCGTCGCGCGCGCGGACCATGTCGGCCTTGCGGTAGGGGATGGTTTCGAGCAGCGCCGGCACGGGCGTTTTGTCAGCGGATCGCGGCAGCCAGAGGCGGGCAGCTAAGCGCACGCCATCGGGCATCGGAATCCAGAGATGCTCGGTGACCTCGACGGCATCGGATGGATGGCTCTGTCCCGTCATGATGGCGTCCCCGCTGCCTCGCCGAACATTGCCAGTCGGATTTCCATTCTAGAAATACGGCATAAAAAGAATTTGACACGAATTTTCTTCTAACCCACACTTTCATCAACGCTGCCGTCAAGGGCAGGGTGTCGAGGATCGGGCATGACCGAGGACACCAATACCGTCGCTTTCAGAGAGAGTTTGCTGGCGCTCGGCTCGGAGGTTCGGGAGCTTCGAAAGGCGCGGCAGATGACGCTCGCCGCCCTGGCCAGGGCAAGCGGCGTGTCGGTCAGCCATCTGAGCGCGATCGAGCGCGGCACCGTCAATCCATCGCTGGACAAGGTCTCGAAGATCGCCGCCGGCCTCGGTGTGCCGGAAGCCTGGTTCTTCACAAGGCGATCCGGGGCAGGCCCGATGGAGCGCGCCTATGTGGTGCGGCAGGGAAACCGACGCAATCTCAACCTTCTCTACGGCGAGACCGTCGAGCAGTCCGGCTATGCCGACGCGCTGCTCTCAAGCTCGATCGGCGGCAGCTTCTATATGGGGATCTCCGACTATCCGCCGAATTCGGATCAGGTCGTCGACCATCTCTATGAGCGCGATGGCGAGCATCACGGCTTCGTCCTCGAAGGCGAGCTCGAGCTCTATCTGGTCGATGAAACCATCACGCTCCGGGGCGGCGACAGCTACAGCTTTCCCGGTCATCTCCTGCACCGCGTGCGTAATGCCGGCGACAAGCCCGCAAAGCTGATCTGGGTCAACGCCCCGGTCATCATTCCAAAATACGCGGCGCTGAAACCTGTGCGGCGTTCGACAAAGTCGGGAACACGCCCGGCACGCAAACAATCCGGCACTTAGAGCCTTAGCAGGCAAAACGACAGGGAACATAAGGGAGGAAAAAACCGTGAAGGCCATCATGAACAAGGGCATCTCTCGCCGATCACTTCTGGCCAGCGCCGGCGCCTTCGGTGCGGCCAGCGCGCTTTATCCTCATATGGCGGTCAGCCAGGACGGCAGCGTGCTGACCGTGCGCTCCTATAGCGACTTGCAGCTGCTTGACCCGGCCTTTCGCCTGTCGCTCCCGGAAGAGGACATCATCAACGCCATCTACGCGCCGATGGTCACGGTGGAAGCGGGCGACGAGTGGGGCTGGCGGGCTGTCGCCGTCGAGACCATCGAGCAGCTCGACGATGTGACCGTCGCGTTCAAGCTTCGCGAAAATATCGGCTTCACCGACGGCTATGGCGAGATGACCGCCGATGACGTGAAGTTCTCGATCGAGCGCATCGCCGATCCCGCCAATGAGAGCCCCTATGCCGGCGACTGGGCGGCCTTGAAGGAAGTCGAGGTCAAGGACAAGCTTTCGGGCATCATCCATCTGAAGAACACCTTCGTCCCCCTTTGGACGACGACGCTGCCGACCGCTGCGTCCTGCGTTCTTTCGCGAAAGGCGGTCGAAGAGCTTGGCGGCAAGATCGGCACGGAAGCGGTTGCCCAGTCCGGCCAATATCTCCTGACCGAATGGGTGCCGAAGCAAAAGACCGTCTTGAAGCGCAATCCCGATTGGGCGCACGAGCCGGGCGGCTTCGAGGAGATCCACATCCTGCCGATCGAAGATCCGGCGACCGCCGAGCTCGGCTTCGAGGCCGGCGATCTCGACTACACCTGGACGGCCGTCTCGTCCCTGCAACGTCTGAAGGAGAGCCCGCCCGCCGGCAGCGTCGTTCTGGAAAAGCCGTCGCTCGCTTATGTCTGGGTGGGGATGAACCAGAATGCCGCCCCCTTCGACAATCCCAACATCCGGCGCGCCGTGCAGCATGCGATCGACCGTGAGACCGTGGTCGATGCCGCCTACTACGGCGCCGCGACCGTCGGCAATGGGCTGGTCGCACCGGGCCTCCCCGGCAGCCGGGACAGCGTCACCTACGACTACGATCCGGACAAGGCGCGCGCACTCCTGGAGCAGGAGGGTGCCACCGATCTCTTCATCACCCTCGACATCCTCAACCAATCCGAGCGCCTGACCGCAGCCCAGGTGATCCAGGCGAACCTCGCGGATGTCGGCATCCAGTGTGAGATCAAGCAGAACGACTCAGGCACCTTCTGGACGCTTGGCTCCAAGGACGGCGACAGCTGGCAGACCATTCAGATGTGGCTCCAGCGCTTCTCGATGCAGCCCGACCCATCCTGGGCGACCGTCTGGTTCACGCCGGAGCAGATCGGCGTCTGGAATTGGGAGCAGTGGGACAGCCCGGAGTTTAAAGAACTCCATGATCAGGGCCTGAGTGAAAGCGATCCCGCCAAGCGCGACGAGATCTACAAGAAGATGCAGGGCCTGATGGATGAGAGCGGCTCTTATGTCTTCCTGACCCACGAGGTCGTCGGTTTGATCCACAAGGACACGGTTGCGCCTGGGCTGAAGCCGAACGGGGAGTCGCTGCTTTCACAGTTCAAGCCGGCTTGACCAGCGTCGGGGCGGTTCTCTCCGAGCCGCCCGAAACGCCGAATAGGCTGCAGTGATGCTTAGCTACGTCGTTAAAAGGCTGGGGCTCGCCGTCGTCATCGTTTCGGTGGCGATGCTCCTCCTGTTCGCGATGATCTACATGATCCCAGGCGATCCGGCGACGGTGGCGCTTGGACCGCGCGCGACCGAAGCGATGCGCGAGACATTTCGGGCCAAGATGGGCGTCGACCAGCCGATCTGGATACAGTTCTGGAATTTTTATAGCGGGGCCTGGACCGGCGATCTCGGCGAGGAAGTGCTGTCCGGGCGACCGGTACTCACCGTGGTTCTGGAGCAACTGCCCTTCACGCTCGCTTTGATCGCAGGGGGAATCACCTGGTCCGTGGCGCTCGGCATTCCGCTCGGCTGTTGGGCGGCGATCAACCGCGGCGGCCTGGCGGATCGGCTGGTCGGCATCCTCTCAGTCGCGGTCATCGCGGTGCCGTCCTTCGTCATCGCGATCTACGCTCTCCTGATCTTCGCCGTGACCCTGCGGTGGCTGCCGGCGATCGGCGCCGGCGAGCCCGGCGATCTCGGGGATCAGCTCACCCACCTGATCCTCCCCTCGCTTGCCGTCGGCCTCGGCTGGGTCGGCTACATCGCGCGGATGGTGCGCGCCTCGATGCTCGAAGTGCTGGAGGCGAGCCACATCCGAACCGCGCGCGCCTTCGGCCTGCCGGACAACCTGATCACCTACCGCTACGCGCTTTCGATCGCGATCCTGCCGACGGTCACGCTCCTCGGCGTTGGCATCGGCCAGATGCTGTCCTCAGCCGTGTTCGCGGAGATCGTCTTCGCCCGACCGGGCGTGGGCAAGCTGGTCTATGACGCGATCCTCACCCGCAATTTCCCCGTGGTCACCGGCACGGTGCTGGTGACGACCATGCTGTTCGTCCTCCTGAACCTGATCGCGGATCTTATCGTCGGAGCCTTGGACCCCCGTGTCAGAAGCAGTTTCTAAGACTTCGGCCCCTGCGGCCGACTGGTGGCGCCCGGTCCGCCGGCTTCTGCGCGAGCCGATGGGCGTGCTCGGCATCTCCCTGGTCCTGCTGGTGATCTTCGGCGCGGTCTTCGCCGATCTCCTGACCAGCTATGACCCCACGAAAATCTCGCCGCGCGACCGTTTCCAGGCACCCAGCGCGGAGCATCTCCTCGGCACCGATCAGCTCGGCCGCGATCTTTTCTCGCGCGTGCTGCATGGTGGGCGGATCGCGCTTTATGTGGCCCTGGTCACCACGGCGATCTCGCTGGTCATCGGCATCATTCTCGGCCTGATCGCGGGCTACGGTCCGCGCTGGCTCGACAACCTCATGATCCTCCTGTTCGATTCGGTGAAGAGTTTTCCCACGGTGATGCTGGCGCTCGCACTCGTCACCCTGATGGGCCCGTCGCTCACCGCCGTCATGGTCGTCGTCGTTCTGGTCAATGTGCCGGGCTATGCGCGCATCATCAGAACGCAGACGATCGCGCTCAAGTCCTCGGAATTCGTGACCGCCGCCCAGAGCATGGGGGCCTCCAGCGCCCGCATCCTGCGCGTGCATATCCTGCCGAACGTCATCGGCCCCTTGGTGATCCTCGCCTCGATGGACATCCCCGTGGTCATCGCCATCGAAGCCGGCATGAGTTTTCTCGGACTTGGCGTGCGCCCGCCGACGCCGAGCTGGGGCTCGATCCTGAACGACGGCTTCGCCAGCATCCGCGACACCGCCTGGATCGCCATCGCCGGCGGCCTGCCGATCATCATCACCACGCTGGGCTTCACCTTCCTCGGCGAGACGCTTCGCGACGTCTTCGATCCCAGGCTGAAAGCGCGATGAGTGGTATGACCACATCATTGGGTTTCCGCTTTGGACGCCTCTTTCAAAGGTATGTCCCGGTCTGCAGGAGCGAAGCTCCGAAGAGCCGGCATGGCGGGCCCGACCTTCGCCGCGAGGCGGCTCCAGGCGGGGATGCGCCCAAGTTTTCCGAGGCAGAGGTTAGGCTTCCGATGGAATCATATCACCCATGAACACGCTTGCCATCGACCGCCTGAACGTCGTGTTCTCGACCGAGGACGGCCCGCTGCATGCGCTGAAGGATGTGAGCTTCGACGTTCCGGAAAATCGCATCGTCGGGATCGTCGGCGAGAGCGGCTGCGGCAAGTCGACCCTGATCAACGCGATCCTCGGGCTCCTGGCGGACAACGGTCGGATCGACAGCGGCTCAATTCGCTTCGAAGGCCAGGATGAGCTGACCACGCTTTCGCGAGAGGAGATGCGGGCGCTCCGAGGACCGCGCATATCGACCGTCTTTCAGGACCCGATGGGCGCGCTGAATCCGGTGATCTCGGTCGGTCGGCAGATGATCAACATTCAGTACCGATCGACCCTGTCGAATGCCGAGAAGGCGGCGCGGGCCGTTGAAATGCTGGAGCGTGTGCGCATTCCCGACGCCAGGGACGCGCTCGATCGCTACCCGCATCAATTCTCGGGGGGCATGAAACAGCGGATCGCGATCGCCATGGCGCTGATGATGGAGCCCGCCCTCCTGATCGCCGACGAGCCGACCACGGCGCTGGACGCCACCCTCGAAGTCGCGACCATCGATCTCCTGAAGAACCTGCAGGAAAAGATCGGCTGCTCGATCCTCTTCATCTCCCACCACCTGGGCGTGATCGCTGAGCTTTGTGACGACGTCGTGGTGATGTATGCGGGCGAGGTGGTCGAGCGCGGCACCACGCGAAAAATTTTCAACGATCCCCGCCATCCTTATACGGCCCGGCTTCTGGAGTGCGATCCGGCACGACAAAGTGAAAGGACGAGAAACCTCCCCACCATCCCGGGCGAGATCCCCGATCTTCGAAAGCGTCTGGCCGGCTGCGTGTTCGCGGCCCGCTGCCATCGCCGACATGACGCCTGCGCCAGTCCACCGCCCGACACGGATATCGGCGATGGCCACGCGGCGCGCTGCGTCCTGGCTGGCTCACCCGAACAAACCGAGGTCATCGCATGACTGGGACTGGCGATCCCATCCTCGCGGTCGAGGACGTCCAGGTCGCCTTCAAGGTCGGCGGCATCGGGCGGCGCCGATCGATCCTCGGCGTCGCCGGTGTCAGCTTCGAGGTCAAGCGCGGCGAGACCTTCGCGCTGGTGGGCGAAAGCGGTTCGGGGAAAACCACGCTCGCCCGCGCTGTGAACGGTTTGCAGGAGATTGCCGCCGGCAACATCACCTTCGAGGGGCAGCGGATCGACGGCCTGGACAAAGCGGCGATGAAGCTGATCCGAAAGCGCATGGCGATGATGTTCCAGGACCCGGTCGGCTCGCTCAGCCCGCGCATGACCGTCGGCGACCTCGTGACCGAGCCTTTCCGCATTCACGGCGCTGATGGCCGAAACCTGCGGGATGAGACCAGGCGGCTCCTGTCGCTGGTCGGTCTGCCCGCTGACTTCGCTACCCGCTACCCGCACCAGCTCTCGGGCGGGCAGGCGCGTCGCGTCGGCGTCGCCCGCGCGCTCGCGCTCGATCCGGCCCTGGTGATCGCGGATGAGCCGACCGCAGGCCTCGACGTCTCGGTGCAGGGCGAGGTGCTCAACCTCCTGAACGATCTGCGCGAGCGCCTGGGCCTCGCCATGGTGATCATCACCCACAATCTGCACATCGTGCACCACGTCGCCGACCGCACCGCGGTGATGTATCTCGGCCGCTTCGTCGAAGAGGGGGAGACCGAGGCGGTCTTCGACAAACCGGCCCACCCCTACACCGCAGCCCTCCTTTCGGCCAACCCCGAGCCCGACCCGGACAAGGCCAAGGACCGGATTTCGTTGCCGGCGGAGGTGCCCTCGCTGCTCGCCCGTCCCCCCGGCTGCGAGTTCCACACGCGCTGCCCCTGGGTGCAGGACCAATGCCGATCTGAGGCCCCTCGGCCCGCCGAGGTCGACGGTCGAGCGGTCGCTTGCCACTTCCCGCTCGAGCCCGGCGCGCGTCCGCCCGAAACCTGGAAGGCCTCAGCATGACAACAGACGACGAGCTAGAAGTCATCGAAACCGTCTGGATCACCATGCCCGACGGCGCTCGCCTCGCCGCGCGGCTCTGGCTGCCGCCTGATGCCCAAAAAAATCCCGTGCCGGCGATTCTCGAATACATCCCCTATCGCCGCCGCGACCGCACGCGGCTTCGGGACGAGAGCATGCATCCCCATTTTGCCAAGGCTGGCTATGCCGCGATCCGCGTGGACATGCGCGGCGCGGGCGACAGCGACGGGGTAATGGAGGACGAGTATTCCGAACAGGAAATCCAGGACGGCGTCGACGTCATCGCCTGGATCGCGGACCAGCCCTGGTGCGACGGCAAAGTCGGCATGTTCGGCAAATCCTGGGGCGCCTATACGTCGTTCCAGGTGGCGGCCAAACGCCCGCCTGCGCTGAAGGCGATCGCCCCAGTCATGGGCACGGACGATCGCTGGCTCGAAGACATCCACTTCTATGGCGGCGTGCTGGCGAACGACAATTTCTGGTGGGGCTCGATCATGCAGCTCTACAACGCCATGCCGCCCGACCCCGCCATCGTCGGCGAGGACCGCTGGCGGGCCATGTGGAAGGAGCGGCTGGAGGGGATGCGCTTTTGGCCGGCCCTTTGGCTTGAGCACCAGACCCATGACGCCATGTGGCGCCGCGGCTCGATCTCGGAAAACTATGACGACGTCCAGATCCCGATTTACTTTTTTGGCGGCTGGGCGGATCTGTTCCGGGACACGCCCTTTCGCATCGCCGAGCGCCTGAAGGGTCCCGTCAAAATCCTGATGGGCCCCTGGGCGCATCTCTATCCGCACGAGGCCTCACCCGGTCCAAAGGCGGATTTTCTGGGCGAGGTCATCCGCTTTTGGGACCACTGGCTGAAGGATCGGGACACCGGGTTGATGGACGAGCCCCGCCTTCGCTTCTGGATCAAGGAGAACGCGCGTCCCTCGGGCAAAGCCGTGGAAGGGCCGGGACGCTGGATCGAAGAAACCGCGTGGCCATCGCCGAATGTCAGCTCGAAGCGCCTCTGGCTTAATGACGAAGCGCTCGGCGACGACGCGGCGTCAGATGGTGCCACACTTTCAATCTGCTCGCCGCAGACCTTTGGCGAAGCGGGCGGGGACATGTGCTCCTTCGCGATCGCGGGCGACATGCCCCTGGATTGCCGGCAGGATGCGGGCGGTGCGCTCCTTTTCCGAAGCGAGCCCCTCGATGCGCCCTTGGACATTCTGGGCCAGCCGCGGATTGCGCTGAAGGTTGCTGCGGACAAGGCGCAGGCCTTCGTCGCCGTGCTGCTGGTGGACGAAGCCCCGGATGGCGCGCAGTCGCTGATCACCCGCGGCTTCTGCAACCTGAACCACCACGAAAGCGACACCGCGCCAACGCCTGTTTTGCCTGGCAAGGAAATGGCGGTGACCGTCCCGCTGCACGGCATCGCCTATCGCCTCGCTGCCGGCCATCGGCTCATGGTGCAGGTGGCCTCGACCTACTGGCCGATCCTCTGGCCAGCGCCCGAACCCGTCACGCTCACGCTTCGAGCGGGAACATCGGCGCTCGATCTGCCGGTGAGGAAGGCGCCAACGGATGAGTCTGAGCCTCGCCCGCTGGCGCCGCCTCCACCCCAGGACAAGCCACGTCCGAGCGCCCGTCTGCGCGAAGGCGATCTCGACCGCTCGCTGACCATCGATCAGACCACCGGCCTGCATCGAAGCCGCTTTTTCATCGATGGCGGCGTCTTCGGTCCGGTCGGGCGGATGCGGCTGGAGACCGGCACCGAACTCGGCGACATCTCAGAGCGACTCTACGAAATCCATCCCTACGATCCGCTCTCTGCGCGGGCGACCATGGAACAGGAAAGCCTGTTCGAACGCGGCGATTGGAAAGCGCGTATAAAAACCACGGCCGAGCAGACCGTGACGGCCACCGAATTCGTGCTGAAGGCGCGCGTGGAGTGCTGGGACGGCGATACGCTCTTCCATGAGGTCGATTGGGACCACCGGATTCCGCGAAACGGGATGTAAGAGCCATGGTCGAAATCGCCGTCCGCACCGACTACCCGCGCAACATCAGAGAAATCGAGAATGTCTGTATTCCCATGCACGACGGCGCCCGCCTCGCCGCGCGCATCTGGTTGCCGGTGGACGCCGAGGACGACCCGGTGCCAGCCATTTTGGAATATCTCCCCTATCGAAAGCGGGACGGCACGGTCGAGCGCGATCACCTGACCCACCCCTATTTCGCAGGCTTCGGTTATGCCGGCGTGCGCGTCGACATGCGCGGCACCGGGGACAGCGAGGGCGTCTGTCTCGGCGAATATCTGAAGCAGGAGCAGGACGACGCGCTTGCCGTGATCGCCTGGCTGGCCGATCAGCCCTGGTGCTCGGGCAAGGTCGGCATGATCGGCATTTCCTGGGGTGGCTTCAACGGCCTGCAAGTCGCCGCCCGTCGCCCGCCTGCATTGGGTGCCGTCATCTCGCTCTGCTCGACCGATGACCGCTATGCCGATGACATCCACTTCATGGGCGGCGCCGTGCTGACCGAAAAGCTGGGCTGGGGTGCTACGGCGTTTGCGATCGCCAACACGCCGCCGGATCCGGCCATCGTCGGCGATCGCTGGCGGGCGATGTGGAAGGAACGGGTCGACAACAACGGCCTCTGGATGCTGGATTGGTTCCGTCACCAACGGCGCGACGCGTTCTACACCCACGGCTCGGTCTGCGAGAACTACGAGGACATTCAAGTGCCGGTCTACGCTGTCGGCGGTTGGGCGGACGGCTACACCAACGCGGTGTTCCGGCTGCTCGAACATCTGCCAGGCCCGCGAAAAGGCCTGATCGGCCCCTGGGCGCACAAATATCCCCACTTCGCGCTGCCGGGTCCGCGCATCGGCTTTTTGCAGGAATGTCTTCGCTGGTGGGATCAGCATCTGAAGGGCATCGAAACCGGCATCATGGACGAGCCGATGCTGCGCGCCTGGGTGCATGACCCGGCACCGCCCGACGTGTTCCCGCAGGAGCGCCCCGGCCGCTGGGTCTCCGAACCCGCCTGGACGTCGCCCGGCAAGGAAGGCCGAACATACCATGTTCGATCGGGGGACCTTGCGACCTCGCCTGATCCTGCGGCTCCTCCGATCACACTGAAGTCGCCCGAGACCGCCGGACATACGGCGCCAACCTGGTGCTGTTATGGTCTCGTGCCGGACAACGCGCTCGATCAGAATGGCGAAGCGGGGTTGATGACGTTTTTCGAGACGGCGCCGCTGGAGGATGATCTGGATCTCCTCGGCTTTCCGATCTTCGAGGCCGAGGTCGCTTCGGATCAGCCCCAGGCCATTCTCGCCGCCACCCTGTCGCTGATTGACGATGACGGCCGCGCCAGCCTCATTAGCTTCGGTGTGCTTAATCTCACCCATCGGGAAAGCCATGCTGAGCCGGCACCTCTTCCTGTAGGAAAGCCCGTGTCGCTGACACTGCAGCTCAATGCCTGCGGCCAGCACGTGCACAAGGGCCAGCGCCTGCGTCTTGCCTTGTCCACGGCCTATTGGCCGGTCATCTGGCCGGCGCAAACGCCGGTCACGCTGACGATTGCGCCGGGAACCGGCAGGCTGTCCTTGCCTGTTCGAGCCGATTGTCCGGAGGACGGGAAGCTGTCCGCATTCGGGCCTGCGGAGGGGGCAACGCCGCTTCAAAGCGAAAAGGTCTCCCATGATGCGTATCGGCGTACAAGAACGATCGACTATGCGAGCGGCGTCGAGACCTATGAGCGCTTCAACGACACCGGCGCCGTGAAGCATCTCCATACCGGCATGATCGTTCAGGACATCAGCCGCGAGACCTTTTCGGTCCATCCCGATGATCCGAATTCGGCGGAAGGCATCTGCGACTGGGTGATGCGTTATGAGCGCAACGACTGGAAGGCGGAAGTGGACGCGCGTGTCCGGGTGAAGGCGCTCCGTGAGCACTGGCACGTCACAGCCTCGCTGGTTGCGCGCGATGCCGATGGTGTCGTCGCCGAGCGGACGTGGGACGAAGCGATCCCGCGGGATCTGGTCTAGGAGACGGACGTTGGCGGTCTTTCCAGCCTTCAGCGCCGCTGCCGAGGAGCATGAGCTTTCGGTGGATGGCGTGACGATGCGCGTGGTGACAGAGGGCGAGGGGCCGGACGTCGTCTTCATCCCAGGCGGCGATGCAACGGCCGATGGCTATTCGCAGCAATTCGCGCTCTTGGCGGACAGCTTCCGGTGCATTTCGTATGATCCCCGCGGAGTCGGACGAACGACGGCACCGCCACCGCCCTGGACCATGGCCGATTACGCCGCCGACTGCACTGCCGTGATTGACGCGTTCTGTAGCGGTCGTGCCGTGGTCGTCGGCCTGTCTTTGGGCGGGCTGGTGACGCAGCAGACGGCGATCGACTTTCCGAACAAGGTCAGGCTCGCGATCCCGATGGGCACAGCTGCCTATATCGACGGCTTCACGCGGGACTGGATGCAGGCTGAGATCGATCTTCGAAAGGAAGGCATTCGCCTGCCGGATTATTTCCTGGCGCCGCATTATGCGGTCTACGCCTTCCCTGCAAAGGCCCTGCATGACCCCGAGCTTTGGGCGCAGGTGAAGGCGTCCTATACCGAGCGCTTTCGCGATCGCGATCCGAGGGAAACCATCGATCAGTGGGAAGCCTGCCTCGAATTCGATTGCCGCGAAGCGCTCAAGACCTGTCCGGTGCCGATCCATGTGATCTCGTTTTCGGAGGACGTTCAGACAGCGCCTTCCATGTGCAAGGTCGTCGCGGATCTGGCGCCAAACGGCGTGTTCCATGAGATTCCGGGCCTCGGCCATGTCTCGATGGTGCGTCATCGTCCCGAGATCGTCGCGGCGAAGCTGCGCGAGATCCTGACGAGCGCCCTCGCTGCGGACTGAGCCGAGCTTGCCGATGCGCATCACGATCGCCGGCTTTCAGCATGAGACCAACAGCTTCGCGCCCAGCAAGGCAGGTATCTCCGACTTCGAGATGGCGGATTCCTGGCCCGGCCTCCTGCTCGGCGACGCCGTGCTCGACGGCACGCGCGGCATGAACCTGCCTGTCGCCGGCTTCGCCGAGGCTGCGGCTACCGACCGGGATATCGACCTCTTACCCATCTTATGGTGCGCGGCCGAACCATCCGGGCCGGTGACGGACGACGCGTTCGAGCAGATCTCGGAGCGCATCGTCGATGCTGTCGGCCATGCCGACCCGCTCGATGGCGTCTATCTCGATCTGCATGGGGCTATGATCACCGAAAGCTTCGACGACGGCGAAGGCGAACTCCTTCAACGCCTTCGCCGACGGATCGGCGATGACATACCCATCGTCATCAGTCTGGATCTGCATGCGAACGTCTCTGATGCGATGGTGCAGCTTGCTGACGCCGTTTGCATCTTCCGCACCTACCCGCATCTCGATATGGCGGAGACCGGAAAGCGGGCATTCATTGTGCTGCTGCATATGATCATATCGGGCACGCGACCGGCCCGGTCGTTTCGGCAGATCCCCTTTCTCATCCCCCTGCCCGCACAGCACACGATGGCCGATCCGGCGCGAGCGCTCTATGCGAGCCTCACGTCCTTCGAGCAGGCGCCCGATCATTACGCCGAGATCGCGATGGGCTTTACGGCAGGCGACACGCCGCATACCGGTGCTTCGATACTGTCCTATGCAAAGTCGCAGCAGCGCGCCGACGACATCGCGGACGGCTTGCTGGCGACCATCGTTGCGGCGGAGAAAGAGTTTGACGACAGGCTCCTGTCAGCCAAGGAAGCCGTCGCCATCGCCATGTCGACGAACGCGGATCGGCCCGTTGTGATCGCCGACGTGCAGGACAACCCCGGTGCCGGCGGCACCTCCGATACGACGGGCCTTCTTCGAGAGCTGGTGGACGCCGGCGCTAAGGATGCGATCCTCGGCCTGCTTCATGATCCCGAGACGGCGAAGGCGGCGCATGACGCCGGCATCGGCGCGGTCATCAAGATCCCGCTCGGCGGCAAATCCGGGCTTCCCGGGCAAGCGCCGTTCGTCAGCACCTTCCGCGTCGACAATCTAAGCGACGGCCGGTGCGTTTATACCGGTGAAATGTATGCAGGAGGCGTTGCGATGCTGGGGCCGACTGCCGTCCTTAGCGTGGCGGCCGAGGGCGTTGGCGTGCAGGTGGTGGTGACCAGCATCCGCAATCAGTGCCTGGATCTCGCCCACTTCACCCATATCGGACTCGATCCCAAGCAGGCGAAGATCGTCGTGGTCAAGAGCACCGCCCATTTCCGCGCGGACTTCGAGCCGATCGCTACAGCGGTATTGTGCGCTGAGGCGCCGGGCGCGAACCCTTGCAGGCTGGACGGCATACCTTTCAAGCGTCTGCGCCCAGGGTTGCGTTGGTAACGCGCCAAGACCCTCTGAAGCCACAGACAAATGCCTATTCGAAGGCTGGATTACCAACAGCCGCCGGACTATAGAATCGATTGTCGGAAAAGCCTTTTCGATCAGCATTTGGAGTGATTGATTTTGACGATACGCGCCGTTGTCTGGGGCGAGAACGTCCATGAGCAGACTAATGACGATGTCCGTGCTCTTTATCCGGAAGGCATGCATCACTGCATCGCCTCGGCGCTGAACGCGGCCGACGGCATCACCGCGAGCACGGCGACGCTTCAGGAACCGGAGCATGGCTTGAGCGAAGCACGGCTGGCTGAGACCGACGTGCTGCTCTGGTGGGGACATGCCGCCCATGGCAAGGTCGAGGACGACGTCGTCGAGCGGGTGGCCGAGCAGGTCTGGGCGGGCATGGGCCTCATCCTTCTGCATTCCGCCCATTTCTCGAAGATCTTCAAGCGGCTGATGGGCACGCCCTGCAATCTCTCCTGGCGAGAAGCGGGCGAACGCGAACGGCTCTGGGTGACGAACCCGAGACATCCGATCGCCGCGGGCCTGCCGTCGAATTTCGTTCTCGAAAACGAGGAGATGTATGGCGAGCCCTTCGGCGTGCCGGAGCCACTGGAGACGGTCTTCATCTCCTGGTTCCAGGGAGGCGAGGTTTTCCGCTCCGGCCTCACCTATCGCCGCGGCGCGGGCCATGTTTTCTATTTCAGGCCGGGCCACGAAACTTACCCGACCTATCATGACGCAACGGTGCAGCGGGTGCTCGTCAATGCGGTGCGCTGGGCGCATAACGGTGAAGCGCGGCTGAGCGATGTGACCGCAGCGCCAAACGTGCCGGCCGAGCAGGCGCCCGAGCCGATCGAGACCAGAGGACCGAGTCTGCACAAACCTGGCGATCAAGGCCTTCGCTGATCATTCGTCAGCAGGTAATCAACGATGAGAATGGATAGGCTATGCGGCTCTTAATTCTCGGAACGGGCGCCATGGCGGTTCAGCATGCCGAAGCGTTTGGCGACATCGACGGCGTCGAGCTGGCTGCAGCCGTCGATCCCAATGCCGAACGTCTCGCCTCGTTTTCGGACCGTTTCGCGATCGAGCATCGCTTCGCGGATCTTTCCGAAGCCCTCGACTGGGATCGCTTCGAGGCCGTGGCCAATGTCACGCCGGACAATCTGCATTACGCAACGACCATGGCCTGCGCCGCTGCCAGCAAGCATGTCTTTTGCGAGAAACCGCTGGCGACGGACCATGGTCTCGCCGCGGAGATGACCCTTGCCATGCAAGAGGCCGGCGCCGTCGGCATGGTCAATCTTCTCTATCGGGGCGTTGCGCCGCTCGAAACCGCGCGCCGGATGATCCTCGCGGGTGAGATCGGCACGGTGAAACATGTCGAGGCGTCCTATCTGCAGAGCTGGCTGACGCAGCCGTCCTGGGGGGATTGGCGAACGGAGGATCAATGGCTCTGGCGTCTCTCGACCCGGCATGGCTCCAACGGCGTCCTCGGCGATGTCGGCATCCATATTCTCGACTTCGTCTGCTACGGCGCCGCCCTCGACATCGTCGATGTGCACTGCCGACTGAAGACGTTCCCCAAGGCCGAAGGGGATCGGATAGGCGACTATCAGCTGGACGCCAATGACAGCTTCATCATCGATGCGAGCTTCGACAATGGCGCCATCGGCGTCATTCACGGCTCGCGTTGGGCGAGCGGGCATCGGAACCATCTGTCGCTGCGGATCTATGGCGATAAGGGCGGGCTCGAGGTGCAAGCCTGGCGCGGCGGTCATCTCGTCGCCGATCCACGCTATACCAGCCTGCGCGCCTGTCTCGGCCGGGATCTGGAAACGGCGACATGGCGGGATGTGCCGGTTCGCCCCACGCTCATGAACTACCAGCGCTTTGTGGATGCGGTGCGCAGGGGTGAGGCGGATGAGCCAAGCTTCAAGACGGCGACCCATCTGCAGCAGATCCTGGACATGAGCTTCCAGTCTCACGAAGAAGGTGCGGTGCTGCCGATCGGGAGAGCGCAAGCATCGTACGCGACGCTGCAATCGGCGAAAGGGTGATGAGCGTCCCTGACAACGATCGCCCCAGCCGCCACAAAGCAGCGGTCAAGCCGTTGCGCCAGGCCATGTACGACTTCGAGGAAGGGACCGTGCGCCAGGCGCTGGGCAGTCTCCTGGCGCCGGATGCGGTGGTCCATCTCGCTCATCCCTTCGGCGACATGATCGGACCCGAAGGCTTCTATGACGAGGCGCTGGCCCCGCTCTTTCGTGCACTGCCCGATCTGGAGCGCCGCGATACGATCGTCATGGCGGGCCCGACGCCGGAAGGCGCCGATTGGGTCGGTTGCGGCGGCTATTACGCCGGGGTTTTCGCAGCACCGTTTCTCGACATCCCACCGACGCGGCACATGGCGCATATGCGTTTCCATGAGTTCTTCCGCTTCGAGGAAGGCCGCGTCGTCGAGATCCAGGCGCTTTGGGACATCCCCGAGGTGATGATGCAGGCCGGCGCCTGGCCGATGTCGCCGTCGCTCGGGCGCGAATGGCATGTGCCGGGACCGGCGACAGAGGATGGGCTTGTTCCCGGCCCCCACGATGCTGATGCCAGCATGGCGACCTGCCGGACCATCATCGAAATGCTCGAGCACATGAAGCGGCATCCGAGCCAGGGCGGCCCTGAGGTGATGGAGATGCCACGCTTTTGGCATGAGAGGATGAGCTGGTATGGACCTTCCGGCATCGGAACCGGACGCGGCATCCAGGGATTTCGCGACTGGCACCAGATCCCGTTTTTGAGCGGCATGCCCGATCGCGGCCAGTTCGTGGACGAGATCACCTATCATTTCTTCGGCGATCGCAACTACGCCGCCGTCACCGGCTGGCCGAACATGATCCAGACCGTCTCCCATGACGGCTGGCTTGGCATTGCGCCGTCCGGCAGGAAGATCGACATGCGCTCCCTCGACTTCTGGCGGCTGGAAAACGGCCGCATCCGCGAGAACTGGGTGATGGTCGATCTGCTGCATGCCTATGATCAGCTCGGTGTCGACGTGCTCCGCCGCATGCGCGAGTTCAATAAGGCGCGCGCCGGCTTCGACCCTGAAACGGGACGAACCATGTGACCGGTGACGGTGCTGACGTGGACATGCCACCGACGTTCACGGGATCAGGACCGTAGCGCCCAGCGTGGTGCCTGATTCGATGGCTTCGTGAGCCTTCACGGCGTCCTTCAGCGGATATTCGTAATTGATGTTGGCGTCCAGAATGCCGTCGCCGATCGCCTTGAAGAGATCCTTGGCCGTCCATTCCAGGTCCGAACGCTTGGCGACGTAATGCATGATCGCAGGGCGGGTGATCCAAAGCGATCCGCGCCGACCGAGATCCTGAACGACATCGACCGGATCGGGCGGGCCGGAGACGTGGCCGTAGGCGGCGCACACACCCATCAGCCGGAGGCTGTCGAGCGAGTCCTGGAGCGTATCCTTGCCGATCGCTTCATAGACCACCGCACAGCCTTCGCCATCGGTGACCTCGCGCACCACCTCGACGAAGTTCTGTTTGGACCGGACGACAGGATGATCGCAGCCAGCTTCGCGCGCGACCTCGGCCTTTTCCTCGGTGCTGACCGTGCCGACGACGGTGGCACCTAGCGCCTTCGCCCATTGGCAGAGGATCAGTCCCATGCCGCCGGCCGCCGCATGCACCAGGATCGTGTCCCCGGGCTGGACGGCATAGGTCCGATGCAGGAGATAGTGGGCGGTCATGCCCTTCATCAGGAGGGCGGCGACCTGCTTGTCATCGAGACCATCGGGCAGATGCAGGAGCTTGTCGGCGGGATAGTTCCTGACCTCCGCATAGCTGCCAAGCGGCGGGATGCCGTAGGCCACGCGTTCGCCAACCTCGAAGGTGGTCACACCGTCACCGACGCCTTCGACGACGCCCACACCCTCGAACCCGATGACCACCGGGCAAGGCGGCACCGGCCAGGGATGGGAGATGCCGGCGCGATGATAGGTGTCGGCGAAGTTCACGCCGACAGCGGTATGCCGAAGCCGTACTTCGCCCGGCCCGGGATCGGGCACCGCCCAGTCCTCCCAGCGCATGGCGCTCGGCGGGCCGAGTTCATGGATCACCTGAGCCTTCGACATCACCCTCTCCCCCCCTGCCTCGGTGGTATGAGCCTCTCGACGACCTGCAAAGACTTGGCGGCATACCGTCGACTCGGAGGTTGACGGTCGAAACCTTATGCTGTGGTCATACCATCAGAACACATCATCGGCGCGCGAAGCGCCAGTGCTTCAGCGGAAGCTGAAGTTCTGGGCGGACCGTGCTACGGTCCACGAGCTAATCTGATTTCACCTTCTGCAGATGGACTTTATCTTCGGATGATGCGTGATCCGATTTTCTTCGCGACGGCGATCTTCGTGCTGGCGATCCTCGGCATTTCCTCTGGCGCCGAGAGCTTCGCGCTCGCGATCTATGCGCTCAGTTTCTGGCATTATCTCGTCTACGCCCTCGCCTTTCTCTGGCGGGACATCAGCCATGAGCGCTTCATCCGCGACTCCCATCTCCTGAAGATCATCCCGCTCGCAGCCCTTGCCGCCGTGCTCTGGACGACGGTGCCAAGCGTTCTCTCCGCGATCGCCATGGCGGCAGGCTTCGGCCTCAACATCGCCGCGGCGCAAGCGCTCGGCAAGGAGCGCACCTATTACGGCTACGAGCTTGCGGCCATCCCCGCCAAGCACATCACCAGCTTCCCCTATTCCCTGACCGCACACCCGATGCTGATCGGCAACATGCTCGCCTTCGGCGGCACGCTGCTGGACGGCGACTTCCTGAGGGACTGGTGGCCGCTCGGCATCGCCCATGTCGTCCTGAACCTCGCGATCATCCTGATGGAAGCCTATGGCGGGCGGAACCGCCGCCTGGGTTGGATCGTAGCGATCAGCGGGCTTGCCCTGCTTGCCGCAGCCCTGCTTCTCGGCTTCGCAGCCATCTGGCCCTACGCCCTCGCAACCGCCGCTGTGGTGCTCATGTTCGGAGCCGTCATCATCCACCGCTACAGTGTCCCGGCGCGGGACGGCGTTGACTTGCCTGAGACTCGGTCCTAAAGGCCGAGTTGTTCCTTGAGGTCTGCGACTTCCCCGTCACGGCGGTGGTAGCCGCAGGCGGTGACCAGCGCGTCAGCAGCCTCGATGTGGACACGAGCCGCGTCGGGCTGGCCTTGTTTGATCTCCAGGCGGGCGTATTCGAGATGCGCGTCGCATTCGAAGAGACGCATGCCAGAGCGCTTCGCCATGCGCATGACCTCGCCCAGGTCTTTTCGCGATTTGTCGAACTCTTCCACCTCGCGTAAGAAGGCCACACGCGCCAGGAGCCCCCAAGAAAGATTGTGGATCGTCCCTGCCCTGCGCAAGCCGTCGACTGCCTGATCGAGCTGGCGGCAAGCCTCGTCTCCCCCCAGCGCCAGCGCCGCCCGGCCGAAGGACAGCTGGCCCAAGGCGATATCGAGGAGCGTTGCAACTCCTACATCCATCAACCACTTGGTCGATACCGCGGCTCGCTCGCGTACCGCCTCGGCCTGGCCAAGGGTGAGCAGCAGGTCGCAATATAGATACCCCCTGAGCGAATAGAGTAAGGGATAGTCGGGCTGGCGTTCTGCTTGCATCGCTTCGGCCTCCTCGAATAGCGCCTTTGCCGCCAGCACTTCCCCCGCCTTATGCTTGGCGTCGGCAAGAGTGGTACGGTTAACCTCGCACATGAAACCCTCGCCGCCCCGGTCGGCATGCTCTACCGATGCTTCGCCCGCGGCCAGCGCCGCCTCGACATGGCCCAAAGTGAGTTGCAGCTCCGAAAGGTTGCAGGCCATTCTAGCGGATTGTCGCCAGTTTCCTTGCTCGATCGACATCTCCAGCCCCGCTCGAATCGGCGATACCGCCTCGCCAAGCTGGCCGAGGGCACGGAGATGGAAGGCGGCCTGGTTCAAGAGCCAGGCGCGGTCGGTTTCGATTAGGTCTGTAGCAGGATGTTGAAAGGGTGGATCGAAGAAGGATGCCAAAAGCCCCTGATCCGCGCCGAACGCGCCAAGCTTCCCCGAAAGATAGTGCTCATTCCGACGGAGGATGCGGTCCTTGTAGAGGTCGTCTAGCGTTGCCTGCCGCCGCCCCGCGAGGCAGCCATGGTGGACCGCTTGGAAGAGCGGCGCCATCTCGGCAAGGGTGTCGGGTTGGTGAATCTTCTGCGACGCTTTCAAATACTCGTACAGCCGCTGATGCCCCTCCTTCCAGGCGTCTTCACGCTCGGCTCGCAGCCGCGCGCCGAAGTGCTCGCGCACGAGTGGGTGTGCATCCAGTCCGTCCGGCGCATGGTGGCTTTCGGGCGTAAGAAGACCGAGCTTGCGGAGTTCGGCGATATGCTCCTGCCACACCGCTTCGCTGACCTGCAGGACGGCAGCATTCAGGCCTGGGATCGCCGGCTCTTTCCGAAGCGCGGCGATGCAACCTGCGTCTGCCGGCCGATCGAACAGGCCCAGCATCGCCAGAATATCTGCCTTGGCGCTGTCCCCGAAGCGCTCGGCAAAGGCCGCCATCACCCGGCGGGGATGTTTGCCGTCCTTAGAATCGACATCCTGCAAGTCGGGAATATCCGCCGCATGTTTGATGTTCGGGGTGCCGCTCGACGTCAAAAAAGATCCGAGCAGCTTGATGGCATAGGCATGCTGGCCGAAGTCCTTGACCGCTTGCTCCAGTGCCGCATCCTCGCCCTCGATCCCGCTTACCCGAAGTAATGCGCGTCCGGCGATGGTCGAAATGGTGTCGAGATCGAGCCTCCCAACCTTGGCTTCGTCTTCTTCATGCCAAAGGTCGGTCACCTCCTCGCGTGTCGTGACCAGACAGAGGCCGGGGTTTTGCCGTCCAAGCTCGTCGAGCAGCACTTCGAGTCCAGGGTCTTTGAGCTTGCCTCGATCAAACTCCTGCCCGGATTGCAGCGGCTCCATACCGTCAAGCAGCAGCAGCGTCCGTTCCTTTTGGACCAGTTCAGCGAGCCGCTGTCCGCGATCCCAAGTGGACAGGCCTTCGCCTCTGCTCTTGTCGCCGAACCAGTCGAGCGCCTCACCGATAAATTCGTCCGCCGAGGTGACGCGCCCGCCGCTGCCGTCCTGCGTCGTGCCCTGGCTGTAGAATGACCAGGCATAGACCCGCTTGGCCCCGCGATAATTGTCGAGGGCCATATCCTCGACCCAGGTCTGCACCAGGCTCGACTTGCCGACACCACCGGACGCCCTGAACACGGCGACGTTCAAGTCGTTGTCGCTCCAGATCCGATCGAGAAGATTAAGCTCGTCCTGCCGGCCGAGCACCAGATCGTCGCTCCTAGGAAGTCGATCGATATCGATCTTGGGCGGATCGCCATCCGGCGGCGGGCGCTTGAAGACATAGCCGGGCTGCAGCATCGCGTGGACCTGATTCGACACCTTCGCGAAGATCTGGGCCGGATCGTCCTTGAAATCTGTCGTCAGGTTCTTGCCGCCTCCTGGCAACATCTGCAGGCGGCTTAGCCAACGGTGGGGCTTCCAGGTGCATTCCTCGACCAGAATCGGAATGATCTCGAGATCGCCGCGATTGCGCGCCTGGAGGAGATAGGCGACTTCCTCATCAATGCAGAATGACGACTTCAGGAAATGCGGCGAGATCAGACAGATTGCGACCTTGGTTCGCCTCAGAGCGTGTTTGATGTCAGCGTACCAATCCGTGCCTGCCTTGATGTCCTGATCGCTCCAGACCTCCACCGTGCCGAGCTTTTCGAGATGCTGCAGATGCGGCAGCAGCTCGTCCTTCCAGGCGGTATCGTCTTCATTATGGCTGTAGCTGACGAAGACAACTGGCGGCTCGCCGGTATGAAGGCGCTTTCGTAGATCTTCAACCAGCGCTCAAACACACGCTGAAATAGTAGAGGTTCGATATCAGCCCTCTTTATGCGTCAAATGATACGCCGCGCCAAGTCGGCCCTGTCGCTTGGGTTAAGGGCTGGTGAGCGTCGGCTGAGCGCGTTTTGCTTGACTGCCGCGGCGGGTTCGGTCTCCTTGTCGGCAATAGGCGATCAGCCTTCCAGACCTGCCTGGCGCTGCGAGGTTTTGTGGAACCGAACCGCTATTTTTACATTCTGATCCTGATACTGTTCGTCCTTGCCGGGCGAAAATTTCGCGATGCCTGGCGGGACGAGACGGATCTCGGGTTCAAGCGGCGTTTGGGCTTTGGCGGCCTTTGTCTCGCCTGTTTTCTGGTGATCGCGTTATTCGAGGTGATGTGATCACCTCATCGACTTTACGCGATAAGGAATTCGAACTCCGCGGAATGCGGGATCAGCGCTGTCGATCGCAGTCGGCGGCCGACCCGTCGCGCAGGTTCTTGCCGCAGACGCCGCATTCATCGACGCCGGGAATCGCGTTCAAGCCGCCGCAGCTTCCGGTGATGCGGCGGTTCGAGAAGATCACGCCGACCGCCATGCCGATCATCACTAGAAGGAAGATGATCAGGGCTGGCAAAAATGTGTCGATCAGCATCGCCGCATACCCCTCAAGCCGCAAATTCACCAGGTGACGGCGTCACCCGCCGAAGTCGTCCAGCATGATATCTTCACGCTCGACGCCGAGATCAAGGAGCATGTTGATCACGGACTGGTTCATGATCGGCGGACCGCAAAGATAATATTCGCAGTCCTCGGGCGCCGGGTGGTATTTCAGGTAGTTGGCGAAGAGGACGTTGTGGATGAAGCCGGTATCGCCGTCCCAGTTATCGCCGGGCTGCGGGTCGGAAAGGGCGACATGCCACTCGAAATTGTCGTTCTCCTCGGCGAGCTGGTCGAAGTCCTCGACGAAGAACATCTCTTTTCGGCTGCGTGCGCCATACCAAAAGGTGATCTTGCGCTTGGACTTGATGCGCTTTAGCTGATCGAAGATGTGGCTGCGCATCGGGGCCATGCCGGCGCCGCCGCCGATGAACACCATCTCCTTTTCGGTTTTGCGCGCAAAAAATTCGCCGAAGGGACCTGAAATGGTGACGTCGTCGCCGGGCTTCAGGTTGAAGATGTAGGAGGACATGAGCCCCGGTGGAATCTGGGCCGGATCGGCGCCCGGCGGCGGCGTGGCGATCCGGACGTTCAGCATGATGACGCCGCGCTCTTCGGGGTAGTTCGCCATCGAATAGGCGCGCATCACATCGCTTTCGTTGCGCGCCCGGATGTCCCAGAGATTGAAGCGGTCCCAGTCTTCCCGGTACTCCTCGCCGACATCGAACTCCTTGAAGCTGATGTCGTAGGCGGGGCATTCGATCTGGATGTAGCCACCGGCGCGGAAGTCGACATGCTCGCCTTCGGGGAGCTCCAAGGTCAGGTTCTTGATGAAGGTCGCGACATTGTCGTTGGAGCGCACCTTGCAGCGCCATTTCTTGACGCCGAACACCTCGTCTGGAACCTGAATCTTCATGTCCTGCTTGACGGTCAGCTGGCAGGACAGGCGATCGCCTTCGCGCGCCTCGCGTTTGGTGATGTGCGAAAGCTCGGTCGGCAGGATCGAGCCGCCGCCTTCTGAGACCTTGACCCGGCACTGGGCGCAGGTGCCGCCGCCGCCGCAGGCAGACGACACGAACAGGTTCTCACCGGCGAGCGCGCTCAAAAGCTTGGAGCCGACCGGCGCCTTGATGGTGCGTTCGCCGTTCACCTCGATGTCGACGGTGCCTGAGGCGACCAGCTTCGATCGGGCGAACAGGATGACCGCCACCAACGCGAGGATGACGGCTGTGAAGAGCGTGACGCCGAGGGTGAAGTCAGCCACGAGCGCGTTTCCTTAGAGCTGGACGCCGGAGAAGGACATGAAGGCCATCGCCATCAAGCCTGCCGTCATGAAGGTGATGCCGAGACCGCGAAGGCCGGGCGGCACGTCCGAATATTTCATCTTCTCGCGAAGACCGGCGAGCGCCACGATGGCGAGCGCCCAGCCGACGCCGGAACCGATGCCGTAGGTCACGCTCTCGGCGAAATTGTAGTCGCGCTCGACCATGAAAAGGGAGCCGCCGAGGATCGCGCAGTTCACGGTGATCAACGGAAGAAAGATGCCAAGCGCGTTGTAGAGCGCCGGGAAGAAACGATCGAGCGTCATCTCCAGGATCTGCACCATGGCGGCGATCACGCCGATATAGCTGATCAGGCCCAGAAACATCAGATCGGTGTTGGGAAAGCCGAGCCAGGACATGGCGCCGGGCTTCAGGAAGAGCGTGACGATGATGTTGTTCGCCGGCACCGTGATCGCCTGCACGACCACGACGGCGACGCCGAGGCCAAGCGCTGTCTCGATCTTCTTGGAAACGGCGAGGAAGGTGCACATGCCAAGGAAGAAGGACAGCGCCAGATTCTCGACGAAGATCGACTTGATGAAGAGACTGATCAGACCTTCCATCGGTTACGCTCGCTCACTCGCTGGTGGTATGACCACATCATCCGGTTCCCGCCTTTTGCGCCAAGATTGACGGTATGCGGCCAGGTTTTCGACATCCGCAGCGGGACTGTAATGTCGAAGACGCTCGAATGAAGCCATCGATCAGTGCTCCGTCACCTGGGCCGGCATGATCTGGTAGTCCACCTTTTCACGCTGCCTTGGCTGCCAGCTTCTGACGATCCAGATGAACCCGCCGATGATGAAGAAGGCGGAAGGCGGCAGCAGCAGAAGGCCGTTCGGAACGTACCAGCCGCCGAGGGACACCGGCGAGAGAATGGTCACGCCCATGAGCGTGCCGGCGCCTAACAGTTCACGGATGATGGCGACGCCGATCAGGATCGCGCTGTAGCCGAGCCCGTTGCCGATGCCGTCCAGGAAACTCAGGAGCGGGGGGTTCTGCATGGCGAAGGCCTCGGCGCGGCCCATGACGATGCAGTTGGTGATGATCAGGCCGACAAAGACGGAGAGCGTTTTCGAGATCTCATAGGCAAACGCCTTCAGGATCTGATCCACGATGATCACCAGGGAAGCGATGATCACCATCTGCACGATGATGCGGATGCTGCCCGGAATGTGGTGGCGCAGGATCGAAATGAACAGATTGGAAAACGCGACCACGGTGGTCAGCGCCAGGCACATGATCAAGGAGACCTGAAGCGAGGAGGTGACCGCCAGCGCCGAGCAGATGCCGAGCGTCTGCAGGATGATCGGGTTGTTGTCGACGATCGGCTCGGTGACCAGTTTCTTGCGATCAGCCATTTTTCGAGAGCTCCTCCGGAAGTTTCTCGAGGAACGGTCCGAAACCGTTCTCGCCGGCCCAGTAGCGGACGAGATTGTGAACGCCGTTCGAGGTCAGCGTGGCGCCGGCGAGACCATCGATCTGATGAGCGCCGCTAGCACCCGATTTTACGATCTCGATCTCCACATCGCCACCCTCGCCGAACAGTTCCTTGCCGTTCCACTGGGCGCGCCAATTGGGGTTGTCAATCTCGCCGCCGAGGCCAGGCGTTTCCGCATGTTCGTAAAACTGCAGGCCGACGATCTCGTCGCCATCCGGCTTCAGCGCCAGGAAACCGTAGAGGGTCGACCAAAGCCCGTAGCCATGCACGGGAATGATGACCGTCGCGACACTGCCTTCGTCTTCGCCTTCGACCAGATAAACCGTGGCGTATTTGGCCTTGCGCTTGATCGAGGCGATATCGTCTTCGGGTGCGACCGCTAGGCTCTGTTCGGGATCGCGGGCCGCGGCGACGGCGTCATAGGTGACGGCGTCGATAGCATCGGTGAAGTCGCCGGTTTCGAGATCGATGGCGCGCGCCGTGATCTTGTCCTGAAACAGCTGATCGACATCGGCGTCCTCCATCAGGAGGCCTGCCACCTGGAGGATGTTGCGCTGCTTTTCGGCGAGCTTGTTGGCGGCCTGCTGCGGGCGAAGGCCGATCGCGGCAGCCGACACCAGGATCGAACAGATCAGGCAGAGCGCCACGGCCACGCCGACGATCTTGACGGGATCTTCGTTCGATCTTTCGAGAAAGGACTGGAGCGGGTTCTTATCAGGCATGGCGCTGACGTCTCCGCCGGATGTTGGCGTTCACCACAAAGTAGTCGATCAGCGGCGCGAATACATTACCGAACAGGATCGCAAGCATCATGCCCTCGGGGAATGCCGGATTGATGACACGGATCAGCACGCACATCACGCCGATCAGCCCGCCATACCACCAGCGGCCCAGATTGGTATGCGCCGCCGAGACCGGCTCGACCACCATGAAGGCGAGGCCGAAGGCGTAACCGCCGAGCACGATATGCCAATAAAAGGGCATATCGAACATCGGGTTGGTGTCGCTGCCGATCAGGTTGAAGATGGTGCTCATCAGGATCGTGCCGATAAGACAACCGGCGACCAGCCGATAGTTAGCGATCCGCGTGTAGAGCAGAAAACACATGCCGAGCAGACAGGCCAAGGTCGACGTCTCGCCGATGCAGCCGGCCATGAAGCCGAAGAATGCGTCCCACCAGCTGAGGTCGATGGTGGAGAGCGCCTCGATCCCCTGGCTAGCGGCGGCGCCGAGCGCGGTGGCGCCGGTGAAGCCATCGACCGGCACCCAGACCGCGTCGCCGGACATCTGGGCGGGATAGGCGAAATAGAGAAAGGCGCGCCCGACCAGGGCCGGGTTCAGCACGTTCTTGCCGGTGCCGCCGAAGATCTCTTTGCCGATGATCACGCCGAAGATGATGCCGAGCGCCACCTGCCAGAGCGGCGTGCTGGCCGGCAGGATCAGGGCGTATAGGATGGAGGTGACGAAAAAGCCCTCATTGACCTCATGGCCGCGGATGATCGCAAAGGTCACCTCGAAGATGCCGCCGGCTACGAGCGTCACGATGTAGATCGGCAGGAAATAGAGCGCTCCGTGCAGGAAGCAGGCGATCGGGTTCGAGGGATTGAAGCCGATCCAGAAGGTCGAGAGGATCCAGCTGCGCCAACCTTCCGGCGCTAAGATGCCAAGTTCGGTGATCGCGAGATTGGCCTGATAGCCGACGTTCCAGA
Organism: Pseudomonadota bacterium; assembly: GCA_039197065.1. Lineage (GTDB taxonomy): Bacteria > Pseudomonadota > Alphaproteobacteria > Geminicoccales > Geminicoccaceae > JANQPX01. The sequence goes on along the minus strand of JBCCUL010000037.1, from coordinate 55,029 downwards.
GCCCGAAGAAGATGCAGGGAAACGTCGCGAGCCACACATAGATCATCGTGCGCTTCAGATCGAGGCTGGCGCGTGCGTGCGGCGCGTGTCTGGTGACCGTCTTCGGGGTGTAGAAGATCGTGTCGAACATCTCGTAGACGGCGTAGTACTTCTCGTACTTGCCGCCTTTCACGAAATGCGGCTCGATGCTGTCGAGCCATTCTCTGAGCGCCATGGTCAGCCTTCCGCTTCGATCTTGTCGAGACAGGCGCGGAGCGCCATGCCGTACTCATATTTGCTCATGCAGACATAAGCGCAGAGCGCGATGTCGTCTTCATCGAGTTCGAGCGCGCCAAGGGCCTGCGCCTCGTCCGTATCGGTCACCAGAAGCGCGCGCAAGAGCTGAGTGGGCAGGATGTCGAGCGGCATAACGTCCTCGTAAAGGCCGATCGGCACCATCGCCCTGGGGCTGCCCTGGAGGCTTGTGTTGAGCTTGACCTTGTCGAGGCCGAAGAAGCTGGAGAGATGAACTCTGGCGGTGGAGAATTTTTCAGCCGACGGAATGACCCAACCGAAGGCCTCGCGCTGATTGCCTTCCGGCATCAGGGTCACCTGATCGTGGAAGCGACCGACATAGGTTAGGGATCCGGCAGCGGTGCGGCCGGTCAGAACGTCGCCGGAGATGGCACGGATATCACGTCCATCCTCGATGGCAGGCGCATCGCCGAGCAGGTCCGGGATCGACGCTCCGAAACGCGTCCTGACCAAGCGCGGATTTTTCGCGACCGGTCCGCTGATGGCGATGACCCGCTCGGTCGGCAGTCGGCCGGTTCGAAACAGACGACCGAGCGCGATCACATCCTGATAGCCGATATGCCAGACGGTCTTTTCGGCATGCACGGGATCGAGGAAATGGATGTGCGTGCCGACAAGGCCTGCCGGATGCGGGCCGTCGAAGGCTGCGAAACGAACAGACGCGCCTTCCGCCTTCGGAAGATCGGCGCCCGTCCGGTGACAGATATAGGTCGCACCTTCCGTGAGCTTGGCGACGAGCTTGACCCCGTTCGAAAAATCATCACCCGCATCTCTGATGGTGACGGTCGGGTCGCCGGCAAGGGGGCGTGTATCCATCGCGGAGATGAAGATCGCGGCGGGCGCCGTCTCGGGTGACGGGATCTTGGAATAGGGGCGTGTGCGCAAGCTTGGCCAAAGGCCTGAGCGCAGCAGATTTTCCTTCACCTTGTCGGCGGCGAGATCCGCAATCTTGTCAGCTGCGCAAGTTTCGAAGGTCTCGGCCTCGGCATCATCGTCGATCTCGATCACGATCGATTCCAGCACCCGGCGCGCACCACGATTGATCGCCTGGATGCGTCCGCCGGCCGGCGCTGTTACGACGACGCCTTCAAAACGCTTGTCGGCGAAAAGCGCCTGGCCGAGTTTGACCACCTCGCCGTCCTCGACCAGCATTTTGGGCTTCAGACCTACAAGGTCCGTGCCGATCACCGCGCAGGTCGTGATTGACGGGCCGTCTTCGATGTCTGTGCCCGGCGCGCCGTCGATCGGCAGGTCGAGTCCCTTCCTGATCGCAATCGTGCCGCCAACGCCATTCATCGAAGTCTGTTCAGACCGCTCCATCGCCATCGTCAACAATGATCCCAAGCTAACGTTTCGCCGATAAGGAGATTCGGCGAGAGTTATCAATCTATGATTTAGCAGCCTTTGCCGATCAAAACTATCCTTGCGTCAAGAAGTCTCAGTTCCTGGCGCCGGATCGCCCTAACCCACCAAGGCTTGCTTGATTTTGAGGTTCTCATACTCGATCTCGCGCATTCGATGATTCACCACGTCACCGATCGAGATCAATCCGCAGAGCTTTCCGTCCTGAAGAACAGGCATGTGACGGAAGCGACTCTTTGTCATACGTTCCATCACGCTTTCGACCTGATCAGTCGGCGTGGCGCATTGCGGATCAGGCGTCATGATCTGCTCGACCGGCTCGTCAAAGACGCTTAGCCCTTTGATATCCACGTTGCGAACAACATCGCGCTCGGAGACGATGCCGACCGGCTCCTTCGCCGGGTTGACGACGACAAGCGCACCAACGCGCATGCGGTTAAGCTCGGCGACGACCTCCTTGACCGTCGTCGAGGGCGTCACGGTAAAGATATCGTCGCCCTTGTCTACCAGGATCGAACCGACGGTGACGCCAGGCTGGCCAACGCCGAGATTCGTTTCCTCACTTTGCGAGCGTGTGCGATGCGCATTGTCATCGCCTTCCAGCGGACCTTGATAGGAAACAGGTGCCATCGATCTCTCCTACAATCTGTCGGCACGAGGCGTGCCACCCCCATAAAACAACTGCCGAACGTTCTTCGGCCGGATTATCCTGCGCTTTTTGTCAGCATCTGTTTAGCGGTTTAACACGCACGGAACAACTAACGCTATGATATCATGACGCTGGACAAAGAAGGACGAAGTTGGAATATACGGGTGCGATGCACTTATCGAGGATTTCGGCTATGGCGTGGAAGCAATCCAGACGCGATTTCATCGGCCACGCACAGAAGGTGGCGTTGGCAACACCGTTTCTGAGCCTTGCCGGTTGCGGCGAGGAAACGGTCGACGATCTGATATCGTTTGCCGGCCAGACGATGGGCACGACCTACAGTGTCAAACTGGTCGATACTAAAGAGGGTGTCGACGCCGAGGCGCTTGCCGGCCGTGTCGATGATGCGCTCGGTCTGGTGAATGAAAGGATGTCGACCTATCTCGCCTCCTCCGAGCTTTCGCGCTTCAACGACGCCGAGCCCGGACGCTGGATGCCGATTTCCGAAGACACAGTGACCGTGATCGACGAGTCGCGCCGTCTGAGCGCAATGACCGATGGTGCGTTCGATCCGACCGTCGGGCCGATCGTTGATCTCTGGGGCTTTGGACCGGATGGCGGTCAAGAGCGCGTGCCGTCGGCGGCGACGATCGCTGCCATGGCCGAAAGGGTCGGGTTCGACCGCGTCGAACTCAGGGACGACAGGGCAGCGATCCGTAAATCAGCGCCTGGCGTTCGGCTGGACTTTTCGGGCGTCGCGAAGGGTTTCGGCGTGGATCGGGTTGCCGAGCAGCTCGAGGCGGCCGGTGTTCGGCATTATCTGGTCGAGGTCGGCGGCGAGCTGCGTGCGTCCGGGCGTCGGCCGGATGGACAGCCCTGGCGCGTCGGTATCGAGAAGCCTCTGTTCGCCTCAGTCGGCGTGCAGCAGATCGTCGATCTCGACGGCGAGACCCTGGCGACATCCGGGAACTACCGGATCTTCTTCGAGAAGGACGGCCAGCGCTATTCGCACATCGTCAACCCGCGAACCGGCCGACCGTTAGAGCATGATCTCGCCTCGGTGTCCGTGATCGCGCCGACCACGCTTGAGGCGGATGCGCTCTCGACATCACTCCTGGTGCTCGGCGCCGAGGACGGCATGGCGTTCGCCGCCAAGCATGATGTTCAGGCGTTCTTCATCTCCGGCAGCGAGGGGGCTTTCGAGGAAACGGCGTCTCCTGCCTTCAGCGCTCGCCGCCCGGCTTAAGCTCGCCATAGCGGCTGCCGAAATAGATGAGCGGCTGACGATCGACGCTTATGTCGACGGCGTCGACCCGTCCGATGATGATCAGATGATCACCCGCCTCGTGGCAGGCCTCCGTTCTGCAGTCCAAGGCGGCCAGGCATCCGGTCAGGATCGGACTTCCGGTCGCCATTCGACCGGTCTCCAAATCCGGGAAATGATCCTCGGCTTCTCGAGCGAAGCGATCCGATAGAGCCTGCTGATCGACAGAGAGGACATTGACGGCGAACGTCTCGGCTCGCGCAAAAGTCTCATAATGGAACGCCGATCTGCCGAGACAGAAGAGGACAAGCGGCGGATCGAGGGAGACCGAGCTGAAGGCGTTGATCGTGATGGCGAAAGCGTCCCCTTTGCCATTGCGCGTGGTCACCAAGGCGATGCCTGTGGCGAACCGACTAAGCGCGAGACGAAATGCTTCCTGGTCGACACCCGTTTCTGCGGGCAAAGCATGCGCTGTTTGCATCGGTGAGGTCACTCCAGCTTGCTCCGGGAACTCAGTCTCAGCCTATGTCCGCCGATCGAGCGGGTCGGTCATCGTTACGCCCGTTGGGCGAAAAGACCAAGTAACAAGACGTCGATAAGGTCGACACGCGACAAGCGGGGGCGACGCTCAATGAACGGTGTCGAGGCTCGATGAACGGGGTCGACGCTCGACCAACGATGTCGATGGACGACCGGCTAGCGATAGACGCCGTCCCAGGAGGCGGGTTCGGGGTTGCTGACCTTGCCATCCTCGTCGATCCTGGGGCGGTTAAGAGAGAAGACCGTTTCCGGGGTCACGACGGCGTAATCCATATAGCCCATGCGTGCGATCGGGCGCATGGCGCTGGTATCGACCATGCCCTCCTTCAGGAATCGGTCGTCGATATAGATGCCGACGACCTGGCCGATCACCAGATAGTGGCCGGTTCCCTTTTCGGGATCGGCATCCGGCAGCTCGATCGTTCGCCAGTGCCTGCACTCGAACGCGGCGGGACTCTCCTTCACGCGAGGCGGGGCGACGAAACGGGACTTGGCTGCGGTGAGACCGGCAATCGCGAATTCGTCCGCATCCGGCGGCACCGGGGCTGACGACAGGTTCATATCGGCGCGCAGATCGAAGGTCGCCATGGAACAGGTGAACTCGCCGCTGTGCTGCACATTGCGGGCGCTGTCCTTGAAGCTGCTGGACGAGAACATGACATAGTGCGGCCGATCGGCGATGGCGTTGAAGAAGCTGTAGGGGGCGAGATTACAGATGCCGTCGCTGCTCACCGTCGAGATCCAGCCGACCGGCCGTGGTGCTACGAGGGCCTTGAAGGGATCGTGCGGCAAGCCGTGATCGTTTTTGATCGAATCATAATGCATGATGAGGGCACCTCAGGTTCAGGACGGAAGCCATGTTCAGTCATTTCACGCTCGGCAGCAACGATCTGGAAAGGTCGAAAGCCTTCTACACGGCGCTTGGACCGACGCTCGGCCTGCCGTTCTTGTACGTCGATCACGACGAAGGCTATCTGAGCTTCGGAAGACCCGATGGCCGCCGGCCACCCCTGAACGTTTGCCAGCCGCTGGACGCGAGACCTGCGACCGCCGGCAATGGTTTCCACATCGCCTTCATGGCCGAAAGCGAGGATGCGGTGAAGCGCTTTCACGCCACAGCGCTTGCCCATGGCGGCCGGGACGAGGGGGCGCCAAGTCTCAGGCCGATCTATGCAGAGGACTATTACGCCGCCTACGTCCGTGATCCCGACGGCAACAAGCTGCAGGCCGTGTGCTATCTGGAGGGGAGGAAAACCGGGCCGAGCGGCGACGTCATCTCCCATATCACCATCGGCCATGCCGACTTCGAGCGGGAACGCAACTTCTACTCAGCGGTACTCGGCGCGCTCGATGTCGTCGAGCTTCCGGACGAGGCGCATGATGAGCTTGCCGGCTTCGGCAAGCCCGGCGACAGGACGCCGATTATCTACGTCCAGCGGCCGTTCGATGGCCGTCCCGCCAGCTTCGGCAATGGAACGCATGTCGCATTTACGGCCCAAAGCCGGGACATGGTCGATCGGTTCCATGCAGCTGCGCTTGCGCATGGCGGCAGTTCCGAAGGCGAGCCCGGGCTAAGGCCACATTATTCGCCGAACTATTACGCCGCCTATGTGCGCGACCGGGTCGGCAACAAACTGCAGGCGGTCTGCCGAAAGCCGGCGTTGTGACGCCATCGAAGATGGGTCGACCTTGCCGGCACCCCTGACATCCACCACCCTGAACGAGCGGCCTCGATCAAGCGTTAGGCTTGGCATGATCCTGATGGCGACCGGCGTGCTGATGGCGCCCGGGATCCACGCGATCGCCAAAGGCTTAGGCGACACCCTCTCATCCGGACAGATCGCCTGGTTCAGATTTTTCTTCCAGTTCGTTTTCCTTCTGCCGGTCGTCCTGATCAACTGCGGCGGCAGTCTGCCGGGGCCGACGCCTACCCATGCTCTGCGCGGATTGCTCCTGGCGCTGGCGACGCTCGCCTTCTTCTCGGCGCTCACTTACATGCCGCTCGCCGACAGCGCCGCGATCTTTTTCGTCGAACCGCTCATCCTGACGCTGATATCAGCCGTCTTTCTCGGCGAAGGGATCGGCTGGCGACGGTTTCTCGCCGTCGTGGTCGGCTTCGTGGGTGCGCTGATCGTCATCCGGCCGCGTTTCGAAACCATCGGACTGCCCGCCCTTCTGCCGTTGATCGCCGCCGTCTGCTTCGCGATCTATCTCGCCATCACGCGCGCGGTCGCGAAGTCCGAAGATCCGCGCGTGATGCAGTTTTGGGTCTGCGTTTTCGGCATGCTGGTTTTGTCGCTCGCCTTGTCGACAAGCCCGGTGACCGGCTGGAACGCGGTCCGCCCCTCATGGCCGAGCGCCACGGCCTGGGCGTGGCTGATCTTCCTTGGCGTGATCGCAACGATCTCGCACATGCTGGCAATTCGGGCCTTTCACCTGGCGCCGGCAAGCGTTCTGGCGCCTTTCCAGTATCTCGAAATTCTGGGCGCAACGCTGCTCGGCGCCGTCGTCTTCGGCGATCTGCCGGACAGTTTGACCGGATTGGGGATCGTGATCATTGTCGGCTCCGGCCTCTATGTCTTCTATCGTGAGCAGCAGATGAGCGCCGGGCGGCATCGACGGGAGGATGAGGAATGACGCCGAACATCCAGCGAAGCGAGATGCGCTTTCTTTTGGGACAGGGCCGCTATCTCGCGAACCAGCCCCTCGATGGCGCTGCGCACGCTGCTTTTCTGCGCTCGCCGGTCGCCCATGGCCGGATCACTGGGTGCGACCTGGATCGCGCCAAGACCATGCCGGGCGTGCTCGACATCATCACGGCGGCGGATGTGGACGAGGCCGGTCTCGCTCCCCTGCCCTGCCTTGCGGATGTGGCCAGCGACGAGAGGTGGTCCGCCTCTCTGCCGCCGCGTCGCCTCCTGGCGAGCGAGCGGGTCCGCCATGTCGGCGAGCCGATCGTGATGATCGTCGCGGAGACCGTCGAGCAGGGGAAGGATGCGGCGGAGGCGATCGATCTTCTGATCGACAGCCTGCCCGTCACCGTCGATCTTGCATCGGCGATCGAGCCGGAGACCCCGTCGGTCTGGCCGGAGCGCCCTGACAATGTGGCGCTGGATTTCGAGGCCGGCGATCGAAGCGCTGTCGATCAAGCGTTCGCCGAAGCCGCGCATGTCACGCGGCTTAGGCTGGTCAACAACCGGATTGCCATGATGCCGCTCGAAACGCGCAATGCGCGCGGCGCATACGATAACGAAAATGGTCGCTACACGCTTCGCTCGGGAACCCAGGGCGTGCACAACATCCGCAATGTCGTTTCAAGCGTTCTCGGGATCGACAAGAAGGCGCTTCGGGTAGTGACCGACGATGTCGGCGGCGCATTCGGTCTGAAGGGCATGGCCTTTCCCGAACAGGCGCTGACCCTGTTTGCCGCCAAGCGCCTCGGACGCGAGGTGCTTTGGATCGGGGATCGCTCGGAGGCTTTCGTCACCGACAATGGCGCCCGCGATCACGTCACCGACATCGCGCTCGCACTGGATGAAGACCTCCGCATGCTGGCGCTTTCGGTGGACACGCTCGCCAATATGGGCGCCTATCTTTCGAACCATGCGCTCAACATGCCGACGCTGGTTTACGGGCGGGTGATGGGCGGCGTCTATGCCATTCCGGCGATCCATATGCGCAGTCGCTGCGTGTTCACCAACACGCCGCCGGTAGACGCCTATCGGGGTGCTGGCGTGCCTGAGGCGATCTTCGCGATCGAACGCATCATCGACATTGCTGCCGGCGAAGCAGGCGTCGATCCGCTCGACCTGCGCCGCCGAAACTTTCTAAAGCAGGAGCATTTTCCCTGGTCGACGCCAGCCGGCTATGCGATCGACTCCGGCGACTTTGCCGGTGCGCTGGATCGAGCCTTAGAGCTTGCGGATTGGCAGGGTTTCGAGGTTCGCAGCCATGCATCCGCGGCCCGTGGGCTTAGGCGCGGTCGGGGGCTTGCCATGTCCATCCACGGCACCGGCGCCGGCATCAGCGAGACGGCGCTGGTCACCGCCGAAGCCGATGGTCGCATCACCATCTTCAGCGGTGTCCAGTCCGGTGGACAGGGACATGACGCCATGCTCGCCGAGGTCGCAGCCGAGGTGATCGGGATCGATCCCGGTATGATCGAGGTCCGTCAGGGCGACAGCGATCTCCTGCCGCGCGGCGCCGGCACCGGCGGATCGGGAAGCCTGGTGGTCGGCGGGCGCGCCGTCGCCGCCGCCTCGGCCCGCATGCTCGAGACGGCAAAGCAAAGAGCAGGCGATCTGCTCGAATGTTCGCCGGTGGACATCGCCTATGACGCCGGTGTCTTCACCGTGGTCGGCACCAACCGCTCGGTTGCGCTTGCGACGGTCGCGTCGGACATGCAAGGCGGCTGCACCGGCAGCGGCGATTTCGAGGGCGATCACCGCACCTATCCGAACGGCGTCTACATCTCGGAGGTCGAGGTCGACCCCGAGACCGGCCGGGTCACGCTCGCCTCGTTATGCGCCGTCGACGATGTAGGCCGCGTCCTCGATCTGGCGCGCACCGACGGGCAGATCATAGGCGCGATCGTTCAAGGCGTCGGCCAGGCGCTGATGGAACATGATCGCCACGACCCTGAGACCGGTCAGCCCCTTTCGGGATCGTTCATGGATTATGCGATGCCGCGTGCGGACGACGTGCCGTCCTTTCGCCTGGCGAAGCACCCGACAGCAGCGCCGACCAATCCGCTGGGCACCAAGGGGGCGGGCGAGGTCGGCACGGTCGGCGCGCCGCCCTCGGTGATCGCGGCCATCTGCGATGCGATCGATGTGCGCCATATCGATATGCCGGCGACATCGGAGAAAGTGTGGCGGGCCGTTCGAGGGACAGCGCCCATCACTTAAGAGACGTCGTCAGGAGCCGGCGCGCACTTCCTCTCGGCCGCGGACGCGATCCCAGACGAACTTCAGGACCGGCAGCAGGATCAGGATGATGGCGATCACCGTGATCGGGCCGGCGATCGGGCGGGTGAAGAAGATCGACATGTCGCCGGAGGATAAGAGAAGGGATTGGCGGAGCGTCGGCTCGGCAATCGGGCCAAGCACGATGGCGAGCACAGCGGGCGCCAGCGGGTAGTCCAGCTTCCGGAGGCAATAGGCGCCGAAGCCGAAGACCAGCATCAGCCAGACATCGTGCATGTCCTTGGTCGCGGCGTAACCGCCGACCACCGACAGAACGAAGATCAAAGGGGCGAGCACCGTGAACGGCATCCGCAGCATCCAGATGAACAGCGGGATGAAGGAGAGGTTGATGAGGAGTGCGAAGAAGTTGGAGACATAGAAGGAACCGATCAGACCCCAGACGAACTCGGTCTGATCGACGAACAGGCGCGGACCAGGGGTCAGGCCCCAGATCACCATGCCGCCAAGCAGGATGGCGGTGGTCGGCGAGCCCGGAATGCCGAGCGTCAGCATCGGCAGCATGGACCCGGTGGACGCGGAATTGTTGGCCGCCTCGGGCGCTGCGACGCCGCCTGGATGGCCTTCGCCATATTCTCTCGGGTTCCTGGCGATCATCTTGGTCACGCCATAGGCCATCAAGGAGCCAGGCGTGGCGCCCGCTGCCGGGAGAATACCGACGAAAAAGCCGAGGAAGGAGCCGATTGACGTTCCTTGCCAACCCCGGTTCAGACCTTCCTTGGCGTCCTCGACGATGCCCTTCACCGTCATCTTGGGATTGGTGGTGGTGATGTTGCCGCGGGTGGAATCGATGGTCCAGAGCATCTCGCCGATGCCGTAGACACCGATCGCCAGCACGAGGAAATTGATGCCTTGCAGGAAGCCGGAAATGTCGAACAGGACCAGCCTGGGTGCGCCTGAGATCTCATCGAAGCCGACCGCGGCGAACACCAGGCCGATGCAGATCGAGAAAATGGTCTTGGGGATATCGTCGCCGCCAAGCCCGATAAACGTCGCGAAGGCGAGCAGCATCAGCGCGAAGATCTCGGGCGGACCGAAGCTCAGCGCCACGCTGGCGAGCGGCGGTGCGAACATGGTGAACAGGATGATGGAAATCGTGCCGCCGACGAAGGAGGCGACGGCCGCGGTCACAAGCGCAAGGCTGGCCCGCCCCTTCTGCGCCAGCGGTTTGCCGTCGAAGGTCGTCGCAACGGCGGTCGATGCGCCGGGTATGCCTAATGTGATCGAACTGATAGCACCGCCATACATCGCGCCATAATAGATTGCGGCGAGGAAGATGATCGCAGAGGCGGGCGGCACCAGGAAGGTGATCGGCAGCAGGATCGCGACGCCGTTGACCGAACCCAGCCCCGGCATCGCGCCGATGAAAAGGCCGAGCGTAACGCCGACGACGATCAAAAGGAGATTGATCGGCTGCAGCGAGATGAAGAACCCGTCGACGAGATGTCCAAGAATTTCCATGTCCGCCCTCCCCTAATAAATCAGGCGGTACAGAGGGATGAAAACCGGGTCCATGAAGGACATGCCTTTGGGAAGCGTGATCCGCATCAACCCCTCGAAAAACACGAAGAAGACACAAGGAAGCGCCAGCGCCAGGCTCAGCGTAAGAAACCAGCCATGACGCCCAAGAAAGCGAAGGTAGTAAAAGAGGAAGATGGCCATGGCGCCATACATCGAGATGATGTGCGTCAGGCCGACGAAAGCGACGATTCCGCCGCCGACCAGGCCCAGCATCTTCAGGCCATAGCGATCCAGAAAGGGTTCCTCCGAACGGGAGGGCGGAGACGCCCGCCTGATGCCGTTGAACCCGATGATGATGGTGCAGATCAGCATGATGAGTGCCAGCCAGAACGGCCAGGCGCCACCGCCCGGGCCCTCGTCCGGAATGAAACCGATCTCGAGCTCGGTGCTTTTCCACATCAGATAAAGAGATAAGAGGGCCAGCAGACCGGCCGTCGTGATTTCTGCTCGGCGCATGCCGCCCCCCTTTGAATTTTTGCCCGGACAGCCCTTTAGAGGCTGTCCGGGAACGATTAATTGAGTGGGCTTGTTACTCGCCCATGGCCTCAAGCAGCACCTGGTGGTTAGCCACCTGGGTTTCCCAATAGGCGCGCTGCTCATCGGCGTTCATCGGCAGGCCCTCAAGGCTCTCGGAGGCCATGTAGTTCTGCCAGTCCTCGGTCTCGTAGATGGTCTGGAAGAGGTTGCGGTAATATTCGGCCGCCTCTTCCGACATGCCGGGCGCACCGACCACGGCGCGCTGATTGTAATAGCTGAAGTCCTTGTCCAGCTCCTTCACCGTGCGCACGTCCGGCAGGTTGGGCAGGCGCTCGTCGGAGAAGGCGATCAGCGGAACCACGTCACCGTTCTCGTAGAAGCCTTTGGCCTCGGCCGGGTTGTTGACGCTCGCCATGATCTGCTGACCGGCGAGATCCTTGGCGACGGCGCCGCCGCCGTCATAGGGGATGTATTTCACCTTGATGTCGAAGTTCTGCTCCATCCAGGCGATGACGATGCTGTCTTCCTGGCCCTTGCCGGTGCCGCCCATGACATATTCGCCGCCATCGGCTTTCACCTTCTCCAGCCAGTCCTCGAAGGTCGTGATGCCGCTTTCCTTGTGCACCCAAAGCACGAAGGGATCGACGCCCATCATGGTGATCGGCGTGAAGGTCTGGATGTCGATGCCGAGATCAGCCTGGCGCATCGGCGTGGTGAAGAAGGAGTTCAGCGTGACCAGAATGGTGTGATCCGGGTCGCTGGCGCCGTTCAACGCGATCAGCGCCTCGGCGCCGGAACCGCCGCCCTTGTTGTTGGGCACGAGCGGCAGCGTGGTGAGACCGTCCTTCTCGGCAACCGACTGCAGGAAACGGGCGATCTGGTCAGCGCCGCCGCCGGCACCCGCCATGATCACGAAGTCGATCGGCTTAACCGGCTCCCAGGCTTCCGCGATCGTGCCGGTAAAGGTTGTCGCCAGCGCCGCTGCACCGGCCAGGCCCATGGCCATTCTTTTCGTTATTCTCATCATTATCTCCCTTTTTGATTTCGGCGACCCGTTCGGGCCTGCCTTGCTTGGATCGTTCTTTGTTCATTCAGCTTGGACGCGTTACCTGACCTCCCTGCTTTACATTTACCGTTGCCGAATTCTCTATCGCAATCGATGTAGAACGAATGCGCCCCTAGTGAACCATCACGACAGGCATATCGGCCTTTTCGATGATCGACTGCGTGTTGCCGCCGAACATCACTTCTTTTTCATAGTTGTCGCCATAGGCGCCCATGACCATCAGGCTGGCGCCGGCGGCTTTCGCCCGGGTGAGCAACTCCGCACCGACATTGCCTGCGCCGGAAAACCGATCGACAGTCGGCGTCAAACCACCGAGTTGCAGATAGTCGACGAGATCGCGGGCGCGCGTGCCGTGGACCTCGACACCGCCGGTCAGGATCGTGACCTTCTCGGCTCCTTCGATCAGCCCTTTAGTCAAAGCGACGGCGCGCGCCGCCTCGGTCGAGCCGTTCCAGGCAATCGCGATATGGCTTCCGAGATCATCGGGCACGGTATCCGTCTCAGGGCACATCAGGGCGGGTCGGCCCGTGTGGAAAAGAGCCGACTTCAGGCTGTTGACGCCGAGCATGCCGTTCGCATCAGGCTGCGCAACCGCAACCAGATCAGCGAGACGTCCATGCCGCTTGATGACCTCCACCTGACGCCCCTCCTCCTCGACCCAGCTTGCCGTGGGCTTATCTTTTATCGCCGCTTCTGAAACGGTGATGCCGTGCTCTTGGATCAGAACGTCGAACTCATGCTTGAGACCGCTTTCGACCTGGTCGGCGAGATCCGTCGCCTGTTTTTGCAACTGATCTTTCAGAAAACCCGGCACGGGAACGCCATAGGGCAGCATGTCCTGCGGGCGTGGCCGACAGTGGGTCACCTCGATATGCGCGTTGAAGCGCTTGGCAAGCGCAGCGGCGTGGGCGAGCACATTGTCGCCCTTGTCGTCGCCGCGCACCGGTACGAGGATTTTCCTGATCAACGCCCTAGCTCCCCTAGAACAGTCCTTCGATCAGACCGTCATCATTCAGCATGATGCTCTCCGCAGATGGCTTTCTCGGCAGGCCCGGCATGGTCATGATCTCGCCGCAGATGGCGACGACGAAACCGGCGCCGGCTGACAGGCGCACCTCGCGGATCGGCAAGGAAAAGCCGGTGGGGGCGCCGCGCTGATTGGGATCGGTCGAGAAGGAGTATTGGGTCTTGGCCATGCAGACCGGCAGATTGCCGTAACCGGCCTCCTCCCACTGCTTCAGCTGATCCTTGATCTTCTTGTCGGCAATCACCTCGTCGGCGCGGTAGATGCGCGTCGCGATGGTCTCGATCTTCTGCATCAGCGACATGTCGTCGGGGTAGAGCGTTTCGAAGTTGCCCTGATCGGCATCGGCGATCTCGGCGATGCGGGTCGCGAGTTCCTTCGTGCCGGCGGAACCATCGGCCCAATGCTTGCAGAGGATCGCCTCGGAGCCCTGGCTTTCCACATAGGCGCGGCAGGCCTGAATCTCGGCCTCGGAGTCGCCGTGGAAATGGTTGATCGCCACCACCGCGGGCACGCCGAAGCCTTTGATGTTCTCGATATGCCGTCCGAGATTGGCGCAGCCCGCTTTGACCGCCTCGACATTCTCGGCACCCAGATCCTGCTTCAGCACGCCGCCATTCATCTTCATGGCGCGGATGGTGGCGACGATCACGATGGCCGACGGCGCCAGACCCGCCTTTCGGCATTTGATGTTCATGAACTTCTCGGCGCCGAGATCGGCGCCGAAACCGGCCTCGGTCACCACATAATCGGCAAGCTTGAGCGCGGTCTTGGTGGCGACCACCGAATTGCAGCCATGGGCGATGTTGGCGAAGGGGCCGCCATGCACAAAGGCCGGATTGTTCTCGAGCGTCTGCACCAGATTGGGCTGCATTGCATCCTTGAGCAGCACGGTCATCGCGCCATCCGCCTTGATATCGGCGCAGGTGATCGGCTTCCGCTCGCGGGTATAGGCGACGATGATGCTGCCGAGGCGCTTTTGCAGGTCGTCCAGATCCTTCGCGAGGCAGAGAATCGCCATGACCTCGGAGGCGACCGTAATGTCGAAACCATTCTGGCCCGGGAAACCGTTGGCGACGCCGCCGAGCGAGGTGGTGATATCGCGCAGCGCCCGGTCGTTCATGTCCATGACGCGGCGCCAGACGATGCGGCGCTGATCGATCTGCAGCGCGTTGCCCCAGTAGATGTGATTCTCGATCATCGCCGAGAGCAGGTTGTGGGCCGACGTGATCGCGTGAAAATCTCCGGTGAAGTGGAGGTTCATGTCCTCCATCGGCACCACCTGCGCGTATCCGCCCCCAGCAGCGCCGCCCTTCATGCCGAAGCAGGGGCCGAGGGAGGCTTCGCGGATGCAAACGGCGGCCTTCTTGCCGATCGCGTTCAAGCCGTCGCCGAGACCGACGGTGGTCGTGGTCTTGCCCTCGCCCGCAGGCGTCGGGTTGATCGCGGTCACCAGGATGAGCTTGCCATCCTTATTGCCGGCCTGTTTCGCGATGAAATCCGCACTGATCTTGGCCTTGTCATGACCGTAGGGAACGAGATCCTGGGCATCGATGCCGAGTTTCGCGCCGACCTCCTGAATGGGCTGCTTCTTCGCTTCGCGGGCAATTTCGATATCGGTCTTAAAGGCCATGCTCGTTATCCTGCTTGGTTATCTCGATGCCCGTTAGTTCAGGCCCCCAATGTATCGCCCGCCTTAAGCCCGCTTTCTGCAGCCCAGGCGGCAGCGGGTTGCTTATCTCCGCCAGCCGGCCGGACGCGCTTCACCAGGATACGGCCGCCGATGCACTGCACCGTGACGCCGTCATCCGAGACGTCCATCACCCGGCCGGAAATGCCGTCGCCGTCGACGCGGGCACTGTCGAATATACTGAGCTCAGCACCCTCATGGGTCGTCCAAGCACCGGGGGCGGGATTGGTGCCGCGGATGAGATCGTAGACCTGACTGACGGGCTTGTGCCAATCGATCGCCGCGTGCTTCTTGGTGCAGCGCCGCTCATAGGTGGCCTGGCTTTCATCCTGCTCGATGCGCGGCGGGTTGCCGGAGCGGAAGAGGTCGCAAACCTCCGGAACCGAGGAAATGGCGGCCGGGTAGATTTTCTTGAAGTAGAGATCGATCACCGTGTCATCGGGCGCGATCTCGCATTGCCAGTTCAGGAGGACGTCGCCCTCGTCCAAACCGTCGGTCGGGTAGAACCAGGAGAAGCCGGACCGCGTGCTGCCCATGATGATCGGCCAGTTGACCGCCGACGGTCCGCGATGCAGCGGCAGGAGCGAGGGGTGAAAGCAGATCGAGCCCAGTGTCGGCGTGTCGCGCGCAGCTTCGGGCACGAACACGTTGACGAAGGCCATGATCATCAGGTCGGCATCATAGCTCGCCAGCTCGTCGAGCGTCGCCTGATCCTTGAAATGGGCGGGCTGACGGACCGGAAGCCCCTTCTCTTCCGCAAACGCCTTGATCGGGTCGACGGGCCTGCCATCCTTGTCCGGCTCACAATAGACGGCGACCACTTCGTCGGTACCGGTCTCGAGGATCTTGGCGAGCGCGTCTTTGCCGAACGCCTGCTGGCCCATCACGATCAAACGCATCATCTAACCCTCAATCCGCCGCATCACGATCAACTGTACCGACGGCACCCGAGCTAACGACCCGATCAAGATCGTCACCGCTATAGCCAAGTACGTCGGTCAGAATTTCTTCGGTATGTTCGCCAAGCAAAGGCGAGCGCTTCACCTCGGCGGGGCTGTCGGAAAGCTTGATCGGGCAGCCGACGCTCAGATAGGGCCCGCGCTCGGGATGGTCGACCTTGACCATCGTACCGGTGGCGAACAACCCCTCGTCTTCCGAGATCTCCTTCATCGACAGGATCGGCCCCACCGGGATGTCGTGCGGGTTGCAGATGTCCATGACCTCGAATTTGGTCTTGGTCATGGTCCATTCCTCGATCCGATCGAAGATCTCGTTGAGCTTGTCGAGCCGCTCCGGCGGTTTCGCGTAGCCTTCCTTCGTCTTCCAATCCGGCTCGCCGATCACGTCGCAAACCTTCTCCCAAACGGCGGCCTGGATGATGAAATAGGTATAAGCGTTCGGATCCTGCTCCCAGCCCTTGCACTTCAGGATACGGCCGGGCTGGCCGCCGCCTGAATCATTGCCGGCGCGCGGCGTCGCCTCGCCGAAGGGGATGCCTTCGCCGAATTGCGAATATTCCTTGAGCGGCCCCGCCGCCAGGCGCTGCTGATCGCGCATCTTCACACGGGCAAGGTTCAAGACGCCGTCTTGCATGGCGCAGGTGACGCGCTGACCGCGCCCCGACTTCTCGCGCTGGAAAAGGGCGGTGACGATTCCAAGCGCCAGATGAAGGCCGGTACCGCTATCGCCGATCTGCGCCCCGGTCACCGTCGGCGGACCGTCAAGGAAGCCCGTGGTCGACGCCGAGCCGCCGGCGCATTGCGCAACGTTCTCGTAGACCTTGCAGTCCTCGTATTTGCCGGGACCAAAGCCCTTGATCGAGGCCATGATCAGACGCGGGTTGATCTCCTGGATGCGCTCCCAGGAAAAGCCCATACGATCGAGGGCGCCCGGCGCGAAGTTCTCGACCAGCACGTCGCATTCCTCGATCAGCCGGGTCAGCACCTCTTTGCCGGTCTCGTTTTTCGAATTGAGCTCGATGGAGCGCTTATTGTGGTTCAGCATGGTGAAGTAGAGCGAGTCGGCGCCCGGCACGTCGACCAGCTGCTTTCGGGTCGCATCACCGACACCGGGACGCTCAACCTTGATCACGTCAGCGCCGAACCAGGCGAGCAGCTGCGTGCAGGTCGGGCCCGACTGGACATGGGTGAAGTCGAGAATCTTGATGCCTTCAAGTGCTTTCATGTCTGCTTCCCGTGTGGGTGGTGTGACCACTCCATTAACTTGCTGCATGATGCGGATGTGCTCTCCGCAGTAAACTTGGGCGCATACCACCACCCTTGGCGACAGCGGCACAAAGTCGATGCTGTGACCACGTCACTTTTTGACGACGCTTTGGGGGTTGAGGGAGCCGATATTGCCGCTTTCCTTACCGGCGGCCGGATCGATGGCGGCGTTGATCAGGGTCGGTTTGCCGCTGTCCATCGCCTCGCTCACGGCACGGTAAAGAGCATCCGAATTGTCGACATGGACGCCCACGCCGCCAAACGCCTCCATCATCATGTCGTAGCGGGCGTTTTCGACGAACACGGTCGGGGCAGGATCCTCGCCGCCCGCACGGTTCTGGTCGACACCGCGATAGATGCCTTTGTTGTTGAATACGACCACGCAGACCGGCAGCTTGTAGCGGCAGATGGTCTCGACCTCCATGCCGGAAAAGCCAAAGGCGCTGTCGCCCTCGACCGCGAGGACAGGTTTGCCGGTTTCGACCGCCGCCGCGATCGCCGATCCCATGCCAACGCCCATCACGCCCCAGGTGCCGACATCGAGGCGCTTTCGCGGCTGATACATGTCGATGATCGAGCGCGCGAAGTCGAGCGTATTGGCCCCCTCGTTCACCAGGATGGCATCGGGACGTTCGGCGATCACGCGCTTCAGCGAACCGAGTGCCGCGGCATAGTTCATCGGCGAGCTGTTGTTCTGCAGGTTCGCCGCCATGCGCTCGACATTGGCGTTTCGCTTTTGGCTGACCGCATCGATCCAGGCCGATGGCGGCTTTTGCCAGCCCTTGCCCATGGCGTCGGTCAGCGCTGTCAGGCAGCTTTCGATGTCGCCGACCACGGGTGCGGCGATCTCGACATTGCTGTCCATCTCCTTGGGTTCGATGTCGATCTGCACGAACCTGGTCGAATGAGGCTCGCCCCACGGCTTGCCCTTGCCGTGAGAGAGAAGCCAGTTGAGCCGCGCACCGACCATCACCACCACATCCGACTCTTTCAGGACCAGCGAGCGCGCTGGACCCGCGGACTGGGGGTGGGTGTCCGGCAACAGGCCTTTGGCCATGCTCATTGGAAGATAGGGGATGCCGGAGGTTTCGACGAAGGCGCACACCGCGTCGTCCGCCTGGGCGTAAGCGGCGCCTTTGCCGAGGATGATCAGCGGTTTCTTCGCAGACTTGATCACCTCGATCGCACGGTCGATGGCTTCCGGCGCCGGCCGCTGCGCGGGCGCCGGATCGATGACCTCGACCAGCGACTTTTGACCTTCGACCTCATCCATCACCTGGCCGAGGAGATTGCCAGGAATGTCCAGATAAACGCCGCCGGGGCGCCCGGACACCGCGGCGCGGATGGCGCGGGCGACGCCGATGCCGATATCTTCCGCGTGCAGGATGCGATAGGCCGCCTTGCAGAGCGGCTTGGCAATCGCAAGCTGATCCATCTCCTCATAGTCGCCCTGCATCAGATCGACGACTTCGCGTTCGGAGGAGCCGGAAATCAGAATCATCGGCCAGCAGTTCGTATTGGCGTGAGCCAGAGCCGTCAGGCCGTTCAAGAAACCAGGCGCCGAAACGGTCAGGCAAATGCCCGGCTTCTTGGTAAGGAAGCCTGCGATCGCCGCTGCATTGCCCGCATTCTGCTCATGGCGAAAGGACAGGACGCGCATGCCTTCTTCCTGCATCATCCGGCCGAGGTCGGTGATCGGAATGCCGGGTACGCCATAGATCGTCTCGACGCCGTTCAGCTTCAGTGCATCGATGAGAAGATGGAACCCATCGGTAAGCGCCGCTTCCGGGGCTTTGTCGTTGGTCACAGCGACGGTTGCGCTCATGGTCTTGGTCTTTCCTGTTTAGTCTGAACCGGCGGCGACCGGATCCGAACCGAGATTCTCAAGCCTTGTCCAGGTTTTGCGGATATGGTCGTGCAGCTTCATGGTGTGCTCGCGCACCAGGCGCTCGGCGAGATCGCCGTCGCGCGCCTCCAGCGCTTCGATGATTTCCATATGATCGACGACCGAGCGGCTGGCGCGATCGTTCTCGCCCATCGCCCGACGCCGGGCGGCGTGCATATGCTCAAACAGCCCGTCCGCCGTCGTCTTAAGGAGCGAGCAGCCGGACAGTTCCAGGATCCGTTGATGGAACTGGATATTCGCTTCCGAATACTCAGCGAGATCGGCGCGCGCCGCATCGACGCTGTGCTTCATCGCGAACTTTCTAAGATCGCGCAGATCTTTGTCGCTTGCGTGATCGGCGGCAAGCCTGGCCGCCATGCTTTCCAAGGCCGCCCAGGTGACGACCATCTCCAGAATTTCTTCCATGGACTTGCGAACAACGAACACGCCCTTGCGCGGCTGGATTTCGACCAGACCGTCCTGGGCGAGACGCGCCAGCGCTTCTCTGATCGGCGTGCGCGAAATCCCAAGCTGCTCCGCCATCTGGCGCTCATCCAGACGGAGATCGACACCTTCCCTGTAGATGTTCATGTCCAGGATCGCAGCGCGCAGAACGTCGTAGGTGTGATCCTTCAGCGTGAAGTTCACATCGATTCGCGAGAGTTTGCTGCTTATCGACACGGATCGGCGAGCCCCCACCAATTCTTCACCGCAGACGCCGGCTTACGCGTTTTGGATGTGGTATACCATACATCACAGATCCTAAGCGTCAACGGCTGTTCTAAAAACTGCTGTGCGGTTTACCAAAACTTAAATATTCGCTTTTAGGTTGCAAAACCAGTCCGAGAACAAGAGGCTGCTGATCGAGTCCGGTAGATTTGCACTTGTTTTCATTGACATGCAGCAGCGATTTGTGGCCGCAATGCGTGCGCCGATATAAGCACCGAAGTACGCCGCACAGCATCAAGACACGCCGCAGCGGTGGAAGAATGCCCTTTCGACATCGGGAGATGACATGAACATCCATGAATACCAGGCCAAGCAGGTCCTCGCCAAATTCGGCGCACCGATATCCAAGGGCGTGCCGATCCTGGACCTGGCCGATATCGATGCGGCGATCGATGCCCTGCCGGGACCGGTCTATGTGGTGAAATCGCAGATCCACGCCGGCGGACGCGGCAAAGGCAGGTTCAAGGAACTTGGCGCTGATGCTCAAGGCGGCGTGCGCATCGCGAAGTCTCCCGACGAGGTGCGTGCCCATGTGAAGGAAATGCTCGGCAACACGCTGGTC
The DNA here is from genome assembly GCA_039197065.1 of Pseudomonadota bacterium. Classification (GTDB taxonomy): domain Bacteria; phylum Pseudomonadota; class Alphaproteobacteria; order Geminicoccales; family Geminicoccaceae; genus JANQPX01. The sequence goes on along the minus strand of JBCCUL010000037.1, from coordinate 34,759 downwards.
ACCAAGCAGACCGGTCCCGCCGGCAAGCAGGTCAATCGGCTCTATCTTGAGGATGGCGCGGACATCGCGCGCGAACTCTATTGCTCGATCCTCGTCAACCGCGAGACCGGCAGGGTCAGCTTCGTCGCCTCGACCGAAGGCGGCATGGATATCGAGGCGGTGGCCGAGGAGACGCCGGACAAGATCCATACGATCGACGTTCTCCCTTCGAAGGGGGTGACCGATCAGGAGATTGAAAAGCTGGTGAGTGCTTTCCAGCTAACGGCGCCGGCCGCCGATGAGGCGTCCGATCTCTTCCGCAATCTCTACAAAGCTTTCGTCGACTGCGACATGAGCCTTTTAGAGATCAACCCATTGGTCGTGCTTGGCAACGGCTCCCTTCGGGTGCTGGACGCCAAGGTTTCCTTCGACGGCAATGCCGGCTTCCGCCAGCCCGAGATCGCCGAGCTCCGGGACCTCACCGAGGAGGACGAAAAGGAAATCGAGGCCGCGAAATACGATCTGTCCTATGTCGCACTGGACGGCGATATCGGCTGCATGGTCAACGGCGCCGGCCTCGCCATGGCGACGATGGACATCATCAAGCTCTACGGTGCCGAACCGGCGAACTTCCTCGATGTCGGCGGCGGCGCCACCACGGAGAAGGTCACGGCCGCCTTCAAGATCATCACCGCCGATCCCAAGGTGAAGGGCATCCTGGTCAATATTTTCGGCGGCATCATGCGCTGCGATACGATCGCAGAAGGGGTGGTGACGGCGGTCAGGGATGTCGGCCTGAAGGTACCTTTGGTGGTCAGGCTGGAAGGCACTAAGGTTGAAGAAGGTAAGCGCATTTTGAACGAGAGCGATGTGGACGTGGTCGCGGCCGATGATCTCGACGATGCCGCGCAGAAAATCGTCAAAGCGGTGAAAGGCTGAACCCCATGTCCATTCTTATCGATGAGAATACCAAGGTCATCGTGCAGGGCCTGACCGGCAAGACCGGCACCTTTCATACCGAGCAGGCGCTTGCCTATCACGGCACCAAGATGGTCGCTGGCACCCATCCAAAGAAAGGCGGCACCGATTGGCAGGGATCGAACGGCGAGACGCTGCCGATCTTCGCCTCCGTCGCCGAAGCGAGAGACGCGACCGGCGCCAACGCATCGGTGATCTACGTGCCGCCGGCTGGTGCTGCCGCCGCGATCGAGGAGGCGATCGATGCGGAAATCCCGCTGATCATCGCCATCACCGAGGGGGTTCCGGTCCTCGATATGGTCCGCGTCAAAGAAAAGCTCGATGCCTCGAACTCCCGTCTGATCGGCCCCAACTGCCCGGGCGTGCTGACGCCGGATGCCTGCAAGATCGGCATCATGCCGGGCTCGATCTTCAAGCGCGGTTCGGTCGGGGTCCTGTCCCGCTCCGGCACGCTCACTTATGAGGCAGTGTTCCAGACCACCAATGCCGGGCTCGGCCAGACGACGGCTGTCGGCATCGGCGGCGACCCGGTCAAAGGCACCGAATTCATCGACGTGCTCGAAATGTTTCTCGCCGACGAGGAGACCGAGCAGATCATCATGATCGGCGAGATCGGCGGATCGGCCGAAGAGGAAGCGGCCCAGTTCCTCGCCGATGAGGCCAAGAAGGGCAGAAAAAAACCGACCGTCGGCTTCATCGCAGGACGCACCGCACCGCCGGGCCGCACCATGGGCCACGCCGGTGCCGTCATCTCAGGCGGCAAGGGTGGCGCCGAAGACAAGATCGCAGCCATGGAAGCCGCCGGCATTCGCGTCAGCCCCAGCCCCGCCAAGCTCGGCGAGACCCTGATGGCGTTGCTGAAGGGATAGAGGCAGGACCGCATCGTTGGGTGTCTGAACCCGCTGCGGCTTGATCGCAACCAATCAATCGGTCGCGCCGGTCGCAGAGGGAATCATTCGTCGTCACCCACCGGTGGGCTAGCGAAGGCTAGGCAATAAAAGATCAGCTGGTTTCCTGTAAAGAGCCGGTCATTGACGTCATGGTCGGCTCTCTTTTATTGAGAGAGCGCCCGAAAATCATCGAGCGATTTCATAATGTTGACCTTAAGCCGATGCGAGAGTTCGTGACGCCAGAAGCGACGAGGACAACGTAGGAGACCACGGACAAGCCCACCGAAGGATCGTCTCCCAAGCTGGTTCAGACATCGCTATCTGGCTCGACTGATACGCTGTATCGCGCAAGCGCCCTAATCCTATCCGGACTTCGGTTGCAAGACGATGAAGCCGTTCGATAGCTCTTAAGATGGTCACCGGCACCACGACACTCGAAACACATCTCGACAGGACAGAATTGAGACCAACGCGCTGTCATCTCGGGTCGGCAACGACGCTACCATCTGGAAACTTCATCTGATCGACAAGATGCTCAGCCATCAAGTCGCTGACTGGCTCACCTTCGACGTCACCAGTGACGCGTCTTCAGTCTAGAGCATTCTCTAGTCAGGTTTACGCGGCACCGGCCCGCACCCCCCTCCCGACCACCCATAGGGTACCCTTGCATTGGGTGGTCGGGAGGGGGTGCGGGCTGGATCAACTTGCCCCGGAAATGCTCTAGTTCCCTTAACCGCTGGTTCCTTTAACCAGATGCTAAGTCTTATCCGGCATCGTGGCTTTGGTGGTCCATGCGATCGTGGGAGTCCGAACTCAGCTGTTCTGTTTTTGAGCGCAGCCTCCCAGGATCGCATGGACCAGGGCGCCATTATCAGTAGCTGTCATGAAAAATACGTTAATCCCAATCACTGTAAGCTGTTGCGCTTACAGCCATTAAGCCTTGGTTGCTTTTGCGGGAGATTCGGCGGGCTGCGCATCAGTTCAAGCGAGGCAGTTAGAGCCGTCTTCAGAGAATTAATGCAGAATCAACAGCTTAGGCCGAGGATTTGTGGAAGATGTGAGCCGCCGCCGTATGATGATGGGTTGGAGACAATAGCTGTCATCCAGACCTTCCGAAAGATGGCCGCATACCACCGGTCTCGGAACCTGACCCAAAGTGAGTTGAGTGACCTCATGACCTTGCATTTACGCATCTGTTGAGAAGCCTGACGCGCACAGATGCACCATAGGCAGCAGGGGACGACGAGGTATCGCGGACAGACCGCCTGCAGGTTCGCACCCCAATTGTCCCAGACGTCGTCATCGGCTTTGAGCGGTGCGCTGCACCGTTTATCGGCCTCTTTCTCGCCTTACCTCGGCTGCAACATGAGGAAATCACTCAGTTCATCTTGGGTCAGCCTCTTGGTGATCACGATGGGAACCGAATGATCAGGGCATACCGCCTGCCGCTATCAATCGCCTGTGCGTGGTGCAGGAAACGGTTTCGCCTTCGCTTGTGCCCCGCCACTAGGTTCAAAAAAAGCGAACTCGACGTCGGTGAGCCCCTAGAGCAGTTTCCGATCGCAAGCGATCGAAACAGACGCTCAATCTCGTTGTTTCGCCGCATTCTCTTATCGGTCAAGTGATCCCACTTGATCGGATAAAGCTCTAGGTCGTGGTGACAATTCGCCTATTGTCTTATGTGATTGCCCCAAGATGATGATCTCAAATGATATTCTGGGAGATTGGCCTTGGGTCGAGATGAATTTCGTGACGATCAATGGGCACGGATTTTGCCGCTGATCCCCGGTGGCAGCGAAGGCGCAGGTGGGCCACGGACCAACAATCGGCGATTTATCAATGCGCTACTTTGGATGGCTCGCTCCGGGGCGAGATGGAGGCACCTGCCGCCTGATTTCGGCGCGTTTCAGACGGTCAAACGGCGCTATTATCGCTGGGTTGAGCGCGGCCTGATCGACCGGTTGTTCGAGCAGTTGGGCGACGACGCCGACCTCGAATGGCTGATGTCCCGGTCTGCAGGGCCATCGGCCGGAAGATCCGGCGTGACGGGCCCGACCTTCGCCGTGATGCGGCTGCAGGCGGGGATGCTGGACAGCACCATCATCCGTGCCCATCAGCATGCGGCCGGTGCACCAAAGAAAAAAGGGCAGAAAGCCCAAGGTTTGGGCCGTTCAAGGGGCGGTTTCTCGACAAAGCTGTCCACTGCCACCGATGCCCTAGGGCACCCTTGTCGCTTGCTGCCGGGGCCTGGCCAGGAAAACGATATGGCCAAGGCCCTCGGTCTGATCGACGGCATCAAGCCTGGTGCCGTACTCGCCGACCGAGCCTACGATGCCGACCGCCTGATGGGCGCCATCCTCGATGCCGGCGCCGAGCCCGTCATCCCGCCAAGGCGCCATCGCAAGCATCAGCACGCCTCTGACAAGGTGCTCTACAAAGAGCGCAATATCATCGAAAGGTTCTTCAACAAGCTCAAGCAATTCCGACGCATTGCCACCCGTTACGACAAACTTATCAGCAATTTCATGGGCTTCGTCAAAATCGCAGCCATCGAAATCTGGCTCAGATGAATTGTCACCACAGCCTAGTCCGCGGCCTCTTCTTGCGTCACCTGCTCCACTTTCGCCGCGCAGAACTTGAACTCCGGGATCTTGCCGAAGGGATCCAGCATCGGGTTGGTCAGGGCGTTGGCGGGGCTTTCGTTGAAGCAGAAGGGGATGAAAATCATGCCATCAGCCACTTCGCGATCAGAACGCAAGAGCGCCTGAATCGCGCCGCGGCGGGTTACGACCCTGATCATGTCGCCCTGCTTCAGACCTTGCCGTTCGATTTCATGCGGGTTCATGGCGGCAAAGCCTTCAGGCTCGATATCGTCCAGAACATTGGCGTGCCGCGTCATCGATCCGGTGTGCCAGTGTTCCAGCAGGCGCCCGGTGGTCAGCACCATGGGGTAATCCTCGTCCGGCACCTCGTCCGGCGCTCTGAGATCGGCGGGCACGATGCGGCCGCGGCCATCCTCGGTCGGGAAGCCATCGCCGAAGACGACCCAGTCTTCTGTGCCATCCGGCTCGCTGGGATAGGTGACGCTCTCTTCGGCCACCAGCCGCGCCCAGGGGATGTAATTGAGTGACGGCATCACCTCGCGCATTTCCTCATAGACGGCAGCGGCGTCGGCATAGTTCCAATCGAGGCCGCAGCGCCTGGCCATGTCGATAACGATATCGATATCGAGCCTGGCGTCGCCCGGCAGCGGCAAGGCCGGCCTGCCGATCTGCACCTGCCGGTTGGTGTTGGAGTAAGTGCCGAGCTTTTCGGCATGGGCCGAGGCCGGCAGAACCACATCGGCATGCCAGCAGGTCTCGGTGAGAAAGATGTCCTGCACGACCAGATGATCGAGCGCCGCCAGCGCATCCCTGGCGTGGAGCTGGTCGGGATCGGACATCGCCGGGTTCTCGCCCAGGATGTACATGCCCTTGACGTTGCCGGCGAGGATCGCATCGAGGATTTCAATCACGGTCAATCCTCGCGCGGGATCGAGGGGACGTCCCCAGAAATCCTCCATCTGCGAGCGCACGTCGTCGCGCTCCACCGAGCGATAATCCGGATACATCATCGGGATGAGGCCGGCGTCCGATGCGCCCTGCACATTGTTCTGTCCGCGCAGCGGATGCAGGCCCGTGCCGGGACGGCCGACCTGGCCGGTGATCAGGGCAAGCGCGATCAGGCAGCGGGAATTGTCCGTGCCGTGGGTGTGCTGGGAAATGCCCATGCCCCAGAAGATCATGGAGCGTTCAGATGTGGCGTACAGCCTTGCAACCTCGCGCAACGTCGAGGCTTCCACGCCGCAGACCTCGGCCATTTCCTCCGGCGAGAAGTCCTTCACCTTTTCCTTGAGCGCATCGAACCCGGAGGCGTTGGCCTGGATGTATTGTGTGTCGGTCAGGCCCTCTTCGATGATCGTATGGATCATCGCATTCAGCATCGCGACATCGGTGCCGGGCTTGAACTTGATCGAATGTTCCGCGTGGCGCATCAGCTCCTGGCCGCGCGGATCCATGATGACCAGCTTGGTGCCGTCCTTGGCGGCGCGCTTGAAGTAGGTCGCCGCGACCGGATGGTTGGTGGCGGGACGGGCACCGATGATGATGACGCAATCGGCCTTTCCGGCATCCATGAAGGGCGCGGAGACGGCACCGGATCCCACCCCTTCCAAAAGGGCCGCGACCGAGGAGGCGTGGCAGAGCCTGGTGCAATGATCGACATTGTTGGTGCCGAAACCCTGACGGATGAGTTTCTGGAAAAGATAGGCCTCTTCGTTCGATCCCTTGGCGGACCCAAAACCGGCGATCGCCTCGCCGCCGATCTCGTCGCGGATCCTGGTGAGCCCGCCGGCGGCGACCTCCATCGCTTCTTCCCATGTCGCTTCACGGAAGATGTCCGTGACCTTCATGAAACGCATGTCGATGTCAGCGCGTTTGGGCGCATCTGCGCGGCGGATCAGCGGCTTGGTCAGACGTTCATTCGACATCGCGTAGTCGAAGCCGAAGCGACCTTTGACGCAAAGTCGGTTTTCGTTCGCCGGCCCGTCGCGGCCATCGACCAGCACGATCTTTTCGCCCTTGGTGTAGACCTTGGTCTGGCAACCCACACCGCAGAACGGGCAGACGGAGTTCGTGACCTTGTCGAAATCGTCGACCACGCGCGTCTTGCCGTCGTCATCCATGAGGGTCTTTTCGAACAGAGCGCCCGTCGGGCAGACCTGAACGCATTCACCGCAGGTCACGCAGGTCGACAGGCCCATGGGGTCATGGATATCGAAAACCGGCACGGCGTGGTGGCCGCGATCGGCCATGCCGAGCACGTCGTTCACCTGCACCTCGCGACAGGCGCGAACGCAGAGATTGCAGGCGATGCAGGCATCCAGATTGACGGCAATCGCCGGATTGGACACGTCGTGGGTGGCGGCAGCGTGCGATGCCGGATCCACACCGTCGAACTTCGAGGGCAGCCGATCGCTGCCGGCGATGCCCCATTGGCCCGCCCATCGCCAGAAGCTGGATTTTGCATCCGGCCCTTCGTCGGGTGCGCGCATGTCGGCGGCCAGCATCTCGAAGACCATCCGACGCGACTTCTCGGCGCGCTCGGTGCCGGTCTTGACCACCATCCCCTCGGCCACCTTGCGCTGGCAGGACGCAGCCAGCACGCGCTCCCCCTCGACTTCGACCATGCAGGCGCGGCAATTGCCATCGGCGCGATAGCCGGGCGCATCGAGGTAACAGAGATGCGGGATCGCCGTGCCCTCGCGTTTGGCGACCTGCCAGATGGTTTCATCGGGCGAGGCGGAGACGGTGATGCCGTTGAGCTTGAAGGTCACTTTCTCGGTCACGTGTCGCTCCTCCGTCCGACGACGCTAGGCTTACAGCGATCGATGATCGACAGACCCGGCATCAGAGATCGTCCCGGAAATGGATCAAGAGATGGCTCACCGGGTTTGGCGCCGCCTGGCCAAGGCCGCAGATGCTCGAATCGCGCATGACCTGCTCCAGATCGCGAATCGTGGCCTCGTCCAGCTTGCCGTTCTGGCGCAGCAGCTTGCCCATCTTCTCCGTGCCGCCGCGGCAAGGCGTGCACTGGCCGCAGGACTCATGGGTGAAGAAATCGAGGAGGTTAAGCGCCACGTCCTTCATACTGTCCTTGTCGGAGAACACCACGATGGCGTGGGAGCCGACGAAGGCATCGAGCTTGGCGAGCTCACCGCCGAAGTCTAGCGGCACATCGTTCATCGAGGCGGGCAGAATGCCGCCGGATGCGCCGCCGGGCAGGTAGGCCTTGAACGTGTGGCCCTCCTGCATGCCGCCGCATTGTTCGATCAGCTCATCAATCGTCACGCCAGCGGGGGCGACGACGACGCCGGGTTGCTTGACCCTGCCGGAGACGGACCAGGAGCGCATGCCAGGATGATCGGGCTTGCCCTGATCAGCGAACCATGTCGGCCCCTTCTCCAGGATGGCCGGCACCCAGTAGAGCGTTTCGACATTGTTGTTGAGCGTCGGACGACCGAAGACCCCGACTTCCGCGATATAGGGCGGGCGATGGCGAGGCAGCCCCCGCTTGCCCTCGATGCTCTCGATCATCGCGCTCTCTTCGCCGCAGATATAGGCGCCGGCACCACGGCGTAACTCGATGAAACCCGGATCGACGAGACCGGCCTCTTCCAGCGCTCGAAGCTCGCGGCGCAGGATTTCAAGCACCGCCGGGTATTCATCCCGCATGTAGAGATAGATGCGCTCCGCCTCCACGCAGTGCGCGCCGATCAGGGCCCCTTCGAACATGGCGTGGGGATTGCGCTCGAGGTAGTAGCGGTCCTTGAATGTGCCGGGCTCGCCCTCGTCGCCATTGATGGTCATCAGCCTTGGACCATCATAGCCACGAACGAAGCTCCACTTTCTGCCGGTCGGGAAACCGGCGCCGCCGAGGCCGCGAAGATTGGCATCGGATAGAAGGCCGATCACATCGTCGCTCGACAGCTGGCCGCTGCGCAGCTTCTCCCATTGCCCGTAGCCGCCTTCCGCCCGATAGGCTTCGAGCATCTTGTATTCAGGCATCTGCAGGTCGGTATCGCCGGCCTCGATCGCGGCTGTCAGCTTCTCCACGGTGGCCTGCGCGATCTCGCGATCGCCGACGCGCAGCACGGGGGCGACATCGCAACCGCCCATGCAAGGCGCTTCGAGAACGCGGACCTGGTCCGGGTCGACGCCGTCTTTCAAGTCGTCCAGCAGCCGGTCCGCGCCCATGCACATGCAGGTGACGGAATTGCAGACGCGCACCGTGAGGGGCGCCGGGATGGGATCGCCTTCGCGCACCACATCGAAATGGTCATAGAAGGACGCGACCTCATAGACTTCCACCTGCGACAGGCGCATCTCTTCTGCCAGCGCGCGAATATGCTTTGCCTGCAGACAGCGAAATTCGTCCTGAATGAGATGCAGAAATTCGATCAAAAGGTCTCTGCGACGCTCACGGCCACCGAGCAGACGGCGCACGTCCTCGAGAGCTATCTCATCGAGCTCGCGGCCCTTCGACTTGGACGTGTTGCGCTTTCTCCGGCGCGGCGGTTCCGGTCGGATGCGGTCGGTTTCCGTAAGAATGGCCATCGCCTGCGCGTTCTCCCAAAGCGGCCAGCCACATGACGGCCCTGACGCAACATTCATGTTTTAAGGAGGGCGCACGATCGGTCCGGCGCGAAAGAGCCGGCGGCGCCTAAGTTGCACCCCTTCATACGCTGTCGGGAACCCTGTCCGACAGTCCTGGTATACCAAACTTCAAAACCGGAAAAAAGAGGCAATTAAAGCCGGGTATCCGATCTTAAAAGCGCGGGCTTTCGGTGGATCAGCTCATCCTTTCCTGGTGATCCTGTAGCAAGGGAATCAACCTCCACCTCTCATGATCCTCGGGGCACAGCGAACGCCTGACCAAGGCTACACACCTCTCTAACGGGTTCTGTCAAAAGCACAGCAATTCATCGGGAGTTCATCGGCGAAGGCTTAGGGATGACGCCATTGAACGCCTCAACAATGGGAGCCCAACCCGATGTCCCGAGGTCTCGTCAGTCAACTTCTCGTCATCTCCTCACTTCTTCTCGCACCGAGCGCCATGAGCCAGGAGGCCGTCGAGCCGCTTCGCTTTCGGGATGATGTGAAAAACAGCTTCATCGATGCGCCGGGCATCGCAACCGAGATCGACATCGATGTCGAAGGCACGATCGCTCGAACGGTGGTGACGCAGTATTTCCTGAACGACACCGACGCGTGGCAGGAGGGCATCTATCAATTTCCGCTGCCCGATGACGCCGCCGTCGACAGCCTCACCATGATGATCGGCGAGCGTCGGGTGATCGGTTTCGTAACGGGCAAGGACGAGGCGAAGACGATTTACGAGACCGCCAAGGACGAGGGTCAGGCGGCGGGGCTGGTCGATCAGAAACGGCCCAATCTCTTCAAAACGTCGGTCGCCAACATTCCACCGAGGAGCCTGATCGCGATCGAGATCGCCTATCAGGGTCATGTTGCGCTTGATGATCAGCTCTTCTCGCTCCGGCTGCCGCTGGCGATCACGCCACGCTATGAGCGGATCGGTGAGGAGCAGCTCCGCCATCTGGTCACCGCCGCGGATCAGCCCTGGGCCGAGGAGGTGATGGACCGTCTGGCGCTTTCTGGCTTCGAGGGCGGCAACAATCCTGTCGATCTGAACATCAGCCTTAGGCCCGGCTTTTCGGTCGATAGGATCGACAGCGGCTCTCATGACATAGAGACGATCGCGCGGGATGACGGCGAAGGCTTCGACATCACGCTTGCCCGCGGCATCTCGCATGGCACCAGAGACTTCACGCTGGAATGGAGCGCAGCGCCCACGGCCGAACCTTATGAGGCGCTCTATACCGAGCAGCTGGAGAACGGTCATTACAGCCATCTCCTCATGATGATTCCGGACGCCGATGACGGCGGCCCGCAGGCGATCCGGCCCAAGCGCCAGGTCACCTACATCATCGATGTCTCGGGCTCGATGGACGGCCCGTCGATCCGCCAGGCGAAGAAGGCGCTCCTTTTGGCGCTCGACGATCTTGGCGCCGATGATCTCTTCAACGTGATCGCGTTCAATGATGGCTATTGGACCGTCTTTCCAAATGCGGTGCCTGCCGATGCCGAGCGGGTCGAGGCCGCCAAGGGAGCCGTTCGTGGCCTAAACGCCGGTGGCGGCACCGAGATGATGCCGCCGCTGATCGAAGCGCTGACCGAGCCGGAGAGTACCGATCACCTTCGCCAGATCGTGTTCATCACCGATGGCGCCGTCGGTAATGAAAGCCAGGTGGCGTCCACCATCAAGAAGCTCGCTGTCAATGCCCGCTTCTTCGCGATCGGTATCGGGAGCGCGCCGAACGCCCATCTGATGCGCCATATCGCCATGGCGGGACGCGGCGCTTACAGTCTTATCGACGACGTCAACAATGTCGAACGTGAGCTCTCGGCGGTGCTTCGAAAGATGACGACACCCGCGCTCACCGATCTCGAACTGGTGTTGCCGGACGGGCTTCAGGCGGAGGTCATTCCAGAAAGGCTGCCCGACCTGTTCGCGGGTGAGCCGATCTCGGTCGCGATCAAGTCGGCGGAGCCGCTCACCAGCCTTCGCATCGAAGGCAAACGGGGCGACAGCCCTTGGGAGACCACCTTGGCGATCGGAGAGCCGCGCTCGATCGACGGTATCGGCAAGATCTTCGCGCGGCGGAAAATCCAATCCCTCACCTTCGACGGGCTCGGTCTGAGCGACGAGAGCGTAAAAGATGAGATCGTGGAGGTGGCGATCCGTCATCAGATCGTCAGCGATCATACCAGTCTGGTTGCGGTCGATGAGGCCATCTTGCGCCCGGAACGCCAGCCGCTCACCCAGAAGCGCTATGATCCCACTTTGCCGCTTGGCTGGCAGGAGGATCGGCTGAAGGCGTTGGAAGCCGAGGCCGCTTATCGGAAACTGAAGGAGCAGCAGCTGGAGAGCGGCAGCGATAACGCCGGCTCTGGACAGGTTTTACAGATCGGCCTGCCGCAGACGGCCGACGGTTTCCGCCTGTATTTGCTGGCCGGTCTTCTGCTGATGCTCGCCGGCGCCACGCTCGCGCTGGTCCGTGGACGCCCGTCCCATGGGTAAGCTCAGGCTAGGCCTGGCCCTGGCTTTCATCGCGGCGGGTGTCGGGCTGATCGGCTATGGCCTGATGACGCCTGCCAAAGCCTGGCTTGCCGCTCGCCTCCTCGATCATGCCTGGGAACGCTTGCTCGCCGGTGACGAGGATGTGCGCCCCTGGCCCTGGATGGATAGCGAGCCGGTCGCGCGGCTGCATGTTCAAAAGGCGGATGCCGAAACAGCGGGCGAGCAGCCAAGCTTCGTCGTCATGCGCGGTGTTTCCGGCTCGGTGCTCGCCTTTGCGCCCGGCTGGCATGAGCGGACCATGCTGCCGGGTGCTGAGGGAACGACGCTGATTTCCGCCCATCGCGAAACCCATTTTGCCATCCTTAAGGACATCGGCCGCAATGACCGACTCATGATCGAAGACCGGACCGGGAGCAAGGTGGTTTACCGGGTAAGCGAGATGATCGTCACCGAGGCGCCGGTGCTGAGCCTAAGGCAGATCGAGGATGATCAGCGCCTCATCCTGGTCACCTGCTATCCTCTGGATGCCTGGCGTCCGAACAGCCCCGAACGTCTGGTGGTCGTGGCCGAGCCCATCTGATATCGACCGGGCCTCGATCCCTCCGACACTGCGTCGATTGCGCCCGGCCCCTTGTGGTTGCCGCCGGGCGTGCGACATGCTTAAGCGAGTGCGGGGCTCCCCCGCTCGCCGAATGTCAAAAGCCGGACCGAGATCATGAAACCTTTCTTGATGTCCTGGGGCGCCACCGCCTTTGTCTTTCTGGTGATCGACGCCATCTGGCTCGGCCTGATCGCCGCGTCCTTCTATCGGAGCCAGCTTGGCGACCTGATGCTCGATCAGCCCAAGCTCGATATCGCAGCGCTCTTTTACGTGGGCTATACTTTTGCGATCGTGCTGCTGGCCGCGGCCCCCGCCGCAAGGTCCGGATCGCTCACCCAGGCTCTGCTCTATGGCGCCGTACTCGGACTGGCTGCTTACGGCACCTATGACATTACCAACTATGCGACGTTGAAAAACTGGCCGCAGACCATGGTCGTGGTCGACTTGATCTGGGGGACCGTTCTTACCGCGACCGCTGCGGCTGCCGGTTATGCCGCCTATCGCTATGCCTCCTGATCGTCGCGCCAATGCCAGATCGCGATCTTGTGCGAGGAGAATGAGGACGGCTGGCTGATTTCCATCGACGACTATGGCAGGGGCGTACCGGAGGGATCGCGGGATAATATTTTCGACGTCTTCAAGCGCCTGCATCGCGCCGACGAAATTCCGGGCACAGACCTTGGACTCTCCATCCGTAAAAAGATTCTTAAGCCGTATCGTGGCAGTATCCCCTGAGAAGAGAGCAAGCTTGGCGGTGCATCCGTGAAGATGCGTTTACCAAAGGAGCGTGCATGAGCGCAGCGGCGGAGAGTGTCGAGATTTTCTTTCTCGATGATATGGAAGACATCATCATCATCACCGAACACAATCTTCGGCGTGAGAATCTGAAGCTCGACATCACCTTCTTTCTGGATGAAACCGACATGCTGTCGGCGCTTGAGGCGCGGCGCAACCGCCCCTCCCCCCCGCCTGACATGATCGTGACCGATCTCAACATGCCCGGCAGGGGCGGCGTTCATCTGGTCAAGGCCCTCCGCGAAGACGCCTTTTGCGAACAGATCGCAATCGTCGTCTGCACCAGCTCAGAGAATCCGGCGGATCACGACGCCTGCTTGTCAGCTGGCGCCGATTTTGTCGTCCTGAAGCCATTCGATCGGTCGACGCTCGACCAAATCTGCGAAAAGACCGGCAGATTCCAGCTCATCCAGCGGGACGACGGCAAGGACTATCTCTGCCCGGCGCGCCTCTCGTCCGAGGCTGCCTAGAGCTTTTCTCGAACAGATGTTTCCACCTGTTCGAGAAGGAAATATGGCGAAAGAAAAAGATAGAGCGTGCAACCCGATGCATCCACGATCGGGAGCCGCTCTAGAGCGTGCGAACCGGCCGCACGGAATTGACTTCCCAACGGAGACCGCTCACGGTTAATTGCTCGAAATGAAACAATCAAAAAGGGCCCGCCATGCCGAAATTCGCTTTGTTGACGTCCTGCGCCGCACTCACGCTGGCGCTCACCATGGCGACGAATTCGGCGAAGGCGACGGAGGAGCTGAACGCGCTGGTCTGGTGCGACCATGCCGATCCCGAATTCCTCAGGCCTTTCGAGGAGGCCAACGACGTTAAGGTCAACGTCAAGGAATATGAAGGCACCGGCGTAGCGCTCGCCCTGATCGAGCAGTCGCAGCCCGGCGACTGGGATGTCTTCGCGATCGATGGCATCGACGTACGCCGGGCCGTCGAGGCCGACATCCTGGCCCCGCTCGATGAGACGAAGCTGCCGCTCGACGACCTGTTCGAGGAGGTCAAGCTCCTGGATCAGCAGCGCATCGACGGCAAGCTCTACGGCATCACCGACAAGTTCGGCTACAACACCATCTCCTTCAACAGGGAAACGGTCGACCCCGCCGATATGGAAGACATGGCGGTGATCTGGAGCGATAGCTATGCCGACCGGATGGCCATCTACGACTATTATCTGCCGATCATGGGCATGGTGGCCCTCGGCCTCGGCATTGACACCGCCGACATCTCCGAAGACAACCTGCCGCAGATACGAGACAAGCTGTTCGAGATGAAGGATCGCGCCAAGCAGGTCGGCGAAGTGGTCTCCTCACAGACGGCGCTGGCCACCGGCGAGGTTGACGTTCTCGTCGGCGGCGGGGAATGGATCACGGCCGGCCTCGCCGCCGAAATCCCGGCGCTGGATTGGATCATTCCGAAACAGGGCGGCGTCTTTTGGTCGATCTCCATGGCGGTCATGAAGGACAGCGCCAATCCCGAACTCGCTCACAAATTCGTCGAATATACGCTCAGCCCCGAAGGCCAAAAGGCGCTTGCGACTTCCTCCTGCTTTTGGGCCATGCCCGCCAACATGAAGGCAGGCGAACTGATGAACGAACAGGAAAAGCGCGCCCTTCGCTGGGACGATCAGCCCGACTACCTCGCCCGCAGCCAGCTCTACCCGGCCCCCAGCGCCGAACTGGACGCGGCAATGCAGGATGTCTGGACCGAATTTCTGCAACGCTAGGTGGTGGCGTGGCCACCTCATTGACTTTTACGGTGTGACTTGAGCGCGAGACCGAGCCTCCGCGGCGCCGCGTTCGTCGCCCCTGCCCTTCTCTGGACCCTGGCGTTCTTCGTCGTCCCCTTCGCCGCCATGGCGGTCATATCCACCTGGTCGCGGGTCGGGACGGCGATCGAAAAGACCTGGGACCTCTCGAACTATCAGGCGTTTTTCGCCAAACCCCACTTCATCCAGGCGCTCATCAATTCGCTTGAGATCACCCTCGTCGTCACCGTGATTTCGGTCCTGCTCGCCTACCCACTCGCCTGGATCATCGCGATGCGCGTCCCGAGACGCTGGCAGCGCCTCGCCCTGATCCTGGCGATCCTGCCGTTTTGGACATCCTACGTGGTGCGCTCCTACGCCTGGCTCCTGGTGCTGGCCAAGAACGGTATCGTCAACCAGACCCTGCTTGCCACAGGCTTGATCGACGAGCCGCTCGAGATCTCGGCGACCCGAGCAGCGACCATCATCGGTTTCGTGCATTTCTTCGTGATGCTGCTGACGCTCACCATCTACGCCAACCTCGTTCAACTCTCACCGAACTACCGCTTAGCTGCAAGTGACCTCGGCGCCAGTGGCGCCCAGACCTTTCGCCATGTCATCCTGCCGCTCACCCTTCCGGGCGTGATGACCGGCGCCTTCCTGACCTTCGTTCTCTGCATCGGGGACTACATCACGCCGCAGATCCTGGGCGGCAACAACGAGCTGGTTCTTCCCCAGGTCATCATGCTGCAGATCGGCCGCCGGGCCGACTTTCCGAGCGCAGCGGCGCTTTCGGTGATCCTGATGATGATCATCACGGCGGCCTATCTCGCCTCGGCCCGCTGGCTGAAGCTGGATCGCGTCTGATGCAAAAGACGCTCAGCAATCTCCTTGCAGGTCTCTATCTGACCCTGGTTTATGGCTTCATCTTCCTGCCGGTCGCGACCCTCGTGCTCTTCTCCTTCAAGGGAGGCCGTTTCCCGATCCCGCCCTTCACCGACCCGACGCTCAAATGGTACGAGGCCGTCTTCGCCGATCCCAAGCTCACCAAAGCGCTCACAAATTCGCTGATCGTCGGCGTCGCCTCATCCGCGCTCGCCTGCCTGCTCGGCTTCTTCGCCGCCTATGGCCTGGCCCGTTACCACTTGCCGGCGAGCGGTTTGCAGCGATTTCTTCTCACCGTCCCACTGACCGTCTCCTACCTGATCATCGGCCTCGGGCTGCTGGTGATCGCCAATGGTCTTGGCCTGTCGAAATCCCTGTGGCTGGTAGCCACCGGACATGTGGTGATCAACCTGCCGCTCTGCTTCGCCATCATCTACGCCTCAATGGGGGAGCATCAGCGCCATGCCGAACGCGCCGCGCGCGATCTGGGCGCTAACGAGCTGCAGGTGCTTCGGCTGATCACCGCGCCGATGCTGATACCGGCGATCATCGTCGCCTTCGCGCTCGCCCTCACGCTTTCCTGGGACGAGTTCATCATCGCCTTCCTCCTCTCCCGCTTCGAGGTGACGCTGCCCGTTGAGATCTGGTCCCTGCTGCGCTCCGGCCTCAACCCCAAGACCAACGCCGTCGGCTCGGTGGTCTTCCTGGTGTCGATCACGCTGGTGCTGATCCTCGAGCTTACCGTATTTCGCCGTCTCGGGCTCAGACGAAAGCCAGGCCCATGACAGCGCCCGTTTCGATCCGGAACGCCGAGAAACGCTTTGGCGACACGGCAGCCCTCGACAACGTGTCCCTGGAGATCAAGGCGGGCGACTATGTGGTGCTGCTGGGGCCAAGCGGCTGCGGCAAGACTACGCTCCTGTTTGCGCTCGGCGGCTTTCTCGATCTGGACGCCGGCACGGTGGCGATCGGCGGCAAGGACATGACCGGCGTGCCGGCCTCCCGTCGGCCGACCACCACCATGTTCCAGGACTACGCGCTCTTCCCCCATATGACCCTTGCCGACAATGTCGCCTTCGGCCTTCGCATGCGGCGCGTCAGCAAGGCCAAGCGCCTGAAGAAGGCCTCCGAAATGCTCGATCTGGTCGGCCTAGCCGGGACAGAACGGCGAAAACCGCACGAGCTTTCCGGCGGTCAGCGCCAGCGGGTGGCCCTTGCGCGAGCCCTTGCCGTCGATCCGGACGTGCTGCTTCTGGACGAACCGCTCGGCGCCCTTGACCTGAAGCTCCGCCGGCAGATGCAGGACGAGCTGAAGGCGATCCAGAGCCAGATCGGCACCACCTTCATCCACGTCACCCACGACCAGGAGGAAGCCATGGCGATCGCCGATCAGATCGTCGTCATGAACCAGGGACGGATCGAGGATAGCGGCCCGCCCGATCGTCTCTACACCAGCCCGTGCAACCGCTTCAGCGCCGGTTTTCTAGGCGAGATCAACTTCATCGACGGTGATGGCTACTGGGATAGCATCGACACGCCGCTCGGCCGCATCAGACATGGCGACGCGCCATCAGGTGAGCTCACCGTCGGCATTCGCCCGGAAGCTTTTCGTGAGCATAGCGGCGCGCCTGCGATCTCCTTCGGCATGGCGGATGTCATCGACGCGGCGTTCTTCGGCACCCACTACCGATGTCACCTGAAGCCGGACGTCGCTTCTGACATGGTCCTGATCGCCCATCTGCCCCAGAGCGCCCATCCCACGCCTGGGGACAGCGTCGATCTCATGGTCGACCTCGACCGCCTGATCCTGCTCCCGCGAGAAACGTCATGAAGCGCGCAAAGCCGGAGGATTGGTGGCGGGTGCAGCGCCTTGCCGACGACGTCACCCTGATCGACGAGCCCCACATCGAGCCCTTCTACCGCTGCAATGTCTGGCATATCAGAGGCCGCGATCGGGATATGCTGGTGGACAGCGGTATGGGCGTGGTGTCGCTCCGCGCATGGGTGCCGCTGGTGACGGAGCGCGCGCTCGAAGCCGTGGCCAGCCATACCCATTTCGACCATATCGGCTGCCACCACGAATTTTCCGAACGTTCGGTGCATCGCGCCGAGGCAGCGCTTCTCGCCGCACCGGAACGGAAGGCGGTGCTCGCCGATCCTTATGTCATCGACGGAATCTTCACCACGCTTCCGCCGGAGCCTTATGAGAGTGCGGCCTATGACGTGACGCCGGCGCCCGCCACCCGTCTCCTCGACGACGGCGATCGCATCGATCTCGGCGACCGCTCATTCGAAGTCATTCACACGCCCGGCCATTCTCCAGGCGGCATCGCCCTATGGGAGGAAGCGACCGGCATCCTGTTTTCGGGTGACATCGTCTATGACGGCCCGCTGATCGAGGACACCTATCACGCCGATGCCAGGGACTACCAAGCCTCGATGCGCCGGCTTTTGGAACTGCCGGTGCGGATCGTCCATGGCGGCCATTTTCCAAGCTATGACGGAGAGCGCCACCGCGAGATCATCAGCGCCTGGCTGCATAAAAAGGAGCAGGCGTGAACCGTGTTCCCGTCGACCCCTTCAGATCGCTTCCGCAGATGACAGAGGTTCGATCGCCTTCATCATCGTCACGACGCATTTCGAGCGATCGTCGTTGGCAAGCTCTCCTACGGCTCGAAAGCCGAGCGCTTCGTGAAAGCGCATGGAGATCGGGTTCGGCGGCTCACTGTTGACCTCGCAGGCGAGCGCCTCGGCGCCGTGGGTTCGCGCGAAACGTTCGATGTCCTCATAGAGGCGACGGCCGTGACCGCCTTTGCGCGTCGTCGCATCGATCATCACCCGGTCGATATAAAGAAAGCCGGCATGATGCTCGTTGAACCAGCGATAATAGCTGCTGACATAGTCCGTGCCCGGCCAGAGCGCGATCAAGGCGCCGACAGGCTTGTCATCCTGGAAGACGGCACGGGCGTAGGAGGCAAGATCCAGGATATGGGCGAGGCCGTCCCGTTCCATGTGATTGACATGGGGCACGGACGCGTTGTTGAGGGCGAGCAGCCAATCGAGATCGGCCGCTTCGATGTCGCGGAGGATGTTGCGAGTGCCTTCGGGCGCAGTGTTCCGTTCAGTCATCGGCGATCACCGCCCCTTCGGCGAGCAGTGCTTCGAGCTCGGCATCGTCGAAGCCCGCCTGCTTCAGCACCTCGCGGCTGTGCTGACCGTAGACCGGCGCACCATGTCGCACCTTACCGGGCGTATCCGAAAATTTGATGGGCAGGCCGATGGTTTCGACCTCACCCTCGCGCGCATGGTTGACCGTCGTCACCATCTCACGGGCGCGAACCTGCGGGTCCGCCTGCATCTGGAGGACGTCGTAGACGGGGCCGGCGGGCACGCCGACCGCTTCGAAGCGCTGCAGCAGATCCGCTGAGCTGTGCGGCTTGAAATGGGGGGCGAGCGTGTCTTCGAGTTCTTTCAGATGCGCCATCCGAGCCTCATTGTCGATGAAGCGCGGATCATCCGCCAGATGCTCGGCGTCCAGGGCTTCGAGAGTACGCAGCCAGTTCCGCTGATTGCTGCCGCCGATCACGATCCAGCCGTCAGCGCATTCGAACGCCTGATAGGGCGCGTTCAGCGGATGCGCCGAGCCCATCGGCCCCGGCGCCTGGCCGGTGGCAAGCGCGATCGCGGACTGCCAGTAGGTCTGAACGATGCCGGCTTCGAGCAGCGAGGTGTCGACCATCTGCCCCTTGCCGGTCTGAAGACGATGGCTATAGGCGGCGAGAATGCCCGTTGCGGCGAGGATGCCGCAGGTGATGTCGGTCACCGGCGCACCGCATTTGACCGGCGCTCTCCCCGGCCCTTCGCCGGTGATGCTCATGAGACCGCTCATCGCCTGGGCGACAAGATCGAAGCCGCCGCGATGGCCGTAAGGACCGCTTCGGCCAAAACCGGAAAGCGCGCAGTAGATCAAGCCGGGATTGACCTTTCGAAGCGCTTCGTAGTCGAAGCCGAGCTTGGCCATGGTGCCGGGCCGATAATTCTCAACGACCACGTCGGCATCTTCCAGAAGTCGGCTTAGGACCCTCCTCCCACCGTCGGTTTTGAGGTTGAGCGCGATCCCCCGCTTGTTGCGGTTCATCATCATAAAGGCTGCCGACTCGTCACCGATGGCGGGCGGCAGGCTGCGGCGGGTGTCGTCGCCGTCGGGCGTCTTTTCGACCTTGATGACATCGGCCCCCATATCCGCGAGCATCAAGGTGCAGGTGGGACCAGCCATGACATGGGTAAGGTCGATAACCTTCATGCCGGTGAGCGGTCCCCCGCCGAGGGTCGGTCCCATCCCGGTGGCCGATGCCATATGCAGTCCCTCCATCACCTGCCAGTAAAGGCTGGTTTCTTCTTGGCAAGAAAAGCGTCCCTGCCGATCCGGAAGTCTTCGGTCGCGAAGCAGGCGTAACTCTCGTCCGCCTCCGTCTCACTCAAGGGTTCGGGCGACAGCAGGCGACGGGTGAATTTCTTGTGCCAGCGGGCGACGAGCGGGGCCCCCTCTGCTATGCGTTCCGCCGTCGCTGCAATCTCTTCGTCAAGCCCGTCGTCGCTGACGACACGGTTGATCAGGCCCATGTCGTAGGCGCGGGAAGCGCCAAAAATCTCACCTTCTAGCAGAATTTCCTTGGCATTGGACGGCCCGATCAGATCGATCAGCGGGGCAAGCTCGGCATAGGCGACCACCAGGCCCAGACGCTTGATCGGAATGCCGAAACGGCTGCGCTCGCTGCAGATTCTGAGATCCGCGGTGGTTGCAAGCTCCAGCCCGCCGCCGACGCAAAGCCCGTCGATATGCGCGATCACCGGATGGCGGCAGGCGACGATGTTCTCCATGGCGCCATGGGTGCGCTTGCCATAGGCCTTGGCCTGCTCGGCTGAGCTTCTGTGCTCCTCGAATTCACTGATGTCGGCGCCGACGGAAAAGGCTTTCTCACCGGCGCCGCGAAGGATGATGCAGCGCAGATCGAGATCCTGATCAAGCTCATGAAACACCTCGCCGAGCCGGTCCCACATGTCCAGGCTGATCGCATTCAGCTTTGCCGGCTGGTTCAGCGTCACCGTAGCTGTGAAGCCCTGACGGTCGACAATGATCTGCTCCGTCATCGCTATCTCCTGAAAGTTAAGCCTCCGGTGCTACCGGCTAGCGGTAGAAAAACTCGACCAGCGCCAGCGGGACGATCGGCACATAGGTTACGAGGATCAGCACGGCCGCGAGCACGCCGATGAAATAGACGTTGAGCTTGGTGACATCCCAGACATCGGCTTTCGCGATCGAGCAGGCGGTGATCAGGACGCTCGCGACCGGTGGCGTCTGCTGGCCTATGGCGAGGTTGAGGGTGACGATCAGGCCGAAATGCACGAGATCGAGGCCAATCGCGTTCACGATCGGCAGCACGATCGGCACCACCAGGATGATCGCAGCGGCGCCGTGCAGAAAGCAGCCGAGCACCAAGAAGAGTACGTTGAGCATCGCCAGGATCAGATACCGATTTTCCGTGAACTCAATGATGCTGACCGCCAGCTCTTGAGGGAGACGCGACTCGGTGAGATAGCGACCGAGCAAGGCGGAGGTTGCAACCAGCAGCATGACGACCGCGGTTTGCACGGCACCTTCGATCAGAGCGCTGTGCAGATGGCGGACGTCCAGCTCGCGATAGATGACTGTGCCGATGAAGAGGGCGGCGATTACGGCAAGGCCCGCACCTTCGGTCGCCGTGACGAAGCCGCCAAAGATGCCGCCCAGAATGATGATCGGCAGGAGAAAGGCCCAGGCGGCGTCCTTGAAGGTCTCCCAGACGCGACGCAGCTGGAAGACTTCCTCAACCGGGAAATTGTAGCGCACCGCGAACCAGTAGGAGACGGCCATCAGGCCGATGGCGCCGATGATTCCCGGCACGATGCCGGCGACGAAAAGCTGCACGACCGAGCTTCCGGACATCACCGCATAGAGGATCATCGGGATCGACGGCGGGATGATGATCGCCAGCGACGCCGATGACGAGGTGATGGCGGCGGCGAATTCCTTCGGATAGCCTTTCTTTTTCATCGCCGGCATGAGGATCGAGCCGATGGCGGCGACGTCGGCGACGGCGGAGCCGGAGATCTCGGCGAAGAACATCGATGTGCCGATGTTCACCATGGAGAGCCCGCCACGCACGAAGCCGAGCAGCGCCGAAGCGAACGCGATCAGGCGCCTTGAGATCCCCGATGTGTTCATGATGGCGCCCGCCAGCACGAAGAGCGGAATGGCGATCAGGGAGAACTTTGTGGTGCCGTCGAACATGGTCGTGGCGGCGGAGAAGAGATTGTCCATCCCGCCTTTGGCCACCATGGCGACCGTCGCGATCACGCCGATGGCGACCGCGATCGGGACATTGATGAGCACCAGCACGAAAAGCGCGATCAGCATGCCGAGGACGATCATCGATTATCCTCGCGTGCTCTGGCTTCTTCGGCGGCCGCCTCGATCGCCTGATGCTCGTCGTCATGCAAAGCGAGCCCGAGCCGCGCTTCGCGAAAACGCTGGGGCAGCGTCGAGAGCTGACAAAGGGTGATCAGCCCGCAGCCGATCGGGATGATCGACTGGGTAAAAGAGACCGAAACCCAGGGCAGACTGGTGAGCGTATCGCCGTAGAGGAGGACGATCACCCGATAGCCATACCAGGCGAGAATGACAAAAAAGCCGATGAACAGCACTTCGCCGATGATCAGCATCGGCACGCGCAAGGAAGGCGGACTTGCGGCGTATAGACCGGGAAAGCCCAGATGAGCGCGCCGCATGGCGGCCAGAGCCGCGCCATAATAGGTCAGCCAGGCGAGCATGATCGCCGCGACCTCGTCATACCAGGTCAGGGAGGATCCGGCGGTTCTGAAGATCACGGCCATGACGACCAAGACGGCCAGGCCGACCATCAAGATGACGCAGATGATCTCCAGTAGCCGCTCAAGGCCATTCCGTAATCTGTTCAAGGCTGCTCGCCCAAACCGTCCTGCCCCATGATTGTTTTTTTTACTTTGCCAGCATGTGGCTTGGCGTCAAGCGACTGTCGCTGACGATCTGTCCGGATGGTCAGCCTAGAACGATGTCTGGTGCACGGAAAAGGCCCTCGGGATTCAAGACGATCCCAAGGGCCCCATGCTAGCCGAACGGGCTCTGCAGACTCTCGTCAGCCCCGCTGACGACGCCGATAGGCCAGGCCTGCACCGATAAGACCGACGCCGAGGAGGGCCAGGCTCGAAGGTTCAGGGACCGCCTGGGCGGACACGTTGACCGCAAAGAAATTCGAGCGGTCGTTGCCATCGGCGTCACAGAATATACCGTTGCCGCAGCCTATGAAGGGGAAGAGGTTGGTGAAGTTGGTCGGCCCGCCGTCGAACGTGAAGCCGAGGCTGATGTCGTCGCCGACATTACCGACGAAGAAGTTATCGAACTGAGTGACAACCACGGTATAGGTGCCGGGCGCGAGCGTCGGCTGCAGGAAGGAGTCGAAGGCGTTGCCGGTTACCGGATCGACTGCCGTGGCGCCGATGAAATCATCATCATCATCGTCGTCGTCAATGAAAGCGCCGGTCGAATCGAACAGCGACAGGACCGGATCAAAACCGCCCGGGCCGACGACGATGGCCGGGTTTGACACGAACGCCCCGCCGCCATAACTGATCGTTTCGATCGTCACGATCGAGGTCGTGGCGACGCTGAACTCGAACTGCTCGACGTCGTTGTCGAATTCGAACGTGCCGTTGACATTGGTCGGCGGCGTCAAGGGCACAGCCGATGCGGGGTTGACCAGGAACAACCCAAGCGCCGCACCAAGCGCCGTTTTGATCATAATATTGGGCATCAAGCTCTCCAAAAGGGCTAGCACAAGGTCAGTTTCCTACTGACGGTTGATTAACTAGCAATAGCCATGCCACTTATTTTTTTCTCTTAAAAACAATTAGTTACGTCGATTTCACCCTGCCGCTCCACATATTGATGCCCGTGCCGCTGTAAAGAAAATCGACACTACCATCGGATGATTTTCCGACCTGCCGCACAACCTTTTGTAATCTATCGACTTTTTCTTCGCGGCGACCTGTAAAGACCGTGAGAGCAAGGCCCGCCGTCTTTTTTGGCAGGGAACGAGGGCTGGATCCTCCCGGCGTCTGTCATCGGCGCGTGGGACAGCCTGAACTCCGAGGCACCCCGTTTCATCTATCGTTGATTTCCTGGGAAAACTGACCAAATCTGGAACGACAACTTTTTACGCGCAGGTCTTATGGTCGAAATCCTCAATCGCGTCGCCAAGACGGACATCAAGAGAAAGCCGCCCTGGATCAGGGTGCGTGCCCCCAGCTCACCCGGCTATCACGCCACGCGGGCCTTGATGCGGACGAAAAATCTGCACACCGTGTGCGAGGAAGCGGCCTGTCCGAATATCGGCGAATGCTGGACCCAAGGTCACGCCACGGTGATGATCCTCGGCGATACCTGCACGCGCGCCTGCACGTTTTGCAATGTGAAGACCGGTCTCCCGCGCGCCGTCGACCCTGACGAGCCCAGGCATCTGGCCGAAGCACTTTCCGAGCTCGGCTTGAAACATATCGTCATCACATCGGTCGATCGGGACGATCTTGCCGACGGCGGTGCGTCTCAGTTCGTCCGCTGCATCGAGAATATCAGACAGACATCGCCCGAAACGACGATCGAGATCCTCACGCCTGATTTTCTGAGAAAACCCTTCGATGCCGTGGCCTCGATCATCGATGCCCGTCCCGATGTCTATAATCACAATCTGGAAACCGTGCCGCGCCTTTATCGAAGCGTGCGCCCGGGGGCCCGCTATTTCCACTCGCTGCGTCTACTCGATCGTGTGAAGGAACGTGATCCCCGTCTTTTCACCAAGTCCGGCATGATGGTCGGGCTGGGCGAGGAGAAGCGGGAGGTTTCCCAGGTGATGGACGATATGCGCTCGGCCGGCGTCGACTTTTTGACGATCGGCCAGTATCTGCAGCCGACGCCGCGCCATCATGCCGTCGAGCGCTTCGTCGAACCGGCTGAGTTCGAGGACTACGCCCGCATGGCCCGCGCCAAGGGATTCCTGATGGTGTCGGCGTCGCCTTTGACCCGGAGTTCTTATCTCGCAGGCGATGATTTCGCGAAACTGCAAGCGGCGCGCAATGCCAGCATCGACAGCGGGCAGCGCCTGCAGGCTTGACCTCGACGCGGACGAGAGCACGGATCCGAAGTAAGCAACATGCCGACCCATGCAGAAAAGCGCCACCTGCCTTATAGCCAAAAGCAGCTGTTCGACCTGGTCGCGGAGGTCGATCGCTATCCTGAGTTTCTGCCTTGGTGCACCGCATGCCGCATCACCCGGCGCGAAGGCGACAGTTTCTATGCCGATCTGGTCGTGCGCTTCAAGGTGTTCAGCGAACGTTTTGCCTCCAAGGTCACGCTCCACGGCCAGGAGCAGATCGATGTCGAATATATCGATGGGCCGTTTCGCTATCTGAACAATCACTGGCAGTTCATCCCGCAGGATGACGGCAGCTGCGTGATCGACTTTTTCGTGGACTTCGAGTTCCGTTCGAAGATGTTGCAGGCGTTGATCGGCCTCCTGTTCAATGAAGCGGTATCGCGCATGGTCGGCGCTTTCGAAGCCCGTGCGAAAGAGCTTTATGGCGATCCGAACGCTGGTGCGCTGGCGGGACCGGACACGCCGACGGCCCCCTCGAAGGCCTGATTGTCATCGTCGGAACTCGGAGTTCGGGAATGAAGCATCCGGGAACGTCAAAAAAAGACGAGGCGAGAGGTGGTCCATCGGTTGCCAACTGCGACAGATGGCGTCAATCTATATGCGTCTCGATCCAAGGAGGATTGACCATGCGTTTCCTGGCACTCGCCACGGTTTTGGCTTTTTCGGCCGGCGCTGTTTCCATCGCTCAGGCCTGCCCGTCCATGAAGACTGCTGAGTCCGGTGAGCAGAAGATCGTTGCCGCCGACAAGTCCCAAAAGGCGCCCAGCACGCCGATCGTCATTCCGAAGACGTCGGAAAAGTCGGAAAGCTGACGCCCTATACCTGTTACGTTCTCACATTCGCTTCATTACCGCCGCTCCTCGGAGCGGCGGTTTTTTACGGGCGCTGCCCGATGGCATCGACGAACGCCCTGGCATTCGCGGCCAAGGCTCCAAGCGAGAGGTCCGGCTTGAAGAGGGCTGAGCCTAGCCCGAAGCCTGAAGCGCCGGCCTCGACATAAGCGCTCATCGTCTCAGGGGTAATCCCCCCGACCGGCAGCAGCTTGATCGGTGGGCGAATGACCGCGCGCCAGGCTTTGACCACGACCGGCGGCATGGCTTCGGCCGGAAACATCTTGAGTGCATCCGCTCCCGCTTCGAGAGCCGAAAACGCTTCGGTCGGCGTGGCGACGCCCGGGATGCAGAACAAGCCGAGGTGATCTACCTGGCGGATCAGGCTGCAATCGGCATGCGGCATGACGATCAGACGCCCGCCGGCACTCGCCACGTCCCCGACATCTCGGGATTTGAGCACCGTCCCGGCGCCGATGATCGCCCGATCGCCGAATGCGCTCGCCAGACGCTCGATGCTCTGCAGCGGCTGCGGCGAATTCAGCGGGACCTCGATGACCCGAAAGCCGGCATCCACCAAGGTCTCGCCGACCTCGACCGCACGCGCCGGCTGCAGGCCGCGAAGGATGGCGACCAGAGGAAGACCATCCAGCGCCTCATCAAGACCATTCATGCGGATCATCCTGTTGCAGGTGAGAAAAGCTTCGCGGCATGCGCAAGCTGGCTCTGTCCAAAGGCCGCCCTGTCCTCGCCGGCCTGCCGGGCGTCGAACTCGGCATGGCCGAGGGCATCGACATAACGCTTCGCCAGCGCCGAAGCGCCGATGACCGTGATCGGTGGCAGATCGGACGTCGTCTCCAGATTGCCGAGCGCATCGGCGATCTCATGGCCGATCAGCAGGCCGGAGAGATAGGGTGCTACAGCGCCTTCCGGCAGTCGGTCGAAGAGGGCGAGCGTGCGCGCGCTGAACAGATGCTGCAGCAGGCCACCCGGCAGCGTTCCGGCGGCATCCAGCCCCTGCTCGAAGGCGGACCGATCCTCGTCGCCAGCGGCCATGAGACGGCCAAGGATGGAGTGATGTTTCAAGACAGCGAACAACTCGCCGGTCATGAACGTCACGAACCAAACGATCTTTCGATCCTCGACCAGCACCCATTTTGAGTGGGTGCCGGGCATGACCAGCAGCTGGCGGTCCGATATGTCGCCGACGGCGCCGATGATCTGGGTCTCCTCGCCGCGCATGACGTCAGGCGCCTGTCCCGGCAGGTCCTGGGCGAGGCCGGGTGCTATGTAGATGTCGGCATCGTCGGGATGTCGAACCAGCGCCTTGGCGATCGCGTCGAAACTTGCAGGAACGGTGACGTAAGGCGCTTCGATCCAGCCCTGACGCGAGCCGATCATGCCGGAGAGGATCACTGGTAATCCGGGGCGACGCCAGTTACCGATCAACGCAGCCAGGGTTTCGGCAAACGCGCCGTCTTCGACCTGCATGATGCCCTTGTCGGTGCTCACGGACGTCAAGACGCCGCCATCTCTTCCCATCAGATAAGCACGGCATGAACTGGTGCCCCAATCGACACCGATCAGCCCGGGCTCCTCTTGTGAGTGCGTTGTTGCAGCAGATGTGACGCCCATGAGATCGTTTGCCTGTCTTTCCCCAGCCCGTCCGGTCCATGCCTCGCTCAAGGCCAGATGAGCGACACGATAGGTGATGCACGCCGTTCTCGCCATGGCTTAAGCCGTGAAGATGCAAAGGGTGGCGGGAATTGACTTTGACAATGAGAACAAAATAGGAACATTATGAAGAAAGCTGGAGTTATTCTGGACCCTCGACATCGATGATACCTGAACCAAACGCCATGAACATGCTCCCTGACCGATCGGACCGGTCGGCTTGTCTTGCCAGGCTCAGACGGCAGATCGGCAGGATCGAACGCGACCAATTCAACAGAAGACCGGGTAGCGACGCCAGACCTGACAGCGATAGGTTTGCGGCTTTCACCTCTGGAGAGATCAACCCGTTTCTAGCGTGCGGTGGTGGCGAACCTGCTCTGCTGGAGCTGGTGGCCGATGGTTATGGCAGTCATCACGCGGTTCGGGATTTCAGCCTTGCCTTGGCCGCTTCCCTTCTGCATCGCCGACAGGAGCATCAGGTCCAGACGACAAAGCAGGACATGGTGCTCTGGTGCCAGCGGCAGCGGGACCTGTTCGAGTTCGGACAGCCTTACGGGCCTGGTCTTCGAACCCTGGGGCTTCCGCCGGATCGGCTGCTGATGGTGACCGGGAAACGGGATGCCGACTGTCTCTGGGCGATGGAGCAGGCGCTCGCGTCTCGAAGCCTGCTCGCGGTCATCGGCGCTGTCGGACGCGTCGGCCTGACCGCAAGCCGACGCCTCTCCCTTGCTGCAAGGGCGCATGGCACCTGGTGCCTTCTCCTTCCGCTGCAGCACGGGCGGGAACCGAGCGCTGCCCGAACCCGTTGGCGCATCAAGACGGCACCCAGCCTCCCGGACGCCCTGGACCCCAAGGGCCTTGGTCTGCCCAGCTGGGAGATCGCTTTGGAACGCTCGGAAAACGGCAAAACCGGCCGTTGGACCGTGGAGTGGGATCATGCGACGCATCATTTCCATCTCGCTGCCGCGGCCGCGGTCGCAGGGCGCGACCGCCCGAACAAGCATTCAGGGAATGACGGCGGCATCATCGCCTTCGACCGCACGGGATAAAGCACCCGTAAAGGATGTGCCCCTGGCACTGATCGCTACGATCAAGAACGCCGTGCAGGTGACAGCGGTCAACGATGCTGCGGCCTCCGCAGGCATCACGCCAGGCATGACGCTCAGCCACGCACGTGCGCTCATCCCGGACATCCAGACAGCGCCGGCCGATCCCAGAGGCGATCGTCTTTTCCTCGAAAAGCTTGCCGACTGGTGTCTGCGCTACAGCCCGTCCTGTGGCGTCGATATCAATGAGGGGCTTTACGGCCATGACGGCTTTTCGAACGACGACGGCATCTGGATCGATGTGAGCGGATGCGCCCATCTGTTCTGCGGGGAAGACGCCCTCCTCGCTGATCTCGGCCAAAGGCTCACCCGTTTCGACCTTCGGCATGACCTGGGCATCGCCGACACCCTGGGCGCCGCCTGGGCGCTCGCCCGCTACAGCGGCGGAAACGCCCACAGCGGTGGGGACGCCCACAGCGGTGACTTGAGGAATGAGCAGCAGGTTCTCGCAGGACTGCCGATGGCGGGACTTCGTCTCGCGCCCGAGATCGTGACGCTGCTTCGTCGCCTTGGATTGAAGACCATCGGCCAGCTCGATGCGCTGCCCCGTGTCGCCCTGGCGAAACGGTTTTCCTCAAAGGATGATTATGAGAGCGTGCTGATGCGCCTCGATCAGTTCTTCGGTCGGCGCGAAGAGCCCCTTTGCCCGCGAAAGCCTTTGCCGGTCTACCGGGTGGAGCGGGCTTTCCTCGAACCGCTGATCGAACCGGCCGCCATCGCCCATAACCTCGCTTTGCTCACCGGCGATCTCTGTAAAATCCTGGACAGGGCGGCAGAGGGGTCGGAACGGCTCGCCTTTCTGGCTTTTCGCGTCGATGGCGATGTCAAAAGGATCCATGTCGGCACCAGCCAGCCGACCCATGACACCGCCCATATCGTCCGCCTGTTCGCCGAGAAGCTGCCGATGATCGACCCTGGCTTCGGCATCGAGAAGCTGGCGCTGCATGCCGAACGCAGCGCACCGATCGAGAAAAAGCAGAAGAACCTCGAAGGCGGTGCCAGCGAGATCACCGCCCAGGACGAACGCCTGAGCCAGCTGATCGACCGTCTCGCCAACCGTCTCGGTCCTAAAACCGTCGCAGTGACTACCCCTGTCGAAAGCCATGTCCCCGAAAAGGCTGAGGAACGGACGCCCCCTGGCTCAACGCGCAAAGCGTGGGCGGACATGCCTCCCCTGCCTCCTCGCCCCTCCTATCTGCTGCTGCGCCCGGAACCGATCAAGGCGCTGGCCGAAGTCCCCGACGGCCCGCCCCTTCGCTTCACCTGGCGCCGCGTCACCCGCCGCATCGTCAGATCCGAAGGCCCTGAACGCGTCGGCACGGTCGGCGCGGCCGACAGCGTGGACTTGGCAGGGGAGACTCGCGATTACTACTGGGTCGAGGATGACCAAGGCCGGCGTTACTGGCTGTTCCGCAAGGGCCTCTATGACAGGAGAGGATATGCGGGCATTGATGCCGATCACCAAGTCAGCATCACCGGATGCTCCGACAATGGCGACGGGCGTCCCGGCAACGCTGTCAGACATCCACGACCTGACTGGTACATTCATGGGGTATTCGGGTGAGAGCCGGCATGGTCGAGGCTGATCACACGAGACCCAGGTTCGATCATCCCAGCCTTTACAGATTGTCACAGCCACGCGGCCGCTCGGCCCTTCACACTTCTTTTACCTTTTCCTGCCACAACCAGCATGTCTCGCTGGTCCATGCGATCCTGGAAGTCCGAGCCTCGCCCGAACAAAATCGGCGGGCGGGCGGATTCCCAGGATCGCATGGACCAGGTCATAATCATGACAGGGATGGGTTAACAAAAAGTGAACGGTCCATAGACCGAAGCCTCACCCCACACACCAGGCATCAAGTCAACGCCGCCGATCGCATCGGCAACGCCGGCGGGCGTATCGGCAGCGCTGCCGGGCGTCCCGGCTGGGGTGAGCGCCTTGCGGGTTGACTATGTCGAGCTGCAGGTCGCGACCAATTTCAGCTTTTTGCGCGGGGCGTCGCATGCCGAGGAACTGGTGCAGACCGCCGCCGTGCTCGGCCTTGCCGGCATCGGTGTCACCGACCGCAACACGCTGGCGGGTGTGGTGCGAATGCATAGTGCGGCCCTTGTCGCGGAACTGCCCTTGGTCGTTGGATGTCGGCTGGATCTTCGAGATGGACCGAGTTTTCTTTGTTTTCCCGAGGATCGTGCCGCCTATGGCCGCCTTTGCCGCCTTCTGACGCTTGGCCAGCGCCGGGCCGGAAAGGGCGACTGTGCGCTTTATCTGGAGGATATTTTCGAAGCCGCGAAAGGGCAGGTTCTGATCCTGCTACCACCGGATGAGCTGACTATCGGTGAAGATTTCGAACGAGAGCTGAAAAAAATCGTCACCAGCCTCGACACCCCTCCTCATCTCGCCGCCCATTATCTCTATCGCGGCAATGATCGCCGGCGCCTCAACATGCTCACCGACCTGAGTTCGCGGTCCAGCGCGCCGCTGGTGGCAATGAATGATGTGCATTTTCATGTGCCGGCGAGGCGGCCGCTTCAGGATGTGCTCACCTGCATTCGGGAGGGATGTACGCTGGCGGAGGCCGGCTTTCGCCTGCATGCCCATGCCGAGCGCCATCTGAAGCCGGCCGCGGAGATGGCCAGGCTGTTCCAGGGACATGAAGACGCCATTCGGCAGACGGTCGAGATCCAGAAACGCTGCAGCTTCTCACTGTCCGAGCTGCGTTACGATTATCCGGACGAGCCGGTGCCCAAGGGCAAGACGCCGCAGTCCCACCTCGAAGACCTGACCTGGCGGGGTGCGGGTGAGCGTTACCCAGCCGGGGTTCCGACCAATGTGGCAAAGGCCGTGAAGAACGAGCTCAAGCTCATCGCACAGCTCGACTACGCCCCCTATTTTCTCACGGTCCACGACATCGTCGCCTATGCCAGGTCCCAAAAAATTCTGTGTCAGGGACGAGGTTCGGCCGCCAATTCCGCGGTCTGTTACTGCCTCGGCGTCACCGCGGTCGACCCGACCGAAGTGGATCTCCTGTTCGAGCGCTTCGTCAGCATGGAGCGCAAGGAACCGCCGGATATCGACGTCGATTTCGAGCATGAGCGACGCGAAGAGGTGATCCAATATGTCTATGAGCGCTATGGCCGCGAGCGCGCCGGCATCGCCGCGACCGTGATCACCTACCGCTCGCGCAGCGCCGTGCGCGAGGTCGGCAAGGTGATGGGCCTGTCCGAAGACGTGACCTCGGCGCTCGCCGGCACCGTCTGGGGGGTGTCCGGAGGCGGGATGCCCGAAACAAGGGTTCGTGAGGCGGGCCTCGATCCGAACGAACCCACCATCAAAAGGACGCTCGAGCTGACCGAGGAGCTGATCGGCTTTCCCCGCCATCTCTCCCAGCATGTCGGCGGCTTCGTGCTCACGAAGTCACCGCTCTGCGAGGTGGTGCCGATCGGCAATGCCGCGATGGAGGACCGCACCTTCGTCGAGTGGGACAAGGACGACCTGGATGCGCTCGGCATCCTCAAGGTCGATGTCCTCGCGCTCGGCATGCTCACCTGCATCCGCAAATGCTTCGATCTCCTGCAGTACCATTACAATCTCGTCCACACGCTGGCGAGCGTGCCGCCAGGGGATACCGCGACCTACGACATGCTTTGCCGTGCCGATTCGCTCGGCGTCTTTCAGGTGGAAAGCCGGGCGCAGATGAACATGCTGCCACGCCTCAAGCCCCGCTGCTTTTATGATCTCGTGATCGAGGTGGCGATCGTGCGGCCAGGCCCGATCCAGGGCGACATGGTGCACCCTTATCTCCGTCGGCGGGACGGGCTGGAGCCGGTCGACTTCCCCTCCCCTTCCCCGGACTACGGCCCGCCGGACGAACTCCGAAACATTCTCGAGAAGACCATGGGCGTGCCGCTGTTTCAGGAACAGGCGATGCGCATCGCGATCGAAGCGGCGAAATTCACACCTGACGAGGCCAACAGGCTCCGCCACGCCATGGCCACCTTTCGAAAGCGCGGCACCATCGATCAGATGCATGACAAATTCGTGGCGGGCATGACGAGGCGCGGCTACGAGCAGGACTTCGCCGAACGCTGCTTCAAGCAGATTGAGGGCTTCGGCGATTACGGCTTTCCCGAAAGCCATTCCGCGAGCTTTTCCAAGCTGGTCTACATCTCCTCCTGGCTGAAATGCCATTACCCCGCCGTCTTCGCCTGCGGCCTCCTGAACTCCCAGCCCATGGGCTTTTACGCCCCTGCCCAGATCGTACGCGATGCCCGCGAACACGACGTCGACGTGTGCGAGGTCGACGTCAATCACAGCTCCTGGGACTCGATGCTCGAGCCGCTTGACGTGCCAGGCCCCGGGCCCAACAACACGCATGCTCTCCGCCTTGGCATGCGTCAGGTCGGCGGCATGAACGAGGAGCAGGCCGCCCGGATTACTCTTTGCCGGGACACCCCCTACGTCGACATCCGCGATGTCCGTGATCGAACCGGCATACCGGTCGCCACGCTGGCGCGCCTCGCCGCGGCGGATGCGTTTCGCTCCATGGGCCTCGATCGCCGCCAGGCGCTCTGGCAGGTGCGCGCGATAAAATCGGAAAAACCGCTGCCGCTGTTCGCCCATGCCGACGTGAGCGGTCAGGGTGAGGATCCGGACGTCACGCTGCCCGCCATGCCCATGCCCGAACATGTGGTGGTCGATTACCAGACCACAGGCCTCTCCCTAAAAGCCCACCCCTTAAGTTTCTTGCGGGATGCCTACCAGGCCCGGGGGATACTTACGACTGAGAAACTCTCGAAGCACCACCATGGCGACCGCGTCGCCGTAGCCGGTGTCGTGCTGGTGCGACAACGGCCGGGCACGGCCAAGGGCGTGGTGTTTTTGACGATCGAGGACGAGACCGGCATCGCCAATTGCGTGGTCTGGGCCAAGACCATGGAACAATACCGCCGCATCCTGATGGGCGCCCGCCTCCTTCTGGTGCAGGGCCGGCTGCAGAAACATGGATCGATCATCCACGTCGTGGTCGATCACATGAAGGACTGGACCTCACACCTCGCCCGCCTCGCAGACGGCAGCGTGCCCCGCGGGGGCGTCACCCCGAAAATCGCCCTTGCCCGTGCCGACGAGGTCGCCCGTCCCATCACCGACCCCGACCGCTGGCGCCAATCCCCCCAGCGCCATCCGCGCAATGTCCGGATCATGCCGAAATCAAGAGATTTCCATTGAACCCAGGCAAGATCTTCTATCTTTTCACATCACTACCGGAGGCCATTCGGCAGATGTTCAATTTCGACCGGGCGAGCAATCCGGCCTTCTAGGACACCTTCAAGCGCCAGCGCTGCCTCGTGCCCGCCGACACTTTTTCGAGTGGAAACGCGACGGCGAAGGAATGCCGGAAACCAGACCTGAAGCCAGCCTCGGCTCGGGGCGATCTGTGGAACTGAGACCGCTCAAACGGCCTTTGCCGCAGCGCTGCAGCGCTGCAGCGATGAACCTCGATCGTCACATGTTCAATGCCCAACTCCTCCGGGATCAGCGCCTTGTAGTGAGCGGGGCCATGTGCGTGATCGGTCACGATGGTGACCTCCGCCGCATGTTGGCTCTGGCCGATCGTCCAGACATGCAGATCGGCGATCCTGTCGCTTCCATCGACCAGAAGCGCCTCGCGCAACCGCTCGATCACGGGATCTTCCGCCTGCCAGTCCAAAAGCACCTTCGCCGACATGCGCAGGAGGCCCCACGACCAACGCGCCACGAGGATGGCGCCCACGATGCCCATGATCGGATCGAGCCAGACGGCGCCCGTATATTTGCCTGCCAACAAAGCGACAATCGCCAAAAGTGACGTCAGCGCATCGGCGAGAACGTGAAGATAGGCGGCGCGCAGATTTTGATCTTTCTGGAGTTCGGACGCGGGTTCCTCGCCGTGGTGGTGATGGTGACCATGGTGGTCATGATCATGTCCGTGATGGTGGTGCAGCGTGGAGGCGAGCAGCCATGCGCTGGCGCCGTTGACGCCAAGCCCGAGCACAGCGACCAGGATCGCCTGATCGAAACTGATGGCGACCGGGTTGAAGAAGCGTTCGATGCTCTCGCCCGCCATGAGCGCTGCTAAACCGACCAGAAGGATGGCGCTTGCGAACGCCGCCAGGCTGTTGACCTTGCCCGTTCCGAACGAAAAGCGCCGATCACGCGCATGCCGCCGAGCGTAGACATAGGCCGCCACGCTTATCCCGAGCGCCGCCGCGTGACTTGCCATGTGCAAGCCATCGGCGAGGAGCGCC
>JBCCUL010000036.1:0-94744 GCA_039197065.1 Pseudomonadota bacterium | reverse complement strand
GTTCTCGACATCCTCGCCGACATAGCCCGCCTCGGTGAGCGTGGTGGCGTCAGCCATGGTAAACGGCACATCGAGGGTTCTCGCGAGCGTCTGCGCCAGCAGCGTCTTGCCGCAGCCCGTCGGCCCGATCAGCAGGATATTAGACTTCGCAAGCTCGACATCACCGCCCTTCGAGCCGTGCGCCAGACGCTTGTAATGATTGTGAACCGCAACCGACAAAACACGCTTCGCACGTTCCTGACCGATCACGTAATCATCAAGAACACCCTTGATCTCAAGGGGTGTCATGATGGTCGGGCCGGAGGTGCGCCGGCTCTTTCGGTCTTCTTCCTTGATAATGTCAGCACAAAGCTCGACGCATTCATTGCAAATGAATACGTTGGGCCCAGCGATCAGCTTCCGAACCTCATGCTGGCTCTTGCCGCAGAACGAGCAGTAGAGGGTCGATTTCCCGCCGCCGTCGCTCGACTCCATTATGAGGCTCCCATCATCTATTAGGCGATTCGTATCGTCACAGTTCCGACTCCAGCTAGAGTCAAACCAACCACGTCGAACGTCACCCGGTCAAGACCAAGGAGATGGCCTCCCAGCGGCATGACGCATTTTTGATGGCGGAGACTCGCCCAGCGTCCGTCGGGATCATCAGTAATAAAGCGTTAGCGTTAACAAATCGTTCATCATCCGATGCTATCCTGCCGATCGTGAATTTGGATCGAAGGTTTGGCGGCGTGCCGTTTTTGTCGCGCTTGCTTCGTCATCCTTATGCTATAATACCGATGCGTTGAATGACTCAGCATGTTGAGAACAATAGCAATATGCATCACCAAAACCGAAACGGGCTCAAGATTTGAACGAGCCCATCGAGCAAAACGGCGTTCGTCGGGTGTCTGATTCCGGCGGTGTTATTGCGCAGGCTCTCTCACGGCTTGATCGGCTGATGCGTCGGTTACGTGCGCCGGAAGAGGACGTCGTGCAGCCGGCTCCAGACGTGGTTCTCGAGCGTCCCTATCCCTGGGAAGCCCATTATCCCGAGGGTTTGACCTGGGATCACAAACTCGCCGACAAGCCCTTGTTCACCTTGCTGGACGATGCGGTGGCGCGTTATGGCGATCGGCCCTGTCTGGATTTCCTTGGCCGCAAATCCTCCTATAAGGAGATCGGTCAGCTCGTCGACCGTGCCGCCAAGGGCTTTCAAGCGCTCGGCGTGAAGAAGGGCATGCGCGTCGGGTTGTTCCTGCCGAACTGTCCTTATTATGTGATCGCCTTTTTTGCCGTGCTCAAAGCCGGCGGTACGGTGGTGAACTTCAATCCGCTTTACGCCGAGCGCGAAATCGCCCGGCAGATCGAAGATTCAAACACCACCATCATGGTCACGCTGAACATTCGCGGCATGTATCCGAAGGTTGCGGCCAGACTGGAAGACACCTGCCTCGAGACCATCGTGGTCGGCTCGATGGGCGGACTCCTGCCCTGGCGTGAGCGCACCCTTTTCGCTTTGCTCCGTCGCAAGGAGATCGCGGATGTCGCCCATGATGAGCATCATATCACCTTCAAGAAACTGACCGCGAACGACGGCAAATTCGAAGCGGTTACGATCATTCCGGAAACCGATATTGCCGTTCAGCAATATACCGGCGGCACCACGGGCCTCCCTAAGGGTGCGGAACTCAGCCACGCTTCCCTCTATGCCAATACCGAACAGGTTCGCTTGTGGGCGACCGAAGCGAGCGCTGGCGAGGAGAAGGTGGTCGGCGTCCTGCCCCTGTTTCATGTTTTCGGCATGACGGCCGTGATGAATTCGAGCCTTGCCAGCGGCTTCGAGATCATCCTCCTGCCGCGTTTCAGGCTGGATCAGCTCTTGAAGCTGATCGATCAGCAAAAGCCCACCGTGATGTTGGGCGTGCCAACGATGTATTCAGCCATCAACAGTTCGAAGCTGCTGAGCGACTACGATCTCTCCAGCCTGAAATTCTGCATTTCCGGCGGTGCACCGCTGCCCGCCCAGGTGCAGGAGCGCTTCGAAAAGCTCACCGGCTGCACGCTGGTGGAGGGTTATGGTCTCACCGAAGCGGGGCCCGTCTGCACCATCAACCCCTTTCACAGTCCGAGGCCGGGGTCTGTCGGGCTGCCTTTGCCTGGCACGCTGATCGAAATCACCTCCCTTGAAGATCCGGATCGTCGCCTTTCGATCGGCCAGCGCGGCGAGATCTGCATCACCGGACCGCAGGTTATGCAAGGCTACGCCCAGCGCAATGCGGAGACGGCTGAAGCCTTGCATGGTGGACGCCTGCATACTGGCGATGTCGGTTTCATCGATACCGATGGCTATGTCTATCTGATCGATCGCATCAAGGACCTCATCCTCTCCGGCGGCTTCAACGTCTATCCACGCATGGTCGAAGAGGCCGTCGAGTTGCATCCTGCCGTCGACGAGGTCACGGTTTGCGGCATTCCCGACGTTCATCGCGGCGAAATCGTCAAAGCTTATGTCAAGCTGAAGGAGGGTAAGTCGATGACCTCCGGACAGCTGCGCGCTTTTTTACGCGACAAACTCGCCCCCTTCGAACAGCCGCGTCAGATCGAGTTCCGGGACGAGCTGCCGCGAACCCTGATCGGCAAGCCGTCGCGCCATGCCCTGATCGTCGAAGAAATGCGCCGCTTGAACGAGACGACGACGGCGCCTGATCAGCCGCCTCTTCGCGCATCAACCGCAACCCCGGAACAGCCATCGGAGATCACATGAGTCTCGAGCAGCTGACCGAACAGGTCAAAATTCAGGCCCCGCAGCTGGCGACGCTCGGCTATAAGGTCATGTTCGATGTCGAAGACGAAGGCGCCATTCTGATCGATGGCACCGCCAATCCCGTCACGGTCGTCAATGAGGTCTCCGACGCTGATTGCACCATTTCACTGACTGCAGCCAATCTCGAAAAACTGATCGCCGGTGATCTCAGCCCGACGCTCGCCTACACGCTCGGGCAGATCAAAGTCGACGGATCGCTTGGCGTCGCCATGAAGCTCGCAA
This sequence comes from Pseudomonadota bacterium, assembly GCA_039197065.1. Lineage (GTDB taxonomy): Bacteria > Pseudomonadota > Alphaproteobacteria > Geminicoccales > Geminicoccaceae > JANQPX01. The sequence goes on along the minus strand of JBCCUL010000036.1, from coordinate 91,719 downwards.
GCCTTTTGGAAAGCTGAGCCCGACGGGTGGCGATCATTCAGATCCTGCAGGACCTGACAATAGCAGTGGATCGATGCCACGCCGGAGTTCGTCGACGCTGCTGATCCTGACGACCGGTTTTCCCCGTTGGGCCTCCTCGTCGACAAGGTCTCGGACCTTCGGCATCCAGGTGCGGTCAATCTCGAAAATCGTTTGGAACAGCGCCTCGGTCGGCGGTGGCGCTGATGCGCCCGCTGGCGGATTGTCGATCGCATCCCGGTTCCAAGCGATCTGCCGCTCGGCGGCCAGCCAGTAGTGCGCCCAGATTGGCATGTCGATCAGGACAATCGCCGTCGTCCGCAGCAGGCGCGGTGAAATCGACTCCCTCAGGCCCATGCCGTCGATGATCCAGGCGTTCGCTGCGATCGCTTGTGCGTGCGCACTTCCATACGCACCGGCAGGTGCCGGCGTCCAATCCGGGAGCCAGAGCAGACGGTCGAGCTCGACATGCGGCAGATCCAGGTCGTTCGCCAGACGACGAGCGAGCGTCGACTTCCCGCCTCCGGCATTGCCGAGGATGGCTATTCGCAGATCCTCGGCCACCCGCCGGCTAGCCCAGGCGCCAGCGCGTGCCGTCGGGTCCGTCTTCGAGGATCACGCCCTCGGCTTCGAGCTGATCGCGGATCAGGTCGGCTGTTTCGAAATCCTTCTCGGCCCTAGCCGTTCGCCGGCGCTCCAATAGACGCTCGATCTCGTCACGATCGACCTCTCGTTCCTCCCCGGCGGACTGGAGCCAGGTCTCGGGATCCTGCTGTAGCAAGCCGAGAAGACGGCCAGCCATCAGCATGTCCTGCTTGATCACCGCCTGCTCTTCCTGGTCATCGGTACTGTTGGCCCGTCTTGCAAGCTCGAAGAGTGCGGCTTGGGCCGCCGGCGTATTGATGTCGTCGATAAGCGCGCGCCGCACCGTCTCTAGCGGTTTCGCATCCGCTGCCGGTTCGCCTGGCCCTGGAAGGGATGAGAGGGTGCGGTAGAGGCGATCAAGCGCATGTTTCGCGCGGGACAGTCCGGCTGACGTCCAGTTCAGCGGTTTTCGATAATGAGCGGAAAGCAAGGCGTATCGAATGGCCTCGCCGGGCACGGTCTTGATCAGATCATGGGGCAGCAGAACATTGCCGATCGATTTCGACATCTTCTCCTGTTCGACGTCGAGAAAGCCATTATGTAGCCAGAAACGTGCGAGCGGCGCGCCGCCATGAGCGCATGTCGACTGGGCCAATTCGTTTTCGTGATGGGGAAATTTGAGATCCTGGCCGCCGCCGTGGATGTCGATCGTTTCGCCCAGATGCTCCTTGATCATCACGGCGCACTCGGTGTGCCAGCCCGGTCGGCCGCGCCCATAGGGGCTGTCCCAACCCGGCTGTTCCGCTGTCGATGGCTTCCAAAGCACGAAGTCGGCGGGGTCGCGCTTATAGGGCGCCACCTCGACCCTGGCGCCATCGATCATGTCCTCGCGTGAACGTCTTGAAAGCGCGCCATAGCTTTCGCAGGCCGGTACGTGAAACAGCACATGCCCGTCGGCCTCGTAGGCGGCACCCTTGTCGATCAACTTTGCGATCATGGCCAGCATGTCACCGACATGACCCGTCGCCTTTGGCTCGATGGTCGGCGGCAAGACGTTCAGCGCCGCCATGTCCTCATTGTAGGCTCGAGCAAATCGGCTGGTGATGTCATCGATCGGCAGGCCCTGATCGGCAGCTGCTTTGATGATCTTGTCATCGATGTCCGTTATGTTGCGGGCATAAATCACCTCACCGAACTCGTGGCGAAGCGTGCGGAAGAGCACGTCGAAAACCACCGCAGGGCGAGCATTGCCGATATGGGCATAGTCGTAGACAGTCGGGCCGCAGACATACATCGTCACCCGTTTCGGGTCGCTTGGCGTGAACGGTTCTTTCTTGCCGGAAAGGGAGTTGAATAGTTTCATCGGACCGACTTTTCAGGCGAGAGGGCGGGCTGCAGATTGTGGCAGGCCGCAACTTGGCAACTCCTGCTGAATTGTTCAAGTTGGCATCACTCGGCGGGGGCAAGAACCGACCCGTCGATGGTCAAACAATCAACGCTGAAAGGGTGTCGATGCGTGCTCTGCCCGGCAAGCTTCTTCGACTGGCGGCCAGCCTGGCGCTTGCGGTCCCAACGCTTGGCTGCACCCCTGCAAGGGTCCTGAATGCACTCATATCCGAAGATGGCTATCGAATTGAGCGCGACATCGTCTACGGCGAGGCACCGCGCAACAAGCTCGATATTTACATTCCGGATGAGACAAAGTCAGACGCCAGTGTGGCCATCTTCTTTTACGGCGGTCGTTGGGAATATGGCTCAAAAGCCGACTATCTGTTCGTCGGCCAGGCGCTTGCATCCCAAGGCATTGTCACCGTCATTTTGGACTATCGGCTCTTTCCAGACGTCCGGTTCCCGGCCTTCGTCGAAGACGGTGCTAAAGCCGTCAGCTGGGTGCATCGGCATATTGCTGGCTATGGCGGCGATCCCCGGCAGATTCATCTGATCGGACACTCCGCTGGCGCTCATATCGCAGCGATGCTTTCGCTGGATACCAGTTTCCTGGCTGCCGAAGACGTCGCCGTCGAGGACATCGAAGGTCTTGTTGGCCTGGCCGGTCCTTATGATTTCCTGCCGATCAAGGATCCCATCGTCAAAGAGGTTTTCGCTGTTGACGATCTGGAAGCGACCCAGCCTGTCACCCATGCGAGCGGGCGGGCGCCAAGGGCCCTGCTCCTTACGGGTGATGACGATGAGACCGTCTTGCCGCGCAACAGTACTCGGCTAGGCGACGCCATCAATCAGGCTGGCGCCGAGGCCGAGGTGAGCGTCTACAAAGGTGTCGGCCATGTCGGTATCGTTCTGGCCCTTGCCTCACCCTTCCGCTGGCTTGCGCCGACGCTTAGAGACATCGTCGAGTTCATCGCCGCTGGCAGACGAGAAGACCGGCATGCTGCATGACCGCCAAAACTGTTTGACCGGGACGTCGCCCTTTCTCTCTTGAGCGTTCATTCGGACATGCAGCACGCGTCCTTTCAGCTGGCGATCGACCTTACGTCGGACGCCTCGGTTCGTTGCGGCATGCGGTTCCAGGCATCCAGAGCTGCAATCTTGTAGGCCTCGGCGAGCGTCGGATAGTTGAAGGTATTCTCGACGAAATACTCGATCGTCCCACCCAGATTGAGCACCGCCTGGCCGATGTGGATCAACTCGGTGGCCCCTTCGCCAACGATGTGAACGCCCAGCAGACGGCGGTCTTCAAGATCGAAGATCATCTTCATAAAGCCGGTGCTAAGGCCCATGATCTGCCCTCTCGACGTTTCGCGAAACCGCGCGACACCGCATTCGAAGGGCCTTTCCCGAAGCCTGACTTCCTCTTCGGTCATGCCGATCATCGAGATCTCTGGAATTGCATAGATTCCATAGGGAAAGAAGGCGCGCGCTTCGTCGGCGGGCTGATCGAATGCACGGCAGGCTGCGATCCGGCCCTGCTCCATCGATGTGGACGCAAGGCTCGGGAAACCAATCACGTCGCCTACGGCGAAGATATGCGGGACGGCGGTTCTAAAGTTGTCCTTCGCGACCGTGATGCGCCCACGCTGATCCGCCTCCAGGCCGACTTTGTCCAGCTGTAGATCGTCCGTGGCGCCCATCCTGCCAGCAGCGAACAGCATGGCGTCCGTTCGAACAATGCGCCCATCTTCGAGCTGGATCCTGCAACCGCCATCCGGTACGCGCTCGACCGAAGCAACCTTACAGCCAAGCCTTAGGATCATGCCTCGTTGGCGGAGGTCGTGCGTAAGCTCTTCGATGATCTCGCGATCAACGAAATCGAGCATTGTCGAGCGTGGCTCGATAACAGTGACCTGAATATCAAGGGCGCTGAAAATGGTCGCATATTCAAGGCCTATGACGCCGGCGCCGATCACCGCAAGGGTTCTCGGCAGCGTCTTCAGTGACAGAATTTCGTCGCTGTCGAAAACCGTTTCGCCGTCGAAGGGGATATCCGGCGGTCGAAATGGTCTGGTGCCGACCGCGATGATGAAATGCGACGCGCTGAACCGGACCCGGTCGCCATCGGGTTTTTGAACGTCGACGGTGTGAAGATCGACGAAGCTCGCATGCCCGGTGATGATCGTCACGCCGTTTCGGGTGAACTGGTGCTCCAGCGTCTCGACTTCATGATCGAGCGTAAGGCGGAGGCGCTCGCGAAGATCGTCGGCGGATATCTCTTTCTTGACCCGATAGGTGCGACCGTAGAACTCACGTTCACGAAAGCCTGAGAGATTGAGAATGGTCTCACGCAAAGTCTTGCTTGGTATCGTCCCGGTATGAACCGATACACCGCCAACTTCGGGACGCCGATCAATGACCAGGACCGATTTTCCAAGTTTTGCTGCCTGAATCGAAGCTCGGCGGCCTGCAGGCCCGCTGCCGATCACGATCAGATCATAGGAGGACATCGATCTTCGTCCTTACAGCTTCGACGTCATGGCTCTGGCCTTGACGGGTGCCGTCAGCCGTTAGGGCCGGGCGACATCCAATCATCCACACACCCAAAGGCAGTCGCATAGGAGCCTTCGGCAGCGCGGTGTGAAGCCGCTATCTTCCACTGATAAAGTGAAGATTCAGTAAATGATCATCGGGAACGAGGGCTTGCGGATGGGCCCTCAGAGCCTTCTTCAGGCCTTGATGTTGGTCGGGACCGAGATGCAGCGGGCGACCAGCTTGGCCTGAACGCCATGCCCCTCGAGATCCGAGACCTTGCGGGTGACGGTCTCCGCCACGCGCAGGCAGCTTGCGATGTCCGGCATGGGCTGGACATCGACGTCATGGGACGGCGGCGTGAACAACGTCCAGGAGATAATTAGAATGATTGCTTCCATAATCTTCAGCCAATCCGAAGTTCGAGCGGCCGCCAAGCTGGCGCATCGCTCTACAATAGTCCTATATGGTTGATGATCAATATAATAATTCAACCTAAAAGTTATTTTATCGATATGCTCTTCATCGATTCACGGCGAGCGTTGCGCCTTCATGGGGTGGCTTTGTCCGCTGCTGATCATTGGTGTTGCGCTGTCCCGGACAAGCGGATCCTTGTCGAGTGTTGATTGCTATGCTCGTTGGCCGGGCTCATCGGGTGTTTTTGGCCAGATACCGCTCGATGAAAGGAGCCAAGAGGCCGGCGTCTGCAGCCAGATCCAATGCCGTAAATCGGTCACGGAGCTCACGCGCATGCATGACGGCCGTCGCGTAGAAGCCGGGATCAATGCCAAGATCTTCTGGGGTGACAGCCATGCCGGCAGCATCGAAGGCTGTGCGAAGGCGCTCAATCGGCAGGGCTTTTAACTTGAAAGCCTGGCAGATATCCGGCCAAGCGTCCGCCAGCCTGGTGTTCAGCTTTTCCAGCCCTTCACCTTTCAACGCCTTCCTGGTCATCGCCTCCCGACATGAATCACCGTGCTTTCCAAAGCGATTGGCCATGGCAGGAAAATCAAGGACCGTTTCCTTGAGAAGGGGAGCGGCTTTCTTGGTAAAGAGCTCGTTTTGCAGGGTTGCGACGGTAAGGGTAGCCAGACCCACCTGCTCGCCGTGCAGGCTGCCTGGGTGGGGGCGATGCATCATGTCGATATAATGGCTGATGAGATGCTCGCCCTGGGAGCCTGGCTGACTGTTGCCGGCCATCAGCATGCCGAGACCACCCAGCACTAAGAGGCGCGTCAACGACCTGACGGCGTCCAGATCACCTGTCCAAAGGGCATCGATGCTTGCGAGAACGTCAGCCTCGTCCTTCGCCTGAATGGCAAACGGCGCTTCCAGAAAGACGGTTTCCAGCAGATGATGGCTGAGCAGCCAGTCGAGCTCTGCCGTGCTGCGGCAAAGGCTATCGCCGACACCAGCTCGGATTAGGCGGTGTGGAGCTTCGGCGAGGGTTTCCAGATCAAAAAACGCGCCCTTGGGAGGCGTCGCTGGCAGACTGAGCTTTTCTCCGCCCCGGCTGATCGAAGCCGTCGCCGTAACATAGCCATTCATAGAGGGCGCTGTGGCGAACACCGCATAAGGTCGTCGATGTTGGTGGCTTACATATTTGACCAGATCGTTCAGCGTTCCTGAGCCTACGGCGATCAAAGCTTCCGCGTGGCGGGTTTGGGCCGCCAGCGCTGTTGCGCCGTCCTCATCAGCCTTTGGCTTGTCAATGACGATCAACCCGGCATCTGGTATCGCCGTGGACACGCGTTTCGCAAGGACATCATAGGTATTCGGATCGCAAATGATGCCCAGCGACTTCGGAAAACCAAGGTCTGCGAGCAGGTCGCGTTCGCAGCCATCAAGACTGCTCTCGAAGACCAGGCTTCGGACGGGGCATGGGACTCGTTCACTGGTCCCAGGACGCCTAAAGCCGATCGAGAGGAGATGATCGATCGGATCGCTGCCGGCTTGGCTATGATTATCGATCAAGATCGCTCGGTTCAGGGCCATCGACCGGCCAGGCCCCGGCTCTTGTCAGGGCTTCAGCCTTCCAGCCGGAGGCTTCGTGGGTGAAGCGAAGCGGTAGGGCGTTATGGCCGGTCCAATAGGGTAACGCCAGGCCCAATGCTCCGGCCAGAACCCGCCGAAGGCCACCATGGGTGACCACAAGTGTGTCATTGGCGGTAAGCGCTCCTTTGAAGCCCCGAAGGCTGCGATCGACGAAATCTTCGATGCTCTCGACGCTCGGATCGTCAAAAGACCATAGCTGCCCTTCAATGGGGCGATCCTCAAAGATGCCGAAGGCGCGCTCTCTGAGGTCTGGATCGATCACGATATCCAGGCCTAGTCTTTCGGCCACTGGCTTTGCTGTCTGGCGAACGCGTGTGAGGTCGCTTGCCGTCATGGAAAGAGGCCTGACAGTGGCCAGAACACCGGCTGCCTCTTCGGCCTGCGCCATGCCCGAGGCATTGAGAGGGGTGTCGGTATGTCCTTGGCAGATCCGAAGTCGGTTATGGTCTGTCTGACCATGGCGCAGGAAATAGAACCGATCGCAACCCGGCTGAAAGCCTGCTCGCTCCGCTCGGTCACGCAGTCGTTCTTCCCAATTTTCGATCATGTCGCATCATTCTCGACATAGATAAGAAGTTGGCTTGCCGCGATCGGGCGATCTGGATTTTCCGCTTCCATTTGATCGAGACGCTGTTTCAGCCGGTCCAGGTAGACCGTAGCATCCTCCGTACCATCTTGTGGCGAGGAGAAAAGAGGTTTGTCGGAGGCAATGGCAACGATCATGGCGAGACCTGGCGGGCCGGGAATTGTCTGATTGGATTGTGTCAGCTGATGGATCTGGTCGGCAGGCCAGACCTCCGACGAAGGCATCACATGCTCGATCGTTCCATCTCTCCGCGCGTAGGCAATATGCAGATTGGACGGAAAACTCGGAAAGAGAATATCGAGCTTGAGATCGCGCCCTATCACTTGAGTGGCGAAGCTCTCGGTCGTGTTGATCGTAAGCCCGAAGAGTTCCGTGATATTGCGCTTGCGCAAGGGGGTGGTGAGCTCGACGAGATCGCAGAAATGCCACTCGTCACCATCACAGTCGAGTGTTTCCAAAAGCTTGCGGGTCGTATCGTCGACGATCGTGGATGGCGACTGAACCGCTGCAGCTTCACCTGTGTCGAGTGCCGCTGACTGCTGCTCTTCCAGAGGCTCACTTTCGGCGTTTGGAAGCGTCGAGGAGGGGCTATTCCCCTGACCGATCGCGGTGGCGTTCGGCTGGGGAATCACGGGCTGAGAGAGGGGCTGAGTAGCGTCCGTTGGCGGGGCGTCTTCCTCAATCTTTTGCAGTTCGAGTTCAGGCTTGATCTCCGGAGGTGCAGGTAAAGCCGCCGTTGGCAAGCCTTGCTCGGGAAACACCCAATCACTGTCGATTTGATTTGGTTCAGGCGACGGAACCTGAGCGGCATCAACCCCTTCCAAGTCAAGTGCTGTACGATCCTCTGGTGCGGGCGCATCATTTGTCGGAAGCTGTCTTGGCAGTGCTGCAACCGTCTCCTCGCTAGAAGGCGCTGCGCTAGAAGCTTCAATCCCATCGCTTTGAAGCTCGGCGCGATTGATTTCGTCGGAACCGACGATGTTGGGCAGGCTCTGCAGGACAGCGAGGTCAAGCGAGCCATTGGGTTGGCAGGCCGTACCCTTGCTGAATTCTCCGCGACCGCCAGCCTCGAAGCTGACCGTTTCCCGACTGCCTTCTCTGATTGCACCAGTCGAATCTTCAACGTCGACGGTCTTCGTGACCACATAGGTGGTGTCCGTCTGGATCACCGTGCCTTGTGGCTGGTCGGCCAGCCTAATGATGATGCGACTGTCCAGATTGAGTGAGCGGTTGAGAACAACCGGCTCTTCCTCAAGTTTGTAGTTCAGCTTGACAACACCGGCCGAGCCGGCGATCTGGTCAAGCGAGCCAGCCTCATGGGTAACGATGGATCCGCAATCGATATAGGGCCCGGGATCACCGCTATATCGTGCGATCAGCAGCCTTTTGTCCTCATCAATGTGGTCGATCGCGAAGGATGAGGCCTCGAGGAAATTGACGAGCTGGGACCAAACCAGCTCCGGCCTGTCCGCCACTAAGGTTCTTTTTGGCTGCGCCGGAAAGCTGGTCGGCGGAACATAGCCAACCATATCCTTCAACGGCTCCGAAGAAGAACAGCCCGCTATGAGCAATACCGCCAAAACGGCCCAAGACTTGCCGTGGCGCATCGGCTCTCCCTACCTTTCTTCAATAGGAAACGAAGCGTCAGTATGCGATTTTGACCAGCCTTGCCAAGCTATTTTCGAGAAGAACTCAACGAACCTGGCACATTCTTCCAAGGCGATCAGGCTATCTTGCTCGATAGGTGAACGATCGCTGTCGGCCGTAGCGGCTCTGTCCTCAGATCCGGATGGTCAAAAATCAGGCGGCGTCACGCCGACAGCGTCAAGGTGCCGAGCGATTTGTTTCTTGAGCCTATCCAGGCCTTCACTGTCCTTCGCCTCGGCGCGCGCCACCAGAACCGCCTGCGTATTCGAAGCACGCAGCAGCCACCACCCGTCGTCGGTCGAGACGCGGACGCCATCGATGGCGTTGACCGAAGCACCTTCAGCTTCAAGGTTCGCCTTGACCCCAGCGACGGCATCAAACTTTTCTTCGTCCGGACAATCGAAGCGCAATTCCGGTGTGTTGATCATCGATGCCATATCGTCATGCCAGGCAGCCAGCGGACGATCGCTTCCAGCGAGAATGTCGAGCAGCCGAATGGCGACATAAAGAGCGTCATCGTGGCCGTAGAAGCCGTCAGCGTAGAAGATATGACCGGACATCTCGCCTGCAAGCGGCGCCTCTTTCTCCACCATCACCGTCTTGATAAGCGAATGGCCGGTCTTGTACATGATCGGTTCGCCACCAAGCTTCTGAATGGCATCGAAGAGCGCCCGACTGGCCTTGACGTCGGCGATGATCGTGCTGCCCGGAAGACGGTCCAAGATCTCGGTGATCAGAACCTGCAGCAGCTGATCACCGAACATGATCCGGCCTTTGCCATCGACGACGCCGATGCGATCGCCATCACCATCGAAAGCGATACCTAGTTCGGCATCATGCTGACGCACGACTGCGATCAGGTCTTCGAGATTTTCGGGCACCGTCGGGTCGGGGTGATGGTTCGGGAAGTTGCCGTCGATGTCGGCAAAGAGGAGGTGATGTTCACCTGGAAGTCTTGCGGTAAGCGCCTGAAGCGCTTCGCCGCTGGCGCCGTTGCCGGCATCCCAGACCACCTTAAGGGATCGGCTGCCGTGGAAGTCCGAACGCAGGCGTTCGACATAGGTGTCAAGCACGGCATGCTTTGTCACCTCACCGCTGCCGGCCTGATAGGCACCATCTGCAGCAATTCGTCCAAGGGCTTGGATACGCTCACCGTAGAACGATGCCTTGCCCATCATCATCTTGAAGCCATTGTGGCTGGGCGGGTTGTGCGAGCCGGTGACCTGAATGCCGCCATCGGCCTTCAAATGATGAACGGCGAAATAGAGCATCGGTGTCGGGCCAAGGCCGATCATATCGACGTCGGCGCCGGCTGATGTTAGGCCGCGGATCAGGGCATCGGCCAGTTCAGGCGAACTGAGGCGGCCGTCAAAACCGACGCAGACACGCTTGCCGCCTTCCGCCAGGAGGAGTGTTGCATAGGCCTTGCCGATGGCTTCGGCATCCGCTGCAAAAAGCGTCTCGCCGACGATCCCGCGGATATCGTATTCCCGAAGGATCGTCGGGTGAAAGCGATGGCCGGCGGGATCGCTCTTCCCGCCGGGCGTAGACGCGATGGCCGCGCTTGACGTCATGCCGCTTGATCCTCGCCTTGTGCAGCTGCGGCACCGTCAACCTCGGCGCGGCCGATGCTGATATAGCGAAATCCGGCGTTCGCCATGTCTTCGGCGTCGTAAATATTGCGCAAATCGATCACCAGCGGACGCTGCAGGAGCGATTTTGCACGGTCCATGTCGAGACCACGGAAGACGTTCCATTCGGTCAGAACCACCATGGCGTCGGCGCCGTCGATCGCCTCATAGGCATCGTTGCACCACTCGACGCCGGGAAGGTCCGGTTTGGCCATCTCCATGCCTTCTGGGTCGTAGATCTTGACCTCGGCTCCCTCAGCTTGAAGGGCGGGCACGATCACCAGGGCAGGGCTGTCGCGAACGTCGTCGGTGTTGGGTTTGAATGCGACGCCGAGAATACCGATGGTCTGGCCGCGCACCGATCCGCCGCAGGCCTGGGTGATCTTCCTGACCATGTTGCGCTTGCGGCCGTCATTGACAGAGACGACGCTTTCAACGACGCGCATCGGGACATTCGCTTCTTCGGCGATGCGCAGAAGAGCTGCCGTGTCCTTCGGGAAGCAGGACCCGCCATATCCGGGGCCGGGATGCAGGAATTTCGGGCCGATCCGGCCGTCCAGCCCCAGGCCGCGCGCGACGGTCTGTACGTCGGCGCCCACCTTCTCGCAGAGATCCGCCATCTCATTGATGAAGGTGATCTTGGTGGCGAGGAAGCTGTTGGTGGCGTATTTGATCAGCTCGGCGGTTTCGATCTCGGTAACGAGGATCGGCGTCTTCAGGAGGTTCAGCGGGCGATAGATCTTCTCCATCACCTGCCTTGCATGATCGCTCTCCGCACCGACCACGACCCGATCCGGACGCATGAAGTCTTCGATCGCCGATCCTTCGCGCAGGAACTCGGGATTGGAGGCGACATGGATCTTCAAATCAGGGCGTGTCTGCGCGAACAGCGCTTTGAGTTTGGCGCCGGTGCCGACCGGAACCGTGGATTTGGTGACCACCACGGTTTCCTTCTTCAAGCCCTTGGCGATCTCTTCGGCCGCCGCGAAAAGGAAGGTGAGATCGGCATGGCCGTCACCGCGCCTCGACGGCGTGCCCACGGCGATGAAGACGGCGTCGACATCCTGCACGGCATTGGCGAGATCCGTGGTGAACGTCAGGCGTCCGGATGAGACATTGCGCGATACCAGATCGTCGAGGCCGGGCTCATAGATCGGGATCTTGCCTTCCCAGAGACCTTCGATCTTCTTCTGATCCTTATCGACGGCGACAACGTCGATGCCAAACTCCGCGAAACAAGCCGCCGAAACCAAGCCGACATAGCCGGTTCCGATCATCGCAATACCCATGATGTGCTTCCTTGCTCAAGCTTAAGTTTAAGGCTTCATCTCTCAGGCGTGGTTAGAGATAGCGCTTCAGTATGGAGGTCATACCCGCTTGCAGCTCCGGTCGCGCCATCGCATTGGCGACGATCGCTTCAAGATATCCGAGCCGCGAACCGCAATCATAGCGATCGCCTTCAAAGCGCAATCCATGAAACGGTGTGCCGCCCAGCATCTTCTCCATGGCGTCGGTCAGCTGGATCTCGCCGCCAGCGCCGGTTTCCTGCCTGCCGAGATGCTCGAAGACCTCAGGCAGGAGGACATAGCGGCCGATCATTGCAAGCCGTGATGGAGCATGTTCCGGGGCTGGCTTTTCGATCATGCCCCGAGCTTCGACCATGCGACCGTCATCGGCGCCAACATCCAGGATGCCGTAGCGGTTGGTGTGGTCTTCCGGCACCTCCATGACCGAGACGACGTTGCCTTTGGTCTCTCGATGGAGGTCGACCATTTCTTTGAGGCAGGGAGGGTCGGACTGCAGGAGCTCATCGACCAGCAGGACGGCGAAGGGTTCGTTGCCGACCAGTTCGCGCGCGCACCAGACCGCATGGCCCAGGCCAAGCGGTTTCTGCTGCCGGGTGTAGCTCAGCTCGCCGGGCTTGGGCAGCCATTGAGTGATCGACTGCAGCTCGGCGGTCTTGCCTTTGATCTCAAGCGTATCGTCCAGCTCGTAGCTGTGGTCGAAATGATCTTCGATCGACGACTTGCCTCGGCCCGTGACGAAGATGAAATGCTCGATACCGGCGGCGCGCGCTTCCTCGAAAGCATATTGGATGATGGGCTTGTCCACCACCGGCAGCATTTCCTTCGGCATGGCCTTGGTGGCCGGCAGCATTCTGGTGCCGAGCCCGGCCACGGGGAATACAGCTTTGCGAATCAAGAGGGGTCCCCCATAAAGTCTTTTACTTACGCGGTTCGAAGGAAATGGGGCATATCATTTCGATCGGCATGTTCGCCAGGGTCTTTCCCTCTGAATGAAACGACCAAGTGTCGCGGACCCAAGCTTCATAACGCCCTGACGGTTAATTTTTCAATAACCGCCACCACAAAAAAGCGGCGCTTTCCCTCAAACTGTTACCGATCAGCGACTGAGCAGGACATCTTTCGCCTGATTGAGCTGTGCAGCGAGGTAGCTCGATCCGCCATGATCCGGATGCAGCTTGTTCATCAGCTGGCGGTGGGCGGCCTTGATCTCCTCTTTCCCGGCTTCTGCAGAGACGTTCAGGATCGCGCAGGCCGTTGCCACGTCCATAGCGTTGCCCGTCTCTGCGCGGCCTTCATGCTGATGTTGGGACTCCCCTTCAGCGCTAGCCTGCACTCGCCAATCCGGGTGACGTCTGTCCAGATAGGTTTCGAGCAGCGGCACGGCACGTGGATCGTCGCGCTGGCATTCCATCAGCAGTGAGAGAAGGTCCTGCAGGCCAAGGCTGCCAAGCGAGCGGCCGGCAAAGCCGCCCTTTAGGACCTCGCCATCGAGGTCACCGGTGCGATGATCAAGCTGCATCGCCAGCATATCGGTAGCGATATCGGACGTCTTGCCGCCAACCCCGCCTCCGGCGGGGCCGGAGCCCGAATACTGACCGAATCCGCCCGTAGCGCCGCCAAGCGTACCACCTTTCAATGCGCGGATCGCCATCACAGCGGCTATAAAGGTGATCAAGGCAAGACCGAAGCGTCCGGTGAGCAGGAGGCCTGTGCCGGCCAGAGCGGCAAATGTGGTGGTGAAGGTGCGGACGGCGCGCGCCAGCGTCGACGGTTTGATATTGATGAAGACGTAAAGGGCCAAGAATGCGAGCAGCACCAGCAGGACAAGGCCAATGAACAGGTTCATGGGATCAGCCGACCTGGCCTGCGATCAGCTTAACGGCCGGACTTGACCGCTTGGAAAGATCGGCGAGCGCACGCCTGCCGCCGGCGGCGTAGGCAGCGACCGCGCCGAGCAGTTCGCGAAGCTGATCGGGGCTGTTGGCATCGAAGCGGCAATGCGCCCCTTTGGTGAGCGCAGCGATATGGCGAAAGGCGCGTTCGGCCTCGGGTTTGTAGCCTTCTTGAAATAGAAAGGCGCGCACGCCCAGCATGCCGAGCTGGCCTGCGATTTCGCCGACGTTATCCAGATCCTCTTCAAAGGCATCGCCGACCAAAACCAGGGCGTCGACCCGCTTCTTGCCGGTTTCGTTAACCGCATGTTGCAGAACACGGCGGATTTGAGTCTTGCCGGCAAGGCAGAAGACACCGGTCATAAGGCGTACGAGATCGCTGGGATTGTCGACCCAGCGGCTGGCCTTGCATTCATTGAAGCCGCGATAATAGTTCAGCTGGACGTCCAGGCCGCCCAGGGCGGCGGTTTCCAGAAACATCTGGCCCTGTACCTGGCATGCCTGATCCCAGGTCGGTTCGCGTGAAGCGGTGGCGTCCATCGAGAAAATCAGCCGTCCGCGGCCGGCACCTGCCTGCGGCGGCGGTGTTCGGGCGACCTGATTGAGAAATTGATGCACGGGATCGTTGGTGGTCGGCTTGCTCGGCAGGTCGCCATCCCGGGCTGAGGTCGCCTGGTCTGTATCAGGTTTGCTTGTTCTGGTGGGTCGATCGCTCATGATGTTACTATGTTGGTCCGACGACCATGACTTCCAGCTCTTTTCTACGTTTTGATCCGCGGGGCTTAGCGGCTGCGTTCCGACGAGGTGGAGCCTTCTCCGGGCGCTCCGGCGTTGATCAGCCCTTCGGCTCGAAAGGCCTGGCCGATCCAGAAGGCTGCGCCGAAGGTCGAAAGCGTAATCAAAAGCAAGCCATGGCAGAGAAGAGCCGTGGTGATCGCAGGATCCCAGTCATGGCCTGCCAGATGCAGCATGGTCGCCCAAGCGGCCTGAGGTGGGCCAAGACCGGCCACGCCGCTGATCGGCAGGGCAAAGGCGAGATTGCTGGATGCGCTCGCCATGGCCATTGGAAGGAAACCGACAGCTTCGCCGACCGCAATCGCCACCAGCCAGGCGATGACGGCGTGTGCGAGCCAGATCGACAGCGTCAGCACGGCCGACAATATGCGCTGACGAAAAGGGCGCATCATCGCAGCGCCATGGCTCATCTGTCCGGCGAGATGATCGAAGCGCTGAGACTTTGCGGCCGCTCGACGCAGCCTTGGCAACTGATCCACCAAGATGAACGGGATGACAAAGGCGGCCAGGCCAAAAATGCCGATCAGGCTGGGACTAAGGCCATGGGAAGCCGGATCGAGAAGCCAGGCCGCGGCAAGGGCAATGATCGCAGTGACTGCGCCGAGATCCAGAAGACGGCAGAGGATCAAAATTCCCGCACCCTGGCCAAGCGACGTGCCATAGGCGCGCTTCATCATCAGGGGAAAGCTGAGTTCGCCGAGCTTGAACGGCAGGAGAAAGTTGAAGAGCACCAGCTTCGTCGCAATGCCGATCATAGAGATGGACGACAGCCCGAAGCCGCCCTCCCAGAGCAAGGCAAACCGCCAGGCTCTGACGATCTGGATGGCGACCGCGATCAATCCCCCAAGCGCCAGGGGCCAAAGGATAGCGCCTTCGATGGCGTTCAGCAGCGCCGTTCCTGCACCATCCGACAGCAGCCACCAGAGAACGATGACACTCACGATCACGGCGAGGATTGTCGAAAGCAGTCGCTGGACGAACATGGCGGTTAGAATGCCGGTTGCTTCAATCAGCGCCGGATCCGGAGACACGCTCCTTGATCAGGACCTTGGTTTCGAGGCCCGTGGTGTGGCTGTTGATCATCTCGGAGAGGAGGCCGAACAGCAGGATCTGAACGCCGACCACCACCGAAAGGCCGCCGAAGAACATCATGGGACGGCCGCCGATCTGTGCGCCGGTAAAGAGCTTGAGACCCGTGAGATAGGTGAGCGCAATCCCGCCGATGGCGAGCAGTGCAATGCCGATCGCGCCGAAAAGATGGCCGGGCGTGCGCGCATAGCGGGTGATCGTCAGGACCGTCAGAAGGTCGATAAAGCCGCGCATGAAGCGCTTTAGGCCGTATTTCGATTGGCCGAAGCGCCTGGGGTGATGTTCGACCGGAATTTCACTGACCTTGAAGCCAAGGGAGTGGGCCAGAACCGGTACGTAACGATGCATCTC
The DNA here is from genome assembly GCA_039197065.1 of Pseudomonadota bacterium. Taxonomy (GTDB): domain Bacteria; phylum Pseudomonadota; class Alphaproteobacteria; order Geminicoccales; family Geminicoccaceae; genus JANQPX01. Next base: position 75,842 of record JBCCUL010000036.1, on the reverse strand, counting down.
GCCGTAGAGATCGACTGAGTCGAAGACTTCGCGTCGATAGGCCTTGTAGCCGCAATTGAAATCATGCAGCTGGATGCCGGAGAGCCAGCTGGTGACTTTGTTATAGAGCCAGGAGGGCCAGGTCTTGGACAAAGGGTCGTTGCGGCGTTCGCGCCAGCCGGAAACGAGATCAAAGCCGGATCTCATGGTCTCGATCAGCTTCGGGAGTTCGGCGGGGTCGTCCTGCAGATCGGCATCCATGGTGACGATGATGTCTCCGGTCGCCGCTTCTATGCCGACATTGAGCGCTGTGGCCTTGCCGAAATTGCGCCGAAGCTTGATCGACGTCACTTTTCGATGGTTTGCCGCCAGATCTTTCATGACGGACCAGGAACCATCGCGGCTGCCGTCATCGACGAAGATAAGCTCATGCAGACCGAAGTCATGGCGTTCGGCGACATCGAGGATCTGATCGGTCAAGGGCGGCAGGGACTCGCGCTCATCAAAGACCGGAACGATGATGCTCACCCCGCCGGCTCGACGCTCCGCCATCGGAAAAGCCTTTTCGACGCTAGCGACAGCCACCGGCATTCTCCTGATAGAATTCGAAGCCCAGGGCATAGCTGCGATCCGACGATCCGATCAGCGGAGCATCGAGACGTCCGCTTCGCGGGCGCGTCGTCTCCGGCAGGCCAAGCCATTTTGTCGCATAGTCCCGCATCAAATCGCGTCGCGCTTCGGGATTCCTGCCATCATCCCGCCAGACCAGAAGGCAGTCGTGCGTTGCTCTGCGAGTATCGATATCGGAGCGATCATCCGCCTCCGGCCAAACGGCTCTGGGAAAGGCAGGATCAACGACCAAACTGTCGGCAAAGAGCATCTTCAGATTGCCTCCGATGTGCATGCCATCCGCAACGATCACGCCTTTGGAAAAACCTGCGCTGCGCAAACCTTCCGCGAGCACCGCGAAGGGAGCGAACTCCCGGCAGCTGCTGCAGTCATCGGCACCTGCATTATAGCGATATAGCCGGGCACCGGCGGCGACGGCAACCAAAATGGCAACCATAACGATAAATGCACCGATCCTCCGATCCGGAATATGGTTACGGTCGACGCATGCGAACAGGAAAATCGGCAGGCTCATCAAGGCTGGATGGAGCCAGCGCTCGGTAAAGTTGACGGCGCCGAACAGGGGTATCAGCAGGACGTGCAAGCCGAGCATGATCAGGATCAGGCAACCGAAGAAGACCGGGGTGAGGGCCGGGCGATCATCTCCCGTCTTTGGATGATGGCTGGCGAAAAGGTTCTGACTGAACAGCGCCAAAAAGATCAGAAGGAAGGGCAGGGGGAAGAGAAATGTTGCGCGCAGGAGAGCGGCGCCGCCTTCGAGCCAGAGCGCCATATGGCCGCCAGCACCGCTTCCTACGAGAATGTCGCTCGAAACCCCCTGGATCGATTGTCCTTGATCGAACATCCAAAGAGCCGTCGGTGTGATGACGACCGCCATGACGGCGACGGTGGCGAGGATCTTCCAGGTCAGCACAAAATGACGGAATGCGGGGAGAACGAGGCAGGTCAGCGGCACGCCGATCGCCAGCATGACGAAGTTCCACTTGGCGAGCATGCCGAGACCGAATACCAGCCCCGCTGCGAGATAGGCTGTCCAGTTCGGATTGCCGGTCAATCTCGCCGTGACGTAGAGGGCGAGCGCGATCATGGCGCTAAGCGCGGTGGTGTGCGTGAGGTCATGGTGGGCGTAGTAGGCGAAGACGTAGATCAGCGTGAATGAGAGGCCGGCGAGGCCGGCGAGACGCTGATCTTTGAGACAGAGCCGAGCGGTCAGATAGAGAAAGGCAAAGGTGATCCCCAGCAGGGCGTAGCGCACGAGGCTGATTGCAAGAAGGCTGGGGCCGATCAGGTCGATGACCGGGACGAGCATCCAGGTGAAAAGCGGTGGCTGGCGAAAGCGATAGCCAAAGGCCCAGTGCCGGGCGAACAGCATCTGTTCGGCGTCATCGATGCCAAGCGTGGGGCTGAGTGCCAGGCGAAGCAAGAGATGGCCGACAAGGTAGACGCCGATCAGGCCGAAGATCAGCTGAGGTTTTCCCAGCCATGAAAAACCTGGCGTTGAAGTTCCGAGCGAACGCTGGGCCGTATCGACCGCAGTCGATTGCCAGGATTGCGCTTCTGGTCGCATGTGGGCCCGCGTCCGCTGCCGTTGACGCTCCTTCGACTACACCATCCAACCCTGGGATGCGAGCCCTCGTATCAACATCAGCGGCGCTGAAGCCGCATGTGTATTTGCCTTATCGGCATGCGTTTATTGGGCGCTCGGCTAAAGGACCAGCCTTCCCGACCAGCCGAAGATGTGGGCGAGGATCAGATAGAGCAACGTGATGCCGCCTGCGGTAGCGATCGTGACGATAAAGGCTAGAAACGCCACATTTGCTGGGGTGTCGAGCGGGTTTTGCCGCCGATCCAAGGACAGCCGCGCTCGAGCGCGTCGTTCCTTGCCGGCAACCAGGGTGACGTAGTACCGGCCGATTCCAAGCGGGATGCTGACACGGATGTTGAGGGAATGGTCTGAGCTCCATTCGCGGCCGGCATAGACATGCCTCGGCTCCATGCTTTCTTCGACAGTGGCCTTGCCAGAGCTCGTTTGCCCCTTCGGGTCCACCTTGCCGGCGGGGGCTGGCGAGGTGTCACCGAGTTGGCCTGCCGGATTCCCTATCGCTTGATCCACGGGACTTCACTCCTTCGCATCAGGCGCCGGACAAATATCAAGGCGGTCCGACACTCCATGATCGGGAGTATCGCGAAGGCTCGTTAAATTTCCGTTAGTCGCAGGGGGATCATTTACGGGCGCTGGATGCAGATCGGAAAGAATACCGATCAGGCTTAACCCGCCGTTAACCGAACAGCGTTAACATGGGTATGCGCGCATCAGGAAAAGGCCATCGACAAGAACAGCAAAGGAGTCTTGTGTTCGAAGCAAATTACTAATAGGTCGCCCGGCCGCCGGATAGATCGAAGACGGCGCCTGTCGTGAAGGAATTTTCTGCCGACACCAGCCAGGTCACCATGGCGGCGATCTCTTCGACCGTGACGAAGCGACCGCGCGGGATCTTGCTGAGCATGTAGTCGATGAATTCCTGCTCGATCTGATCGAAAATTCGGGTCTTTGCGGCGGCTGGCGTAATGCAGTTGACGGCGATGTCGTAGGTGGCGAGTTCCTTGCCGAGGGCTTTGGTGAGCGCGATGACCCCGGCTTTGGCAGCGGCATAGGGGCTGGCGGTCGGGTTGCCTTCCTTGCCGGCAATCGAGGCTGTGGAGCAGATGCGACCATAATTTTGTTCGATCATTTGCGGAACCACGGCGCGGCAGCAATAGAAGACGGCGTTGAGATCGATGTCGACGACCTCGCGCCAGGCATCCGGCGGATATTCCCAAAGCGGTGCGTTCGGACCGGCGATGCCCGCATTGTTGACCAGGATGTCGATGCCGCCGAGCGCATCGTTCGTCCGATCACGGGCGGCTTCGACCGCGGCGAGATCAGTCAGATCGACCTGAACGCCGATCACATCACCAATTGCCGCGAGCTCTCGGCTGGTCGCGTCCGTCAGGGCCTGGTCGCGGTCCCAGAGGCTGACCTTTGCGCCTGAGGCCAAAAAGCGCTCGGCTACCGCCCGGCCGATACCTTGAGCACCGCCGGTTACGACGGCTCGTTTGCCGTGAAGGTCGATTTGATTCATGGTTTCTTGCTCTCGTTGAGGTGACGCCCTGAACGGTGCCCATCATGGCGATCCGAGATGAGGCTGTCGACCGCCGGCTGACCGTCTACCTCGAACGGCATCCGCCTTTGATTCTGCTGATCGTATCGTGATAGGAGAACGCAGCACGGATCGAGGGCTGAACGATCGCCTTCCAATCCCTGGCTGTTAATCGATGCGTGTCCTTCTCTCGGCCATGGCAAGTGAGGAAAATGACGATGTCGTTCGGAACCGGATGTAAGGCAATCGCGCTGGTGTTGACCCTCGGCATGGCGGCGACGGCCATGGCGCAGGGGGCAGGAACGGAGCGCTTTCCTTTCCCACCGGGAGGAGCGACGGGTTTCCAGGAACAGGAACCCGAGCGGCAGCCGGACCCCGCGCGTGGTGAAAGGCTCTTCAAGGAGTGCCGAAAGTGCCATGCCGTGCAGCCGGGCGAGGTCAAGATCGGTCCCAGCCTGGCCGGTGTGGTTGGGCGCCGTCCTGGCAGCATGCCGGCCTTTGGCTATTCCCAGGACATGATTAACTTCGGGACCTCAGGCGCCGTCTGGAACGAAGAGAGCCTCGATCGCTTTCTGACCAGGCCGCGGGCGATGATCGCCGGTACGAAGATGGTGTTCCAGGGGTTCAGAAAACCCTATGATCGCGCCGATCTGATCGCCTATCTCTCGACGATCCGCGGCTGACGACACGCTTTTTGCTCAGTGGCCCGCGGCACCGGAACAGGACGATGTCGTTGGCTTGCTTCGGATGACACGATGGGTCGCCAGGACATCGGATTGCGATCAATTTGTCGCTGAGAATTGACTTTAATTTTCGTCAGCAAAATTATGAAATTTCAAGATATATTTCGATCTATAGGATGATTGCTGCAGATGCCGAGGCCATGCGCATCACCGTTCCCTTCATGTAGGGAATGGCAGAGATCCTGGTCTTTGTTGTCGGCACCGATCGAAAACCAGAGGCGCAAAAACAGTCTCCAAGATTGACTTGCCGATCCGGGGGGCGGCAGACTTTCCCTGCAAGACCCGAACAAGGGGCAGCGGCGACAATAGGTCGCCAACAAATGAAGGGAGAAGTCTGGGCCATGACACACCGATTGCGTCGTTTCCGATACGCCTTAGCCGCGGCAGCGGCGGCCGTAATCTCATTAACCTCTCTCGATGTACGAGCCGACGTCGAGTCCACGGATCCGATCAAGCTGACGCTGCATGACTGGACCGGTCAGCTGATCACGACCAACCTGATGGGTGAGGTTCTGAAAAAGGCAGGGTATACGGTAGACTACGTTCAGGCCGATTACATCGCACAGTTCGCGGGCCTTAAGACCGGTGATCTCCACGTTGCCATGGAGATCTGGGAGACCACGGGCCGCGACGCCATGGACGAGGCGACCGGCACCGGCGATGTCGAGAATCTCGGTGAAACCGGCATGCAGGCGATCGAGGAATGGTGGTATCCCGCCTATATGAAGGAACAGTGTCCCGGCCTTCCCAATTGGGAGGCATTGCTGGACGAGACCTGCGCCGAAGCGTTCTCGACCGCGGAAACAGCGCCCTACGGCCGCTATCTCGGCGGGCCGGTCACCTGGGGCGGCTATGACGACGAGCGCGTCACCGCCCTCGAACTGCCCTTCGAGGTCGTGCATGCCGGGACCGACGCGGCTCTGTTCGCCGAGCTGGAGAGCGCCTATCAGCGTCAGGCGCCGATCATGCTCTGGGTCTACGCGCCGCATTGGGCGCCGTCCAAATATGATGGCGAGTGGGTCGAGTTTCCGTCCTATAGCGCAGAGTGCTACGCCGATCCGGCGGTCGGCTTGAATCCGGACGAAGCCTATGACTGCGGCAAGCCTCGGGGCCCCATCTGGAAGGTTGCATGGTCCGGCGTGAAGGACAAATGGCCGGGCGCCCATGCCGCAATCCAGGCCTTCACCGTCGACAACGACGCCATGGGCCAGATGGTCGCCGCGGTCGATCTTGACGGCAAGACGGTCGAGGATGTCGTTGCGGAATGGATGGCTGCCAATGAGGGCGTCTGGTCCGGCTGGATCCGGTAGGGCAAAGGACGCCGGCTGCGCGTGGCCGCGTCGGCAACACATGGTTTGAACCAGGCTTCGGGTGCGAAGCCTGGTTCGCGCTCGATCGGCCTCATATGGGTGGTCGCGCTTAGTGCCTTTCTGCTCCTTTGGCTCGCCGGGCGGCCGATGGCCGAATGGGCGTTCAAGGTGCCGAAAGACTGGCGCATTCCGCTCAAGCGCTGGATCGGCGATGCCATGGACTGGCTGGTTCAGGACGCGAGCTTCGGTCTGTTTTCGTTCACCGATCTCACCCGGTTCATCGCCGCCGTCATCGATGTCCCCTATCGCATCGCGCTCAGCCTTCTCTCCACGGGCTGGCTGGAGGGGCAGGGCTCGGCCGCCGTTCAGCAATTGCCGCCGTTTTCTTGGATTGCCGTAATCGGTCTCGCCATGCTGCTCGGCCGTTATGCCGGTGGCTGGCGTCTTGCCCTTCTTGCCGGCGGTTGCCTCACCTTCATCCTGCTCTTCGGCCAGTGGGACAACGCGATGGTGACGCTGGCTTCGATCGCGATTGCCGTGCCACTTGGCGTGACGGGTGGACTGTTGCTCGGCCTTGCCGGCTATCGCTGGCCCACGGTCGAAAAGATCCTGACGCCGATACTGGATCTGATGCAGACCGTTCCGGTCTTCGCCTATCTGGTCCCTATTCTCTTCCTCTTCGGTTTCGGCCCTACCGCCGCGGTCGTGGCGACCATTATCTATGCGCTGCCGCCCATGACCAGGGTTGCGATCGTGGCCTTGAACGGCGTTTCCAACGAGATCCATGATCTCGGCCGCATGGTCGGCTGCACGCGACGTCAGATGACCTGGCGGGTCCTGGTGCCGTCGGCGATGCCCGGGCTGATGGTCGGGGTCAATCAGGTGATCATGCTGTCCCTGAACATGGTGATCATCGCCTCGATGATCGGGGCGGGCGGCCTTGGTTTCGAGGTGCTGGCGGCACTTCGCAGGCTCGATATCGGCACGGGTATCGAAGCCGGGCTAGCCATCGTGGCGCTTGCGATCCTGCTCGATCGCCTGTCACAGGCCATGGCGGCAAAACAGCGGGTTCACCGGGACGATCAGGATGTAAGCGTCCTCCAACGCCATGCTTATGCCCTGACCGCGCTTGTACTGGTCGCCGCGACCGCGCTGATCGGTATCCGGATGGACATGATCGGAACGTTTCCCGAAAGCTGGCAGCTCTCGACCGGCAGCTTCTGGTCCGACGTGGTCAGGTGGATCAACGTCAATTTCTTCGATCAACTCGAAGCGGTTAAAGATCTACTGCTGCTCAATGTTCTGATCCCGTTCAAGCGCTTGCTGCTAAGCCTTCCATGGATGGGCGTCGTCGGCCTTCTAGCACTCGCCGGCTGGACGCTCGGCGGCTTCCGCCTGTCCTTGACGGTAGCGGGACTTGCTTTGCTGGTGGCACTTACCGGTCAGTGGCCAAAGGCGATGATCACGGTCTACCTCTGCGGCCTGTCCGTCTTGATCGCTTGCCTGATCGGAATCCCGATCGGCATTGTGGCGGCAGAACGCGAAAAAGTCTGGCGGGTTGTGCGTGTCATCATCGATACGCTGCAGACGCTGCCATCCTTCGTCTATCTGATGCCGGCTGTGATGCTATTTCGCGTCGGCGACTTCACGGCACTCATCGCGGTGGTCGCCTATGCTTTAGCGCCGGCGATTCGCTACACGGTCCATGGCTTGAAGGAAGTTGATCCGCAGGTGATCGAAGCCGGCCGGGCCGCCGGCTGTACGCCCTGGCAGTTGCTGATCAAGGTCAGGCTGCCACTTGCCTGGCCCGAAATTATGCTCGGTATCAATCAGACCACGATGCTCGCTCTCTCGATGCTGGTGATCACGGCCCTTGTTGGCACCCGTGATCTCGGCCAGGAAGTTTATATCGCGCTGACCAAAGCCGATACCGGACGCGGCCTGGTGGCAGGCTTAGCCGTCGCCGCCATCGCCATGATCGTCGACCGCCTGATCACCGCTGCCGCCGCCAGGCGCGGCCTGGACCGTTGACTTGGTGCCGGTTTGCTCGATCCGGGGTTTTCTTTCACCTGAATTGCGCGTGTAGTGATGACAAGAATAAGGTGGAAACCGGACGGCCGGTTTACGTCGCTGGCTAAGGTCACGAGGGCCGACGATCGGCCGGCCCGGTCGGCCCTTAAGGGAGGGCGTTATGTCCGAGGCATTGGCGAAGGTGAGAGCGCTCTCAATCTGGAAGGGCGAGATAGCGATCGAGCCGCTAAGCGGCGGGCTCAGCAATGAGAGTTTCAAGGTTACGGATGGCGGAAAGGCTTATGTCGTTCGGTTTGGTCGGGATTTTCCGTTTCATCATGTCTCGCGCGATCGGGAGGCGATGACCGCGAAGGCGGCGGCGAATGCGGGCGTTGCGCCGGTGCTGGTTCACGCAGGTCCCGGCGTGCAGGTGATCGACTATATCGAGGGCAAGACGCTTAATGCTGGCGACGTCGCTGACGATATCCCGCGCATTGCGGACCTCATCCGGCGTTATCATCACGCCATGCCGAAGGAGGTGAGCGGTCCCGGCTTCATGTTCTGGCCATTTCACGTGATCAGAGACTACGCCCATACGCTCCACGCTGGGAACAGCAGGATGGTCGGCGAACTCGGCGGCTATCTCGAGCTTGCCGAAGAATTGGAAGGGGTGCAGATCCCGTTGCCGATCATCTTTGGGCATAATGATCTCCTGCCCGGCAATCTGATCGACGACGGCACTCGGCTCTGGCTGATCGATTTCGAGTATGGCGGCTTCTCGACGGCGATGTTCGACCTTGCCGGCCTGGCTTCCAATGCCGTGTTTGACGAGGAGCAATCGGCGCTACTGCTGGCGCTCTATTTTGGCCGGCAGCCTGAGATGGCGCTGATCAGGAGCCATGCCGCCATGCAATGCGCCTCTCTCCTGCGTGAGGCGATGTGGAGCATGGTGTCCGAGCTTCATCTCGATGCCCCGGGCGCCGATTACGTCGCCTACACAGAGGAAAATCTCGACCGCCTAGCCGCAGCTCTCGACAGCTATCGCTCCAGGTTTGGCAAAGCATGACAGTTGCTGGTGACATGAACTTGCCGTCGCAGGCTGAAATCGTGGTGATCGGCGGCGGGATCATCGGCTGTTCGACCGCCTATCATCTCGCGCGTGATCACAAAGCCGATGTCCTCCTCTTGGAGCAGGGGCAGCTGACATCAGGATCGACATGGCATGCGGCGGGGCTGGTGGGGCAGCTGCGCTCATCCGCCGGCATTACCCAGCTTCTGAAATATTCGGTCAGCCTCTATCAGCGGCTTGGCGAGGAAACGGGGCTCGAGACCGGCTGGAAGATGAGCGGCTGCCTCCGCCTTGCCTGCAATGACGATCGCTGGATCGAGTTCAGGCGCCTTGCGACCACGGCGCGCAGCTTCGGCATGGAGATGCATCTGCTGACACCCGCCGAGGTCAAGGCGATGTGGCCGCTGATGATGGTGGACGATCTGGTGGGCGCCACTTTCCTGCCGACCGATGGCCAGGCCAATCCTGCCGACATCACCCGGTCCCTCGCCAAGGGCGCTGTGATGGCGGGGGCGCGGCTTGTGGAAGGGGTCGAGGTCACGGGCTTCCAGATGACGGATGCTTCCATCACCGCCGTCGAAACCGCCTACGGGGCGATCCGTTGCGAGAAGGTGGTGAACTGCGGGGGGCAATGGGCGCGGCAGCTGGGGGCGATGGCCGGCGTGGTGGTGCCGCTTCAGCCGGTGAAGCATCAATACATCGTCACCGAGCCAATCGAAGGCCTGGCGAAGGATGCGCCGACCGTGCGCGACCCTGATCGCCGCACCTATTTCAAGGAAGAAGTCGGCGGTCTGGTGATGGGCGGCTACGAGACCAATCCCATTCCGTGGCGAAGGGACGCGGTCCCCGCGGATTTTCAGTTCCAGCTATTCGATGATGATTTCGAGCATTTCGAGCAGCATATGGGTGAAGCGGTGGCTCGGGTGCCGGCGCTTGAGACCACCGGCGTCAAGCAGATGATCAACGGGCCTGAGAGCTTCACGCCCGATGGCAACTTCATCCTCGGGCCGGGCCTTGCCTGCAGCAACATGTATGTCGGCGCCGGGTTCAACGCTTTCGGCATCGCGGCCGCGGGAGGGGCTGGCTGGGCGCTTGCAGAGTGGGTGACCAGGGACGAAGCGCCCTTCGACCTCTGGGCCGTCGATATCCGACGCTTCTCGGATCTGCATGCCGATCGCAACTGGGTCGAAGAGCGCACGCTGGAGGCCTATGGCAAGCATTATGCCCTCGGTTTTCCTGAGGACGAGTATGCAAGCGCTCGTCAGCGCCTGACCTCGCCGCTCTATGAACGCCTTCGCGCACGCGGCGCCGTGTTCGGCTCGAAACTCGGCTGGGAGCGGCCGAACTGGTTTGCACCGGAGGGCCGGCCAGCCGAGGATATCCCCTCCATGGGCCGCGCGAACTGGTTCGATCAGGTCGGGATGGAGCATCGGCTGGTGCGCGAAAAGGTCGGCGTGTTCGATCAGTCCTCCTTCGCCAAGTTCGAACTCGTCGGGGCCGACGCGCTTCGTGCCCTGGACTGGCTCTGTGCGAACGACGTGAGAAAGCCTGCGGGTCGGCTCACCTACACCCAGCTGCTGAACCGTAGAGGCAGGATCGAGTGTGACCTCACGGTGTCGAGGCTTGCCGAGGACCATTTCTACATCGTTACCGGCACCGGCTTTCGCAGCCATGATTTTGGCTGGATTTCTTCGAACTTGCCCGAGCGCTGCGACGCGCAGCTCGTCGACGTGACGGAGCGTTATGGGACGCTTTCGCTCATGGGGCCGCGATCACGCGACGTATTGCAGGCGGTGACATCGGCCGACTGCAGCCATGAGGCGTTTCGCTTCGGCCATGTCCGGCAGATCGAGATCGCAGGCGCCCATGCGCGAGCCCTGCGCGTCACTTATGTCGGCGAACTCGGCTACGAGCTGCATGTACCAATGGCGGGCCTCGCTGAGGTCTTCGATGCCTTGATGTCGGCGGGCGCCGACCACAACATCGCGCCGGTCGGCTATCGCGCCTTGGAGTCGCTTCGTCTGGAGAAGGGTTATCGCGCCTGGAGCAGCGACATCACCCCCAACGATACGCCTTTGGAGGCTGGCCTTGGCTGGGCCGTTAAGCTCGGGAAGGGTATCGACTTTCTTGGCCGTGAGGCCCTCGAAGACGCCGCGGTCGGGCCGCTCAAGAAGCGCTTCGTCGGCTTCACGACCGAGGATCCCGATGCGGTGCTGGTCGGCCGTGAGACCATCCTTCGGGATGGGGAGGTCGTCGGCTATCTGACAAGCGGCGGTTTCGGCTACACCGTCGGCCGTCCGATCGGCTACGGCTATGTGCGTGATGAAGGCGGCGTGAGCGATGATTTTCTGAAAAGCGGGAACTACGAATTGGTTGTCGGCGCTGAGCCGATGCCGGTGAGCTCTTACACTGTTCCACTCTACGATCCGGACAACAAGCAGATCCGAGCGTGACGGCGGAACTCGAGCGCCATCTACAAGGGTTTGACGGCAATGCCGTTTCCCTTCTTTCCGAAGCAAGGTCGGCATGTCGCTGCTCGGCTGAATTTCTCGATGACGTTCTTGCATTATGCTTTGATCCTCGTCCCAACATGTCCATCGGAGCAACCTGGATCATCAAGGCCGAACTGGAGGAAGGGGCGACGCTCTCTCCGGCACTGACGGAGAGGCTGATCGGATCGCTGAACAGGCTGAAGGCTTGGCAGGCGATGCTGCATGTCTGCCAGATCGTCGATGATCTCCAGCTTGATGCCGACCAAGCAGGCCGAATGACCGACTGGGCTAAATCACTCGCCGGACATTCACGTCCCTTTCTACGCGCTTGGAGCGTTCATGTCCGTGTGGCTCTGGGGCGCAGGTTCGAAGACTATCAGCATGAGGTCGACGTCGCGCTGGCTGCGGCTGAGAGAGACCTGGCCGCATCGGTCCGAGCCAGGGCGCGCCAACTGAAAAAGGCTAGGGTCAGCTGAGTGAGGTCGCCCTCAAAGTCCAAAACCGCTGAACGGCAGGAATGGCAACGGGTCGCCGGGGGTGATCGAGGTCACGTCCTCGGCCACGTCGATCAAACCATCGGCTTCGGTGAGCGAGGTTAGGATACCTGAGCCTTCGCGCTCGATCTTGTGGACACGCGATAGGCCATCCTCGCCAGTCACCAGCCGGGCGCGCAGATATTCCCGTCTTCCTGGCTTCTTCTTCATCGAGAAATCCGCCGGCACCAGGAAAGAACGAGGTTCAGTCCAGCCCCCGCCTGCCAAGGCGGTCAGGACGGGGCGGGCGAAAAGGAGGAAGCAGACCATGGCAGCGACCGGGTTGCCGGGCAGGCCGATGAAAATCGTGCCGTCGATCTGACCAAGGGCAAGCGGACGGCCGGGTTTGACGGCGATCTGCCAGAAATGCAGCTGGCCCTGCGCCGCGACGGCGTTGATCATATGATCCTCGTCGCCCTTGGAAGCGCCGCCTGAGGTGATGATCGCGTGATGCGCTCCGGCGAGATCGGCAAGGCCCTGTTGGATCACGTCGGCACGATCCGGCCAGATGCCCTGATCCGAAAGGTCGACGCCGAGCGGCGTCATAAGGCCTTTCAGGATTGCGCTGTTGCTGTCGTAGGTCATGCCGTGGGCGAGCGGTCGGCCGGGGGGGACGATTTCGTCGCCGCTGGAGACTAGGGCGACCTTGAGCGGCTCGAAGACGTCGAGCGATGTGCGCCCGAGCGCCGCGGCGACGCCGATCTCCTGGGGCCTCAGGCGATGAGGCGGCGAGAGGATTTTCTGGCCTTTTTTCATATCTTCGCCGGCGAGGCGGCAATTGGCGCCTCGCTTGACGCCTGCCGGGATGAGCACATGGTCGCCGTCGATGACGACGTCCTCTTGCATCAAGGCGGTGTCCGCGCCGTCGGGAAGGGCGCCACCCGTCAGCACACGTAGGGCGCGACCCTGACCGACGCGGCCCTCGTAGGGCTGGCCGGCGGCTGAGCGTCCCGCCTGCAGACTGAGCCTACTCGGGCCATCGGCTTCGAGGCTCTGATGGGCGAAGGCGTAGCCGTCGACGGCGACATTGGTGAAGGCGGGCACGTCTCGATCAGCGGCGAGATCTTCGGCGAGAAAGCGTCCATAAGCCTGGTCCAGACCCACCATCTCTGTGCCGACCACCCTCGAAACACGCTCCCGTAACAGGTCCAGGGCTTCCCTGGCAGGCATGCGTTTGGGGTCGTGGGCGAAGCAGTCTTCCAGCAGAGGCTTGGCGGCGATAGGCGTGCTCTGGCTCATCCGCTTGACCTTTCGGGACCGGCTAGAGGCAGCGTCGCGCGAAGTGCGGCGATTAGGCTGCCGCGTTCAAGGTAACGTACGCCAAGCACGCCGCCCGCCATGATGGAGAGCGTGGTCAGCACCGAACCGATCGCCAGGGTGGAGAGGCCGGTCATGCCCTGGCCGATGGTGCAGCCAAGCCCGAGCACGCCGCCGGCACCCATGAGCACGGCCCCGGTGAGATGGCGGGTGAGATCGTCGATGCCGGAAAAGCCCTCGATGCGAAAATCACCGGCGAGGCGTGCCGCCAGAAAGCCGCCGACGAGAACGCCGCCGATCGCCGCGATGCCGAAGCTGATCGGCGCTGCCGGATAGGTCATCAGATAGATCAGGCTTCGGGCGATCGGAGCGACGAAGGCAAAGGACGCCAGTGGCTCCGGATCGAAGTCATCGGCGCCGAGCATGGCGGTGATCGCCCAGCCGAGCGGAATGAGCGCGCCGAGAGCCAGACCGGCGGTGATGTCTTTGGCGGACATTCTGAATTTCTTGTCCTTGAAGCAGAACATGATCAGTCCTGCGGCCAGGACAATGGCGATCATGAAGGCAGCGAAACTCCCGAGGCCGAGCAGCTGCGCCGCTCCCTGATCCTTGCTGGTGATACCGCCGATGTCCTCCAGCGGCAGGCGGGCAAGAGCGAACAGGCCGTTCATGGTCATGTAGGCGGTGATCCCCATGACCAGCAGGACCACCAGGGATTTCAGATTGCCTGCGCCCAGGCGGACAATGTTCCGGGAGGTGCAGCCGCCGGTCTGGGTCATGCCGAAACCGAACATCAGCCCGCCGATAAGGGCGCCCGCCCAGAGGATGTCGCTTGCCCGATAGAGGCTTCCGCTGAGATCGATGACGCCTGCAAAAGCCAGCGCCTGGCTGCCGAGGAGCCCGACGGCGATCGCCAGCAGCCAGGCGCGCATCCGACGACCGTCGCCGAACAGCACCAGGTCGGCAATCGCGCCCATGGTGCAGAAATGGGTGCGCTGCACGACGGCGCCAAAAACGAGCCCGGAAGCGAAGGCGGCGAGCGCCACCGCGGATCTCACGGAAAGGTCTTCCATATTTTCCAGACGGTTCTCGGCCTGCGCTCAAGGAAAAACTGCGCTATAGCATAGGCCAGCGACCGGCTTGGGCTCAATCTTTTCCCGCAGACTCAAGCCTCAAGTTAACGCTGCAGCACGTTGCTGCCGTTGAGTCCAGACATATTCAAGGGCAACGCAGAAGCAGATGGCGAAGATGGCGAGGATCTGCATCCAGGTGAGGGTATCGCCGAGGAAGATGACGGCGAGGAAGGCTGCGATGACCGGTTTTAGAAAGAAGAGATAGTTGGCGCGCTGGGGATCGGGGGCAAACGCGATGCCGGCCAGCCAAAGCGTCATCGCCATTGCTGTATTCCAGATGCCGATGGTGAGAATGCCGGCTATTTGTTCGGGGCGTTTTTCGAAGAGCGACGTCGGATCAACCCAGATACCCCAGGCGATCCCGACCACGGCGTAAAGGAAGAAAAAGCCGATGGCGAAGGTGTAGGCGGTCATGCGCACAGGCCCATATTGCATAATGAGCGGCTTGGCGAGCACGATATAGAAACCGCCGATCACGGCGCAGATCACTGACATCACCGTGCCGGTCAGATTAGGACCGCCGAACTGCACGTCTTCGGCGACACCGTTGGTGAGCAGCAGCACCACGCCGATGAAGGCGCCAATGCCACTCACGATCTTGGGTGCGGTCATCTTCGTGCCGTTGATGAGGCGGTCGACCACCACGACCGAGATCGGGATGCCCGTGACGATAGTCGCCACCTGTACGACGCTCGCGAAATCAAGCGCCCAGTGAAAGATCAGTTGTCCCAGCGCCATGCCCAAGCATGAGAGAAGGACGATGCGCAGTCCGTTTTCGCGAAGCGGTGTGATCAGATCGCGGGCACCCGGCCAGAACTGGGTGACGACCAACAGGCAGGCGCCGCCGATCAAAAAGCGCCAGACGCTGAACTCCGGCCCCGGCGTTGCGGCAAGCTTGGCCACGAATTCGCTCGAAGCATGGCCGAACACACCGATCAGGCAGGCGAGATAGGCAATCCAAGGGCGCATGTTTTTAGGGATTTCTCCGTGCCGAGCGTCAGCAGCATGCCGAGCGTTGGCGACGTTAAAAAAGGGCTCTGTTCGGTCTCTACGCTGATTGGCAGAGGCGAGGCAAGAGTGTGTTTTGGCGATGCGTGGAATGAATCGACCCGGATCCCTCGATATCTCGATCCCGCGACCTCGGTCCATCACGGAAAGGCGGCTTCAATGCGCCTTTCTCTTTTTCGCCCGCCATCTTGTTACGAGCTGCCGACGCGCTTGAACGCCGATCCGCGGATCCAGATGGTTTCGAAAGGATCCTCGCCCTCCTTGGCGACGCCGTCCCAGGCGATCGAGGTTCGCTCCTCGCGTCCATCGCCGAAGCGAAGCGTCAGGGTGAAGCCGTCGATCTGATAGGTTCCGGTCTCGGCTGCATCTTTGCGCCCCATGGTCGTCGAGACGTTCATGTCGCTGCCCGACGCCAAAGCGCCGCCGCCGGTGCTGAAGGTGCCGTCGGGGCTGAGGGTCAAATCGCTCCAGACGCCTGTGAAATATTGCGGAAATCCGCTCGTTACGCCGCCGAAGCTGTCGATCGTCCGATAGGTGCCGCTGCCGCGCCAGCCCTCGGGCAAAGCCGCGGCGCGCAACGGCTTCTTGATGACTTTCCACTCGTCCTTGCCGGGCTTCTTGACGCGATAGCGAGCACCATCCGCCTGCCACGCGCCAATCTCGCTAGCATCACGATTGGCGAGCGAGGCTGCCGCATCGTTCGGGGCGAGCTCGGTGCAGCTGCAGACGCGGCCATCGTCGAACAGGTAATGGGTCTTCACGCTGATCGAACCGACGCCATAGGCATAGGTCATCAACATCGCTTCCAACCCGTCCGGGATGGGAGCGGCTTCGGGTGCAGGTGCGACCTTGGCGACCGTCTCCGCTGCCGTCGCGTCTCCGCTCTGCGCGGCTGCAGCGAGCGCGGCCATTTTGCGCTCGGTCTCGTCGATGCGTGCACTGAGGCCTTCAGCGCCAGCAGGTGCGACATGGACCAGGCCGAAAAAACGGCCAGGCGTCTCTTCGAAAGCGTAGCTTCGGCCGACAAAGGTCTGGCCGCCACCACCCATCTCGAAGGCGTAGATCGCCATGCCGGCCGTGCCCTCGCGTATCGCCCCATCCAGGTCGCCCTGCCAGGCTTTGGCAAGTCCCGCACTGGCCGCTTCGGCGATTTCATGAGGGCTTTTCGCCCCCTCGAAATAGCGGAAGATCATCATCTCGTTGCTGCCGGGCGCGCGGTAAATGACGTTCTCGCCTTTCGCGGCTCGATCCCAGCCGGTGGGTGCGACATCGGCTGGTGTGGCGAGCGCGCCTGCGTGAAGCTGGGCGCCGAACACCAAGCCAACGGATAGCCTGCGCAGGAACGGCATGACATGCATGGAGCTATTTCCGACTTGAGATCAAGTGGCCAGTGAATATCAGAGCCTGTTTTCCAAGTCTTCCCCCGACGGCCGCGACCTCATCCTTCGCGATAGACCCTGATATAGTCGATCTCCGCTTCGGCTGGCCATTCCGTCTCCGCCGTCGGCGTCCCGACCCATTTACCGCCGACTTCCGGCGAGACCAGGAAATACAGGGCCTTGTCGCCGCCCATCGCCGGACGCTGGCGGACTTCCTGGCCATCCAGGAACCAACGCATGTCGGTTTCGGTCCAGAGAAAGCCGATGGTGTACCAGGCGTTCTTGCCGCGGGGCGGGGTAATCCGGGTGATCTCGTCGGTGTTGGGATCGGTCAGGATGGAATTGAAGAAGAAGTAATCGGCGTCCGACTGGTTCTCGGGATTGGAGCCGACCGCCTCGAGCAAGTCGATCTCGGGCGGCCAGGCGTTGTCGTTGGGGATGAGCCAGAAGGCCCAATGGTGACCGGCTGAGACGGTGTTCAGTCGAACGCGCATTTCCCAGTAACCGTAGGTCTGGGCGTGTAGGTCCTGGCCGGAAATCATGCCGCCGAGATAGGGGAACTTGTAGAACTGTCTCCTGAGTTCAGCCGGCATGGGGTAGGCGTAGAGCTTGAGCGTGCCGTCTTCAGTGATCTCGTGCAGCTCGAACCCATGCTCACTGAGGCTTGGACCGCCCTCGCCACGATAGGCGGCATCCGCTTTGAGTGCCTGGTCGTTATTGCCCTCGAGATGACGCACCCCCCAGCCCGCGAAGTGGGTGTCCCAGACGGCAGGAGGCGCGTCGGCCTGGTTCTGTTTGGTCACGAGACCGCCGCTCTCGCTGATCTTTTGAAAGCCGGCGGGTGCTGGCTCCCAATCGAAGCTATCCTCGAACGTGAGCTCATAGCCATCCGGAACATAAGGCGAGCGCTCGCCGCCGCCCCAATCAGGCACGGCCTGGACGACCGTGTCTCCATCGCAGCTGCTGGCGACGAGCATCGTTAGCGCTACCAAGGTAAAGCCCAGAAGACGCGCTGCGATTGGGAAATTCCTGATCGTCATCGAGCGGTTTCGTCCTATCGTTGATGGAAGTGGCATGTGAAGGCGAAGATATAGCGGCTTGGTTGAACCAAGGCCAGGGGAGGAGAGAATGGCGAAGCGTCTCGATGGCAAGGTTGCTCTGGTTACCGGCGCCGGCTCGATCGGTCCCGGGATGGGCAATGGCAAGGCGACCTCGATCCTTTTTGCGGGAGAGGGGGCCGAGGTGGTCGCCGTGGATCTCGATCTGGGGGCGGCGAGTGAGACGGTCGGCCTCATCGAGGAGGAGGGCGGTGCGGCGATCGCGCATCAGGCAGATGTCACCGATGCCGGGCAGATCGCTTTGCTGATCGAGGCCGTCAAAGAGAAATTCGGTCGGATCGACATTCTCGTGAACAATGTCGGCATTGTTCGAACCGGCGGCATCACCTCGACCGATGAGGCGGATTGGGACCTGGTGACCGACGTCAACCAGAAGAGCATCTATCTCATGTGCAAGGCGGTGGTGCCGATCATGCAGCGCCAGGGCAGGGGGGCGATCGTCAACATCGCATCAGTCGCCGCCCACCGCTGGACCGGGATCAACTATGCCAGCTACTACGCGACCAAGGGCGCCGTCATCGCTCTTACCCGCGGCATCGCGCTCGAATTCGCCAAGGATGGCATTCGTTGCAACTCGGTCTCGCCGGGGCTGATGAACACGCCGATGGTGCATCAAGGTCTGACCGCGGCCTATGGCGAGGAGGGCGATATCGACAATCTCATCAAGCAGCGAGACGCCCAAAGCCCCACCGGCAAGATGGGCACCGCCTGGGACACGGCCCATGCCTGCCTGTTCCTGGCGTCCGACGAAGCAGGCTACGTCAACGCCCACGATCTGGTGGTGGATGGCGGCCTGATCGCCAAGTTTGCCTAGTGGTGTGACCACATCATTCTGATCACGCCGGTATCTGCTCACTTGCTTCGGGGGAGGGGGATGCCAGGAAGCGCTGATAGAGATAACCGATACCGATCAGGCAAAGCCCGAGGCCGAAGAAGGATGCCACACGGAAGAGGCCGGTCAGCGCTGCGGCATCGAACAGGAAGACCTTGCCGACGGTGATCAAGACGATGATCAGCGCCGCATGACGAAGGTCTCGGTTGGCGCGCCAAAGGCCAAGAGCGAGCAGCACGGCTGCGGTGACCAGCCAGAGCGCCGAGTAGCCGTACCATTCCGCATTGCTGGTCACCGACCCATCGAGCCTGGACCCCTGAAAGGCATGGCGCAGTTCGAGCGACAGATAGACCATGGCGAGCACGAGACCGATCGCGTAACTCACCCTCGAAAACAGCGCTTGGTACTTAACGTCCGGCCATGCGCGCGCGATCAGGCAGGCGAGGATGGCCGGGATGCCGTAGGCCAGCAGCAGGAGATTGAGGATTGGCCAGGGGCCCACAGCGATCGGCGACCAGAGCGGATTGTCGACGAAGAGCTGCAGCGCCAGCACTTGCGCCGCACCCAGGCCGACTAGAATACGCCAGCCCCAATAGAGGACAGGCTCGCTCAGGATCGGATCGCCTTTCGAAGGCAGGCCGCCGGATTTGAGCGCGGCTTGATGGCGGTTGCCGGTCCACATCAAGGCAAGCGCGATCATCAACCAGGCGATGGACTGCAGGCTTTGCTCCAAAAGGCCGTAGGTCGGCGCTGCGATGCTGCCGGCGACCAGTGTTCGGATCTGAAGGGTGATGAGCAGCACCGAGAAGACGAGCGTGTTGGTCTCCAGGAGGGTGACTAGGCGATCGACGCCGCCGGCGCGGAACCAGAGGGCCGCGACATAGCAGGCGACAGCTGGGATGCCATAGCCGTACAGCACCCAGCTGAAGCCAGGCGTCGAACCGATGGCGTAGTCCAGCACATCGGGGTTGAATGCGAGGCGTATCAGAATCACCAGGGCGACGGTCGCCGCCACCGGTCTGAAGCTTGGAAGATCGAGATGTCGGGACAGCCATGCGAGCGCTGGAAGTTGCAGCGACAAGGCGACGGTGAGCCAGGCTTCCTCGAGCACCATGACGCCGGCGAGGCTAAGCGCTCCCACGGTTCCGGCGGCATAGACGCCAAGCGCCAGATTGGCGCCGGGCAAATGACGATAGCGCCCGACGAAGGCGGCCGCCGCCACGCCCAGGCCCGCCAGCGCCAGGGCGGCAGACGCCCAAAGCGTGCTCAGCGCAAAGCCTTCGATCCGCCAATAGGCGACCGATAAAAGCAAAAGCGGTCCCGCTGCCGAGATGCCGGCCCAAAGACCGGGGAGACGCGCCCCGAAAAGGCCAACGAAGCCGCCGATGCCAAAGACGGCCGCGAAGCCTGCGGAGATCATCAAGAAGGGCGTGATGGTCGGCGGCAGGATGGGACCCTGCAGGTTCTCGAACGCTTCGCCTTCGATGTGGTAGAGCGGTTCCGGCCAGGGCAACAATGCGTCCGGGATATGCCAGACGGAAAGCGTCGCCAGCACCATAACCAGCGCCGCGATCGGTAGAGGCGTCAAGGTCTGACGCCAGCGGCCAGCCATCAGATAGCCGGCTGACAGGATGAAGAGCGTGGTGAGGGATGCCGGTCCATAGCCGTCGGCCCTTGCAAGTCCGAAGGCCAGAACCGCCACCAGACAGGCGGCAAGCGCCCGAAAGCGATCGACCGGGTCCATCTCGGCGAGCCATCGCCAGGCCTTGCCGTCACGTTGACCCTTCCGTCGCTCCGGGTCCGGCGCTGCGGAAGGGAAATCCAGGACCAGGATGGAAAGTGCTGCGAGTGCCATGAGGTAGATCGCTGCGGCAACCGGCTCGCCTATCTCGGCACTGCGCAGCAAGGCGAGGAGCGGCAGGGCCCAAAGCACGGCGCCGGCAAGCACCGCATAAGCGAGCCAGGGCCATCCGCGATAGCGAACTACGAAAAGACCGGCTCCGACCAGCGCCAGCAGATAGGCGACCAGCGGCCAGAGCGCTGGATCGTCACTCTCCACCAGGAACGGCGTCACGAAGCCGCCGAGCAGGCCGAGCAGCGCGATGAACGGTCCCTGCAGAAGGGAGAGCCCGACACCGAGAAAAGCGATGGCGGCGAGGCCTATGAAGGTGATCGTAGGCGACAGCAGTCCGTAGAGCGCTTCAGCGCCGTAAAGGCTCGCAAAGGCGGCGAACAGACCGCCGCCGGTCAGCGCAGGCGGCACGTAGTTCGGCTCCATAGACGCGATCGCCTGGGATAAGGGCTGCCTGCGAAGCCATTCGCCGAGGGTGATCAAGAGCGCTGCGAACCCAAGGCCGGCCGTCACCCGGATGCCTGGGCTGAGCCAGCCTGACTCGAAGGAATGCTTGATCAGGAAGGCGCTGCCGAGCGCCACCGTAACCGCGCCGAGCCAGACCAGCCAGCGGGAGGCCAGGCGCTGCTCCAGGCCTTGGGTCCTGCGGGGTGACGTTGCCGGTGCCTCCTCCGTTGCCGAGGCGGTGAGTTGCGCCGCCTTAGGGACATCGGCTGTCGCCTCCGCCCGGTCTCGCATCTCTGGCTCTGGAACGGTTGCTTTTGCTGCAGGTGCAGCGGTGACCTCGGTGTCATCGGCGGGTGGCGTGGCTTTCGTCGTCTGGTCAACCAATGCCCCGACTTCGGCCAGCTCTCGAACGGATCGGCTGAGCCCGTCGATCTCTTTGCGAAGCGCCCCTATCCGATTGAAAAGAATGAAGATGAGAACCCAAGGGCCAAAGACGAGGCCCAGCGCCAGGAGGATCCAAGAGATAAAGTCCGTCATGATGGCTTTGTTTCGCGCTCAAACGTCTGGCCACGCCAGCTCACCTTCGTTCGCAGATTGGCTGCGGCCGGATGAAAGGCGGTTGAACGGGAAAACCTCATCGAAATCCTCTTGAACGATCATCATATCTCGGTGCGAGACTTCGTCGGGAGAGCGCTGCCTGTCTTGAATGACGGCGACCCTGGGAACGACAGCTACCCTGGCTGCACGGATCCTTTCTATGATGCTGATCACAAGGGCCGATCGCCGCTATCGCCCGGGGCATAATCGATCAACGATGAACGGACCCTGAAGCGGCAGCACGTTCAGCGCTTTTCATATACCGATACAAGACCCTACCGAACGTGCCTAAACGATCTCTAAACATCACCGATTGATCTCTCCGCATCAGCGCTCCTGCGCCGCTTTCTGCAGGTCCGGCGGCCGCATGAAGAGCACGGCTATGGCGCAGAGCACCGGAAGCAGGGCGAGCGCCAAAAGGGTCGCCTGATAGCTGCCGGTGGCATCATAAGCTATGCCGAAGGGAAGGGGGCCGATGGACGCGCCGACCACCATGATGGTCGCCGCTGTCCCTTGGATCGAGCCCAGATGTTTCCGCCCGAAGAAATGCGGCCAGACATAACCGATCAGCGCGTGCACCGCGGCGTTGTTCATGCCGAAGATCACGGCGTAGATGACGGCCGTCGTGAGATCCTGGACGAACACCAGGGCGACCATCGAGGCACTCATCAAGAGGACGCCCGCTGCGAACAGCGGTTTGGTCGGCAGGCGATCCAGAAGACGGCCGAAGATCGGCATGAAGCAGACCATGGCGATCGCCGAAATCGGGAAGACGCGCGCCGCGACCTGTTCCGGCAGGCCCTGGGTCCGAAAGATCGAGACCTGATAGAAGAAAAGCGCTGTCACCAGCATCGAGAAGCTGGCGAGCGATAAGGCCGTGATCCAGAACGCCGGCAGGCGCAGCGCCTCGGCTGATGTAAGGCCGATTTCGGCCCCACTCACCTGTCCGGACCTTTTGTCAACGCTGAGGGCCGCGCCCTCGCCGTCTGGGGTAAGACCCAGATCTTCGGGTTTGTTCTGTACAAGCAAGAAAACCAGCGGCAGGTAGAAGGCCCAGGTCGCAATGCCGAGCCAGAACCAGGCTTCCCGCCAGCCGACCTGATCGATCAGCCACTGGGCGAGCGGCGGGTGCAGGGCGACGCTTGCCGAAAAGCCAAGCGCCATGAGGCTCGCGGCGAAGCCTCGCTTGGCGCTGAACCACTGGGCCACCAGGTTGGATGAGCTCAGCATCAGCGTGCCCTGACCGAAAAAGCGCAGAGCGCCGAACAGCAAGGCGAGCATGATCAGACCTTGCACCTGGCCGAACGCGATCGCGGCGAGACCGAGCAGCGCGCCGGCGATCAGCGCCACGAGACGCATGCCGTAGCGGTCGATCAGCCGCCCGACATAAGGAAGACCGAAGGCGGCGGCCAGCGTCGCCAGCGCGTAGGCCGATGAAATCTCCGTCTGATCCAGGCCGAGGTCGTTGGAAAGCGGCAGGATGAAGACGCTGAAGATGTGGGACTGGCCGGGCCCGCTTGCGAAATAGCCGGCCATGCCGACGATCACCATGATCCAGCCGTAGAAAAATCTTTGGTTGATGCTATA
The DNA here is from genome assembly GCA_039197065.1 of Pseudomonadota bacterium. GTDB lineage: Bacteria > Pseudomonadota > Alphaproteobacteria > Geminicoccales > Geminicoccaceae > JANQPX01. Next base: position 52,726 of record JBCCUL010000036.1, on the reverse strand, counting down.
CGCTAGCTGTTGACGTGAGAATTTGGGCAATCTCGATCTCCTTCGGCAGGCACGCTATCGGGAACCTTCGGAGGAGGGCAGTGCGGCGAAATGACCGCGGACCTGGATATAAGCTTGGGTCGATTGGTGGCCTGGACAACCGGCGCCTGGTTGGCCTGTTTCACAAGACCTTACCATTTGATAAGCCAGGGGCCACGCCGCCTTTGGCGCAGCATCAAGGAGACAGCCCATGGCGCCCTCGAGCGCTCATGCCGATGTGATCGCCTGGCTCGATGAGCAGCGTCAGGCAATGACCGATCTTTTGGCATCCATCGTCAATATCGACTCCGGCTCCTACGATCACGCCGGTGTGGATGCGGTTGGCGATGCCATCAAGGCGCATCTCGACGAGCGCGGGATAGCCACCGATGTGATCCCGAGGCCGAATGCCGGTTTCTGTCTGACGGCGAGCGTCGATGCCGATGGCGCCGAGGACGGGCAGGGACACATCCTCCTGATGGGTCATCGGGACACGGTCTTCTCCAAAGGCGAGGCTGCCAAGCGGCCATTTCGGACCGAGGGAGACAAGGGCTTCGGCCCGGGCGTCGCCGACATGAAATGCGGCCTGGTGATGAACTGCTTCATCGCTGAGGCATTTCATCGCTTCGGTGGGCATGATCGTCCCATCCGGCTCCTTTTCACCTCGGATGAGGAGATCGGCTCGCCAAGTTCCAGAACCGTGATCGAAGCGATGGCGAGAGGGGCATCCGCCGTCTTCAACAGCGAGCCCGGGCGCGTCAGCGGCAATGTCGTCACGGCGCGCAAGGGAGCCTGGTTCTCCACGCTCGAGGTTCGTGGTGTCGCCGCTCATTCCGGGGTGTCTCACCAAAAGGGCAAAAGCGCGATACTCGCCCTTTGCCGGAAGATCGAGGCGCTCCACGCGATGACCGACTATGAGAGCGGCCGGACCGTGAATGTCGGGCTGATCGAAGGCGGGCAGTCCGCAAACACCGTGCCGCCTTTTGCGAAGGCGAGCATCGACATTCGTTTTCGATCCCTGCCCGACATGCCGTCGATCGAAGCCGCCGTGCAAGCGATCGTCGAGCACATGGACGTCGAGGGGACCCATGCCGACATCAACAAGCCGATCGTCTTTCCGCCGCTGGAGCCGACGGACGCCAATCGGGCGCTTTTCGAACGCTATGTGGCCGCCTCGGCGGATCTCGGCATCGATGTCGGCGAAGAATACAGCGGCGGCGGCGCCGACAGTGGCTTCACCTCGGCGCTCGGCATACCAACGCTTTGCGGCGTCGGCCCGATCGGTGAGAAGGGACATCAGCTTGACGAAGCTGTTCATCTCAATAGCCTGGTGCCGCGCGCCCAGGCCGTGGCCGCCACGATCCTCAGCCTCGCAAAAGATTGAACTCAGCGGTCAAATGCCTACTTCTTGATCCGGACCTGGGATAAGGCCGTAAGGAAAAGATCAACGAACAGCCTGCCGGGCACGCCTGACCTGGTAGTCTGCCAATGCGTCGTTGATCATGGAGATTTTAATCATGGCCATATTGCCGCCCGACCATCCGCCCGTGCTGCCCGAGAAGGTTGGCGTGCTCCTTCTCAATCTCGGAACGCCCGACAGCACCGGCTATTGGGACATGCGGCGCTATTTGAAGGAATTTCTCTCCGATCGCCGTGTGATCGAGGTCAACCCGTTTTTCTGGAAGATCCTGCTGAACGTCGTGATCTTGACCAAGCGGCCATTCTCCTCGGGCGAGGCCTATGAGAGCATTTGGGACCACGAGCGCAATGAAAGCCCGCTTCGCACCATCACCCGCGAGCAAACCGAAAAGCTCGGCGCGAAGCTGCGCGAAAGGTTCGGCGATGAGGTCGTCGTCGACTACGGCATGCGCTACGGGAACCCGACCACCGCATCCAGGATCAAGGCGCTCCAAGACCAGGGCTGCCAGCGCATCGTGATCTTCCCGCTCTATCCGCAATACGCGGCGGCCACCACCGGCACAGCCTGTGATCAGGCCTTCCGCGCCCTCATGGACATTCGCTGGCAGCCGGCCGTGCGCACCGTTCCCGCCTATCACGATCACCCCGGCTATATTCGAGCGCTCGCCAAGTCCATCCGCCATCACCTCGAGAACCTGGACTGGGAGCCGGACGTCCTTGTCACCTCCTTCCATGGCGTCCCCAAGCGGTATTTGCTCGCCGGCGATCCCTATCACTGCCAATGCCAGAAGACCGCGAGACTGCTCCGAGAGGAACTCGGCTGGCCGAAAGACAAGCTCCAGATCGCCTTCCAGTCCCTCTTCGGCAAGGAAGAATGGCTCCGTCCCTACACCGTCGAGCATGTGGCCGAACTGGCCGAGAACGGGCAGAAGAAAATCGCTGTCATTGCTCCTGGCTTTTCCGCCGACTGCGTCGAGACGCTTGAAGAAATCCAGGAAGAAATCCGCGAAGCCTTCGAAGAAGCCGGCGGCGAACAGTTCACCTACATCCCCTGCCTCAACGCCGATGACGATCACATCGATCTCCTCGCCGACATCGCCACCCAAAACCTTGCCGGCTGGGTGGACACGGTCGGCGCGGCCGACAGCGTCGACTTGGCGGACGAGTCTCGCCCGAATCTCGCGGCAGTCTCCGGAGGACGGAGTTAGACAGTTCCTGTACGACGAATGGCCTTGAGGGCCTAAACGCCGTCGCAAAACTCGCATCGGAAGAGTTTCGCAGGGTGGGATGAAGGTCGGTCCGGCCCGACGTTTACCAGAACTCTCGGGCATCCCGCCGGCATCATTTTCACGTTGAGATGACCGACCGAGATTGCCGAAGATGGCACGGCGTCTCCGCATTGCGGCGAATGGCCGGACCGAGATGCAAGATCATCGCTACTCGGCAACAGGATCATGATAGCCCACCAGGAACTTGACGGTTTTGACATAACGCCGACGAATAATGTGCGCGGTGCAGGTCAGGCTTGCTAAGAGGATGGCGTGCGAGGGACGAACAAGACCAAAGGCATTTCGCATTAACCTTCCGTAAACCCGTTTCTGTCATTCTGCTCCTGGTCCATGCGACCGTGGGAGTCGGTCCACCAGCGGTGGAGACAGGCGCGGTGCGGATTCCCAGGATCGCATGGACCGGCGAGGCTTCTTCTCGCTAGCGCATCGAGGTTAAGAAATGGTAAGCGGACCAGAGATGTCGTCGGCAAGGTCGAAAGCTCAGGCATCAAGCTGGACAGCCTGACCCGGAGGACGATCAGGTCCATGACGCCAAACCATGATGAACCGGCCAGCGACGGCCTAGAACGCCCGGATCTCGGCTTCGATCAGGACGACCTCCTGAAACTCGCCACCTGGAAAATGCCGTTCGGTCGCTTTGCCGGCCGCATCCTGATCGAACTCCCCGAAGAATACCTTTTCTGGTTCGTCGACAACGGCTTTCCCGACGGTAAGCTTGGCTTCCTCATGAAATTGGCGCTGGAGCTCAAGGCCAACGGGGCCGATGGCGTCATCAGAGACATGGTCGAATAGTGGTGTGACCACTTCATCGACTCGGACCGCCTCTGCCAGGCGGGACGGTATGCCGCCAAGCTTACGATATTGGTTCGGGTCATGACGCCGCAGGAGAGTCTTGCAGAATTTGCGCAAAGCGGGCGTTGCTGGTTCCGCCAAGCGCTACCGGAATGCGAACTTGCAACACTGGATAGCATCTCAGTCCCTGACGAGAAGGCCGGAGAGCGCATCGAACCGCAGACCGCATTAGCTGATATCCTGTCGAAAGACAGCACTCTGGGGCGCATCATGAGCATCTTCGAGCCGTCGCTTTTGCCCGTTCGGATCGTTGCCTTCAACAAAACGCAAACCAACAATTGGGGCGTTCCTTGGCATCAGGATCGCGTCATCTGTGTCTCAGAACGTCACGAACTTTCTGCTTTTGTAAACTGGTCGAAGAAGTCGGATATTTGGCATTGTGAACCGGCGTTGGAAGTCCTTGAAAGGATGTTCTTTGTTCGGATCCATCTTGATAGCGGTAAGCCAGAAGATGGTGCGATGCGGATCGCGGTGGGAAGTCACAAGGAGGGCGTTGTCCCCGCCACCATGGCCCGTGCGGTAGCCGAGCGTTATCCGATCGAGGAATGCCTTGCCGATCGTGGAGATATCCTTGTCCTGAAAATGTTGACGCTCCACGCTTCGCCGCGATCGCTGACAGCGAACGCCAGACGGGTTTTGCGGATCGATTACGCCTCGGAGGACCTATTGCCCGCGCCGCTTGCCTGGCAGTGTTTGCCGCGATGAAGGAGTGAACAGGGTGATCGCAGCCCGCTATCTCCGTGCCTTTCAATGTCATCCCGGGTCAGATTGTCAGAGCCAGAACCGCCGACGCATCGCTCACGCCCTACCCGACAACGAACCGCATACCATCGGTTATCCTGGCTCGCTCTTCGCAGACGGCCGGACGTCAATGAGGTGGTCACACCACGTCACACCACCTTGCGCTGGATTTCCTTGGCGAGGGCTTGGATTTCCTTGCCGGCGGCGGTTCTGGGGGCGGTTTCCGAGACGCCTTTGCCTTCGTTGATCGAGGCGGCGAAGGCCTGGCGATTGCCCAGGCGGGTGCGGGCGAGCGGCCATTTTTTCTTTTTGATTTCGGCGATGACGGCTTCGGCGGCGAGGCCGCGCGGCGGCGTGCGGTTCAGGACCAGGAGGGCTTTGGTCTTTTCGGCGGCGGCGAGATCGAGCGTCGCTTCGGTTGCCCAGAGGTCGAGCATGGTCGGCTGGATCGGCAGCAAGACCAGATCAGCCGCGCGGACGGCGGCTTTCGCATCGGTCTCGGCATGGGGCGGGCTGTCGACGATCACCAGGTCCGCATCGCGTTTCGCCGTCGATAGCTGGTTGCCGAGGCGCCAGCCGGAAAGCGCATCGACTGCCGGGCCGTCCTCTTCACCAACCGTTCGATCTCGGAGATCGCGCCAGGCGCTGAGGCTGCCCTGCGGGTCGACATCCAGCATGGCGATCGTCTTGCCGGCCTGCTGCCAGGCGACGGCGAGTTGAATGGCGAGCGTCGTCTTGCCGGCGCCGCCCTTTTGCTGCGCGATTACGATCACCTTGCCCGCCATCGGCCGCATCTCCTTCCGTGATATGCAATCCAGGATAGAGAAAACACTTTTGACAAAAATACCAGTGGCATTTTTGTCGCCTGGCGAGATCGATGATCGGCGATGTACGTCGCCACATGACGTCCTATATTGAAGCAGGAACGGTGACATTCGAGGGACAGCAGATGGCGACGACCGACCACGACGAGGTGTTGCAACAGCTGGCGAGCTGGCAGGATGACGGCCACAAGATTGCCGTCGCGACCGTGGTCAGCACCTGGGGCTCGTCGCCCCGCCCGGTCGGCAGCCAGCTTGGCATCAACGACCGGGGCGAGATGGTCGGCTCGGTATCCGGCGGCTGCATAGAGGGCGCCGTCGTCAGAGAGGCGCTGGAGATCATGGAAGGTGAGCCGCCCAAGCTGCTGGACTACGGCGTTTCCAATGAGCAGGCCTGGGAGGTCGGCCTCGCCTGCGGCGGTAAGCTTGAGGTCTATATCGAGGCCGTGACCTCTTAGATCGACCACATCGAAAGACTCTCTGGGCCGCACGCGAAACCTAGGCGCATGGCGTCAGTCTGACGGAAAAAGCGACAAACAACTGATGTGGTCACATCACTGGACCGTCCGCGGACTTCTCATGAGCGAGCGATGGAACGCCGCCTTCGACGTCGCGTCGCCCATGCTATTCCAAGCAAGCCACCAGACAGCAGCAGCAAGGCGCTCGGCTCAGCAACATCGGTGGGCGGACCGCTCGTGCTGACCAGATTTGCAGCCTGGCCGAAGACTAGCGTGTCCAAGGTGAAGTCGAAGCCCGAGACTGCGCTGATGGTTACGGATGTAAAGGGTATCGTCGAGGTGAAGCCGATGAATTGCCCGGTCGGCCCACCGGGGAAGACCTGGTCGATACTGTCGGCGTTGTCCCCGCCAATATCGGCCTGATAGGCGCCGGCGCCGACGGCTGTCGTAATGATGTCGATAGCGAATGCCGTGATCGGGTTGGCGAAAGCGAACGTGGCCTGTTCGCCGCCTGAGCCCAGGATTTCGGCAAATGTCGTGATCGAGCCCAGACTGTTCGGGGCGGTCGAGGTCGCGAAGTCGTCGGTGATGACGGCACCTCCGCCGCTTGTGAAGAATGTTACGTCGCCGACGACGCCGAGGAACGTTCCGTCTGCAAAGCCGTCAAAATTTTCTGAATCCACCGTTGCGGCCGTCACGGAGGCGTCGAAGGTTGCCCGGTCGACGTTGATAATGATCGCCTCAGCCCGCTGTGCGGCTACGAACAGACCTAAGGCGCAGAGCCACGAAAGGACTGCTGTCTTCATGTCGACATCCTCTCTATTTTATTTCCAGGAATCGAATGAGAGACAGCAAAAACGATGCCACATAAATTTACTTTTAATTACAATAGGTTGCCTGGTCTTCAATCAAAACATGTAAAATATACCTTACGATTGAGGTGAAGTTTGACAGTGATCTTGTAAAGAAATCTGACAGTCCAGTCCGGCTGGGGCAGGTCAGGTGGCAAGAGCTGTCGACAGTTCCTCGATCACCGTCCAGGCCAAGTCGATATCCCTATCGGTCGTATAGAGCTGGCCCACCTGGAAGCGGATGACATAGTCGCCCCGATAGCGGGTTTGGGTGAGATAGATGCGGCCATCGTCGTTGATCGCCTGAAGGAGGCGGGTGTTCAGATCATCCAGGTCCGAAGCACCTGCCGGCGCATAGCGGAATGTCAGAAGCGAAAGGGACGGTTTGGTGGTGAGCTCGAAATCGGGATGCGCTTTGATCTTCCGGGCCAGATCTTCGGCCATTCTGACGTGGTTGCGGATGATATCGCAAAGGGCATCGACGCCATAGCTTCGGATCACGAACCAGAGTTTCAGGGCTCTAAAGCGTCGTCCCAGCGGTATCGACCATTCGCTGTAATTGATCCCGGCCTCGCCTTCGGTTTTCAGATAGTCCGGCTGGATGCCGAGGGTTTTCACCAACGCTTTGGGATCGCGCACGAAGTGGGCGGTGCAGTCGAAATTCGTGAGCAGCCACTTATGCGGGTTGAAGACGAAGCTGTCGGCAAGGTCGATACCGTCGATGAGGTGTCTGTGTTCCTCGCAGATCAGTGCACTGCCGGCCCAGGCGGCGTCGACATGGAAATAGAGGTCGTGGCGCCTCGCCACCTCGCCGATGGCGCGGAGGTCATCCATCGCGCCGATGCTGGTGCTGCCAATCGTCCCGATCACCACCGCGGGGAGGCGGCCCGCCTCGCGGTCGACCTGAATATGACGCTCCAGTGCCTCCGCATCAAAGTCAACGCTGTCGGGCGTCCCGACAACCTTGACCAGGTTGGCCTGGCCGATGCCGGCGATCCAGATGGCTTTGTCGATCGAGGAATGGGCCTGCGCGGAGCAGTAGACGCGCACGGGCGGGTGAGCGGCGAGTCCGTCCTGATTGCCCCTAAAACCGAGCGCCTTCTCGCGTCCGGTGAGGATAGCGGCGAGCGTGGCGGACGACGCGCTGTCCTGGATGACGCCGGTAAATGAGGTCGGCAATCCCAGCATCTGGCGCAGCCAGGAAAGCGTCACGGTTTCAAGCTCGGTGCCTGCGGGGGAGGTTTGCCAGAGCATGCATTGCGCTGCCATGGCGGCGGTCAGATATTCGGCGATGACCGAGGGCGGGCTGGAATTGGCGGGGAAATAGGCGAAGAAGCGCGGATGCTGCCAATGGGTCATGCCGGGCATCAAAAGTCGATCGACGTCCTCGAAGAGCCGCGCCATGTCCTCGCCCTTTTCGGGCGGTGCGGCCGGCAGCTGCGCTTCGATCTCACCTGGCTTTGTCTGGGCGCGGACAGGCTTCTCGTCGACGGATTCCAGATAGTCTGCAGACCAGTCGGCCGCATGCCGGGCCCAATGCCGGAAGGATTTATGGTCCACGTTACGTTCGCTCCTCACAGACTTGACGGGGCTGTACGCCTCTTTGACGTAAGATGAATTTGTGCTTAGATGATTTTGATATTACTCGATATCCTCTAAATGCTTTTAGCCGGCCCAACGTCAATACTTCGGAGGACGCGACGTTGACGCCGGGAGGGAACGCCATGACGCGTCCAGTCGACGGCGGCGGCAAGCTGTCCGTCGAAGATAGCCTGCCGGCTGATTTCGACACGCTGAAAGCAGCGATCTCGGAACATTATGACGGCTTGAGCAAACGGCTGCAGCAGGTTGCGGAATATGCGCTTGACCATCCCGATGACATGGCGCTCGAGACCATCGCCGTCATCGCTTCCCGCGCCAAGGTGCCGCCCTCAAGCCTGATCCGATTTTCCAAGGCCCTTGGCTTTGACGGTTTTTCGAGCATGCAGCGGTTGTTTCGCGATCGGCTGCTGGCGCGGGCGCCCAATTATGGCGAGCGCATAAGGCGCATTTCCGCCGAGAGCAGACCGGATGGCCGGTCCCTGCCGTCGATGATGCTGCATGATGTGGCGGCCGCCGGCATCGAGGGATTGGAGCGCCTGCATCAGGACATGCCGCTCGCGCAGCTGCAGTCGGCGATCGTCATGCTGGGCCGCGCCCGGCTTGTTCATGTGATCGCCCAACGCCGAGCTTTTCCGGTGGCGAGCTACCTTGCCTATCTCCTGAACGAGATGAGTCGGCCGGCTTGTCTCCTGGACGGTGTCGGCGGCATGCTGGAGCAACAGGCACGCGCGATCTCCTCAGATGATGTCCTGGTGGCGATCAGTTTCCAGCCCTACTCGGTGGAGGTGGCCGCTCTGGCTGAACGCTGTCGGGATAACAAAGTGCCATTGATCGGCATTACCGACGGCCAGCTAAGCCCGCTTGCGCGTCTGGCTGATGTCAGTTTCGAGATCATGGAAAGCGAGGCCCATGGATTTCGGCCGCTGATCGCCACGATGTGTCTTGTGCTGACGCTATCGATTTCTCTCGGTCACCATCTCGCCGACGACGGATGAGAATGGACAGGAAAACGCGCATACCATAAGCCTGAACGAAAGCGTCTTTCCGTCGGATGATCAGTTTTTTGTGATTGGCCTTCATGACTGATTGCAGGGCGCAGGCGACCTGATATGGTGCCGCGCTCGCCTGGGCGATAAGGCGCTGTCGCCGCATTGATCATCTATGGGAACGACGAAGAACAGGCATGGCCGGATTTGATAACAGGTCGGGTTTCACCTTCGGTGATATCGTCATGGCGCCCTACAGAATGCCCGGCCAGGACGAGGACCTGCATCAGCCCTGCGTGATCGTGAGTTCCAGCACGTACAATCAGCAGCGTAGCGAGGTGCTGATCATGGCGCTTGCCGTGCAAAAGCGCCCGAATGCCAGCTCTGGCGAGATGGCGGTGATGCATGCCGAAGCAGCCGGACTCGACAAGGGAGCAGCCTTCAAACCCGTCCTGCAGACCATCGAGCAGCGCCTCGTGCGGCTCATTCTGGGCCGCCTGGAAGATGGCGATCGTCAGCGCCTTCGGCATCTGCTCGGACTGATCGTCGGCAGCTAGGGCGCTCTATCCCATCGTTTCCCAGGGTTTTCTTATTCATCAGATGCTTTCTCCCGATCGGGAGACGCTCTAGCTTTTCCAGACGGCGACGTCCCGAGGCGGGATCTCGTCACCGCCGATGAGATAGCTTGCCGCGCTTGGCGCCGGCGATTTGACGGGCGCCGATCCGCTGTTGAAAGCGAAGGTGAGATCGCCGAGCCTTCGAAGACGGAGAGGCTCAGGCAGGCGAAGCGTTTCGATCTCGAGCGCTTCCAGCCGGGCTTCAATATAGTCGATCAGGAAGGTTTCATCTGGCCAGAAGGCGAGATAATGCCAGTTTTCGACCTCGTAGACGGCGCCGCCGCCCTCCACGAAATGGGCGCTGGGCTCGCATTCCGACAGGATCTCCTCCTGCCAGATCTGCAGGGGATAGGTCTTGTTCCGCCAGGTGATGCCGCCATCCACGCCGGGCGGCAGGCTGCCGACCTGGATCACCTTGAGCGGCAGCCAGGCTTGAAGATCGCCGGGTGCCAGATCCTTCGGCGTCTGCATGGTCCGCGTCTTGCTCCCGGTTCGCGGTCCGGCGATCACGATGCCTTCATAGCTGTTCAGGGCTTCGATGAGCACGCGTGGCAGCAGGGGCAGGCTTGGGATCAGGACAAGCGCATAGCCTGTCAGGTCCGCCCCTGGCCTAAGGACGTCCACATCCATGCCGAGGCGGCGGCAGGCGGTATAGAAGGCGAGGTTGAGCTTTTTCAGATCGAAGGTCTGTCCCTGCGGCTGGATCCCGTAGATCCAGTGTGAGGGATCATCGGTGATCAGGGCGATCTTCGCCTGGCCCGGCGTTTTCGAATCCAGCTCCAGCTTCTTCATGTCCTGCCGCACCTGCTCGATCTCGGCGACCACCGGTGCCGGCTCGCCATCGGATCGCATCAGACCCGCATGCATCTGTTCCTGGCCAAACGGCGCTTGGCGCCAACGAAAGTAGCTCACCACCTCGGCGCCATGCGCAAGGGCCTCCAGGGTCCACAGACGCACCATGCCGGGCGCTGGAATCGGATTGTGGTCGGCCCAGTTCACAGGTCCGGGCTGCTGCTCCATGACCCAAAAGCGGTTGTTTTCGATCGTGCCGCGATAGAGGTCGTGATGCCAGGCGGCGATGTCCGGATGACCGGATCTGGCAAGGGCGGCCCTGGTGGCATCATCCAGGCCCATGCGCTGATCCGTAAAGCCGAGCGGATAGCTGTCCCAGGTGATCACATCAAGATCGCCAGCAAGGGCTCTATGATCGAAGTCGTGGAACAGGCCCATGGCGTTGTGGCTGACGAAACGCTCCGGCGAATGCTGACGAACGATCTCAGCCTGCATGCGGTTGTAGTCGATCACCTGATCCGACGAAAAACGCTGAAAGTCCAGCCGGTGGGCGGGATGGGCTTCGGTCACGGTCTGGAAGGGGAGGCCTATCTGGGCGAAGTCATTATAGTCCTGGCTCCAGAATGCGTTGCCCCAGGCTTCGTTCAGCCTGTCTATGGTGCCATGACGTCGTTCCAGCCAGCGCTGAAACGCCGCGCGGCAGTGTGGGGCGAAGGACAGCACCGTATCGTGGCAGCCATATTCATTATCGAGCTGCCAGCCGACGACGGCTGGATGATCGCCATAACGCTTGGACATCATCAGGCAGATGCGCGCGGTTTCCTCGCGCCAGGACGGGCTGGTGAAACAGTAGTGGCGCCGCGAACCGAAGCGCCGTGGCTGGCCGGTCTCATCCCAGGCGAGGATGTCCGGGCGCCGGTCGATCAGCCACTTCGGCGGCGTCGCGGTCGGCGTGCCGAGCACCACCTGCAATCCCGCCATGCTCAGCACGTCGAGCGCCCGGTCCAGCCAGCTCCAGTCGAAGCGATCGCGGGAAGGTTCGATCCGACTCCAGGCGAACTCGCCGATGCGCACGAAGCGGATGCCGAGATCCGCCATTCTCGCTGCGTCTTCGGACCAGCGCTCTTCCGGCCAATGTTCGGGGTAGTAGCAGACGCCGAGCAATTTTGGGGGCCCTCGTTGGTTTCCTGGTCAGCCAACCTAGAAAAGAGCCGATCCGCTCACAATGCTTGAGCGGGCCTCTTCCCCATCCTTAGGTTCACCTCTGCCGTTTCTGTGGCGGGCAAGGCACGGTCGGCGCTCCTAGGCCAGCCGCCATCCGGAGGTGAGAATGTGACCGTGATCCCTGCCTAAACAGCGATTGATCTTTTAGCTGCTCGTTCTAAGTCTCGGCAGCATTGATCAAGCCTTGCATTCGATTGAAGGCAGTCTCGCCCCAGGGGAGCTATCGCCCATGAATATCTGGAAAAGAATTGCGCTTGCCGCATCGGCATTATTGATGATCGCAGGTTGTGAAACGGTGCCGGTGACCGGCCGGAGCCAGCTGGTTCTGTTCAATGATTCTGAGATTAACGCACTTAGTCTGCAGGCCTATCAGGAGATGAAGTCGACGCAGCCGATTTCGAACGACCCTGTCCTCAATCGCCGCATGCAGAGCGTCGGCGAACGCATCGTGGCGGTCAGTGGTCAGCCCAATTGGGATTGGGAGTTCACCCTTTTCGAGAATGACACGCCCAACGCCTCGGCCCTGCCGAATGGCAAGGTCAGTGTCTTCACCGGCCTCTTCTCGGTCGCTCGGGATGACGATCAGCTTGCGGCTGTCCTCGGCCATGAGGTCGCCCATTCGATCGCGCGTCATGGCGCTGAGAAGATCTCGAAAGGGGTGCTCGCTCAATCCGTCGCTCAGGGGACCGGCAATGAACTCTACGGTCAGGGCTTTGCCATTCTGGCTCATTATGGTTTCGCTCTGCCCAACAGCCGAAGCGCCGAGTCCGAGGCCGATCACATCGGTCTGATCCTCATGGCGAAAGCCGACTACGACCCGCGGGCTGCCGTCCAGTTCTGGAACAATATGGAGGCGCTCGGCGGCAACCGGCCCGCCGAATGGCTGTCGACCCACCCTTCGCCCTGCAATCGCATCCAGCAGCTCGAGGCGCTCATGCCCCAAGCACTCGAGGAATACCGGCCGCGTTGAGGCGCCACCGGCGCCGGGTTTACGCTGTCTTGGTGTTTGATGGAGCTGTCCGCGCGACCAGCTTCAGGGAGAGCGCTCACTCTTCCCGCAGCTCTTCCCGGTAATAGCGGGCGCGCTTGACGTAGACGTCAGCGCCATGCTGCATGCGCTTGATATTCTCAGGCGTCACCTCGCGGATCACCTTGGCCGGTGCGCCGACCGCGAGCGAATTGTCCGGGATCTCCATGCCTTCGGTGACCAGCGCTTTGGCGCCGATCAGGCAGTTTTTTCCGACCTTGGCGCCATTCAGCACCACGGCATTGATGCCGATAAGTGCCCCATCGCCTATGGTGCAGCCGTGAATCATGGCCATATGGCCAACGGTGACCCCCATACCGATGTCGACCGGAAAGCCGGGATCGGTGTGGATTACGCTGCTGTCCTGGATGTTGGTGCCTTCGCCGATGCTGATCGGCTCATTGTCGCCGCGCAGCACGGCATGCCACCAGATACTGGTCTTTTTTGCGAGTTTGACCTTACCTATGACCACCGCCGTGGGCGCGATCCAGAAATCATCGCCGTCGGTTTCGAGACGGTCATCGCCCAGGGCGTAGCGCATGATAATTCTCCAAAGCTTCGGATTTCTTATGAACCGATCCCCAACGAACCGGTCGACCCGGCCGAGACGGACGTTCGGGTCGCACCGGACGCTCCGGCGATGAGCATAGCAGAGCTTCAGCCGCTCTTCTCCGGACCGGACAAATGGCCGCGCGCCTACGGACTCCTGCGCTCGCTGGTGATCTATTACGGCCAGCCCTGGCGATTGCCCAAGCTGAAGCGGCTCTATCGGCCCTTCATCGAGCCGGGAGATCTTGCCTTCGACATCGGCGCCCATGTCGGCAACCGCACGCGGGTGTGGGCGGGCCTCGGCGCCCGGGTGGTCGCGATCGAGCCGCAGGCGGATCTTGCGACCTTCCTTCGCTGGAAGTTCAAGGGGCGGGACGACATCACGGTCGTCGAAACGGCGCTCGCCGCCGAGCCCGGCGTCGGCTCGATGCATATCGATCCCGCCAACCCGACGGTCACCACGCTGTCACGCGAATGGATCGATCAGGTCACCAAGGGGGAGGGCTTCGAAGACGTCGCCTGGAAGCCGCCGGTCGAGGTCGAGGCGACCACCTTCGATCGGCTGATCGCGGCCCATGGCCTGCCGGATTTCTGCAAAATCGACGTGGAAGGCTTCGAGGCCGAGGTCTTGAAAGGCCTGTCGCAACCGATTAAGGCTTTATCCCTTGAGTTTCTGCCGGCTGCGATCGAGGTGGCCATAGAAGCCGTCGATCGCCTCGAAACCCTCGGCCGGTATCGATACAACGTGTCATTCGGGGAAGGCATGGCGTTTGACCTCGCCGATTGGTGTCCTGCCGATCGGATGCGGGACTGGTTGGCGAAACAAGAGGGAGGTCGTCGTTCCGGCGATGTCTACGCGCATCTCCAGAGCTGAGCTGGCGGAAGCCGCACCCGAGCCCTTCGGCCTGGGCGGACGCGAGGGCGGTCTGCCGCTTCAATTGAGGCGCACGCTAAAGCCGCTCTTGCTTCTCTTCGGCTTTCTCTGGCTGTCCATGCTTTGGAATCTGCCGGTCGACTTGAAAGATCTGGGCACGGAGACGGTATCGGAGAACTGGCCGGCTCTCCTGCTGCCGGCGCTTGTCGCCATCGTGATCAATGCGAGCTTTCTTGACGGGATCGCCTTCGAGATCCTTCTCCTCACACTCGCGATCGCTCTCATCCCGGCACTCCAGCAGGGGCGGACGGCCCTGATTTTCCGGCATGTCTTCGCCGGCGCCACGCTCTTGCTGGTGGTGCTTTGCCTGACCGATCTCGGGGTGCGCATGGCGCTTGGGCGCCCTTTCGCGCCGCTTTTGGATCTCGGCATCTACGCCAATGTCGTCGATCTGCAGAAAGGATCGTTCAAGGGGATCACCGGCTGGCTGCTGACCCTGGCTCAGCTTGTACTGGCGCTCTTCATCTACCTGTCCTCGCTTGCCGCGTTGCGTATGGTGCAACGGGTGACCTCGGGACAACGCTGGGGGCGGGCGACACTGGTCGTGGCCGGGGTTCTATCGCTCGGCTATGTCGGCGGCCAATGGTTGCCTTCCGGGTTCGTTGCCTCAGGCCTCGATCGGCTAATCCACGCCAAAGCGAGCACCACCGTTTGGCGTCAGACCGATCGAAGCTGGCGTATGCTGGCGGCGCTCAGCGACTTCGAGAAGGTCGTCGCCGTCGATCAATTCCCCGACCTTGCGCCGGAAAAGCTTCTGGCCGGGCTCGACGATGTCGACGTGCTCCTGGTGTTCGTCGAAAGCTACGGGCGCAGCATTCTGGATCAGGACCGATTCCAACGATTCAGCCTGCCATCGCTGGATAACTTCGAGACCGCAGTGGAGCAGGCGGGTCTGCACAGCGCTTCGACATTTCTGACGTCGCCGATCGTAGGCGGGCAGTCCTGGCTCGCACATGGCACGCTGGAGAGCGGGCTCTGGCTGCCGCATCAAAGCTATTACAACGCGCTCTTGGCAACCGAACGCCTGACGCTGACCAAAGCCTTCGCCAAGCGCGGTCATCGCACGGTCGCCATGAAGCCGGCCATCATCATGCCCTGGCCGGAAGGCCCGCTGTTCGGCTTCGAGCAGATCTACGCCGCCAAGGACATGAATTATGCCGGCTTGCCCTATAACTGGGTGACCATGCCGGACCAGTACACCATGTCCGCATTCGAGCAGTTCGAGCGCTCGAAGGAGGACCGCGAACGCCCTGTCTTCGCCGAGTTCTCGCTGATCAGCAGCCATGCGCCCTGGACCCATATTCCGCCGGTGGTCGATGACTGGTCGTCGATCGACGATGGCGCGATTTTCTCCACATGGGCGGAAATCGGTGATCCACCCCATGTCGTCTGGGCTGATCCCGAGCGGGTACGCGAGCAATATGGAAAATCGATACGCTATGTGCTCGACATGCTCACCTCCTATGCAGCCGAACATGTCGACGACAAGACGCTGATGATCATCGTCGGTGACCATCAGCCAGCACCTCTCGTCATCGGTGAAGGCGTGACCCGAGACGTGCCATTTCATGTTGTGACTGGAAATCCGGAGCTTTTGCAACCATTCCTCAATTGGGGGCTGGTTCCCGGCATGCATCCCGACGAAACTGCCGACGTCCGGCGGATGGATGTATTCAGGGACTGGTTCCTCGAAGCCTTCAGCCAGTGATCCACGGCTTGATGCCGTCGGTCGGAGGCTGAACAAAGACTTGGTCGCACCGTTTTGAGGGGGTGACGGGATGGGTTGGTTCGGATGTTTCTTCGGTCGATGCCTTAAGGTTCTCGCGGCCTTGCCGCTGATAGCGGTTGGGTCTGGCGGCGCTATCGCTCAGTGTCTGCCCATGGTGCAGGCCGACCCTTGGGTCATTCCCGTCGCTTTGCTCGATGCGGGCGATGTCAGGCTGAGCTATCTCGGCCATTCCAGCTTTTTGATCGAAAGCTCAGGCGGCGCCACAGCGGTCACCGATTATAATGGTGTGCATCGGGCACCCTTCGCGCCCGATATCGTCACCATGAACAATGCCCACAGCACCCACTATTCTGACGTGATCGAACCCGGCGTTTCCCATGTCCTGCGCGGCTGGGGGGAGGATGGCACGATTGCCGAGCATCTGCTCGACTACAAAGACATCCGCGTGCGCAACATCCCCACCAATATCCGGGACTATGGCGGCACGCGCTACAATTCAAACTCGATCTTCGTGTTCGAGCTCGCCGATCTCTGCATCGCTCATCTCGGCCATCTCCACCACACGCTCACCGAACAGCATCTGCAGGAGCTCGGTCTGATCGACGTGCTGCTGGTGCCGATCGACGGCGTCTACACCATGGCCCAGGAGCTGATGGTCCAGGTCATCCAGCAGATTTCACCCTCGATCGTCATTCCCATGCATTATTTCTCGAGGGTCGGAGTCGAGCGCTTCGCCAGTCTCATGCAGGGCTATGAGACGATCTACGCCAATTCGCCGACCATCGTCTTTTCGCGCCTCCGACTTCCCTACAAGAAGATGGTGGTGCTCGCAGGCGGCGGCGGACCAACCTTCGGCGACGACGAATAAGAGCTGCGGCGCCGGAGAAAAGATCGATAGCGTCTTGGACCTGCAGTAACGGGAGAGGCCGCGGGTTTTGAGCCTGGCTCCAAGATCTCATAGGTCGTCCTCCGCTTGCGCTAAGCCATCGGCGACGATCCGGGCTTGCGCCTTAAGCCCTCTTCTGGCGATATCCCGCCATGCCCTTGCTCGCAGGTCTTCGCCAAATCCCAAGGACGCTTGGGCAGCCCAATTACGGCGTCTATGTCGCTGGCAATAGCCTGTCGCTGATCGGAACCTGGATGCAGCGGGTTGCGGTCGGCTGGCTTGCCTGGGAGCTCAGCGGTTCCGGCGCGGTTCTGGGGCTTGTCGCCTTCGCCGACCTCGCGCCGACCCTGATGATCGGCCCCTTTGGCGGCGCGCTTGCCGATCGCCTTGACCGGCGGCGGCTCTTGATGATCGGTCAGAGCATCAACATGATGCTGTCGCTCGTGCTCGCAGGTCTTACCGCCAGCGGCCTCATCACCGTGTCGCTCCTGATCTTGATCATCGGCATGAACGGCGCCGTCATCGGCATCAATCAGCCGGCAAGACTTGCGCTGATCGCCGGTCTCGTGCCGAGAGAACATCTGCCGACGGCGGTTGCGATCAACAGCCTGGTCTTCAATCTTGCCCGCTTCATCGGTCCCGCGATCGCGGGGCTGGTCATCCTCCGCTTCGATACGGCCCTGGTCTTCTTTTTGAACGCGCTCAGCTTCACCAGCTTTCTGATCGCGCTCAGCAGGCTGGACCTGCCGAAGATCGATCACCGATCGACCGGCAAGCGTTCGCCCCCCATGCTGCAGGCGATCGCCGACGGCCTTCGCTACGTTCTGAAGCATCCGGGGATCGGCCCGCTCCTCGCCTTGAACGCGACCATGGCGGTCTCGGCAAGGCCTTATGTCGAGCTTCTGCCGGGATTCGCTGGGGCCGTATTCGATCGGGGGGCAGGCGGCCTTGCGATGCTGAGTTCGGCGGTCGGCTTGGGCGCGATTGCGGCCGGGCTGTTCATGGCACAGCGTGGGCCAAAGAGTGGTCTCACCGAAACCGCCATGCTCGCGGCCCTGCTGGTTGCCCTTTCCGCACTGGGTCTCGCGCTCAGCCCGACATTCTGGGTGGCGCTCCTCGCCGTCGCCTCCGGCGGGTTCGGCATGGTCACTGCCGGCGTGGGGACCCAGACGCTGATGCAAACTTCGGTTGACGAGGCCGTGCGCGGCCGGGTGCTCAGCCTGTTCGGCCTGGTCTTTAGAAGCGGACCCGCCATCGGCGCGCTCCTGATGGGGCTGGCCTCCGAGCTGGTCGGGTTACGCTGGCCCCTGGCCATCGGGTCGATGATCGGCGCCGCCGCCTTCGTGATCGTCTGGCGCCGCCGCGGAAGGATCAGCGGCGCCCTTCGATCGTAGATCGGCTGAACGTTCTCTTAGGCTACGGGCTCAGTTTACGAGCGGCCGCCCCGCGTCATTCGTCCATTCGACCATGGAGCCGTCATAGAGCCGGACATTGTCCTTGCCGACCACCTCGCTCAGGACGAACCAATTGACCGCAGCCCAATGGCCGGTATTGCAGTAGCTGTAGACCTCATCGGCCTCTGTCAGGCCCTCAGGCAGCAGGTTTTCGAGCTTGGCGAGATCGAGCAGCTTGCCGGACTTTTCATCAAAGGTCTGCGCCTGGTCGAAATGGGTTGCGCCCGGGATATGGCCGGGTGTCTTGGCGGCGTCATGCTTCTCGAGGCCGGAAAACTGTTTCGCCGGCCGGCCGTCCAACAGCTGCTTGGTCTTGTCATCGATCGCTGCCTGCACGTCGCGGCTGTCGACACGCAGCTCCGGGCGAAGCTCGGCATCGAACAGCTCAGGCTCGGCTTCACTTGGACCTGTTGCGATCGGATTGGTCGGATCGGCGGTCCAGGCGCGATAGCCGCCATCGAGGATGGCAACCTCGTCATGACCGGCATAGTTGAAGGTCCAGTAGACGCGGGCCGCACTGCCGAAATCGGTGGAGCTGACGCCGGCCGGAATCACGATGACCGTGGTGTCATTACCGATGCCGAGACCGCCGACCAACGCTTCGAGCTGCTGCTTGCTTGGCGCCTGAGCTATCACGCCATCAATCTTGGTGCGCCAGCCGTCTCTCAGATAGTCGCTGTGAACCGCGCCAGGGATGTGGCCCTTGGCGAAGCTTTCGGCCGAGCCGCCGTCGAGCTTGTTGCGAATATCGAGCAGGACGACATCGTCCCGATCGGCATTGGCTTTCACCCAGCCCACATCGACCAGCGGTGTCAGGTCGCTAGCAAATGCTGGGCTTGTGAAGGCGAGAAACAGGCCGGCAAGCCAGCCGGGATTGGCGATGGAGAGGCGCATGAGACGGGTCCGATCCGTTAGGTCTGATCCTGAAGCTGGCGGGGTCAGACAACGGTTTCAATGGCGCTTGCCTCGGATCGGAAGGGATTGCTCCAGACGGTATCAAGATAGAGAAAACCGTTCTGAAGATCCGCGATTCTAGGGACTGGCATTCCAGGCCATCAACGTCGCATGCCGGGACTTTTTGGCGTTCAAGGCGAGATCAGCACGCTTCCCTTGGTCTCATAGGCATTGCCGCGGAACAGCGCGATCCTGCGGCCGTCGCTGGTCGAAACGTCGACATCGTAGACGCCTGTTCGCCGGGTTCGGCTTCGCTCGGTTGCCTCAGCGATCAGAAGGTCGCCGAGCTTCGCGGGTTCGATGAAGGTGATCTGGGCGCCAAGCGCGACGGTGACGCGGTTGCAGGCATTGCAGGCGAAGGCAAAGGCGCTGTCCGCAAGGGTGAAGATCAGGCCGCCATGACAGGTTTGATGGCCGTTCAACATGTCTTCTCGAACCGTCATGTGCAGGCGGGCATGACCGGGACCGATCGCTTCGACCGTTATGCCGAGCGCCTGGGAAGCCTCATCCCGCTCATACAAACTGTCCCCAACCGCCTGCGCGAGATCGTGTTCGTCAGGATCGCTCATGAGCGAGGCTGCAAAGCGTTTGAAGCCCGGACGCTCTTTCCGGCCATCGCTCAGCGCCCCTTGAAGGTCGCCGGGCGTCGGTCGAGAAAGGCGTTCACGCCTTCATGGAAATCCTCGGTCTTGCCGGCCTGGCGCTGCAGGTCCCGCTCCAGTTCAAGCTGCTCGTCGAGCGTATTGGTGGCGGAGGCATGGATCGCGCGTTTGATCAGCCCGAGCGCCACGGTCGGTTGCGTGGCGAGATGCTGCGCCATGGCGGTGGCCTCATCCATGAGATGATCATCGTCAACCGCCTTCCAGACGAGACCCCAGTCCGCGGCCTGCTCGCCCGAAATCTGCTCGCCGAGCATGGCAAGGCCCATGGCGCGCGCATGGCCGACCAGTCGAGGCAGGGAATAGGAGCCGCCGACATCGGGGATGAGGCCGATTTTGACGAAAGCCTGAACGAACAGGGCAGACTTGGCCGCGAGTACGATATCGCAGGCGAGCGCCAGATTGGCGCCGGCTCCGGCTGCGACGCCGTTGACGGCGGCGATCACCGGACGCTCCAGCTTTTTGAGCCGGCGGACCAGGGGGTTGTAAAGGCGATCCAGCGTGTCGCCAAGATCCGGCCGCTCTACTGTCGCGCGGTCATTGAGATCCTGGCCGGAACAAAAGCCCCGCCCGGCGCCCGTCAGCAGCACCGTCCGGATCGCACGATCGAGCTCGATGCGGTCAAACGCTTGAGCGAGCTCGGCATGCATGGTCTCGTTGAAGGCATTCAGCCTGTCGGGTCGGTTCAAAGTGATGGTCGCGACACCATCGCTCAGCGTTAGCAATACGGTCGGTTCGCTCAATCTATCGCCTCCCTGCGCCAGATTGCATCTCGCATATCGACGGGACTATAGCATGATCATCGTTGCCATCTCGTGAATCTGCTAGCTTCAAATTTTTCTTCTGTCATCAATGGCCGTTTTCGGCCATGTCGAGGTCTTGATGAACGCACGTCCGGTCAGCCATTGGCTGTTGCTCTTCACCATCGTGGCCCTTTGGGGCAGCGCGTTCGGCATCACCGAGCTGGCGATCGAAGCGTTCACGCCGATCGCGCTGGTCACCGGACGGATGATTCTGGCGGCAGCTCTGCTGACACTTTTGGTTTTGCTGCGCGGTGAGCGATTTCCAACGACGGCCAGGTTCTGGACGTTCAGCCTGGCGATGGCGGTCGCCGGCAACTGCCTGCCGTTCTGGCTCATCTCCGCCGCCCAGCAGCAAATCGATAGCGGGCTCGCCGGCATCCTTATGTCGATCATGCCGCTCACCACCCTGCTGCTCGCACATTTTTTCGTGCAGGGAGAGACCCTGAGCGGTTTCAAGCTGTTGGGCTTTCTCTTGGGCTTCGTCGGAATCATCATCCTCATCGGCCCGGAAGCGCTTCTGGAGCTTGAGGGGCAGGGCACGGCATTCTGGGCCCAGTTCGGTTGTCTCTTCGCCGCCTTTTGCTATGCCGCCAATGCGATCATCGCTCGCCATCGCCCAGCCTTCGATCCGATCGTCGCGGCCGCGGGCACCATGATCGTCGGTGCGCTGATCATGGTGCCGATCGGCATCTACGACCTTCCCGCGCAGACCATGAACGCGTCGAGCAGAGGCCTTATCGCCGCCCTCGCTCTTGCTATCCTGGCGAGCGCTGTGGCCCCGGTGGTGTTCCTGAAGCTGATCTCCGCGGCGGGGCCGAGCTTCGTCGCCTTCATCAACTATCTGATCCCTCTTTGGGCCGTCGCGATCGGAATTTTGCTTCTGGGTGAACAACCGCGCTGGACGGCGCTGGCGGCCCTTGCTTTGATCCTCGGGGGGCTGGCGCTCAGCGAAGTCGGCGGCCAGCGCGCTGCGGCTGGATCACGAAAAGCGGAGCCTGCCGGTGATGACTGACATTGTCAGCCGTTCCGATGATTTGCCATTGCGGGAAGCTGGTCGGATGAAACGAGGATCGATTGCTTGAGTAACTGGATTGCCTTTCAAATCGCCGGTGACGAGGGCATGCCGCTGGTTTTTCTTCACGGCATCGGCGGCGATGCCGAAAGCTGGCGCCCGCAGCTCGACGGTTTTTCCAAGGACTACCGGGCGATCGCCTGGGATATGCCAGGCTATGGTGACAGCGCGCCGCTGGCCGAGATGACCTTTCCGGCCCTGGTCGATACCGTTTCGGTGCTGTTCGATCGCCTCTCGGTCAATCAGGCTCATCTTGTCGGCCATTCGCTGGGCGGCATGATTGCCCAAGCCTTCGCACTTGCCCATCCGGAGCGGCTGAAGTCGCTGACCCTTGCGGCGACGAGTGCTGCTTTCGGCAAGCGCGCCGGCGGTGAAATTGATACGGATTGGCGCGACAATTTCATCGAACAGCGCCTCGGGCCACTGGATCGCGGCGCCTCAATGGCTGAGCTGGCGCCGAAGCTGGTCAAGAACATCATCGGCGACGAGCTCGATCCGAAAGGGCTGGAGCAGGCGATCCTCAGCATGGCGTCGGTGCCGGAGGCGGGCTATCGCGCCGCCATCAAATGCCTGGCGGGCTTCGAACAGGAAGAAGCGCTCGGCGACATCCGCACACCTACCCTTTTGATCGCCGGCGAAAAGGATCCGGTCGTGCCGCCGAAGGTGATGCGGCGCATGGCGGATGCCATGCCGGATGCCCGGCTGAGCGTCCTCGAAGGCAGTGGCCATCTGGTGCATTTGGAGCGTCCATATGCCTTCAATCATCAGCTTGGCGATTTCCTGAAAGCGCTGGTCGTGCACTGACCATGGGCGAGGGTGATCCGATCATCCGCCCGCTGGGTGATTGGGTTCATCGGCAGGCGACAGGACATGGCGAGCGGAGGGCCCTGACCTTCGAGGGCGAGACCTGGACCTATGCCGATTTTGCTGATCGGATCGACCGGCTGGCCCGCGGTCTCGATCGGCATCTCGGTCTCGGGCCCGGCGATCGCATCGCCTATCTCGGGCACAATCACCCGGATCTCGTGACCCTCGTTTTTGCCGCGGCGCGTCTCTCGCTGATTGTCGTACCCATGAACTGGCGCCTGGCGCCGCCGGAGCTGGAAGCCATCCTTCTGGATGCAGAGCCCGATGCACTTATCGCCGAGGAGGCTTTCGCGGATCAGATCGAGAGCTTTCCGGCGAACGCCAGGCCATCGCATTTGGTTGCGCTGGACTTCTCACGACAGGGATGGTTTCCATTCGATGATCTTTTGTCGCCCAGAGACAGTCCAGCGGTAGCTAGCGGAGACAAACCAGCTGGCGGTGCCAGCGGCGCTAGCCCTCTCTTGATCGTCTATACATCGGGGACGACTGGCCTTGCGAAAGGGGCCGTTCTGACCCAGGACGCTGTTTGCTGGAACGCCGCCAACAGCGTCGATATGCACGACCTGACCGGCGAAGATCGCATCCTGACGGCCTTGCCGCTTTTCCATGTCGGCGGCCTTAACATTCAGACCTTGCCGGGCCTGGCTGTGGGCGCCGAGGTTCTGCTGGAAGCACGTTTCGATCCAGTAGCCGTCCTCAGGATTATTGCGGAGGCGAAACCGACGCAAACCGTGCTGGTGCCGGCGATGATGAAGGCGCTCATCGATCATTCCGGCTTCGAAGACGCCGAACTCTCCAGCCTTCGCCAGATCGCCACCGGATCCTCTCTGGTGCCGTCGGCGCTGATCCAAGCCTTTCACGACCGTGGCATTCCCGTCACCCAGGTCTACGGCACCACCGAAACCGCGCCGATCGCCGTCTATCAGCGAGCCGTCGATGCAATTCGAACGATGGGGTCGGCCGGCAAGGTCGGAAAACATGGCGAGATGCGCGTGGTCGATGATGATGGCCGCATCTCCGAGCCCGGAGTTCCGGGCGAAATTCAGATCCGCGGGCCGCAGGTGATGACCGGCTATTGGCGGAACCCGTCGGCTACCGACGAGGCGTTTTGCGAGGGTTGGTTTCGGACCGGCGATGTCGGTCGTCTTGACGCGGAAGGCAATCTTTTCGTGGAGGCGCGAAAGGACGACCTGATCAAATCCGGCAGCGAGCGCATTTATCCCGCTGAAATCGAGGATTTGCTGCGTGCCGTCGACGGTGTCGATGAGGTCATCGTGGTCGGCCGCGCCGACTCTGTCTGGGGCGAGGTGCCGGTCGCTTTCGTGCAGACGGCGGCCAATGCCGAATGGGATGCCGATCAGCTGCTCAAGCATCTCGATGGCCGAATCGCACGCTTCAAATGGCCGAAGGAGGTGCGTTTCGTCGAGGCTTTGCCCAGAAGCGCGCTCGGCAAGGTTCTCCGCTATCGCCTCCGAGCCGAGTTTGACCAGGACTGACAACCGGCCATGGCCAACAGATCAGGAGCCGCCTCATGACGCATCAGCGTTTTCGCAAGTTCAACACTAAGGACACCTATCCCGAGCAGAAGCTCGATAATGATCTCTGCCAGGTCGTGCGCGCTCGCGGCGACATGGTGTTCGTGCGCGGCCAGGTCGGGCAGGACCTGGACAGTAGCCAGTCCGTCGCCATCGGCGATGCAGCAGCGCAGACCGAGCAGGCGATGGCCAATATCAAACAGCTGCTTGAAGAGGCCGGAAGCCAGCTCGATCACATCACCAAGATCACGATCTATCTCACTGATCCCCGCTATCGCGAGGCGGTCTACCGGGTGATCGGCAAGCATCTCAAAGGCGTGTTTCCGGTATCCACCGGCCTCGTCGTTCAGGCCTTGGCGCGGCCGGAATGGCTGGTCGAGGTCGACGTGATCGCGGTGATCCCGGAAATCGGGGGCTAATCCGCCCCTCTAAGCGTTCCGGCGAATCGACCTTTCCGCAGATTCAGTTAGTCTGGATAACAGCCGGCATAGCCGATGATTTCATCCGATGACGTGGGGGGCAGGCGTTCATGAGTTCCAAGAGCAAGATCGCGATCGTCACAGGGGCAGGTTCCGGGGTTGGACGTTCCGCGGCGTTGGCCCTTTTGGGCGACGGCTACAGCGTCGCCCTTGCCGGCAGACGAAAAGAGGCTCTGGAGGAAACCGCCGATGCGGCGCCCGCAGGCGCAAAGACGCTCATCGTTCCCACCGATGTCGGCAAAAAAGCCTCCGTCGAAAACCTCTTTGCCGAAACCAAGAAAGCGTTCGGCCGGCTCGATGTGGTCTTCAACAATGCGGGCTCCAATCACCCGATGACATTGCTCGAAGATGTCACGCCCGAACAGTGGCAGGCGGTCGTCGACGTCAATTTGACCGGCGTGTTTTACTGTATCCAGGAAGCCTTCAAGCTGATGAAGGACCAGAATCCGCGCGGCGGACGCATCATCAATAACGGTTCGGTGTCAGCCTATGCGCCAAGGCCGCACTCCGCCGCCTATACCTCCACCAAGCATGCGGTCGGTGGTCTCACCAAAACGGCGTCCCTCGATGGCCGGAAATATGACATCGCCGTCGGTCAGATCGATATCGGCAACGCCATGACCCCGATGGCCGCGCGCATGGCCGAAGGCGTGCCCCAAGCCAATGGCGAAATCGCCGCCGAGCCCCTGATGGATGTCGACGAGGTCGGCCGCGCCGTCGTCCACATGGCGGGCCTGCCGCTTGATACCAACGTCCTCTTCATGACCATCATGGCCACCAAGATGCCTTACATCGGCCGCGGATAGTGGCGCAGCCGTGGCGCGGCCACAGCGTTGACTTGGCGGAGTCGTTTGATCGGCGGGTTTGCGGACTCGTGGTGCGACCGTTGAGCTTGCTTGAGAGTTTCCCGCATACCATCGGGGTTCCGGGCGCGTTCAGCGATTACGACCGCAAGTCTATGAGGTGGTCATACCACCACACCACGCGATGGCGTCTTTGAAGGCTTCGGTGACGGGTCTTGGTTTGTAGCCGAGGTCGCGTTTTGCCTTGGCTGACGAGAAGAACATCAGCTTTCGGGCCATACGCAGGCCGTCGACGGTGATGAAGGGCTCGTGCTTTTGGCCGGTGAGGCGCCAGATGGCTTCGACGGTATAGGCGAGCGGCATGAGGGGGGCGATCGGCAGTTTCAGCTTGGGCGCTCTGACGCCGGCGAGATTTGCGACCATGTGCGCGATCTCTCCGAGATGCAGGTTTTCGCCGCCCAGGATGTAGCGCTCGCCGATCTTTCCTTTGTCGAATGCAAGCAGATGGCCGGCGGCGACATCCTCGACGTGGACGACGTTGAGACCGGTGTCGACATAGGCGGGCAGGCGTCCCTTGGCGAGATCAAGGATGAGCCGGCCGGTCGGGGTCGGCTTGATGTCTCTCGGACCGACGGGCGCTGACGGGTTGACGATGATCGCCGGCAGGCCCTCATCGTCGATCATCGCCTGAACGACTTGTTCCGCCAGATACTTCGAGCGCTTGTAGTGGCCGACCATATGCTCGATCGACGACGGCGTCTCTTCGTCAGCTGCTCTCTCGTCGCCGGTAAGACCGAGGGTGGCGACGCTGCTGGTATAGACAATGCGCTCGACGCCCGCCTCGGCTGCGGCGCGCATCAGGGCTTTGGAACCTTCGACATTGGTTCGATAGATCGCATCCGGCTTTGGCACCCAAAGCCGGTAGTCGGCGGCGACATGGAAGAGGGCGGTGCATCCCGAAACCGCCTGCTTCAGGCTCGGGGGATCATCGAGATCGCCATGAATCCGCTCGATATCGAGGCCTTCGAGCAGCGTCGGGTCGCTTGCCGATCGTGTCATGGCGCGAACCTTTTCGCCGCGCTCCAGAAGAGATCGAATGACTGCCGAGCCGACGAAACCTGTACCACCGGTCACCAGAACGGTCATGGCGGCGCATCCCTGGGGGGCTCGATCAGCGCGAACAGCGCCGGCAGGATGACAAGGGTGCACACAAGGCTCCAGAGAATGGCGACCGTCAGCAGAAGCCCCATGCTCGCCATGCCGGGATGCGTGGAGATGGCGAGCGAGCCAAAAGACGCGATGGTGGTGAGCGCGCTGAAGAGGACGGCGCGTGGTGTGCTGACAGGTCCGCCCGTTTCCTCCGAAACCTGCTGCGCTCGACGGCGCATCACCACATGGATCGCGCCGCTCACGCCGAGACCGAGAAGCAGCGGCAAGACGATGACATTGGCGAAATTGAGCTCGAGGCCCAGGAACACCGAGGTTCCCGCTGTGAACAGGATGGCGAGCGCCAGTGGCATCAACACCAGCAGAACATCCATCGGACGGCGCAGCACGACGATCAGAACGAGAGTGATCAGCGAAAGGGCGATGATCGAGGCTTCGATGAAGGCGCCGACGACCACGCGCCCCGCCTCGGTGATGATGATAGGCGTGCCGGTTGCGGTCGGCGCAGCACCGAGGGCCGCATCGGCAAAGCGCTGAAGTGCGCGGTTGTCGTGAATGCCGATGGTGGGTCTGACCATGACCTTGGCTTCGCCAGCATCATTGACCCAATCCTCGTGCAGACTTTGCGGCAGGCTTTCCAGATCGACCTCACCGGCCTGCAGCGCCCGATCCAGCCTCGCCAGCAGGTTCGGGAGGTAGCGCGTCAGACGCTGCTCGAGATCGATAAGGGCTGGGCTATCCGGACCACCGGTATCTGCTCCAAGCACACTCAGGCTTTCGAGAAGCCGTTTGGCGCCGCTCTCATCCTCGGGCTTGGCCTGATCCAGGACGTTCTGTAGCTGGTCGAAGGCCTCCTTTCTCTCCTCATCGCTGATCGCAATGTTGTCAGGCGGCGTCAGCGAACCCAGGAAAAAAGCCATGCCGTCGATCAGATCGAGCTTTTCCGTCTGGTCCTTCGGCACGAAGCTGGAGAGTGTGATCACCTCGCCGATACCGGCGGTCTCGCGCAGCTGCCCCGCCAAGCGATCCGCTTGTTCAAGATCGGCTGCGAGAATGTTGATGATATTGGTCGCGGTGTCGGGATTGCGCTCGAGATCGAGGAATGTCGCCACCGACTCGCTGTTTGGATCCTTAAGATTGAGGGGGTTGAAGTCGAAGGTGACCCGCGGGAGCAAGGGCACCAAGGAGACGGCGGCAATCACGGTGATCCCGAGAATGCTGCTGGCGTAACGCTCTGTCCAGTTGGTCGTCGTGACAGATGCTGCCTGTTTCTGATCCTTCGACTTGAGTGGCATAAGATGGAGGAGGGCTGGCAAAAGCAGAAGACTTGTCGTCCACGCCACCGCCATGCCGGTCGCCGAGATGATGCCGAGTTCGGCGAGCCCCTGATAATCGGTTGGCACGAAGGCGATGAAACCGAGGCCGGCGCAGATGGCGCTGAGGCTGAGCGGCCGACGAACCGCCTTGATGGCCTGTCTGAGCGCATCAATATGGGCTGCGCTGCGTCCGAACTCTTCCCGGTAGCGCAGGCAGAGGTGAATGCCGAAATCGACGCCGAGGCCGACAAACAGGACGGCGAAGGTTACCGAGATCAGGTTGAGCTGCCCGATCAAGAGCGTCGCGAGACCGGCGGTGATGATGAGGCCTACCAGGAGTGTCAAAAGTGTGGCGACGATCAGTCGGAGCGATCCCAGGCCGAAGATCAGGAGAAAGGCAACGCCTGCGGTTGCCGAAAGTCCGGCCAAGACAGCACCGCTGCTGACTGTTTTAAGTTCTTCATGCTCGATGGCTGCGGAGCCGGTCAGGTGCATGGTCGGGCCGCCCGGCTGATTGATGCCGAGCTCTGCCGCGATAGTCCGGGTGGCCTCGATCGCGCCGGCTGCGGGCGCCAGCGAGCCATAGTCGATCGCGGGTTCCACGATCAGGAGACGCCGCTTGCCGCCGCGCGCCGGGCTTTGGCCAAGCTGCTCCTGCCAGGAAAAATCCTTGGGAATGCCTGCTTCCGCAGCTTCGGTGACCTCGGCGAGTTTGTCGAACAGTTGATCCAGCGTTTCCGGGATGTCTTCAGTCTCTCGTTGCTCCAGCGCAAGGCGAAGAAAGTCTGAAAACCCTTTGAGATTAGGGGCGGCGGCAAGCGCAGCCAGAAGCGGCTGTGCAGCCGCCAGGCGATCGCCCAATGCGGTTAGCGCGTCCGCATCGAGATAGAGAAGCCCATGTTGTTCGAAGAACGGATCGCTTCCGGGAAGTTCGATCTGGGCGAAATGTTCGCTATCGGCAACCATGGCTTCAGCCAGCGCCTTTGCGGCCTCTTCGCTTTGCTCAGGGCTGTCGCCGTCGATCACCGCAACGATCGTTTCCTTGAATGCCGGAAAGGCCTCTTGAAACGCGATATGGTTCTGACGAAACGGCACCTCGGCAGCGATCATGTCGGTGGTATCGGTGTTGATCCGAAGGTTGCCGGCGCTGTAGATCAAGGAAGCAACCGTCAGCAGGAGCAGGACGGCCAGGATAGCAATCGGGTGTCTCGATAGACCGTCGACATGAATTGACTGGATCTCACGCGATCTATTGTCGGTCATGCCAGGTTCAGCCTTGTTCTGGCATCTTCTGGATTTCGGCGGATCGTGCTATCGCAATCAACTCTCCTGGATGCCGGACAGCGCGACCACATGAGAAAGGAGACGTGATCTTTTGTCTCGATTGGGGCGCCGACATGAGGCGTAGAACGCATGGGAGCGGAAGGCCTTTCGCCGTCATTCTGGCGGTGATGTTGATGTTTGCCGCCAATCCGGCTTTTCCCGCGACGAATGACAGCGGCGTGCAAGCCGTGGTGCAAAGGCTAAATACGACGCTCCTGGACGTCATGCAATCCGCAGATGCACTCGGCTACCAGGGACGTTACGATAAACTCGACCCTGTACTACGCTCGACCTTCGATTTCGCCTTCATGGCCAAGATCGCCGTGGGCCGCGCCTGGAACGATCTCGATAAGCAGGAACGTACGGATCTCGTCGAGCGCTTCAGCCGCATGAGCATTGCCACCTTCGCATCGCGCTTCGATGGCTACGGTGGTGAGCGATTTGAGATCTTTGGCGAAAAGCCGGGACCGCGCGACACGGTGATCGTCGATGATCGCATCATTCGACCGCATGATCCTGACGTCGGCCTGAACTTCGTTTTGAGGGAGACGGCCGGCTCTGCGGATGCTGAGGGCTGGCGGATCATCGACGTCATGCTGGACGGGAAATTTTCCGAACTGGCGCGGCAGCGTGCCGAGTTCTCATCGGTCTTGAAGAACGGCGGTTATGATGACCTGATCGCCGCTCTTGATCAACGTATTGCCGAGCTTGCTGCGGGAAGCTGACCAAGGCCTCCGAAAAGCGAATGCAGCCGAACTAGGCGCTTGCCGCCTCGGGCTCCAAAGGAATCTCGCCGATGTCGGCATAGGAAAGCGGCATGGCCTTGGTGCCGCCTGCAAGGGTCCTGATTTGGTACAAGCCTTCCTTTTGACGACCGGCCAGGTGCAGAACGCTTATCGGCTCAAAAGGGGGCGAAGGCCGGCAGAATGACTGACGAACGTCGTCCCAGACCGGCTGGCTGCGTGCGCAGATCCAGTTATAGGTACTGCCGAGGTATGATGCGGGAAGACCGTCCAGACAAAGCGTAGCCATGAGCGCGTGCTGATCGAGATTGGCGCGACCGGCACGCATCACGGCCTCTTGATAGCGCCATTGCCACGCCTTCCAGTGCGGCGCATCAGCGCGAAGGGCAAAGGCGCCTGAGTTGATCTGACGCCCCAGGCAAAGGCGCAAGCCGCCAAGAGGGCCGAAGCAGCGAAAGGCATTGCCAACGCGCCATTTAAGTGCGTAGAGCTCGGTTCGATAGGAAGGGTCCGCCTCTTCGACGATGGCAAGCGCGCCATCGTCTGCGGCGCATAGGAAAGCTGAAGCGAACTGGCCGTCTTGAACCGAGATGTCGGCATCCAGCCAAAGATAGACGTCGTAACCCGGAAAATAGTCGGGGATCATCGGGCGCGCGGCGTAGCCGAGATTGCGCGGAAGACGGAGATGTTCCGGTACGTCAAACCACCACTCGGGACGGACGATCGCATCAACAAGAGCTTCGACGGTTGCGCGCTCATCAGGCGTCAGCCCGAAATCGAGGACCAGCAGTCGACAAGCCGAGTCCGCTACGGTGCGATGGAGCGTTTGCAGCAGAGCGTGCATCAAAGGGAAATAGCCGTGATCGGCACCCGTGACGATCGCTGCCTGCAACACCAATCTCCCGAGGGGCGGTGAGACGGTGGCCGGCCACCGCACATATCAGCGGCGACTAAAGCAGAAAAAGGCTAAGAAATCATTAATTGAGCAGTTTGGTTCATAGAAAAATCTTTAGTTGCTTTC
The DNA here is from genome assembly GCA_039197065.1 of Pseudomonadota bacterium. Classification (GTDB taxonomy): domain Bacteria; phylum Pseudomonadota; class Alphaproteobacteria; order Geminicoccales; family Geminicoccaceae; genus JANQPX01. Next base: position 21,735 of record JBCCUL010000036.1, on the reverse strand, counting down.
TCGCGTCATTCATCCGGTCGTCCCCCGCTGCCGGAGTGTGGGTTCTTACCGAGGATGTGATCGCTAGCCCCGATGACATGTGAACTGGCCCCGACGATAAGGCTGTCCGGCCCGCGGACTACCCTGGTGTTCTTGTCCGGATAGGGCAGGCTGTCCAGGAAGTGCGCCATGCAATTCAGGCGGGCCCGCTTCTTGTCGTCGGATTTGATGACCGTCCAGGGTGCGTCGGCCGTGTCGGTGTAGAAGAACATGGCCTCCTTGGCCTCGGTGTAGTCGGACCAGCGTTCGACTGAGGCGAGATCCATCGGCGACAGCTTCCACTGCTTGAGCGGATCGTTTTTTCGCCGTGCAAAACGCCGGCGCTGCTCGTCCTGGGTCACAGAGAACCAGTATTTGAAAAGCCGGATGCCGCTTCTGACCAGCATGCGTTCCAGTTCCGGTGCTTGACGCATGAACTCCAGATAATCCTGGGCGCTGCAGAAGTTCATCACCCGCTCGACACCGGCGCGATTATACCAGGACCGGTCGAACAGTACGATTTCGCCTGCGGTCGGGAAGTGTCTGACATAACGTTGGAAATACCACTGGCCGCTCTCGGTCTCGGTGGGTTTTTCCAGGGCGACCACCCTGGCGCCGCGCGGATTGAGGTGTTCCATGAACCGCTTGATCGTGCCGCCCTTGCCCGCCGCGTCGCGGCCTTCGAACAGGATCATCACCCGTTCGCCGGTTTCCTTGACCCAGCGCTGCACCTTGAGAAGCTCGACTTGCAGCTCGGCCTTGCGCCGTTCGTAAGCCGCTCTCGGCATCTTGCGCTTATAAGGATACTCGCCGCTTTCAAAGAAACGACGAATGACGTCTGCGTCATGGCGCTTTTCGGCAAGCTCATGGCGGGCCTTTGCGGCCCGTTTCGTGGAAACCGCTTTGCTCTCCTTGCTGGACGCCGTGGTCTCGCCCTTAGTGTCCGGTAGGTCGCCGGAATTATCGACACCGTTTTTCCGAGCGCCACGCGCCTGCCGACTATTCTTGGTTACCATTAGCGTGCTCCCATGGCCGTCATCGCCCGCTGATCCCCGGTTGGCGTTCCGGTATAAGAACGATAGGCTTCAACAATGGAAACCCCAAGGTCATTGACATAAGTCATGACGGTGACATTCAAAGGATACGCCGTCGTGTCGGCGGACGGCTTTATCGCCGACGATCAGGGGCGCATGCCCGATGCGCTGCGTTTCGATGCTGACTGGGCCTATTTCCAGGCTGCGCTCGATCGCGCCGACATCACTCTTCTCGGTCGCCATACCCATGAAGCGGCGCCCAACGCGAAGCAACGTCGCCGACTGGTGGTATCCCGCGGCGTGCGCGCGGTCATCCGAGAGGATGTCAGAACCTGGTGGGTCAATTCCGAGGATGTGGCGCCGGCATCGGCTATTGCCGCCGTCGCTGGCGCAACGGCTGATGTTGCCGTTGTCGGTGGGACCGGCGTGTTCAGTTGGATCCTCGATGAGGGTGGTTTTCAAGAGTTTCATTTAAGCATCGCCCATGAAGTGAGGCTCGGCGCCGGCCGACCGCTGTTCGAGGGCGTCGACGGTCTCGACCAAGCGATCGCCAAGCTCGAACAGAAGGGGCTGGTGATCGGTCGGCGGTCTTGGTTCGACAAGGCGGCAGGATTGGAGCTTTTGATATTGGAGCGCTCTGCACAGGAAATCGAAAAGGCCGATACCGACTAGTGGCTTGACCACATCACCTGACTCCGAAAAATGCCGAAGTCTCTTCGCATAACATCAATTGATTGCGATTGTCTTAATGACTGTATCCGCTGCGGTCGCAGCGCTAGTGGTATGACCACATCATTTGATACCCTTCCGCAGTCGCCAAGATTGACGGTTTGCGGCCAAGTTTTGTCGATGTCGAGGGGACCTTCTGTATCGAACGCCTCGCTAACCCGTAAAGGCGACCTTGACCTTCGTCCGTTTGAACGTTTTGCCTGCCACATTGAGCTCGTGATCGACCAGTTCGACGGTAACGTCGCTCCCCTCGAGCTGTTGGCGTCGATAGGCGACGCGCGGATCGTCCCAGACCAGCGGGGCGACATTGCAATCGAACAGCAGACCGTCCGCATCGGCCATGCCCGATGCGGCCTGGGTGATCAGATTGTCGCTGTCCAGAATATTGAGCACACGATCGACCCAGGCTTGCCGAAGATGGCGCTCATGGTCGTTGGTGCCGCGCTGCATCTGCCGCTTAATTCCGCCATAGCTATAGGCACGGGTATCATAGTCAGTCATCGCCAGCCTCATCCGGCATGTTGTCATTGACCACGCGCATCGTTGGGATGTCTTTCGGCTTATCGTTGCTTTCCCTGGCCTGAACAGAGGCGGTGCGTCGCTTTTGCTCGCCGACCAGAATGTGGGCCGCCGGAGCCAGGCCTTCCTTGTCCTCGCCGAAATAGATGGTCTGATGCGGGTAGGGGATCTCGATGCCGAGTTCGTCGAAACGGTATTTCATCAGGCGATTGAACGCTCGCTTCACAGCCCATTGGGTCATCGGATTGGTCTTAATCCGCGCCTTGATGATGACGGCGCTGTCGGCGAACTGATCCACGCCCAGCACCTGGATCGGCTCCAGGATGTTTTGTCCGTGAACCGGGTCGGTCTCGAGCTCGGCGCCGATCTGACGGATCACTTCGATCACTTCGTCCACATCCTCACGATAGCCGATGCCGATATTGAGCTCGGCGAAGGCGTAGTCCTTGGTGTGGTTGGTGATCGTGGTGACCTCGCTAAACGGAATGGTATGGGCCCGTCCGGAAAGATCGCGAAGACCGATGGTCCGCACCGAAATGTGCTCGACCACCCCGGAATGTCCGGCGACATCGACGACTTCGCCGACGGCGATCGTGTCCTGAAACAGGATGAAGAGGCCGTTGATGATGTCCTGCACCAGCTTTTGCGAACCGAAGCCGATGGCGATGCCGATGACGCCGGCCGCAGCCAGGACCGGCGTGACGTCGACGCCGAGGGTCGAAAGCGTGGTCAGGGTCACGACCGTGCAGATCAGGAGGAAGAGAAAGGTCTGCAACAGCGGCAAAAGCGTGCGCGCCCGGGCACTGCGCTCGATCCGGGTGCCGCTGTCGTCGATGGCGTCGAGATAGTTCTCGATCAGCGTGCTGATCAGCTCCCAGACCAGGAAGCTCACGGCAACGACGATGGCGGCGCTTTTGAGCTTGCCCCAGGCTTCGTCGCTCAGCCATCCGCCGACCAGTGTGAACAGGTTGAAACCCCAGATATGCACCAGGGTCAGAAGGATCACGAAGTAAACGAGTGAGACCGCAAAGCCCTGCAGCAGTCCGAGATATCGGTTGATCCTGCGCTCGAACGCCGGATAGCGACGGCGGATTCCCGTGCCGAGGGACAGGCCCTGGCCGAGCGCGCGCTCGACGCCGTAGGCAAGCGGGCGGGCGATCGCCAGGAGAAGCGTGGTGAGCACGCCGCCTCGGAACAAAAGGGAGAAGCCACCGGGGATGGCGAGCGCCCAGATCAGGTAGGTGCTGACGATATAGAAAATGGCGAAGACCGGCCAAATGTCGGCGACGAGACGCCTGCAGCGGCCGAGCACCTGCATGACCTGGTCACTGTCTTCATGGTCATGACCGCGCAGCCAATGGGCGACGGTTTTGCGATTACGAAGGACGAGATAGATGAGCATCAGGACCACGACGAGGCCGAGCGCTCGGTTGATGCCGCCATAGATGCTGCCGGGGATCTTGAGGACGAAATCGTTATGCGCGACCACGTAGCTGTAGGCGATCAGATAGATGAAACGCTTGATCCAGTTGAAGATATAACGGGCATGCCCATCAGACAGATTGACCAGCCGCAGTCCGGGGGCGGATGGCGCCAGGACGGTGCGGGCGCCGACCACCAGAACCATGCAGAAGATGGTCGCATCGACCAGCGAGCGACCGAGGACAGATACCGCATCTCCGTTCCAGTCCCCGAGTAGGGTCAAAAGGCCGTAACCAATGGCCGTGAAAGCAAAAATCGGAATGAGGCGAAGCGCACCGCGCAGCAAGGCCAAGGGGACCTTGGCGACCAGGCCATCCGGGCGCTCGTTATAGAAGCGATCGATGGTCGGGTTCATGAAACGCCTGGTAAGGCGATAAGCGATGATGCCGCCGCCGAGGGTCACGGCAAGCTTGACGAGAAGGTCGATCCAATAGTCGCGGAGTGTTGGATCCGTGACCTGCTCGAACAGCCAGTCGGTCAGGTCGGGGAGATCGACGATCGTCGACGAAATCTCGACCGAGGCGCGTGCCAGCATGTCGATCTGCCGGGTGACCAGGTCGACGAACCCAAGGCCGAGCTCATCAACTGTGTGCGCTTCACTCGACTCGGTCTCAGCGGCGGTCAGGGCTTTCAGCTGATCGATAAGCTTGGCGCGCGCCTCTGGATCTTCCAGCGTCTTGACCAGGCCCTCGACCCTGGCGGGATCGATGTCGGACGAGCCGGCATCGTTCGCCTCTGCCGCCAGCGCTGCGCCCGCCGGTAGCAGGAGCATGGTTAACAAGAGGAGCGTCCGGAGGAGCCCGTTTAGGATCGAGATCATACGAAATCCGACTTTGTCTGATCGCATCATGGTTAGCAAACCAACGTTAATCGGACGTTAATCATCCATTGACCAACGCTTCGATGCTGGTTTGTTCATCCGATTGTGGCGGCGAAGCTGGCGGGTCCAGCAAGGCGCCGATGATGGCGTTAAGCCGGGCAAGCCCCTCGGACGTCGCCCGAAGGCGCCGATCAGACAGATCGATCCAGCCCTCCTCCTCGAACCTCTCGATCGCCCAGGCGTTCAATGTGGCCCGCAGCGGGCGGCCGCTCACGCGCTCCAGCCTCGAGATGTCGATCCCGTCTTCCAGCCGAAGGCCCATCAGCAGCATCTCAACCACCTGCTCATCTCCTGAAATCGGCTCCCGCGGCAGCTCGCCATGGCCGTTTTCCAGCGCCCGTTCCAGCCAGGCCCGAGGCATGCGCTCGGTGCTGGTCGCAAAGCGCTGATCGCCGATCGTGAGGCGGCCATGCGCCCCTGGGCCGATACCGGCATAGTCGCCCGCCTGCCAGTAGACGAGATTGTGACGACAGGCCTCGCCCTCGGCCGCATGGTTGGAGATCTCATAAGGTGGAAGGCGGGCTTCCGTCAGCATGGCGCGGGTCAGCTCGAACATGTCCGCCTGGATGTCATCCTCCGGCAGCCGTAGATGACCTTGTCGATGGAGGTTGAAGAAGCGCGTGCCCGGCTCGATGGTCAGCTGATAGACGCTGAGATGGCCGCCTGCATGGTCAAGGGCCTGCTTCAGCTCGGCGGACCAAGCATCGAGCGTCTGATTCGGACGCGCATAGATCAGATCGAACGAAAAGCGGGAAAAGAGCCCGGCTGCGTGATCGACGGCGGCAAGGGCTTCCTTCGCGCTGTGCTCGCGCCCGAGAAAGCGGAGGGCTTCATCATCGAGGGCCTGCACACCCAAGGAGAGGCGGTTGACACCGGCTTCCTTGAAGTCCGCCAGACGCTGGCGCTCGGCGGATGTCGGGTTGGCCTCAAGCGTGATTTCGATTCCGGTATCGGCGCCAAAGCGCTCGATCGCTCGATGGATCAACGCCTCTGCGGTTTTCGGCGCCATCAGCGAGGGTGTGCCGCCGCCGAAGAAGATCGATGTCAGCGGGCGACGGCCGACAGCGTCGGCGACATGATCGAGCTCTGAAAGCAAGGCCTTTCGCCAGCTGTCATGATCGACCCGCCCCTCGACATGGCTGTTGAAGTCGCAATAGGGGCATTTCGAGCGGCAGAAGGGCCAGTGGATATAGAGGCCGAAGCCGGTTGTATGGTCTTGTTGCTGCATGGGCCTTATCGAGACGGCCCCTGGCTCAGGCCGCGATTTTTGTCCGACATAGACGTTCGAAGAGCGGCCTGTAGATCTCGGTGACCGCCTGCCAGTTGCGTTCGGCCACCATGTGCCGACCATTGGCACGAATTTGCGACCAGTGATCCTTGGATGCAAGGGCATCCTGCAATCGCTTGATCAAAGCGTTAAGCGAGCCAGCCTCGAAAAGGTAGCCAGTTTGGTCATCCTTGATGAGCTCCTTATGACCGCCGACGTCGGATGCGATCACGATGCGCCCGGCCGCCATGGCTTCGAGCGGCTTCAGTGGCGTCACCAGATCGGTCAGCGGCATTGGCAGACGCGGATAGACGCAAAGATCGATCAGGCTGTAGTAAGCTGGGGCGTCTGCATGCGGGATAAGGCCGGTGAAGATCACCTTGCCGTCCAGGTCTTTTCGGCTGACCTGCGCGCGCAGGGCCGGTTCGTCCTGGTTGCCGCCGATCAGAAGCAGCCGTAGGTCAGGATGGGTTTTCAAGAGCGCCGGTACGGCGTCGATGAGAAGCGAAAGCCCTTCATATGTATAGAATGAACCGATGAAGCCGAGCACGGTGCAGCCCTCAAGATCGAACCGCTTTGCCAGCGTGGGATCGGGGTCTGACAGGCCGAAGAAGCGCATTGGATCGACAGCGTTCGGTACGATGTCGATCTTGTCTCTCGGGATACCGCGTGAGGACAGCTGATCGGCGAGGCCGTTGCAGATCGTGGTGATCGCGTCCACACGATGGCAGAGGTTGGTTTCCAGACGACGGATTGTGCGGTAGCGGGCGCTGTTCTCGCGCGTGGTGCCCTGATCGACGGCCGCATCCTCCCAAAAAGCCCGGATCTCATAGACGATGGGTATGCCGAGCTGACGCGCCGCCCAAAGGGCGGGATAGCCATTCAAGAGCGGCGAATGGGCCTGGATGACGTCGGCGCGGACGCGATTGGCGACCTCAACGACCCGTGCTCTCGTCGCCCGCATCTCCATCAATTCACGAAACAATGGCAGACGCGGTTCCATGCCCTTTTCAAGGGTGCGGAAGAACTGCCATCCCTCGATTTCCTCCATCGGACCGGGTGTAGGGTGCTCGTGGCGCGGCGAGGTCAGATGGAAGGTTTCGATACCATGCGCACGCTGCCCCTCGAGAAGACCGTGGGTGCGATGCACATAGCCGTCCTGGGTCGGAAGGCCGTGATTGAGGACGTGGAGAACCCGCATCACTCCGCCTTCAGCTCGAAGCCGCCATTATCGGCGAGGCTTTCCCGAGCCATCGGCTCCCCGAGCTCGGCCAAATAGGCGGCGATGCCTTTGTGCTGTTCCAGGACCGCCTCGATGTCGGGCAAGGCGTCGTCCGGGCGGTCCACATAAGGCGTGCTGAGCGCGATCAGGGCAGCGGGCTCATCCTTGCCGAGCAGCTTTCGATAGAGCCGATAGGCTTTCGCCTGCCAGTCCTCGGCGATCAGCCGTCCGCCTATCCAGTACCAGGCGACAACCAGCCGGTCGCCGGCATGACGACCGTAGAGCTCCTCCTTCTTGATGGCGGCGGGCAATCCCTCGATGCCGGAGTCGTGCCAGGACTTGGTGGTTCGAGTCCAGCTTTCGCCGTCCGCGAGGCGGTTATTGTGCTGGATCAGTTCCGCACCCTCGCGCTCCTGTGCGTAATAGGCCAGGAACAGGTCGACCGGCTGACCGCCGCAGTCGATGATCAGGCCCTGGGTCATGTCGGCTTGCTCGAAGCGGGGCCGCCAGGCGCCGGCGGGCGCGTGATCCGCCTTGCAGACCGGGCCGAGATCGAGGGCCAAGGCCGGCTCGAGCAGCAGCTTGGGATCGATCACGACATCGTCCGATCCTTGCTTCATGACAAGGTTCGCATAGGCGGGCGCTGCCGCAACCAGAAGCAAAGCAGGAAGGGCACCGAGAGAGGACCAGGCTTTTCTGCCGGTTGTTCCGCGCACGTCCTCGCCGCCGTCGTCCACCGCTGATGGCCAGTCGGCGATGGCGTTGCCGATGGCGAGGAAGACCAGCATGATCACCGCGAAGAAGCCCCAACCATAAACGATGTGGTCGACGCCGGCGGCATATTCATTGTCGGTCAGATAGGCGATCAGGATGATGCCGAAAGCGCGAAAGCCGTTGGCGATGATCGGCAGGATGACCGCAAGCGCCATGAACGCCGCCCATTGCCAGGGACGGCTCATGGAGAGATAGGCGAACAGTACGCCGATCATGATGTTGGCGATCAGGAAGCGGATGCCGGCGCAGGCCTCGGCGACTTCAAAGAGCCCGGTAGGCGTCTCGATCATGATGCCATCATGGAAGACCGGAATGTCGGCGAGCTGAAGCAGCGCTACGGAGAAATTGGCCGTGAATTGCTGAAGGCCCGGCACGAAAACATCGCCGAACGGCACCATGAAGAAAAGAAAGGCCAGCGGAAAGGCGATGACCCTCGCGATCTCCCGGCCGAGAAGGGTCACGGTCAGGCTGATCGCGATGCCGACCAGGGCAACATGTTCGAACAGCTGGATCTGGCCAGCATGGCCGATCAGCCAGAGGAACGCGAAGGCGCCAAGCGGTATCAGAGCAAGCATGTCCTGGCTGGGCGTTAGCCGTTTCAGCTCTGCCCGCTTCATCCAGATCAGGCCGAGCGCGATCGGCAGGACCAGAAAACAATGATGATAGGTGGTCGCCGCTTGCCAGAGCTTCACCATGCTAAGCGCGCTGTCCGCCGTAATGACCAGGAGCAGAGCAAGCGTCGCCAGGAGGACCGTCAGCGGCAGACGCCATGCCGCGACATCGAAGGAGCTTTCAGACGGGTAGGTCGGCATTCATGGTTTCCTTCGTTTGCTGGCCAGTGGCGGACCCGCTCCGACTCTTGCTTTCATCACCTGCAAGGTTGCCTAAGAGCTGGTCGCGAAGCTGAAGCGCGCTTTGGCCTTGGCCGCCGAGATCGGCGGTGAAGAACTGCAGATAGTGTTCGATCCGGTTGAGAAAGGCCTGAAGTTCCTGCTCGTTCCGTACATAAGGCGTGTTGCCCGACGCCACGGACGGACTATGGAAAACGAAGGAGAAGATGCGCTCGCCGCGCCCGATCAGGGTCCTGGTGAGCGTCTTCAGCTCGTCGAGCGCCATGCCTTCCGGCGTCAGGGTCAAACGATCGAGGAGGCCTGAACGCGCAAACAATCCTGGAAGATGGCAGGCCGTGCCAGCCCGGCTTTGTATGGCGGGCAGGAGGGACGGGCCGAGATGTCGGCCGAGCATCCCGCAGAGATTGCGGGTGACAGGCAATTCCAGCAGGCGTCGCTTTCGCCCGAACCAGAAAGGACGGCGAGGTGCGTCTTGAAAATCTGGGCCCTGCACCGGGCTGAAGTCGGTAAATGGCACGACGCTTGTGTCAATGTCCAATCCGAACTCTTCCAGGAGCTCGGCCGTGTCGTCATTGAACCCGTAGCGTCCGGCCTTGAAGACTCTGGGCTCGATGCCGAGATGGCGCCGGACGGCGTCGATCAGCGTTTCGATCTTGGCGCGCTGCAGATCTCGCGACAGGTTGGACGGATAGGAGTTTCGTGCCGACAGAAGTTCGTCGAAGGGGGGATTGGTCCAGGGATGGAGCTGGATGCCGACATCGGCAACGCCGTCGTCAAGGAAGCCCTTCAGCACGCGGCAGGCCGTTTCGTCGGTGGCGACGGGATAATCGATCAGATAGGTCGGCTTGATGCCGTATCGGTCGAACAGGCGCTGGGTTCTGACCTGATGGTGGATCGACGCGGTGCCGTGATCATCCCTCGAAAAGGGGCCGTGCCAGTCGAAGTCCGCCTCGGTGTCGATGATCGCCGTGAGAATCGGTTGCACGAGATGGTCCTGACGAATTTCGGCGAAATAGGAGCTCTTCAGGGTTGCCGCGATCGCCGTATTCTTACCTTGCTCTGCATTCTGTCGCCTTTGCTTTTCCTCCTGGTTCGCGGTCTGGCAAAAATGCTGCAGTCGCCGATATTGCGCGTCCCGCTCGAGCCCGCTTGCCGCTTTGCGCAAGGGCGGCGCCACGCATCCGGTAAGGCGTTTTTCGTCGATCCAGGACCTTAGCTTGGCGCCGATTTGATCAGGATTGTTCGAATAGATCCCGGCATGCCGTTCGCGCACCAGATTGGCCGGAACGCCATTCAGCGGGCCGAGGCCGAGAATCTGCCGATTGGTCGCAAAATATTCGAAGATCTTGGCAGGCACGTTGCCTTCATCTGCGGGATCGTTCCATTGCATGAGCAGCAGAACATCGGCGCGCTTTTGCATGGCGACGGCGTCCTTATAGGGAACGGCGTTCCCCGTCTCGACGAGGTCGGCAAGCCCCATGTCTTCAGCAAGCGCTTTGACCGTGTCGAGCTGCCGTCCGTAGAACTGCAGGCGAACTTCATCGGCGCTGAAGCCTGCTCGCCTGATGGCCTCGAACAACGGCCTGGGATCGCGGCGTCCCGGATAGATCGTGCCGGCATGCAGGATGCGCACCGGCAGGCCCGGCGGTGGGTCGAGGTCCAGGCTGAAGTCCTTCGGATCGAACCCGTTCATCACCGTTTCGGTCGGGAGGCCGTATTTGCCGGCATAGAAGCTGGACCAGATGCCGGATACGGTAACGATGCCCGCAGCTCGGCTCGTCACGAAACGTTCCAGGCGATGGTCGATCCAGCGGCGAAGTACCGGCTGAGCGACGTAGGGATCATCGGCCCAGCGGTCCCTGAACTCGCCGATCCAGGGAATGTCGAACCACCAGCCGGCCAAGGCGGCCGCCAGAAAGGAGGAGAAGGGTGGTCCGCTGACCAGAATCACATCCGGCCGCTCGCTTCGGATCAGGCGAAACAGCTCAGGAATGAGGGTGAAGCACCAGTCCGCGCGCTTGTCGGGATAAAAGGCGATACCGCGATAGATGCGGCCCAGAAAGCGCCTTGTCCTGCCGAGAAGACGCCTGCCGAGGGGCGGGTTGGGCGCTGTCCGCTCGTCAACGCCAAGCTTCGATCGGTTGGCTGGGTTGAACCTGCCGTCGAGATCGAGATAGCGGGTTCGGGTGACCGCGTGATCGTCGATCTCGAGAGCCAGGGATTGGTCGTCGCTTTGCGATTCGGGCGCAATAACGCGCACGCGATGGCTGGCTTTCTCGAAGAAGCGCGCCATCTTGCCGAGACGGATTGCGGCGATCGCATTGTCCGGCGGGAAATACCAGCTGATCAATAGAAGCGAGCAGGCGCCTCTGCCGGGTTTGTCCATCATGGCTGACGGAACGTCAGAGCTCTTGTGCTTCGTTCTCGCCGCCGGGCGATCGATGGTCGCCTTCATCATTTTGCCGCACGCCTGCTTGGCACCAGCCGCTCACCCTGGCGGCGTCCACGAAGTCTGGTGACCTTGGTATCAGCGGCCTTTTCCCAGATGCCGGCGATGGTCGAGGGGTCGACCGCCACGGGTGCTTGCTCGCCGCGCCTGCTGGTACTTCTTCTTGGCCTGCGGACCTTTTCGCCAGCCATCTGGCGCACCGCCGAGAGCACGATCAGAAGCGACAGGAAGTAGTCGTAGAAGGCCATGGAAAGCGCAGCGCCCGCGACGCAGAAGACGATCATGCTGACCTGGACCATGCGGCCGAGATCGCCCATCCAATCCAGCTCGGGTCGCCCTCGGGCCTCGCGAATCAGCCAGCGGGCATTCCAAAACCCTGTTGCAAGCAGGGCCATGTAGACCAAGAAGCCGACGAAGCCGAGTTCTCCAAGGACCTCGAAATAGATGCTATGGGCGGCGCGCGGACGGTCATTGGCGATGTCGATCAGGTCTTTTCCGGGCGCATAGCTGAAATAGACCGGAGCAGTCTGGAGAGCATAGAGGCCGGCTCCGGTCAGCGGCCGATCGATGGCTGCAGCCAAGTAAGCATGCCAGGATTGGAGCCGGAGCTTAAAGGAGTTGTCCTCCGTCTTCGCCGTTTCGATCGTGCCCATGCGCTCCTTCCAAGGATCGGGAGCGACGCTGTGCAAGGCGAAGGCGACCAGGATGACGGTCACCAAAGCGAGGATGCGGTTCTTCGATTTCCACCAGAGAAAAGCCCCCATGGCGAGAAGGCCGATAAATCCGCCGCGCGAGTAGGTGGCGAGCACGGCCAACACGGTCATGACCATGGCGCCGATCAGCCCGATCTGCATCCAGCGATGCGCCGACTGCATGCGCAGATAGTTCATCAGCGGAATGGCGAGCAGCATGGCGAGCGCCAGGTGGTTGCGATCGGAGATCTCGGATCTGGGCGGTCCGGCAAGGTTGTGATCGCCTGCCGTAACGATGAACAACGTGCCGCCATTCAATCCGAAATATCCCATGACGAAGGCCATGAGCCAGATATAGCCATGCAGTCGAACCCGGCTGGTCAACATGACCCGAAGAAGAAACAGGAACGCCATGGTCTTGGTCAGCTTGACGAACTCGACTTCGGAGATCTCTGGCGCCAGCGAAACGGTGGTCGACAGTGCTGCGATCACGACCAGGGCTACCAGCAGACCGGCGGTCAGGTCGAAGGTCGGTATCTTTTTTTCCTTGGAGATCGCCAAACCAATCGCCGTGGTCACCGCGATTATGAGGTTGAATGGAATCTGCGCCGCGAAGGACCAGATCAGCATGTGTGGCTTCAAGAAAGCGATCCAGCCGAACGCCAGCAGCCCACTCCATGGATGGATCAGGCTCAGCAAAGCCAGCGGTGAGAAGACCGACAGGAACAGCAGGTCGCGCATGGAGGAGAGGATCCAGCGTCAGGCCAATTGAAAAAACTAATAAGTTGTTTGTCTGGATGGATGTCTTGATTTTTGGTAGAGCATAGCGGCTGCTGAAGCGCAACCTAAGGGAGTAGTGATTTTTGAAATTTTGCAACTTAAAAGGGTTTTTTTCAGCGCAGCCTCCCAGGCTCTCCAAAGGCTTAGCAACGCGGTTGCGCCGGGAGGCCGTTGATCAATGATCGACACGCTTTTCTTTGTGCTTCAGATCATGGGGATTGTTGTTCTGCTCGTTTGGGCCGTAATCCACGATCAGTTGGCGGATGGCGCGCCGACACGCGGTCCGCTCGCGTTCAAGGGGGGAGACTACACTGGGGCTGGTAGCGGACAGGGGCGAAGAGGGGGCCGCAGTTTGACAAGGCTCCGGGGGCGGGCCAATGTCAAAAAACCGAGGTCTGAACCAGAATAAATCCGATCTTTAAATGGGGTCGGCGTGTGAGGCCAAAACGTCATGTCGTTCGCCCGCCCTACTCGTCTCGAACATGCGCTGGATCATCTCGCAAACCAAGCCTGGTGCGTTCTGGCGGGCGGCACCGATGTCTATCCAGCCCATGTCGACCGTCGGATCGAGCGGCCGGTTCTCGATATCAGCGGTCTTTCCGAGCTCAGAAGCATTGATCGAACCGACAAGGGCGTTCGGATCGGCGCTTTGGCGCGTTGGAGCGATCTGCTTCGCAGCGATTTGCCACCGGCATTCGATGGCCTGAAACAGGCGGCTATCGAGGTCGGTTCGGTACAGATTCAAAATGCCGGAACCGTCGCCGGCAATCTCTGTAATGCCTCACCCGCTGCCGACGGCGTGCCGCCGCTGCTGACCTTGGACGCTTCGGTCGAACTCGCTTCCCGGCGGGGGCGCCGTGTTCTTCCGCTGGATGCGTTCCTCACCGGTTACCGGAAGACCGCGCTTCAGGCGGACGAGCTGATGACCGCCATCATCATCCCGGCTGAGGCCACGCTCGGCGCCAGCGATTTTCGAAAGCTGGGTGCAAGAAAATATCTGGTGATCTCGATCGTGATGGCGGCCGTTCGTCTGGCCGCCGCGGACGGGCGGGTTGCGAAGGCGAGGGTTGCCATCGGCGCCTGCTCACCCGTTGCGATCCGTCTGACCGCACTCGAGCGGGATCTGGCAGGAGCCCCTCTCGATCAGCTTCCGGACATTGTGACATCAGACCATGTGGATCCGCTCACGCCGATCGATGATGTCAGAGCGACGGCACCTTATCGGCGCCGCGCCGCGCTGGTGTTGGTTCGCCGCTCGCTGACAAGCGCAGCGGGGCGTTTATGATCAACCTAGGCATCGAGGCCGTCGTCAACGGTCAGAAGATTGCTCTCGACGTTCAACCAACGGAGCGGCTTACCGCCACCCTGCGCCAGCGTCTCGGCCTTACCGGCACCAAAGTCGGTTGTGATGCCGGCGACTGCGGCGCCTGCTCGGTTTTGCTCGATGGTGAGGTCGTCTGCGCCTGCATGGTGGCTGCAAGCCAGATCGACGGCCGAGAGGTGATGACGGCCGAGGCGCTTGAGAACGACGATCTCGGCCGGAGACTGCAGGCGGCCTTTCAGCGCCACGGCGCTGCTCAGTGCGGCATCTGCACGCCGGGCATGCTGATCAGCGCGTTCGCGGCAATACGAACTGGTGCCGACCTCTCGGAGGAGGCGGTCGGCGATGCCCTTGGCGGCGTGCTTTGCCGCTGCACCGGCTATCGGAAGATCATTCAGGCGGTGATCGCATCGACACTGGAAGACGTGTCCTGGAAGGCCGATGAGGCCCTATCGGACGTTCATGCGGATGCTGCCGTCGGTTGCTCCGTGCCGCGCGTCGATGGGATTCAGAAGATCGATGGCCGAGAGCTGTTCGGCGCTGATGGCATTCCTGAAAACGCGCTGTCGCTCAAGGTCATCCGCTCGCCCTATCATCACGCCCGCTTCACCTTCGGCGATCTCCAGGCCTTCATTGAGGCCAGGCCCGGTCTGGAGCGCATCCTGACGGCGGATGACGTCCCCGGCGTCAACCGCCATGGCGTCATCCCGGCTTTCGTCGATCAGCCGGTCTTCGCCGAGGGCAGGGCGCGCTTCAAGGGCGAGGCGGTTGCGGCTGTCCTCGGCGATCCCGAAGCAATCGAACGGCTTAAGGTTGACGACATGCCGTTGACCTTCGAGGAACTGCCGGCATGTCTTGAGATGGAGGCGGCTGCGGAGAAGGGGGCAACCGCTATCCATGACGAGCGGCCCGGCAATCTCCTGGCCGCGGGCAAGGTTCTATGCGGCGACGTCGAGGCCGGCTTTGCCAAAGCCGATGTCGTCCTCGAACGCCATATCGAGACGCCCTTCATCGAGCATGCCTATATCGAACCTGAAGCTGGATTTGCGAGACGCGTCGGCGATCGTATCGAAGTCCAGTGCTGCACGCAGGCTCCCTATATGAACCGCGACGCCCTGGCCGATATTCTCGGCATCGAAGCGGAGCAGGTGCGCATTCTGCCGACCGCCGTCGGCGGCGGATTCGGTTCGAAGCTCGACCTTTCTACCCAGCCCTATGTCGCGCTCGCGGCCTGGCTGACCGGCAAGCCGGTCGGTCTTGTCTATAGCCGGCCCGAATCGATGATGGCCTCGACCAAGCGCCATCCCGCCAGCATCAACATGCGCGCCGGCGTGACGCGAGAGGGGCAGATTACGGCCCTGACCTTCGATGGTCGCTTCGACACCGGCGCCTATGCCTCCTGGGGACCGACGGTCGCGAACCGCGTGCCGGTTCATGCAGGCGGTCCCTACACGTTGCCGAACTACCGCGCCGAAGCGCGCGCCATCCACACCAATGGACCGGTCGCCGGCGCCTTCCGCGGTTTCGGCGTGCCGCAGGCGGGGATCGCCCAGGAAACCCTCTACGACCAGCTCGCCGACGCCATCGGCATGGACCGCCTGGCCTTTCGCTTGAAGAACGCGCTCGACAACAACATCCCCACGGTCACCGGCCAGTCCTTCCGGGACGGGGTGGGTATCAAGGCCTGCCTCGAAGCGCTTCAGCCCCATTGGGCTCGGGCATGCGCCGACAAAGAAAACGTCGACCGAGGCCGCGGCGCGGCCGGTGTGGGGATTGCGTGTTGCTGGTATGGTTGCGGCAACACCGCTTTGCCCAATCCATCGACCATCAAACTCGGGCTGCGTCGGGACGGATCCGTCGTGCTGTTTCAGGGCGCGGTCGACATCGGCCAAGGCTCGAACACCGTCATCGCGCAGATGGCCGCTGATGCGCTCGGCCTGCCGCTCGATGTTTTCCGACTGGAAAGCGCTGATACCGATCAGACCCCTGATGCCGGCAAGACCTCGGCATCCCGTCAGACCTTCATTTCCGGAATGGCGGCGAAGCGCGCAGGCGAGGCCCTTCGCCAGGACCTGCTCCGCCACGCCAACGCTTCTGGCGAAGCGAGGCTTGACTTGCAGGAGCGTGTGTTGCGGGTCGTGGAAGGAGATGCCATCCGCGAAGTCATGCTCGAAAGCCTGCCTGTGGATGAGGCAGGCTTCGTTGCCCTCGTCGAGGAAACCTTCGATCCGCCGACCACGCCGCTCGACGACAATGGCCAGGGTGAGCCCTACGCGCTTTTCGGCTATGGCGCGCAGATGGTTGAGCTGATGGTCGACGTCGAACTCGGCACCGTCAGCCTGACCAAGGTGACCGCCGCCCACGATGTCGGCCGCGCGATCAATCCGCAGCTGGTCGAAGGCCAGGTGGAAGGCGGCATCGCCCAGGGTATCGGCCTCGCCCTCATGGAAGACTATCGCCCCGGCCGAAGCGAAAACCTGCATGACTACCTCATCCCCACCATCGGCGACGTGCCCGAGGTCGAAACGATCATCGTCGAAGAGCCGGCATCGGCTGGCCCCTATGGCGCCAAAGGCCTGGGCGAACACGTCCTGATCCCGACGGCGCCCGCCATCCTGAACGCCATCTATGATGCCACCGGCGCCGTCATCGAAGAACTCCCAGCGACCCCCGACCGCGTCCTGGCCGCCATAGAGTCCGGGCCAGGTGCAAACCCACAAGGACCGAACCATGAGCCAGGGTGACGTCAACGCTGCGGACCGCGTCCGCTGTGATGCGTGTCCGGTGATGTGTTACATCAAGCCGGGCAAGGTCGGGGCTTGTGATCGTTATGCCAATCACGACGGTGAGCTGGTGCGTGTGGATCCGTTGGTGGTGCTGGCGCGCACCGAGGAGCAGGGCGGCAAGCTGGTGCCGTTCGTTCAGGGCAGTGAGGACTGGGACGGCGATCTGATCACACCTGAGAACGCGTTCGTTACCGCGATAGGCGCCGGCACCACCTATCCCGACTACAAGCCCGCCCCCTTCATCGTTTCCAGGGAGGTGGACGACGCCGACATGGTTACCGTGGTGACCGAGGGCATTTTCTCCTATTGCGGCGCGAAGGTGAAGATCGACACGGACAGGCATCTCGGCCCGGAGCGCAGTCTCGTGCGCGTCGACGGCGAGCCGATCGGCCATGTCACCACGGCGGAATATGGCTCCCAGATGTTCTCGCTCGGCGGCGTCCATCACCTGACCGGCGGCGGCAAGAAAGAAGGGCGCGTCACCTGTCAGGCCCTGATGGATCTCTGCAATGGCGAGCCTGTGGAGATGCAGGTCGACGAAGGCTCGAAAGTGGTCGTTCAAGCGGGCCAACCGCCGATCGTCAATGATGTGCCAGAGGCGCGCATGCGGGTCGGCTGTGGCTCGGCGACTATCGGCATGTTCGCGAAGCAATGGGTCGACCATGTCGACGAGGTGGTGGTGGTCGACGATCACATCACCGGCGTCCTGTCCGAGCACCAGGCGGGCAAGGTGCTGGACGTGAAGGACACCGGCATCCGTATCCGCGGTCGAAAGTCGACCCCTGGCCGTTACTTCCAGGTGGCCGAGCCCGGCAGCGGCTGGGGCGGCACGGACATCGACGATCCGCTGACCATCATCGAGAGCTTCAACCCGAAGATCGCCAAGCCCGGCCTCACCATGCTCATGGTCTCGACCACCGGCGAGCAGCATGCTTTCTTCGAACTGAACGAGGATCTGGTGCCTGTCGAGCAGACGCTGCCGGCATCATTGATCCCGTCGGTCGAACGGATCGCTGAGAACTGCGAGCCGGCGCTGTGCACCGTGTTGTTCATGGGCGGGGCAGGGGGCTCGCTCAGGGCCGGCGTCACCGACAACCCGGTGCGCCTGACACGCTCCGTGAAGGACATGCTCACCAAGGTCACCTGCGGCGGCGCACCCGCCTATATCTGGCCGGGCGGCGGCATCACGCTCATGGTCGACGTCACCGCCATGCCGGAAAGATCCTTCGGCTACGTCCCGACCCCAGCCCTGGTCGCCCCCATCGAATTCACCCTCGAACGCAAGGACTACCAGGCGCTCGGCGGCCATATCGACCACGTCGTCGACATTAAAGAAGTCCTCGCAGCGACGGCGGCGAGGCGCCGCGGCGTTGACTTGGACGGTGACTGATGACGTTTGTATGCGCCGCATCTCGTGGAAAGCTAGTTTGATGGGGGCTTCGGCGAGGTGGCTTCCCGACGGTAAGAGGCTGCATTTGCAGCATGGGCCGATCGACTTGATCATCGAGGTGTCGGGGACGCTCGACAGCGTCGACGTTGCCTACCGCAAGGCCTGGGAGCGGTTTCAGACGGTGCTGGGCGAGCTTGTCGAGGAGCTGCCGCTGCTTCGAACGCTTTGCCCGGCGGACGGGCTTGGTTTGCAAGGTGCTGTCGCTCATCGGATGGAGGCGGCCGTCAAGCCTCATGCGGCTCGCATGTTGACGCCAATGGCGGCGGTGGCAGGAGCTGTTGCCGATGAAGTGCTGGAGGTGATGCTGTCGGCATCCGACCTCGATCGCGCTTATGTCAATAATGGCGGCGATATCGCGCTGTTTCTTGGCGAAGGGCAGCGTTACGACATCGCGATGATCGGCAATCCCGAAAATCCGGCACGCTTGGGGACGATCTGCCTTCGGGCCGGCGATCCGGCAGGCATTGCTACGAGCGGACGCCACGGACGCAGTCATTCCCTCGGCATCGCCGATTCCGTCACCGTACTGGCCGCGACTGCAGCCGAGGCCGACGCCGCCGCCACCCTGATCGCCAATGCGGTCGACCTCCCTGAGCATCCCTTGGTCAAGCGTGTCGCGGCTCGCGACTTGGATCCGGACAGCGATCTCGGCGATCGCCTGGTGACGGTCGACGTCCCGCCGCTTTCAGCCATGGAAACTGCCAGGGCGCTTGAGGCTGGCGTCCAGCGCGCTGTCGATTTCCAGGCCAAAGGAATGCTCAAGGCCGCCGCCTTGTGCCTTGGCGACCAGATCCGCGTGGTCGGCGATTTGCCGGGCTGGCAAACCTTGCCAAAGAAAGATCCCACTGAACGGAACATTAAAGTCACATCCGAGGAGCTCTGCCTTGCCTGAACTGAACATCCGGAAAATCGCTATAACCGTCGAAGAAAACTTCCATGACGGCGGACAGCGGGTCGACAGCTTGCATAAGAAAGGGGCGGCGCTTGCCGTGATCGAGAACCCGTTCGCCGGACGCTTCGTCGAGGACATCCAGCCTTTCATGGAAGATCTGAAGCCGCTCGGTCTCGAGATGAGCGATCGGCTGATCCAGGCCCTCGGCGGCGATCCGGAGATCATCGACGGTTATGGCAAGGGCGGGATCGTCGGCGCGAACGGCGAACTCGAGCATGTGGCGCTTTGGCATGTTCCCGGCGGCTACGCCATGCGCGAGCGTCTCGGCGACGAGAAAGCCATCGTCCCCTCCTCGAAAAAGGTCGGCGGTCCCGGCACGCGCATCGACATCCCCATCACCCATACGCGTGCCTCCTATGTGCGCAGTCATTTCGACGCCATGGAAGTCGGCCTCGCCGACGGGCCGCGTCCGAACGAGCTGCTCTACGCCCTGGTCATGACCATCGGCGGCCGCGTTCATCAGCGGGTCGGCGGTCTCAAAGCTTCCGAGATCAAGGGCGAAGACGGTCTCCGCTGACTGCCATCGCCGAAGCCAGGTGAAATCCAGGTGTCGGAGCGCCTAGACATCGCGTTTGCCCGCTTCTATAACCATTTCGGTTTTGACATAAAGCCACCCGATGCCCAGGTAGCTCAGTTGGTAGAGCAGCGGACTGAAAATCCGCGTGTCGGCAGTTCGATTCTGTCCCTGGGCACCATCTTTTCAGTGGGTTACCTAGGCCGTTGTGGACTCGTTTTAGAGTGCGTTGTGGACTCTTGTTCCATCATTGTTGCCGCCGATAGTACGATTCCATCAGTTTCACGGCCTCTTCGGCCATGCGTCGCGTCCGCGGCATATACGTCTCGATGATCTTTTCACATTCATCCGTTGCATGGCCAGTGATTGCTGTGATCCAGGGGACGGTTGCCCCTGCTTCTGCAAGACGCACGACCGCTGTCCGCCTCAGGTCGTGGTAGCGAAGGCCTTCAATTCCTGCTTCCTTCATCACCCGCGCAAAGGTGTGACGGAAATGATGCTCTGAATACGGTTTATCCGTGGCTTCACTGACGAGAATCTGCGTGCTGGTCCGAGGCGACGTGTCGAGTAGGATCTTCAAGGCGGAGAAGAGGGGGATCTCCAGGAGCTTCTTTGTCTTACCTTGTCGAATCTTGAGAGCTTGGCCGTCGTAGGCCGACCAAGCTAGGTTGACGACGTCTCCGCTTCTCTGCGCTGTATACACGCCCAATGCATAGGCCAGCACCATGCTTGGTCTACCCATCGTGTTGGCCATTGCGAGAAATCGTTCCTCCTGTTCGTGAGACCACAATGCCTGACGAGGTGGCGTATAGAACTGCCGGAACTTTGCTGCTGGATTTTGATCGATCTCGCCTTCGTCGACAGCAAACTGGAGAAGAACTCGAAGGGTTCTGAGGATCGAATTTGCTCGCCACTTCTTGTCAGCCATCCCACGACGGAAAGCCTGAACCGCAGGCCGAGTGACCGCTTTTGTTGGTTTGTCGCCAGCCCAGTCCCTGATCAGCTCAAGATGCTGGCGGTAATCACGCTTTGTCCGATCAGCCAACTTTGTGTAAGCGTCATCCAAGAGATACCTGACGATGAGGGCGCTAACTGAACCAGGTTTGGGCCCCTTGTCAGCTAACCCTTGAGCGTACCATTGATCGAGCTCAGCGTTGTGCCGTTCGGCTTCGTGAAGTGCATCATGGCGATTATCGGATAGCCTGATCATGGGCCATCCTTGTGCGCGCAATCTCGTCGAAGGGCACCAGTAGTAAATCGGTTTGCCTAAGCTCCCATCGGAGCGTCGTCGACGAGCAACGCGAAAATATCTAACCTTGATTGAGGGCATTGGCTCTTTCTATCAGGTCCTGCTCATCTCTCGATATTCCCATCATACCATGATTTCCTCTGAGCCAGGCAATCAAACGCCGACGGTCCCATCGAGGGCCATCAGGCAATTCCTGGTCAGGGCTTGGTATAAGACCTCTCCGTCTCGCCCGCTGCCAGTCCTTGATCCGTGTGAACCCGAGGAGTTCGGCAGCTTGGATTTCCTGAAGTGCCTCCATCCTTCCTACACCCTCGACTAAAGCCGAAACTCAAAGACAAGAAAGTCATCGTTCTTTGTTGCTCGCTCGATGGCGCGCCTGACCGTGTCGTTGGTGACGAAGTACCAGATCTCTCGGACTGATGAGCTGAGCGCATAGTCGAGAATGATCTCGCGCAACCGACTGCGCTCTTTCAGACTGATCTCCAGCTCAATCGCAACCGGCTTGTCCTCGCCGATATAGAGAAGCCCATCGGGCACATGGCTTTCGGTCCACCGATGCCTGCGCTTCCACCCAGCCCGCCGTTCCGCTCGCAAGCGGCGTTCGGGGACGAAGTCGCCTTTGGTTTTCGCAACCAGTTGCTGTGACAAGTCAACCAGCGTCGTGTCGTGGAAATAGGTGACGCGATTGATCCGTTTTGGTGGAGCCAGACTATCGCCCGATGCCTGCCAGCCTTTTTTCGTCAGCCAGTGAAATTGCGGGTCATTG
>JBCCUL010000035.1:0-59915 GCA_039197065.1 Pseudomonadota bacterium | reverse complement strand
AGACCAGCCCGATACCGTCGATCTGACGGCCTTACAGTGGCTGAATCGCAAAGAACCGCGGGCATCGGAAAAAAACCGCCATCACCACCGCAGTGTCAAAAAATCAGAAACATCCAAACGTTTCGTAACGACCAAGAACCGCATTCTCGCACCGGAACATTTCGGCATCGTTGCGCTTGCGACGATGATCATCTTGATCGCACAGATGCTGCTCTATCAGGGCGTCGGCGAGGCCCTGGCGCAGAGAGAAGGCATCGAAACGGATCACTTCTCCAGCACGCTTTGGATGAATATCGGGCTGGCTTCCACGGTTGCGTTGACGCTGATCTGGGCATCGGAATGGATTGCGGCCGCCCTCTCGGAGCCGGAGTTTGGACCGATCCTTCGAGCGGTTGCTCCCATGCTGCTGGTCTACGCGGCAAGTGCGGTCCTTCAGGCTAAGCTCAGACGCGACCTGAAGCTCAAAGGCTTCGCACTCGCCTCCATCTTCGCGACGTTTTGCGGCGCTGCCGTGGCAGCTTCGATGGCGCTGATGGTTTTCGAGGTCTGGAGCCTCGTTGGCCAGCAATGGACCTGCGCCAGCGTCAGCAAGATCACCTTTCTCATCTCCGCGAGATGGGCGCCAAGGCTGTTCGTCTCATTAGCCCATATCGTCGAACTTGCTGCATTCAGCATCAATACGGCGGGAGCCGCCCTACTGCGTTTCAGCCTTCGTCAAGCCGACATTCTGGTCCTCGGCTTCTTCGTTTCAGCGAAGGAGATCGGCTATTACTTCTTGGCGAGCCGCATGCTCGCCATGGCAGCCCAACTTACCTACCATTCGATGGAGAAAATTGCCCTTCCTCTGCTCTCACGCCTGCAGGACGATCCCGAAGAACTCCGATCGGCCGTCCTGATGACGTTTCGCTTCACTTGCCTGACCTGCCTGCCCATCTTCTTCGGCATGGCAGCCATGGCCGATATGGCGATACCGGTCGTCTTCGGCGAAGAATGGGCCGGCAGCGTTCAGCCCTTTCAGGTTTTCTGTATTTTCAGCATCGCCTATGCCTTGTCCCTCGCGGCCAAACAGGTCCTCCTTTCCCTTGGACAGGCATCGGTGGTGTTTCGCCTTTCCCTTGCCAACGCCGTCCTGTTCCTTGCCGCCGTTGCCCTTGCCGCACCCTATGGGATTACCGCGGCAGCCTTGGCCGGCGGCGTCGCCAATAGCCTGATGATCCCGGCCTATTGTTGGGCGGCAGGACATAGGGTCGGGCTCAATCTCTCTCAGATCGGCAATGATCAATCGGCGATCTGGGCATCAATGGTCGGCATGGTCGCAGCGATTGCGATCTACCGGCACTACGCGCTGGCCGACATCCATTCCGTCATTGCGATGATCTTGTCGTCCTTGTTCGGTGCTATAGTGTTCTGCGCGATGATGATCATGTTGCGACGCGATACGGTGGAACAGCTATGGGTGACATTTTTCGGTCAGTCACAAGCGATGGAAGGCGCAAGCACCCGATAGGTGAGCATTTGCGCACCATCGCTGATCCAAGTCGGCATCGCCAAGGGCGCGTTGTCGTGATCGGGTCTCTCGTCGAGAAAGATCCCGAAAACGAGGCTAGCGAAGCTTCTCGACGTTCCAGCAGTCATGGCAAAGACTATGGCTGTATCGACAGCTTGATCTGATGGATCCTGAACCGGCGCCGCCACATGCAATGGGAAGACGAAGCCATCCTGCTTTCCGCCCGCCGCCACGGCGAGGGGGCTCTGGTCCTGCAGGTCTTCACGCTCGAGCATGGCCGCCATGGCGGCCTCGTGCGCGGCGGCGCCAGCCGTAAGAACAAGGCCACCTATCAGCCCGGCAACCGCCTCGCCCTCACCTGGCGCGCCAGGCTCGCCGATCAGCTCGGCAGCATCACCGCAGAGCTGATCACGCCGAACGCAGCTCTGGTTCTGGACCAGCCACTGCGGCTCGCAGCGCTGACCAGTGCTTTAGCCCTGGTCGAGCAATCTTTGCCCGACCGCGATCCTCACCCAGACCTTTACAATCTATTGTGTCAGCTTATTGATATCCTCACCACATCTGGTGGCTGGACTGAGGATTACGTGCGCTTCGAACTCGCCTTGCTTCAGGATCTCGGCTTCGGCCTCGACCTATCGTCCGACGCGGACCTCGTTTACGTCTCCCCGCGGACGGGACGGGCGGTGACCAAGGAGACGGCGAAGGGCTATGAGGACAGGTTGTTGCCGCTGCCCAGCTTTCTTGTAAGCGAATGCCAAGCCGATGCCGCAGGCATTCGTGATGGCTTGAAGCTCGCGGGGTATTTCTTGGAGCGGCATCTGTTCGCGGCGTTGAACAGACCGGTTCCCGAAGCCCGCCAAGCCCTGGTTGATCGATTCTCAAGGGCCGCAACGTCGATATCTCGAAGGTAAGAAAAATGGCTGCTGCAAACGATAACGCTATTCGACCGGTGCCCTTTGCGGACGCACTGTCCGAACGCTATCTCGCCTATGCGCTCTCGACCATCACGTCCCGCTCGCTGCCGGATGTGCGCGATGGCCTGAAACCGGTCCAGCGGCGGCTTCTTTACGCGATGATGAAACTGAAGCTCGATCCGGATCAGGGCTACAAGAAATGTGCGCGCGTGGTCGGGGACGTCATCGGTAAATATCACCCCCATGGCGACGCCTCGATCTATGACGCCATGGTGCGTCTCGCCCAGGATTTCGCGCAGCGCTACCCGCTGGTCGACGGCCAGGGCAATTTCGGCAATATCGACGGCGATAACGCCGCCGCCATGCGCTACACCGAAGCGCGCCTGACCGAGGTCGCGAAAGCGCTTCTGCAGGGCATCGACCAGGACACCGTCGATTTTCGCCCGACCTATGACGGCGGTGACGATGAGCCCGTGGTCCTCCCCGCCGCCTTCCCGAACCTTCTCGCCAACGGCACCACCGGCATCGCCGTGGGCATGGCCACCTCGATCCCGCCCCACAATGCAGGCGAACTCTGCCACGCCCTTTGCGAGCTGGTCGAGGAGCCCGAGACAAGCGTAGATGCTTTGTTAACCCATGTCCGGGGTCCGGACCTGCCGACCGGCGGCGTGCTGGTGGAAAGCCAGGACAACATCAGGGAGGCCTACCGCACCGGCCGCGGCTCCATGCGCCTTCGCGCGCGCTGGGAGAAGGAGGAGCTCAGCCACGGCCAATATCAGATCGTCATCCACGAGATGCCCTATCAGGTGCAAAAAGCCCGTCTGATCGAGCGTATCGCCGAGCTTCTTGGCCAGAAGAAACTGCCGCTGCTCGGCGATATCAGGGACGAGAGCACCGAGGACGTCCGCCTGGTGCTGGTGCCGCGCTCGCGCACCGTGCCCGCCGATCTGCTAATGGAGCAGCTGTTTCGCCAGACCGAGCTGGAAACGAGGCTTTCCCTCAATCTGAACGTGCTCGACGCGCGGGGCGTGCCACGGGTGATGAACCTGAAAGACGTCCTTCAGGCCTTCATCGACCACCGCATGGACGTGCTGATCCGACGCACCAAGTTCCGCCTCGGCAAGATCGAGGATCGCCTGGAAGTCCTGGAGGCCTATCGGATCGCCTATCTCAATCTGGATGAGGTCATCCGCATCATCCGCGAGGAGGACGATCCCAAGGCCGAGCTGATGGCGACGTTCGAGCTCAATGAGCGCCAGGCCGAAGCCATCCTCAACATGCGCCTGCGCAATCTGCGCAAGCTCGAAGAGATGGCGATCGTCAAGGAGCAAAAGGAGCTGCGCGCGGAGAGGAAAGAGCTGAGAGCGCTCCTGAAGGATGAGCTCTTGCGCCGCGCCAAGCTGAAAGAGGAATTCGAGGAGACCATCGAAAAATTCGGGAGCGGAACGCTGGGTGCTCGCCGCACCAAGCTTGGTCTCGCTCCCACGGTCGATCTCGAAGCACTGGAAGAAATCGCCGTCGAGAAAGCGCCTGTGACCGTCGTCTGCTCCAAACTTGGCTGGATCAGGGTCATGCGCGGCCATGTCGAGAACGACGGCGATCTTAAATATAAGGACGGCGATGCCGGCAAATTCGTCATTCGCGCCCAGACGACCGACAAGCTGATCCTGATCACCTCCGATGGGCGAGGCTATCTCCTGCCGATCGACCGGCTACCGGGCGGCCGCGGCCAGGGCGAACCGCTCAGTCTCCAGGTCGATCTCGCCAAGGGCGCCCAGCCCCTCTACCTCGCGGCTCACCGGGCCGATGGAAAACTCTTGCTCGCCAGCAGCGACGGGCGCGGTTTCCTCGCCGAGGAGAAGGCGATCGCCGCGCAGACAAAAGCGGGCAAGCAGGTCTTCAACCTCGATCCGCTCGCCAAGCTCCTTGTGGTCACGCCCGGCGATGGCGACAGCGTCGTCACCGTCGGCTCCAACCGTAAGATGCTGATCTTCGACGCCTCGGAGCTACCAGTCATGGGCCGCGGCAAGGGCGTGCTTCTGCAGCGCTTCAAAGACGGCAAGCTCTCGGATGCCGCCACCCTCAACCTCGAAGACGGCCTCTCCTGGCCCGCGAAGAACGGCACGCGCCTGGTCAAGGAACTGGAGAGCTGGCAGGGCAAACGCGCTAGCGCCGGCCGCATGGTCCCCCACGGCTTTCCGCGCAACAATAAGTTTGGCGAAAGCTGAGGGCCCGACAACGTCGTCTGCTCGGGATCGTGCCCGAATCGGGACGATAAAGGGCGGACCGGCAGTGTCTGGGATGATCCGGCAAGCCCTTGTGCGCGTGCAAAGTGCTCGTCGCCAAAGCCGGGCGGGTAACATTTTCACCAACGATTTACTCTTGCTTAACCAAGACGCTTTAAGCTCTCAAAACGGCCTGGTGAAACGCGCCCTCGACATAGCCTATGTCGATCAAAATGCCGGGACCATGCTATGAACTGGACGCCAAGCGCGAATGAAAGGAGATGAAAAAATCCTAATGCGATAGTAACCCCGTATTATGATGTCGATGGGTAGGTTGTGCCGTTGACTGTTGGTGGCTGACGTGGCTTGTGTAATTCTGGATTTCTGGACTAGGAGCGATCGGCTGGATGAAATCCGGCTTCATTGTCTCAATTTTCTGGAAAAAATCGCCGAAAAATGTGGCGACTAGGGCTTCAGACAGGCGTTCGGCAAGTTCGACGGCGGGTTGAATAGTCGAAGGCCTGAAAGACGGCAATTGCGCTTCTGCCATGTCTGCAAGCGACAACCTGAAACGATGACAGGGCCTTATGCGAAGTTTGGCGATATGGCGGTTTGATGTTTTTTCGATGCCCGGCGTGCCGGTGCTGGCGTCGATCATGCTACTTTGCTCGCTGATCGGTGCGCCGCATGCTCTTGCTGCCGTCGATCATGACGCCATCCTGCGTGATCGGCTGAATGACGTTCGCGAGCTTCTGGAAAGGCGTCACGCCCATCGCTCGCTGCTCACCGGCAGGGTGGAGCGCTTTTCGCAGCAGCTCGACCAGCTGCAGTTGGAACGCGAAGCAGCCATTCAAAAATTGGCTGAACAGGAGGATCGCGCCCGAGCTTATGAGAGAGAACTGGACAGGATGATGCCTCGGTTGCTGCCGAGATTGAATCGCCTCGACGAGTTACGGAAAATCGGCGCACGCAGCATCGCCGGGCTTGCCAGCATGGAGCGCAATGGCGAGCTTGGGGCCAGGGCTCGCTCACGGGTTCTGGCTACGCAGGCAACATCGATCGAACAGATGCGGCGCGCATCGACCGCTGTTCGACTTTTGCGGCGCGTGCCGAACGAGCTGACCGTGCGCCATCGTGATATCGACTTTCAGATCCCATTGCTTGCGGCCTCGGCAAGCCGCCTCGACTTGAAACAAAGCCAGCTTCAGCGGCGGCGCGACGCCGCGATCAGAGATCTGGCCGACCTTGCGGTCGCGATCGAACGGTTGACCGCCGAGGAGCATCGTCTCGCGCGCAGTATGATCGCTCGAAATCTTGAAGCCATCGACCGTGCCGACGTCGAACCCGGCAATCCCAAAGCCGTCCTGCTCGATCGTCGAGGGCTTGGAAAGTCAGTGGTCGACGGAGCGGGGATTCGCGGCATCGCCCTTCGTCAGACCCAATTGACCCCGGTCGCCCGGCCTCTCGCCGGCGTCGGCGCCAAGAGCGGCTTCGCTGCCGCGAGCACGGCGAAGCCCAACGACGCGGCGCTCTCGGCAAAAAGCCAGTCGGCAGCCCTCCTCTCAGGATGGGCGGATCGAAAAAAGCCCTGGAGCGCCAATGTCGCCTCCCCGAATGCCGCTTCCTCCGATAACAGTCTAGCTGCCCGGGTCGCTCCAGGCCGCATTGACGGTAGTCAGGCGCTGGTTCCGACGATCGAGACGATCGGCTTCACCTCCGGCGTCGAAGGCTCCGGCAACCATCAGGAGATCGAGATTGCCGCCCGCCCAAATCAGCGCGTGGCGGCCCCCGATGACGGACGCGTGGTTTTTGCCGGCGATTTCAGAAGTTATGGTTTGCTCTTGATCATTGAACATGGCAATGGATACCATACCTTATTGTGGGGCTTCTCATCGCTCGATATCGAGTTTGGGGATACCGTCCAGGCTGGCCAGATCGTCGGCATCGTCAAGGATGGGCCGTCACCCAAACTCCATATTGAGCTGCGACGTAACGGTCAGCCGGTCAGCCCTGAAGTTTGGTTGGCTGCGAGCAATAGTGGGGTCAAAGGTTGATGCGCAAAGGTGCGATAAGCGCGGTCGTTACGGCCCTTGTGGTCGCAGGGATCTATCTGGCTCCGGCGAAAGGCCCTCAGGCGGGCTCGTCGGACACCTTTCGACAGCTGAAGTTATTTGGTGATGTGTTCGAACGCGTACGCAGCGAATATGTCGAGGAAGTGACCGACGAGAAGCTGATCGAAACGGCCATCAACGGCATGCTGACCTCGCTCGATCCTCATTCCGGCTATCTCGATGCCAAGCGCTATCGTGACATGCAGGTGCAGACCAAGGGTGAGTTCGGCGGGCTCGGAATCGAGGTCACGATGGAGAACGGCCTGGTCAAGGTCGTCTCGCCGATCGATGACACGCCGGCGCATCGCGCCGGTATTCAGGCCGGCGACGTCATCACCCATATCGACAGTGAGCCTGTGCTCGGCCTCAGCCTGTCAGAGGCGGTTGAGAAAATGCGCGGCCCCGTCGATACGCTGATCGCGCTGACGCTTCGCCGTGACGGCAGTGAAGAACCGCTCGATGTGAGCATGGCGCGCGCCGTGATCACGATCTCCCCGGTGCGCTATCGAGTCGAGAGCGATATCGGCTATCTGCGCGTCACCGCTTTCAACGAACAAACCGAGATGAAGCTGAAGGAAGGGATCGACGACATTCGCGCCGAGCTCGGACCCAGTCTCAAGGGTTTCGTGATCGATCTCCGCAACAACCCGGGCGGTCTGCTGGAACAGGCGATCGCCGTATCGGACGCTTTCCTGGACCGCGGCGAAATCGTCTCGACCCGCGGCCGCCGCACCGACAGCATCCAACGCTTCAACGCGAGGCGAGGCGATCTGGCCGAGGGCCTTCCGCTGGTGGTTCTGATCAATGGCGGTTCTGCTTCAGCCTCCGAAATCGTCGCCGGCGCGCTTCAGGACCATCATCGCGCGATTGTGATGGGCACGCAGTCCTTCGGAAAAGGATCAGTCCAGACGATCATGCCTCTGCCCGGTCATGGTGCTATTCGCCTTACTACCGCGCGCTACTACACGCCCGCCGGTACGTCGATCCAGGCAAAGGGCATCGTGCCCGATATCGAGGTCAGGCAGTCGCGCATTGAGGTGATCGAAGAGGGGGCGGGCCGTCGCGAAGCCGACCTTCGCGGACGGCTGGAGAATGAACAGCCGGACGACGGGGAAGGCGGTGGGTCAGCTGACACATCCGAGATTCCCGTCGATGGCGAAGATTACCAACTCGCGCGTGCCCTCGATCTGCTGCGCGGAATCGCGATGTTCGGCACGCAGACAGTGCAGTGATGACATCAGCAAGGAGCTGAAGCGGCGCGTTTGGCTTTCGGGACGCGCCGCTCGCCTTCGAAGGCGCCGAAGAGGCCAGGACGTGGGCTGAAGGGTTCCAGCGAAGAAAGGCAGGTAATGTCCACCGTCGGACGCCGGTCGCGGATCAGTAAGGTGATAGCCTGGGGGCTGATCGTTTGTTTGCCTCTGCTGGGCGTCGTTGCGGTTTTCTGGGCACCTTCTTTTGGCGATACCAGAACGAGCGCGGACGTTTCCTTAAGCCTGCCGATTCCGCCCAGGCCACCGGCACCTGGAGAGGCGCTGAGAGCTGCATTTACGCCCGATACGAATGCTCCAGCCGTCGAAGGCGAACTCGCCAACCCGGCATTCACAGCCCCCGCCCTGGACCCGCTGAAACCCAACGAACCTGATCTGGCGCTCGTCGATGCCAGTCCTTTCGGACCGCTGCCGCGGATCAGCGAGGATGGCAGACAGCCTATTCAGACCTATGCCCGTCCTTATGACCGGCGCGATGAACGGCCGAAGATTGCGATCATGGTAACCGGCCTCGGTCCGCTCGCCGACGCCACCAACGCTGCCTTCCATCTTCCTGGCGCCATCAGCCTGATGTTCTCGCCCTATACCGAGGATCTGCCAGCGTATTTCGAGCGGGCACGGCTTGCCGGGCATGAGGTTCTGCTCGAGCTTCCGATGGAGCCACCCGACTATCCGACAAGCGATCCCGGACCCCATACATTGCGCGCCAGCGGCACGGTCGATGCGAATATCGAGCGGCTCAACTGGGTTCTGGCCAGGGCTCCAGGTTACTTCGCCATCGCCGGTCGTGGCGGCGCTTTCGCCGGCAGTCCGGAGGCGGTTCCGGTGATGAAAGAGCTTGCCGCGAAGGGCGTCGGCATGATCGAAATCGACGGTGCAGGGTTGACCGAGGCCAGCGCTGCGGCCGACCTCGCCTATCTATCAGCGCCGACATGGATCGACGAAACGCCGTCCGCGCAGGCGATCGACCAGGCTCTTAGCGATCTCGAAGCGAGGGCCATACAGGAGGGACACGCGATCGGCGTGAGCGAGGCCTATCCTGTGACGTTAGGACGTCTCGTCGGGTGGACCGCCGCCCTCGAAGAGCGCGGCATCGCGCTGGTGCCGGTGAGCGCCATCCTCTTGGAAGAAAGCGGCCTGGCCGATAGCGACCAGGCTCCGAACCTTGCACAGTCCCGCAACTGACCCGCCACCACCGCGTTATCGGCCCTGCGCCGGCATCCTGATGGTCAATCGAGACGGCCTGATCTTCATTGGAGAACGTCGCGGCCAGGCGGGCAATGCTTGGCAGATGCCCCAGGGCGGCATCGATGCGGGCGAGGAGCCGGTGGTCGCAGCCAGACGCGAACTTCTCGAAGAGACCGGCGTCGATCGCGTAGAGCTTCTCGCGGAAAGTCGTCATTGGCACTGCTACGACGTTCCCGCCGATCGCCGGCCGGGCTATTGGAAGGGCCGCTATGTTGGCCAGTGCCAGCGCTGGTTCGCCTTCCGTTTCACCGGCGATGACGATGATGTCGATCTTGAGGCCCATGAGCCTGAATTCAGCCTCTGGCGCTGGGCTTCCCAGGACGAGGTTCTCGACCTCGCCGTTCCGTTCAAGCGTGATGTCTATCAAGCCGTCATCGACGAATTCCGCCCGGTCATGACCAAGGTGGTGTGACCACACCGTCCGGTTCCATCAGAATCGGCGGTTTGCCGCTACGCTTTCCGAATGTCGCTGGTCAATGCATGGATCCATGCTCAGGCCTTGGTTTCGGCCATCTCGCAGATCAGCCGCCACGCCTCGTCGCTTACCGGGCTGACCGACAGGCGGGACTGACGCACGAGCGCCATCTCCTGAAGCTTCGGCTCCGCCTTGATCGCCTTCAGCGATACCTCGCGTTTCACCGGCTTCACCGCCTTCACGTCCACCAGAACGAAGCTCTCTTTCGGATCGTCAGGATCTTCATAGGCCTCGCGATGGATCTCCATGATGCCGACCACCGCCGGATCCTTCATGGAACGATAGAAGAAGACGCGATCGCCCTTCTTCATGGCGCGCATATTGCCCGCGGCCTGATGATTGTGAATGCCGTCCCATTCGGCAACCCCATCGCGCTCCAGGTCCTCGAATGTGTAGTCGTTCGGTTCCGCCTTCATCAGCCAATAGGCCATCAGCTGTCTCCTTTCGCGTCATACAGCCAGCTGCCGAGCGCTGGCCGCCAGGGTCGAATATCGACACGTTCGAATACGCCGGCTTTGCTGTAAGGGTCCTTGTCCAACAGGGCCTGGATCGCCCCCCGATCCATCGCCTCGACGACCAAAAGGCTGCCGAGCGGCTGATCCTCCTCATTCAGCATCGCACCACCCATCTTGATGCGCGCGCCAAGGCTTTTGAGGTAATCGAGATGCGCCGACCTCACCTTGAGCCTCGTCTCGAGCATACCTGGCTTATCGAATGCGGCGATCATGAAGAGCATCGCGAAGTCCTTCCCGGTCTTTGGATCAGCTTCGCGAACCTGACGCCATTCAGCATCGCAGGCAAGCCTCGCCGTTCCGACATTTGCCGACCACATGCATAAGCTTCAACGCGTGGTCAAACCACTCGATTGCGCAGATCCCATGGCGAGACTATCGTCCGAAGCGGTCGGAGATGAAGGAAGGACGACGATGAGCGATCAAATCGAGAGCGTGGCCGTACTCGGCGCCGGCACCATGGGCAGCGGCATCGCCGCAGCGTCCGCGGAAGCCGGAT
The DNA here is from genome assembly GCA_039197065.1 of Pseudomonadota bacterium. Lineage (GTDB taxonomy): Bacteria > Pseudomonadota > Alphaproteobacteria > Geminicoccales > Geminicoccaceae > JANQPX01. The sequence continues at coordinate 49,156 of JBCCUL010000035.1, read as the reverse complement.
GCAAAGTGCTGCTCCTGGACATCACCCGTGAGCGCGCGGAAAAGGCGATCCTGGCCATGACCGAAGGCCGGGCACCAGCACTTTCCGATCCGGCGATGAAGGATCAGATCACGCCCGGCTCGCTCGAAGATGATCTCTCCGCCATCAGCGGCCATGATTGGATCTGCGAGGCCATCATCGAGGACCTCGAGACCAAGCGCACGCTGTTCCAGAAGATCGCCACGCTTGGCATCGATGGATCCGTGGTCAGCACCAACACTTCGGGCATTCCGCTTCGCGCCATTACGAACGGCATGCCCGACAACCTTCGCCAGAGCATCGCCGTCACCCATTTCTTCAATCCGGTGAAGGTGATGAAACTCCTGGAGGTCATCCCCGGCGAAGACGCCGCGCCCTCCGTCGTCGAGCGTCTCGCCGCCTTCGGGCGCGACAAGCTCGGCAAGGGTGTCGTCCATGCGAAGGACACGGTGAACTTCATCGGCAACCGAATCGGCTGTTTTTGGATGCTTTCGGGCCTGCACAAGGCGACCGCGGCGCGCGCTGAGGGGCTTTCCATGGAGGAAATCGACGCGCTCATGGGCGCGCCGGTCGGCATTCCCGGCACCGGGCTCTATGGTCTGATCGACCTTATCGGCCTCGATGTCATGGATTTCGTCGGCAAGAACCTGACGATCAACCTGCCGGACGGTGATCCAGGGCATGCCTATACGAGCTTCCCGGAAACGGAACGCGCCATGCTGGAGCGTGGCCAGCTCGGCCGAAAGTCAGGCGGCGGCTTTTACCGCATGCTGAAAGCGGATGACGGCAGCCGCACGAAGGAGACCTTCGATCTCGCCACCGAGACCTGGCGTCCGGCGACGAAGATCGCACTGGAAGCACCCCATGATCGCGCCGAGACTCTGCTGTTCGCCGATGACGCCAAGGGCCGCTTTGCCGCCGATCTCATGGGCGGGACACTCGCATATGCGGCCGATCTGGTGCCTGAGATCGCCGACGACATCGTCAATATCGACCGCGCCATGCGCTGGGGCTTCAACTGGCAAAAGGGCCCGTTCGAACTTCTGGACCTGATCGGACCTCTGCGCATGAGCCAGGCGCTTGCTGCGGAAAGCCAGCCCTTGCCGCGCATGCTCGATGTCCTTCGAGAGGCGGATGCGACCAGCTTCTATCGACATGACGGCGCCGAATATCTCGGCCTCGATGGCAGCTATCACCCGGTTCCGCCGGCCTGAACGCGGCGATCGGCGCATGATCTTGTGCGCTGATCCCGCCGATTCTATGCTGAAATCTGCACGAGGGGAGCCGCGTCGGTTATGCTGCTGAGAGGGCCCGATGGGCGGGTCGACCCTTTGAACCTGCGCGCTGGCGAAGGGACCGTGCGGCTTGGCCGGAACGTCCACGACCTCCTTTGGTGTCGATCTCGACAACATCACCATCAGTTTTGACGGCAAACCGCTGTTCGCCGGTCTCGACTTCCGCCTGGAACAGGGGCAATGCACCTGCCTTCTCGGTCCGAGCGGCGTCGGCAAGAGCAGCCTGCTGCGCGTTATCGCAGGCCTCCTGCCGTTGGAGCAGGGCCGCATCAACAGCAGTGACGGCCATCCGATCGAGGACCGCCTTGCCTGGATGGGTCAGAGCGACAGCCTCCTGCCCTGGCTGACAGTTGCGGACAATGTCTGCCTCGGCGCGCGGCTGCGTGGCGATCGAGCGGACAGGGCACGCGCAGCCGAGCTTCTGGCCAGCGTCGGCCTCGAAGCCCTGGCCGATCGACTGCCTGATACCCTTTCCGGCGGCCAGCGCCAGCGTGCAGCACTTGCCCGCACCCTCATGGAAGATCGCCCGCTGATTCTGATGGACGAACCCTTCTCGGCATTGGATGCGATCACCCGAAACCGGCTCCAGGATCTGGCCGCAGCATCGTTCACCGGCAAGAGCGTCCTCCTCGTGACCCATGATCCGCTGGAGGCCCTCCGCCTCGGCCATCGCATTCATGTGATGACCGGCATGCCGGCGACCATCGAGCCTGCCCTTTGTCCCGGCGGCGAACCGCCCCGCGCCTTGGGCGATCATGACCTGCTCGATCTTCAGGCGCAGCTCCTCGAACGCCTCGCCGGCGCTGTGGATCAGGCCGCCTGATGTCCTATCGTCCCTGGCTGGTGCTCTTCGGCTTTCTTCTGCTCTGGCAGGTCGTCATCTGGATGACCGGCGTGCCGCATTTCATGCTGCCGCCACCGCTCGCCGTGATGCAGACGCTTGTCGAGCATGCTGGCCTGCTTATGGAGCACGCCCTCGTCACGCTCAGCGAAATTCTGCTCGGGCTGCTGCTCGGCGTGCTCGTCGGCGCTGCAAGCGCGCTCGCCATGGTCCTGATACCGGCCCTTCAGCCCTGGATGCTGCCGCCGCTGGTGCTGGGACAGGCGATCCCGGTGTTCGCCCTCGCCCCGATCCTGGTGCTCTGGCTCGGCTATGGCATGGCCAGCAAAGTGGCGATGGCGGTGCTCATCATCTATTTCCCGGTGACCGCGGCCTTGTTCGATGGCCTAAGGCGCACCGATCCGGGCTGGCTCGATCTTGCCCGCACCATGGGCGCCAGCCCCCTGCGCACGCTCTGGCATCTTCGCCTGCCCGCCGCCCTGCCCGCCTTCGGCTCCGGTCTGCGCATCGCCGCCGCCATCGCCCCGATCGCCGCCGTGGTCGGCGAATGGGTCGGCGCAGGCGCCGGCCTCGGTTATCTGATGCTGCACGCCAATGGCCGAAGCCAGACGGCCCTGATGTTCGCCGCGATGGTCGTTTTGATGACCATCGCTCTTTGCCTTTACCTCGCGGTCGATCGCCTGCTGATCCGCCTGACGCCGTGGGCGCCCCACAGCCTTGCCACACCCAATGGGAGAAACCCGTGAACCGACTTCTTGGCACCTTAGCTCTGTCAACGCTGCTGGCCGTCGCTAACATGAGCCCCGCAAAGGCGGCCGAACCGCTTACTTTGCTTCTGGACTGGTTCATCAATCCCGACCATGCGCCGATCCTGGTGGCCGAGGAGCTCGGCTATTTCGAAGCGGTGGACCTGGACGTCGAGATCGTCGCCCCCGCCGATCCCAACGCGCCTCCAGGGCTGGTGGCCGCAGGCCGGGGCGACATCGCGATCAGCTACCAGCCGCAGCTGCATATCCAGATCCATGAAGGCCTGCCGCTTACACGCATCGGTACGCTGGTCGGCACGCCGCTGAACTCGCTGGTCGTGCTCGATGACGGACCGATCAAGGCCATTGCCGATCTCAAGGACAAGAAAGTCGGCTTCTCGGTCGGCGGCTTCGAAGATGCGCTGCTCGGCGCCATGCTGACCAAGCACGGCCTCACCCTCGACGACGTCGAGCTGATCAACGTCAATTTCGCCCTGTCCCCTGCCCTTCTCGCCGGCCAGGTCGATGCGGTCATCGGCGCCTTTCGCAATTTCGAGCTCAATCAGCTCGACATTGAGGGCCAGCCCGGCCGCGCCTTTTTCCCGGAAGAGGAAGGCGTGCCGCCTTATGACGAGCTGATCTTCATCGCCAAGAACGATCGCCTCGATGATCCGCGCTTCGCCCGCTTTCTCGATGCGATCGAGGCCGGCACGCAGTATCTGCTCAATCACCCCGACGAGAGCTACGAGCTGTTCCTGAGAAGTGGCGAGGAGTTGGCCAATGAGCTGAACGCGCGCGCCTGGAAGGACACGCTTCGCCGCTTCGCCTCACGCCCCGCGGCTCTCGATACCAGCCGCTACCGCCGCTTCGCCGCCTTCCTCGAAGAGCAGGGTTTGATCAAGGACGCGCCAGCGGTCGAGACCTATGCGGTCGAGCTGCAACGTTGACCCATGACGAGCCGCAGCCTGGCGCTCACGACATTTCTCGTCCGGGATTATGACGAAGCCATAGCTTTCTTTGTCGAGAAGCTGGGCTTCAGCCTGATCGAGGACACACCGCTTGGCGAGGGCAAACGCTGGGTGGTGGTCACCCCCGGCGACGGCGGCGCTCTGCTCCTCGCCAAGGCCGTGGGTGCGCGACAGATGGCGAGAATAGGCGACCAGACCGGCGGGCGCGTCGGCTTCTTCCTGCATACCGACGATTTCGAGCGCGACCACAAGCGCATGGTTGCCATGGGTGTCCGATTTGCCGAATCACCGAGAGCGGAACCTTATGGCACCGTCGCCGTGTTTGAAGATCTCTATGGCAACCGCTGGGATCTGCTTCAGCTTTCGGACTAAGCTTGCTCAGTCACCATGTCCGAAGCCTTGGCCGCATACCGTCCCACAGGCAGACGTACCCAAGACCATGAGGTGGCCACGCCACTAAAGCCAGCGACGGGTCTTCTGTTTGAAGTCTTCGTAAGCGTCGCCGAAATGCTCGGTCATGTGGGTTTCCTCCGGGAGGACGAACCGCTGGTGGATCCACCAGAAGAAAACAGGGATGACGAGAAAGCTGCCGATGCTGCCTGCGAGAAGGAAACCGCCCAACAGCACCAGCATCATGCCGAGATACATGGGATTGCGGGTAAACCGGTAGGGACCGGTCGCCACCAACGAGGTTGAAGGCGTGAACGGCCGAACGCCGGTCCCGACGCGCGAGAACAGCCTCTCCGCCCAGACGGCGAGGCCAATGCCGCCGGCGATCAGGAGCCAGCCGAGCCAGGACAAGGGCGGGTCGATCACATCGATGATCGGCAGCCAGCGATGCAGGAGGTACATCGAGAGCAGCGCCAGCGCGAAATAGAGCGGCGGGATGTCGAAGGGAGATCTGTTTTTAGGATCGCTCGCCATGTCTCAGGCCCCGATCGGCGATACACCGAAGAGATAAGGGTGCAGGAAGACGAAGACGGCATAGATCACCGGTCCGATGATCACCGGCTTCATCTCGGCGCTCCAGGGACGAGGTTCCGGAAGGACGGGCGCCCCGTCGCGGCGATTGATCAAGATCATCTCGATAACGGCCCAGACACCAAGCACGCCGAACAGCGTGACCGAGCGACTGTCCCCATTGGCAAGCAGATGCGCGACCGCCCAGACGAGGACGGCCGTCAATTGCGGGTGACGGATGAAGCGCTTCAGGTTGCTCTTGCCATGGGAAAAGGCAAACAGGAGAAAGGCGATCAACATCAGCAGTATCGCCAGATGCCGCCCCCAAACAGGCGGCTCGTAAACGATGTCGGCCACAGCGGACCGCCAGCCGATCACCATTAGGACGATCGAGCCGACAATGGAAAGTGCGAAACCGATCTTGTAGCCGTTTTCGCCAAGACGTCCGATCAACCCCGCCCGCACATTGGGCGCCAGACTCGGCAGCGCATGGGCGCCGCTCCACAAGAGAACGCCGAGCCAGAGCCAGATCATCTCATCCTCCTTGGTTCATGATTTCCCTGGCGACAGTCTATCCACTGGCCAGCCTCAGGAAAACCACCGGTCACTTTCTTCTTGAAGCGACATGTTGGTCGCAAGCACGCATGGCGATCCTCACAACCTGCGTAAGCATCGACACATGGCAACACACTATCAATCCAAGATTTCCGCCAAGATGGCCGTCGCCGAAGCTGGCTTCCCTGCCCTTGGCTCCTTCGGCGATCTCGGCCCTGGCGAAGCGGCGACGGCGGAGTGGCAGATCCTCGGCCTCGCTCTTCCCGATGTCGAGGCGATGCGCGCTTTTCGCCTGGAACGTCTCCGCGAACAGCTGCGCGCCAGGGACTGCGCAGCGGCCCTCTTCACCGATCCGATCAATGTCCGCTATGCGACCGACAGCACCAATATGCAGGTCTGGTGCTCCCATAACGCCGTGCGCTATGCCTTCGTCGCCGCGGACGGTCCGCTCATCCTGTTCGATTTCCATGGATCCGCGCATCTCTCCGACCATCTGCCGCTGATCGACGAGGTGCGCGCGGCACAGGCCGTCGGCTATTTTTTCACGGGCGATGGCACGGATGAGGCGGCCAAGCGCTTCGCTGCTGAAATTGCCGATCTCGTGAAGCAGCATGGCGGCGAGCGCCGCCTTGCGGTCGACAAGCTGGATCCGCTCGGGACGCACGCCATCGAAGCGCTGGGAGTGGACATCGTCGATGGCCAGGAGGTGGCCGAGCTTGCGCGCGTCATCAAATCCCCTGACGAAATCCGCGCCATGCGCTGCGCGATTGCCGCAGCCGAAGCCGGCATGGCCGCGATGCAGGCTCATCTCCGGCCCGGCCTGTCGGAACAGGCACTCTGGTCACACCTCCATGCGGAGAATATCAAACGCGGCGGCGAATGGATCGAAACGCGCCTGCTCGCTTCCGGCCAGCGCACCAATCCCTGGTTCAGCGAGTGTTCTTCCAGGATCATCGAAGCCGGCGAGATCGTCGCTTTCGATACCGACCTGATCGGCCCCTACGGCTACTGCGCCGACATCTCGCGCACCTGGCTTTGCCCCGATGGCGAGCCGACCGGACGCCAGAAATCGATGTACCGGATCACTGCGGAGCAGATCGCCCATAATGCGGACCTGCTTCGCCCGGGCCTCGGTTTTCTGGAGTTTGCCGACAAGAGCTTTGCCCTTCCCGACGCCTATCGCTCCAACCGCTACTCGGTGATCCTGCATGGCGTCGGTCTCTGCGACGAGTATCCGGGCATTCCCTATGCCGAAGACGCCAAGGACGCCTATGACGGCGTTTTCGAGGCCGACATGACCGTCTGTGTCGAGAGCTATGTCGGCGAGGACGGTGGCCCTGACGGCATCAAGCTTGAACAGCAATACCTGATCACCGAAACAGGTGCGGAACTGATGTCGACCTATCCGCTCGACGAGAAATTTTTGCGCTAAGACTAGGGACAATGGGCTTGCATCCATCGCCGACGCCAACCAAGGTGTGCGCGCGATCCTCCTGTTGGTGATGTGAGTTCGAAAAATGCCGGAATCTGAAACCGTCAATCACGCCCTGCTTCGCGAGATGAAAGCGAACGGCGCCAATTTCTTCACGTCCGTGCCCTGCAAACTCTTAGGCGGCTTCATCAAGGTCATGGAGGAGGACAAGGACATCGGCTACATGCCGGTCAACCGCGAGGAGGAAGGGCTCGGCATCTGCATGGGCGCCTATCTCGGCGGCCAGGTTCCGGTGCTGGTCATGCAGAATACCGGCGTCGGCACGCTGATCACCTCGCTCTGCTCGCTCGCCAATTATTTCCGCCTGCCGATCACCATGCTGATCAGCCATCGCGGCTCACCCGGCGAACCGATCGGCGCGCAGGTGCCGATGGGCACCGCGGTCGAGCATCTGCTCGCTACGATCAACATCCCGACCTACCGCTTCAGCGACCCCGGCGACTGCGCCAAGGTCGGCAAGCTGGTGCCGTTCGCCTCGGTCGCCGAGGGCCCGGTTGCCGCGATCCTCGACTTCGATTTCTGGGGAGCCCGCTGATGCGCCGCTATGAACTTTTCCAGCAGATCGCGCCGGTGTTCGATCGCGAATTCATCATCTGCAATCTCGGTTTTCCTTGCCAGGAACTCTACTCGATCCGCGATACCGATCGCACCTTCTACATGCTGGGCTCCATGGGCCTGTCATCGTCAATCGGCCTGGGCCTGAGCCTCCAGATCGACGCCCCCGTCGTCTCGATCGACGGCGACGGCAGCGTCTTGATGAACCTCGGCACCCTCTCCACGATCGCGCTCGAAGCGCCGAAGAACTTCACCCTCTTGATCGTCGACAACGGCTCTTATGGCTCCACCGGCGATCAGCCGACACAGACCGCAAGGGGCACGTCGCTCGCCGCGATCGCTAAAGCGGCCGGCATCGAAAGCAGCATCGAGGTCAATGGCGCCGATGCCGCCGATGCGCTCCGCGACTGCCTGGGACGCCCCGGCCCTCATGTGATCGTCGCCAAGGTCGAGCCCGGCAGCCCGAAACTGACACCCATTCCGCTCTCTTCGCTCGTCATTCGCGACCGCTTTCGCGAGGCGGTCAAAGAGGCGCAGAAGCAAGCAGCCGCCTGAGCCATCCAAAACCAGAACCGTGAAGGAGACGCCCCATGCGCTCGATCGTCGGAGCAGGGATTTGCACCGCCTTTTTCCTGGCCGCACTTGCCTCTCCCGCAGAGGTCAGCGCAGCACCCGGCGATGTTCTGACGACCAGCAGGACAAATGTGAACGTCCGGGCGGATCCATCCACCGACGCCGACATCATAGCCAGGATCGGCCGGGGCGAGACCGTGGTCGAAATCGACGTCTGGAGCGAATGGCACTTCGTCCGCCTGTCCAATGGAGCGAGCGAAGGCTGGATCTTCAGTCCGCTGCTCGAACCCGTCACCGCCTCCTCACAAGCACAGGAAGAGCCGGCCAGCGCTGCTCAGGGTAACCTGCGATCGACCGGCAGAACCAATGTCAATGTCAGGGCGGCTCCGTCCACCGATGCCGGTGTCATAGCCCAGATCGGCCCAGGCGACACCGTGGTCGGGGTCGACGTCAGAGGCGAATGGCGCCTCGTCAGACTGCCCGGTAGAAATGGCGAAGGCTGGATCTTCAGTCCGCTGCTCGAACCCGTCGCCGCCCCTTCGCCGGTGGAGAGACAACCTTCGTCTGAGCCGGCTGCTTTGCCGACAAGAACCGCCGCTATCGACCCGATACGTAGCGGCGATCCGAGGAATGGCGAGCGGGTCTTCTACAAATGCGGAGCCTGCCACACCACCGTGCCCGGCATCCATGCACAGGGGCCGAGCCTGGTCGACGTGTTCGGACGAGCGCCCGCCGGCGCTATCGGCTATCGCTATTCCGGCGCGATGCAGGCCTTCGCCCGTGATGGGGCGATCTGGGACGAAGCGACGCTGGACGAATTCATCCGCCGTCCCGGTCGCCTGGTCGAGGGAACCTCCATGCCTTTTTCGGGCGTTCGCGACCCGCAGGATCGCCGGGACCTGATCGCCTATCTACAGCAGCTCAGCAACTAAAGCGCCAGCAAGGCAAAGCGCCTTCAGGGTCGGAGTTCGACCAGCCCGCCGCCGTCATCTAAGAGCCGGGCGTTTGGCTCATCCGCACCACTGATCGCTATGCCAGCGAAGCCGGAATGGCCTTCGGACGGCAGGGCGAACGGGCTGGCGGTCCCATGAACATGCTGGAGTTCCAGGGTCGTATAGGGCCGCTGCCATAACCACTCCCGATTGCCGACCGCCTCCAGATCGCTTGCAGGCGGCAGCTCCTCGGTGAAGGCCAGGAAATAGAGGGTGAAGCCGTAATCGGTCACCGGCTGGATCGATAGCAGCGTCATACCGAGACGATCCCGATAGAAGCTGAGCGCCGCCTCGAGATCTTTCACACGGAGCGTGATCTGCCCGATCCTCGCACCGCCGCCGAGCGCTGCTGCCGGATCGCCATCCCCATCCCTGTGGTTGGCCTGAAAACGATGCTGCAGCAGCTCGATCGAGAACCCTTCCGGGTCTTCAAGATGCGCCATATAGCCGATGTCGCCGAATTGTCGGGGCTCGCTCACGGCTACGCCTGCCGCCCTCAATTGAGCGCAGGCGATGTCGACGTTCGGCAGCGTGATCCCGATCTTCCAGTAACGGTCCTCATGCCGGTGAACATAGTCCCGTCCCTCCGAGGCCTGCCAAAGCTCGATCCCGGCATCGCCGCCGCCATAGCCGACGATGATCGGCAGCCCTTCGTCAAGCAGCCGCATGCCAAAATTCTCGACATAGAAGCGAGCCAGGCTGAGAGGCGACCGGACACGAAGAATGACACGGGCAAGCTGCATCAACCCCTCTTTCGTCAGCTTGCTTCAGGAAACGCAACGAAAGCAGAGGCAACGCACCCTGTCAGCCAATGACCGCTGCGCGCTTCTCTAACCACGCCTTGCCTTCGCAAGCCGCTTGGCCTTCGCTCGCGCGTTCTCTTTCTTGACGCGCTGATATTCGGCACGCGCCGCAGGCCTTGCGGTCGGGGCCTGGGCCACCCCCAGTTCCGAAGCTTCGAGGCGCTTGATCTCGTCTCTGAGACGCGCGGCCTCCTCGAACTCCAGATCGGCGGCGGCGTCCTTCATCTTCTTTTCGAGCTCGCCGATATGCGCCTGCAGATCCATGCCCGTCAGGTTGCCGGGCGCATCCGGCCCGATGTCGACGGTGACGTGGTCGCGCTCGGCGACATGCTGGATGATGTCGCCGATCTGTTTCTTGACGCTTTCCGGCGTGATGCCGTGCTCTTCGTTATACGCCTCCTGCTTTGCCCGCCTGCGGTTCGTCTCCTCGATCGCGCGCTCCAACGAGCCGGTCATACGGTCGGCGTAGAGGATCACCTTGCCGTCGACGTTTCTCGCGGCGCGCCCGATGGTCTGGACGAGGGACGTCTCGGAGCGGAGATAGCCTTCCTTGTCGGCATCCAGGATCGCCACCAGGCCACATTCCGGGATGTCGAGGCCTTCGCGCAGGAGGTTGATGCCGATCAGGACATCAAAGACACCCAAGCGTAAGTCGCGAACAATCTCGATGCGCTCCAGCGTGTCGATGTCGGAGTGCATGTAGCGGACCTTGATGCCGTTCTCGTGCAGATATTCGGTCAGGTCCTCAGCCATGCGCTTGGTGAGCGTGGTGACGAGAACCCGCAAGCCCTTCGCGGCGCACTCGCGGCACTCCGCCATCAGATCGTCGACCTGGGTCTCGACCGGGCGGATGATGCATTCGGGGTCGATCAGGCCTGTGGGGCGGATGACCTGTTCGACGAAGACGCCGCCCGTTTGCTCCATCTCCCAGGCGCCCGGCGTCGCCGAGACGAACACCGTGGTCGGGCGCATCGCCTCCCATTCCTCGAACTTGAGCGGGCGGTTGTCGCGGCAAGACGGGAGGCGAAAGCCGAACTCGGAGAGGGTCGATTTCCGCTGGAAGTCACCCTTATACATGCCGCCCAGCTGCGGCACGGACTGGTGGCACTCATCGACGATCAGGAGCGCATTGTCCGGGACATATTCAAAAAGCGTCGGCGGCGGCTCGCCGGGAAGGCGGCCGGTCAAGAAGCGCGAATAGTTCTCGATGCCCGGGCACATGCCCGTGGTCACGATCATCTCGATATCGGCCGTGGTGCGCTGCTCCAGCCGCTCGGCTTCGAGGAGCCGACCGCTGTTGCGAAAGATCTCCAGGGTCTCCTTCAGCTCGATCTTGATCGACTCCACCGCCTCCTGAAGGGTGGGCTTCGGCGTTACGTAATGGCTGTTGGGATAGAGGCGGACCCGGTCCAGCCGGTCGGTCTTCTCGCCGGTCAGCGGGTCGAACTCGACGATGCTCTCGATCTCGTCCCCGAACAGCGAAAGCCGCCAGGCGCGGTCTTCCATATGGGCCGGAAACAGCTCGATGCTGTCCCCCTTCGCCCGAAACGTGCCGCGGTGAAAGTCGATATCGTTCCGTTTGTATTGCAGCTCGACCAGCGCCCGCAGCAGTTGCGACCTCTCAACTTGTTGACCCTTCCTGAGGTTCAGGATCATTTTCGAATAAACCTCGGGCGAGCCGATGCCGTAGATGCAGCTCACGGACGCGACGATCACCACATCGTCCCGCTCCAGAAGCGCGCGGGTCGCGGAGTGGCGCATGCGGTCGATCTGTTCGTTGATCGCCGCGGTTTTCTCGATATAGGTGTCGGTCCGCGGCACGTAGGCTTCGGGCTGATAGTAGTCGTAGTAGGAGACGAAATACTCGACCGCATTGTCCGGAAAGAAGCTCTTCATCTCGCCATAGAGCTGGGCGGCCAGGATCTTATTGGGGGCGAGGATCAGCGTCGGCTTCTGCACCGTCTGGATGACATGCGCCATGGTGAAGGTCTTGCCGGAGCCGGTGACGCCCAACAGCACCTGATCGCGCGATCCGCCGTCCACGCCCTCGATCAGTTCCTTGATCGCCTGAGGCTGATCGCCCGCCGGTTCGAACTCGGAGGTGAGCTTGAACGGAACGCCGGACTCGGGCCGATCATTCGGATCATGCTGCAGAGCGGGGTTCTCAGCGAGCGCTTTTAGGAGATCGAGACCTTCGTCTGGGGCCGGCATGGTCGCACCTGTTCCGACAATTGAGAGATAGCGTTCAGCGCCAGACTAGAGCTGGCGGGCGGTCAGGAGAAGTCGTCTGGCGTCAGCCATCAAGCCTGCTTGCCGCCAGCATGCTGTCAGCAGGCGCCTTGTCCCACCCTCCATCGACAAGAGAGCATGTGGTCTTTCGCCGGTCTCAGGGCAACAGCCGTGCGGCAGTCAGCACAAACGCGAACAAGAATGACAGCAACCTCACCTTTCGATTGAAACCATGGCGAGATTTCGCCTGATGGTCGTCAACCTAGTTGCAAAAGCGCATCACTGCAGCACTAAGTCCACAGGAATAACGATTTTTGGCCATCACAAGAGCGCGGAGACGTTTTATTCATCATTTCCCGATAGGTTTTGCGTGGCAAACATTCGGCGAGTGGCTCGGAAACGGCTGGGCCACGTCACATTCTATCGGCATTGATGACGACAAAGAGTTGACGTTACGTGAGTACGGTTATCGACACGTCACCCGGATTCAGCCCCCGCCGCCCATGGTGGGGTGGTGACCTGCAGACGCTGCGCAATTACGCGCTCCAGGCACGCCATGCCTTACCCGGACAGCACGGTGAACGGCTGATCGTTCCCCTCGAGGACGGCAGCGGCGATCACATGGTGATGACCATCGACCGTCCCTCCGGCGGCGGCAATCGACCGCTGGTGATGCTGGTGCATGGCATCTCAGGCTCCGAAAGCAGCTGCTACATGACCGTGGCCACCGCTTTCTTCCTGGCGCGCGGCTATCCTGTCCTGCGTGTGAATCTTCGCGGCGCCGGCCTTTCCCGCCCTTTCTGCCGGCGGCAATATCACGCCGGATGCAGCGAGGATCTCGCCACCGTCATCGACGCCCTCGATCCCGAGCTCACGCGTCATGGCATCATGCCGATCGGCTTTTCGCTCGGCGGCAATGTTCTTCTCAAGCTGCTGGGCACCCTTGGCCGACATCTACCGATCGTGAAGGCAGCGGCCGTTTCGGCACCGATCGACCTCGCACAGAGCAGCAGCTCGCTGATGCGCTGGCGCAATTTCGCCTATCATCGCTTTATCCTGACTCGCCTGAAACGCCAGTGCACGGCGGCCGGCGCAGAGCTCTCGAAAACGGAGCGCCAGGCGATCCTCGGTGCGCGCAGCCTCTGGCAGCTGGACGATCGCTTCACAGCGCCGCGCAACGGTTATGACAGCGCCGTCGACTATTATCGGGACAACGCCGCCAAGGGTTTTCTCGGTGCGATCAGGCAGCCGACCATGCTGATCCACGCCAAGGATGACCCCTTCGTACCCGTCAGCCCCTATTTTCAGCAGCGCTGGGGCAACCACCCCAATTTGAAGGTCCTGCTGCCGACCAGCGGCGGCCATCTCGGCTTCCATGACCCGCTGGGCCTCTGGCATCTCCGCCAGATCGACGATTTCTTCGCCACAGCCTGAGCGCCTCACGCTCCCTCATCCGAACGCCGATCAAGCCTTGTGTCATGGCACAAGAATGCGCGATTGATCCTGCATGCAGGATTTCAAAACCCTTCTTGGCGAGGATCGCTTTCGCGCCGTCTGGCTGACGGGCATGATGATCGGCGTCTTTCGCTGGCTCGAATTACTGGCGATCGGCGTCTTCACGTTCCAGACCACCGGCTCCGCGGTTCTGGTCTCTCTGATGACCCTCCTGCGCATGGCGCCGCTCTTTCTCTTCGGTCTGCCGATGGGCATGCTCGCCGATCGCTTCGATCGCAAGACCCTCCTGCTCATCGGCCTTTTCGCCCTGACCTTGAGCTCGTCCGTCCTTGCCGTCCTGGCGATCACGGATCGGCTGACGCTTTGGCATGTGGGGTTGTCCGCCTTTTTGAACGGCACGTTCTGGGCCGCGGAGTTCTCGGTCCGGCGCTCCATGCTCGGCGAGATCGCCGGCAATGCCAGAGTAGGCCCTGCCATGGCGCTGGAATCGTCGACCAGCAACGCGACCCGTATGCTCGGTCCGGGCCTGGGCGGTCTGATCCTGGAGACCGCCGGCCTCACCGGGATCTTCATCGCATCAGCCGTCACCTATGCCGTCTGCCTGCTGCTCATCCGTCCGCTGGTCTATCAGGCCCAGGGCGCCAGCCGCTCATCGAGCCTCATCGATACCCTGATCGAAGGCTGGCGCACCGTGCGCAGCAGCCGCATCATCCTGGCCTCGCTGGCGATCACCATGGTCGTGAACTTCTGGGGATTTGCCTATATCACGCTTATTCCCGTGATCGGCGAGGATCAACTCGGCCTATCCGCGATGATGATCGGCATGATGGCCTCGACGGAAGGCCTGGGCGCCCTGATCGGCGCTCTCCTGGTCGGCATGTATGCCAGGCCGGCCCACTATACGCGCCTCTATCTCTACGCCTCGGCGCTGTTCATTCTGACGCTGGTCGTTTTCGGCCTCTCGACCTCACAGCCTTTGTCCTTCGCCATGATGCTGCTGGCCGGCCTCTTCGTTTCCGGCTTCGCCGTCATGCAAAGCACCGTCACCTTCATGGCCGCACCGCCCGAGACGCGCGCACGGGTCATGGGCGTTCTCACCGTGAGCATCGGCACCTGCCCGATCGGCATGCTGCATGTGGGCTTGCTCGCCGACATGTTCGGAGCGGGACCGGCCGTGATGATCATGGCGATCGAAGGCTTGCTGGCGCTGTCCGTCGTGGCCGTGTTCTGGCCGGAAATGCGCCGGGAAACAGTGGTAAACGCCGGGGGCAGCTCATAATTGCCGCATCAACGCCCAGAAAAACCAAAACGCCGCCATATCAGGGAATGGCGGCGTTTCGGGAAAGGCGTCGACGCGCCTCTCGGGTCTGCTTTCGCGACGCTTCGGCTCAGTGATACCTACTGGCTGGTGACGTCGCGCTTAAACTAGTGGTGCCCAAACGGGCGATCTCATCCTTAATTTTGAGCTTTTCTCGCTTGAGGCGAGTCAATGTCGCTTGATCGGGCATAGGTCGGTGGAGTTCGTCGTCTATTTCTTCCTCTAGGTGGGCATGTTTATGACGTAGTCCTTCAACGTACTCCTGCATGCTCATGCCGTTATAGACCTCCAGGTTTTGGTTATCCCTGATAAGCACAATACTGTACTCTTGTGATCCAGGAATCACCAGAGAAAACTATCACACCCCTGTCAAAAACCAGAAAAAGGTAGAATTTTTCAACATGTTAACAAATGAGCACCTGATCGTCGGCATGTCCGGTTCAAGCGGTTCGATCTACGGCATCCGCCTGCTTGAAGCCCTGAAAAAGACATCGGTTGCGAGCCATCTGATCATGAGCAAGCCCGCCGAAATGACGCTTGCTTATGAGACCGACCTGAAATCCGCCGACATTCGCGCTTTGGCTGATAAGGCCTATCCGATCGGCGATGTCGGCGCCGGGCCCGCCTCCGGTTCCTTTCGCACGCTCGGCATGGTGATCGCTCCCTGCTCGATGAAAACCCTCGCCGAGATCGCGACGGGCATGTCGAGCAATCTTCTGACCCGGGCCGCCGATGTGACGCTCAAGGAGCGCCGGCGTCTGGTGCTGATGATCAGGGAAACGCCTTTTAACCGGGCCCATCTGAAGAATATGCTCGATGTCACTGAAATGGGGGGAATCATCGCCCCGCCGCTTCCGGCCTTTTACACCCGCCCGGAAAGCCTGGACGATATGGTAGACCACAGCATCGGCAGGGTTCTGGATCTCTTCGATATCGACAATGCTCTCGCCAGCCGCTGGGATGAGCTGCGCGAAGGCCGCCTTAAGTCACGCTGAACAGGGCATCGAGAGCGGCGTCGATACGGGAAAGCGGCGCATGGGGGAAAGCCTGCTGCACGAGATTGGCGAGATCGCCCCGGTCCTCTTCCTCGAAGGACAGAAGGCCGCCGAGATTGTCGGCTGCAAGCTTCACATTGGCCCTACGGCTCGGCTTCAGCTCATCGCCGAGACGACCGAGCGCTAGCTGCGCCAGATGTTCGCAGTCCAGCTCAAGCTCCAGGACCCTGCGCCGAAGCGCCGCCACCTGATCCGGCCATTTGCCGGCGATGTCCTCGGGATCGGCGGCATCCATCCGACCGCGAAGCTGCCGTCTGATCACGCGGAGCGATCTTGTCGTCTCCGCCTGCCAGGACGCGGTCACGGTCTTCGCTCGCTCATAAACAGGCGCATCGAGAACGACGCCACAGTCCGCAAGCCAGAGCGCGAATAGCAGGAGATTCACGTCCAGATCATGGCGATCCTGAAGCGCAAGGCAGGCCGCCTCCACCCCTGGCCGATCGTAGAGATCCTTGGAGAACGTCCAGAAGGCCGATTCCGGCCAGGAGATTTTGGCCGCCCGTGCTCTCGTCATCGCTCTGCCACGTCAGCTAGCCTCGCCCGCTACGCCGTCTAGAAGTTGTCCTTCAAGCGCCTGATTTCGGCGAAGACCTCGACATCCGTAGCATTCTCCAGCCCAAGATGTCCCCTGATCACCGCGTCGTCCGGTCGAAGGAACGGATTGGTGGCGCGCTCCAGACCGAGCGTTGTCGGTACGGTCGGCTCGTCGGCCGCCCGCTGCCTCTCCACCTCGGCGGCGCGCGCCTGCAAGGCGGCATTGTCAGGATCGACCGAAAGCGCGAAACGGGCATTGGACGCGGTATATTCATGACCGCAATAAACCAGCGCCTCGTCCGGCAACGGCGCAAACTTCTGGAGCGATGTCCACATATCTGAAGGTGTGCCCTCAAATATACGGCCACAGCCGAGGGAAAAGAGCGTATCCGCACAAAAGAGGGCGTTCGATCCTGCAAACCAGAAGGCAATATGCCCGGATGTGTGCCCCGGCGTCTCGAAGACCTCGGCCTCCGCCTCGCCGAGCGAGAAGCGATCACCTTCTGTAAGCTTGACGTCAATGCCCGGAATTCTGGCCGCATCCTTGCCCGGTCCGGCAATCCTGCAGCCGGTCGCCTGCTTGAGTTCGAGATTGCCGCCGGTGTGATCGGCATGGTGATGGGTTGAGAGGATCCAATCGAGCGACCATCCCTTGGCCGATAGGCGCTCAGCCACCGGCGCCGCCTCAGCGGGATCGACCACGCCGGTTGTCCCGCTCGCTTTGTCATGGATCAGATAGACGTAATTGTCGCTGAGAACCGGAATCATCTCGACGATTAGCGAACCCATGGGCGTCTCCGGCGGCGTTTCGAAGCTGCATTGCTTGATGAGGCATAGCCGATTTGCCCGATAAGGTCACCTGCCCGCATGAACGCCAGATCGCCAGGCAGCGCTTGATCCAGGAGGTGCGACCGCGTAGATTCGTAACGTGATGCGCCCCGATGTCTTTGAACTGCATGATTTCTACGGCTCGCGACAGGGGCTGCTGGTTCGCCGCCTCCTCAACCGTGAAATCCGCTCGCACTGGCCCGACCTCAAGGGGCAGCATGTGCTCGGTCTCGGTCACGCTACGCCGTTCATGGGCCCGCTCGCTCTCGAGGCTGAGCGCGCTGCCGTGATCATGCCTAAGGCGCAGGGCGTCATGCGCTGGCCGAAAAAACGTCCGAATCTGACGGCGCTCGGCATCGAAAACGACCTGCCGATCGCTGATCGAAGCGTGGACCGCGTGCTGATCGTGCATGCCCTCGAACAGACCGAGCGCGCCGGCCGGCTCCTGCGGGAGGTCTGGCGGATCCTCGCCGATGACGGCGAAATCATTGCCGTCGTGCCCAACCGCCGAGGCCTCTGGTGCCTGAGCGAGCGCACCCCCTTCGGCCAGGGACGACCTTATAGCTCGACCCAACTGAAGCAGCTGCTGCGCAGCCATCTGTTCGCGCCGCAAAAGACCGGCTTTGCGCTTTTCGTGCCGCCCTTTCGCTCAAACCTGCTCCTGAAGACAGCCGTCGCCTGGGAGCGCATCGGTTTGAGGGTCGCTCAACACTTCGCCGGCGCCTTGGTGATGCGCGCGCAAAAGCAAATCTACGCCGCCCCCCTCGATCAAGCCCAAGTCGCGAAAAAGCCTCCGTCTTATGCCCATCTTTCGCCGGTACGCCCGGCGGTCGCCGCTGAACGCCGTGGTGTGACCACGTCAGATACGTCCACCCATCGTCGTTGAGATCGACGCCAGGCCGCGATTTCTTTGAAAGCTGGCGAAGAACTTTCTGTATCGAAGACCTAGAGCTTATCCCAATCGGATGCGATCAGGATACGCTCTAAGCCCCTGCACCAGCGTCGGCGCGCCGGCTGAGCACGAACAGGGCTTGCTCGCTCAAGACATTGTCGAACCATTTTCTGCTGGCGAGCCGGCTGACCTGACCGTGACGCGTCAAGCAGATGCGCCGCTCCACATGCACGCCGAGCTCGGCGCAAAGCAGCTCGAAATCCTCAAGCGTGCAGGGGCGGATGTTCGGGCTGGCATACCAGGGCTCGGCCGCAGCCGCGGTGCGCGGCATGCGACCGCGCAGCAGATGCCAACGGGCGCGCCAGTGGGCGTAATTGGTGAACGAGACGATGCCGAAACGGCCGATTCTGAGCATTTCGTTCAGGACATCATGCGGCTGGAGCATGGCCTGAATGGTCTGGCTGAGGATGATGTAATCGAAGGAATGATCGGGGTAGAGATGCAAATCCTTCTCGGCATCGCCCTGCACCACGGAAAGCCCGCGGCCGAGGCAATCCTTCACGCCTGCCTGGGATAGCTCGATACCGCGGGCATCGGCTTCTTTGGTCTCCGTTAGATAGCCGAGCAGCGCGCCATCGCCGCAGCCGATATCGAGCACCCGAGCGCCGTCGGTCACCAGATCCGCGATCAGCCTGAGATCCCGGCGAAGCGGGGTATTGCCTGCAGACGCCGGCTCCCCATCCATACGGTCAAGCGGGACGCTTGCGTTTGCCATCTCAGCGGAGCCCTGCAGCGGATGCGGCGCCATCGAGAAAGCCTGCGACCACCCGATGGAATTCCGGCACGTCCAGAAGAAAACTGTCATGTCCGCGATCGGTCTGGAACTCGCAAGAGGAGACGTTCGCCGCAACAGAGGTGAGCGCGCGCACCAGATCGCGGCTCTCGGACGTTGGAAACAGCCAGTCCGAGCTGAAGGAAAGCACGCAGAAACGGGTGCCCGCACCCTGAAAAGCATTGGCGAGCACACCGTCGAAGGCGCTTGCGAGGTCGAAATAGTCCATCGCCCGGGTGACGTAGAGATAGGAATTGGCGTCAAACCGGTCGACGAAAGTGTAGCCCTGATGGCGGAGATAGCTCTCCACCTGGAAGTCGGCATCAAAGCCGTAGGTGAGCTCGGCCCGGTCCTGCAGCGAGCGGCCGAATTTGCGGTGGAGCGCCGGTTCGGAGAGGTAGGTGATATGCGCGGCCATGCGCGCCACGGAGAGACCGCGCACGGGACGCCGGCCGGTGCCGTAATAGCTGCCGCCCTGCCAGTCGGGATCGGCCATGATCGCCTGGCGGCCGACCTCGTGAAAAGCGATATTCTGCGCCGAGTGGCGGGCCGACGTGGCGATCGGCAAGGCGCTGAACACGCGATCCGGATAACGCGCCACCCACTCCAGAACCTGCATGCCGCCCATGGAGCCGCCGACCACGGCGAACAGCCGTTCGATGCCGAGCTGATCCAGAAGTCGCGCCTGCGTTCTCACCATGTCGCCGATGGTGATCACCGGAAAGTTCAGGCCATAGGGTCTATCGCCTCCCTCCCCGATTTCCATGGGTCCTGTGGTGCCCATGCAGCCGCCGAGAATATTGCTGCAGATCACGAAGTAGCGATCCGTGTCGATCGGCTTGCCGGGGCCGATCACCATCTCCCACCAGCCGCCCTTGCCGGTGATCGGGTGCGTGTCGGCGGCGAACTGGTCGCCAGTCAGGGCATGGCAGACGAGGATGGCATTGCTGCGGTCGTCGTTGAGCGTGCCGTAGGTCTGGTAAGCGACCGTGATCGGTCCGAGCTCCACGCCGCAATCCAGCTGGATCGGGGCGGAAAGGCGGATGCGGCTTCCGGGGAGATCCGTTCCGTCAACGGCAGGCATCTCTTTGAATTCAGGCGACGGCGTCACGCCTTCGAACGTCGGAGACGAGATCCCAGTCTCCTTGTCCGCCTCGGTCTCCTGCGGTCCCTGATCGATCATGTCATCGTCTCGCCAACAAAAAACCCCGGCCGTCAGCCAGGGCTTTTGAAAAGCGACCCGACTTTTTAGCAGTTTCTTTAACGTGGCCTGCAAGCCAGCCGGCCCAAATCACCACGAGATGCAGAGACTAGCGTTTGCCTAAAGGTGGCGTCAATCGGTTATTCAAAGAGGCTCGGGCACGGTGTGCGACTCCCCCTTGCAAGCCTTTGGGTCAGGCGGGTAATCTGCGTTTCTTCAAATACTCCCTCATCGATCAACAAGAAAGCGAGACAGGTTCGATGGCCAGTCCCAGGCCGCGTTCCGGCATTCTGGAAATTCAGCCCTATATCGGCGGCAAGGCAGCGGCGGAAGGCGCCGAGCACACCATCAAGCTTTCGGCCAACGAAAGCGCGCTTGGCCCAAGCCCCAAGGCGATCCAGGCGATGGAAGCCTCCCTCTCGGTGGCTCATCGCTATCCGGATGGCGGCGCCGATGATCTGCGCGCGGCCATCGCCAGGCGCTTCGACCTTCCGGCGGCGCAAATCGTCTGCGGCGCGGGCTCGGATGAACTGATCCATCTCCTGATCGCCGCCTTTGCCGGACCGGGCGACGAGGTCCTCTACAGTGCCCACGGCTTCTTGATGTATCGGCTGAATGCGCTGGCGGCGGGCGCAACGCCTGTGGCGGCTGAGGAAAGCGGTCTTCGCACCGATGTCGACGCAATCCTGGCTGGCGTCACCAGCCGCACCCGCCTTGTCTTCATCGCCAATCCCAACAACCCGACCGGCAGCTACATCACGTCGGACGAGCTCTCCAGGCTGCATGCAGGCCTTCCCGACGACGTCGTCTTGGTGATCGATGCCGCCTATGCGGAATATGTCCGCAGAGGCGATTACACCAACGGCCAAGAGCTGGTGGAGCGCGCCGAGAATGTGGTGATGACCCGGACCTTCTCGAAAATGTTCGGGCTTGCGGCCCTTCGCCTCGGCTGGCTCTATGCCTCATCTGGGATCGTCGACGTTCTGAACCGGGTGCGCGGCCCCTTCAATGTGAACAGCCTCGCCCAGACCGCAGGCATCGCCGCCCTCGAAGACCTCGATCACCAGGAACGCTCGATCATTCATAACGACCAGTGGCTGCCGCGCATGACCCAGGCGATCGCCGGCCTCAGTCTGAAGGTGCACCCGAGCATCGCCAACTTCATTCTGATCGACTTTTCGGAAACAGCTCCGAAGTCGGCCGCCGCTGCCAGCGCCTGGCTGGAAAAGGATGGGATCACGGCACGGCCGATGACGGCTTACGGCCTTCCGGACTGCCTTCGCCTGTCGATCGGCAGGGATGAGGACAACGAGGCGGCTATCGATAGTATCGAGAGGTTTATGAGGTCATGACGACAGACGCCGTCGCCTCGCCGCCGCCTCAATTTCGTCGGGTGGCGATGATCGGCATCGGCCTGATCAACGGCTCGCTGGCCAAAGTCCTGAAACGCGACGGCCTTGCCGACGAGATCGTCGCCTGTTCGCGCCGCGAAGAAACGCTGTCGCGCGCGCGAAACCTCGGCATTGCAGATCGGACCACGACCGATCCGGCCGAGGCGGTGATCGGGGCGGATCTCGTGGTCATCGGCACGCCGACAGGATCAACGGGCGCCATCGCCAAGGCAATCACCTCGACATTGAACCGACAGGCGATCATCACCGACGTCGGTTCGATCAAAGCCAAGGTGATCGACGATGTGTTGCCGCATCTGCCGTTTCGCGGCAGGTTCGTGCCGGGTCACCCGATCGCCGGCACCGAAAATTCAGGTCCGGACGCCGCCTTCGACACCCTTTTTGTCAACCGGCACTGCATCCTCACCCCGCTTGCCGAAACCGACCCGGATGCGCTTTCGACGGTGAAGGCGCTCTGGCAGGCCGCCGGCTCGCATGTGTCCGTGATGACCGCCGATCATCACGATCGCGTTCTCGGCATCACCTCGCATCTCCCTCATCTCATCGCGTTCACGATCGTCAGCACGGTCGCCGATCTCGAGGAGCATTTGCAGGCGGAGGTGCTGCGCTACTCCGCCGGCGGCTTTGCCGATTTCACCCGCATCGCCGGGTCCGATCCTGTGATGTGGCGCGACATCTTCCTGCACAACAAGGAAGCCGTCTTGGAAATGCTCGGCCGATTTTCCGAGGATCTAAGCGTCCTGCAGCGCGCGATTCGCTGGGATGACGGCGATACGCTCGAAGCGCTCTTCACCCGCACCCGCGCCATCCGACGCGGCGTTGGCGCGGCCAATGCGATTGATGCGACCAATGCGATTGGTGCGGCCAATGCGGTAAACGACCGCAAGCAGGACGGGGGCTGAGCGACATGGACCGCATCGACCCAAAACTCGCCCGGCCCGAGCCCCATATTGTCGAAACCGACGGCATTTGGGTGTTCGGCTATGGCTCGCTGATGTGGAAACCGGGTTTCGACTTTCTGGAGAGCTGTCATGCAAGGCTGAACGGCTATCACCGCAGCCTTTGCGTCTATAGCTGGGTTCATCGTGGCACGCAGCAGCAGCCGGGCCTGGTGTTCGGCCTCGATCGCGGCGGCGCCTGCAAAGGTTTCGCTTTTCGGATTGCATCGGACAAGGAGGCTGACATTCTCGCCTATCTCGATGCACGCGAGCTGGTCACTGACGTCTATCGGCGAAAGTGGCTGACGATCACCACCGAACAGGGCCGCGTGCCAGCCTGGTGCTACGTGGTTCGGCGCGATCACGCGCAATATGCGGGCAGGCTGCCGGAGGACGAGCTGATCGCGATCATCGAAAGGGGGCAGGGACGATCCGGCCATTGCCGGGACTATGTGCTGAGCACTGTCGCCCATCTCGAAGAACTCGGCGTCGAAGATATCACCCTGAAAAATGTCGCCAACAGACTGCAAGCAAAAGCGGCCTGAAGCCAAGCCAGGCGACATTCAACGCCACCGCCGCCTCAGTCGGCACCGAACGAACCGCCCACAATCGAACCCCGCCTGCCCGAGCGGCAAGTCAACCCTGATCCCGATGCATCAGTCGAGCATGAGTTCGGGTAGCCAGAGCGTGATTTGCGGGAAGGCGATCACGAGGCTGAGGCCGATCAGCTGCAGGATCACGAACGGAATGATGCCCTGATAGATATCGGTCATCTTCACCGATTGAGGGGCAACGCCTTTCAGATAGAAGAGCGCGAATCCGAAGGGTGGTGTCAGGAACGATGTCTGCAGATTGACCGCGGCTAATATCGCAAACCAATAGATGGTTTGCGCCTGGATATGCTGGATCGCAGCGCCCTCGACACCGAGATGGGAGGCAAACTCCGGAGCGAGCGTCTTGATGATCGGCGCGAACACCGGAAGGATGATGAGCGTGATCTCGATGAAGTCGAAGAAGAAGCCGAGAAGGAAGATCACGACCATGAGCATGATCAAAAGCGCCCAGGCGCTGAGATCGAGATGCTCGATGAACTCGATGATCAGATCCTCACCATAGAGAGCGCGGAACATGTAGGAGAAAGCCGTGGCACCGACGAAGATGAAGAAGATCATCGCGGTGGTCAGCGCCGTTCGGTGACAGACTTCGGTCAGAACCTCTTTGGTCAAGGTGCTGTTGAACAAAGCGAGGATGATCGAGCCGAAGGCGCCAACGCCGGCTGCCTCGGTCGGGGTTGCCCAGCCGGCGAAGATCGAGCCGAGCACCAGCACGATTAGAAAGATCGGCGGCACCATCCCTTTGAGGATCGATCCGAAAAGCGAGTTGCCTTCTGCTCGGCCGATCACCATCGAAGCCGCAAAGATTCCGAAGAAGGCCGTCAGGTTCCAGTTCACGTAGTCAGCGAGCGCTGTCTGGTTGAGAACGATGGCACCCACCACCATGGCGCCGACGATCGCGAAGTACATTTTCATGCGCGCTCGATTGGTGGGTTCGAGCTGAATGGCGTCATCCGGCAGTGGGGGCGCCATCTCCGGTTTGAACGAGCTCACGGTCAAGATGTAGATGAAATAGAGACCGGAGAGCAGAAGTCCCGGCAGGATGGCGCCGATAAAGAGATTACCGACCGATACCGCCAGCAGACTGGCCATCAGGACGAGCATGATCGACGGCGGTATGAGAATGCCGAGGGTCGCGGATGCCGCAATCGTTCCGGTCGCGAGCTTCGTGCTGTAGCCACGGTCCAGCATGGTCGGCAGCGCGAGAAGCGTCATCATGACCACCGATGCGCCGATGATGCCGGTGGTCGCCGCCATGATCGTACCCATGACGGTCACCGAAAGCGCCAGACCGCCCGGCACGCGTTTGAGGACGACCTGAAGAATATGCAGAAGGTCGGCTGCGACGCGCGAGCGTTCCAGCATCGTGCCCATGAAAATGAAACAGGGGATCGCCACAAGGATCGGATTTTGAATGGCGCCACTGGAACCGTCGCCGCCCCAGATGCGCGGCATGAGGATGAACATCTCCCTCGGAACGGGGATGAAGTCATATAGATAGGTCATATCGAGATAGTCGAAATAGACCCCGAGATACGAAAAGACGATGGCGATGCCGCCGAGAGCCACGGCGACCGGCAGGCCCGTAAACAGTGTCAGGCCCAGGCAAAGAAACATGTAGGCGCCGATATATTCCTCAAAGTGATCGAAGAGAAACTCACCCATCGCCTAGCGTCCCCCGCCTTGCGGTTTGATTTCATCAGCCATCGCCCTGGCCTCAGCTGCAAGCTGGTCGGCGGTACGGTTGGTTTCGTCACTGAAAATGTTGAGGGCCTCTGCCGCCCGAGCCTTCTGATCAGGTCCCCCGAATAACAAGGCGCAAAGACGAATGAACGTCGCAAGGAAGGCGCTCATCGTGAACGTAAAGCCGATCACCATGACGGACTTGATGATGTAACGGTGGGTAATGCCGGTCAGGCTTTCCGAGCCCTCACCTTGCATGAAGGAAATCTTGACGAACACGGCGGAGAAATAGATCGCGATGACGAGATAAGGGATCGCCAGAAGCAAGATGCCCCAAAATTCGATCCAGGCCTGGCCGCGCCGGCCCAGCATTTCACGGAATATGTCGACCCGCACATGAGAGTTGTTCAGATAGGCGAAGCCGAAGGACAGCATCAGGATGATGGCGTGCAGATGCCATTGCATGTCCTGTAGCTTGATCGGTTCGATCAGCCAGTAGAAGGAAAGCTGAGACATGCCGATTCGCAGGAAGTCGATCTTGCGGGTGATCACATCGAACATGATGAAGGCGATCAACGGCAACACGACGAACCCCGCACATTTACCGATGAAACGCGGGAACCGGTCCAGATATTCAGCGAGGTTCAGCAGTCCGTTCATCGGCAGGCGCCTCCTCGATCACTGGCAGTTACTGACGTCATCGTTTCTCGGCCTCGGACATGTCGAGCAGCATGATGCCATCGAGATGGATAATTTTTGGTTAGTCTATGGTTGATATGAAACCGGCCGCCCAAGGGACGGCCGGTTTCGTCACTGGCTACTCGAGGTAGCCCATCTCACCCCAGATCTTGAACTTCTCACGGAACTCCGTGATCGAAGCCCAGATCCGCTTGCTGTCTTCGTTGGTCTCTGTCTCTTCGGCGATCACCTCGTCCCAGGCGCCGTTGAGCGCGTCGAGCACCTCGTCCGGCCAGCGGATGTTGGTGACACCGTCCTCGACATTGGCGGCCATGGCGTCGGCCTGCGAGAACTCGCCGTCAGCGATCTGCTGAGCGATGTTCGCCTTGCAGGCCGCCTTGAAGATCGCCTGATACGGCGCCGACAGACCTTCCCACTTGTCGACGTTGATCAGGATTTCGTTGGTGGTCGACTGCTGGTGCCAGCCTGGGAAGTAGTTATATTTGGCGATCTGATAGAAGCCATAGGAACGGTCGATCGCCGGCATGGAGAACTCGGTGGCATCGATCGTGCCGAGCTCGAGAGCCGGATAGATGTCGCCGCCGGCGAGCAGCTGGGTCGACACGCCGAACTTCTGCATCACCTTGGCGCCAAGACCGAAGAAGCGCATCTTCAGCCCCTGCAGATCCTCGAGGCTGTTGATCTCCTCGCGGAACCAACCCGAGGTCTCCGGCGGGATCATGCCGCAGAGGTGGTAGACGATGTTGTCCCGGGCGTACATTTCCTCGGCCATCTCGACACCGCCGCCATACATCATCCAGGCGAGGAATTCAGGGGCTGGGGGACCGAAAGGCCAGGTGGAGAAGAAGTTGTAGGCGGAGTTCTTGCCCTGATTGTAACCGGGCGTGCCATAGGCGGCATCGAGCGCGCCTTCGGAAACAGCGTCGTAATACGCGGCGCCGCCGACGATAGCGCCGGGCTCGAACACCTTGATGTCGAAATCGCCGTCAGTCATTTCGCCGACCCATTCGGCGATGCGGTAGCCGACCGGCCCGATCACTGCGACGTTCTGTCCAAACGCCGAATGCATTTTCCAGCGCTCTTTGGCTTCAGCCTGGTCGGTCGCGGCCATCCCGAAACCGGCGGCCAAGCCGACCGCACATGCGGCCGTCAGTAGTTTTCTTGACATCGATTGTCTCCCTTTCTGCTCAGCATGTATGCAGCGTACATGTCGGGCGTCCGCAATAGCTGGCGCACCGCCCATTCTCACCGCCTGGTAACGGACGTTCACGAGATTTCAACCTTTGTGTCCAAGAAATATCTCGCGTTTTCAGGCAGTATCTCGTTACCTCCCTTGGAGAGGGTACGTCGTCGACGTTATCCCTTTATCGTTGCATGAACTTGCGTCCAAAGAACGTTGTTCTGTTGTTTTAAAGACTAACAGCATATCTGCGGCGAACGCAATCGTCCTAAGTTGCCGCAGCCCGGCATTTTCATCGCCCGAAAGCCAGCCGGTCACTTAAAAGTTTGCTTGTGCGTGTCTTGGCGTCGACGTCGCTAACCGCGCTCCCAACCCGGATCGGCTTCACGCCGATCGAGGCAGGATCAGCCTCCGATCTTCCGTAGCGCGCGCCGCGCCTGCTCGCGATGTCGAGGCTGAAGATGCCGACCAACCGCCGCTACAGCCGCCGCCAAAACCGACGCATCATCGGTAAAACCCAGCCCCGCAAGCATATCGGGAACCATGTCGACCGGCAGCACGAAATAGGCGACAGCGCCAAGGAGTACGGCACGGACATAGCCGGGCGTATCAGGGTCGGCAGCGCAGTAATAGGCGGCGGTCAGATCTTCCGCAAAGGGGATCTGCGTGAGAAATCGCTTGAGCTTCTTCCAGAAACGCTCTTCGTCCGGCGGCTCGGCGGCCACCGGAAGGCCCATAAAGTCGGCATCGCCCGTCATCGCTCCGCCTCCTATCTCCTAAAGGACTGCCCTCGTATAACGCCATGATCTGTTGTCGCAACTATTGATTGGACATGGGGATCTGATGATGGAAATCAACGGAACGGCCGCTTTGGTGACCGGCGGCGCCTCCGGTCTCGGCCAGGCCGTCGGCCGACGGCTGGTTGACCTCGGGGCGAAAGTGACCGTCTTGGATCTTCCGAGCGCCCACCTCGAGAAGTCGGCGGAATTGCTCGGCTGCACAGCCATTCCATGCGACGTGACCGATGCCAATCAGGCGAAAAAAGCCGTCGAATCAGCTCGCGATGCCAGCGGTCCAGCGCGCATGCTGGTGAACTGTGCGGGGGTGGCGCCGGCGGGACGGATTGTCGGACGGGAGGGGCCGATGCCGCTTGATCGGTTCGAGCAGGTCATTCGGGTCAATCTTATCGGCACGTTCAACCTGATGCGCCTTGCCGCAGCTGAAATGACAGGGCTTGAGCCGGACGGGGATGGTGAACGCGGGGTGATCGTCAATACCGCCTCGGTCGCCGCCTTCGACGGTCAGATCGGTCAGGCCGCCTATGCCGCATCCAAAGGAGGCGTTGCGGCGCTGACCTTGCCGGCCGCCCGTGAGCTTGCGCGCCATGGCATCCGCGTCATGACCATCGCACCGGGTATTTTTGAAACGCCCATGCTGACGGGTCTGCCAGACGACGTGCAGCGTTCGCTTGGTGAAAGCGTGCCCTTCCCGCCCAGGCTGGGACGGCCCTCGGAATATGCCGATCTTGTCGAAGCGATCCTGCGCAATCCCATGTTGAACGGCGAGACGATCCGTCTGGATGGAGCGCTTCGGATGCCGCCGAAATAGCGGCGACACAACATTTTTGATGACCTTTTCGCCGTCACAAAGTTGTCATCCCGGTGTCAAATACAAAATCTAATTAGAATAACTCGAAAAAACGATCGACGAGCATCCTACATCCGCTTCGTTGACCTTAACCCGGAGAGGCATGAATGACTGATCAGGAACATCGCTCGCTGCAGCAGCGCCGCGAAGATTCGGAAGACGTCGGCAGCAACCGTTCCACCAACCCCACCATGGGCGACGTGATCGCCAAGCGCTTCAATCGGCGCGATGTGATGAAGGGTTCGCTCGCCGTCGCCACCGTGACCGCGACTATGGGCCCGCTGGCGCTCGCCGCTGCGAAAAAGGCGCAGGCCGCAACACCCAATTTCGGCTTCAGCGAACTCGAAGCCGGTGTCGATGGGAACCATCACGTCGCAGACGGCTACAGCGCCAATGTGCTGATTCGCTGGGGCGATCCTGTTGTCAAAGGTGCGCCCGAGTTCGACCCGCTGAACCAGACCGCCGAAGCCCAGGCGCAGCAGTTCGGCTACAACAACGACTTCCTCGGCTTCATCCCGATCGACGGCGCCGAAGACCATGCCTTCCTCTGCGTGAACCATGAGTACACCAATGAGGAGATCATGTTCCCGGGCATGGAAGGCCGCCAGGACCGGCAGGGCTTTTCCAAGATCACGCCTGAGCTGATCAATGTCGAGATGGCCGCCCATGGCGGCTCGGTGCTGGAGATCAGGAAGGTCGACGGCGCCTGGCAGGTGGTGAAGGACAGCGATCTCAACCGCCGCATCACGGCAGAGACCGAAATGGAGATCGCGGGGCCAGCCGCCGGCCATGATCGCCTGAAGACGTCCACTGACGCCACCGGCACCAAGGTGAATGGGATGATCAACAATTGCGCCGGCGGCACCACGCCCTGGGGCACCTGGCTCGCGGCGGAAGAGAACTTCCACGGCTACTTCTGGAGCGAACAGGACGACGAGGGTAAGGTTCAACTGCCCGAGGACCATCCCGAGTTCGCCAATTACGATCGCTACGGCGTGCCCGGCGGCTGGTACAACTGGGGCACGGCCCACGATCGCTTCGACATCACCAAGGAGCCGAACGAGCCGAATCGCTTCGGTTATCTGGTGGAGATCGACCCGTTCGATCCGACTTCGACCCCGAAGAAGCGCACAGCCCTTGGCCGCTTCAAGCATGAGGGCGGCGAGACCATCCTGAACAAGGACGGCCGCGTCGTGGTCTATTCGGGCGACGATCAGCGCTTCGACTACATCTACCGCTTCGTGACGGCCGGCACCTATAATCCGGACGACCGGGCCGCCAACATGGACCTCCTCGACGAGGGCACGCTCTCTGTCGCCCGCTACAACGAGGATGGCACGATGGACTGGATGCCGCTGGTCCACGGTGAAGGTCCGCTGACCGCGGAGAACGGCTTCGAGAGCCAGGCGGATGTGGTGATCGAAACCCGCCGTGCGGCCGATCTCCTGGGCGCCACCAAGATGGATCGCCCGGAAGACGTTCAGCCGAGCCCCGTCGGCGGCAAGGTTTACGCGATGCTGACCAACAACACCCGGCGCAAGGTCGGCGACGAGAACATCGCCAATCCGCGCCCGGAGAACGCGTTCGGTCACATCATCGAAATGTCGGCGCCGGACGAGGACCACACGGCCGATCAGTTCACCTGGGACATGCTGGTGCAGTGCGGCGATCCCTCGGTCGCCGAGGTGGGCGCCGTCTGGAACCCGTCCACCAGCGAGGATGGCTGGTTCGGCATGCCGGACAACTGTGCGCTGGACAGCGAAGGCCGTCTCTGGATCTCGACCGACGGCAACGCCCTCGACAAGACCGGCCGCGCCGACGGCGTCTGGGCGCTGGAGACCGAGGGCGACGCCCGCGGCACCTCCAAGCACTTCTTCCGCGTACCTGTCGGTGCGGAACTCTGCGGCCCGGTCTTCGACAGCAAGGATGAGACCATGTTCGTCGCGGTCCAGCATCCGGGCGAAGAGGACCTGGAAGGCAATGGCGCCACCTTCGAAAATCCGGGCACCCGCTGGCCGGACTTCGACGAGGCGCTCCCGGTCCGTCCCTCAGTGGTGGTGATCACCAAGGACGGCGGCGGCACCATCGGCACCTGACGGCGCGGCCGTCGGCGTTCACTTTCCCGGATGCCGTTGGCATCCGGGGGAGCGAGATTGGGAGGCGGCTCGTTTCGGCGGGCCGCCTCCTTTCGTTCAGTCTTTGCGCAGCCTTTTTGGGGATACGGCCTCGATGAGAGGGGCAAGATCGTGATCCGGATTTCGCCCGAGGATCAGATCGGCCGCCAATCGCGCGGCGCCGGGTGCGGTCATGAAGCCGAAGCCGCCCTGCCCTGCCAGCCAGAAGAAGCCGGTCGCCGCAGGATCGGGTCCGATCACCGGGCTATGATCCGGAACGAACGTCCGAAGCCCGGCCCAGCGCTTGCGGATAGCGCGTACGGTCTTCCCGGTCAGCGTCTCATAGCGATCCACCGTGATCGCCACGTCCAGCTCTTCCGGCTGCACATCGGATGGCGGAACCGGCGTCTCGTCCGCAGGTGAGACCATCAGCGCGCCACCCTCGGGCTTTACATAGAATTCATCGTCGATATCCGTCACCATAGGCATATCTCCGAGCAGCCCAGCGCCAGCGGGGGCGCCGCTGACTTCAGGAAGATCGAGCAGGATGGCGGTTCGGCGCTTCGGCTGCAGGCCGATGGGGGGAACGCCAGCGAGTTCAGCAAGAGCCTCCGCCCAGGCGCCGGCGGCGTTCACCAGCACGTCCGTCTCGAAACGCCCCACCCCTGTCTCGATCATCCAGCGACCGCCGGCGCCTTGATGGGTCTTGGTGATCTCGGCATTCGTCATCAGCTGGCCGCCACGCCTGGCGAAGCCGCGGAGATAGCCTTGATGCAACGCGGCATCGTCGATCGCCATCGCATCCGGTTCCAAAAGGCCGGCCGCGGGATAGGCAGGATCGACCAGCGGTGCCGCCTCCACCACCTCCGCACCGGAGAGACGGCGAAGCGAGGGCACATGCGGCCGGATCTCCAGCTCAAATGCATCGAGACGGGAAAGCTGGCTTTCTCGCGCGATGTGCAGATAGCCACGCTTTGAGAGCAGCGGCTTGTCGCTGAAGCCTTCGGGCGGATGTTCGAAGAAGCTTCGACCTGCCTTCGTCAGGCCACGGACGGCGTCCGTCCCATAGCTCGCAATGAGCATGGCGGCCGAGCGCCCGGAACTGTGATAACCCGGCCTCTCCTCCCGCTCCAGCAGAAGAACCCGCTGTTCCGCCGCCAGCTCATAAGCGAGCGAAGCACCTGCGATGCCGGCGCCTGCAACCACCACATCCACGACGTTACCCATCCCGGTCTCCGTCAAGTCAACGGTGCAGCCCGCGGCTACCTAGAAGCCGAAGGCGCCGCCGATGCCTATGTTAAGGCCTGGGATGATGTTGATGCCATATTCATTGCGGTAATTGTCGGGGAACAGCACGCCTGCGGTCTGCCAGAGCATGCGCTTCAGACGCTGGTCGGTCGGCCCTTCGACATCACCGTCGGCGCGCGCACTGTTCATCAGACGCTCGCCGTCGCAGAAAGCCGCAAGAATGGTGAGATCTTCGGACGCCGGGCCCGTTCGAATGCGCTCGGGCGACCGGCAGGTCTCGACGCTCGGCGCTTCGATCTGCGGGTTCAGGATCACCACCAATCGGGGCTGGTCAGCGCTATACAGTCCTGGATCGGGAGAAAAGCGCGCCTTCACGCCCTGCACGCCGTCGCCCATCGCTGCAGCGATCAGCCGGTCCTGTCGTTTCGGATCGAGGCCGTAGGGATCGCCAAAGATCTGCAGGCGCACCGGCCCTTCTGGAAGCGCCGCCTCAAGCTGCTTTCGCGCTTCGAGAGCGTCGCCCGTCGGCCCGACCTCGACAGAAGGTGACGAACAGCCGGCAAGCGCCAGCAAGGCGGCAACGCCCGCAGCGTTCATCCGCGTTAGATAGCGATGGCGCAACTGATCAAACCTTATCAATGGTCTCGTCAGCCTTGGCGCCACTGCTCTCGGTTTCGCTCCAATGGCGGCTGGACAGAATATGCCGGTCATGCTCGATCCAATCGGCCACCTGCCGGAGCGCTTCGGCGGCGCTGCGCGGCAGCGTACCGGGCTTAATCGTCACTTTGACCGGCGCTTCCCCTGGTCGGTCCAGACCGAGTTCGACGGACAGCGCCACGTCTTTCTCGCTGGCTGCAGGGAAGGCGTCGAAGCGGATAACGGCAGCTTCCTTGCCTTCGGTCCTGATCGCAGGAGCCGTGGCGGGCGGCATCCTCGGCACCTCGCCGCCGGCCGACGTGCTGTCGAAGATCCCGCGCATCAGCCTGCGCTTCAGTTCGTCCGGATGATGATGGAAGACGCGGCGCGCCTGGCGCAGCGTCTCCAGATCGGATGTCTTGAGCGCCCGATCGATCTGATGACGCAGCAATGCATCCTCGCCGAGAGCGTCGACCACCAGCGGCCGCAGCTCCGAGAGAAAGTGCCACAAAGCGCTTCGTTCGCCGACATAGCGTTCGCCTGACATGGCCGCTCCGTCAAAAAACGTGAATGAAGGATGAAAGTATTAGATTTTATGCGAAAATTACACAATTCTCAATCCAGCGCAGAAAGCGTCCCATGGGATGCGGTAACCCTGGTTGATCAGCCGAACAGATTGGCGGATGCGTCTGCACTATTTGCAACCGGTTGCAAATTTTCCCCGGCTATGCTTCGCTAGGCATACAATTAAGAATTGCTTTGACCGGCAAAGGCTTTGACAATTCGGCAACGATCTGAATCGCGGGGAGGTCAAGCCCGCTCTTTGCAACCCACGCTCCTCAGGGAGGACAGATGAAAACTCTGCTCAAATCAGCACTTGCTGCATCCATGCTCGTGGCGGCGCCCGTCGCCATGGCCGCCGATATCATCGTGGTCAGCCATGGTCAGGCCAGCGATCCGTTCTGGTCGGTGGTCAAGAACGGTGTCGAGCGCGCCGCCAAGGACACCGGCGCCAATGTCGAGTATCGGGCACCCGAGACCTTCGACATGGTGGCGATGAGCCAGCTGATCGACGCCGCGGTCAACCAGGAGCCCGATGGTCTGGTGATCTCCATGCCCGACGCCGACGCGCTCGGCCCGTCGGTCGAAAAGGCGGTCGCCGCCGGCATTCCGGTGATCTCGATGAACTCCGGCAGCGATGTCGCCAAGGAACTCGGCGCCCTTCTGCATGTCGGTCAGTCCGAATATGACGCGGGCAAGATCGCCGGCGCCAAGATGGCCGAACTCGGCGGCACCAAGGGCCTCTGCATCAACCACGAGGTCGGCAATGTCTCGCTCGACCAGCGTTGCGCCGGCTTCGAGGAAGGCTTCGGCGGCGAGGTCGTGGTTCTGCCGACCACCAACGATCCGACCGAGATCGAAGCCAAGGTGAAGGCCGCTCTCGACTCCGATGGTGACATCGACACCGTCATGGCGCTCGGCGCATCGCTCGCCGGCGAGCCGGCGGTGACCGCGGTCGAGGGCACAGGCAATTCCGGCGAGGTCCTGGTCGGCTCGTTCGACCTGTCCGGCGGTTACCTGCAGTCGGTCGCCGACGGCAAGGCCTCCTTCGCGATCGACCAGCAGCAATATCTGCAGGGTTATCTGCCGGTCGTGTTCCTGGCTCTGCATGCCGAATACGGCCTGATGCCCGGCGGCGACGTGCCTTCCGGCCCGAACCTGATCACCCAGGATAAGGCCGCACAGGTAATCGATCTGTCCTCTCAGGGCATTCGCTAAGGCATCGATCCAAACGGAGCGACAAGCGCTGTTTGGAGATTTGATGCAAAACCAAGACCCCTGGCGCGGCGACGCTCGATAATCTGCATAAGTCGCTACACCAGGGCCCGACGCGATCCGCGGGGCGGCTTCGGTCGCCCCGCCAAGTCATAAACGGGGGGCATGATGGCAACCGAAGCCGCAGAGGCCGTCGACGAACGGATCAAAGCCGAGTCCTTCATGGCCCGGCTGATGAAGCGCCCGGAGCTGGGCGCGATCGCCGGCGTCCTTCTCGTCACCTTCTTCTTCCTGTTCGCTGCCGACAGCTCCATGTTCACCATGGCGGGCTTCATGAATTTCATGTCGCCAGCGGCGCAGCTCGGCATTCTCGCCATAGGCGCGGCCCTCCTGATGATCGGCGGCGAGTTCGACCTGTCGCTCGGTTCGATGGTCGCCTTCACCGGCCTCTTCTTCGGCGCCTGCGTCGTTACCTTCGACCTACCTTTGATCATCGCGATCCCGGCAACGCTGGTGTTTGCCGCTGCGGTCGGCGCGATCAACGGCCAGATCGTGGTGCGCACCGGCCTGCCGTCCTTCATCGTCACGCTCGCCTTTCTCTTCATCTACCGAGGGCTCTCCCTGGTCGGTCTGAAATGGGCGACCGGAGGCTCGACGCAGCTGCGCGGTGTGCGCGAGGCGACTGCAGACGACTTCCTGACCCCGATTTTCAGCGGCGACGCCTTCCCGGGCCTGTTCATCGCTCTCGGCGAAATGGGACTGATCGACACCTTCAAGAACGGCACACCCAAGACCCCCGGCATTCCCGTGGAAATTCTCTGGTTCATCATCATCGCAGCGCTCGCCACCTATGTCCTGCTGCGCACGCCGGTCGGCAACTGGATCTTCGCCTCCGGCGGTGATGCCAACGCCGCCTCGAACTCTGGCGTGCCGGTCAGGAGCGTGAAGATCTCGCTCTTCATGGTCACCGCCCTTTGCGCCAGCCTGGTGGCGATCATCACCGTGCTGGACAGCGGCTCGACCGATGCGCGCCGCGGCTTCCAAAAAGAGTTCGAAGCGATCATCGCCGCGGTGATCGGCGGTTGTCTCCTGACCGGTGGTTACGGCTCGGCGATCGGCGCCTTCTTCGGCGCGATCATCTTCGGCATGGTGCTGATCGGCCTGAGCTACACCGCCATCGACCAGGACTGGTACCTGGTGTTCTTGGGCGGCATGCTGCTGATCGCGGTGCTGTTCAACAACATGATCCGTAAGCGCGTGACCGGGGAGCGCTGAGATGTCCGAACCGATCGTCCATATGGAGAAAATCGAGAAGCATTTCGGCAATGTCATCGCGCTCGCCGGCGTCACCTTCGACGTGCGCCCGGCCGAATGCCACTGCCTGCTCGGCGACAATGGCGCAGGCAAGTCGACCTTCATCAAGACCATGTCAGGGGTGCATAAGCCGACCAGCGGCACGATCACCTTCGAAGGCAAGCCCATGAGCTTCGACAGTCCGCGCGACTCGATGGAAGCAGGCATCGCCACGGTCTATCAGGATCTCGCCATGATCCCGCTGATGTCGGTGACCCGCAACTTCTTCATGGGCCGCGAGCCGACCAAGGGAAGCGGCCTTTTCAAGCGCTTCGACACCGACACCGCTAACCAGGTGGCGGTCGAGGAGATGAAGAAGATGGGGATCAACCTCCGCGGTCCCGATCAGGCGGTCGGCACGCTCTCCGGCGGCGAACGCCAGACCGTCGCGATCGCACGCGCAGTCTATTTCGGCGCCAAGGTCCTGATCCTGGACGAACCAACCTCGGCGCTCGGCGTGCGCCAGACCTCCAACGTGCTCGCCACCGTCGATCGCGTCCGAAAGCAGGGCATCGGCGTGGTGTTCATCACCCATAATGTGCGCCACGCCCTCGCGGTCGGCGATCGCTTTACCGTGCTCAATCGCGGTAAGACCCTGGGCACGGCGAAGAAAGGCGAGATCACGCCTGAAGAGCTGCAGGACCTGATGGCCGGTGGCCAGGAAATGGCCGAACTCGAAGGCTCGCTCGGCGGCACGGTCTGAGAATTTTCATACCGATGCAGCAGGGAACTGACCGTCTGCGCCGTTGGGTCGTTGAAGCGATCAAGCATCGTAAGCCGGCCGGCCTATAACGTTCCGACGACCTCACATCATACTGTGTTCGGCCACTCACAGTTGCTCGCCTTAACCTGGTATTAACCTCGCCCGGCTATCTCTTTCGACGGTCCATGCGACCTTGGGAATCCGCCCACCCGCTGGAGAAGGCTGGCGAGGCTCGGACTCCCAGGATCGCATGGACCAGTTAGCCACCCTGACACGCTATCGTTGATAATGCGTTAACGCTTGGGTTGTCGGATGGGACGACAGGGTATCGCCGATTGCTGAGCTTGCAGCACCTTGAGCAGCCCCGCACTCCGAAGTGGTTGTCACCCAGAACAGCGGCGACGCGCGCAAGAGCCCATCGGTCAGCATCAAGCACCGGCGTCGCAACGGCCCGGTGTCGAGCGGGCGCTTATCGAACGGTTTCGCCTAAATCCATCACGCCCGGATGCGGCCTGAGCCTCAGGCGCGTTCTGCCGCGTCGACATCAGCGGTCACCGGCACCTTCAGCTTGTCGAGCATCTCACGCGGCACCACCTGCCAGAAATTGCCGCACTCCCGATCGAAGTCGACCATCAGGCGTTCGGCCACCCGGCTCTGGGTGTTCTTGAAATGCTGGGCGAGAAGCGCTTTCAGCTCGTCGGCATAGTGGTCCACCTCGATCCGCTGATAGATCACCATGTCGTCATTGATCAGATCGACCAAGTGATTGTCCGGATCGTAGACATAGGCCATGCCGCCGCTCATGCCGGCGCCGAAATTGTCGCCGACCGGCCCGAGGATCGCAGCGACGCCGCCGGTCATATATTCGCAGCCATTGTCGCCGCAGCCTTCGACCACGGTGGTGGCGCCGGAATTGCGGACGGCAAAGCGCTCGCCAGCACGTCCCGCCGCGAACAGCTTGCCGGCGGTCGCGCCATAAAGGCAGGTGTTGCCGATCACGGTGTTCTCGGCGGCGATGAGCGGGCTCGAGACCAGCGGGCGCACGATGATCTCGCCGCCGGAAAGGCCCTTGCCGACATAGTCATTGGCATCGCCGAACACTTCGAGGCGAAGCCCCCGAACCGAAAACGCGCCCAGCGACTGGCCGGCCGAGCCCCTTAGGCGCACCGTGATCTGGCCGGGCGCCAGCGTGTTCATGCCGTAACGGCGGGTGATATGGGCGGAGAGGCGCGTGCCGACGGCGCGATGCACATTGCGGACATTATAGGCGAGCTGCATCTTCTCACCGGCCTCGAGCGCGGGCTTGGCGTCCCGGATCATCTGCGCATCAAGCCCGTCCGGCACCTCGTTCCGACCTTCAATAGAGCAATGGCGGGGATGACCGCCGGTATCGACCTGAGCGAGGATCGGGTTCAGATCGAGGTCGTCCAGATCCGGGCTGCCACGCGAAATCTGGCGGAGCAGATCGGTGCGTCCGATGGCGTCGTCCAGCGACTTCAGGCCGAGCGACGCCAGGATTTCCCGCACCTCTTCGGCGATGAAGCTGAAGAGATTGACCACCTTGTCAGGCGTGCCTTCGAACTTGGCTCTCAGGTCCTCCCGCT
Source organism: Pseudomonadota bacterium (assembly GCA_039197065.1). Taxonomy (GTDB): domain Bacteria; phylum Pseudomonadota; class Alphaproteobacteria; order Geminicoccales; family Geminicoccaceae; genus JANQPX01. The sequence continues at coordinate 11,407 of JBCCUL010000035.1, read as the reverse complement.
GGGTGCAGACGCCGACCGGACAGGTGTTGGAGTGGCATTGACGCACCATGATACAGCCCATGGCCACGAGACCGGCCGTGCCGACGCCATATTCCTCGGCGCCGAGCATGGCGGCGATCACCACGTCCCGGCCTGTCTTGATGCCGCCGTCGGTCCTGAGCACGACCCGGTGGCGCAGGCGATTGAGGGTCAGCACCTGATTGACCTCGGACAGGCCCATCTCCCAGGGCGTGCCTGCATATTTGATCGAGGTCTGCGGGCTGGCGCCCGTACCGCCGGAATGGCCGGACACCAGGATCACATCCGCCTTGGCCTTGGCGACGCCGGCCGCGATCGTGCCGATGCCCGCTTCCGAGACCAGCTTGACGCAGACTTTGGCATGGGGGTTGATCTGCTTCAGATCGTAGATGAGCTGCGCCAGATCCTCGATCGAGTAGATGTCGTGATGGGGCGGCGGCGAGATCAGCGTGACGCCCTCGGTCGAATGGCGAAGGGACGCGATCTCGGCGGTCACCTTGAAACCGGGAAGCTGGCCGCCTTCGCCGGGCTTGGCGCCTTGGGCAACCTTGATTTCCAGTTCGCGGCAGGCGTTCAGATATTCGGCCGTGACGCCGAAGCGCCCGCTTGCTACTTGCTTGATCGGCGAGTTGGCGTTGTCGCCATTGGCCCTCGGCGTGAAACGCTCCTTCGATTCGCCCCCCTCGCCGCTATCGGCCTTGGCGCCGATCCGGTTCATGGCAATGGTCAGCGTCTCATGAGCTTCGGGGCTGAGCGCGCCCAGCGACATGCCCGGCGACACGAAGCGCTTTCTGATCTCGGTGATGCTCTCCACCTCGTCGAGCGTCACAGACTCCGCCTCTTCGTCAAAGCCCATAAGGTCACGGATCGCGACCGGTTCGGCCCCGTCGATGACGGCCGAATATTTCTTGAAGGCCGCATAGCTGTCGGTGGCGACCGCATGCTGCAGCTGGTGGATCGCAGGCCCCTCCAGCGCATGCTGCTCACCCCCCTTCCGGAAGCGGTAAAGCCCGCCGATTTCGAGCGGCAGCGCATCGTCCTGAAAGGCGCGCCGATGCAGCGTCAGCACCTTATTGGAAATGCCCGCAAGGCCGATGCCGGAGATGCGCGTGATCAGGCCTGGGAAATACTCGGCGCAGAGCGAGCGCGAGAGGCCGACCGCCTCGAAATTGTAGCCGCCGCGATAGGACGAGATGATCGAGATGCCCATTTTGGACATGATCTTGAGAAGGCCCTGGCCGACCGCCTCCTTGAAGCGCTCCAGACATTCCTCAAGCGTAAAGTTCGGGAACAGCCCGCGCATGTGGCGATCCGCGATCGCGGCCTCGGCGAGATAGGCGTTCACCAAGGTCGCGCCGACGCCGACCAAGACAGCAACGTAATGCACGTCCAGACATTCGCCGGAGCACACGACGATCGAGCTGAAGGAGCGGAGCCCCTCTTCGACCAGATGGCTGTGCACCGCACCGGTCGCCAGGATCATCGGCACGGGTGCGCGCGTCGCCGAAACGGCGCGGTCATCGAGAATGACCTGGCCGCGTCCCTCACGCACCGCATCTTCCGCCTCCATGCGGATCCGCTGGAGCGCATCGCGCAGTGCTCGCCAGCCGCCCTCGACTTCATAGGTGCAGTCGATGGTGGTGGCGCGTTCGCCGTAATGCTCCTTCAGGGCCGCAAGATCGGTCGAAAGGAGGAGGGGCGTCTGCAATTGCAGGATTTTGGTCTGGCTCGGCGCCTGATCGTAGACATTGCCGAGATTGCCGAGCCTGGTCTTTAGGCTCATCACCCGATATTCACGCAGCGGATCGATCGGCGGGTTGGTGACCTGGCTGAACTGCTGGCGGAAGAAGTGATGCAGGCCGCGATAGCGCCTGGAGAGCACCGCCATCGGCGTGTCGTCGCCCATGGAGCCCAGGGATTCCTTGGCGTCCAGCACCATCGGCGCCAGGATCAGCTCCATATCCTCCATGGTGATGCCGAAGAGATTCTGGCGCCGTTTCAGCTCCTCACGCTCGAAGGAAACCGGCTCGAAGCTGCGCTTGGCGACCTGATCTTCCAGATGGGTGATCCCCTTGACCCACTGGCTGTAGGGCTTTTCGTCGGCGAGGTGATCTTTGAGCTCGTGGTCATGATAGAAAATGCCATGGCGAAGATCGATACCGATCATCTCGCCCGGCCCCACCCTGCCCTTCTCGACGATGGTATGCCCGGTCAACGGCACCATGCCGGTCTCGGAACCGACGATAAGCAGATCATCCTCGGTGCGACTGTAACGCAGCGGACGCAGCCCGTTGCGGTCCATGCCGCCGATCACCCAGCGGCCGTCGCAGGCGACGATGCCGGCGGGTCCGTCCCAGGGCTCCATCACGCAATTGCAGTAGTTGAAGAGATCCCGATGCGGCTGCGGCATATGGATCTTGCTGGCCCAGGCCGGCGGGATCAAAAGCGTCTTGGTGAGCGGTATGGAGCGGCCGGCCTGCACCAGGGCTTCGACCACCGCGTCGAGGGCGGCACTGTCGGAGCTGCCGGCCTGCACGATCGGCTTGACGTCCTCATTATAGTCCCCGAACGCCGGCGCAAACATCCTGGTCTCGTGGCTTCGCATCCAATTCAGATTGCCGCGCAGCGTGTTGATCTCGCCATTATGGGCGAGCATGCGGAAGGGCTGGGCGAGCTTCCAGGAGGGCCAGGTATTGGTGGAGTAGCGTTGGTGAAACACCGCGAAATTCGAAACGAAGCGCTCGTCCAGAAGATCCGGGTAAAAAACCGAGAGCTGCTCGGCGAGGAACAGGCCCTTATAGATGACGGAACGGCAGGAAAGGGAGCAGATATAGAAGTCGTTCAGGTTCTCAGCGAGCACCTGGCGCTCGATCCTGCGCCGGATGATGAAGAGATCACGCTCGAACGCATCGTCAGATGTCCCGCCACCGCCACCTTCCGATGATCGCCCTTCGCTCCGCGAATTGGTGATCATGATCTGCTCGATTTCGGGCCTGGTGGCGATCGCCTTATCGCCGATGACGGAGGTGTCAACAGGCACCTGACGCCAGCCGAGGATGCTATAGCCGAAGCGCAGAATTTCGGTTTCGACGATGGTGCGGCAGCGTTCCTGTGCCGCAAAGTCGGTGCGCGGCAGAAACACCATGCCGACCGCGATCGGTCCCCTGGACTTCTTGGCACTGTGGGTCTGCTCCAGGAAAAAGTCCTGGGGGATCTGCAGATAAATGCCGGCGCCGTCGCCGGTCTTGCCATCGGCATCGACCGCACCCCGATGCCAGACCGCCTTCAACGCATCGATGGCCGCCACCACCACGTCGCGCCTGGGCTTGCCGTCGATCGAGGCGACGAAGCCGACGCCACAGGCGTCACGCTCATCCTCGGACGAATACATGCCCTCGTCTTCGAGGCGGGCGCGATTCGCCAGATAGTCCTGGTGGTCACGCCGGGCAGCCTCGACGGCTTTAGCGTTCACGTGTTCCGAGTTCACGATGTTATCGTTCATGCTCTTTTCCCCACCAGGCCGTTCAGGAGGCCGCAGCCGCTGACGGCACCTGCTCCGTCTGGCTAAGGGCCGCCTTCTTTTGGATGTAGTCATGGATACCGACGGCGGCGTCGCGCCCGTCTTTCACCCCCCAGACCACCAAAGACGCGCCGCGCACGATATCGCCGCCGGCGAACACACCGTCCATCGGCGTCATCATCGTATCCCAGTCGATCTTGACCGTGCCCCAGCGGGTGACGGCCAGCTCCGGCTGATCGAACAGTTTGGGCAAATCCTCGGGATCGAAGCCGAGCGCCTTGATCACCAGATCGGCGTCGAGCGTGAACGCGCTATCCGGCATGGGCTCCGGGCGCTGCCGGCCGGTGGCGTCAGGGGCGCCCAGACGAATGCGCACCGCGCGCACCCCGGAAACGACGCCATCACCGAGAAAGGCCTCGGGTGCGGCCTGCCAGACGAACTCGACGCCCTCCTCCTCGGCATTGTCCACCTCGCGCATGGAGCCCGGCATGTTCACCCGGTCCCGTCGATAGAGGCACTGCACCGAGGCAGCCCCCTGGCGCACGGCGGTACGTACGCAGTCCATCGCGGTATCGCCGCCGCCGATCACCACGACGCGCTTGCCGTCCGCATTGAGAGAGCCGTCATCGAAAGCCGCGACATCATCGCCCAGACCTTTGCGGTTGCTCGCCGTCAGATAGTCCAGCGCTGGAACCACATGATCGAGCCCCACGCCGGGGACGGTGAGCTCACGCGCATGGTAGACGCCGGTGCCGATGAACAAGGCGTCATGCCGCATGCGCAATTCCTCGAACGTGACGTCTTTTCCGATCTCGACGCCAAGCTCGAAGGCGATAGAGCTTTCCTCGAGAATGGCGGCGCGTCTCGCCACCACCTCCTTCTCGAGCTTGAAATTCGGGATGCCGTAAACCAAGAGACCGCCGATCCGATCGTAGCGATCATAGACGGTGATCTGATAACCGAGCTTTCTGAGCTGTTCCGCAACCGCGAGACCCGCCGGCCCCGCGCCGATGATGCCAACACTCTCCGAACGCTCGGTGCGCGGCCGCACGGGCTTGACCCAGCCGTTCTCGAACGCGGTATCGACGATATGCTTCTCAACGGCCCCAATGGTAACCGACTCGAACCCTTTCTCGATCACGCAATTGCCTTCGCAAAGGCGATCCTGCGGACAAATGCGCCCACAGATCTCCGGCATGTTGTTGGTGGCCGACGCCAGCTCATAAGCCTCCTCCAGCCGCCCTTCGGCCGTCATGCGCAGCCAGTCCGGGATGTTGTTGTGCAGGGGGCAGTGAACCTGACAAAAGGGGATGCCGCATTGTTCACATCGAGACGCCTGCTCTTCAGCGCGCGCCGGATCGAATTCGTCGTAGATCTCACGAAAGTCCTGGCGTCTTAGCTCGGCCCCACGCTTGTCCGGCATCGCCTTTTCGACGTCGATGAACTGCATCATCCCGTTTGTCATGACGTCTTGCCCCCCTTCCACCTTGTTAACCCGCTCGGAACTTACCTACCGACCGCGCGAAACCGGACGCCGTCTGCCAGCGCCGAAGCCACCCAATCTGTTTCATTATGGGCTCAGGCTACGGCGACCCGGCAGTCAATGTCCAGCACTTTTTCGAATATAGTTAAAATATATTAACTAATTTTTTGCTATTTTGCCTCCACCTTCGAAACGATCTGATTTAGCGATCCTATCACGTAATTTTTAGTCCCATTTCAGGACTAATTAATCGCGATTCATACCTTCTGGTATCGGAAGGTGAGATTGGCGGTCTCTCGGAAATATGGTAGCTGCCCTGTCGTCGCCTTGAACAACTTGGGGCGACTGTAATTTTTCAACTCCGAGGTATCATGTCAGCGCTGCAGAGTATCATTCTCGGCTTGGTCCAGGGACTGTCCGAATTCCTGCCGATCAGCTCATCCGGCCATCTTATCCTCGTCCCCCTGATCACCGGCTGGGCGGATCAGGGCCTGACTTTCGACGTCGCCGTCCATATCGGCAGCCTCGGCGCGGTCCTTCTTTATTTTCGAAAAGACCTGTTCGACATGCTCAAGGGCGCCGGCGACTGGTCCGAGCCCGGCTTGCTGACCCATCCCGGACGTCACCTGATCGCCTTGATCGCCGTCGGCACCATCCCGATCATCTTCGGCGGCATCGCCATCAAGCTCCTGGTCGGCACCGAAAATCTGCGCAATGCCTGGGTGGTCGGCTGCACCAGCATTTTCTTCGGCTCGGCCCTCTACATCGCTGACAAGATCGGCGGGCGCGAGCGCAGTATTACCCAGATGGGCTTCAAGGACGCCCTGGTCATCGGCTGCGCGCAGATCCTGGCGCTGATCCCCGGCACGTCACGCTCCGGCGTGACCATGACCGCCGCCCGCCTTCTCGGCCTGCAGCGCGCGGAAGCCGCCCGCTTCTCTTTCCTCCTGTCGATCCCTGCCATCCTCGCCGCCGGCTCCCTCGTGACCCTCGAAGTGATGGGCGGCGAAGGCGAAGGCCTTGGCGCCAGCGCCATCCTCGGCCTGATCGCCGCCTTCCTGAGCGCCTGGGCCGCCATCGCCTTCCTGATGAACTGGCTACGCGAGAAGAGCTTCACACCCTTCGTCATCTACCGCCTGCTCCTCGGCGTCGCCCTGCTCACCTATGCCTATATGTCCTCCGGCGCGGCAGGCTCGTAGCTGGCGCGGCCAGACCGTAGACTTGCCGGAATCAGGGCTGGGCGCCTCCTGGCAAACAACGATAAGAAGCCGTCATTCGGCTGCGTCGTCCTTGGTGACGTACCAGCTCGGATAATGCTCTTTAACCACCTCGCCGTCACGGGCGAGCGCATGGCAGGTGTTGAGATGTGCCGGCGGGCGGTCCGTCTCTGTCCTGGGATTGCGCTGGGCGTTCCAGCTCTGGATCGTCTGGTAAGCCGTGGTCGCGAGCGGCCCCAGCAGCTCCACCAGATGTGTGCAGCCCTGCACGCCGCCGAGCAGGGCGTTGACCTGGCGCCGCCAGCCGAGACCGATCTTCAATCCCTCGAGCTTGGCAAAGGCCGGCGTGATCGCCGGACAAACGGCAAAAGGCCCGGCTTCCGTCACCGCCTCGGCCTTGATGACGGTGAGGTCGTCGTCGAGGGTCAGACGCAGCCACATGTCATGCAGCGGTTCGCCCGGCTGGATCTCGCCCCGAAACTTGTTGGGAAACGGGTAGGACTTGACGTCGGTCAGATGCCCTTCGATGTCCCAGAGACCATCCGCCCGCCGATAGCCCCGGCAGTCGATGCGGCGATGATGGATCGGCTCCCGTTCCTCGGGTGGCGACAACGTCATCAGTGATATGACCACATCATTCGGTTCCCCTCCGCAGTCGCCATGCTTGACGGTTTGCGACCAAGTCTTGTCGATGCCAGTGGTATCTTTTGTCTCGAACCCACCATGAGCTGAGCTATCCAATCGATGACCGCCGACATGGCAATCAACCTCAACAGCCAATGTTGTCGCGTCAGGAGACAAGAACAAGTCAACGCCGTCGGCCGCCCCGACCTAGGGCCAGGTGACTTCGGGGGGGAGGGACATGAGGATGGCCTCGGTGTTGCCGCCGGTCTTGAGGCCGAACTGCGTGCCGCGGTCATAGAGCAGATTGAACTCGACGTAGCGGCCACGGCGCATGAGCTGATGGGCGCGATCCTCAGCCGTCCATGGACGGCTGAGATGACGGCGGACGATTTTTGGATAGATGTCGAGAAAGGCTTCGCCGACATCGCGCGTGAACGCAAAGTCCGCCTCGGCATCGTCTTCCAGATAGTCATAGAAAATGCCGCCGACGCCACGATGCTCGTTTCGGTGCGGCAGGAAGAAATAATCGTCCGCCCACTTCTTGAACCGATCGTAATAGTCACCGCCGTGGCGATCACAGGTCTCCTTGAGCCTGGCGTGAAAGGCGGCGGTGTCCTCATCATCGGGCGTGATCGGGTTCAGGTCGGTGACGCCAGCGAACCAGGTTTTGGTGGTCTGGATGTGGCGGGTGTTCATATGCACCGGCGGCACATGGGGCGATCTCGGATGAGCCACCAGCGAAATCCCGCTCGCCCAGAAGCTGGGGTTCTCCTCCGCACCCGGAATCTTCTTCGCAAATTCAGGCTGGAACTCGCCGAATACGGTCGAGACGTTGACCCCGACCTTTTCGAAAACGCGCCCACGCATCAAGCCCATCACGCCGCCGCCGCCCTCCGGCCGGTCCCAGGGCGTCTTCTCGAAACGTCCCGGCGCCAGCGCCTCGCTGTCCTGCCCCTCGAACTCATCCTCGAGGGTTTCGAACTCAGCACAGATACGATCGCGCAGATTTTCGAACCAGGCCGACGCCCGCCCGCGCAGTTCCGACGCATCCGCACTCATTCCATGTCTCCCCTCGTCTCCTGGCACCCGACCTCGTCAGGCGATGGCATCCGCAGCGAAGTAAGCGATGCATGGCGAGAGCGTCAATCCATCTGACCCTATTCGTCGTTGGAAACCGACCTCTCGACGCCATGCGATGGGAATCCGTCCGTCTGCCGGAGCGCCTCGCCCAGCACCATCGTCAGCGCCGTCACCAGATTGAGCGAACGAAAACCCGGCGCCATCGGCAGGCAAACCCTGATATCAGCCGCGTCATGGACCTCCCCCGGCACACCTGCGCTCTCCCGACCGCCTAAAAGAATATCGTCAGCCTGGTAGCGCGCCTCTTGATAGGGCTGATCCGCACGCGTCGTCAGCAGCACCAGCCTTTGTCCGCGCTCGCATCTATGGCGCTCGAATGCCTGCCAGGAAGGCGATCGCCGAATGTCGGCGCCGTCGATATAATCCATGCCGACACGACGAAGCCGCCTATCATCCCAAATGAACCCCATAGGCTCGATCATCGTTACTGGCAGGCCGAAACAGGCGGCGAGACGAATTGCCGCCGCTGCATTCGTTGGCATATCCGGCTGAAAAAGTGCAATTTCCACAATATGATGCTCCTAATAATGGAATTTTAACCATTATGATCGTAGCGTGTCGGAATGAGCAGGGATGCGACGAACTGTCCGTCTGCTTGCGTAAGATTATGGGTCAATATAGATAACTTCCAAAGTTTGTCTGAATGCAACCGGGCGCAAAACTATGGCCGAAGTGGCTATCGACCATCAAGCGAAGTCAGAAGACGGGGAAACCCGCCGCGATTTTCTCTATCTTTTAACCGGCGCCGCCACCGTGGTCGGCGCCGGCGCCGTGGCTTGGCCGCTGGTGGATCAGATGAATCCCTCGGCGGATGTCCTCGCGCTCGCTTCTATCGAGGTTGATCTGAGCCTCATCGAAGAAGGTATGTCGGTCACCGTGACATGGCGCGGCAAGCCTGTCTTCATCCGTCATCGCACGGCTTCGGAAATCGAAGAGGCGAATGATGTCGTCCTGGCCGACCTTCGCGACCCCGAGCCCGACAACGTGCGCGCCGAGAGGCCGGAATGGCTGATCATGGTTGGTGTGTGCACGCATCTCGGTTGCGTACCGCTTGGCCAGAAGCCCAGCGACGATACTGGCATCTACAATGGCTGGTTCTGCCCTTGCCACGGATCGCACTACGACACGTCGGGTCGTATCCGCCAGGGGCCGGCACCGTCGAACCTCGAAGTGCCAGAGTATGTTTTCCTCGACGACACGACGGTGCAGATCGGCTGATATCGCGTTGGCGAGGATCCACAAGGTAGAAAAGACATGAGCGCAGGCAGCGGCACCAACACTTACACGAACCCGGTGGTTCGCTGGATCGAGCATCGTCTGCCGATCTTCAGCACCATGGACCACATGGTTGGCAGTCAGTATCCGACTCCGCGCAACCTCAATTACATGTGGAACTTCGGTTCGCTCGCGGGCATCGCCCTGGTGGTGCAGATCGTGACCGGCATCGTGCTTGCCATGCATTACACACCGCATGTGGACTACGCCTTTGCGAGCGTCGAGCACATTATGCGCAACGTGAACTATGGCTGGCTGATCCGCTACGTTCACCAGAACGGCGCCTCGTTCTTCTTTATCGTGGTCTACATCCACATCTTCCGGGGGCTATATTACGGTTCCTACAAAGCGCCGAGAGAACTGCTCTGGATTCTGGGCGTGGTGATCATGCTCTTGATGATGGCCACGGCGTTCATGGGCTATGTGCTTCCCTGGGGTCAGATGAGCTTTTGGGGCGCAACCGTCATCACCAACCTGTTCTCGGCGATCCCGATCTTCGGCGAGGGCATCGTCACCTGGCTGTGGGGCGGCTTCTCCGTCGACAACCCGACCCTCGCCCGTTTCTTCTCATTGCACTATCTGTTGCCGTTCGCGATTGTCGGCATCGTTCTGCTGCACATCCTGGCTTTGCATCAGTTCGGTTCGAACAACCCGCTCGGCATCGATCGCAAGTCGCCGAAAGACTCGATCCCCTTCCACCCCTACTACACCGTGAAAGATCTTTATGGTCTCGGCGTCTTCCTGATCTTCTTCGCAGCGTTCGTGTTCTACATGCCGAATGCGCTCGGCCATCCCGACAACTACATCGAAGCCGATCCTTTGGTCACGCCGGCCCATATCGTTCCGGAATGGTACTTCCTGCCATTCTACGCGATCCTGCGCGCGATCACCTTCGACATATCGATCCCCTTCACGGGCATCGTCCTTATCGAAGCGAAGCTTGGCGGCGTCATCGCGATGTTCGGGTCGATTGCGGTGCTGTTCCTTCTCCCTTGGCTGGATCGCTCACCGGTGCGCAGCGCCAGCTTCCGCCCCATCTACAGGTGGTTCTTCTGGGTCTTGGTCGCCGATTGCCTGCTCCTTGGCTATCTCGGCGCAGCACCAGCTGAAGGCATTTATGTCGTGCTGGCATTGCTTGGAACCATCTACTACTTCTTCCATTTTCTGGTTCTTCTCCCGCTGCTGGGCGTGATCGAACGGCCAAAGCCGCTGCCCGCTAGCATCAGTGAACCGGTCCTTAGCGGTACCGCCGCCGCGACCCCGGCCGAATGAGGTTATCGATGTCGTCCATGAAAGCACTGCTCGCCGCATCGATTATCATCACGGGCTCCGGCCTCGCCCTGGACCGCGCCCATGCCGCCGGCAAAGCCGTCGAGCTGCTCGACAGAGAGTGGCAGCATGAAGGCATTTTTGGCACGTTCGATCGCGCTGCGGCCCAGAGAGGGTTTCAGGTCTATCGCGAGGTCTGCGCCGCCTGCCACTCGCTCGACTTCATCGCCTTCCGTAATCTGCAGGACCTCGGGTTCAGCGAGGACGAGGTTAAAGCGCTGTCGGCGGAATACACCGTAATCGATGGACCGGACGATGAAGGCGAGATGTTCGAGCGCCCAGGCAAGCCCTTCGATCAGTTCCCCGCCCCCTATTCGAACGACAATGCCGCGCGCGCCGCCAACGGGGGGGCTTATCCTCCCGATCTCTCACTGATGGCCAAAGCGCGCCCCGATGGCACCAACTACATCTACAGCCTGCTCCTGGGCTACAGCGATGAGCCGCCCGCCGACGTCGAGGTCGGCGATGGCATGAACTACAATGCCTATTACCCCGGCCATCAGATCGCCATGGCGCAGCCCCTCTACGAAGAATCCGTCGAATATGCCGATGGTACCGAGGCAACGCTTGAGCAGCATGCCGCCGACATCGCCATGTTCCTCACCTGGACGGCCGAGCCCAAGCTCGAAGAGCGCAAGGGCATGGGTCTGAAGGTCATGATCTTCCTGGTCATCCTGACCGGTCTGTTTTATGCGACCAAACGCAAGATCTGGTCAGACCTGCACTGAGCGCAGCCCATCGAGCTTTAGAGCTTGGCCATCGGAGCCGGATTGGCTTAAACAAGTGTTCGGCATCCATGGG
>JBCCUL010000034.1:0-36008 GCA_039197065.1 Pseudomonadota bacterium | reverse complement strand
TGCGGGAGAACTATCCACATCTCTTTGTTGGTGATCCGGCCCGGTTTTACATCTACCGACTGGACAGGGAGGCTTTGGAAAAGCTGATGGCCTCCCTCTAGACGGCTGGCAATCAGCAGTGTTTGCGAAGGCGATTATATCCATGTCACCGGTGTCCGGTCTGTTCGATCTCGGCGAAGCAACGTCTATTCGGGGTGTGCGTATTCTGCGCGGGGACGAGCCGGGGCCGACGGTCGGTTTCCTCGGCATGATCCATGGCAACGAACCGGCAGGCGCCGGCCTCTGGAAGTTCGCCGAAAAGCTCGGCCGACCCGCGCGCGGAGAAATCCATCTGATCGTCGGCCATCCGGACGCCATGGCGGCTGAACCGGGCGGCGTTCGCTATCTCAAGGACGATCTGAACCGTCTGTTTCTCGACGACCATGAACTGAAGGCGAACGGCGTCGATCTCGATGGGCCTGACTACCGGCGCATGCTCGAACTGAAGCCGGCGCTCGCGGCCCTCGACGTGCTCGTCGACATCCACACCACGTCCCAGCCCTCCGAGCCCTTCGTGATCGGCTATACCGCGCAGGCTGAGGCGCATCGCCTGAGCCGCTCCCTTCCGGTAACCCAGGTCGATGGTTTGCATCAGTTCATCCACGGCAGCGCTTGCCAATGGGTTTTGGATCGCGGCTGTGCTGCCCTCCCGATTGAGGTCGGAGCACATCTAGACCCTTCCGGGCCAGGCCATGCTTCTGATTTAGCGCAGCGCATACTGGCAGAGCTCGGAATGCTTCCGAAACTTTTTATGCTCGACACAACCGATATATCAACAAGAGCTAAGCGCGTTGTGGTTCGAAAGCATATTCCTCATGTTCTGCCAGACTTTCGCTATGTTCGACATTTCGCAAATTTTGACTCATTAATACCTGGAGAAATCATTGGCAGTGATAGCTCTGGTGACTATCATGCCCCAAATTTTGACCATCCAGTGATTTTCATGCCCTCTTCAGAGTCATCTCTTCGAGATGGTTCAAATACCGATGCTTTTTTCTTTGGAATGGAGTTGGCTTCGAATCTTAGCCGCGACATCGACGAGATTGCAATGACTGCTTGATGATAATGGGCTTACAGGTAGAGTTCTACACTTCCAAAGAATGAAAACAACGATCTAAATCTTGAAGTCAAAAATAGAAGAAAGATGAAAGAAAGAACAGAGAGACGTGATTGATTTTGTCTACAATAATCTGACTTTTATTGCCGTATGCATCTCTGTCATTGCATCAATAATAGCAGGAGCGATGGGTTTTTTTATCAATCAAAGACGAATAAAACGGAAAGTCACATGGGATATACTTGTAAAGTTTATAATTGAACCAACTCTTTCAAAGGCTGATTTTGTCGCCCATGAACTTTGTCTTAAGGGTGAAACAATAAATTTTGATGAAAAAGATGAGGACACAAACTACAATATTAGAATGATGTTGTCGTATTATGAACTGATAGCAAGTGCCTATGCAGAGAATACGATTGATAGAAAAACAGTCGACCACTTTCGAAGCAATTCTATGAGAGAATTTTATATTTTAAGCAGAGAGTATATAAATGAAATGAGAGACAGATTAAAGCGCCCCTCCCTCTACACTGAATTTGAAAATCTCTCAATTAACTATTTCAATCAGAAGAAATAGCTAAGCGCTCTTCACAAACTCAACTTGTCAAATCTTCAGGATTCGCAGCTCAGATTTTTTTCCCTGAAACGTGCGCTGGATCACTCAATTTTCGTCGAAATTGAGCGACACTCACGGATATAGCCCCTGGCAACAGGCAAGGGAGTTCTATCATGAGTGTTCGCATGATCGAGCAATTGGCGCCCCAGGCGTTTCAGGCAGCCGCCGAAGAACTGGGCCTCGCCGATGATCTCCTGATGGATGCCGAGACCGTCTTCGTCGAGGAAGCCAAGGCCGATATGGCCAATGCGCTGCCGACGCTCGCCAATATTTACGCCAAGCATTTCACCCCGGAGGAGCTGCGCGAACTCGCGGCCTTTTATGAGACGCCGCTCGGCCGGAAGATGCTGATGGTCGAACCTCGCATCTATGATGACTGGCAGACGTTCAGCCTGGACTGGGCGCGCAACATCATGGTGAAAGTGCTGGTCCGCCTCGAAGCGAAGCCCGCCGGATCGTTTCGCGTCTCGGCGTAATCAGGGCACGCGCTGCAGGCGGGCGATATAAAATCCGTCCATCCCGCCCTGATCAAAGAGATGGGACGGCAACGTGCGCACCTCGCCGAGATCGGTGATCTCGACCGGCAGGCCGAACACTTCCTCGGCGGCGATCGGCACGCGGGCAAGCGGCAGCCCTGCCTTCAGCACTTTCCTGATCAGCCCCTCGCCTTCCTCCGGCTGCAAGGAGCAGACCGCGTAGATCAGAATGCCACCCGGCACCAGCATGTCGATCGTTGTGCGCACCAGCTTTTCCTGCAGCTCAGCCATGCGCGCGACATCTTCGGGCGTCTTTTGCCAGGCGATGTCCGGGTGGCGTCGCATGGTGCCGGTCGCCGTGCAGGGCGCATCCAGAAGCACCAGCACCGCAGGCTCCGGTGCTCGCCATTCCGTGGCATCGGCGACGATCACCTCGGCATCGAGCTTCAACCTCGTCAGGTTCTCGCGCAGGCGCTCCGCCCGCTTTTCGGACGCCTCGATCGACGTCACCTTGGCGCCGGCCGAAGCCAGCTGCGCCGTCTTGCCGCCGGGCGCAGCACAAAGGTCGATCACATGCCGCCCATTGAGCGGCCCGAGCAGCCGGGCCGGCAAGGTCGCCGCGACATCCTGCACCCACCAGGCACCTTGGTCGTAGCCAGGCAAATCGCTGACAAGCCCGCCCCCGCCTGGGGTCCGGATGGTCTGCGGACCGAGCACGCGGCCATCCAGCTTCTTCGCCCAGAGATCGGGCACGTCCCTAACGCTGATATCCAGCGGCGGCTCCTGGAGGTGCGCCAGGGCGATGGCGCGCGTGACATCCTCGCCGTAAGCCTTCGTCCAGCTCTCCCAGAGCCAGTCCGGCAGGTTCAGACGCGCCGTATCCTGCCGCTTCTCGATCCCGGCGAGCTCGTTCGCCAGCCTGCGCAGCACCGCATTCACCAGTCCCTGCGCATATTTAGCCCGTCCGCCGGCAAGCTCGACGGTCTCGCCGACCGCCGCATGCACCGGCGTTTCCAGAAACATCAGTTGGGCAGCACCCAGCCGCAGGATGTTGCGCACCTTCGGATCGGGCGACTTCTTCATGTAGCGATCGACCGCCTCATCGATCTGCCCGCGCCGGCGCAGCACCGTGGTCACCAGCAGCCTGGCGAAGGCACGATCCCTCGGCTCCAACAAGTCCAGCTTCGAGTGGCCGGCGAAAGCCTCGTCAAACGTCCGCCCATCGCCGAACACGCGACCCAGCACATCCAGGGCGAGCCGCCTCGGCGTCGGAATGACCACGGGCTTGTCGTCGACCGGCGTTTCTTTCTTGGGCGGCCGTTTGCCCGGCCTTCCGGGCATGCGTAGACGTTCTTTCATGCTTTACGCCGCCGGCTGACCGAGCGCTTCGCCACTCAGCACCTGATCGATCAGCTCCTTCGTCTCCCGAGGACCGTAAAATGCAACGAACGAGCCAAAACGCGGCCCGGCGCTCTGTCCCAGCAGGATCTCATAGAGCGCCTTGAACCAGGAGCGCAGATCGTCAGCGAACCCATGCCGCTTGCCGATCTCATAGACCTCCTCCTGAAGCCGCGCGGCGGCAGCCGCGGGCTGATCGTAGTCCATCTCGAAGTCACCCAGGAATGCCGACAATTCCTCCAGTCCCTGCCGCTCCTCATCGCTCGGCAGCCGATAGTCCTTCGCCGGCTTCACGAAATCCCTGTAGTAAGCGAGCGCATGCTCGACAAGTTCAGCCAGCAGCGGCATCGCTGCAGGCGTGGCGTCCGGCGCATAGCGCTTGATGAACGCCCAGAGCACGCCCGGCTCCTCCGCATTCACCACACTCGCCAGGTTCAGCAGCATCGCAAAGCTGATCGGCAATCCGCCCGGCGGCGGCTGCCGCTTGTGCATATGCCAGGCCGGGTTCGCGATCCGCTTCGCCTCATCCTGCTCCGGATATTTGTCGAGGAAGGTCGAATAGTCGTCCACCTGGCGCGGGATCACGTCGAAATAGAGCCGCTTCGCCTTCTTCGGGGACTGATACATGAAGAGCTTCAGGCTCTCCTTCGGCCCATAGGTCAGCCACTCATCGACCGAAAGCCCATTCCCCTTGGACTTGGAGATCTTTTGCCCCTCCTCGTCCAGGAACAGCTCATAGAAAAACCCGTCCGGCGGCGTAGCACCCAGGATCTGGCAGATCCGGGACGACACTTTATGGCTGTCGATCAGGTCCTTCCCCGACATCTCATAATCGACCCCGAGCGCCGCCCAGCGCATCGCCCAATCCGGCCGCCACTGCAGCTTCGCATGCCCATCCAGCGCACTCTGTGTGACGCGGTCACCTCGTTCACTTTGGTAGGTGACTGTGCCCGCCTCGGCGTCGACTTCCAAGATCGGCACCTGCAGGACGACGCCTGTCTCGGGGCAGATCGGCAGGACAGGGCTATAGGTCGCCCGCCGCTCCGGCCCCAAAAGTGGCAGCACCACCTGCTTCACCTGCTCGAAACGCTCAAGCAGACGCCGGATGCCGTCATTGAACGCACCGGACTTATAGAGCTTGGTCGCACTTTGATGCTCATACTCGAAGCCGAACCCGTCCAGAAACTCGACCAGCCGCCCGTTCATATGATCACCGAAGCTTTCATGCGTCCCGAACGGATCCGGGATCGCCGTCAACGGCTTCCCCAGATGCTCCGCCACCATATCGGCGTTCGGCAGATTGTCCGGCACCTTCCGAAGCCCGTCCATATCATCGGAAAACGCATAGAGACGACTAGGCACGTCCGACAGCAGATCGAACACCTGTCGCACCAAAGAGGTCCGAAAAACCTCCCCAAACGTCCCGATATGCGGCAGCCCCGACGGCCCATAGCCGGTCTCGAACAGCACGAAGCCTTTGTCGGGCGGCGCCTTCTCGACACGCTCGACAACCTTGAGGGCCTCGACCACCGGCCAAGCCTTGCTCTCGCGGAGCACATTCAGATCAGTCATGGGGAAAACTTCAGCTTCGCTAAGAAAAATTCAAGGCCACCCTACGCATTTGGACCCAGCGGGTCCAGGCTCGACTTGCCTCAGGCTGGCCGGGATGTCTGGTTTCATCTTTGGCGCCAAACCGGCCTCGGTATAGAGAACATCAATCTCGTGCAATTCGAGTGTGCCACAAGCACCACGGCACCGTCTCGCAACCATCGGCATCTCTCCACCTATTCTTCTCCTTCGTTGTCCGTAAGGATCGGAAATGAGCGGCAACAAAATCCAATTGTGAAAGACAGCTTGAGTGCCGGCTTCACCCTAGCGCTGGCCGAGATCAACAATCCAAATTGACTCTCGAAAGTGGCTATCACCTTCATCGATTCTCCTTAGCTCGTCCATCAGGCTTTGAAAACCGAGCATAAGCTTGCCAGGATCCACCCCGATAAACGTTCACTACCGGCTAACTGTGATCAGAGCGTCTTGTGCCTCATATCAATCGATCCAAGGATCGAATCGTCAGCGTGCTAGCGCTTTCTGTTCCACAAAGCCCAAATTGTGGTCACCGAAACTCCAATCGTAACCATTGCAGCGGCCAGGACGAAATCGGACATAAACTCTTCTTTCAAATATCCCCAGAAGCTTGCGATAGCGCCGACAACGCGCTCCACGAGTCCGAAATGAAGAACCAGAGGCCAAAGGACCACACACGCCCAAACAAGCCGGAGATTGCTCAGAGGCGAGCTTGACTGGCTTGGCTCGTTCCTGCCAGCCCCATCCGCGTCCGTCACGGCCTGAATTCTGTCGGCTGTTTGCACAGTCTTGGTTTCCTTAGAACCAGTTGTGCTCGTGCTCGCTTGTCTCGTCGCCATATTCCACCTGCTAGTGCAGCTTGTTTTCAAATGCAGGCGGTCTGCTACTCCAGCAGGCTAGCATCGAACAAATTTCTCGTTGGTGGTCGGGGCAAAGCACGCACATTTGTCGCATCACAATTTTCTTGTTTTTATCAGAATTTCTTTTATGATTTTCCACCTTTTTGATTTTTAAAAACCATAAATCGCCAAAATTTCTGTCAAGCGTTTTTTTGAGGTTTTCCACTTTTTTGTTCTTCTGGCACAACGATTCGCCAAAATCACTGTCAAGGAATTTTTTGGACTTTTTAACAATCTTTCTTATTGACACATTTTTTACTTGACAATTCTCCGCAATCCATTTCCGAAAAATCAGCCGCGCGAGACGTTCGGTAGGCATGACTAGTCCCCCCAGTGCGAAATTTCCTTGACAAGTATAGTATACAATAAAATAGTAATATTTCAAGAAGTATTTAACTTTGTATCAGCTTTTGTTATTTAGAATCTGTTTTTTTTGATTTGAAATTATAATATTTTTATTATATTAAATTCATGAATATTTAGACATTACTTGAGAGCATCAAATAATAGACTACGAGTGGCTGGGAGTTTGCATGCGCAAAAAAAAAACAGCGCAAACGCGCTGTTTCTCAAAACATTATCTCTATTATCAAAGCTATCTAATGGGAACTTTCTAATTCAACTGCTTTATCCCACCTATACTAGGTACCACATAGAGACATCATCCGTGCGAGTGTCTCTGTCGTAGCTTCTTGATTCAGAGAATTGACTATAGACAAGAACGGGCAAGCGTGCGGCCCGATTAATAACAAAGAGGAAGCTATCAATGCGGGAGCCCCTATGCATCCAGATTCCACCTCGGCGCGAAGCGATCAGGCAATGTCTTTTGAAGGCCCTTTCGATTAGGGTCACAAGCGAATCCATAAATTGGCTCACAAGGGCGCTAATCCACGACAGACAGCCCATCAGCAATGCCAAAACTGGAAGAGATTGACTATGCATCGGCGTCAAAGCCCTATCCCTGAGGAATCTGGAATCGATACCATCGGTAAATGTCCAAAAATGCCAATTTTGTCAAGCAAAATTCAGCTCAATCGCTTTGCTTAGCCACTCCTCTACACATTCCGTGATTTAACATCTCACTGTACCAGCAACAATCTGGCTTACCTCAATCAAAATATACCGCTTAAAGTTGAACAATATCTTATCAAAAGTGCGCATTTGGATTGACGACTTGTGACGATATCGTTGAAGTTTGACGATTACCGTTTATAGATACGCATGTTGACGTGAATGCATGTCACCGATAAGGCCGCTGACCTATCAATGTCCTTATTGGTGTGAGCGATCGCCCTCGTCCGACCACGCCCGCAATTCCGTCTTCAGCACCTTCCCGTAATTGTTCTTCGGCAGCGCTTCGACGACGTAATAGCGCTTCGGCCGCTTGAACCGGGCGATATGCTCCAGGCAAAAGCGGTCGAGCGCCTCGACATCCAACGTCACCCCTCGGTCGGCGACCGCAAACGCCACCACCACCTCGCCCCATTCCTCATCCTTCTGTCCGATCACCGACACCTCGGCGACGTCGGGATGCCGCAGCAGCACCTCTTCGACCTCGCGCGGATAGATGTTGGCGCCGCCGGAGATGATCAGGTCCTTCGAGCGGTCGCGCAGCGTCAAAAAACCGTCCTCGTCGATCGAGCCGACGTCGCCGGTGTGCAGCCAGCCGTCCTTGAGCGCCGCAGCCGTCGCCGCCTCGTCCCGCCAATAGCCAGCCATCACGGCCTCGCCCTTCGCAATGACTTCACCTATGCCATGCGATGGCAAGCGTTGACCTGTTTCATCAACGACCTTCATCTGCATGACAGTCTGCACCTTCCCCGCCGACTGCAGCCGCTCAAGGTAACGGGGGTGATCCGTGTCACCGTGCGCCCGCTTGTCGAGCGCCGTGATGCACATCGGACTCTCGCCCTGGCCATAGAGCTGTGCCAGGCGGTAGCCGAACACCTCATGCGCCTTCTGGAGATCGGCCAGATACATCGGCCCACCACCATAAACGATGGTTTTCAACCCTGGATTCACGCTTTCGGCGAGTGCTGGATGCTCGGTCATGCGCTTCACCATGGTCGGCGCAGCGAAAACGGTAATACCGCGGCGCACTGCGAACAGTGCGGCCATCTCCGCCGGATCGAACCCGCCGCTTTCCGGGATGATCTGGCAGGCGCCGGCCGCGGCGTGGGGAAGGATGTAGCAGCCTGACCCGTGGCTCATCGGCGCCGCATGGAGGATGGCGTCCTCCGGCGAGATCTGATCGATGTCGATGAAGTAGCTGAGCGTCATAGCGAGAAGGTTCTTATGCATCAGCATCGCCCCCTTCGGCCGCCCGGTCGTCCCGCTGGTGTAAAACAGCCACGCCACCGCCTCGGGCGGAGCGTCGACCATGGCGATCGGATCAGCCTCATCAAGCCCGTGGGCGCTGCCCACATCGATGACCCGCTCCAGCGTCGGAATCTCTTGAACAAGCCCATCGACGCTGTCGATCAGGTCGGGCGTTGCAAAGCAGATGCGCGCGCCAGCGTGCTCCAGAATGTACGAGAATTCCTTCGGGTGCAGCTTGGCGTTCACCGGCACCATGGTCAGCCCCGCATACCAGCCGGCGACCAGCAGTTCGAGATAAGCCGGGCAATTCTTCATCACCAACGCAGCCCGATCGCCTGGTTTCAGGCGGAGATCGTTCTGCAGATAGCCAGCAATGCGAGAAACCTTCTCCAGCAACGCCCCATGGCTCAACAGAACCCGCTCGCCCTCAGCAAGGGCCGGCAGGTCGGCCAGTGTTCTGCCGTTGCGGACGAACAGCGACGCGATGTTCATGTCGACGCGATAGCGGAATCCAGAGCTGCTCCAAGCCTGTCGACGATCGCCGAGAGCTCGTCATCGGACGTGATGAAAGGCGGGGCGAGGAGCAGATGATCGCCCTGCTTGCCGTCGATCGTGCCGCCCATCGGGTAGCACATCAGACCGTTCTCCATGGCCGCGGATTTGATCCGCGCATTGACCTTGAGATCCGGCGAGAACGGCCGCTTGGTCGCGCGATCCTCGACGAACTCCAGCCCGCGGAAGAGGCCGCGCCCTCTGATATCGCCGACATGGGCGTGATTGCCAAAGCGCTCATGGAGCAGCCCATCGAGTTTTTCGCCCTGCTTTTTCACCCGATCGACCAGCCCCTCCTCGGCGATGATTTTCTGAACGGCTAGCCCGGCGGCGCACGCCGTCGCATGCCCGACATAGGTGTGACCATGCTGAAAAAATCCGCTGCCGCTTTCGATCGCGCGATAGATGTCGCCTGAGACGAGCGTCGCCCCGATCGCCTGGTAGCCCGCCCCTAGCCCTTTGGCGATGGTGATCATGTCAGGCCGGACGTCGTCCTGCTCGCAGGCGAAAAGCGTCCCCGTCCGTCCCATGCCGCACATCACCTCGTCGAGGATCAAGAGCACGCCGTAGCGATCGCAAACCTCGCGCATCGCCTTGAAATAGCCCTTGACTGGCGGCACCGCGCCCAGGGTCGCACCGACCACCGGCTCGGCGACGAAGGCAATGACGCTGCCCTCACCCAGACGCAGGATGGTCGTTTCAAGCTCTCCCGCCAGCCTGTCAACGTAGCCGGCGTCCGCCTCGCCGTCTTCACGGCCGCGATAGGCGTAGCAGGGGCTGACATGCTCGACATCGATCAGAAGTGGCTCGAACTGCTGACGCCGCCAGGCATTGCCGCCAAGCGCGAGCGCGCCCAGCGTATTGCCGTGATAACTCTGTTTTCGTGCGATAAAGTGCTTCCGCTGCGGCTGGCCAAGTTCCAAAAAGTACTGACGCGCCAGCTTCATCGCCGCCTCGATCGCCTCGGAACCGCCGGAGACGAAATACACCTGCTCCAGCGCCGCGGGTGCAGCGTTGACAAGATGGTCCGCAAGTTCTTCAGCGGGCTCTGAGGTGAAGAAGCCGGTATGCGCATAGGCGAGCTGATCGAGCTGATCCTTGATCGCCTGCACCACGCCCGGGTGGTTATGCCCGAGACAGGACACAGCCGCCCCGCCCGATGCATCGATATAGCGCTTGCCCTCGGAGTCGATGATCTCGACGCCACTGCCGCCGACAGCCTTCGGATAGACCTTGCCCAGCTGCCGGTGAAAGACATGACCGCTCATGGCGAACTCCTAAAGGCAACCGTCCGGATCGGACAGTGTCCAACCATGCCACGATCCGGGGTGCTGCGCGAGGTCGCAGTCATGTTGCAAGGAGCCCCCGAAAGCGCTACCGAAAGGCCCTCATCATCAGGAGACGCCAGGATGACCGACCGCGCCCTTCGCCGGGCCCTCTTGTCCGTGTTCGACAAGACCGGGCTGATCGAGTTCGCCACAGAACTCGCCGCGCGAAACATCACCCTGGTCTCGACCGGCGGCACAGCACGTGCGCTGCGCGAAGCCGGGCTTGACGTCACCGACGTCGCCGAGGTGACGGGTGCTCCCGAAATTCTCGATGGCCGGGTCAAAACACTCCATCCAGGCGTCCATGGCGGCCTGCTCGCCAGGCGCGATCTGCCGGAGCATATGTCGACGATCGAAGAGCACGAGATCCCACCGATCGATCTCCTTGCCGTCAATCTGTACCCGTTTGAGGCGACCGTCGCCAGCGGCGCGGATTACGAGCAGACCATGGAGATGATCGATATCGGCGGGCCCGCGATGATCCGCGCCGCCGCCAAGAACCATGGCAGCGTCACCGTGGTAACAGACCCGGCTGACTACGTCGCCGTGCTCGCAGCACTCGATGAGCATGACGGCAAAACCAGCCTGTCCTTGCGGAAGGCCCTGGCCGCCAAGGCCTTCGCGCGCACCGCTTCCTATGATGCCGCCATCGCTGGCTGGTTTGCGGAGCAGGAAGGCGATCACCTTCCGAACCGCCTCACCCTCGCGGCCGAACGGCAGCTGACTACTCGCTACGGCGAAAACCCCCACCAGCAGGCCGCCTTCTACAGCCTGGGCAAGCGTCGTCCGGGCGTGGCGACGGCGGAGCAAGTCCAGGGCAAGGAGCTCAGCTACAACAATATCGCCGATGCGGATGCCGCCTTCGAGCTGGTCTCCGAGTTCGCCGAGCCGGCGATCGCCATCATCAAACACGCCAATCCCTGCGGCGTCGCGATCGCGGCCACGCTGGCGGAAGCTTATCAAAAGGCGTTCATCTGCGATCAGGTCAGCGCGTTCGGCGGTATCGTCGCCGCCAATCGCCCCCTTGATCGCGCCGTCGCCGAGGCGATCTCGAAGGTTTTCACCGAGGTGATCATCGCCCCCGGGGCCGACGATGAAGCCAGAGAGATTCTCGCCGCCAAGAGCAATCTTCGGCTGTTGCTCACCGACGGCATGCCTGATGCAGCGGATGCCGGCCTCATGGTTCGTTCGGTAAGCGGCGGGCTTCTGGTTCAGGATCGGGACAATGCCGGCGCTTCGGATCTCGAGACCAGGACGGTGACGAAACGGAGCCCGAGTGATCAGGAGACAGCCGACCTTCGCTTTGCCTTCACGGTCGCGAAGCATGTGAAATCCAACGCTATCGTCTTTGCGAAGGACGGCAGCACCGTCGGCATCGGCGCCGGTCAGATGAGCCGGCTGGACTCGGTGCGCATCGCCCGCGAGAAAGCGAAGGACGCCGCAGAAGCAATCGGTGCTTCGGCTCCGTTGACCAAGGACAGCGTCGTGGCCTCGGATGCCTTCTTTCCCTTTGCCGATGGTATCGAGGCCGCTTTCGAAGCCGGTGCAGTGGCCGTGATCCAGCCGGGCGGCAGCCGCCGTGACGACGACGTCATTACAGCCGCGGATCAAAAAGATGCGGCCATGGTCTTCACCGGCAGGCGTCATTTTCGACACTGAAGCGCTTCAGTCCCAAAGGAGCGCTTAAGCGCCAAGCGCATGCCCGACCGCATGACGTTCAAGGGCGTCATGCAGTGCTTTAACCCATCAGTAGGACGCGAAACGAGTCTCATTATGCGACTCGAACCGTTGTCTCATGGCCCGCTAAGAACATCGGCCAAGACCAAACTTCAATAAAAACAAAGTTTTAGCCAATTTCCGTCGTCTTGGCACAGCTCTTGTAACAGTTATGCCAGGTAGGTCGGTGCCGCCCCGGACGTCGATCGTCACTCGGAGCTCTTGTTGAGCAGGCTCACCCCGAGCCTTCGGCATGAGAACACCGGAACAGCGATCAACGTTGGCGCCAGACCAACCAAGCGTCGATGCCATTTCCCCGGATGACATCGGCAAGACTGTGCAGTCGGTCAGCGGAACTCCCCGCAAACGCCGCTGGCCGGCTGCCTCAACCAACGGAGCGAACCTTAGTCGGACGGGATCTCTGGATAGGGCGTTGGCAGCGCAGATCCCGTCCGCCTAAGGCTCGAGTGACGATAGGAGGGCCTTACGTCTTAGCTTGATGGGTAACGATACGACGACTGGCTCCAAGACTTTTAGGTGTTGATAAGAGGGCGGCGCCTCACTGCCGAAATGGATCGGCAGGGGGCGCCGCTTGCATTTCCAGAAGAGATCATTCGTTCAACCGTGAGAATCAGCAGATTGCATGCAATAGATCACGGTCGTCGGGTGTCGGAATAAGCAGAAGCACAGACAAAGGGACATGACGATGACATCGCCGGCAATGCGCGTTCCTTCGACGCTCTCCAGCGCCACGCTGGACAAGCTCTTTCTCGATTGCGCTGAACTGGAAACGCTGATCACCTCGATCAGGCAGACTTTCGGCGCGCTCGGCCCTGCTGTCGATTCCGGCCTTGTGACCCCGGAACATCTGATGAACCTCGCCTTTCGCATCGAGAAGGTCGAACGCGGGCTGATCGAGGTTTCTCATCAGATCGACAACACGGCAACGACAGTGATCGAACGGCGCAAAAGGGGAGCGACGGCGCCACAGGGCCACAACTGTGGCAGTTTTACACAAATCCACAAGAATTGATGTAATTTCGCAACAGCATCAGGATCATATCGAGAAAAACTTCGACCAAAGGGATGAATAAGGCTTTCCCGCTGTATGTCTTTGTTGAAGCCTAGAATCATTCATAGTGAAAAACACGGGGAAGCCTATGCGCCTGCCGCTTATGATCGTCTCAGCCCTCGTCATCGGCTCTGCCGGCCTGGCTCACGCAAGCGAGGATGCCGCCCGGATTGCCGACGTCAAGATCAAGCGAGACAGTCCCAATCAGCCCGGCATCTATCATATCAAGGTGACCATCGAGCATGAGGATCAGAGCTGGAACGACTATATCGAAGCCTGGGAAATCTACGGACCCGACGGACAGGTCCTTGGCGTTCGACCATTTTTCGAGCCCGAGCTTGAACGCGAACAAACGATATCCGCACTTTCCGGCGTCGTCATCCCGGAAGACATCAGGACCGTGACGATACGCGCCCGCAACTATCCCAATGGCTTGGAAGGCGAGCCGGTCGAGGTCAGCCTCCCGGATTGAAGCATCGGCGCCTCCTCCCGAGCAGATCGATCACAGCGGCTTGGGAGGGGGTGACGCCGCTTTGAAAGGATGATGCGTTTCATCTGAAACGTTCCACCACATCGCAAAACCGCCCCTGCAGCACCACGCAAAACGCACCTCTGCAACGGCTGGAACGTCAGGCTATACGCATTGCGCAAGAGATCTTGCGGCCTTCATGAAGTCATCGCCACAAATCAGCTGCCAAATCTAAAAATCCCCGCACCAACGCAAAATCTTGTTCGAATATCAGATTTTGCTTATACTACTCGACCTTAATAACAATTTTTCGGTGTGTTTATCGGTATTTCTCTTCGCAACGTTCGAAGGAGGCAAGCCATGAACAAACAACAACGCCATTTCATTTCGAAGATCAGACAACTTGAGAACAAGGCGACGCCAGCCCCCTGGTCGCAATATGGGGACAGCATCGAAGACTCCGGAAAAATCCCGCTGATCACGCTCACCAAAGAGCATTTCGACGACAAGAATGCCGAATTCATCACGGAAATTCGCAATGCGGTGCCGGTCTTGCTGAAACTGATCGAGCAGCAGGATCGCGAGATCATGCGTTTGAAAGGGTCCGGCAGCGGCAAGATCGGCGGCGCAGGCCCGAGACCACCGAGCCTTCTCCAGTAGAAGCGATCGTTCGCCAGGCGTAACGGGGGGAGACGAGCGTTGTATGTTGGACAGCCGGCGATCAGCCGGCGGCGCTCTGCTGGTCGCGAATTGCATCGATGAAGATCGAGGCGAAATCCTTCAGCTTGGCGCGGCCGACGCCATGGACCTCGGCGAATTCGTCGAACGTGCCAGGCTTCTTGATCGCCATGTCATGAAGGGCTCGGTCAGGAAAAATCACATAGGCCGGCACGCCACGCTCACGCGCCAGTGTCATACGCACCTGTTTGAGATGGCCGAGAAGGCCTTCATCACCATTGCTGAGTGAAGCCAGCGGCTGCGCAGATGAACGCCGCGATCCCTTGGACCGCTCTGATCGGTTCAAGCTTTCCAGTCTGATTTGAAACGATCGCTCGCCGGCCGTCAGCTCGGCGCTTCTTGCGGTCAGTTTCAGGCTTCCATATTTCTCCATGTCGATGGACAGGAGACCGCTCGCCACCATTTGCCGAACGATCGATTGCCAGGCGGGTCTCGGGCGCTCCCTGCCCTTGCCGAACACGGCGATCTGCTCATGGTCGAAGCGCGCTGTCTTTTCGGTGCTCTTGCCCGTGATGACGTCGACGACATGGCCGACGCCGAACATCTGATCCGTTTCCTGCACAGCCTGCAGCACGGTGCGCGCTAGGTCCGCACCATCGATCAGAGGCTGAGGGTGGGTGCAGAGATCGCAATTGCCGCAGGCGTCTATGGTTTCGCTGAAATAGGCGAGCAGCGTCTGCCGGCGGCAGACCGGCGCTTCGCAAAAGGCCAGCAGCGCTTCCAGCCGCCGATGCTCGACCCGCTTTTTGTCCTCGCCGGCATCGCTCTGATCGATGAACATCCGACGCATGCGAATATCATCCAGGCCGTAGAGCATCATGACCTCGGCAGGCTTGCCGTCGCGTCCGGCGCGTCCGATCTCCTGATAATAGGCTTCGACGCTGGCGGGGATGTCCATATGGGCGACGAAGCGCACATCCGGTTTGTCGATGCCCATGCCAAAGGCGATAGTCGCGACGATGATGGTGCCGGGCTCGGCGAGGAAACGCTCCTGGCAGGCCTGACGGTCGGCCGTGTCCATGCCGGCGTGATAGGCGAGCGCCTTCTTGCCATCCGCCAAGAGAAAGTCCCGAGTTTCCTCCACTTTCTTCCGCGACAGGCAATAGACGATACCGCTTTCACCGCTGTGCCGTTCGAGAAACTGCAACAGCTGCCGCTTAGGCGCCTGCTTCGCTTCGACCGCGAGATGAAGATTGGGACGATCGAAACCGGACACGAACACGGCGGCATCGCCGCCAAAAATCTTCTCGACGATTTCCTCACGGGTCAGACGATCCGCGGTCGCGGTCAGGGCGGCGATTGGAACGTTCGGAAAGTTCTCACGAAGCGTGCCGAGTTGCAGATATTCGGCGCGAAAACTGTGCCCCCACTGGCTGATGCAGTGGGCCTCGTCGATCGCAAACAAAGAGATCGGGAGCTTTTTCAACGCCGCCAGCATGCGGTCGGTCATCAACCGCTCCGGCGCCATGTAGAGGAGCCGCGTCTCGCCGCTCATCACGCGGCGCCAGGCCCGCACGTTCTCGTCCCGGCTTCTCGCCGAGTTGATGCACTCCGCGGCGACGCCATTCAGCCGAAGGGCGTTCACCTGGTCCTGCATCAAGGCAATCAACGGCGAAACGACGACGGCAACACCACCTTGAACCAGCGCCGGCACCTGATAGCAAAGCGATTTTCCGGCACCCGTCGGCATCACCGCCAGAACGTGCCTGCCGGAAAGGACGCTGTCGATGACCTCTTCCTGTCCGGAGCGGAACGACCGGTACCCAAAGGTCTCGGCTAGGATGCGATGCTTGGGATCACGCTCACAGACTTGCACATCGTCATTCATGCATCCGGCCGTCCTTGTTTCGGCAAACTGACTTCCGGAGCTTATAGGCGATTTCACAGCTTGCGTCAGTGCTGAACGCGAACAGGGCGCGTTCGATCTCGCTGAAGCGCGAAATCAAGAAACCATAAAGAGAGAATGATTTTTTCGAGTCTCTTCAGAAAAGAACCAAGGGTTTAAATTACCGACTCAACATGCGTAAGGGTTGCGTTTGGCGTCGATGTTTTGCAACTTCTTTATGTCTCCTGACGCTTACCATCAACAGTACAACTCTGATGTGACGAAGGGCTAAACTTGAGCGGGTCCAAGCGATTCCTTCCGTCAAGACGCCAAATCGGACTTTGGATGCGCGCCAATCAATTGGTGCCGTCAAAGCCGTCACGATTTAGGATTCTTGTCACCGACCTTAGAGGTGACGACGAGGCACTCACACAGACCCGTCACCTTGAGACGGCGCTCGGCGATCAGCTGGAGCTCGACATCCAGCCGGTCAGCGAGACCCTTGAGATTGCCGATGGCGAAATCGATGCGGACGCGCTCGATCAGTGCCGCTCACTGATCGCCGGGCATAATGGCGACAGCCTGATTTTCGGCGAGGTCATGCCCGCTGCACCGCATATCCGCATTCGCATGGTCGGACGCTACGAGCAGGAAGCCGGACGCCATGGCCCCTATCAGATGGATTGGACCGTCCTGCCCAAACGCTTCGGCCCGGATGTCGAAGGCCTGCTTGTGACCCTCATGGTTCTAAGCGTCTCGCCGGGTGCGCAAAGCGAGCAGGATCGCGCCTGCCTGATCGATTTGCTGCGACCGGCCGCCGCCAAGCTGACCCGGCTTCTCGAAAAGCCGGGCATGAGCCTCGACAGCGAACAGCAGGGCACTTTCTGGCATGCGCTCGGCCTCGCGGCATCGATGCTCGGCGAATACACTCGAAACCAGCGCTGGCTGGGTGTTGCCGTTCACGCCCATAAAACCGCCCTGCTCGTCTGGCGGCAGGATACGGTGGTTTTTCAGTGGGCGATCGTCCAAAACAATCTCGGCCATGCCCTTCGCCGGCTGGCCGAACAGCATCTGGACAGAGAAAGCCGGACCGCTCTCTTGAACCAATCCGTCGACGCCTTTCGAGAGGCGCTTCGGATCTACCGGGCCGCCACCGCGGCGACCACCTATCGGCGCCAGACCGAGACCAACCTCGCCCACGCGGAATCGCTCCTCCACGAACGGCCGATCGCCGCAGCCTAAGGCGGTCCGACTTCACAGCCCTCTTCCTTCCCGTTCCCGATGTCATGACGACCGCCAGGTCTCTTTGAAAGGTTTCTAGAGCATTTCCGGGGCAAGGCGATCCAGTCCGCCCGCCCCCTCCTGACCACCCAATGCAAGGGTACCCTATGGGTGGTCGGGAGGGGGTGCGGGCCGGTGCCGCGTAAACCTGACTGGAAAATGCTGTAACCCGCCGAAATCAAGGCCGACGGCCCCCATCTCAGCGTTCGCGGAAGGCTTCGTCGCGAATGCGCAGGATTGGCTTCATCAGATAATCCATGACCGTTTTTTGTCCGGTCAGGATGTCGATCTGCGTGGTCATGCCGGGGATAATGGGCAAGGCTTTGCCGGTCTTGTCCAGACTGCTGCTCGTGGTGCGCACCCGCACCCGGAAGAAATGATCACCGCGGTCATCAACGATGGTGTCGGCGCTGATGGTCTCCACCTCCGCATCCAGCCCGCCATAGACGGCGAAATCATAGGCCGTGACCTTGACGACGGCCGGCTGATCCGGCCGCAGAAA
Organism: Pseudomonadota bacterium; assembly: GCA_039197065.1. Classification (GTDB taxonomy): domain Bacteria; phylum Pseudomonadota; class Alphaproteobacteria; order Geminicoccales; family Geminicoccaceae; genus JANQPX01. The sequence continues at coordinate 18,137 of JBCCUL010000034.1, read as the reverse complement.
GGCGATGTCGGCCGGACGTATCTGCGCCTCGACCAGGAGGGTGTCTTCGAGCGGCACGATCTCGACCAGATCCTGGCCCGGCTGGATCACGCCGCCGACGGTGTTGACCAATAGGCTCTTGATGGTGCCGCGCACCGGCGAGCGCACGTCCGTTCTGCTGACGCGATCGCTGTCCGCGGAGATCGCTTCGGCGAGAGCGGCGGCTTCGGCCTGGATGGTGGTGAGCTCGCGCTGCGCCTCCGCCTGAAAGTTCAAGAACCGCTCCTCGATCCGCCGATGGGCTTCACGCTGCGCAAGTTTCAGGCGCGGCAGGGAGAGGCGCGCAGTTTCCAGCTCACCCTGGAGATCGTTGACCTGCCGCTTCAGCTGAAGAAGATCGATTTTTGAGACCACCCGTTTGGCGGCGAGAGGCTCGGTGATCTTGAGCTCGTCGGCGGCAAGCGTCGCCGAGCGTTCCAGCTGCCCGAGCCTGGTTTCGAGTTCCGCCACCTCCTGGTCCCGCTGGTTCGCCTGAACGCGCAGGATCTCGAGCTCCGATTGGAGCGCAGCCTGACGTGCGTTGAAAAGGGCCGTCTCGTCGACCGCAACGCGTCTCGCCTCGGTCATGACATCGGCCGGGAAATCGATGCCGCGTTCTTCGATCTCCGCCTGAAGCCGAGCGATTGCGCCCTGGAGGGCGAGATAGCGCTGACGCCCGCCGCGCAGGTCGCTCGCCGCCTTGACATTGTCGATGCGCAAAAGGATATCGCCCGCTTCGACGATCTGCGCCTCTCTCACCTTAAGCTCGGCGACGATCCCTCCCTCGAGGTTCTGGACGACCTGCACCTGGCTGGACGGGATCACCCGGCCCTCGCCGCGGGTCACCTCATCCAGCGTCGCAAAGCTCGCCCAGGCGATGAAAAGAACGAAAAAGAGGACGATGGTGAAGAGCAGCAGATGCGCAAATCGGCGCGGACGCTGAAGATCGGCGGCGTCAAGCCCCTCAACGAACGGCTTGTCCTCGGCGCCAAGCCGCGCTTTCGCCCCCTTATCAAGCTTGGCTGCTTTACCATGCCCGATGGACGACGCCTGCATGCCGATGCCTCTCATGGAGCCCCCCTTATCCGTCCCGCGGCCAGAGCGCTCAGCACGTCCTCCTTCGGGCCATCGGCGACGACCTTGCCGCCGTCCATGACGATCAGCCGATCGACCAGGGAGAGAAGCGAGGTTCTGTGGGTGACGAGAATGAGAGTTTTTCCGGGCAGGATGGACTCAAGCTGACGTTTCAGACGATTTTCCGCGCTGTTGTCCATGGCGCTGGTCGGCTCATCGAACAGCAAAATGGGCGGATCCTGCAGCAGAGCGCGCGCAACGGCGACACCCTGGCGCTGGCCGCCGGAGAGATGCGCGCCTCGCTCACCGACTTCCATGTCATAGCCGAGCGGATGACGGGCAGCGAAGGCATCGACGCCCGAAAGCCTGGCCGCCTCGAGCACGCGATCGTCGTCGACATGGCCAGCACCCAGCGTGATGTTGTCGCGCAGCGTCCCCTGAAACAGCGTGATGTCCTGCATCACGGCACCGACATGGCGGCGCAGATCGACCGGATCGATCTGCCTGAGATCGGTGCCGTCGATCAGGACCGCCCCGTCATCCGGATCGTACAAGCCGAGGAGCAGCTTTTCGATCGTCGTCTTGCCGGACCCGACGCGCCCGATCAAGGCAACGCGCTCGCCGGCCTCGATGGTCAGCGAAACGCCGTCCAATGCTCGGATCTGCTCGCCGGGATAGCTGAAACTCACATCCTTGAAAGCGACCCGCCCTTCGACACGGGGACGATGCAGAAACTGCTTGTCGCGGGGCCGTTCCACCGGCAACTGCATTAGTTCGCTAAGCGCATGATAGGCGGCGCGCGCCTGATGATAACGGGTGAGAATGCCCGCCACCTGTCCGAGCGGCGCCATCGCACGGCCTGTGATGATGGTGCAGGCCACCAGCGCGCCAACCGTCAACAACCCCTCGCCGATCCGGTGCACACCGTAGATGACGATGCCGACCGTCGTCAGATTTTGCGCCAGCGAGGCGGCATTGATACCGATCGTCGCATAGAACCTGGCCTTGGTCGTCGATGTCGCCGTCGCATCGACCGCGTCTTCCCAAAGGCGCTGAACGCTGCCCTCGGCGCCGGTCGCTCGGATCGTCTCCAGACCGTTGATGCTCTCGATCAACAGGCCATGCTTGCGCGCCGCCTCTCTGAAGGTCGTTCTGGTGACACGCCGAAGCGGCAATTGGACCAGAAGCCCGACAACGATGACGACCGGGATTGCCACAGCCGGCACGAGCGCGATCGGCCCGCCGATCAGCCAGACGATTGCGACAAAGAGAAAGATGAACGGCAGATCGATCACCGCAACCAGCGTGGCCGAGGTGAAGAAGTCTCGGAGTGTCTCGAATTCGCGCAAATTGTTGGCGAACGCGCCGGCCGATCCGGGCTTTGCCGACATTTTGATGCCGAGGACCTGGGCAAAAATCCGAGATGCGAGCTTGACGTCGGCGGCCTTGCCAGCCGTGTCCACGAAATAGCCGCGAAGCGTGCGCAACACGAAATCGAACAGGAAAACCGTAACCACGCCCAACGATAGGGCCCAAAGAGTCTCAATCGCCTGGTTGGGTACCACGCGGTCATAGACGTTCATGACGAAAAGCGGACTCGCCAAGGCGAACAGATTGATCATCAAGGCGGCGAGAGCGACTTCGGCATAGATCGGCCAGGCTTCGGCTATCGTGCCCCAAAACCAGTTACGCGCTCCTGTCTCGGATCCGGCCTTCGCCGTTGGCTCCAACCTGCGCGCAGGTTTCGCGAACAGCACATAGCCGGTGTGATCCGCCCGCAGATCAGACCTGGCGATCCGCACCTCACCGCCGCCGGTATCCGGCAAGGCAATCAGGGCCTCTTCCCCCTCATATCCAAGAAGGAGGCAAGCTCTCCGCCCCTTCAAAAAAAGAAGGCAGGGCAAAACGGGTTCGCTGACATCCTGGAGCTGACGTTTGGCAAGGCCCGCGACGAAACCGGCCTGCTCCAAGGCGCGTACCGCAAGGTCGGGCGTCAGTCGATCATCCTCAAGCGGCAGACCGGCGGCGAGCGCATCAGCCGAACGAGGCCGCTCCAGGCACGCGGTCAGCTGCACCAGGCAGGCAAGTATCGGATCGGCTAGATCCTGCAGATGCCTCGGCATGGGCCAGGTTTCATCGATAGGCCGATCGTCGACGTTTTCGGTAACAGGTGCTCCGGCCTCTTCCTCTACAGATAGAAGCGCCGAGCGATTGGAGTCGATCATCGACATAAGGAACAACTGCCTCGAGGCATGAACACCAGCATTGCCGGACCCATCAATCCCGATCGACAAACTAACCACTTATAGTTGATATTTAGTTAATCAACGATAGCGGAAAGCAGTGTTGAACAACACAAAAACGAATTGGAATAGGAAATACAAAAAAGATAACGGCATGTCCAATCATTGAATTATTAGAGATATTGCATCAAATTTTTCCAATCTTGTAGCAATTACGACACAAATCACACGCTTCGGAAAAATCACTAACCAATTTCTATCAGGAATTGACGTAACCATCGAGCAATCTTATTTACAATTTACGTTAGCATGTTTGTTCAGTCTTTCTTTTGTTTGTCCTCGTGAACGGTGAGATAAGCTGATGCACATCACCTGGCCCACACGTCTATCGACCATAAGTTATGGCGGGCTCATCGCGCTTGCGGGCGTGCTGACGCCGGTCATCACAGCGTCGGCAGACACACTTGAAGACAGTATTCTGAGGGCGTTGTCATTCAACCCGGACGTGGGCGTCGTGCAATCCGACCGGCGGGCGATCGATCAGGAGCTTCGCCAGGCGAGAGCGCTCTATCTGCCGTCGATCGATCTGAGAGCGGCTATCGGCCCCGAATTCACCAACAGCACGGGCACGCGCGCGCGCGACAGCCGCCCCCCGGGCGGCGATGCGTCGGCACTTCTGACGCGTATGGAGACCCAGCTCACCTTGACGCAGATGTTGTTCGATGGCTACGCCACGGACAGCGAAGTTGAGAAGCAGCTGGCCCGAACCAATTCAGCAGCCTACCGGGTCGCCGAAGCTGCCGAGTTCATCGCGCTCGACGCAATCGAGGCCCATCTCGATGTCTTAAGAAACCAGGATCTCGTTCGCCAGGCCGAGCAGAACCTGGCAGCACATCAGGTCATCTTGAACCGCATCCGCGAAGACTCCGGCTTCAACAAGTTCAAGCTTTCCGAGTTAAACCTTTCCGAAGCGCGTTACGCGGCCGCGAGTGAGGTGCTGGCCACCGCCAAGGGCAATCTCAGGGATGCCAAGGCGCGCTATGTAAGGGCCGCAGGCGTCGAACCGGATGATCTGGAAAACCGCCCGGTGCCCAAGGGAACCTTGCCGCGCGGCGCCGAGTCGGCGGCGCAGCGCGCCTCGGTCAACAGCCCGACCATCAAGATCGCGAATGCCGATATCGACGTCGCCAAGGCCGATCTCAAGGGTTCGCGCTCCGGCTACTATCCGCGTATCGATCTCGAGGTCGGCACAGCGGCCAATCGTCAGATCGACGGCTTTACCGGCAGCAATGTCGATGCGCAGGCACTCCTGGTGTTGCGTTACAATCTCTTCCGCGGCGGCGGCGATATCGCGCGCGAACGCGAAGCTTTTTCACGTCTCGGTCAAAGCCGGGAAACGCTGAGGCAGGCGCGAAACGAAGCCGAGGAACAGGCCAGACTTTCGTTCAATGCGCTCCGAACCGCCGAGGCGCGAGTCCTCGCTCTTTCGCGGCAGACGAATGCCAATGCTGCAACCAGACAGGGTTTTGCCGAAGAGTTCGATGCCGGCGACCGCAATCTTCTCGACCGTCTTGACGTCGAGAACGAGTATTATCTGTCAAAGGCCAATCTCACGACGGCCGAATACACACGCGACTTCGCCGTCTATCGCGTGTTGGCCGTCACCGGCGACCTCCTGCCGACGCTGGACATCGACCATCCCAAAGAAAGCATCAATATCTGGCGCGAACGCACCCCTGAGTAGGGGATACCGCACATCTATAGGTGATCCCGACAAAAAAACCGCAAACCGACGAAAGCCAGGCTCATTCTTCGAAGGCGCCCCCAAAGTCCATGAGGTGGCCACGCCACTAGCGGAAGAAGGCGGCGAGTTCGGCTGCGGTCGTCTCGGGCTGTTCTTCCGCGAGAAAATGCCCGCAGTCCAGCACCTTACCAGTCACTTCGCCTGAGGATCGTTCACGCCAGCAGGCCAGCACGTCGAAATGGCGTTCCATCATGCCGTCTCGCCCCCAAAGGGCTTGCACCGGACATCGGATCTTCATGTCCAGATCCGCCTCGTCATGCTCAAGATCGATGCTGGCGCCGGCACGATAGTCCTCGCAGCTGGCATGGATCACCTCGGGATCTTTGAAGCAGCGCTCATATTCCTCAACGGCCTCCGGCGCAAAGATCTCGATGCCCCCCTTGCCCCAGTGACCAAGCTTGCTGTGCAGGTAGAAGATCGGATCACCACCGATCAGACGCTCGGGCAGACCGTTGGGCTGGATCAGAAAAAACCAGTGATAATAGCCGGTCGCGATCGCCTGGTTGGTGGCTTGGTAGATCGTCCTGGTCGGCACGATGTCGAGGAACGAGACCTTCTGAACACGATCGGGGTAGTCCAGCGCCAGGCGGTGGGCGACACGGCCGCCGCGATCATGACCGGCGAGCATAAAATGCTCGAAGCCGAGCGCCGACATGATCTCCGCCATGTCCTTTGCCGTTTTTCGCTTGGAATAGACGAGATGGTCGGGATCGCTCCTGGGCTTGCCGCTGTCGCCATAGCCGCGCAGATCGGCCACAACCACGGTGAAATGCTCGGCGAGCGTCGGCGCCACCCGGTGCCAAATGACGTGGGTCTGCGGATAGCCATGCAGCAGGAGGAGCGGCGGGCCAGCACCGCCGATACGGGCAAGGATCTCCGTCTCGCTGACCTTTATGGTTCGCCGTTCAAAGCCTTCGAACATGCCGCTGCCTCCGATATCGCGTCCGGCCAGACGTTGTCGTCAAGTTCGAAAACGCCATGACGACGGCCCCCTATTCTTGATGCGGCGACCCGACATCGTGATGGGACAAGGTCACTTGATGCCTCCCATGCACGCCGATTGGCGAGTCATGGTCACCGAATTTGCCCACCGGCGTCGTCAACCATCCAATTCTGCAATGCTGCATTGCAGCATTATCGCTTCTGCCGATCGGGTCTTTTGATCATATGTCGATCATCACGATGGATCGAGCCTCAGCGCTCTTGCAAGGCCTTTCCATCGGTTCGAAGAGGAGAAAGAAGATGGCAGCTCATGCAATCAATGCCCGTGGGGTCAATCCTTCCGCAGAACGTCGCCTTGGGCCATCACCGCTGTTCGTGCTGCTCAAGCATGTTGCCGGCAAGCTCGCCGATTCCTGGGCCTGGTATCTGGAATACCGGCGTACCGAAAGGGAGCTCACCAACCTTACCAACCGGGAACTGGACGATATCGGCATCGCTCGATGCGACATCCCCTGGATTGCCCTGGAAACGGCAAACGCCAAAAGCGAACGATGACGTTCGCCCGGCCCGATCGAAGAGGCCGGACTGACACGACCAGTCCGGCCTGATCGGATCAGATCGCCGACAGCGCCAGGCTCAACGTCGCGGCCCTTTGCGTGGTCAGGCCGCCTCGCGCTGATCGGCAAGCATCTTATCGGCGGGCACATAGCGATAACCAAGATCGCGCGCCACCGGCTCGCAGGTGATTTCGCCCTTGCAGACATTCAGACCATTTTTCAGATGGGGGTCATCCTTGAGCGCCTGCACCCAACCCTTGTCGGCGATGCGCAGCGCATGCGGCAGGGTGACGTTGTTGAGCGCATAGGTGGATGTACGCGCCACACCGCCCGGCATATTGGCAACGCAGTAGTGGACGATGCCGTCGATGACATAGATAGGCTCTTCATGGGTGGTCGGCTTCGAGGTCTCGAAGCAGCCGCCCTGATCGATCGCGACATCCACCAGCACCGCGCCTGATTTCATCGTGCCAAGCATCTCGCGGGTGACCAGCTTGGGCGCCGCAGCGCCTGGGATGAGCACGGCGCCGACCACCAGATCAGCTTGGGCAACGCTGTCTGCGAGGTTGACGCGGTTGGAGAAGCGGGTCTTGGCCTGGGACTGAAAGTAATTGCCGAGCCGTTCCAGCACGGCGGGATCGCGATCGAGGATGGTAACATCGGCGCCAAGGCCAACCGCCATCTGAGCCGCATTGAAACCGACGACACCACCGCCGATCACCACGACCTTGCCCGGCATGACGCCCGGCACGCCACCGAGCAGCACGCCGCGCCCACCCTGAGACTTTTCAAGCGCCGTGGCGCCGGCCTGGATCGACATGCGCCCGGCCACCTGGCTCATCGGCTTGAGGAGCGGAAGGCCGCCGGCCTCATCGGTCACCGTTTCATAGGCAATGCAGGTGGCGCCTGAGGCGACCAGGTCCTTGGTCTGCTCGGGATCCGGGGCAAGATGCAGATAGGTGTAGAGGATCTGATCTTTCCGCAGCATCTGCCGCTCAACCGCCTGCGGTTCCTTGACCTTCACGATCATATCCGCACGGGCGAAGACCTCTTCGGCGGTCTGGATGATCGACGCACCTGCCTCGAGATAAGCAGCATCGTCGGCGCCGATGCCAAGCCCGGCACCGGTCTCGATCAGCACCTCGTGATCATGCCCCACCAGTTCAGCCACGCTTTCCGGCGTCAGACCCACCCGATATTCGTGATTCTTGATTTCCTTCGGCGTGCCGATAAGCATCGCGATGTCCCCCTGACGAGATGAATAACTGGCTTTACAGCGATGGACAGCACTATGCCAGAACGCCCTCGCAATTTGTTCTTGAAGTTTCTACGCTGAAAAGATTTTTTAGGAAATGATAGGCTAAAATGGACAAAGCTTCGGAAAATTTCCCATGGACAGGCTGGATCAGGCGATTCTAACTGAACTGCAGAAGGATTCGCGGCAGTCGATCGCCGACATTGCCGAGCGGGCCGGCCTCTCGCTTTCCGCCTGCCATCGCCGCATCAAGCTTCTGGAAGCAGACGGTATCATCGAAGGCTATGGCGCCAGGCTGAACCCCAAGGCGCTCGGCCTGGAGATCGAGGTTTTCGCTGAGATATCGCTGGTCTCTCAGCACCATTCGGCACTGGAGAAATTCGAGCGCGCCGTGCTTCGCCATGACGAGATCCTGGAGTGCAAGCTCACCACCGGCGCTTCCGACTACATCCTGCGCGTCATCGCAAAAGACGTCGCCGACTATGACCGCATCCACCGCAACGTGCTCTCCGACCTGCCAGGCGTCGCCAGCATGCGCTCGATCTTCGCGCTTCGCTCGATCAAGGATTGGCAGGGCCTTCCGGTCCGATCAGCGAGCGCGTGAATCCGCGCGATTAGGGGCGGCTCTTCAACAGATGGAAGACGGAAGCATAGAGACTGCCGAGCGGTCCGTCGTCGATCTCCCCATCATCGTTCCAGGTGGCGGAAAAACAGAAACTCCGGCCCTTGGCGTCGCGCACATGGGCCGTGAGGTTCAGCACGCCGATCTGGCTCCCGCCTTTGTAGGAAACCTGCTGCCAACCTTCTGCACGAACGGGGCCGGTATTGATTTGGGTGAGATCCACATCCGCCACCCGTTTGATCCAGCCACAAAGGGTCCTGGTGGACAAAGGCCACTCCACTTCCGGCTTCCACGGCTTCGAGACGACATTCGCGGACGGCAAGGGGGCTTCGGTCAGCTCTTCCAGCACAGCATATCGCTCGGATAGATCGCCCGCCTTGAAGCGCGCATAAACCGCCTCATCCCCCCCAAGCTGAAAGGCTTCACGCGTCGTCAGGAAGGGTTGCAGACCGCTCATCGCTTCAAGACGTTCCCGGCCGACGAAATCGATGAGAATGTCGGTCGCCGTATTGTCGCTCTGGGCGATCATCGCAGCTGCGAGTGTGTGCAGCGTGAACGGCGAGCCGATGGGCATCTCCTGGAGACTGCCGGATGGAAGCGAGACATGTCTTGCCTTGAGCGTGACCACATCCGCCCAATCCGCCTCACCTTTTTCGATACGCTCGACGAGTGCTGCAAGCACGATCAGCTTGAACGCCGATCCGATCCCCATCGGACGATCGACCTCGTGACCAGCGATGAGTTCACCGTTTTCCATGAGGGCGTAGGAGACGGCTCCTTCGAATGACGCGATCTCATCGAGCAAATCGTCCAGCGAGGCATCGCGACGGACCGGATTGTGGAACCAGAGCCCCACGATCGGGCCATCAGGATTCCGGGTGATGTCAATCGGAACCTCGCAGCGTTCGGCGATCAGGCGGAATTCGCCGGCTCTCTCAGTCGCCTCGACGGCAATGAAATCACCGCATCGTTCAATAAAATCGGCCAGAACCGACTTGATCTGTTCGGCTGGAACCTCCCTTAGGAACGTATCGGAAAAAAGGGCGGGGCTGTCGTTGGGGGAGCTCCACATCGATTCGAGCAGGTCTTCATCCGTTCGATCCGAAGCTAGGACGGATGCTCCCATTGTCATGATGGCCATCAGGGTTGAAAGGGCGGCCAGCCCTCGCTGTCTGCTCATGCCTTCATCCAATAATCCGACTGCAATCAATGGTCAGAGCTTTTCCTGAACAGGTGGAACCACCTGTTCGATAAGGAAATGCGGCGAAACAAAGAGATAGAGCGTTTATCCCGATCACACCCGATCGGGATCCGCTCCAGGAGAGTAGGGCGCAAGCAGTGAAAGGCAACGAGCGTGTCTCTCCGGAGGAGACGAAGCTCAGAAGGTCACCCAGCGCGGCACCGTCATCGCGATCGGCTCGAAATAGGTCACCAGCATCAGCACGACGAACATCGCGAGCCAGAACGGCCAGAGCCCGCGGGCAGCGCGGTCGATCGGGATTTTTCCTATTGCGCAGCCGACGAAGAGGGTCGTACCGACCGGCGGGGTCACCAGACCGATGCCGAGATTGAGCATCATAATGATGCCGAAATGCACGGGATCGACGCCGATCGATTCGATCACCGGCAGAAGGATCGGCGTGCAGATCAGGATGAGCGGCGCCATGTCCATGAACATGCCGAGCACCAGCAGCATCACGTTGATCATCATCATGATGACGATCTTGTTGTCGGAGAGCGTCAGGAAGAAATCCGTCACCTTCGCCGGAATCTGCATCAGCGTCATCATATAGGCGAAGGCGGATGCGAAGCCGATCAGGATCATGACCATCGCGACCGTCCTGACCACGCCGGTCATCAGTTTCGGAAGCTGGCGCCATTTCAGCTCGCGATAGGCGAACATCGCGACCAGGAAGGCGTAGATGACAGCGATCGCGGCACTCTCGGTCGCCGTGAAGATGCCGAAGATGACGCCGCCGACGATGATGACGACCGTGAGGAAGCCCAGGAGCGCACCCGCCGAAATCCGGACGGCTTCCCGAAGCGGCACCAATTCGCCTTTGGGGTATTTCCTGACCGAAGCGATGATTGCGGTCAGTACCATCAGGGCGACGCCGATCATGATGCCAGGCACGATGCCTGCGAGAAAAAGCTGAGCGATCGACACCGTGCCGCCGGCCGCATAGGCGTAGATGATCGCATTATGCGAGGGCGGGATGATGATGCCCTGGGTCGAGCTGGTGATGGTGACATTGACGCTGAACGCGTCGTCGTAACCCTCCCGCTTCATCATCGGGATCAGGATCGAGCCGATCGACGAGGTGTCCGCGACCGAACTTCCGGAGATTCCGCCAAAGAACATCGAGGCCAGAATGTTGACCATCGCAAGCCCGCCGCGGATGAAACCCACAAAAATATTGGCGAAGTTGACAAGCCGGATCGCGATCCCGCCCTCCGCCATCAGTGCGCCGGCGAGCACGAAGAAGGGGATGGCCAGAAGCGCGAAATTGTCGACGCCGTCCGAGACCTTGAGGAGGATCGCCTCCAGCGGGATGCCGATATAGAGCGACGCCGCCATCGCCGACAGCCCGAGCGCATAAGCCACCGGCACGTTGAGCGCGATCAGCAAAAACAGCCCGCCGATCAGAATGACCGGCCCGACCTCCCCGCCCACTAAACCGGCGCCCCTGGTCGAGCGTCGACCTCGGTGACCGTTTCCGTGCTCAAACCAAGGTCAGGTGAGCCGTAGATCAGGCGTTCGATGACGAAAAGGAGGGTGATCAGGCCGCTGCCGGGAAGGGCTGTGTAGACCACGCCGACGCGAATGTGCTGGAACTCGGGATAGACCTGGAAGAAGGTGGTTTTGACCAGGCTGAGCCCGTACCAGATCATGGCGGCGCTAATGAGAAGCATCAGCACGTCCACCAGTCGGTGAGCCCAAATCGACGCCGGGCCTCGCAGGCCCCGGACGGCCAGATCGATGCTGATATGGGCGTTCGCGCGGTAGCAGGCGGCAGCGCCGTAGAACGTCATCTGCACCGCGAGCGCGATAGCGATCGGTTCCGCCCAAAAGGAGCCTTCGGTCAGCACATAACGGGTATAGACGCTCCAGCCGATGATCACGGCCATGACGGCGATGGCGACCCCGGCGACGGTCATGCAGGCGTAGTAGAGAACGTCCATCAGCCGGACATAAAGCGGCTTCGTCACCCCCATCGCTCCCCTTTTTTCCTTCTCGGCGCCGCCGGAAAGGGATTGCTCTGATTATCTTAACTCTCTCTCAACCCGAATTCGCGACAATGTCAGGGTCTTGATGGTCCATGTGATCTTGGGAGTCCCAGCCCAAGCCCCTCTTGCTCTCGGCTGGGCGGATTCCCAGGGTCACATGGACCTGTTCTCCATCTTGGCACGGGGCAGTTAAGGAAAGGTCAACGGCGCGCTGTCGTCGAGCAAAAGCGAGACCATTGTAGCCCTTGCCATTGAAACAGCTCCACGGCTCTACCCCTTCTCTGCGTCGCCTCCTTTGCACACACCGCCGAAACGGAAGCCTTTTTTCCCTTTGTTAACCCTTTCTCAACGACATCCTGCCAAGCTGTTTTTGTCTCGCTGGTCCATGCGATCCTGGGAGTCCGTGCGCGGTTCACTTTTCCCACCGCCGGACGGATTCCCAGGGTCGCATGGACCTGATCGCCAGTCTGCCGACCAACGGTGAACAAAAGGTTAGCTCTCTCTCGTTCTCTCGTTTCCCCACATCATCCCTTGCGATCCCTTGGCTCCCACCGGCGCAAGGCCGTGAAGAGGTTGGCAACACCCGTCCCATCCGGATCGTTGCATCGGCGCCGAGGCATCGACACAGACATGGTTTGCTGAGCCGGCGGTTGTGCAGATGACCATACCGCATCGTCGCCAACGCAGTGGCGAGCCGGACGGACGGCGCGCACACCGCCGTCCGCCCACCGCTAAACCCGACCGTCGTCGCAGGCGCCCGTCAAGGCCGACCGGCCACCAGTCATTGGACGGCTTCGATGCGGGCTAGAAGCTCTGCGTATTTGGCGCCGAACTCCTCACGCACCGGAGCGGTCGCCTCGATGAAGGCAGTCTTGTCGACATCACTATTGATCTTGACGCCAAGGCCCTCGAGCTCGCCCATCGCCTTTTGCTCCATCGCCTCCCAGAGTTCGCGCTCCTTTTGGGTCGCCAGCACCGAAGCCTCACGGATGAGGTTCTGATGCTCCTCGGAAAGCGTATCCCAGACCTTCTTCGAAAAGACGAAAATCTCCGGGACGATCAGATGCTCGGTGAGCGAGTAGTAGCCCGCCACCTCGAAGTGCTTTTGCGTCGAGTAGGAGGGTGGATTGTTCTCCGCACCATCGACCACGCCGGTCTGGAGGGCTGAGTAGAGCTCGTTGAACGCGATCGGGATGCCGTTGCCGCCCATGGTGCTCATCATCTCGATGAAGATCGGGTTCTGCATCACCCGGATCTTGAGCCCGGCCAGATCATCGGGCGTCCTGATCGGCTTTTCCTTGTTGTAGAAAGAACGCGCACCCGCATCCATGAAGCCAAGGCCGATCAAACCGCCCGCTTCCAGGCCCGCCAGCAGCTCCTGGCCGATCTCGCCGTCCACCACGTTTCTCATATGGTCGATCGAGCGGAAGACGTAGGGCAAGTTGAAGGCGTTGAAGTCATCGACGATCGGGCCGACCACGCCGACCGAGACACGGGTCATCTCGAGCGCGCCGAGCTGCACCTGTTCCAGCGCTTCCTTCTCGCCGCCGAGCTGCATTGAGTGGAAGATATTGATGCTGATCTCGCCGTCGGTCTGCTCCGAGAGCCACTCGCCCATATATTGAATGGCGTCCGTGGTCGGATAGCCCATGGCATGGACATCGCTCGACTTGATCTCCAAAGCGCCGGCGGCGCCGGCCGCCGTCATGGTCGCAAAGGCACCAAGAGCCAATGCGGTGACCCGCCTCCTCGCAGCGGTTTTCATGGTCTCCATGACACCCATTGTCTGCCTCCCGATTGGTTTTGGTCCGGCCTGTTCCGGCCCTTGTCGCAGTGCAGTTTAGCACCTTTATCTCATGATGGTGCCTGACAGGGATGCGGACAAGGGGACGGTCCTCTTGCCGGCTATCGCCGCCCGGGCGTATAAGCGCGGATATCACTCCCAGTCAGGCGGCCGTCTTGCTCACTCTCGCCATTCCCTTCCCGATGATCGATCCGGTGATGATCGAAGTCGGCCCGTTCGCGATTCGCTGGTATGCGCTCGCCTATATCAGCGGGCTGGTGCTCGGCTGGCTTTATTTGCGCTGGCTGGTGCAACGTCCGGGCTGGCAGCTGACGCCAGTGGATCTGGACGACCTGCTTCTCTACGTGACCATCGGCGTGGTGCTCGGCGGGCGGCTCGGCTACGTCTTCTTTTATCGGCCCGATTTCTACCTGGCGCATCCCGGCGAAATTCTCCAGGTCTGGCAGGGCGGCATGTCCTTCCACGGCGGCATGATCGGCGTGATCGTCGCGATGGCGCTGTTCGCCTGGCGACGCGGCATCGCTTTCTTCGAAATCGGTGACGCGGTGGCCGCGGCGGTGCCGATCGGCCTTTTCTTCGGACGCATCGCCAACTTCATCAATGGCGAACTCTACGGCCGCGCCAGCGATGTTCCCTGGGCGATGGTCTTTCCCCATGGCGGGCCGGATCCGCGCCATCCAAGCCAGCTATACGAAGCGATCCTCGAAGGCCTCGTCCTCTTCCTGATCCTGTTTTGGATCGCGCGGCGACCGCGTTTGCCGGAAACCGCCGGCCGTATCGGCGGGTTGTTTTTGATCGGTTACGGCCTCGCTCGATCCTTCGTCGAACTCTTCCGCGAGCCGGACGAGCATCTCGGCTTTCTGCTCGGCGGCAGCGTCACCATGGGCCAGATCCTGTCCCTGCCCATGATCCTGATCGGCCTTGCCCTTCTGGCGAAAAGCTATGCCGGCACGAAGCCCGAGCGCACCGAGGCCTCCTGAAAAACCGGTCCCGAACCCGCTACTGGCCTTGATCCGGGAGCGCATTCGAGACCAGGGGCATCTGTCGATCGCCGCCTATATGGAGCTCGCCCTGAACCATCCGGATTGGGGCTACTACCAGACGAGAGAGCCCTTCGGTACCGCCGGCGACTTCATCACAGCGCCTGAGATCAGCCAGGTCTTCGGCGAGCTCATCGGTCTCTGGCTGGCGACAGCCTGGCAAGACGCCGGTCGTCCCGATCCGTTTCGCTTGGTCGAGCTCGGTCCCGGACGCGGCCAGCTCATGGCCGATCTGGTGCGCGCCACGGCCAAGGTTCCAGGCTTTCTAGACGCCGCCGACATCCATCTGGTGGAAAGCAGCCAGCACCTTCGGGACCGACAGCGCAAGCAATTGCCAAGCCTGAACGTCACCTGGCATGACGACTGGACCAGCGTGCCAGGGGGGCCGGTATTCCTGATCGCTAACGAGTTCTTCGATGCCCTGCCGATCCATCAGCTCATACGCAAGGAAGCCGGCTTTACCGAGCGCCTGCTGATTACCGACGATGAAACGCTGACCTACGGAGAAGGCCAGGCGCCAGCAGGCCTCCTCGATATGCTTTCGGATCTGCTCCCTGGCGAACCAGGCGAGATCGCTGAGATCAGCCCCGTCAGAAATAATCTCGCCAGGCAAATAGGCGAGCGCATCCATCAGGAAGGCGGTGTCGCCCTGATCGTCGACTACGGCGCTTGGGTCGATCATGCCACAGGCGACACATTGCAGGCGGTGCGCGATCACCGTTCAGCCGACCCGCTTGAAGCGCCAGGCAAGACCGACCTCACCTCGCAGGTGGATTTCAAGCGGCTGGGCCAGGCTGCGGCCGAAGGCGGCGCCGCGCTATTCGGCCCGGTGCCGCAGGGCACCTTTTTGCGCACGCTCGGGATCGAGATGCGGGTCGCCGGCCTCCTGGCGCGCGCCGATCAGCAGCAAAGCCGAGACCTGCGCGCAGCACTGTTTCGGCTGACGGACGCCAGCGCCATGGGCGAAGCGTTCAGGGCGCTGGTGCTGGCATCGCCGAAGCAGCCGCCACCGCCAGGCTTCGGTGAACCATCTTTTATGGACGAGCCCCTGTCACGATGACGACACGCCATCAGCCGACACCGATGGAGCGGGCACTCGTGGAAGCCGAGGCGGCTGGCGCGCGCGGTGAAGTGCCGGTGGGTGCGGTGATCACCGATGCGAAAGGCGAGGTCCTTGCGGCCGACGGCAATCGCATGCGCGAAAAACTGGATCCGACGGCCCATGCGGAAATGCTGGTCATCCGCAAAACGGCAGCACTCCTGGGTGCCGTCCGCCTTGTCGACTGCGATCTCTATGTCACGCTCGAACCCTGTCCGATGTGCGCCGCCGCCATCAGCTTTGCGCGTCTCCGTCGCCTCTATTACGGAGCAGGCGACCCGAAAGGCGGCGCCGTGGACCACGGTCCTCGGCTTTTCACGGCGTCATCCTGCCATCACGCGCCGGAGGTTTATGGCGGCATCGGCGAGCGTCGAGCGGCTGACCTCCTAAGGCATTTCTTTCAGGAACGCCGCTGAAGCCGTCGACAGCTCACCCCACCCGGCAACTGACCGTTTTGTTCACCGCTACCAGTCTGGCGGCCAAACATAATGATCAGCAAGGCTGCTTGATGCGTCGTCAGCGACCGTATGGCGAAGTGCGACCACTGCATTTGACTCACTGTGCGCTACCAATCTGATGACCAAACGCGATGATCAGCAAGGCCACCTGATGCGTCGTCAGCGACCGTTCCGCAAAGTAAGGCAACCTCTAGAGCGGATCCCGATCGGGTGTGATCGGGACACGTGCTCTATCTCATTGTTTTGCCGTATTTTCTTATCGATCAAGTGATTCCACTTGATCGGAAAAAACTCTAGTCGTTCACCGAACCAAGATCAGGTTTTCGCCACGCGTCGCGTTAATCTCTCCTCAACATCAACCCGGCTACCTTTTCTGACGGTCCATACGACCCTGGGAACCCACCACCCATAGGAAAATTCCTGGCCGGGCTCGGATTCCCAGGATCGCATGGACCAGAAAATGGAGATTACGGCAGCAAGGTAAACATTGCTTTAACGCTACGCCCGACAGATGGGTGGCGTGGCCACCTCGCCGACTTAGACTGCCTTCGCTTGGATCGCCAGTTTGCAGTCCGCTTCTCGAACGTGATCAGCAGTCCTATAGCTCCGGTCGGCGGACGCAGTGATCGAGTTCCAGAAAACAGCGGGTTAACGATGCATCAAGCAGCCTTAGATCCCACGGTGTTTGGACAACGGAACGGCATCGATGCTCATCCAGGCCAGACGGGCCCATTAAACACGATCGTCGGAACGGTCAGCTGCCGGGCAGGTTGGCATGGCCTCCGCGAGCCGTCACTCCAGAGGAAGAGGCGGGGTCCCACCGCCCTCGCCGGTCGTCGCTCGGCACATGGCCTCGGCGCGTTCCTTGAAGAGGGATGCCTGAGCATCATCGACCACACCCTCCTCGACCATCCCGTCGATCTCAGCGAAACGCGCCGTGATGCAAGGTGCTGCGGGATCGGCATTCAACCCTTCGACCTGCTCTCCGGCAGGCAGCCCGGCAATGCCGGAAAGATCGCCCCGGTGGATATAGGCGAGCAACGCCGCACAGAGGCCGAGCACCAGCAACGCCAGCAAACGCGCGATCAGGCCATCCAGAAAAGCTCGCTTCTTTTCAGGCATCAGCGGGGCAGGCTCCGGATCAACGGAGTTCGATCTTGCCCGTGATGGTCTTATCCAGATCGACGCCGTCGACGGTCAGACGCACGGTTGCGGTCAGGTTCGCGCTATCGTCGATCTTGCCGTCCCTGACAGCATCGCGGACCGCCTGTTCGATCTCGCGCTGCGAGGTCACGCCGACCTTTTTAAGGAACTTCCGGACACTCATGTTAAAGGCATCTTCGTCCACATTCTGCTCCATGTTCATGCTGTCGCGTGATGCGACCACATCCTTGGGTTTGAACCACCTTCGAAGAAAGCGTTAGGCTCTGGAGAGAGACAACCTCCTCGGTCGGCGGCGCTTTGAGGCTCTCATGACGAGAACATGAGATTTTCGTCACAAGACCATCAGGTCACGTTGTATGTAGCCGGATTTCTTCCGACCTTTAAGTCTTCAATAACGTCTCGCTGCCATGTTGTTTCGCGGTCCATGCGACCCTGGGAATCCGCCCGCCCGCATGAACTGTCTGGTGAGCCCCGGACTCTCAGGATCGCATGGACCAGCAGGACATGTGGAACGATAGCCAGGACGCGTTAACGAAGGATCAAGACGGCGGGCCTACCGAACGCCTCGGCCGCAACTTCGCAAGATTCGCCTGATTATCCAACCGCATGCATCGGAAAGAGCCTGGAACCATCCCGACAAAGGACCGCATACCGTTCACCGTCCAGGCTCCTTCTTCGGTAACGGTTCAACTGAACGACTACCGACTGACGTCGGTAGGTTCGGCGATGTGATTGTCGAGATACTGAAGTATCACGTCGTCGGTGATCGCGCCGCTGGTGGCCGAGAAGTAGCCCCTGGCCCAGAAATGGCGACCCCAGTAGCGTTTCT
>JBCCUL010000033.1:0-105214 GCA_039197065.1 Pseudomonadota bacterium | reverse complement strand
TCGTCGCGATCATCATCGTCGTCATCGCGATCATCATCGTCATCGTCACGATCATCATCGTCGTCATCGCGATCATCATCGTCGTCATCGCGATCATCATCGTCGTCGTCGCGATCATCATCGTCGTCATCGCGATCATCGTCGTCGTCGGCACTCAGCTTGGCTATGCCGATCGTCATCCCGCCATCAGCCGTCCAAGTCAGTTGAAGAGGCGCCAGCCCGATGAGCAGAGCGAGGGCAGAACATGTCAGGACTTTGC
The DNA here is from genome assembly GCA_039197065.1 of Pseudomonadota bacterium. GTDB lineage: Bacteria > Pseudomonadota > Alphaproteobacteria > Geminicoccales > Geminicoccaceae > JANQPX01. The sequence continues at coordinate 104,955 of JBCCUL010000033.1, read as the reverse complement.
TGGGCGTCGGTTCCATCGGAGACCTCGTCTTTAGAAGGAGATAAGGAGTCGATGCCGGTCTTTGGGGGGTATCAACCTCGGCATCGACTGCAGAAACAACACGCCAGCCCGGCATTTTCATTTTTCCATCATTCAGACCTGGCTGGATGAACAAAAAAAAGAAATGCGCATGCTCACGTGTTGTTTGTGAAACAGTCAGCAATGCAGAAAGACATGACCGAACTCGAGGACCCTGATCCGGATCAGGCCATCAGACGGGCTCTGGTGGGGCAACTTCCCAAACTGCGCCGCTTCTGCCTAGCGCTTACCGCCTCGCCTGCGGATGCCGATGATCTCTGCCAGGCCACCTGCGAGCGGGCGATCACCCGGCTGGACCGGTGGGTGCCGGGAACGCGTCTCGATAGCTGGCTCTACCGTATGGCGCAGAACCTCCATAAGAACGCCATGCGCGATCGCACCAACCGATTGCGCATTCTGGAAGAACAAGCGCCGCTCCTGGCGCCCGCGGCCGACGAACCTGCTGCGTCGGCGGGCGGGATCGATGCGATCCAGATGCGGCGCCATATGATGGCATTGCCGCAGGAGCAGAGGGAGGTCCTTACCCTGATCTGCGTCGAGGGACATTCTTATAAGGAGTGCGCCGACCTGCTTGATCTCACCCCGGCCACCGTTACCAACCGTCTCTTTGAGGCGCGTGTTAGTCTTCGCAGGGCCATGGAGACCGACGTGGCGCCGGACGGCGCAAACAATCCTCCAAAAAGGCGCGCATCAACATGAGCACCCTCGATCCCGAACTCCTGATGCGCTACGCCGACAATGAGCTCAACCTGCCGGAACGCCGGCTCGTCGAGGAGAAGCTGCGCACGGACCCCGAAGCCGAAGCGATCGTCACCGCCTTTCGGAATCAGCGAAGCCTGTTGCCGGCGGCCTTTGAGATGGTGAACGACGAGTCTGGGCTGCATGCATGCGAAACCGTTATCGATCGCGCCCTCGACAAGCGACGCCGTCAGCAACGTCAGGCCGATATCCGCCGCTGGGCCCTGCCGATCGCCGCGTCCTTGTTGATGATGCTGCTTGGCGGCGCCCTTAGTTTCCAATATGCCGATCAGCGCGCCAGAACCGAAGCCGCCCGCCTACTCGCCGAACACGCCAAAGACCGCGAACTTGCTCTGGAGACTCGTATTGGAGCCCTGGAGCGGATGCTTTCCGGCAATACGCTGACCTGGACGAACGACGCCTCGGGAACGATGGGTTCCATCACCCCTCTTCGGACCTTCCAGACCCCTGCGGGTCAATGGTGCCGCGAATATCGGGAAACCACCCATTTTCCAAACACCACCGAAGAGACCCTGAGCATCGCTTGTCGCAACGATCATCAATCCTGGACGATGCCACCGGAGCCGGGAGCGACATGATGACATGGGGGTGTGGGAGCGTGTCTGCCTTCGCTTGATGACAAGACTTGACCTCGCGATCAGCCCTTTTGAGAAGCGATCTTTGAACCAAGGCTGCCGTCTCTGCCCATGTCGGCTGTGGTTGCCTCTGTCTCATTAGGAGAAACTTAATCTATTTCCGTTAGCAAGGGGCATCATTCCTCAGCCCTGAGAAGCGTCCATCTATGCTGATTTGCTCGATTAAAGACATGTCTGCGCTGCAGAAAAGCACGATCGCCAGGTCCGACATGATCGCCGCTGGTGGCGCTCGTCCGGCACGCGCCCATTGGCGCCCATTGGACGGCTCAGGAGAAGTTGTGCCTTTTCAGGGAGCATATCGCCCATGACTGAAGCCGCCCTGCCCGAACAACACCGCGAGGCGATTGGCGAATTGCAAGGAAGCGCCGATTTGCCGGCCGATCAGACCTGGACCCAGTACGTAACGTTCGCGGTCGACGGTCGCTCCTATGGCGTCGACATTACGAAGGTTCGTGAAATCAAGGGCTGGTCAGAGCCCACCGCGCTGCCCAACGCCCCCCATGCCATGAGGGGAGTTCTCAACCTCCGAGGCATAGTCGTGCCGATCTTCGACCTTCGCGCACAGTTCGGCCTCGGAAGGACCGAACCATGTCAAGAGCACGTCGTGATCATCTTCGCCTTTGGAGATCGCCTCATCGGTGTGCTTGTGGACGCCGTTTCCGACATCTTGACGCTTGAGCCCGGTGACGTCCTGCCAGTGCCTGCCATCGACAGCGGCGATAGTCACCGCTTCATGTCCGGGTTGGTGTCCCGGGACGATCGCCTGGTTGCCCTGCTGAAGCTCGAAGAGCTGTTTAATATCGGCGACCTGCCATCAGAGCTCTTTTAGAGCGCATATTACGATCATGCATCGCCAGGAAATATGCGCCATGCCACCTTGCTTAACAGAGTTTTCTTATCGATCAGATCGTTTCAATTGATCGATAGAAGCTCCAGATCCGGATCGCAGAACCAAGCGATCAACGGGCGATAACTGCTCGAAAGCGTTGTTTCGCGCATGAGCAAATCGGTTGCGTCGACAGAGCAGGCGCTCAACTGGCGTAAGCAGACATCGATGCCATAACAAGACCACCATGCTCGTCGCTCGATGATGCTTGGAGCAGGTCTGTCCTGACCCCGGCCCACACCTTTATCTTGAGCGATGACCAGCTAATCCGGCTCTCCAGCAGAGCCCGTTACCTCCCCTTATCTTTCTCGATCAGCCATCAAGCGGCGCTGTTAATCGAGAAACTCTTCGGGCCTCTGAACCTTCGCTAACATCGTCATGTCATGTTTTTTGTTCATGCAAGTTCCGGAATTCGCCCGTCCGAGATGATTTAAAGCGAGGTTCGGACTTCGAGGATCGCTTGCACCAGCAAGATGCGGAGGGATGATAGCCAAGTCGGGTTAGGGGAGGACGAACGCGGCAGGTGATCGATGCGCCCAGGTCAGAGCTTTCTGCGTCGGTATCGCTAAGCCGATGAGCGAAGGTGTTGGCCGAGCTTCGCCAAACGGCCCGTTGATGGTGCATCAAGCGACCTTGCCCATCACGATGTTTGTCTATCGCATCGATAAGCCCTGTTATCCGCCGACGGCCTTCACCTCCAGACGCCGCCGATGGAGCACCGGTTCCGTGTAGCCGTTCGGCTGCGCCTTTCCTTCGAAAACCAGATCGCATGCCGCTTTGAAGGCAATGCTGCTTTCGAAGTCCTCGGCCATCGGTCGATAGGTCGGATCGTCGGCGTTTTGCTTATCGACTACGGCGGCCATGCGCTTCATGGTTTCCATCACCTGTTGTTCACTGCACACCTCGTGGTGCAGCCAGTTGGCGATGTGCTGGCTGGAGATGCGCAGCGTGGCGCGATCCTCCATCAGGCCGACATCGTTGATATCCGGCACCTTGGAGCAGCCGACGCCCTGGTCGATCCAGCGGACCACATAGCCAAGGATGCCCTGGGCGTTGTTATCGAGTTCCGCCTGAATGGCCGCCGGCTCCCAGTTCGGACGCTCGGCCAGGGGGACGCTCAAAATCGCATCCAGGCTCGCTCTAGGTCTGGCCAGCAGCGCCTGCTGCCGGGCTTTGACGTCAACCTTGTGGTAGTGGAGCGCATGCAGGGTCGCGGCGGTCGGGGATGGCACCCAGGCGGTGTTGGCGCCTGCCTCGGGATGGGCGATCTTAGCACTGAGCATGTCGGCCATCTTGTCGGGCATGGCCCACATGCCCTTGCCGATCTGGGCGCGTCCCTGGAGACCGCATTCCAGGCCTATATCGACATTCCAATCCTCATAAGCCCCGATCCACGCCGCCGACTTCATATCCCCTTTCCTGATCACCGCGCCGGCACGCATGCCGGTGTGGATCTCGTCGCCGGTGCGGTCGAGGAAGCCGGTATTGATGAATGCGACGCGGTCGCTGGCGTTACGTATACACTCTTTCAGGTTGACGGTGGTGCGCCGCTCCTCGTCCATGATGCCCATCTTCAGCGTTGCTCTGCTCATATCAAGAGCATCTTCGATGCGCGCGAACAGGTCTGAGGTGAAGGCGATCTCGTCCGGGCCGTGCATCTTGGGCTTCACGATATAGACCGAGCCCGCCGGACTGTTCTTATAGGGGCTGTTGCCGCGCAGATCATGCAGCGCGATCAGCGACGTCACCATGCCGTCCATCAGCCCTTCATAGATCGGCTCGCCCTGCCATCTGGCGGCGTCGATGGTCATGAGGTGTCCGACATTGCGGACCAGCATGCGGGCGCGCCCGGGAAGGACGAGGTCGCCTCCCTCCAGACGCTGATAGTGCCGGTCATCGGCGAGTTTGCGCTCCACCAGCTTGCCGCCCTTTTCGAGGGTCGTGGCCAATTCACCCTTCATCAGGCCGAGCCAGTTGCGGTAAGCTCGAACCTTGTCCTCAGCATCGACGGTGGCGACCGAGTCTTCGCAGTCGACAATCGTGGTGAGCGCCGATTCGATGACCAGATCCGAGACCCCGGCAAGGTCGTCGCGCCCTATCCTGTTGGCTCGGTCGATCGTCATCTCGACATGCAGACCGTTATTGACCAACAGTACCGACTCCGGCCTCTCGGGATCGCCTCGATAGCCGGCAAGCTGGTCCGGGTTTTTCAGGCCGGAGATGCGATCCTTTTCGAGCGCCACGACCAGTCGATCGTCGTCCAGCGCATAACTGCACGATTCTGCATGCGACCCGTGCTCCAGCGGGAAGATCTCGTCCAGAAATGCACGCCCGTAAGCGATGACCGCCGATCCGCGCACGGGATCATAGCCGCCGCTCTCGGGCGGTCCGCCGCCAAGAGCGTCCGTCCCGTAGAGGGCATCATACAGACTACCCCAGCGTGCGTTGGCGGCATTCAGCGCATAGCGGGCGTTGGTGACCGGCACCACCAGCTGCGGCCCGGCGACCTCGGCGAACTCTGGATCGACATTGGCGGTGGTGGCGGAAAACGTCTCGCCCTCGGGCACGAGATAGCCGATCTCCTCAAGAAACGCCTTGTAGGCCGCCCTGTCGAAGACGGCGCTGCGATGGGCGGAATGCCAGTCATCGATCTGCGCCTGGAGCTGGTCGCGCTTAGCCAGCAGGTCCCGGTTTCTCGGCGTGAAGTCCCTTAGGATGCCGGCAAACGCGTCCCAGAACGCCTCGGCCCCGACACCGGTGCCTGGGAGCGCCTCATCGTTCATGAAGCCGTAAAGAACCTTGTCGATCTGGAGCTCGCCCAGCTCAATCCACGTCGTCATGCAGCACCGCCTCAAGTCGTTTCCAGCTCTCTTTATGGCAGAGAATCCTTAGCGTTTTGATACCATGCGGCGATTTTTCGCCGTTCCGCGTCTTCCATCAGTGTGAGGTTGCCGGGCGGCATGGCGTGGGTGACGCCGGCCTGGAGGTAGATCTGCTCGGCCGCGCGCGAAATGTCCGCGTCGGTCTCCAGCACCACGCCCTTGGGCGGCCAGAGCATGCCGGCCCAGACCGGCTCTCTTGCGTGACACATTGCACACCGGCCCTGCACGATGTCGCGCACATCCGCGAATCCGTCCGCATCCGCACGCCGCTGCTCGCTTTCGGTCAAACTGCGCACGGGGTCGTCACGCTCGTCCCTGCTGTAGAGCGGCGCGGTCGAAATCCCCATGACGGCGATGAACAGGATGGCCGTCGCCGCCCAGGTCCATGTCGGGCTGCTGGTGCCGGCATGACGCTCGTTGAACCAGTGGCGGATGGTGACGCCCATCAGGAAGACGAGCGAGGCGATCACCCAGTTGTAGTCGGTGGCGAACGCCAGCGGGTAGTGATTGGAGAGCATCAGGAAGAGGACGGGCAGCGTGAGGTAGTTGTTGTGGGTCGAGCGCAGCTTGGCGATGCGGCCATAGTCCGGATCGGGCGTGCGTCCGGCCTTGAGGTCGGCGACCACGATCTTCTGGTTGGGGATGATGATGAAGAAGACGTTTGCCGACATGATGGTGGCGGTGAACGCGCCTAGGTGAAGCAATGCGGCGCGGCCGGTGAAGATCTGATCGTAGCCCCAGGCCATGACCACCAGCAGCACGAAGAGAAGCAGCATCAATGTGGTCGGGCTGTGGCCGAGCTGGCTCTTGCAAAGATAGTCGTAGATCAGCCAGCCGATGGTCAGGGACGCGGCCGAGATGAGGATAGCCTGCCAGATGGCGAGATCGGCTTTGGTGGGATCGATCAGGAAGAGCTCTGCGCCCACCCAATAGACGATCGCCAGCAGCGCGGCGCCTGAGAGCCAGGTGCTGTAGGCCTCCCATTTGAACCAGGTGAGATGCTCCGGCATGGCCTCGGGGGCCACCAGATACTTCCTGATGTGATAGAAGCCGCCGCCATGGACCTGCCATTCCTCGCCCTTGACGCCTTTGGGCATGTTCTCGGCTTCGCGCAGACCGAGATCGAGGGCGATGAAATAGAAGCTTGAGCCGATCCAGGCGATGCCGGTGATGACGTGCAGCCAGCGCACGGCGAAATCGAGCCAGGCCCACATGGTCGCCAGATCATACATGGTGGTGTGACCACATCATCGACTTCCCTCCGCCTCTGCCAGGACCGACGGTATGCCGCCTAGTTTACGAGCGCACCAATAATCGGTTCCATTCAGAACTTCCAAGGCGACCTCAGCGTTTCAAGAACTGCCCGCATACCCTAGACCCAGACGACACTGCAAAGTTAACGAGGTGCCCGAGGCACCTAGGAACCGCGGTAGGTGGAGTAGCCATAGGGGGAGAGGAGGAGGGGGACGTGGTAGTGGTCATCCTCGGTCATGGCGAAGCGGATCGGGATCTGATCGAGGAAGGGCGGCGCGTCCGCCGACGGGGCGATGTGCTCGAGATAGGCGCCGGCGTGGAAGATGAGCTCGTAGCTGCCGGTTTCGAAGACATCTTCCGGAAGGATGGGGCCGTCGGTGCGGCCGTCGGCGTTGGTCGTGAGGGTGCGGAGTTTCGTGCGGCGTTCGCCGTCGAGACGGTAAAGGTCGATTTCCAGATTTGCGGCCGGACGTCCGCGCGCGGTGTCCAGAACATGGGTGGTGAGGAAGCCGGCCATCTCATTCTCCCGGTCAAGTTATGAGATCGATGGTTAGCCTTCTTTCGACCGTAGAAGCAATGGCATGGCGAACGGCGGATCTACAAAGTCTTGATCATGATCTCCGTCTGCGCACGTTCGCTGGTGATGTCCCGGAACCACATATCGGTGATGCCCGCACGCAGCACTTTCTCGGCGAAAGCGTCGGTCGCGAAGAACCGATTGTCATGAGGATCGCGAAAAATGGGGACCTCTGACACGAAATTCTCGCGCCATACGAAGTTTTTGACGTTCATCACCTGTTTGGTGATCGTGCCGTCATGCTCAGGATAATCGCCATATCGAATCTCCGATCGCTCGGTATCGATGGCGTTCTGAACCGCGAATGGGTCCATCACCATGTAGTCCTGCTCACGGGCCTTTTCATGACATGCCGTGCTGTCGACCGGCAGATATTGCGCGACGTGATCCGGCAGATCCATCACCTCCCGTAGCCGCGCGGATGCGAACCAAGCGGATCGCACAAAGAAGTCGGGGTAAAAGCTTTCCTCCAGAATGGTCAGCTTCATTGGTCCCCACCGGGTCGGATCCTTTGGTCCGAGAACGCCCGCAACATTCGCAATGCGTCGCTCTTGGCGGTCCAGCGACTCTGCTCGATCAGCTTCTCGATCGTAGTCGACGACAACGGCCGGTGGCGATCGGTCCTCAAGTTCGTTCAGACGCTTAAGGCCTTCGATTGGCTGACTAATCAGCCAATATTGATGCTGTGACATGGCGTCAGTGGATCCTATCGTGATGCATGCCAGCTAGTATCTCGCCCTGCATCGTCAACTCGATGCGGGCCATCTCGGCCCTGATTTCAGCAGGACTCATTCTGTCGAAATTGGCGATGAGACCTGCGAATTGGCCACTTGCTCTCGCACTATAGACGGGATGAGATCCTCGGTGCATGGGCAGCGCTTCGTTATTGGGCGGTCCATAAAACGAAGCTTCGTCGCCCGGCAGCGCCATAAGATTGCCCGGGGAATCCATGCGCCAGCCGGACGCCGCGATCTGCATCTGCAGCGGTACGGGCAGGCTCTGCATGGTCTCGAACGGAATGAGATGATGAGCCTGCCAGTTCTGCATGCCGCCTGCGGTCGCCGCGGCGATGGCGCGCGCCCGGGTGCTGTAGGTACTGAGCGCCGGGTCGACGTCGGATCGGCGCTCGGTCGTGTTGCCGGCGAGCGCGCCTGCCACAGCCTCGTCGAGCATCCTGCGGCTGGTGGCATCGCCCTGCATGGCGCTGCCCAAGGTTCCGGGCACGGCCTGTTCCAGCTGCATGATCGAGCGGGCGGCCTGCTCGTTGCCTGTGCCTGACCAGGGGACGTCCCGGTAGTTGATCGGCGCGAAATTCTTGCTCCAGACATAGGCACGCGCCGCGAGCACGTCTTCTGGAAGTGCTGGGTTCAAGCCGAGTTCCGGGTTGGCGAGAGCGCCATCGACGGCGGCACGCTCCCGGCGATCGTCGATGGCGGTAAGAAGTTCGGCGGCCATCGCAGCGGCTGCGGCTGGCCCGAGACCTCTCGGAATAGTTCCGACACCCGGCCGACCGGCTCCAGGGGTCGGCAGGGCGTCCGTCACGACGCCTGTGGTCGCCTGTGCGAGCTGGATGTTTCGGCCTTGAACGGCGTCGAAGTCGCGGGCCTTCTCCATCTGGACGCCGAGATTGTCGTTGGCAGCGACCAAGCCGACATCGGCTGCGCTCTTCCCGTCAGATCCCTCATCGACCGCCGAAGAAAACGATGCCTTGGTCTCGGCAGCAACATCCGACGTTTTGTCGTCGCCGCTGGTCCCACCGGCGGTGCCTACCTCCGAGCCGCCGCTGACGCTCGCCGCGCTGTCTAACGCCATGGCCTAAAATTCCCCTCAATATTAACTGTACTTTGAATACACCAGATTTCTTTAGCCGTCATGCAACATCGTCAGATCTCGGCAAAAAAGAAGAGCTATTACAATGAATTAATCGGTGGGCGATTATGTTCGACATTGGGCGTCTTCGGGTTGTTTTGCAAGCGCCGGTCCGTTCGAAATCATGGGTTCGAGAAGCGGGACAAGGGGAACGGTCTGTCGATAATTTTCACAAGTTTTTTGAGAAAATTTCAGCTATCTCTAGTGTTATGAGCACATCTCCTCCCCGATATCCTCGCGATCTTCATGGTCATGGCGCGGGCCCGCGCGATCCGAAATGGCCGAAAGACGCCAAGATCGCCGTGCAGTTCGTGGTCAACTACGAAGAAGGCGGTGAAAACTGCCTTTTGCATGGCGATGCCGCATCAGAGGCTTTTCTCTCCGAGACCATCGGCGCACAGCCCTGGCCAGGCCAGCGTCATTGGAACATGGAGACCGTCTACGACTACGGTGCGCGCGCCGGCTTCTGGCGTCTCCATCGCTTGTTCACCGAATTCGATATCCCGGTCACCGTCTACGGCGTGGCGACGGCGCTTGCCCGTGGGCCGGCGCAGGTCCTGGCGATGCAGGAAGCGGATTGGGAAATCGCGAGCCACGGGCTGAAGTGGATCGAATATAAGGATTTCTCGATCGAGGACGAGCGCGCCCATATGGCGGAGGCGATCCGGCTGCATCGGGAGGTCACCGGCGCCCGTCCCACGGGATGGTATACTGGAAGATGCTCTATCAACACCGTAGACCTGGTGGCGGAGGAAGGCGGCTTTCTCTACTGCGCCGACAGCTACGCGGACGAGCTGCCTTACTGGCAGCCGGTCGCGGGCGGCGGCCACCAGCTCATCGTGCCCTACACGCTCGACGCCAACGACATGCGCTTCGCCTCGCCGCAAGGCTTCAATGCTGGCGATCAGTTCTTCACCTACCTGAAAGACAGCTTCGATTGCCTCTACGCCGAAGGGGAGGCGGGTGCGGCCAAGATGATGTCGATCGGGCTGCATTGCCGGCTGGTGGGACGGCCGGGGCGCGTGCAGGCGCTTCGGCGTTTCATCGACTATGCCAGGACCCATGCGGATGTCTGGTTCGCGCGTCGCATCGACATCGCGCGCCACTGGCACCAGCACCACCGGCCGCCTTCCGGCAGTTCGACGCCGTCGACGATGGATCGGGCGGCGTTCGTTCAGGCGTTCGGCGGGATCTTCGAGCATTCGCCCTGGATCGCCGAGGGCGCGTTCGATCTGGAGCTCGGGCCGGCCCATGACACTGCTACTGGCCTGTATAATGCGCTTTCCCGGATTTTCCGATCCGCGGATGAGGAGCGGCGCATGGCCGTGCTCAAGGCCCATCCGGATCTCGCGGGCAAGCTGGCTGCAGCCGGCCGGCTGACGGCAGACTCGACGGCGGAGCAGGCGAGCGCCGGGCTCGATGCGTTGACCGATGAGGAACGCGCTTCCTTTACCGCGTTGAACGATGCCTATGTGCAAAAGAACGGCTTTCCGTTCATCATCGCGGTGCGCGATCATGACAAGGCGGGCATTCTTGCGGCCTTCGAGCGTCGCCTCGGCCATGACCGGGATGCCGAGATCGCGGAGGCCTGCCGTCAGGTGGAGCGGATCGCGCGGCTGCGTCTCGATGAGCACCCGGCGTTCGTCGTCTAGCCTCTGGGATGAGCCAGTCGATCCAGATCGAGCCGCTGACCCGGAGCGCCTTTCGGCCCTTTGGCGACGTGCTCGATGCGGCCGGTGAGCCGGATAGGATCATCAATCGCGGCGCCTGCGGCCGCTGGCATGATCTGGCGAACCTGGAGATCGGCGATGGCGGCCCGGACGACGAAGGCCGGCCGGGGATCAGCCTGTTCAAGGCGGAACCCCGCACGCTGCCCTATAAGCTCGACATGATGGAGCGGCATCCGCTCGGCTCGCAGGCCTTCTTGCCGATGAGCGAAAGCCCGTTTCTGGTGGTCGTCGCTCCTGACGAGGATGGCGCCCCTGGCAGACCCCGAGCGTTCATGACCGGGGCCGGGCAGGGGGTCAATTATCACCCTGCCGTCTGGCACGGGGTGCTGACGCCGCTTCATCCGCCGGGGCTGTTCGCCGTGATCGATCGCATCGGACCCGGCGCCAATCTCGAGGAACACTGGTTCGATCAGAGCTTCACGGTGGCGTGACCACCTCATTTGGTTTCCGCCGTCAGCGCTTAGACCGACGGTATGCCGCCAGGTTTTCGACGGTCTCTTCGAACGTGCTTGTACCGCTAGCCGGCGAGTGATCCGATGCTCTTCTCGTCATTGGCGTGCGATGCCGTTTCGATCTTCTCTCGGTCGGTCATCGCGCCGATGTCGGTCATCTCGCCGATGCCGGGCATCGCGTCGATGTCGGACATCACGCTGATACCGGTCATCGCGTCGATGTCGGTGACCAGCGCCTTGAAGGCTGACGGCGAGAGGCCGCGATGCTGCTCGATCAGGAGAGCGAGTCTGCCGGCTGCTAGCGGCGATGCGGCCTGCTCGATGTCGCACCAGGCGAAGCCCTCATCGGCATGTCCGCCGTGGAAACCCGGCACGGCCAGCGATGCGCCGGGTTGCGCCGGGTGGGTGCAGCCGATCAGGTCGAGGCCGCTGCGCACCGATTTTGCTGCGTCGCTCCAGAGGTCGGGAACCATGCGGCCCGGATAGAGCGAGCTCGCGCCGACGCTTCGGTTCCTCTGCTTCGCCGCTCGGCCGGAGGTGACGGCGCCGATCGCGATGACATCGGGATGGCAGGCCGGAAAGCTTTTCCAGCCATTGGGCGCTGCGGCGGCGATGATCACGCCGCGCGACGTCGCAAAGGCGATGGCTGCTTCGAGGATTCGGAGATAGTTGTGGAGGTTCGGATCGGTCCGCTTCAGCTCGTTCCAGCTGCAGTGATCGACGTCAAAGCCCCAGCCATTGATGATCAGATCGGGCGAAGGGGACGAGTCGATGGTCATCAGCAGATCGCCGACCGGATCGAGCAGGCCTTTGACCGGACGCAGTTTCAGATCCGGCGCAGCGCCGAACAGGCAGGCGGCTTCGCCGGTGCCGTGACCGTGATCGTCCCGTTGCGGATGGCTCTGGCCCGGACCCAGCAGCGTCGGCAGGATCCGATAGCCCCGGTCCGAAAAGAAGCGATGGCGGTAGTGGCCGGTGCCGATCTGGGCGGCGACCACGCCATGGCCAGTAGAAGTCGGTGCGCCGGTGCCGTCCGCCCAGATCGAGATCGCAAGTTCGTCCGGAAGGGACCAGACCGGAAGTTCGGCCGCTTCGACGTCACGCATGGGCGCGCTGGCGTCGTCGATCAGCCGCGGCGGTCTGGCGATCGCCATCTGGCCGGCGCGCCCCTCAAACGCCGCTGGCAGCTCCGATAAGCGGTGCCCATCCTCCGGCAGGACGTCGAATCCGTCGACCTGACGACCGCGGCCTCCGGCAAAGGTCCGCGGCTGAAGCCGGAGGCCGAAGACGCGCTCGAACATCGCAGGCGGGCCGGCGAAGGTGAGGGCGATGGGGTGGAAATTCAACAGCTCGAAACCTTCGGCCATGAGGGTCTTGGCGATGAAACGGGCGTCGTCGAGCATACGCTTTTGGTTTGGCGTTTGGGGCTTTGCCATGTTGATATCATCCGCCGCTTTGGACGTGATGACGGCAATCGCTCGTTCACCAAACCGCGCCATACTCTGCTCCTGTTTATGAAGGTCAATGCTCTGTTCGAAGACCGACGTTTGAGGGCGTCGATCGATGGCAAGGTGATAAATCAGAAACAGATATTTTCCTATGTTGAATTCTATTTTTAGTTGATTTACGGTCACCAACATTAACGCATCGAAGCCGCTCCGATTCGCGTCAAAATCGTTGAATTCTTTGCAAAAAAGAACCCGGAACGCGACGCTCCGGGCTCTTCTCTGACATTGGCGAACTGGCCAATGTCGATGGCAGTCGGCCGTCTTAGTTAGCCTTGCAAGGGTTGCACGGATTGCAGGGGTTGCAAGGATTGGCGGCGGCGCAGGGATTGCAGGGGTTGGCGGCTGCACAGGGGTTGCACGGATTGGCAGCGGCGCAGGGGTTGCAGGGGTTGGCTGCGGCTGCGCAGGGGTTCGGGCAGCAGGGATTGCAGGCATTGGGGCAACAGGGATTACAGGCTGCAACCGCAGTGCTGCCGATGCCGAAGCCGCCGGCATTGCCGGGAAGGCCGTCAGCGCCGAGCATGAAGGCACCGCCGCCGAGGATGATGCTCATATAGGTGGTCGAGAGAAGGCGGGATTTTTGCTGTTTCATATGTCGCTCTCCAGAACTGAGGTGAATATCCGAAAGCCCCCCTAAGGTGCTTGACGGATTGGTGATGCATCACCTTATCCTCGGTGCTGGAGGTGTCCAGGCGGCCCGGCGCTCTCCGGGATCACATCCCGTTCACGATCCGGTAAGGTCTCTCTACGGGAGGGATGTTCTGAACTATTGTGCCGTCGACGTCGCGGCGCGTTCGTGACAGTAAATGACGGCGTGGCCCGGCGATCCGAAACGGTATCGCGGCGGACCGGATGGGAGAGAACAACATGACACTGCCTGAAGCGACAGCGAAGCCAGAGGTGAGCGCAACGCCGGTCGAGATGGATAGGTCCTGGATCGAGGATTATCCGGACGAGACGCTAGACGCCATGCTGAAAGCCGGCCGCGAGGTGCTGGAGTGGCGCCGCATCATGCAGAAGTCCGGCGACAATGTCGTCGGCATCGTCTTGAAGCATGAGGGGCAGTTCTTCATCCTCGACCACTATCCCAAGGGCGACGTCTACGACCCGGAGAGCCATGCCCAGTGGTATTATCACGCTCACGACAAGAGCGAGCGTCCGGGCGAACATGGCCATTTCCACACCTTCCTGCGCGGTAAGGGCATGGACGAAGGCGTGAACCCGGTGCAGCTGCCGGACTACGAACCGAAGGAAGACCCCCACGATCTCGTGTCCCACCTGGTCGCGATTTCCATGGACAAGACCGGCTGGCCGATCGGGCTGTTCACCACCAACCGCTGGGTTACCGGCGAGACCTGGTATGCCGCCCATGATGTCTGTTCGATGCTGGAGAGCTTCGACATGCAGATGGACAAGCCGACCTGGACGGTGAACCGCTGGCTCACCAACATGCTCCGCTTGTTCCAGCCGCAGATCGTCGACCTTTTGATGCAGCGGGACGAGGCGATCCTGCAGTGGAAGCTGAAACACCAGGATCGCAACGTCTATGAGGATCGCGAGCTGGAAGTGACCTCGCAGCTGCCGATCAGCGTCGAAGGCCAGGTCGAACTCCTCAGCCAGCGGCTGAAGGCCTGACTTGCCTGAGGCCAACAAGGGCGTCGTGACCACGGCTCGATCGCCGGACGTGATGCGGGTAGTGCAGGTTCCGGTGGTGCTTTCGGGGCTTTTGGTCCTTGCCGCAGGGGCGCTCTTTCTCGGCATCGACAGCTGGCGCTATGGGGCGCTCTTCGTCATCGGCGCGCTCTTGGGTGTCAGCCTCTATCACGCCTCCTTCGGTTTCACCGCCGCCTATCGAAACGCGATTCTTCATCGGGATATCTCCGGCATCGTCGGCCAGCTGGTGATGATCGGCCTCGCCATGCTGCTGTTCGCGCCGTTCCTGGCGGCGGGTGAAGCTTTCGGCCGGCCTGTAGGGGGAGCCGTGGCGCCGGCTGGCGTCCGCGTCGCACTCGGCAGCTTCATCTTCGGTCTCGGCATGCAGCTCGGCGGCGGCTGCGGCTCGGGCACGCTGTTTACGGTCGGCGGCGGCAGCACCCGCATGGTGGTGACGCTGATCGCTTTCTGCGCTGGCGCGTTCGCCGGCAGCCTGGATGCGTTTCAGCTGCCGGCTTTGCCCACGCTCGGCGCCGTTTCCTTCGGCAAGACCATGGGATGGCCGCTCGCCATCGCCCTTCAAACCGGACTGCTGGTAGCAGTCTGGCTAGCCTTTCGCGCCTGGGCCGGCGATCGTCCCCAGCGTCCGATCTGGGGCGATGGCCTCAGTGCCAGGAGCCTCCTGGTCGGCCCCTGGCCTCTGCTGTTCGCCGCTTGCCTGCTCGCTGTCTTGAACCTGCTCACGCTTTTCGTCGCCGGCCACCCCTGGACCGTGACCTGGGCGTTTACCCTTTGGGCGGCGGAAATCGCCCAGGCCCTTGGCTGGAACCCGGCCGAGACCCGTTTTTGGAGCGGCGGTTTTCCCGGCCGCGCCCTCGAAGGCAACCTGTTTCGCGACAACATCACCATCATGAATGTCGGCATCATGCTGGGCGCGCTGACCGCCGCCGGCGCCGCCGGCCGCTTCGCCCCGATGCTGAAGATCCCCCTTCGCTCCCTTGCCGCCGCGGTGATCGGCGGCCTCCTGATGGGCTATGGCGCCAGGCTTGCCTTCGGCTGCAATATCGGCGCCTTCGTCTCGGGCGCCGCCTCCTTTAGCCTGCATGCCTGGATCTGGATTCTTTTTGCATTTGCCGGGACCTGGGTCGGGGTGAAGATGCGCCCCTGGTTCGGATTTTCGGATTGAGGCGCCGTTTCCATGACGCCCATGAACGAAACACTCCGCTTTTATGACGACAACGCCGCTGACTATGCATCGGAAACATCCGGCAGGTATCAGCAGCGGCTCGTGCATCATTTTGCCGATGCCCTAGAGCCGGGCGCCCGCGTGCTCGAACTCGGCTCTGGCGGTGGCCATGACGCGCTGGCCCTGATCGAGCGCGGCTTCGATGTTACGCTCGTCGATGGTTCCGTTGGCCTCGCGAAAGAGGCGGAGAGACGAACCGGCAAGTCCGTGCGCATTCTCCGCTTCGAAGAGCTCGACTATGATGAGGCGTTCGACGCGATCTGGACGTCGGCCTCGCTTCTTCACGTTTCATCCGATGCCCTTCCCGACGTGATGCGGCGTGTGGCGCGCGCACTGGTGCCATCAGGCCTTGTCTTCGCCAGCTTCAAGGAGGCCGATCAGGACTGGCATGACGGCCGCGGCCGCTTTTTCGTCGCTATGTCGGCAGACCGTCTACGCTCCCTTGCGGAGAACGCCGGTTTCGTGGTGGAGGCGATCGAGCGATCGCAGGCGCTGAGCTATGACGGAAAAGAGACCACCTGGCTGGCGATGACGGCCACGAAGAAGAACTGAGTGCGGTCGGGCATGGTCATCCAAGCGATCTTTGCAATCGGCGTGTCGTCGATCTGACCTTCCGACGATTGGCATATGAAAGGAATTTCCAGCATGAACCAGTGGTATTTTTCGATCGACGGCGACCAGCAGGGACCGCTCGACGATGTCGCCGCCATCGAATTTGCTAAGCGCCATCCGAACGCCCATTGCTGGCGGCAGGGATTTGCCGACTGGAAGCTGGCTTCGGAAGTGCCGGAATTGACCGAGATGTCGGCGGGGCCCGTCGCGCTCATGCGGCCACCGCCGATCTCACCATCTGCCGGCGGCAGGGCGGATGAGATCGATTATGTGATCAACGGCCATGAGATGCAGTATGTCGAGGTCGAGCTCGATCCGGGCGAGAGTGCGGTCGCCGAGGCGGGGTCGATGATGTACAAGGACGCCTCGATCGACATGACCACCGTGTTCGGCGACGGTTCGGAGCAGAGCGCCGCCGGCGGTTTCATGGACAAGCTGCTCGGTGCCGGCAAGCGCCTGATCACCGGCGAGAGCCTGTTCACCACGGTTTTCACCCATCAGGGCCAGGGCAAGGCGAAAGTGGCGTTCGGCGCACCCTATCCCGGCACCATCCTCGCCATTCACCTGACCGATGTCGGCGGCCGCCTGATCTGCCAGAAGGACAGTTTTCTCGCCGCCGCCAAAGGCGTGTCGATCGGCATTCACTTCCAGAAGAAGATCATGACCGGCCTCTTCGGCGGCGAAGGCTTCATCATGCAGAAGCTGGAGGGCGACGGTTGGGTCTTCGTGCATATGGGCGGCACGCTGATGAAGCGCGAGCTTGCGCCCGGCGAGGTGCTGCATGTCGACACCGGCTGCCTCGCGGCACTCGACGACAGCGTCGATTACGACATCATGCAGGCAGGCGGCATCAAGACGATGCTGTTCGGTGGCGAGGGCCTGTTCTTCGCGAAACTGACCGGTCCCGGCACCGTCTGGCTCCAAAGCCTACCCTTTTCGCGCCTGGCCGGCCGCATGCTCGCAGCCGGCTCCTTCGGCCATAAGGGCGAAGGCTCGATCCTCGGTCCGATCGGCGGCATTCTGGACGGAGACAACCGGTGACGATGCGCCGAACATCATGATGTGGAATCGGTTCCGAGGGGGACGAGCCCCGGCATCCATTCCCGAGCGGATCCTGATCTGATGTGATCGGGATACATACTCTCTCTCGTTGTTTCGCCGCATTTCCTTCCCGAACAGGTGGTTCCACCTGTTCGGGAAAAGTTCCAGATATCCGACGCCTTTGGCTCGATGGCACGGCTGGCCTCCATGTCTGAGGTTAGCGCTTTGTTAGGGAAAACCTGTCACCCTGGCTTTCTGGTCCATGCGATCCTGGGAATCCGAGCCTCGCCCAAGCCTTTTTGGCGGGCGGGCGGATTCCTACGGTCGCATGGACCATGAAGAGATCTAGCAGGGAAGGGTTAACGCGAGGTTAAGGACAGAGAGCCTTATCTGATAGTCGAGGGTGGAAGCGGGCGGTCGACATTCAGGCGGGTGGATATGAGTTCCTCTGGCCCGGCTACGTCATGGCGGTCTGCCGACGTCCTTGGCGGAAGCTGAAGCGACCATATGATATGGTCGCGCTGTTAGAGGATTGTCCGATCGCGAACGATCGAGACAGATACTCCATCTTGTTGTTTTACCAAATTTTCTTATCGATTAGGTGGTGTTATGACAGCCGCACACAGTTCTGACCGATGGGCATGGGCGGCCCGCCACGTTCATCCTTCTTTAACCTGACGCTGCTATCACTCTTGCATCTCGCTGGTCCATGCGACCCTGGGACTCCGTTCATTCGATGGGTGAATTGTGGCAAGGGTCGGACTCCCAGGGCCGCATGGACCGCAAACCAGTATGACGTGAGGATCTTAACAAAAGCTAAGTGACCGAAAGACTCTCTGCAATTAACGACGTGATTTGATAACCTGTCGATGAAAACTAAGTGTGGTCGGTATTGCTTGATCGGAAAAAGCTCTAGCCGCCGGGTGCAAACAGCTGGACGGGGTCCGGCATGCCTCGGATGTCGTGGTTGCCGACGCTTCTGAGATCCTGCATCAATTCCTGGCGCATCGCCTCGCTACACAGGATCGGCTCACCGAGCGTTTTGCACAGACCCTCGATGCGGCTTGCGAGATTGACCGTTTCGCCGATCACGGTGAAGTCGAGCCGGTCGGGGCTGCCGATATTGCCGTAGGTGACCTCGCCGACATGTAGCGCCGTGCCGAAGTCGAGCGGTTCCTGGCCGCGCTCCGCCCTGGCCTGGTTCAGGCTTGCGAGACCTTGCCGCGCTTCGATGGCGGCGTTCAGCGCCTCGGTGCAGCATGCGGATGTCGAAGGCGAATCGTCGATCGCAAAGCTTGCGAGGATGCCGTCGCCAAGAAACTTCAGGACATCGCCCTGATGGCGCTGCACCGCATCGACCACCACCCCGAAATAGCCATCCAGCGCTTCCAGAAGGTCGCGATCCGACCAGCGACTGGATTTGTCGGTGAAGCCACGAAGATCCGAGAACATGACGACGGCGTTCAGCGTCGAGAGATCGCCGCGCCGGATCGATCCGGCACTGACGGCCTCGGCCGGACCGCGGCCGAGATAGGTCTTCAATAAGCTTCTGGTCGAGCGCCGCATGGCGACCGCCTCCATCGCGGCGGCAAGGGGATGGCGGAGGGCTTCGAACAGGCGGATATGCTCGTCCGCAAAGCCGTTCTCGCCATCGGCGACCAGGCTCATGCCTTGAACGGATCCGTCGCCGAACTCCAGCGGCATAGCGAAAAAGTCGGTTCCGCCGATCTCGGCCATTTCATGGAAGACAACGTAGTCGTCCGGATGCAGATCAGTCAGCCGCTTGCGCAGCGGCGCACGGGTTTTTACCACATGCTGGAACGGGCTGCCGATCCAGGTGCTGGTTTCGAGCAGCTTGGCTGCAACGACGTAGTCCTCGGACCTGCCGAGATCGCGCCGCCAGATGACCCCCCAGGCGGCCAGGAGTGGATTGGCGACACGCTGGGCGATGCGCAGGCGAAGGAGCGGAACGCCGGCCGCCATCAGCCGATCGGCGAAGCCTTCTGCGATCGCCACGCCGTCGCCGAGCAAGCGTCCTTCGCCAATGAGCCAGTCCGCGATATCCGCCCCTAGCGTCATGATAACGTTCCCCTGAAAAGGACGAACGGCCGGCATCAGGACGACGCCGACCGTTTGTTACCAAATGTTCGTCTCTAGCGATGCAGCCTTACGTCAATGCTGCGGAAATTCCGCTAGACGAGGCCTTCCTGGCTGAGCGGCAGCTTGGTCGGCATGCTGCCGGTGGCGGCGAAGATCGCGTTCGCGACCGCAGGGCCAATCGGCGGCGTGCCCGGTTCGCCGACGCCGGTCGGCGGCTCGGTGGACGGCACGATATGCACCTCGATATCGGGCATGTCTTCGATCCGGATGGGCTCGTAGCTGTCGAAATTGCCCTGATCGACCTCGCCTTCAGTGAGGGTGATCTCGTTTCTAAGGATGGCGCCGAGGCCATAGCCGATGCCGCCTTCCATCTGAGACGCGATATTGTCCGGGTTGACCGCGATACCGCAGTCGACCGCGCACCACACCTTCTCGACCTTGATCACGCCGTCGTCGCCTTGGCTGATTTCGACCACCTGGGCGACATAGGTGCTGAACGACTTGTGGACGGCGACCCCGCGTGCGCGGCCGGCCGGCACCGGCTCGCCCCAGCCCGACTTTTCCGCCACCAGTTCGAGAACGCCGAGTTTTCTGGCGTCGTTCGCGAGCATGTCGCGGCGAAACGCGACCGGATCGCGATCTGCCGCCTTGGCGAGCTGATCGACCATGGTCTCCATAGCGTAGGCGGTGTGGGTGTGGCCGACCGAGCGCCACCAGAGCCCAGGCACCTGCACGTCCGTGGTGTTTAGCTCGACGGCGAAGTTGTCGATGGTGTAGGGCGTGTCCTCGATGCCTTCGACCGAGGTCTTGTCGATGCCGTCATGCACCAGCATGGCCTCGAACATGGTGCCTTTCAGGATCGACTGGCCGACGATCCGGTGATGCCAGCCGGCGACCTTGCCATCCGCGGTGACGCCGGCCTTGATCTTGTGGACATAGGCCGGGCGATAGTAGCCGCCGCGAATGTCGTCCTCGCGGGTATAGACGAGCTTGATCGGCTGCGTCTTGCCCGAAGCTTCAAGCCAGGTCTTGGCGATCGCCGCGGCCTCGGCGACATAGTGCGAATTGTAGATCGCGCGTCTGCCGAAGGAGCCGCCGGCCCAGAGCGTTTCAATCGACACATTCGCTGGCTCGATGCCGAGCACGCTGGCGCCGATGTTCTGATCCAGCGTCTGCACTTGCGAACCCGTCCAGAACGTGGCTGTCTCGCCGTCGAATAGCACGGTGACGTCGATCGGCTCCATGGGCGCGTGGGCGAGAAACGGGAACTGATAGGTCGCCTCGACCACGCCTGCGGCGCCCGAAATCCCGGCTTCCGCATCGCCGACCGCTTTCACCGGTGCGCCCGGCTGATCGGCAAGCTCCAGATAGTTGGCCATGATGTCGCTGCTGGAGCGGGTTTCGGCGGCAGAAAAGTCCCACTGGATGTCCAGGAGGTCACGCGCCTTGATCGCCGGCCAGGTGCTGGTCGCGAGAACCGCCACACCCTGCGGCACCTGGATCACGTCGACCACGCCGCGCACCGCTTTCGCCGCCTCGGCATCGAAGGACTGAACGGCGCCGCCGAACTTCGGTGGCGCTGCGAGCACGGCGACCAGCATGTCATCCATCTGGTGGTCCATGCCATAGACGCCGACGGCCCCCTCGCTCTTCATCTTCGTATCGAGCCTGGGGAAGGACTTGCCGATATAGACCCAGTCTTCCGGCGACTTCACGGCGACGTCTTCGGGCACGTCCAGCTTCGCGGCCTTGCCGGCGAGCTCGCCGAAGCCTGCGGACTGGCCGGACGCATGGCTGATGGTTCCGGCTTCGATCGTGATCTCGTCAGCCGGCACACCCCACTCTTCGGCGGCCGCGACGATCAGCATTTTTCGCGCGGTGGCGCCCGCCTGCCGGTACTGATCGAAGGAGTTGGGGATCGCAGACGAACCGCCGGTGCCCTGTACCTCGCCCCAGAGGATGTTGTTGTAGAGCGCGGCGTTCGCCGGTGCGAAGCGGACCGTCATCTGCTCCCAGGCGGCGTCCAGCTCGTCGGCCACCAGGGTCGAGAGGCCGGTCGCCGGTCCCTGGCCCTTGTCGAGATGCTTGATCACGACGCGCACGCTGCCGTCGTCCATGATCTCGACGAACGGGTTGAAGGCCGACGCGGCCTGCGTTGATGCTGCCGCGGTTCCTTGCAGGGGGGGGAGGGTCACGCCGAGGGCCAGGCCAGCGCCTGCGCCGACGGAGAGTTTGAGGAAACCACGCCGGGTGGGCGTGGCGAGATCGGCGAAAGGCAGCCTGCTGGCTTGATTGAGAAGATGCATCATGATCAGGCCTCCATGATCTCGGCGGCCCGATGGATCGCCTTTCGAATGCGGTGATAGGTGGCGCAGCGACAGACATTGCCGCTCATCGCAGCGTCGATATCCTCATCGGACGGCTTCGGCGTTTCGCTCAAGAGGGCTGCGGCAGACATGATCTGGCCGGACTGGCAATAGCCGCATTGCGGCACGTCCAGCTCCTGCCAGGCGGCCTGCACGGCTTGAGCGGGCTTGCTGTCCAGCCCCTCGATGGTGGTGATCTCGCTGCCGGCGACATCCTCGATATAGGTTTGACATGAGCGCATCGGCTGGCCGTCGAGATAAACGGTGCAGGCGCCGCACATGGCGACACCGCAACCGAACTTCGTGCCGGTCATACCGAGTTCGTCCCGGATGACCCAAAGAAGTGGCGTATCGTCGTCGACATCGACGCTAACCGCCTGGCCGTTGAGGGTGAAATCCACTGTCATGTCAGAGACTCCTGAGCAATCCTGATACTGATGTGACTGTTTTGAAGGACACGACCCAGCCGCTACCTGGCGATCGGGCGCATGTCACCAGCTTAGTAGGTGACATGACACATTCTTCCGATTTGTCCACCCGTGCCCCGCATGGAAATGTCAGGTCTCGGGAGTGGGGCGAATCAGAAGCCGGACGCCATGGTCGTCAGGCGCCGTCCAAGGTTCGAAAAGACTTAAAGCTGGCTTGGCAGAACCCGGTCGGGTGGGCGGTGGCCGTCGGCGAAGGTCTTGATGTTGATCAGAACCTTTTCGCCCATGTCGAGGCGGCCTTCGATGGTGGCGCTGGACATGTGCGGCAGTAGCACGACATTGTCGAGCTCGAGCAGCTTCGGATTGATCGCGGGCTCGTGCTCGAAGACGTCTAGGCCGGCGCCGGCGATGTCCTGGCTGCGCAGCATTCTGGTCAGGGCCGCCTCATCGATCACCTCGCCGCGCGATGTGTTGACGATGATCGCGTCGGGACGAAGCAGTTTCAGCCGCCTTGCGGACAGGAGGTGGAAGGTTGCCGGCGTGTGCGGGCAGTTGACGCTGATGATGTCCATGCGCGCCAGCATCTGATCGAGACTTTCCCAATAGGTCGCCTCTAGCTCGTTCTCGATGCTCTCGTGAACGCGTTTGCGGTTATGATAGTGAATCGACAGGCCGAAGCCGCGGGAGCGGCGTGCGACCGCCGTGCCGATTCGGCCCATGCCGAGAATGCCGAGGCGCTTGCCGGTGATGCGATGGCCGAGCATGCCGGTCGGACTCCAGCCGTCCCAATCGCCGGAGCGGGCGAGGCGTTCTCCTTCAGCAAGCCGGCGGGAAACGCCGAGGATCAGGGCCATGGTCATGTCGGCGGTGTCGTCGGTCAGAACGCCAGGCGTGTTGGTGACGGTGATGCCGCGCGCATAGGCGGCTTCGATGTCTATATGGTCGACGCCGGTGCCGTAATTGGCGATCAGCTTCAGCTCGGGGCCGGCATGGGCGAGAACGCTGGCGTCGATTCGGTCGGTCAGCGTCGGCACCAGAACCTCTGCGGTCTTGACCGCTTCGATCAGCTCGGCCTTGGACATCGGCCGGTCGGCATCATTGAGCGTCGTGCTGAACAGCTCCATCATCCGCGTCTCGATCGTCTCGGGCAGTTTGCGGGTGACGATGACGAGGGGCTTGTTGCGTGCCAAGGGTGGTCTCCAGGGCGGGCGTAGAACCGATTGCCGAGCAGGGCCGCTGATCAAGCCAACCGGTATTGATGAAATCTGATTTTGCTCTAGCAGAACTTGCTCTCGATCAAAAGCCAAAGCGCATTTGCTTGCAGTGCTCACGGTCTCGCGCTAACGGTTGGGCCAAGGACGAGACGAGCGTATCGTCCGAAGGAGACGAGACGACAATGATCAAGACGGTCCGCCAGCATTTTTCACTTCTGGCGTTACTTCTTTCGCTGGCGATGATTATGCCGGCATTCACTTCGACGATCCTTCCGGCAGCAGCGCAGGAGGCCCTGTCGACCGGCCGCAGCACGGGATTGCCGGTGCCGCGTTTCGTTTCGATCGATCAACGACAAACGACGGTCAATGTCCGTTTCGGCCCTGGCCAGCAGTATCCCATCAATTGGGTGTTCACGCGCCCGAACGTGCCGCTCAAGATCATCGCCGAATTCGATAACTGGCGAAAGGTCGAGGACTATGAAGGTGCGGAGGGCTGGATCGCTTCGCGGCTGCTCTCCGGCGCGCGGACGATCATGGTCCAGGGCGCCATAAGGGATCTCCGGCGAACGGCGGACAATCAGGCCCGCGTTCTGCTCCATGTCGAGCCCGGCGTCATCGGCAGCCTCCTCGCTTGCGAAGATAGCTGGTGCCGTGTCGAGATCGAAGGCCAGCGCGGCTGGCTGCAGCGGGGTGAATTCTGGGGAACGCTTCCCGGTGAAACGGTCCGCTGACCTGCTCGTATCGGCCCTCAAAGCGTCTTGAAGATATCACCCGCGACGCGATGCACGATCGTGTGAAGAAAAGCGAGCCGGTTCAGATCGGGGGCATAGCCGCCACCCATGACGCAGGCCGTTGGCGTTCCGCTGGCAGCGCAGGTCTCAAGGACGAAACGTTCGCGCTTGAAAAGGCCTTCGTCGGAGAGCGCCAGCCTGCCGAGCTTGTCTTCGGCATGCGGATCGACCCCTGCAATGAAGACCACCAGATCGGGGCGATAGCCGGTGATGAGGTCCGGTAACGCCTCGCTCAACTGGTGGAGATAGGCGGCGTCCTCCGTCCCTGGTTCGAGGGCGATGTCGAGATCGCTGGTCTGCTTGCGTGCCGGAAAATTGGTGCGGCAATGCATCGAAAAGGTGAAGACGCGTGGCTCGTTCTCGAAGATCTTCGCCGTGCCGTCACCCTGATGCACATCGAGATCGACCACCAAGGCGCGCTCGATCGCTCCTTCGTCGAGAAGAAGCATCAATGCCACCGCCACGTCGTTGAAGACGCAGAAGCCTGAACCTTCCTCGGCGAACGCGTGATGGCTGCCGCCTGCTGTATTGCAGGCAAGCCCATGTTCGAGAGCGAGCTTTGCGGCGAGCACCGTGCCGCCATTGGCGGCGAGCGCCCTTGCCGCGACAGCTTCGGTGATCGGCAGGCCGATCCGGCGAGCGCGTTTCGGATCGAGCGTCTGGGTCAGGATTTTCTCGACATAGTCGGGATCATGAACCCGTTCCAGCCACCGGCGGGGCGCCGGTTCCGGGCGATGGACTTGATCAGATTTCACGATGCCGTCGTCGAGGAGCAGCTGCATCACGCGACGGAACTTGTCCATCGGAAAGCGATGATCCGGCGGTATCGGCGGCGCGTAATCGGTGTGGTGGACGACGGGCAACATGGCCCAAGTCTATCAGGATTGCCGCGGTCTTCGTAGACCGGGGAGCTTGACGGAGAGAGCCTGCCATGACGCCGATCGATCGCTGGATTCATGCTGGCGGCCATGCCGGTAGGACCGCTTGGTTTCTCACCCATGCACTCGCGGCAGCGAGACTGTCGTCGCCGGTTCTCGAAGATCTGCCGGCAGACCTGCCCGACCGGGCCGACTATCTCGCCGATCTTCGGGACCTTTTGAGGCGTGATCGCGAGCATATCGCCGCCGGTCGCTACGCCATGCCGGACGATCTCCTGCCTCGACCGCTGGAGGCCTTGCGCAGCAGCACCCGTTTTCTCGCCGACGTCGGCCGCATCAATCTGCGCCGCATGCGCGCCGATGGGCAGGAGATCTATCGAAGTCGGTCAGCGCCCGCGAGCAAGACCAGGCCGAGATACTACCTTCAGAATTTTCACTACCAGACCGACGGCTGGATGAGCGAAGGCTCGGCCGAACTCTATGATTTCCAGGTCGATGTGCTGTTCAATGGCGCCACCGACGCCATGCGCCGCCAGGCTCTTTTGCCCATCGGGGATTTTTTGAAGGCGCACCGTCAGGCGGATCTCCGCCTTTTGGACATCGCCACCGGCACAGGCCGCTTTCTGCGATCGATCAAGAAGAATTTTCCAAGGCTGCCCATCACCGGCGTTGATCTGAGCGAGGCTTATCTCGGCAAAGCGAAGAAGACCCTCGCCCCCTGGTCATGGGCGGATCTGGTGCTCGCCAACGCGGAAGCCCTGCCGTTCGCCGACGACAGCCAGGACATCGTTACGTCGGTTTATCTGCTGCATGAGCTGCCCAAGGGGGCTCGCATGCGCGCTGTCGCCGAGATGGCGCGCGTCCTGAAACCGGGCGGGCGCTTCGTTCTGGTCGACAGCCTGCAAATCGGCGATCACCCGCCCTTCGACGGCCTGCTGGAGCTGTTTCCCGTCCTCTACCACGAGCCCTACTACAAGGATTATGTCGGCACCGACCTTGCAGCCCTCTACGAGGAAGCCGGTCTCACGCACATCCAGACGGATCGCGCCTTCATGTCGAAGGTGATGGTGTTCGGGAAGATGGGCTAGGCGGCCGACGAGCGGACCGTATCGCGGCAAGAGCAGGCCTAAACTGCTAGTCAGACACCCAGAGCGTTGCGCGCTCTCGCCTCGATGCTCTTGCTGTAGGCTTCGACATCGAGGCCGTCTTGAGACGGTATCCAGAACTTCATCATGACGATGCTGCCTTCGCCATCCTTCTCCACGTTCGCCTCGAAATTGTGGGAACGCTTTTCTCCGCCAAACGCATGAGGCACCCGATTCTTCATCTGGTAGCTGACGCCGGCGATGGTCGTGTGCTTGAAGGATGTGTCCTTTTCGAGCCACCCTCGCTGCAGATTGGGGCTTTTCGCGAGACGCTCTTCATAGGTAAGGAACCCGAACTCCCGCTTGATCTTCAAGTAAGCGGTATCGACGTCGACATCGGTTTGCAGATCAGCCGTCCCGACTTGATAGGTCTGTCCGCCTTTGTTGCCCCGTTTACTCTCCGTTTCAAATCCAATGATTCCGCCCAAAGTCGGATCGATCGTTCCGTCGGCATTGCAGCCGACGAGGCCCAGCGAGATTAAAAGGATCGCCATCCGCAATTTCATCATGAGTTTTCTCTGCTGATTGCCATGAGTACTGATCGAAAAAACATATTGCCGTCAGAGAGTTGGATCAATTTCTCGTTCTGAGAAATTGCGTCAGTCCGGACAGCTTGGAGTTTGGCCTTCAAACGGACCGGGTTCGCGTGTGACGTAGAGGGGCTACTGATGCGATAGCGCCACTAAATCCGCGCTTCGATCAGAGACGGTCCCGGCGTCGCGATGCCCCGGCCAAGCGCCTGGGCAAAGTCCGCGGCATCGTCCGTGACGACCGCGTCGATGCCCATGCCTTTGGCGAGCGCCACCCAATCCAGCGGCGGGTCGTCCAGCGACATCATGTTTCTGCCGGTCGGTCCGGGGTTGGCGACCCCGACATTGGTCATTTCGCCCTGAAGAATGGCGTAGGCCCGGTTCGAGAGGATCACCGTGGTGACGTCCAGGCTTTCGCGCGCCTGAGTCCAAAGGGCCTGTATCGTGTACATGGCGCTGCCGTCGGCCTGCAGCGAGATCACTTTGCGTTCCGGACAGGCGACGCCGGCGCCGACCGCGAGCGGGAGGCCCGTGCCGATCGCGCCGCCGATGATCTGCAGCCAGGTGTGGGGTGCGGCGTTGCGGGTGTAGGGAAAGAAATGCCGCCCGGTGCTGATCGATTCATCGACGACGATGGCGTTTTCAGGGAGGTGATGCGCAACCGCCGTGGCGATGGCGGCGCTGTCCAAGGCGCCGGTGGGCGCTGTCGGCCGTACATGGTCCTCGTGGCGCGGTCGGAGGTCGCCGGCTCCGAGACGTTCGGCCAACGCCTCCAGCGCCAGAGGCAGATCCTCGCCTGCATTGGCAAACTCATGACAGGTCGCGCCGTCGGCGGCCAGCCGACTGGGCTTATCGGGATAGGCGAAGAAGGCGACGGGCTCGGCGGCGCCGACCAGGATGATATGTCGATAGGGGGCGAGCTGTTCGAGCGCCTGGTCGACCGGATAGCGAAGGCGATCGATGGCGACCCTGCCAGCGCCCCGTTCGATGCGGGCATTGCTGATCGGGGTCAGGAGATCGGCGCCGGCCGCTTCGGCGATGCGGCTCGCAGCATCCAGGCCGCGCTCGGTCAAGGCCTGGCCGGTCATGTAGAGGAGGCATTTTTCACCGCTCTCCAGGATTTTTGCGACGCTGTCGATGCGCTCGTCCGGTATGTCGATGGGTGCCGGCCAGTTCGGTGTCGAGTCGACGCTGGCGGTCGCGCCGCCCCAGGCGGAGTCGGCGGGGAGGATCAGGCTTGCGACTTTCCCCGGCGGCTGGCGGGCCGCAAGCACGGCGGCGGCGGCATCGCCTGCGAGCGACGAGGCCTCGGGGGAGGTCTTGACCCAGTCGGAGAACGTGCGGGCGACCGCCTCGACATCCGAGGTGAGCGGCGAATCATACTGACGGTGGTAGGTGGCGTGATCGCCGATGATGTTGACGACCGGCGAGCCGGCGCGGCGGGCGTTGTGCAGATTGGCGAGACCGTTGGCGAGGCCGGGGCCGAGATGGATGAGCGTCGCCGCCGGCTTGCCGGTCATGCGCGCATAGCCGTCGGCGGCGCCGGTGGCCACGCCCTCGAACAGGCAGAGGATGGAACGCAGGCCGGGATTGCGGTCCAGAGCGGCCAGAAAGTGCATCTCCGAGGTGCCGGGATTGCCGAAGCAGACCTCGACGCCGGACGCCATCAGGCTGCGCACAAGGCTTTCCGCACCGTTCATCTTCGCCATCCCGTTTGCATCCCCATCGCGGTTCTCTCCATGTCGGCGAGAGTTTAAAGGAGGCGCTCGAAATATCGAGAGGCGCGCTCTATGGATATCGATCGAAATTTTCACTCGCATGCGTCTGCACCGGTTTTGGGATCGGACTTCAGTGCCTATGTTTAGGGGCAGGTTCGGAACGGTCAGCCAGGGAGACAGTGACATGGCCATGGAGTATCTGCACACGATGGTGCGCGTCACCAATGTCGATGCGTCGCTCGACTTCTACTGCAACAAGCTCGGCATGGTGCAGACCAGGCGGATCGACAACGACACCTATAAGGCCTCGCTGATCTTTCTAGCCGCGCCGGGCGATACGGACCTCGCGGCCGAGCGCAATGCGCCCTTGCTCGAGCTGACCTACAATTGGGAGCCGGAAGAGTATACGGGCGGACGCAATTTCGGCCATCTCGCCTTTCGCGTGGATGACATCTATGCGAGCTGCCAGCGTCTGATGGACGGCGGCGTCACGATCAACCGACCGCCGCGCGACGGCCGTATGGCCTTTGTCCGCTCGCCCGACGGAATTTCCATCGAGCTTCTGCAGCGGGGCGACGCCCTGCCGCCTGCGGAGCCCTGGGCATCGATGGAGAATTCCGGCAGCTGGTAGCAGCTGGACATGTCATGGATGACGGTCCACGCCAACAAGAGCGTCTGTCGAAAAAGTCGCCGCCGCCTGTTCCTCCATTGCAAGTGAAAGAATAATAACCCGCTACTATGTGGTTCATTTGCAGCAGATGAAATAACTCAGTGGCTTCTTGCTCGCCGAGAATATATCTTTTTGGTAGAAATTTGCCCGATTCTGTCAATTACCGACGTTCTTGATTGACGAATGATTCGAATCGGCAAATATTCGCGGTTGAACATCGATCGGCATAATTCGTCACTCTGTCTTGGGGGCAAGGTGATGTTTCTTTTTCGGGCGGTTCTCGTCCGGCGCCGCATGGATGGGCGGGACATGGGTTGCGGAGTTCAGTCTTATGGTCGGTCTAGGTCGTTTGGGGATGGGTATCGGATTCGCTGGGGTCGCGGCGCTTAGCAGCGGGCTCGCGCCGACCGCGATCGCCGACAGCTTCTATCTCAGAGACGGTCAGGTGATCGAAGGCTCCGTTCTGAAGGGGACGCTCAATACACTGACCTTGCAGTCGGGCAGCAGCATCCGGCCAACGCCCATCTCCCAGATTGAGCGTGTCGTCGTGAAGCTGGCGGATGGCAGTGAACTGGCGGGCGAGCTTCTGAGTTGGAAGGACGGGGTCATGGAACTCCGTTCGGCCGATCTCGTGCTGCGTGTCGCCGATGGCGTCCTGCTCAGCGATGAAGCCGACATCGAGACCACGACCGCGGCAGCAACGCCTGCAGGCAGTGACAGCGGCGATGCGCCGGTAGACAGCTTCACGATGACGGGCCTCCCAACCTTCACCATGAGGAGCGGCGATATACTGGTGGGCAAGGTCCTGCACGCCACCGGTTCGGTTCTGACCATCAGTCCTACAGGGCGGTCCGCCTTGCCGATTTCGAGAGCGCAGATCGAATCCGTCAGCTTTGAAACCGAAGACGGTGAGGTTGCATCCGGCAAGCTGATCGGCTGGGAGAACGGCACCTATCGGCTGCAGATCGACGACCGCGAAGTGCTGGTCAATCTACCTGATGGCGTATCGACGGTGTCTTCGGTGGCGGTGAAGCTTGCTAGCCAACAGCCGATCGTAGAGGCGGCGGAGACCGTTGTCGTGTCGGAAGCGGAACAGGCGGACGCGGCTGTCGTCCCGCTTACCAATATGGAGCAGCCGGTCAAAAGAGATGAAGATCAGCGCGCTACAGCCGAAGTCGGCGCCGGCGGGCCTGCCAACGAAACAGCCGTTGCGTCCCTGGAGACCAGTGAGTCTGCAGATGAAGGCGCCCGGGCCGCTGCCGCAGATGTCAACGGCCAGCATCTGATCGAGACATTGGTGGACACCGTCACGGAAGGCAGCGAAACGGTGATCGTCAAGTTTCAGCTGGACAAGCCTGCGGCGCGTCCGCTCGTCGTGCTCTATGCGGCGACCGACTCGAGCGCCAAAGCGGGTGAGGACTTCGAGGCCAAGAGCGGTGTGATCACGTTTGCCACCGGCAGCAGCTATGCCGAGGTCGAGGTGCCGATCATCGACGACGACCTGGGCGAGGACAGTGAAGAGTTCAATCTCTACCTGTCTGGCGATCCGCAGACGATCGCTTTCAGCGAGCGGCAGGTCTCGGTCACCATAGCCGATAACGACTGATCTTTCTTTCGCATCGTCGCTGCGGATCTGACGATCCGATCTAGAAGCGAATGCCGAACTGCGTCTTCCAATATTCCGTCTGTTCGAGCGTGTCGTCCGTACGGCCATTGGCGTAGGAGACCGAGAGGCGGTAATTCTCGGACTGGCTGAAGAGGTAGGACAAGGAGACATCAAGGCGGTAGAGATTGGTGTCGTCGCCGTCGATGTCCTTCAGGTAGCGATTGGAAATATCGAGCTCGATGTGATCGAAGCCCGTACCTTCAGCGCCGCGAAACTGCAGGCCGAGCCTGCCGCCGACCCGGAAGAATTCGGCCTCGTTTTCAAGATCGCTGTCGCCGCCGTCGTCGAATACGCGACCTAAGTCTGCGAGAGCATCGACTTCCAGCTGCAGTGACAGGGGACCGTAGGTTCTGGGAAAGCCGATCGGCAGGACTGCATCCGAGGGCAGCGTCGGCGTCCAGCGAAACTTCAGGACGCCGATGTCGCTGTCAAAGTCGCTGTCGGTCAAATAGAGCGGCGTGATCGCGACTTCTGAACCGGATCGATCCGGCTGAAAGATGCTGAACGCTTCCTGGACCCCGAAACCGAGCTTGTCGATTTCGTTTTCTTCGCCGTTGAAGAAGCGCTCGAACAGGATGAAGGGGATCGTTGACGTGAAGATCAGATCGCTGCGCTCAACCTCGAAATTGTAGCCGACGACCGCCTTGACCTGATAGAGCGTCTTGTCATCGTCCAGATCGGCGGTGATGCTGAGTTCGGCTGGCCGAACGGCCACCAGCTTGTTCCGATCCTTGGTGAGATCGTCGATCGCGCTGGTCAGGCGCAGCCCATCGGCGTCGCGTGGATTGAAAATCCAATAGGGCTTTTCCGGCTCAGCCACGATTTCAGGGGCTGCGATGTCGGCGACATTGGCGGTCTCATCGGCTTTTGGGTCCGTGCAGTAGATGTCGACGAAGCGTTTGCGGACATCGAGAACTTCCGGCACCTGAAAGCGCCGGCCGGTTTCTTCATAGAAGGGATTGAGGAACTCCTCGTCGACGCGCTCTTCGATGGTCGGTCGCCGCAAGCGTTCGAAGACATAGTCGGGGCCGCCTGCGCGATCGACGAAATCGTCAAGTCTGTCCTGAATGCGCTCTAGCCTCTCTTCATCCTCAGCCGTACAGGCGCGTCCGATCCCTTGGGTGCAATAGCCCGGCTGCACCAGGGCAAGCTGTTTCTCGGCAAGCAGCGTATCGCCATCGCCATCGGCATCGAGCGCCGCATCGCCGATATCGCTGACCGCAATCAGCCAGCGGATCAGCCGGAGCGGGTCCAGGTTGCGAAGGTCCGTGCCGCTGCCTGGCGTGCAGATCTCATCCGTCGGGAAGAGCTGCTCATCGCTGGGCGGCGGTGATGCGCCGTTTACGGGAGACGCCGCCAGAAGAGCTGCCAGCAGACCGATAACGCCTAAATATAAGGATTGCCGGCAGCGTGCTGGAGGCATGTCCAGACCAGATCTGATCATGGACGCGCTCTTAGCAGTCTCTCCCGACACAGTGGAAATCTTTTCGAGGACAGCGGCCTTCTGCCGCGCGCATCGATGGCATCAGACCGATGTCTGCGTCACCCAAGACGGTTCCTAGAGCGGATGTGATCGGGATACACGCTCTATCTCTTTGTTTCGCCGCATTTCCTTATCGAACAGGTGAAACCATCTGTTCGGGAAAGGCTCTAGACGTCAGGTTTTAGCTCTCATCAAAGGGCCATGTCTCCAGCCGGTAAGCGCTGTCCCAGAACATCCACTCCAGGATCGAGGCGCGCTCGAACGCTTCGAACATCTGTTCTCGGATCACCGGCGTGGTGGATGCAAATGTGCTGTCCGCGATGCCGATGACTTTTCTGATACCCTTTTCGAACTCTTCATCGGCATAGGTGTCGATCCATGCCTGATAGGGATTGTCGGCTGCGGCAATCTTCAGAAGATGTTTGCCGACTTCGCCATAGATCCAAAAGCATGGGAGAAGCGCTGCGACCGACACTTCGTAGGGCGCGTTATGGGCGGTCGCCAGGAGATAGTTGATATAGTGCGAGCAGGTCGGCGAGGGCTTGGTGGCGGCTGCATCCTCGACATTGATGTCATAGGCCTTGAAGAAGCCTTCATGCAGGGCCCGCTCGACGACGACGCAGGACTCGGCGCTATGGGTAAATTGGATCATGGCGTCGGGATCGGGCGCGCGCGCGCCGGTGACCGCCAGCGCCTTGCCGAAATGGATGAGATAATGCGCATCCTGAAGCATGTAGTGAATAAACCGATCGCGCGACAGTGTCCCGCCCGCCAGTTCCTGATTGAACGGCATTTCGAGAATCTGCTGGTAGATAGACGCGATACGCGTCCAGGCATCTTCGGAAAAACTCATCGACCCTACTCCCCCTGAATGATGCCGAGATCCACATGCGGCCAAAGCGCATGAAAATGGTGCACCGGCCCGTGACCCTGGCCGACATCCAGCTGATCCGCGGCGGCGATCATCTCGGCAATGCGCGTCTTGGCCAGTCTGGCGGCGGGCGCAAGCTCCATGCCTCGGCCGAGCAGGGCGGCAATCGCCGCCGACAAGGTGCATCCCGTTCCATGCGTATTCTTGGTCGGTATGCGAGCGCCACGAAGTGCTGCTTGTGTCTTGCCATCGTCGAAGATGTCGACGGCGTCGCCATCCGCGAGATGCCCGCCCTTCAACAGCACGGCTTTCGGGCCGAGTGCACGCAGATCGGCGGTTGCGGTCCGCATGGCGTCAACGTCAGCCGGCGGCGAACGGTCCAGCAAGACGCCCGCTTCCGGCAGATTGGGGGTGATCACCATGGCAAGCGGGATCAGATGGGTGATCAGCGCCGAAATCGCATCCGGATGCAAGAGGTTGTCGCCGCTCTTGGCCACCATGACCGGATCCAGCACGATCGTCCGCGCCTCATAGCGGCTGAGACGATCGGCGACCACCTCGATGACTTCCGGACGGGAGAGCATGCCGATTTTCACCGCATCGATGCGGATATCGCTGAACACCGCATCCAGCTGGGCGGCGATCATGTCCGGTGGCACGTCATGGATCGCCGTTACCGCCTGGGTGTTCTGCGCGGTCAGCGCAGTGATCACGGAAAGGCCGTAGGCGCCAAGCGCCGACATCGTCTTGAGGTCGGCCTGGATGCCGGCGCCGCCGCCCGAATCCGAACCGGCGATGGTCAGCACGTTGGCGATGGTCCCGGTTCCGTTCTGATTGTCTTTCATCCCAAGGCCTCCCGACGCTCCGCTTGAGGAGGCCGCTCAGCGAGCGTTCGTGTAACGACGTCGTTCAAGACCCGCGCCGCGGCCGCGGGATCGCGCGCCGCCATGATCGCCGAGACCACGGCGACGCCATCGGCGCCGGCGCTGATCGCATCGGCCGTATTGGTGGCGTCGATGCCGCCGATCGCCATCAGCGGGAGCGTCGTCAGCGCTCGGACCTGTTCGATCCCTTCGGTCCCGACTGGCTTGCCCGCATCGGTCTTGGTGCCGGTTGCCGCAAACGGTCCGTGCGCGACGTAATCGAGGCAGCCAGGGGCAGCGGTCCTGGCCTGATCGACCTGGTCGATCGACAGGCCGATGATCGCATCCTCGCCAAGGATTTCTCGCGCGGCGGCCGGCGGCAGATCGGACTGGCCGATGTGACAACCGACGCCAGCGGCGGCCGCGACGTCCACCCGATCGTTGACGACGAGCGGCACCCCTCGCGGTGTAAGCAGGGCATTGAGGGCCTCGGCGAGCGCAAGAAGGTCGCGGGCTTCTGCTTGCTTGTCGCGAAGCTGGACGAGGCCGACGCCGTTGGCAGCCGCCTGTCCCACGACATCGAGCAGCGACCGCTCGCCGGTAAGATCCGGATCCGTGACCAAATAGACCCTGAGATCAGGCAGCGATGTCTTGTTCATTGGATTTTCACCCCATCCTGGAGCATGTGATCGTCGAGCGTCGATAGTTCGTCGAGCAGCCGCCAGCGAAGGCTGCCCGGTCCTTCGGCCTTACGGGCGGCCCGTTCCGCCGCAAGGCCGAAGACGGAGAGCGCCGCAGCTGTGGCAGCCAGAGGATCTGGCTCAACCGTCAGAAAGGCGGCGGCGATAGCGCTTGATGCGCAGCCAAGCGCCGTCACCCTGGTCATCAGCGGATCGCCGTTTCTGACGAGAAGCATCCGCTCGCCATCGGTGATGTAGTCGACCGCGCCGGTAACAGCGAAGACGACACCGGTTTCCCTTGCAAGATCTCGGGCGGCGTCGATCGCCTGGTCGCTTTCATGGGTGCTGTCGACGCCCTTGGTGGTCTTGCGTACCGCACCGGCGATGGCCAGGACTTCCGAGGCGTTGGCGCGAAGAACGGTTGGCTTGATCGCCAGGAGCTCGCGCGCAGCAGCCGTACGATAGGCGGTGGCGCCCACGCCGACCGGATCGAGCACCCAGGGCTTCTTTTTCTCCGTCATGATGCCGGCGGCTTTGGTCATGGAGGGAACCCAGGCCGACGAGAGCGTGCCGATATTGACCACGAGCGCCTGGGCCAGGTCTGCGAATTCGGGCACTTCCTCGATGGCATGAACCATGGCGGGCGATGCGCCCAACGCCAACAAGCTATTGGCCACCACGTCCATGGACACAAGATTGGTGATGTTCTGGATAAGGGGTGCCTCTCGGCGGATCGCTTGCAAACATGACCAACTTCGGGCAGCATCGTTACCCATGGCTCGCCTCCGTTAAGAGCCGAAGTCCGCAGAGATGACGCTTGGGGAAGGGTTATCAGCGGCGATATCGGCTCCCTGCGCTGGTATGACCCAGATCAGGTTCGACGGGTTTGCTCTCAGCCCCTCCATCGAGGGACACCCCGGCTAGATACAGCAAAAAGAACGTGGCCTGTTGGCTGCGCGCTGTCAACCACACAGGATCGCTTGCATGACGTAGCGATCAGCCAGGCCGGGAGCTTGTCGACGATGACGATGGACAGACGATCGCTTTTTCATGTGGCCGGTGCGCTGGGCGCCGCCGGTATGACGTCGGCGGCTCCGGCGATTGCCGCCGACAGGACGGTCTGGCGCATGGTGACGACCTGGCCGCGCAACGCACCCGGCGTCGGGGTGAATGCCCAGCGCTTCGCCGATCGCGTGAACGCCATGAGCGACGGGCGCCTGACGATCGAGCTCTCCGCGGCCGGCGAGCTTATTCCGGCCTTCGAAGCCTTGGATGCCGTGCAGCAGGGCACCGCCGATCTTTGCCATTCCGCACCTTTCTTCTGGCTGGGAAAATCGAAGGCGCTCAACTATTTCGGCTCGATCCCGCTCGGCCTGTTGGACACCGAGATTGCCGCCTGGCTCTATTTCGGCGGCGGCATGGCGCTTTGGGAGGAGGCGATGGCCGCTTTTGGAATCAAGCCGCTGTTTGCCGGCTCCAGTGGGATTTCGGCGGGCGGCTGGTACCGACGTGAGATCAATGATCTCGAGGATCTGAAGGGTCTGAAGCTGCGTATGGCCGGCCTTGGAGGCGAGGTGATGGAACGGCTTGGCGCGACGCCGGTGCTGACCCCGCCCTCCGAGGTCTTTCAGGCGATGGCGTCCGGTACCGTCGATGCCGCCGAGCTGATCGGTCCCTGGAACGACATGGCGTTCGGGCTGTTCGACGTTGCCGATTATTACTATCTGCCGGGTTTTCACGAGGTCGGTCCGACGGCCGAGATCCTGATCAATCAGAAGGTCTGGGGCGCCTTAGCCGATGATCTCAAGGCTGTTGTCGACGCCGCCGCCAAGGCCACGGCGATCGACTACAACGCCGACTATCGCTACCACAACGCCACATTGCTGCCGTCTCTCGTCGCCGAGCACGGTGTCGACATCCGGGCATTTCCGGAGACGGTCAACGACGCAATCGGCAAGATGACCATGGATGTCCTGAACGAACTGGGCGGCAGCGATGACCTAACCAGACGGATCCATGACTCCTACATGGCCTTCCTCCGTCAGGCGAACAGCTATGCCCAGACGTTCGACGCGCCGATCCTGAAGATGCGCGCCAAGGCTTTGGCGGCGACATGAGGAAAGGCTGAGCGCGTCCAGTCCGAACGCTGCAGGCCACCTGATCAGCCTTGTCCGCAGGCCTGTGCTTGGAAGGCTTGCTAAGGCATGAGGGCGCTCAGATGTGCAGCGGAAGGCCATGTGTGGCCAGCGCTGCTTCCTTCACGGCTTCTTGCAGCGTCGGATGCGCATGGCAGGTTCGCGCCAGATCTTCGGAGGATGCGCCGAATTCGATGGCCAGCGCCGCCTCTGCGATCATGGTGCCGGCATCCTGGCCGATGATGTGCACACCTAAGAGGCGGTCGGTTTCGGCATCGGCCAGAATCTTGACGAAGCCATCCGTGTTCCCGGTGGCGCGCGCGCGTGAATTGGCTGAGAAGGGGAATTTGCCGACCTTGTAGTCGACGCCCGCTTCCTTCAGGTCATCTTCGGTCCGGCCCACCGATGCCACCTCAGGCGCGGTGTAAACGACCGCTGGTATGGCCTCATAATTGATATGAGGCCGCTGTCCTGCGATCCGCTCGGCCAGGAAGACGCCTTCATCCTCGGCCTTATGCGCCAGCATGGGGCCGGCGATGACGTCGCCGATGGCGTAGACGCCCTCGACTTTGGTGGCGAGATTGGCATCCACTTCGATGCGGCCGTAATTGTCCGTCGTCAGGTCGATCGTTTCGAGACCAAGATCTTCCGTATAAGGGCGACGACCGATGGCAACCAGAACGACGTCGGCTTTCATCGTTTCCGCATCGCCGCCTTCCGCTGGCTCCGTAGCGATCACGAGCCGATCGCCCGAACCATCCACGCTGGTGACCTTCGTGCCGAGCATGAAGCCCAGGCCCTGGCGTGACAGGAGGCGCTGGAACTGCCTGGCGACCTCAGAGTCCATGCCCGGGGTGATGCGGTCGAGATATTCGACGACCGTCACCTTGGCGCCCAGCCTTCGCCAGACCGTGCCAAGCTCAAGGCCGATATAGCCGGCGCCAACGACCACGAGGTGACCGGGCACGGCGTCGAGAGCAAGAGCGCCCGTCGAGGAGACGACCCGTTTCTCGTCGATATCGACACCGGGAAGCGGCACAACGTCCGAGCCCGTCGCGATGATGATGTTCTTCGCAGCCAGGTTTTGGCTGCCGCCGTCGTTCAGGTCGACCTGTATGCTTCCTGGCCCGGTAATGCGGCCCAGGCCCTTGAAGGATTTCACCTTGTTCTTGCGAAACAGGAATTCGATCCCCTGGGTCAGCTCCTTGACCACCTTGCCTTTGTGATCCTGCATCGCGCCAAGGTCGAGGTCGACAGCGCCAAGCGTGATGCCGTGCGCGTTCATGCCGTTCAACGCTTCGGCATAGAGCTCGGATGAATGCAGC
Source organism: Pseudomonadota bacterium (assembly GCA_039197065.1). Taxonomy (GTDB): domain Bacteria; phylum Pseudomonadota; class Alphaproteobacteria; order Geminicoccales; family Geminicoccaceae; genus JANQPX01. The sequence goes on along the minus strand of JBCCUL010000033.1, from coordinate 66,910 downwards.
AACGCCTTGGACGGGATGCATCCGATATTCAGGCAGGTGCCGCCAAGCGTTTCGCGCTTTTCGACGCAAGCGGTCTTCAAGCCGAGCTGAGCTGCGCGGATCGCTGCAACGTAACCGCCAGGCCCACTGCCGATCACGACGACATCATATTCTTCTTCACTCATTCAACAGTCCGTCCTCAATACATGGCGCTGTGCAGCGAACCTGACGCGGTCAATTCTCATCGCCGGACCCGCAATCCAGTCGTCGTTTCCCTTATCGATATCTCCGGTCAATCCTCAAATATCGAGCAAAAGGCGCTCCGGATCCTCGATAAACTCTTTGACGCGCACCAGGAAGGTCACGGCTTCGCGTCCATCAACGATCCGATGGTCGTAGCTGAGCGCCAGATACATCATCGGACGCACGACAACCTGTCCATCCATCGCAATCGGGCGCTCCTGGATCTTGTGCATGCCGAGAATACCGACCTGGGGCGGATTGAGAATGGGAGAACTCATCAACGAGCCGTAGACACCGCCATTGGAGATCGTAAAGGTCCCACCGACCAGATCTTCCATCGCGAGCTTGCCGTCCCGCGCCTTCAGGCCGAGGGCGTTGATCGATTTTTCGCAATCGGCAAAGCTGAGTTGGTCCGCGCCGCGAACTACCGGGACCACGAGACCGCTTGGCGTGCCGACAGCCACGCCGATGTCGTAATTGTGTTTGTAGACGATTTCGTCGCCATCAATCTCGGCATTCAGCGCTGGAAGTTCTCGAAGCGCTCCGATGGTCGCTTTGACGAAGAACGACATGAAGCCAAGCTTCACGCCATGCTTTTTCTCAAACGAGTCCCGATAGCGTTTGCGCAGCGCCATGACGCCGCTCATATCGGCTTCATTATAGGTGGTGAGGATCGCTGCCGTATTCTGCGCCTCTTTCAGACGTTCTGCGATGCGCTTCCTGAGCCTGGTCATCTTGACCCGCTCTTCGCCGCTCGAGGGCGAAGTGGAAGGAGCGCTCTTGGATCCTTCAGGCTTTGCCGCAGGCTGGCTATCCGCCGCATTCGCGGCTGGCGACGTCGTTTTCGGGATGTCAGCCTTCGGTGCCGGATTTTCCGCTGGGGCGGAAGGAGCATCGGCTGCTGCCTCTTTCCCTGCATCGATCGCGGCGAGCACATCACCCTTGGTGATGTTTCCCTTTGGACCGCTCGGTGAAATGCTGGCCACGTCCACGTTGTTCTCTTCGATCAGCTTCCTCACCGCAGGCGACATGGCGGAAGAGGTGGCAGCAGATGTCTCTTCTTTGGGGGCATCTTTGCCGGTGGACGCTTCAAGCGGCGCGCTTGCGGCTGCAGCGGCTTCGGTTTTGGCGGCCGATGCCTTCTCATCAATGGCGCCAAGCAATGCGCCGACTTCGACCTCGCCACCCTGTTCGACGATGATTTCCGTAAGCGTGCCGCTCGCGGGCGCATTGTATTCGAGCGTCACTTTGTCGGTTTCAAGCTCGACCAGTGGCTCGTCGGCCGTGACAGCCTCGCCGATTTGCTTGAACCATTTGGCAACGGTGGCTTCCGTTACCGACTCGCCTAGGCTTGGTACGCGAATTTCAACGCTCATGATATCCTCAGCCTGCAAAGCGTCGACGGCTGAACCGCCACGCCGGAACGCCCTAAAGGGTCAGAGCCTCATCGATCAACTTCTTCTGCTCGCGGACATGCTGCTCGTGCGACCCGGTTGCTGGAGAGGGCGCCGCTTTTCTGCCAGCGAAGATCGGCCTCTTCTGATCGAAACCGAGCTCGTTATAGACCGCTTCCAGCTTTGGCGCCACAAAACTCCAAGCACCCATGTTGCGCGGTTCCTCCTGACACCAGATCAGCGATACCGAGTTCTGGTAGCGTAGCAATTCTTCCGCCAGAACTTCGCTCGGGAAGGGAGCGAGCTGCTCGAGACGCAGGATCGCGACCTTGTCGTCCAGTTTTCGTTCGGCGCGGGCATCCTGCAAATCGTAAAACACCTTGCCGGAGCACAGCACCACGCGCTCGACTTTCTGATCGGCCTCCGAGGGCTCATGCTCATACATCACCCGATGGAAGCTGCTGCCGGTTGTCATGTCGGCCAATGGCGACGTGCAACGCTTGTGGCGGAGCAGGGACTTCGGCGTCATGATGATCAGCGGCTTTCTGAAATCGCGCTTCAGCTGCCGGCGAAGTCCATGGAAGTATGAGGCTGGCGTCGAAGGGTAGAGAACCTGAAGATTGTCGTCGGCGTAAAGCTGCAGAAAACGCTCTAGTCGCGCCGAACTATGCTCCGGTCCCTGGCCTTCATAGCCGTGAGGCAGAAGGCAAACGAGGCCGGACATGCGCAGCCACTTTGCTTCACCGGCCGAGATGAACTGGTCGAAGTAAACCTGGGCGCCATTGCAGAAGTCGCCGAACTGGGCTTCCCACAGCACCAGGGCATTAGGGTCGGCGAGCGAATAGCCATATTCAAAACCAAGAACACCTTCCTCCGAGAGGAAGCTGTCGACGACGTCGAACGGCGCCTGATCGGGTCCAAGCTTGGTCAGCGGAACGTAACGCTCCTCGGTCTCCTGGTCATACAGCACTGCATGGCGCTGGGAGAACGTGCCGCGACCGCAGTCCTGACCGCTCAGACGGACCTGATGCCCCTCAAGAAGCAGGCTGCCGAAAGCCAGATGCTCGGCGGTCGCCCAATCGATATTCTCACCCGCCTCGATCGTCTTTCGACGCTGGCCGATGATACGTTCGAGCTTCCTGTGGACGTGATGGTCTTCAGGGATCGTGGTCAGCGTCAGACCGATATCGCGAAGTGCTTTCTCTCCCACCGCAGTCGTGCCGCGTTCGTAATCCGAGGGGGCTCGGCTTAAACCCTTCCAGGCGCCTTCGAGCCAATCGGCGCTGTTCATCTTATAGCCGGCCGACGCCTCGAAAGCTTCGTTCAACTGATCCTGGAACGCTTGGTGAATGCCGTCGGCTTCGTCCTCGCTGAGGACCTTTTCATCCACCAGTCGCTGGCTGTAGATCTGCCGGCCCGTCGGGTGCTGGGCGATGCGCCGGTACATCAGCGGCTGGGTAAAGCTGGGCTCGTCCGCTTCATTGTGACCGTGACGACGGTAGCACCAGAGGTCGATCACCACGTCTTTCTTGAACTTTTGCCGAAATTCGGCCGCGAGCAGAGCGACATGCACGACGGCTTCCGGATCGTCGCCGTTCACATGGAAGATCGGCGCTTGGACCGAACGCGCCACGTCGGACGGATAGGGCGATGAGCGGGCATAGGCGGGGCTGGTGGTGAAACCGATCTGATTGTTGACGATCAGATGGATGGTGCCGCCAGTTCGAAAGCCCTTGAGCTCCGACATTTCGAAGCCCTCATGCACCACGCCCTGACCGGCAAAGGCCGCATCGCCGTGCAGCAGCAGGCCCATGACCTTGGAGCGATCGTCGTCGCCTTTTTGATTCTGCTTGGCGCGCACCTTGCCAAGAACCACCGGATTGACGGCCTCCAGGTGGGAGGGGTTGGCCGTGAGGCTCAAATGCATGTGCAGATTGCCGGGGAGCTCCCGGTCCGACGATGTGCCCAGATGGTATTTGACATCGCCGGAGCCGAGCACGTCGTCGGTCACCGTGCCGCCCTGAAACTCGGCAAAAATCGCCGTGTAGGGTTTTCCCATCACATTGGCGAGCACGTTGAGCCGTCCGCGATGGGGCATGCCGATCACGATCTCATCGACGCCGAGTTCAGCCGACTTTCTGATGATGGCTTCAAGCGCCGGCACTGTGCTCTCGCCGCCATCGAGGCCGAAACGCTTGGTGCCTGGAAACTTGACGTTCAGGAAACGCTCGAAGCCTTCGGCTGCCGTCAGCGACTTCAGGATTTCCTTCTTGCCGTCATCGGTGGGTTTCAGGAGATTGTAGGACCCTTCCATAACCGCCTGGATCCAGGCCTTTTGGTCCTGCTCCTGAATATGCATGAACTCAACGCCGATCTTGGCGCTGTAGGTCTGCCTCAGAATGTCGACGATCTGACGAAGCGTCGCCTTTTCCAGACCGAGGACATTATCCAGGAAGAATTCCCGATCCCAGTCTTCCTCGCCGAACCCGTAATTGGCCGGATCAAGTTCGGGATGGGGATCATTGCGGCTGAGATTGAGCGGGTCGAGATCGGCGAGCAGATGGCCGCGTACACGGAAGGCGCGGATCAGCATCACGACACGAAGATGATCGAGAATCAGGCGTTTGCTGCGCTCGCCGTCAAGGTCGACGATATCCGCTGGCGTCGCCTCTGCAGCCGACATGGCGGCAGGGGCGGGGCGTCGTTCCAGCGCCTCTCTGCTCTGCCGGAACAGCTGTTTGGTTTCGGCGCCGAGATCGTCGAAATAGACACGCCAGCTTTCGTCTATCGCAGAAGGATCTTCGAGATAGCGGCTGTAGAGATCCTCGATAAACCCGCCATTGCCGCCGTAGAGAAAGGCGCTTTCTTCAATTTCCAGACGTGTAGCCATCGATCAGCACTGCATCAAGTTGAGCGAGCCAGGCCCAATGCCGGCCCCATCCTGTCTTAACCTAAACCAAATTGGTTAATATTTTCTCATCCGTCCATGGCTTCCTGCATCGTCTTGCCAAGGGTCGCCGGACTGTCGGCCACGTGGATGCCGGCATCGCGCATGGCCGCCATCTTTTCTTCGGCGCCGCCCTTGCCGCCGGCGATGATGGCGCCGGCATGGCCCATCCGCCGTCCTGGCGGCGCCGTGCGGCCGGCGATGAAGCCGACAACCGGCTTCTTCGTGCCTGATGCCTTCAGAAAAGCGGCTCCTTCTTCTTCCGCTGTCCCACCGATCTCGCCGATCATGACGATGCCTTCGGTTTCCTTATCTTCGACAAACATCTTCAGGCAGTCGACGAAACTGGTGCCGTTGACCGGATCGCCGCCGATACCGATGCAGGTGCTTTGACCGAGATCCGCCGCCGTCGTTTGCGCGACGGCTTCATAGGTAAGGGTGCCGGACCTGGAGACGATGCCGATCTTGCCGCGCTGATGAATGTGGCCGGGCATGATGCCGATCTTGCAGCCGTCAGGCGTGATCACGCCCGGGCAATTGGGGCCGATCAGTCTCGAAGTCGAGCCGATCAAGGCGCGTTTGACCTTGACCATATCGAGCACGGGAATGCCTTCGGTGATGCAGACGATCAAGCCGACTTCGGCGTCGATCGCCTCGAGAATGGCGTCTGCCGCGAAGGCTGCCGGCACATAGATCACCGAGGCATCGGCCTCGGTCGCCTCAACGGCGTCGGCCACGGTATCGAATACCGGCAGTCCCAGATGGGTGGCGCCGCCCTTGCCCGGGGTTACGCCGCCGACCATTCTGGTGCCGTAAGCGATCGCCTGCTCGGAGTGAAAGGTGCCTTGTGCGCCGGTAAATCCCTGGCAGATGACGCGCGTGTCCTTATCGACGAGAACCGACATCAGGCCGCCTTCTTCACGGCATTGACGATCTTCTCGGCGGCGTCTCCGAGATCGCTCGCCGCCGTGATGGCGAGTCCGGAGTCGTTCAGGATTTGCTTGCCAAGCTCGACATTGGTGCCCTCCAGCCTGACCACCAGCGGCACGCCGACATTCACTTCGCGTGCAGCCGCGACGACGCCCTCGGCGATCACATCGCAGCGCATGATCCCGCCGAAGATATTCACCAGGACGCCTTCGACCTTGGGATCGGAAAGCAGCAGCTTGAAGGCGGCGGTGACGCGCTCCTTGGTGGCGCCGCCGCCGACATCGAGAAAGTTCGCAGGCGAGCTGCCGTAAAGCTTGATGATGTCCATCGTCGCCATGGCGAGGCCGGCGCCGTTCACCATGCAGCCGATGCTGCCATCAAGCTTGATGTAGTTGAGATCATGGCGGCTCGCCTCGATCTCGTGCTGATCCTCCTCATCGAGATCACGCAGCTCGGCGACGCGTGGTTGACGGTAGAGGGCATTGCTGTCGAAGTTCATCTTCGCGTCGAGCGCCACGAGGTCGCCGTCGGCCGTCACCACCAGAGGATTGATTTCGACAAGCGAGACATCGCGTTCGATCACGGCGCGATACAGGCCGCTCATGAAGGCGACCGCCTTGTTGATCTGCTTGCCGTCGAGATCGAGGGCAAAGGCAATCTGCCGGCCATGGAAGGACTGAAAGCCGATCGCCGGGTCGATGCTGACCATCTTGATCTTTTCCGGCGTCTTGGCGGCAACGTCCTCGATGTCCATGCCGCCCTCGGTCGACGCCATGAACGTCACACGTGACGTTTCACGATCGATCACCATGCCAAGATAGAGCTCTTTGGCGATATCGCAGCCATCTTCGATGAAGAGGCGCCGGACTTCCTTGCCTTCGGCGCCGGTCTGGTGGGTGACCAGCGTCATGCCGAGCATGTCTTCGGCCAGTTGCCGCACATCTTCGATTGACTTTGCGAGCTTGACGCCGCCTCCCTTGCCGCGGCCGCCGGCGTGGATCTGCGCCTTAACGACCCATACCGGGCCGCCGAGCTTTTTGGCGGCTGCTTCGGCCTCCTCAGGTGTGTAGGCGACCTGGCCGCGCAACACGTTGACGCCGTATTCCTTCAGGAGCGTCTTGGCCTGATACTCGTGAATATTCATCGATGACCCGATCCGTCGAGCCGGCTCGAACGTCCGGCCCCGACGTCAACGACAAAGGCGCGGGCGGTTCTAAAGCCGCACCTCACATCTGTACGGCTGCACATAGACTTTCAACGGCTTCGACAGACTTGTCGAACGCTGCCCGTTCCTCTGGGTTCAGTTCGATCTCGACGATTCGCTCGACACCGCCGGCGCCGATGACGGTCGGCACGCCGACGTAAAAGCCGCTGACGCCATACTGCCCGTCGAGATGGGCGGCGCAGGGAAGCACGCGTTTCTGGTCGAGGAGATAGGCTTCCGCCATCTGAATGGCCGAGGCCGCCGGCGCATAGAAGGCAGAACCGGTTTTCAGCAGCTTGACGATTTCCGCACCGCCATCCCGGGTTCGCTGAACGATCGCATCAAGTCGGTCCTGGCTGGTCCAGCCCATTTTGACCAGATCCGGCAGCGGGATGCCGCCGACGGTCGAGTAGCGGGTAAGCGGCACCATCGTGTCGCCATGTCCGCCCAGCACGAAGGCGCTGACGTCTTCGACCGACACATTGAACTCTTCGGCGAGAAAATAGCGAAAACGCGCTGAATCGAGCACGCCGGCCATGCCGACGATCTTGGCTGGCGGCAACCCGCTTGCCTTTTGCATGGCCCAGACCATGGCATCCAGCGGGTTGGTGATGACGATGACGAAGGCATCGGGGCAATGCTGCTTGATGTTGCCGGCGACGGTTTTGATCACACCGGCATTGGTCGCGATCAGGTCGTCGCGGCTCATGCCCGGCTTTCGCGGGATGCCCGCCGTAACGATAACGACGTCGGCGCCGCTGAGCGCCTCCCCATAGTCGTTGGTGCCGCCCACATGGGCATTGAAGCCTTCAACCGGCGAGGCTTCGACCAGATCCAACGCTTTGCCGGCCGGCATGTCCTCGACGATATCGAAGAGGACGACATCCCCTAATTGCTTCTGACCAGCGAGAAGGGCAAGGGTGCCGCCGATCTGGCCAGCACCGATAAGTGCAATTTTTTTTCGCGCCATGATTGAAAACTGTCGCCTTGGTTGCGAAGAGAGAAGGTTGGAGCTGTAGGCCCGCCGGTTGTAGCCGACCGCTCCAGCGTTCGCAAGCGCCAGCCATTTGAGGTCAGGGCCGGATGCGATTCCGCATCCGGCCCTGACGCTTTTTCGATCCTGTCAGCTGATGATGGTGCCGTTGTTGGCCGCCTCTTCAACGGAGGTGACGCCAACCGGATCGACCAGCGTAACGTAGGGGACGAAGGCGAAATCGCTGCCTGATCCGTCGACGTCGATGCTGATTTCAATGTTGTTGCCGACCTGGTTGAAGCGAATGAAGTCTTCGACATTGCCCTGGCCGCCATCGTTGCCAAGGAGGTCGCCGAAGTTCAGCACGTCGCCTTCTTCGGCGTTGAAGCCTTCGATTCGATCGCCACGCTCGGTGATCGAGAAATATCGATGCTCGTCCGCGCCATCACCGCCATTGATAACATCGGCGCCGGGGCCGCCGATCAGAATGTCATCACCGGCATCGCCGAAGAGAAAATCATCGCCGAGACCGCCATCGATGATGTCGTTGCCGCTGTCGCCGAAAAGACTGTCATTGCCGCCACGGCCGGCAATCGCATTGTTAACCCCGTCTTCGCCAGCGAGGGTATCGTCACCTTCGGTGCCGATATCAGCGGTAAGCGCCGTCGGGCTGATGGTGACGATCTCCGTGTTGCTGGCATTGCCGGCTTCGTCGACCACTTGGAAGCTGATCTCCCGTTCACCGTCGCCGCTGCCGAAGCCGAACTGCAGACCTCGGAGCGCTTCTTGGTAGTCAGCGATCGAGCCCGTGCCTTCAAGCACCAGCCGTCCGGCGCTGCCGTCCTCGACCAGCGTGATGCCGGTGCCTTCCAGGGAGGAGGTCAGTTCGAGAACGTCGCCTGGTTCGGCGCCGCTAGAGATTTCGACGACCGCACGCGTGAGATTGACGTCATCGACGTCGTCGATCGTCGTGTCGATCGCAATGTCCACATTGACAAAGGGCAGGCTGGAGACAGCGTCCGGAATCGGCAAAACGTCGATCACCGTGTCGTTGAAGTCATCGTCGCCGAGGCCGCGTTCAACATCCTCGAAAGCAATGGTCAGGCCAGCGCCTTCGTCAACCAGCCCCGAGATGGCCTGCCCCTTGCCGTTGGGGTTGAGATCGTTGGAGCCGCCGTTTGGCGAGCCTGTATCGACCACGTGATAGACGTTGATGTCGATTGGTTCGCCATTGGCGAGAAAGGTCGGCGGATCGCTGTCGAAGACGGTCGCCGGATCGCCGTCCGCGTTCTGGAATGCGAAGGTTTCGTCGCCTTCGATCTGTCCGGTGCCGCCGCCATCCACGACCAAGAACACGCCGAACTCGGTGCCGGGCTCAAGATCGAGATCAGGATAGAGCTCGCTCAGGAGCACCTGATCGCCAGGGCTAAGCGGTCCACCGCCGGGGCGAATGAAGGCGTGCTGCTGAACGCCGTTCTCATCGAAGAAGGGCTCTGCATGCTCGACGGCGAAAAAGGCGAGCTTGGGATCGAGCATTTCTCCGTTTTCGCCGATCAGATAAACGCCGACACTGTTTTTGAAGAGAGCGACCTCATCGCGGAAAATGATGGCGGTATCGCCACCATTGCCGATCACGAGATTGCCGCTATCGACACCATTCACGCCGGATCCGGTGACGGGCCGACCCTCGTCAAGGTCGGGGAGGGGGCGCGCGCTGACAAATGTCTGGCCGCCATTGGTAACCTCGCCGATCTCCACCGAGATGTTCGCGCTGATGCTGACCGTCGGCGCTTGATTGGCCTGGTCCCCCGGCCCTCCAGGATCGCTCGGGTCGTTGGGATCACGCGGAATGAACGGATCGATGGTCGCAATGTCGTCGCCAAGCGGCGACAGCTCGGAATCCAGCGGGCTCTCCAGGATGATCTCCGGCGAAGCGAAGCCGAGCGCGGTCGGCGCTTGAGGGCCGATCTCATCGAGACCGGTGCCGATATTGCCGGGATCGAAACGTGAGAAACCGGCGCCGCCTCCATGGGCCTGGCCGGCTGCCGGCTGCAGAAGTTCGGCCAGGTCCCCGAGCGTGGCCTCTGCGGTCTGCAGAGAGGGCGTGACCTCATCGGCGTTCAGCGCAAATTCGAGGACGCTTTCACCGAGGACCGGGTTACTGCCGCCGATCGACAGGGTGACAGGGTTGGCATCTGCCGACGCTGTTGTGAAGCCGTCGAGAAAGATCATCCGGCCGTCTTCCGAGATCATCAAGAGGCCGCCGTCGACATTGAGAAATTTCGCCTGGATGAAGGCTGGGTCCTGAATATCGATCTGCTGGCCGGGAGCCGCAGCAACCTGGACCCGCTGACCGGGCTCGGGTGACTCGACGACGATCTGATCGCCGGCCAGCCTCGCGATATCGAGCGCCATGCCATCGACACAGGACTTGGCCACCTCGGACAGCTTGGTCGGATCGGCGCTGTCAAGAACCGGCTGAGCGATGGCCCCGCCTTCGGGATTGACGAACACGTGAGCCTTGGCCTCGGTCGTGACGCCATCCGCGTCACTGACGATGTAACTGATTTCCTGATGGCCCGGCTGGTCAGGCGCGAAATTGATGGTGCCGTCCGGGGCGATCGACGCGCGACCGCTTGCCGGTTGAGAGACGGAGACGATCTCGATCTCTTGACCCTCACCGCGTGCATCGTTTTGCAGTACCGGCAGGCGAAGCACCGTCTGCTGATCGGTTACGGCACAGTCGTCTGCGGCTGCGAGAAAGGCGTTGCCCTCGGCGCCGAAGGTGGGTGACGTCGTCGAAGAACCATCACCCTGCTGCGCATTTTTAATGAAGGCGTTGGGATCCTGGTCGCGCTGCGCCTCATGATCGGCAACGCCCGGATTTTCAAGGTTTCTCGCCATAAAGAACTCCATGCAGAAGGCGTAAGGGTAACCCCGACGGTCTCCTCAAAGTTTCTTTTACGCGAGTTTTGTTACCTAAATTTTAATTTACGTCGTTTATCAGAACAATTCCGAAGCAAGCGATTATGCAGTATCATAGTACGTACAGAGGGTGATCATGGATCAGCTGGCCTTATGATTCGGAAGACCATGCGAGTAGGCGAGGTTCGCACCTCGATCAAGCTGGAGCAGGAATTCTGGAATTACCTGAAAGAGGTCGCCGACAGCCGTTCGATACGAGTCTCGCGGCTGGTGAACGACATCGCCGATGCGACGCCCGAGCGCACGAACCTTGCCTCGACGCTGCGCACTTTTGCGCTGATTCATGCGCAGCTGCGCGCCCAGGGCCTCGACCAGGATCTGGAAAAGCTCAGGCTTGCCGGCAACAGCGCCGATCTGACCCGGGTTCTCGATGCCTGTCCGATGCCTTGTCTGCTCTTGTCGAACGAGCGCGAGGTCAGGCGCGCCAACCATGCCTTCGTCGCCTGGCTGAACATCGATCCGCAGGCGATGCTCGGACAGAGGCTCGACAATCTGATGATTCTTCGCGGTCCCGGCATGAACACCATGTGGCGCCGGATCTTCGACGAGGGATCGCGGGAGGAGCGGTTCAACGCGACCTATGTCTCGCCGGGCCGGGTGCGTACGTCCCAGGCTACCGCAATCGGTCTTGCCAAAGAAGAGGACGGCAAGAAGCAGAATGCTTGTCTGGTGATCTTCGAAACCCTTTCAGGCCGCGACTCTTCATAGAGTTCGTCCGCCTCAGTGGTTTGACGACGCGCCAGGATCGATCGCCCGGGCGCTCTGGCGAATGCGCGCGATCACCTCTAAGACTGACGGTTCATCAGTCTGGAGGGATGCATGCAGCCGGTAAGGTTCGGCGTTATCAGCACGGCAAGGATCGGCCTTCAGCGGGTCATACCCGCGATGCAGAAGGGCAATGCCGTTTCTATCGAGGCGATTGCGTCTCGTGATCTGGACCAGGCCCGCGACGTCGCCAAGAAGCTCGGGATCCCCAAGGCTTATGGCAGCTATGAAGCCTTACTCGCCGATCCCGAAATCGAAGCCGTCTACAACCCGCTTCCCAACCACCTGCATGTGCCGGTCTCGATCAAGGCGGCTGATGCCGGCAAGCATATTCTTTGTGAAAAGCCGATCGCGCTCGACGCCGATGAGGCGGCATCCCTGATCGAGGCGCGTGACCGGGCCGGCGTCGTGGTCGCCGAGGCGTTCATGGTTCGCCACCATCCCCAATGGCAGCAGGCGCGAAAAGTCTTGCAGAGCGGACGGATCGGCAGGCTTCGTGCCCTTCAGGCCGTCTTCAGCTATATGAATCGGGACCCGGACAATGTGCGCAATCAGGCGGATATCGGCGGCGGCGGGATTTACGACATCGGCTGCTATCCGATCGTCACCGCGCGCTATCTGTTCGCGGACGAGCCGGTGCGCGCCCTGGCGCTGATCGAACAGGATCCGGATTTTCAGACCGACCGCCTGGCATCGGCGATCCTGGATTTTCCCGAGGGGCAGGCGCAGTTCGTCTGCTCGACCCAGCTGACCGCAAAGCAGCGCGTCCTGATCCTTGGCACCGAGGGGCGGATGGAGCTCGACATTCCCTTTACGCCGCTCGAGCATGAGACGTCCCGTCTCCTGATCGACGATGGCAGCCATCGCGGCTTTCAGGCGTCGGAGGAGATGACGTTCGAAGGCATTAACCAATATACGCTTCAGGGCGAGCACTTCGCTCGCGTCGTGCGCGGCGAGGCCGAGCTCGAATTCCCGATCGAGGACGCCGTGAAGAATATGGCGGTGATCGACGCACTCTATCGCTCCGGTGAGCGTGGCGGCTGGGAAGAGATACGGGGCTGATCGATATGAGCGATGCCGGTGTTCTTGCTGAAGAAAGACGTGATGACGTGGCCGCGCGTTACGGCACGCCCGATCTGGCGATCGAGATCGCGGGCCTTGCCAAGACCTATGCCGGCAGCAAGAGCCAGCCGCCGAAGGAGGCGCTGAAAGGCGTCGATCTCAGCATCCGCCGAGGCTCGATTTTCGGCCTGCTCGGGCCGAACGGCGCCGGCAAATCCACGCTGATTAACATCCTTGCGGGTCTGGTGGTGAAGACCAAGGGGGCGGCGCGCATCTGGAATTTCGATATCGATGTCAATCCGAGGCGCGCGCGGCGCTCGATCGGCGTGGTGCCGCAGGAACTGAACCTTGATGCCTTCTTCACGCCGCGCGAGGCCCTGGATATCCAGGCCGGCCTCTACGGCGTGCCGAAATCTGAGCGCCGCGTCGACGAGGTGCTGGAGGCTGTAGGGCTTGCCGACAAGGCGGATGCCTATGCACGCAGCCTTTCCGGCGGCATGCGTCGCCGGCTCCTGGTGGCGAAGGCGCTGATCCACGAACCGCCGGTCGTCATCCTCGACGAGCCGACCGCTGGCGTCGATGTCGACTTGAGACGCAGTCTCTGGAGCCACATGCGCGCGCTCAACGCTCGTGGCGTCACGGTGGTGCTAACCACCCACTACCTCGAAGAAGCCGAAGAGATGTGCGACGAGATCGCGATCATCGATCAGGGGCGGCTGGTTGCCTGCGGCGAGACCAGGGGATTGATTCAAAAGCTGGACGAGAAGACGTTGAAGGTGACGACGATCGAGCCGTTGGCGCGCCTGCCCGAGGCGTTGAAGGCGCTGGGTGCGGTTCTGGTCGATCCGCATCATCTGGACATCCAGTACCGGCCAAGCCAGGCCCGCGTCGGCGAACTTCTGGATGCGGTGCGCAGGGAAGGCCTTCAGATCCGCGATCTCGCGACGGCGGAGGCGGATCTGGAAGAGCTTTTCCTCAGGCTGACCGCTCCAGCGTCGCCCCATATTGTCGAGAACGGGAAGAAAGGAAACGGACTGGCTGCTCAAACCTGATGACGAGAGCGGGTTGGATCGTGAACTCGTCTAGTCGCGCAGGTCACGGACAACGCGAAAGCCATTGACGCTTTCTCTGCTCATGCGCTCGCTCTGCAACCGGTTTGCCGAACGCAGACTTTCCGGCCGTTTCGACCAATCGCCACCTCGAATGGCACGGTGATTGTAGTCCTTGCCGGGATCGAGGTGAACGGATCCGTCGTTCGGCACTTTTTGATAATCGTCGCTTTTGTGATCTTCCACCCATTCGCTGACATTGCCGGCGGTGTCATAGATGCCAAACCCGTTCGGCTCGAAAGACCCGACGGGAGCGGTGTAAGCAAAGCCGTCGTCACATTTCATGACAGCCTGCGAGGATACCTCTGAAACACGTTTGTAGGTCATGTCGGCACCATTGGCGTATCGGCATCCGATCGCCTCATCGCCCCAAAAATATCGGGTGTCGGCCCCGCCTCTGGCCACATATTCCCACTCGGCCTCGCTCGGCAGACGATAGCGCCGATCCGTCCGCTTGCTGAGCCATGCAACATATTCCTGAGCGTCATACCAATTGATGTTGATGACAGGCAGGTGTGCTCGAATTTTTGGATCGCCTTGCCCCCAACCTTCATCGCTGGGTTGGTGTTCGCAACCGCCATCGGCAACACATGCACTCCATTCGGCGAAGGTCACCTCATAGGCCCCGATGGCGAAATCTCGATCAATGGAGACCGTGTGCGCGGGCAACTCGTCGCGTTCACCCATCCCCGCCTTTGAACCCATGATGAAGTTCCCTGCCGGTACGATCACCATTTTGGGGCAATCCAGGCAGTCGCGGAATGCGGCGCCCGGCTCTTTCACCAGTTCGGCAGACGCTGCGAGCTCCCGTTCTGCAAATGCCAGACGATTCTTCAGCTGGTCGATGGTTGCAAGTGCCGTTGATTCGTCACCTGCAGCTAAAGAAGGTTCGGTTGATGGCGGGTTTTCGGCCGCCGGTTTCAACACCCAATACCATGTGCTGAGGCTTGCCCCGACGACGATCACCATGCCTAGAGCCAGGCCCGAAAGGAAACCGGTTCTGTGAGGGGGGGTGCTTCACAAAGGCATCGCTCCCGACATAAGGAGGCTCTGAAGTCAGCGATGGCTTGATCGGCTCGATGACGGGAGCGGGTTGGCTTGCATCCAATCCCTCCCCTGACTTTACCGGCGCCATCAAGTGAGATCGTTCGGCTGGTGCAGCCGTGCGTTTCATCGCTTTGTCGATCTGCTGGGCGAGCTTGATGATTTTCTGTTTGATCTTGGGATTGGTTCGCCACTGCATCTCCGGATCGCGCCAGTCGCTTCGCTGCCGCTTATGGAGATGCTTGGCGAGACTGTCGGCAGCGCGCATCATCGGATGTTCCAAGACCTCGGCTTCGATCAGATAGATCGGCAAGATGAGATCATGTCGCCCGGACTTGGCCTCGAGCTTTATGAACTTCTCAGCCTCGTCTCGACAATGAACGCTCATGAAGTAAGACGGTGTCAGAACCGGAATGAGAAAGCGGGCTTGCTCCAGTGCTTCGTCAAGGCAAATCGACCAATTCTGACCAAACTCAATGTCATTTCGATCTTGAAAAATCGTGAACGGCCGGCCTGTGAGGAGATGGACAGTGGTTTCGAGCTCGTTCTTCAGCCAACTGATGGCGCCATCCAAACCCTTATCGTCGGTATGCGCATAACTTAAAAATGCCTGCGGCACCGCGGAACCGTCGACACTAGGCGTGGCCACCAATCTCTCACTCCTCGGCGCGCCGGTTTCGCCGATACGCAGCAAAACCATAACGCAGAATGATCATCGTCAGCCACTCGTGATAGTCGACCGATTCTTATTTATCAACTTGAGATTGTTTTTGCTGTCGCCCCTCCATCGAAACGAACCGGCGGAACGCATCATGTAGAGCTTCATCAGCTGGACTTTATCTCACAGGGTCAACCCATTGGAGGCTCGGGCGCTGACGGTGCGGCCAGCGACGGATAGTCGGCGATTTCTATTGATTAGCGCGCCGTTCAAGAACGCTTTCTTCGCGCACCGTGATCGAGAGCTGGCGCTCCGCCAGACGTTTTTCGGAATCGGCGACCTGGACGGTGACCACATGTTCGCCCGCAGGAATTTCGGCGCTCGGCGCCTTGATACCTTCCTCCGAGGCGTAATCGATGATGTCCTCGGTGATGTCCAGCTCGAAGACGCCGGCAACCGTGGTGCTGACCACGGTGACCTTGAGGGTCGACAGGTCGATCGAGGCGCCGTCCTTGGAGGCAAAGGCGATCTCGATGCCGATTGGCGAGGTATAGATCCCGCCATTCTCCGGGGTGACCAGCTCAATCACCGGTCCATCAGCGGCGAGATTGATCGGAAATGCCGGCGGTTCGACGTTCGTTCCGGCTGACATCACGCTGGCGGCGGAGGCCGGCATGGCGGCAAGGAAAAGGGCGATTGCGAGAGATGACAGGATCGACGACGGTCCAGGCACAATGGGCTCCAAAAGTTCAAGGCGACCAAAGTCGTCCCCGAAAGACCCCTTCGCGCCATAAAGTTCATGACAGTTACTAATTGACGATTGAAGGGCAAGAGATCAAGCGTCCCGATCCGAAAGGCCTCTTCCCGCCGCCGAATAGCTACGCTATAGAACGGGTTGTATGCGCGCGTAGCTCAGCTGGATAGAGCGCTTGCCTCCGGAGCAAGAGGTCCCAGGTTCGAATCCTGGCGTGCGCGCCAATTTTTACAATAAGTTAGAGAATTCGGGGCTCTGGCATTCTTAGCTGGGGTAGCATTCGAAGGATTTAACCCGAACCATCCTGATTCTTGGGATTCGGCAGATCTGCCGTAATGCATGCGATTTTTTAAGGATTGAGTTTCTGTAGCCTCTGATCTTTCATTAACTCGCTAGCGGTGCTTTGCTGCGCTTCATGCAGCTGCAATAAAACAAACGCTTAGCGAGCTTTTTGCACCAAACCGCGTTGCGCAGAAGTGGCTTCTTTAAGCCATCATTCGAACTGATTAGATGATTCAATAACCTAAGCGCTTGGGTTTTTCTCAGAAAATACGCCATATGGAAGCATGCCGACGATGGCATGCGCTTGGAACTTAAGGTTTGTGATCTATCCGAACGATCATCGTCCCACTCCTATACATGTGATCGGAGCGGGGTGTGAGTCGGTCTGACATCTTCATTGCCCTAAAGGGCCGCTGAAGTTGCGTGAGATTTACGGGTTCAAGCCAGGTCGGCTTAACCAAATTGAGAGATATTTGATCGAGCATCTGGCAGTCGCCTGCGCACAATGGGAGTCGATTCATGGCTGACCATAACGACATCGAGGCCGCCAACCGAAGGGGCGAGACGAATACGCGGCAGGGTATCTGGGCAACGGCGGCGCGCTATGACCGCCGGGTCAAACGGGTCATGGTCACACTCGGGCGAGGCATCGAACTGGCGCTGGTACCAAGCGAGATCGAAGGTCTGCAATATGCCACATCAGATGAACTGAGCGAGATCGAGATCAGCCCGAAAGGTTTTGGATTGCATTTTCCTCGCCTAGACGCGGATGTCTATTTGCCGGCTCTTTTGAACGGCGTCACCGGATCCAAGGCCTGGTCAGCTGCTATGGGACAGGCTGGAGGCCAATCCCGCAGCCAAGCCAAGGCGGAAGCGAGCAGAAAGAACGGCCGCCTCGGTGGGCGTCCAAAGCGACAAAAGGTGAAGGCCTAGAACGATGGCGTCTGATTTTCGCATCTCTTGACATTTTCACCCTATGGCGACAGCGGCTCCCTGTGTCACCACCGATGACGTACCAAATCTCATGAAACCGATTGTCGACCGCATAATCGGTGACGATGTCGCGCAACCGGTCCGCAGCCTTCAGCGATAGTTCCAGCTCGATGGCGATTGGTTTCTTGTTGTCGAGATAGAGAAGACCATTCGGGAGATGGGCTAGGTCTCGTAGACCCTCGGCCTTGATTTCGGCGTGTAACCGCCGCTCATGGACAAACTCGCCGCCGGCTCTCGTAACCAGATTATCGGCGAGATCGACCAACATGATGTCGTGCAGATAGATGACGCGATTGATCGCTTTGGGAACCGACAGAGTTTCGCCTGCAACCTCACCGCATTGCCTAGTCAGCCAATGGAGGAGCGGTTCCGGATGCTCAAAACGCTTCCGCCTCAGATAGCTGGCCCTAACCAGTAATCCCAGCCGATGCCGGGCGGCTTCGTAACCGCCCCGCATCCAGGTTGCGGCTTGCTGAATGATGACGAAACCATGACCGTTGATCCATTGGAGCATCAGTCGGTCCCGCTCGGTAACACGCATCTGGAGGCCCTCGATACAATTCACCCATACCTAGGAGCCCTGAGCGCCTGAAATCCTGCCTTTTGGTGCCAGACTTTTTTCAATGTGATTGCGCAACCTGGCTGGCTTGAATGCGCAGGCACCGCAACCTCGCCGCCGATGTGAAATGGCGGAGGGTTCCCAGTCTGCAGCAAAGCAAAGATGGGGAGACCGCCATTGTCGCCCGAAGGGCCTGGTCTTGACGCAGGGATGCTTTGGATTTTTTGAGGACGAGTCTTTGGTCTCTTGAGTCGGCTCGAGCCGACTGTTCGATTCGCAGAACGCCTGATCTACGACCGTCGACGATCGGCCTTGAACGGCCCCTTTCTAAATTCATCCTTGATGAGACCGCCGATCGTTTTTCTTTTTTCCTTAGCCTGCGATCACCGCGCCGATCATTTATTGCTCTTGCGACATGCTACCTACCTATACTCGCGCATCACGATCGATCGCCATTCACCTATCTAAGATCATGCATTTACCTATTCCCAAACCGGACCTCATCCTCTGCATTCTCACTTGCTCTAAACACAATCCAATTTTTTCATCTGCTATATTATACACTAATTTTCTGTTATTCATTCTTCTCTATCTGATCCTCATATTTCTGTTTTTAGCTCTTTCCTTTTTGTTTCCTCCTATGACCATCTTTTATCTCTCTCCTCCCACCCCTTCCTGACCCCACACCCTCAGCGTGGAGGCTACGGGGTCAGGAAGGGGTGGGAGGAGAACCTGCAAGAACTTCAGATGGTTAGTGGAGGAAACCTACTGTATGGTAAACAGTACCTGATCCAGTAGGTTCGCAACCGCGATAAGCTGGATTTCGGCGCATTATGAGGGCGCTGCTCAGAAGAGGCAGTCTCGATAGGTTCAAATCGGGGGAACGCAAGCACCGAGAACATACTTTCGTTAGAATCGCGATTTGACCTAACTGAGCATGGCAGTGATATTCGAGCACGACCAATTGCTCGACAGATAAGGGTGCTCATGCAGGATATGGCGCGATCGTGAGAAAAGACTGTGGTCAGAATGGAAAGCTTACTCCGCATTGCGAAGTCCGTCTGGGAGGCGCAAGTTCGCTTGTCCATGTATTGTCGACGTTGTAAGGCGTAATGCCACCGAAAGAATATGACCAGAGCGGCCTTAAGCCGCTTCGGGCCTCTCATCTCAAAAGCTGTAACGCACCCCCAAGAGCAAGGAAGTCAGCCGGTAGTCGGCGTCCAACTCTCGATCTCCGTCTCCATCGAGCGTGACCGATCCCGCATCGAAATGGCGAAGCCCCGCGTTCAGGCTCCAGGACCTGTTCAGGCTGTAGTCGGCGCCGGCCATGAGCTGAAAGACAACGTCGCCTCGATCGCTGAATTCGCCGGCATCGTCCCTACCTTTCTCATCGAAATCAATTTCCTGGATAATGCTGACACCGGCACCGATATAAGGCCTAAATGCCTGATCCGATGTGCCGGATCGGTATTCGGCATTTGCCATAAAGCGACTGAGGCAAAATCATCGCTGTCAGCATCGATCTCGCTGCCGCCGAAGTCGTCGACGTCATTGCTTCGATACATGTACTCAAGCTCGGCACGCCAGTTGTCATCGATGTCGATGCCGACGGCGCCACCACCGACCAAACCAGGATCGAAATCGACATCGCTTTGGAGTCCGGTTCCCTCCACGTCATTGCCATATGGCCAACCTCCTCCCGCCTGCAGCTCGGCATAGAGGCGATCAACGATACTGCCTGTGTGAGCGTCGGCTCCGGCGGACAGGCAAAGCGCGATCGGTGTCATGAACTGGGCGGCGCGTCTGGCGAGGATCGAAACGGGCATTCTTAACAGCATGTCGGCTCTTGCACGAATGAACATGACGCATGCATGAAATGACCGGATGACGTTCCTGCCAACCCAGGATGGGAGAAACTGATCGCGTCGATGGCTTACGATGTTCTAAAGCGGCTTGACCCAAGATCGTCATGGCCAGGTTTCTTGCTGTGTGCGGGGCTGGCGACGTCCATAGCGCTTGCAGCACTGGCACCGTCCGCTTCCGAAGGGCTGTCGCCCCTGATGGGTTTTACCTACTGGCTGACCCCTGTCTTCCCGGGACTTGCCTCCTTGCTGCGGTAAAAGCAGCCCTCCAACGGATTGAATGACTGGATAGGGCCTCACCATGGCTGATCGTCGGCTTGGCCGGCCTCCTGGGTGCCTTGGCGTTTACTCTGGCTGCCTATGGCTTGGATTGGTTTTTCCGACAATCAATGATGGGGACGACCTTATCGACCAGCCCATTCGCACCGATCTCATCGGTGAGTTCGGCGATATCATCTTGCCGTTTCTGTTGATCTGGACAGGCTTCAACGCAACTCGGCTTCTCCAGATCGAAAGCAGATCGTTGGTGTCGGACGCAACGCCCCCAGCGACGGAACAAGATCATTTCTGATCCCTCGTCTCCCAAAAGCTCGGACGAGACGTGATCGCGATGAGCTCTGAATTGCACCATCTCAGGGTCTATCCGCCGGCGGGAGACACCTTGATCCTCCACGCGTTCGGGCGGGCTCTCGGCCATTTCGACGATGTCGACGACATGCGTATTCACCGCTCGCACTGGGTCGCAACCGATAACGTCAAGGCGTTTAAGGCGAGACGGCGAGAAGGTCATCTGCCAGCTCGACAACGGCATCGAACGCCCTGTCAGCCGTCCCTACCGTTCAGAGCTTCGATCACGATTGAAACGAAGAGGCCGTGACCGTTCCTGTCGCATCAGGTTAACTCCCGGTCGCTAGACGCTGCGCGTCCATTCGTCCTCGAACCAATCGCTGGCGATCGCTCCTCTTAAGCGTGTCAGTTAAACCTTGTGTCGGGTTCGGATGGGTCGTCGATCTTGTCCCAGGTCTTCGTACCAATCTGGATGATTATGCGGGGCAAAACAAAGTTCTGGAGTTCCGCGTGGTGCCAACTGGCAAAGTCCTTATCCTTCAATGAGTGACTTATGAAGCAGTAAAAGAACTGAATGGGCATTTCGGCATGTACTCGAAAAATCTCATTGGTGACGTCTGGGAGCGCTTGAAGCGATGAAAATAGAAGATTTTCACTAGCTGACGAAACGACAAGATCGGCCGGGCTACTCCGGTCAGACTTCCTCAAGGAAACTGGCGATAGCCTGCCACATTGCTATGGGATTGGAGTACATGGGGAAGTGGCCGCAGTGAGTGATTTCAGCCAGGCGGACACCCTTGGCTTCGATGTCGTCGAGATAGCTGAGCGACCTGTTCTGCTCGCCAAACATGTACATTTTCGGGCAGGGCAGGCCCAGGAACTTCTCCATCAGCCCGCCGTGATCGGAAAGCTCGACCATGGACGTGAAGATCCCGCGCACTGCGCCCGCTCGCACTTTGTGGCGAAGGCTGGCGGCGTAGAGGGCTGAAGCAAATGCAGGCTGGTGCAGCGTTCGTTCAATGAAGGCATCGAAAAACCTGTCCGGATCGGGATCGGCATGCTCGATAATCTGGCGGCTCAAGAAGCAGTCTTCAGGCGCGATGTTGCCTTCGATGTCCGTGAAGCTCAGGATACGTTCGGGATGGGCGTGGGCGAGCATCAAGGCGGTCAGACCGCCCATCGAGTGGCCGACAAGGTGGAATTTTTCGATCCCGGCCCATGCCAGCATAGCCTCGGCGGTACGCACCAGAAACGGAATGTCGATTTTGGAGAGGTCTGAGCAATCGGACTCGCCACAGCCGGGCGCGTCATAGGCGAAGAAGGGGTGATCATCGAAGGCCATGTGATGGACGATGTCGGCATAGTCCTCCTTGGTCGATCCGAAGCCATGCAGAAAGACCATGGGTGCTCTCGTCCCGCCGCGGCTGATTGCCGGCAAGCGAAGCGAAACGCCATCGATCGTCAGATCGTGCTCGGCTCTGGTGAACGCCGTCGTCATATCGTTAGACTTTCGTGATCTCAGGCACGCCGTAGATGTCCGCCAGCGTGCCGCCGGCCTCCAGAGCGGCGAGGGCCTTTGCTTCCTTCGCTTTGAGTGCGTGATAGGCAGTCAACGTGTCCTCGACGCGCGCCAGCGGAACGACGGTGACGCCGTCGGCGTCGGCGATAATGAGGTCGCCCGGATGGACGGCGATCCCGCCGCAGCTGATCGGCACATCGATGGCGCCGCCGAAGCCTTTGTGAGGGCCAGCGGGAACGGTGCCCCGGGCAAAGCAAGGGAACGCAAGCTCGATGATTTCGGCGCTATCCCGGACGGCGCCATCGACGACGATCCCGGCGATGTTTTTCCGCTTGGCGGCTTCCGTCATCAACCCGCCCCAGACCGCGGTACCAAGAAAGCCGCCCGCATCGACCACCAGGATCTCGCCGGGGCGGGCAAGCGTGATGGCGGCGTGCAGGGCGCTGTTGTCGCCGACCATGCAGCGCACCGTGCGCGCCTGACCGACGAGGCGCATGGCAGGATCCAAAGGCTTCAGGCCGCCATCCATCGCCATGCCGCGTTCGAGGCAATCGGAGACGGCAGCGGCCTCGGCGTCTTTCCAGGCGTCGCGTTCGCTTGTGCCTAGCTGCCGAAACGGGGCGTCGTGTAAGTTAACGGCCATCGCTCAGCCGCCGCCAAAGCCGGAGCCTGGCTTTTTGTACTCGTCACGCGGTGGAGCAAAAATATCGAGCACGCGACAACCTTCGGGACCGGCGCGAAGCGTGTGCGGGACATTGCCGGGCGTGCGCCAGAAGTCGCCCTTCTTGACGGCAATTTCCTGATCACCCTGAACGCGGATCGCCGAGCCTTCGAGCATCACACCCCATTGTTCCTCCGGGTGCTGATGCATCTTGCCCTCGGCATGCGGCCCCGCCTCCACGATCGAGATCATGGCCTGGTCGCCTGGAAAAATGCGGGTGCTGAGCCCATCCGCAAGCTGGCGAACGATGCCATCGCCCTCATCATCGAGATTGTGGAATTCCGGGTGGTCGGCCATGGGATCATGTCTCCTCGGTTGCGGCGAATGTTTTTTCGTAGACGGCGTGATGGCGGTTTCGTGTATGCGGCCGGACGTCCGAGGCCCAGCGCCCCGCCTCGACGGCGCGCGCCCATGCCGAGCTTTTCAGGACATCGGGACTGTCGAGCTCATAGATCGCCGTATAGACCGGCGATGCCGGCGGCAAGGGCTGCGTGCCGTCGGCAATGGCGATCTCGGCGGGCACACCTTTGTAGCGTGTTACGCTGCGAACGCCCGGAACCTTCAAGAGATGCGGCACATGCTCGCCGTCGTAGATCTCGTTGAACAGATCCTCATAAGCGGGATCGACATCCATGGACGCGATGAGAATGAAGCGGGTCTGGGTGGGCAAAGCGGCACTCCTCGTCAGCTCGGCTCAAGGCCATAATCGCGCCTGACACCGTCCGGTGTCACGTAGCCGTCCCTGATGTCCTCGCAGATGGCGTCAGTGCTGCGTTTCATCGGATCACCGAAGCCGCCGCCGCCTGGGATATGCAGGGTGACGACGGTGTCTGATGGCAGCATGCGGCTGATCTTGGGTTTTAGGTCCTCGCCGTTGGAGGTATCGATGGCGCCGGTCATGCCCGGCTTGCCGCCATCGAGGCCGGGGGCCGGATGGGTGCAGCGCTCATAGAGGCCGGAGAACAGATAGGGCCGCTCGGTCCGAACCTCGATCTCCATGACCTGGCCGAGACCGCCACGATGCTCGCCGGCCCCGCCGGAGTCGGGCCGAAGGGCGCGCTTCCGCACCACCAGCGGCGTCAGGGCTTCGATGATCTCCGCGGGCACGCCAGCAACGCCGCTCGGATAGGAGGTGGCGGAAAGGCCGTCCTGACCCTTGAGTGCGCCGGTGCCGCCTGTCGAAAACCAGGTGTAGGAGAAATAGGCATCGTCCCGCGCGTCATGCCCGGCGATGTGCGTGTTCCACAAACTATCCGCACCGGGCGCCATCACCTTGTCCGGGAGAATACCGCTCAACGCGCCCATGATCGCCGACGGCAGGAAATGGCCGACCGTATGGCGGCCCGCGACCGCAGCGGGCGGCGTTGCGTTCAGGATGGAACCCTCGGGAGCGAGTGTGCGGATCGGCAGGAAGGAGCCGGCATTGTTCGGGACATCCGGCGCGATCGCGCATTTCACGCCGTAGGTCGTGTAGGCGACGGTGTAGTTGAAGCCGACATTGACGCCGAGATCGACCATCGGCGAGGTGCCGTCATAGTCGACCGTGATCTCGTCGCCGGCGATCGTCACGGCCGATTTGATGTCGATTGGTTCACCAAAGCCATCGAGCGTGAGCGCAAAGCTGTGCTCACCGTCGGGCAGCGCATCGATCGCGCTTCGCATGGCGCGTTCGGAGCGCTCGATGATCGCATCCGCGACAGCTTCGATGTCGTCGAGGCCGAATTCCTGCAGGAAGGACTGGAGCTGCCGCCCGCCGACCTCATTGGCGATGATCTGGGCGTGGATGTCGCCGACGACCTCATCGGGCGTGCGCACGTTTTTCTCGATGATCTTGTAGATCGGCTGTACCGGCTTGCCGGCCTCGTGCAGCTTCATAATCGGAAGAAACAGCCCCTCCTCGAAGATCGAGCGCGCATCCGCCGATAGGCCGCGCCCGCCAATGTCCAGCGCATGGCAGCAATTGGCGAAAAGCGACACGGCGCGGCCTTTGTGGAAGACCGGCGTGGCGATGGTGATGTCGTGGAGCTGCGAGACCGTGATCCAGGGATCGTTGGTGATGATCACATCGCCCGGCTCGAGCGTGTCGATCGGGAATTCTTTAACGATATGGGCCATGCCGGTGGCCATGGAGTTGATGTGGCCGGGCGAACCGGTGACGGCCTGCGCCACCATGCGTCCGCGTCGGTCGAACACGCAGGCGGAGAGATCGCCGGCATCGCGCACGATCGAGGTGAAGGATGAGCGCATCAGGGCCGCAGCCTGCTCGTTCACCGTGGCGATCATCCGTCCCCACATGATGTCGAGCGTGATGGGATCGAGGTCGGGGATGGTCATGGCGCCGGCTCCAGATCGACGATCAGGTTTCTGTTGTGATCGACGCGGATCGTTGCCGGGCCGTTGATCACCACGGTCGACTCGCGCTCCTCGACGATCGCCGGACCTTCCAGCCGGTCGCCGGCGCCCAGCAGATAGCGGTCATAGACCGGCACGTCGATCAAACCTCGATCCTGCACATAGATGCGGCGTTCGCCCTTTTGCGCGTCCCGATCGCCAGCGCCGCCAACCGGCAGGCTTAGCTCCGGCTTCGGCCCGGAGGCGACCAGACGCCAGGACATGACGTCGATCGGCGTGTCCGGGATCGTGTGGCCGTAGAGCGTTTCGTAGATCCGCTCGAACGCAGCGATGATGCCGGGAACGCTCGAAGGTCCGAGCTCGCCGTTCGGGATCGGCACCGAGATGTCGAAGCCCTGTTTTCGATAGCGCATATCGGCCGTGCGCCTAAAGGTGATGTCGGCGTCTCTGGTGGCCTGGGCGAGCCGGGCGCGACCTTCGTCCTCCATCTCCGAGATCAGGCGATTGACGCTCGGCCAATCGGCCGTCTCGAGCCTTATCGGATGCGAACGCACAAAATCGAAGGCGAGCGGGGCCGTCAGAAAACCGATTGCCGACATCACGCCTGCGCCAAACGGATAAATAATCTGCGGCAGTTTCAGGATGCGCGCCACACCATAGGCGTGCACGGGGCCTGCCCCGCCGAAGGCGAACATCGGAAACTCCGAGATATCGCGCCCACGCTCGATCGCGTGGATGCGCGCCGCCGAGGCCATCGCCTCATTGGCGAGCTGATGAATGCCAAAGGCAGCATCGAGACGATCCAGCCCGAGCGGCTCGCCGACCTGTTCGGCAATGGCGTCGCCGGCGGCATCCAGGTCGAGCGCCATGTCGCCGCCCAGAAAGAAATCCGGGTTCAGATAGCCGAGCATCAGATCTGCATCGGTCACTGTGGGCAGCAGCCCGCCTTGGCCGTAGCAGATCGGGCCTGGCGTCGAACCGGCGCTTTTGGGCCCGACCTTCAGCCGACCGAGCGTGTCGATTTCCGCAATCGAGCCACCGCCCGTGCCGATCTCGATCATCTCGATCACCGGCACCTTGACCGGAAGGCCGCTGCCTTTCTTGAACTGATATTGGCGATCGACCTCGAATTCGGGCGCGAGCAGCGGCTCGCCGTCGATGATCAGGCAGGCCTTCGCCGTCGTTCCGCCCATGTCAAAGGAGAGCACATCCGAAAGCCCGAGGCTCTTTCCGTAATGGGCTGCGGCGAGC
The DNA here is from genome assembly GCA_039197065.1 of Pseudomonadota bacterium. Classification (GTDB taxonomy): domain Bacteria; phylum Pseudomonadota; class Alphaproteobacteria; order Geminicoccales; family Geminicoccaceae; genus JANQPX01. The sequence continues at coordinate 40,757 of JBCCUL010000033.1, read as the reverse complement.
GCCCCGGCCGCAGGGCCAGATTCAACCAGCCGGATGGGCGCTTCGATCGCCTGCTCCGCCGTCAGCAATCCACCATTCGACTGCATGACGAAAAGGCGGGCGTGGTCCTGCAGGACATCCTTGGTGCGCGCCTCCAGCCGTCCCAGATAGTGCTCGGCGATCGTCTTCACATAGACGTTGCAAAGCGCCGTCGACGTCCGCTCGTATTCTCGGATCTCAGGCGCGATATCGCTGGAAAGGGTGATCGGCAGGTCCGGCAGTTCGCCCCGCAACACCTCGCCGACGATCCGCTCATGCACGGGGTTGAGATAGGCGTTCATGAGGCAAACGGCGACGGCTTCGATCTCCTGGCTTTGAAGCGTCTTGCCGAGGGCCCGGATCTCGGCCTCATCGGGTGCCTCGCGCGCGGAACCATCGGACAGGATGCGCTCGGCGATCTCGAACCGGTGCCGGCGTCGCGCGATCGGCTCCGGCCGGCGCAGGCGCAGATCGTACATGTCATAACGATGCTCGCGCCCGATCTCGACGGCGTCGCGAAAGCCCTTGGTGGTGATGAGCGCGGTCAACGCACCCTTGCGCTCGATCAGGGCGTTGGTGAAGAGCGTCGTGCCGTGGACGAGATGCCGGACCTCGGCGCGCACATCGCCGGCGACCTCCCGCACGCCATCGATGACCGCATCATCCGGCTGCTCGGGGGTGGTCAGCACCTTCCCCAGCTTCAGGCCACCGGTCTGGTCGTCGACCAGGACGACATCGGTGAACGTCCCGCCAATATCCGCACCGATCCGCATCGCATCATTCTCCCAAACAGCGGGATCACGATAGCGGGCGCGGATTGCTCGGCGAATTACCGTTTCGGCAATTCAGTATTGCAGGCGTTCAGCGCCGATAGCGTTCTGGCCGGCAGACCTCGACGAAACCGTGCCGGCCATCGCCCGAAACAACGTCTTCCAGAATATCGAGGATCAGCCCGATCAGCTCGGCCGCAACCTTGGACGGCGGGCGGTCTTTCAGATGGATCAGGGTCAAATCGCTGGTGATCTCGGGCTCGACGATCGGCCTTGCCGAGAGCTTGCCTGAGGCGACCTCCTGCTGCACGGCGGCAAAAGGCAGAACGGCCGCGGCCAGCCCGTCCGCCGCCAGCGTCTTCAGCAGGCCGGCGGAGTCGATCTCCAACGTGGTCGAGACGGTTCGACCAAGTCTCTCGGCCGCTTCATCGATCAGACCCCGGATCGGGTTCTGCGCTGACGGCAGGAGCAGGGGCGCGTCCAGCAAGTCATCGAGCGCCACCGCATCATCGCTTCCAGTCGCAGAGGCAGGACGCTCGATCGCGAACAGCCGCTCCACCGCAAGACGTTCGCAGTGCAACCGGATATGGCTCGGCGGCTGACCGTTGATCAGCGCGAAATCGACCACACCGGTCAGCACCCAGTTCTGCAGATAGCCGCTATAGCCCTCGGCCGGCCGCGGCCGCACTTTGGGAAAGCGATCGAGGCTTTGCTTGATGAAGTCGGCGCCGAGAAGGCCGATGACCGAGGGCGTGGCGCCAATGCCGACATCACCAGCGAGATGCTCGCCCTCGGCCATGACGTCCTGGCGCGCGAGCTCGATATCGCGGAGGATCTGGACGGCCTTGCCATGCAGGATTTCGCCCGCAGCCGTCAACCGCATGCCCCGACCGTCCCGCTCGAACAGCGGACATTTGAGCTCGCCTTCGAGGGCGCCGATCGACCGGCTCAGAGCGGGTGCCGCGATTCCCAGATGCGCAGACGCCTGCGCCAGGCTCTTCAGATCCGCAACAAGCGTGAAATAGCGAAGTTGACGCAGATCCATTCTGGCCCCAAGAATTTGCAGCAACCGGTCGACAATCGCCCTTTGTCAATTCTTAACGAGCGCATGTTCCCGATCCATATCCAAGTTGCGGAGCCCTATGCATGGCCCATCCTTCGCACGAACCTTCTTGGGGAATTGCGCCGGAAACCTCAAGCCACTGACGCAGACAATGGATCTTGCGGCAGAGTTCTGGCTTCATGCCCTTCGAACATCTACATCTCCGTCTTTGGTCAGATCGGCAGGACCCGCATCGACAAATGAAGACAATCGGCATCCTCGGCGGCATGTCAGCCGCCTCCACGCAGATCTATTATCGCGAGCTGTGCGATCTGACGCGGCAACGCCTTGGCGGTCTGCACTCGCCGGAGCTTCTCATCCGCTCCCTCGACTTTGCCCTTATCGAAGATCTTCAGGTCAAAGGTGAGTGGGAGAAAGCGGGCGCGTTTCTCAACGCCGAAGCTGCCGCTCTCGAGCGTGGCGGGGCTGATCTGATCGTCTTGGCGACCAACACGATGCACAAGCTCGCCGAGCCAATGATGGAGGATGTCGGCATCCCCCTCGTGCACATCGCCGATGCAACCGCCGAGGCCATTGTTGCGGAAGGTTTGACATCGCCAGGGCTCATGGCGACCGCCTTTACCATGAAGCAATCATTCTATACTGACCGGCTGCTTTCCGCAGGTTTGAGTGTCATTCTCCCCAATGGTGCTGACCGTGCAGAAACACACCGGATCATTTATGAAGAGCTTTGCAAGGACATCAAATCAGAGGAAAGCGAAGCAGCCTATGTCGATATAGCAGAGCGGCTGGTCGAAGCCGGTGCGGATTGCCTGATCCTCGGATGTACCGAAGTCGGCATGCTACTTAATCAAAAGAATGTCTCGATTCCCGTCTTCGATACAACGCTGATCCACTGCTCTTCAGCTTTGGATCGAGCTTTGGCATGAACCGTCCGCTCACCTTTTCCCTCAAGAACGCTTTCCTCACTATTGTTGACCTGCCCAAAGGCCTGGGAGATGACGATGCACATTGGCTTGATTGGCGGTATCGGGCCTGCGGCGACGGATTTCTACTATCGCGGCCTAATCGAACGAGCGGCTAAGGCGCGTGTCGATCTTGAACTGACCATTGTCCATGCTGATACGCCGACGCTCCTGGCGAATCTCGCTGCGAATGATCACGACGCCCAAAGCGCCATCTATCTAAGGCTCACGGAGAGACTTGCGAACGCCGGTGCAGAGTGCGTCGCGATCACCTCGATCGCCGGGCATTTTTGCGTCGACGTCTTTGAAGGCCTATCGCCGTTGCCTGTCGTCGACATGATGTCAGTCCTCAGGGCTTCGCTCGAAGCCAGCGGCATGAAGAGAGTGGGCCTGCTCGGAACCAGGACGGTCATGGCGACGTCCATGTACGGAAAGCTCGGCGCTTTGGAAGTTCTTGCGCCTGAAGGAGACGCCCTGGACCGTGTTCATGAAGCCTATGTTCAGCTCGCCACGACCGGGCAGCCCACAGACGCCCTTAGAGACGTCTTCTTCTCGGCAGGTGCGGATCTTGTTGACAAGCTGAATGTCGAGACCGTGCTGCTCGGCGGAACCGACCTCAACATCGCGTTTCAAGGTCAGAGCTGCGGGTTTGCGTTTACCGATTGTGCAGATATCCATGTCGATGCCATTGCACAGAACATCTACGGACACGGTCAGAGCCTCGACCACTGATCGCGCGTTCCAAGAATGCCTGCCTTGGCCCGATCTAGCCCAGTGGCCCTAGGTCCGTACCTGGCACTGCCTAGCGTCCAACCGCGTTCACCGCCTTGGATTCGAAAGCGGCCATTGGAGCGGAGTCGGTCAGCAAAAATGGGGGATGTCAGTATCGATTCCTTATCTCAAGCGCGCGAACGCAGGCTGGACGCGATCGCACACGATTGATGTAGTCGGCGACACGTCCTGTTGGAATGGTCCATCCAGCACCATTGACCGCCCAGCCTGCGCAATGGCCCAGCACAAGATCGGGAACGGTGAATTTGTCGCCCATGACATAGTCATGATCACCGAGCCGCTTTTCCAAAACGACCATCGACTTGTCGAATTCGAAACGGCAAGCCTCACGGGCTTTCTCACTTCGGAGCTCTTCCGGCAGGACGAAAGTATTCTTCGCATTGAACCATAGGATCGAGTCGACGTCGTCCAGAGGGTAGTGCGTCCAACTATCCTGCTGCGCGCGTTGGATACCACTGGCCGGGTAGGTCAGTTTGTTGTGCTTATCGGCGAGATATTGGCAGATGGCGACGGAGTCGATGATGACATCGTCACCGATTTGGAGAGCTGGCACCTTCCCGGATGGATTGGCCGAGAGGACGGCATCGCTATGCGGTCCTGCCGGATCGATCTCGTAATCAAGACCCAACTCCTCCAGCATCCAAACAACCCGAAGCGCTCTGGTCTTAGGGGAACCGATAAGCTTGTACATTCGATCTCCTTGCCCGTAGCCGACTGGTCATCCAGCGATCGTCGGATTCATCTGCAGGGGCCGTTCTCCTGGTCAAGATGATTCTGGCTAAGCGATATGTCAGTCATCCCAAAGGATCGGCTGCCCCTCGTGGCTACGTTGACACGGCCCGGAAACCCACCCGAGCTGGCAGCAGCGTCGGCATTTGCTGGGCATTGCCGTCGCTGGCGCACCTGCCGGCTAGATGGCAGTCTTGAAAGACATCCAAAGCGTGCGTCGGCGATCCTGTCTGTGCGCTCGTCTCAGTAGTCTTCGGACGCAAGCTTGCCCAGAATATCTTGCGATCTCATCGCAAAACACCCTCGGGACTAAGCGACAACGTCAGGCCAACAGCCATCCGCCGTCGACGTCCACAGTCGTGCCGGTGACGAAACCGTTCTTGATCACAAACAAGATACCCTCGGCGACTTCGTCTGCAGTGCCGGCGCGCGGGATCAGATTGTTCTGGGTCATTTTGTTGTAAAGCGCGTCGCGCTCGGCGCCCTGCACGGGAACCATGGGCGTATCGATCGTGCCGGGTGACACAACGTTGACACGGATGCGCGGTGCCACTTCGCGGGCAGCCGCCCGCACCATCGCTTCGACCGCGCCACCGACCGAGGAAAGCGCAATCTGCCCGGGGCGGCAGTTTCGCGCCGGCGCGCCTGAAACCAGCGTGATGGAACCACCATCGGTCACATGTTCTGCGCCGTATCTGACAACGTTCGCATAGCCCCAGAGTTTGTCGAATGATGCCTTGTAGCCGTCCATATCCATCTCGAGAAACGGCCCGATTGCGCGGCTACCGCCGGTCGCGGCGCTTACCAGAATATCAAAGGGCGCGAGGTCATTCAGCAGCGCCGCGACAGCGGCCCCGTCGAGGACGTCGCAGGATTGGGTCGCCGCATTCGCGGGCAACTGCCCCGCCTTGGCAGGATCGCGGCTGATGGCCGTGACTGTCGCGCCGGCTTCGGCCAGCATCTTTGTCGTTGCCAGACCAATGCCCGATGTGCCGCCGAAGATGACCGCTTTCTTGCCAGATAGGTTCATGTTGAACTCCTATAGTTGTTTGAAGCCGGATCATGAAATGCCTGAACAAGATGCACCGTAACCGCGATGCCGATAAAGAGTGCGATGGGGGCGGCAAGCGGCAGGGTGGCGCTTAAGGCCATCATCAAGCCGGAAAATAACACTAGCAGCCGGTGTTCGCGTCGCAAGACACATCCTCGCCGAAGCCCTTGCGGCCGCAAGGGGGCGCATGGCCAACGCTCCGTGCGATCCCCAGCCGACATGGCAGCTTACGGACGCATTCCCCGCACTGCGTGGCAGGGTGCTCATGCGGAACTTGGACCCAGACCGGACCCAGCGAACAACTCTCAATTCGCGCAAGACACCATCAAACGTATCCTGGCAGACGTTTTGATGTTCCCACTTAGTAAGTTCCCGGTGTTTCGGCCTCGTAGCTTGGCAACTTGATGGGAACTAAAGGAACGTCGGCTGATCAGCTTGCTGAAACGCGAACGGATCGTTCGTTTTCCTGAAGCCGCCAAGTCGCCGTTCAAATAGAGCGAGGTCGCAACCTTTCTGCTCGCTTGGCGAGAAGGGTTTGGGATCCATGTCGCGCTGATACGAGAGAGTTGTGAGATCCGCGTTCTGATCGAAGAGTGGCGGCAGGAAGTTCTCGAAAACGCCGACTTCGATCACATTATGTCGGTGCCAGGCGTCAAAGAATTCAGGGCCGAACTTTGCACAAAGACGCTTGTTGATCAGGCGCGTCAGCATGTTGTCTGCAGTCGCGCCGATGACGACTTCGTAGTGGTAGTGCACGCCGATAGCCCGACCATCTTGCATGACGTCCTTAAAGTGAATGCGGAGTATCATTACCGGGCCGATCAACGGTAGCGATTTGCCCATGGCCCAACCATCGGATGCGACATAGAAAAGCTTGAGCTTGGCATCGACCGGATACTTCCATCCAAATTTGTCGTACTGCATCGCCTCGCGGATATGAATTGAAGCCCCCGCCCGCGACGTTCGATCGGGGCCAAGAACTCCCGAAAGCGTTGCGTTCAGGTGATCGATCGGATGCCAGAGCAGATAAGCGGGGATAATCTTACCCTCATAGCCCGGACTATCGATTAGCTTCACCGACAGGTTCGGAAAGTGCAGGAACCACCATTGGATCATGTCGGCTGTGCAGCCGCGCAACAGCGCGTGGTTCAAGACCACACAGAATTGACCGTTCGGTCGCTCGTGAATGGCGAAATGCGAGGATTCGGTTGGCTTCGGGGCCCAACCAAAGTCTCGGGCCGGTGGCATGGTCAATTCCGTCATCGGTGCGCACGCCTCCATCGTTGACCCATCGGATTCTATCGGGTGTTAGGCCTTACGATGCGAGAACCATACCCAGAAGCTCAGAATGATCGCCGTTGCCGAGATAATCGTCATCAGCGTGCCAGGGAAGAACTTTGCGAAGCCGCCGAGATCGATGAACATGAAATAACCGAGGTCGGCAAGACCGCCCACCATCGCTGTGACCCAAATTGCCGTGATCTCGCGTCGCCAGATGAAAACAGCGCCGACAATCGTAACGATCCCGAACCAAAGGAGGTTCCATGCATGCTGATTGAGGACGGCAGCAACCGCAGCGTGATAGGGGCCTTCTAATTCGGCAGGATCGACAGCATCGCCGATCGCCTGAAAACCGGAAGCGGCGTCGGTTGTGATCACCATGATGCCGGCGAAAGCATGCACGATCCCCCAGATGATCCAAAGAATGGACGCCACCTTCAAGGCAAGTCTCTGTGGGTTCGCCATGCTCTTTCCTCTTGATTGATTTGGCCTGCAAGACCGCGCACAAGACCTGTTTGCCCATGGCAGACACTCGCAGTATGTTGACTATGTCAACTAATGAAAGATGGTGGACTTTGTCAACTAAATCACGCATATGTCCGACATAGAAATCGCGCGGCTCGTCGACAGCCTTATGCGGCGCATCCACGCTTCCTTGAATGCCAAGGCTGCAACGTTCGATATCCACCAAGTTGGACCAGGCGGGGGGATTCTCCTGCTGACGCTGGCGGAAATCGAGCCAATCCCCATCCAGGAATTGGCGCGACAGATGTCTCGGGATAAATCCCAGATTACAAGAGCCACCAAGGCTCTTGAACGCAAGGGCTTGCTCGAACGCCGCGAGTCTCCAAAGGACGCTCGTGTCTGCCTCCTGGCGCTGACGCCAATGGGACAAGAAACCGTCGATATGCTTCAGCAGGCGGTGGCAGACGTGCTGGCTAACATTCTTTCACCGCTTTCAAGTGCGGAACAGCAATCGCTAAAGAGTCTTCTGAGCCGAATTTAGTCGTCACAGGATCGATGGCTGAAAGTTGCATGAAGTTAAAGAAAAGTTTCCGGAGGCAAACCACTTGATAGCGGCCCATTAGGGTCTCTCAAGGGGAAGGCCGGCCATAGATGTGCGCGCTCATAGCGGCAATGTGGTCTGGGCGGATGCCGCAGCAGCCGCCGACGATTTGCACATTGCGATCAAGCCACCCTCGGCTTGCCGCTGCATAATCTTCGGGAGTGATGGTTCCATCGAAGATCCATTTGCCATCGAGGTATTTCCCTGAATGGGCGTAAACGCCGATGAGACCATCCCAATGCGCCTCCACAACATCGAGGCAAGCCTCGATGTGGCACACGTCGGTGTGCATGATGCTTAGGAGCGGAACCTGCTTACTCTGAAGTGCGGTAACCGCATCTGCCAATAATTGGCCATCTTGAGCAATTACCACGCCGTTGGGATCAGTCTCTCCAGCTTGCAAGCACATGACACCTTTAGCGTCAGGGGCACAGGAGAGACCAACCCAGACCGGCAGGCCGCTTGTCTTTGCGCCTTCGAGCACCGCAAGCATCCGGGGGATCTCGACCATCATTTCCAGCATGATGAGGTCAGCCCCGGCCTGTTCCATGATCTGGGCCTGCTCCGAGGCACCGTCTCTAAGGTTGTCGAGGGATGGCAATCGGCCGGAAAAGGACCAATGCGAGATCCCTCCAGCGACAAGCACATCTTGGCGGCCCATGGCGTCGCGTGCCTCACAGGCGAGTTCGACCCCGCGACGATTGTAGTCGTGAAAAAGCTCTGGGACGCCTGCATCCTCCAAAAGGTTGCGCGAGGTCGCGAAAGTATTGGAGATAACAATCTTGGCGCCGTGTCGGATGTAGTCTTCGTGTATGTCTCTCACGATATCGGGGTGGCTCAAAGCGCCGCCTCCATTCCAGGCGTTTTCGAGTTGCGGAACACCACGACGCTCCACCTCGGTGCCAGTGCCGCCATCAATCATGACTTGGGCACCGTTGCGCAGGCGCTTCAGCAGTTCTTCGTAGCGTGACATATTGTGGCCTGGTTAGAGGAAGTCATTTCAAAGCTTGGGCTCCAACTACAGCCTATCGCCAAATTGCCGTCGGAAGAAGCCTGCCACCAAATCAATGCTACAGCGGACTGAATGAGAGCTTTGGAATGGTAGAGAGTGGCATGAAGGGTATCGCTGGCCGCCGGCGCTGCGTTCACATTTCTGGATCCAGAACTTGCCTTAGGGCGGAGCCCGTCAGCGACCTTGGGAGATCGTCATGTCCTTCCGGCGGGTTATGGCTTGGTGAGCGCACGCGCGCCATCATCGATTGTAAGGCTCACCCATGACCCGAACCTGCCTTCAGCAATGAGCATCAAGTAAGCCATTGCGTATCACTGCCGACGCATAAAAAATGATCCTCAACGGCCCAGGAGCCGCGTTAGGCCGAACACAGAATGGAAAGGGGACGCATTGGCCAGAAACTCCTCACATGTCGGTCCGAGATATCCTCAGGTCGTCGTGCTCTTCGGCGCCACAGGCGATCTCTCCCGGCGCAAGCTGCTGCCGGGTCTGTTCCATCTTGCCGTCACAGGCTTCGTCCCCAGTATAAGGATCGTCGGCGTCTCTCTGGATGACATCAGCCTTGATGATTTCCGCGGCATCGTCCGGGGTGCGCTCGACCAGTTCTTCTCACGCGAGTTGGGCGAGGATGATTGGGCCGCATTTGCTCAGACCCTCGACTATGTGCCGCTCGCCAAAGGCGCAAGCGCGCTCAAGGCCGCGGTGAAAAAGGCGGAGAAATCGTTCGGCGCTGAGAGCCGCCGGCTGCACTATCTGAGCGTGCCGCCGGCTGCGGCTCTCCCGGCGGTAAAGCTGCTGGCCGAAGCCGGCCTTGTCGATCAGTCCCGGATCATCATGGAAAAGCCCTTCGGCACCGATCTCGAGAGCGCCGTCGTTCTGAATAGCGAGTTGCACGAGGTTTTCACCGAAGACCAGATTTTCCGTATCGATCATTTCCTGGGCAAGGAGGCAGCACAGAACATCCTGGCATTCCGCTTCGCCAACGGCCTGTTCGAGCCGATCTGGAACCGTAACTTCATCGACCACGTTCAGATCGATGTGCCCGAGACGCTGGGCCTCGGTGGACGCGCCGGGTTCTACGAGTCGACCGGGGCTTTTCGGGACATGGTGGTGACTCATCTCTTCCAGATCCTTGCCTTCACGGCGATGGAGTCGCCGACCTCCCTTGAGCCGACACCCATCGGCGAGGAGAAAAACAAGGTCTTTCGGAGCATGCTGCCTATTCAGCCGAAGGACGTTGTGCGTGGGCAATATGCTGGCTATCGCTCGGAGCCGGGGGTCGATCCTGAATCGGATACCGAGACCTTTGTCGCGCTGCGATGCGAGATCGACAACTGGCGATGGGCCGGCGTGCCGTTCTACCTGCGCACAGGCAAACGGCTCGCCGAGGGACAGCGGATCATCTCGATCGCGTTCCATGAGCCGCCCAAAAGCATGTTTCCCGCGGGATCGGGGGTCGGCGCTCAAGGCCCCGATCACCTGACGTTCGACCTCGCGGACGCCTCGCGGATGTCGTTGTCCTTCTACGGCAAGCGTCCCGGTCCCGGTATGCGTCTGGACAAGCTCAGCATGCAGTTTGCGATGGGGGACACAAGCTGGATCGGCGACGTGCTCGAGGCTTACGAGCGCCTGATCCTGGATGCGATGCGCGGTGACCATACCCTGTTCACCACCGCAGAAGGCATTGAGCGACTTTGGGAGGTGTCGACGCCCCTGCTTGACGATCCACCGCCGGTGCGGTTCTACCAGCCGGATTCATGGGGACCGAAGTCTATCCACCAGCTCATTGCACCCCGCGCGTGGCGACTGCCCTTTGAGCGTGCCTGGCGGGATCCTGGCAACAGTAGCGATTGAACAGCCGAGTGCGCGTGCATAAGCACCGATTCAGGCTGCATCGGATGGCTGTTGTTGATGATACGGACACGAAGCCAGGCTTCTGGCAAGAAGGCGCCAGAAGGTGGACATTCCGTCGGCGTGTTGGCCGGGCAGATGGCTTCACGGCCACAAGCTGACGCTGCGAGCATGGGGGCTTGTTCGCACCGGTAACCCCCGATCGGTCCTGGGGAGGAATGCTCGTTGCGGTTAGAATGGCCCCCGAGCGGACTCTAAAAGATGTTCGAATTTATTCCGGAGCCAGACCACCAGTTCAGTCTTAAGACTGTCCCCTCTGCACATCCAAGACCGCTCTCAGTTCGGATATTGGTGGCAGCATTTTCCGCACTTTATCGATGCTGAACTTCTCTGCCAGAATTTCGAAGTCAGGTGACAATGAAGCAATTGCTTGGTCACGAAACTCGCGGCCGGATGGGCTGATCCAAACTTGTTTTGACCGCTTGTCCTCTGGGTTGGGCCGGACCTCGATCAAGCCGTGTTTCTCCAATGTCGTAATTGTATGAGTCATGGTCGTCTTTGCCACCTGAAATGCGCGCGCAAGCTCAAGTGGTGTTCGGCCATCAGCCACTCGGATCAGATGGTTGAGGACGGAAAAGTGCGAGACCAGCATGCCTTTGGGCAGTCGCGCCTCGAACATGGTGCGGCTGAGCTGCTCAATGATGCCGATCTCGTTGAAGAGCCGAAAGAAAGTCGTATTGATTTGGTCAGCCATTTTTCATCCGTTGGGGCAATGACCAGCGCGGTGTGCGCGGCGTTGGCTTACCGTAGCCCAAAAGCCCAAGCATCTGTATCGTTTCGCCATTGCTCGCGAACTGCCTGTGGATTTCTTTATACATGGGTTCAACTTCCTTGTATTCTTGCAGGGCCTGACTGACTGGACGAAGCGCAAGACCGTTCGCCGTGGCGGCAAGGTTCAATCGAAGCCATTTCCGGCCGGCCTCGATTTGATCGATACGTCTATTCCCTTGTGTTCGTGTGAGTGTGATCGCAGGCGCGCTCATGATGGCGTCCGCGGTGCCTTCGATCGCGTCTCTTGAGCCGGGATTGTGCGGATCAGACGCTGCTTCCCGAGTGAGGATGCCGAGCAGAGCAAGGCTTTCCAGCATGGGGCCGCCAACATCAATGCCATCAGGCTGGGCATTGATTTCCGCTTTGCCAATCCTGAGAAGATCGATGCTCTCCTGCCAAGCATCCGGTGTCGCCGCTTCCGTGCGCCAGGCATCATGTGCCAAGCGCTTCAACGAGTCGCGGTCTGCACCATCGAGATAAACCTGAGCAAATGTCCGAAGAGGTTCGACGGCCTGACCTGGAACCGGCTTGGGGGCGAATGCCTCCTTGTGCGACCTGCGTTCCATCACGAATGCGAACAACGGATCAGGCTTGGCACCCGTTTCTTTGAAGAGGCAATGGGCAACTGGTCCAGTCTCTCCATTCGGGAATAGCGTGGTCTCCACAGTGTGACCGTACGAGGCTGATGCCATGATCATGAGTTCGAGAAAACAGCCCATGCCAATGGTCAATTGGCGACCAAACGGATCGGTGACCGGCAAGTTACGGTCAGGATCGCGCCATAGATTCACCGCATTCTCTCCAACCATTTCAGCTTCCCAGGGCTGCCTGTTGTGTGGATTGGGAGCCAAAAGCCCATAGGACAGCGCATTCATTCGAGGATCGGAATAGCTCCCAGCTTCGTCCCACGACGCGAGCGCTTTGTGCGGTGTTCTCGTAGCAAGGAAGGCGGCCGGTGGCACCGCCGCCAAGACGACTCCACCACCGACGATCGTTAGAAATTTGCGACGAGATGACGACATGATAGGCCTCCATTTTCATACGGTATCGTACTATATATAGTTCGATACCGTATTATCAATAAGCAAAACAGGCTCGCTGCTTGTTGGATCGCTCTCGAAAGAATGGAGATGAGTCTCAGCTTGTCCGAGCCCACCCTATAGGATTGATCAGCCTCTAGCTGCGCAGCATCACCCCGCCATCCGCAAGCACCGATTCAGGCTATTGATTGCAGTCTTTTCTGGCGCGATCGTTCAAGACAGGGTGGGGTGCACCGCTGATATACTGAGCTGCGTTCTGATGGAGATGTCGCATGAAGCTGACGATCAATGGAGCGGTGTAAAAGGTCGCTGACGATTGGAGCGAAGAGCCTTTATTGCACGTCCTGCGCGACCCGAACGCAATCATTGGCCATGATCTCGATCACCATTCGGCAATCCAGCGCTTCCCGAACGCAGGGCCGGGCTGCTCTTAGAGGCCTCGATGAGGCGTTGTTCGGTAACGGACTGCATGGCGTTTGATCCCTACTCTCCCACCTAAGAGCCCTGGGCGAGCAAATCCTGCCGTCAGCCAAAAAATGTTCGAGCTCAGGACAGGAAATCGATGGCTCAGGGCTCTTAGATCGTAGATGAAATGATGAGGCTGGCCGATGACTATGACACCAATAGCGAAGTACATTCGCCCGGGAGACTTAAAGAGTCACTATGGCATTGACCGAGTAACGGCATGGCGCTGGAGCCGTGATGACGACATCGGCTTTCCTCGTCCGATAAGGCTCTCAGCCAATGTGAGTGTCTACGACACGTCGGAAATCGATGCTTGGTTCGCAGAACGCAAAGACAGGAGTGAGACGCATTAGCTTCAACGTTTTCCCTCTTCGTTCGTCCGATTCATAGCAAGGCGTTGTCCCCAGATTTCTCACCTATTAAGTTGATGATGTGATCGGACCATCTCTCGAGCGCAACTTTCTTCTCAACCGCATACGATGCCCGATTATAGATGCCTGCCACCCCGGCACCATGCCCACTCACATGATTGACCACAGCTTCGATGACATGCGGTTGAACGCCTAGATCAGCCATCCCGGTCACGGCCGTCCGACGCAGATCATGTAAAACCCAGGGCTCCAGTTTGCTGTCTAGCGAATCGCTGCGATTAATCTTATGCGAACTCTCAAAATCAGCATTGGAAATGATTCCATCTAAACTCCGTTTAGCTTTTGAAAAACCGCTAACGGATCTTTCTGACAACTTCCTCACACTGGGAAATACTCGATCGTCCAACTTTGGGATCGCTGCAAGAATGTCGATCACAGCAGGAGAAAGGGGACATCGTGCGGGCGCCTATTCTTGGTTCGATGGCTCGGAATTGTCCAATCCTTTGCCTCAACGTCGAGTTCCGACCAACGCATTTCTGCCACTTCGGCACGGCGTTGCCCCAGTAGCATGAGCAGCTTGACGATTGTTCCAAAGGGATGGCCGAGGTGACTTGAAGCAAGCCAGATAGTATAAATCTCATCGTCTGACAGAACACGATCTCTCGTTCGCTCTTTTGCCGGCCGATCTATGCCGGCTGTAGGATCATGATCGAGATATCCACGTTCGATCGCCCAATAGAAGAATTGTCGCGAGATCTGCAGCGTACGATTCGCCATACGGCCGTGGCCCGCGTCCATCTCTTGATCAAGCATCTTGAGGATGTCGAACTTCCTTACTTGGCTGATCGGGCGTCCTCTCCATCGCCTGACTAGCTTGTCGTTCATGATAGCTTTGGTCGCGGCCCATCGTCGCTGCTGAACTTTAAGGACACGCTCGACGAATTCGGCAACCACATCTTCCAAGAGGACACTTTGCTGTAGGTAGCGTTCGCGCCTCTCTTGAGCTGGGTCATGACCGGTCGCGGCTTGGATCAAGGCATCGTGAGCTAGCTTCCTTCTCTTCTGTCCGGAGGCTCGATAGAGCAGAGGCCAACTTCGCCTGTCTCTTGCTATAATCCGAAGATAGAGGCCCGTGACGACGGCATCCGCTATATCGATCCGCCTAGAAGCGGGCGGTTTCGATCTCTCGATCGCTGCTTACGTCAGACGGCGCACACCTCGACGTGCAGCTTTTGTGATTGAGGATGTTTCACTCATGACGACACTTGGGCTGGCCAATTCTTTAAATCCAACGACTCTTGTCAGAGGCAAAGCGCAGTTCGACGAACACGCCTAGATTAGCTTGGGGTAACAACGGGGTAACAAGTTTGTCTGTATTCAGGCAATACGAAATGCGACAACCTGAAATGGGAAATCAAACAAAGTTTTTTAATTTCAATGTATTATATCGTTAAAATTTAACGGTATATATTTATATGAAACACCATAGCCTGTGCCTCCGGAGCAAGAGGTCCCAGGTTCGAATCCTGGCGTGCGCGCCAGTTCACAACAGCTCTAGAGCAAATTCCGATCATTCACAGTCATATCCTGCAGCGGCGAAGTATTTTTCGCATTCTGTCGGGGTGAACAGGTCGATAGCCTGTGCGATGGCGTTCCAAAGATCGTCGACGGTGCGCGCCGCCGTCTTTTTGAGGAAGGCTTTGAACTTGGAGAAGGCCATCTCGATCGGATTGAAGTCCGGGCTGTAAGGTGGGAGAAAACGGAGTTCAGCGCCGGCATGTTCGATCGCTTGCCGGACGGCGACCGGCTTGTGGGCGGGGAGATTGTCCATCACCACGATGTCACCTTGTGAGAGCGTGGGCGCCAGGACCTGTTCGACATAGGCGAGGAACGCGGCGCCGTGCATGGCGCCATCCAGGATCATCGGTGCGGTCATGCCTTCCAGCCGAAGCGCGCCGACGAAGGTTGTGGTTTGCCAATGGCCGTGCGGAACGGGTGCCCGGCAGCGTTCGCCACGCAGAGCTCGCCCATAGCGCCTAGCCATCTTGGTCGAGGCCCCTGTCTCATCAATGAACACCAGCCGCTAAGGCTCGAGGTCGATCTGGGCGTCAAACCAGGCCTGCCGCCTGCGGAGAATGTCAGGCCGCTGTTGTTCGGTGGCGTGTGCGGTTTTTTTTAAACGTCATGTCGTGGCGGTCGAGCAGACGCCAGATCGTGCTTGGCGCCACACGCAAGCCATGAGCTTTGAGGATATGGTCGACGAGCTCAGCCAGTGTGATGTCACTGTTCTTCGCCAAGGTTACGATCTCATCGGCATGCGCTTCAAGGTGATGGGATCGATAATCACCGCCCCGAGCGCGCGGTCGAACGCTCTCGGTACGTCGCTTCTTGTCCACCCATTTGATCGCAGCCGATCGTCGCGACATCCCGCCTTCAACAGCCGATACCAGCCGTTCGCGCAAATCCATTGAAAGAGGTTTTGACATGCAGGCTGGCCTCCTTCACCAGCCCATATCTTGAATCACATCAGCTATGAAATGGAAATACCCAATGATTCCATTAGGTTAGAAAACGCTCTAGCTATATCATTGCCGCCTTCCCCAGGCGTTACCTTGCGCGTCAGCTGGCCTGCGCCGCCTTCGGTTGCTTCAGTGCATGTCCTAAGTCTCCACGCCCTGCGCGCCGGACAAGAGATGTTGGCGCTCGAAGACATGGCTGGCGCACCCTGAAGGCCGGGCTCTCTGCCGAATGTGCGGCACGCCTTGCCGCAGAGGCCAAGGTCTCGAGCATCTGCCGTTCAAGCGGGTGACATCCATTGGCGAATCCTATGGTGCGATCGCATCTTTCTCGACTTTGAAGAAATGCACGGAGCGATGAAGCTCTGCGACCTGCTGCGCCTGGGAGCGCACAGCGGCCATTGTCTTTTCTGCTAGGGCGGCATTCTGGTCCGTCATGGTGCCGATATCGGCGATTGCCTTGCTGGTTTCAGACAGCTTCCCGGACTGGTCCTGTCCCGCCCGGCTGATGTCTGAGACCAGATCGGCAAGCGTGTTAACCGAGCTTACGATCTCTTGAAGCCCGCCGCCCACCTTTTGCACCAGTGATACGCCGTTATCGATCTCGCTCACCGTGTCATGGATGAGACCTTTGATCTCGCCAGAAGCGCCTGAAGACCTCTGAGCCAGGGCCCGCACTTCGGAGGCGACGACGGCGAAGCCCTTGCCAGCCTCGCCGGCTCTTGCCGCTTCGACACTGGCGTTGAGGGCGAGTAAGTTGGTCTGGAAGGCGATTTCGTCGATCATGTCGACGATCTGGGTGATCTTGGTCGCCGCTGTCTGAATGCCCTCCATGGCCTCGATCGCTTGGCCGACAACCTGATGTCCAGAGTCGGCTGCCGATCGCGTCGTCGAGGCGATCTGATTGGCTTCAAGGGCGCTTTCGGTGTTCTGTCGCACCGTTGTGGTCACATCGACCATGGAGGATGAGGTCTGTTCGACCGAGGACGCTTGGGCTTGGGTCCGTGCGGTGAGATCCGACGTTCCTGAAGCGATTTCCTTGGCGGCGATATTGAGTGTATCGCTCACACGAACAATGTTGGTTGCAATCGACGACAGCTCGGAGCGCATCCTGTTGCTGTCCTGCTGAAGGTCGTGGAAAATACCCTGGTATGTTCCTGTCATCTCGCGGGTCAAGTCACCATCGGCCAGGGCCGACATGACGTGGCTCGCCGATTTGATGCCGCCTTCGACCGTCTCCATCAAACGGTTCATGCCTTCGCAAAGGGTGAGCATAAAGCCTTCGACCTGACCCGTCGCCAGTCGGCCAGCAAGATTACCGGCGGAGGCGGCGTCGATGAGCGCTTCGATCTCTGCTTCGAGGCGGACTTGTGCGGTTCGATCCTGCCAGCTGACCACGGTGCCGATCCAGCGGCTATCCGCATCGAACACCGGATTCAGCTTGAGATCGAAAGTGTGGCCGCCAGCGGTGACCAAGGCCTTGGTCGTCGACGAGAGTTGTGAGAGCTTATCGTGGTTTAGTGAGGGTTCGTTGTGGAACATGTCGAAAGATTGGCCACCGAACTCTGTATCGTTGAACCCAAAGAGTTCTCTTCCGACGTCACCACGCACCTCTGTGGCCAGTGTGCAAAACGCTGGATTGACGTGAAGAATATTGCCATCGCTGCCGACCATCATCAGGCAGGCTTCCGTGTTCTCTAGTGTCTTCTGCGCACGTAGCGCCTTGGTGCCGGTCTCGCGAATCACACCCATCGATCGGGCCATGTCGCCGATTTCATCGGCGCGATCCAACAT
This sequence comes from Pseudomonadota bacterium, assembly GCA_039197065.1. GTDB lineage: Bacteria > Pseudomonadota > Alphaproteobacteria > Geminicoccales > Geminicoccaceae > JANQPX01. The sequence goes on along the minus strand of JBCCUL010000033.1, from coordinate 23,142 downwards.
GGGGATCGCGACAGCAGAGTTGCCTTTGGCCAAGTCGGTGATACTGGATGTAAGGACTCGGAGCGGCCCGCTGATGCTCCTGCCTGCCAGAACGGAAATGGAAACGCCGAGAATCATCGCTAGGCCACAGACAATGCCGAGCGTCAGGCGGCCCCAGTCGTACAAATTGGCCATGGTGGCCGTTGCGTCGGCGGCATTCTCCGCGGCGATGGTCAGAACATTGGCTTCGATGTCGCCCATGGCGGCCAGGGCTGCAGCCTGCCCGAGGCTTGCTTCCCTTGCAGCAGCGGAAGCGTTTCGATAGCTTGGCAGCAAGTCGAGCGTCTGCTGAACGAAGGCGCTGTCTTCTCCGCTATTCTCGGCAAGTCCGGCGAGTGTCGTCGCGATCGTCTCCTCGATCGCCAGGATGCGCTCGCCGAGCGCCACATCACGTTTCCAGAAAAATGTCGTCTCGGTATCATGCAGTTCGACGAGTTCGTTCCTCAATTTCATCGATTGGGTGGCGGCGGCGATGGCGTCGTCGACCCTGCTACGTGCGTTCTGCGCCTGTCCCGATATCGTGGCGAAGGCTTGTTTTTGACGATGCGCGATGCCCTCGGCAATCTGTCGGACCTTTGCAGATGTGCTTTCGAGGGCCATTTTCACGTCGACGACATCCGCCTCTTCATCCACGGCTTCCATGAATGCGCCGAAATTTCGGCGGTAGTTCTTGACCTCTTTGAACAGCGTTTTGATGGCTTCGCCTTCCTCGCCGGCCTCCTTGCTGATTTTTTTCAAGGACAGATTGGCGAGATAGATCTCCTTCATGAATGATTTGGCTTGCTGACGCGCCTCCGGCGTCGGATCGATCTGAAAATCAGCCTCGGCTTGCTGTGCGGCCAGGGTCGCGCGCATCAATGCGTTGGCGCTCTCCAGGAACCGGAAACGAACCGCGCTCTGCCTCTCCAAGTCTTCCAGAATGAAAAGACCATTCTCGTAGCGATCGTAGTTGAGGGCGTAGATCTGCCGGGCTTTCTCGTCGATCTCATGAGTAGTCTTTGCCATGACCGCTTGACGCGCACGGTTTTCTTCATGGAACTCGCGGTAGTGCTCAAGCGCATGGCGATAAGCGATGAGCTCTCTCTCGATGGCGGCCATCGATGAGGTTGGCGCCCTGTCGATCAGTTCCTCAACATGTTTCGATGTTTTGGCCATCAGCTGATGCGCTTTATCCAGGCCGGCGTCGTCATCGCCACGTTCGAACTCTGCGATATGCAAGGGCATTCTATGCAGATCGACCACCAGCTCTGACATAGAGCGTGCTTTGTCCACGCCTGAGGCATAGCCGCTTAGCCCGCCCCATCCGATCGCGCCAACGATCGCGGTCAAGGCGAGAACACTTGTGAATCCGAGGGCTATCTTCGCGCCGATTTTCATCTGTGGATTCCAAAAATCGAAAAGGGCAGCTTTTTTTCACTCGCGCCAAGCTAATTCAAAAAAGTTAATATTCTTTCAACCATTCAACTTTAAAACGATAAACGGCTGCTGCGACGAAGCCTCGCTCGTGCAGGGCCGTGTGTGTTTTTTGACTTCAAAAGGAGTAAGACGACGTGTCGAAGAAGGTCCTCTCTTGTGCAGCGCTTGCGATCGTCGGCGTCCTTGCCACGTCCGGTCCGTCGGTTGCCAACGAATATGAAGCGCAATTGCGTGATCTATTCGCGGAACGTCTGCAGCCCTGGCTTGAGAGCCCTGTGCTGATCAAGGCGATCAAAAACCAGAATGCAGATCACGCCGATCTGACCGAAAGCGAAATCAATGATCTGGACCAGGACTGGCGAAAACAGGCTAAGAACGGCGGCGGCCCTTTGATCGATGGCCTGCTGAGCAACGAAGCTTCTACCTATTTGGCCAACAAGAAGGACGAAATGGACAACCTGGTGTCTGAAGTCTTCGTCATGGACAACAAGGGACTTAACGTTGCTTCGAGCGATGTCACCTCCGATTATATGCAGGGTGACGAAGCTAAGTGGCAGAAGACCTATCCCCAGGGGGCCGGGCAGCTCTTTGTCGATGAGATCGAATTCGACGACAGCTCGGAGACTTTCCAATGCCAAGTTAGCGCAACTGTTGTTGATCCGGCTTCGGGCAAGGCCATCGGCGCCATTACTTTCGGCATCAATGTGGATGCGCTTTGATCACGGAGAGCCGCATCTTGCATCACCATCGATCTCTCTTTGATTAAAGGCAGATCGATGGTGAAACGCTAGGATTAGCTCAAGTCTATTCTGTTCAGTTTTATGCCGATCGTCCGGTTCTGAATTCGTAGGCTTCTACGAAGGCATCGATCCTTTGCCGATGATCGTTTGCTCGGTAGCGAAGACTCTAAGCGTCTTCGGCTTGCGAAGGTATTTTCGATCGGGTTCAGATCCGCTTTGTTGGCCGCAAACCGCGACAGCTTATCCTTGGGGGAGGAGCCTGGTCCTAAGTATCGGTTTTGCCTCGACGCTGCAGGCCTGTCGCTTGCGCTACACTCATGTCACATCCTTCGACGCACTCACCTCAAGCTGGTGAGCTGCGGTTCAGGCCGAAGTGCCAGCGTTGACCAAGTCGATCAGACTTTGGCGTAAATCCAACGAACAGGCCCGCAGCATGATCCTCACCAGCTGTCGGAGGATAACTACATCATGCCAAAACGTAACATCCTGAAAAACAACGCTGGTCCAATTCGGCGCTCAAGTGCTCCAGCATCGGCTGATGGAACAAAAAAACGCCTGACGTCATTCTCCGTGAAGTTTGCCGTTTCGCGTCGAACTTATAAAAAAACGCGTCTCTGGTCACACTTGAGCGAGAGACCGGATGCTGCAATCGACATCTGTCCGGTAACACGTTAAGAACGCTGCAGGCCAACATCTCAACGACCATCTCAGGCGTCATCTCTTCCAGGGAGCAGCTGAATGACTAAGAAGACAAGTGAAACCGTACTGACCGAAAAGTCAGCGTCACGCCGCAAGTTTCTAGGCGGTGCCGCAGGAGCAGCTGCAGGCGGCGGTGCTCTTCTCGCAGCGCCGAGCATTGTCCGCGCTCAGGGAACCGTGCTGAAGATGCAGGGCTCCTGGGGTGATCAATCGATCTTCTCGGAGATGGCAAGGCAATATGCCGATCGCGTCGAAGCGATGTCCGGTGGCTCGCTCAAGATCGACTATCTGCCGGCTGGCGCCGTCGTGAAGGCCTTCCAGGTGCAGGACGCCTGCCATGACGGCGTGCTCGACGCGGCCCACACGGTGACCGCTTATTGGTACGGCAAGAACAAGGCCGCGTCCCTCTTCGGCACCGGTCCGGTGTTCGGCGCCAATGCCGCGCAAATCCTCGCCTGGATTCATAATGGTGGCGGCAAGGATCTGTACCAGGAGCTGGTGCAGGACATTCTCGGTCTCAATCTCGTCGGCTTCTTCACCATGCCCATGCCGACCCAGCCGCTCGGCTGGTTCAAGGAGCATGTCAGCTCCGCCGACCAGATGCAGGGCCTGAAATACAGGACCGTCGGTCTGGCCACCGACATCATGCAGGGCATGGGCCTTTCCGTCACCCAGCTTCCCGGCGGCGAGATCATCCCGGCGCTGGAGCGCGGTGTGATCGAGGCCTTCGAGTTCAACAATCCGACCGCCGACAGCCAGTTCGGCGCCCAGGACGTCTCGAAGCATTACCACATGGGCTCCTACCACCAGGCGGCCGAGTTCTTCGAGATCATCTTCAACCGCGACACCTTCGAGAGCCTGTCCCCCGAGCATCAGGCAATCCTCGAATATGCCGCGGAAGCCGCCAACACCGCGAGCTACGGCCTCGCCATGGACCGCTATTCGGCCGATCTGCAGAAACTGATCAACGAGGACGGCGTGAACGTCTACCGCACCGACACCTCGATCATGCAGGCGCAGCTGGAGAGCTGGGACAAGGTCATGGAAGGCCTTCTCCAGGACGAGTTCTTCGCCAAGGTGGTTGACAGCCAGAAGGCCTGGGCCGAGCGGGTCGCCTTTTATGACATCATGAACCAGGCAGACTATAAGCTCGCCTATGAGCATTACTTCCCCGGCAAGCTCGGCTTCTAGGTCGGGCGCCGACTAGCGTTGATGGGTAAGGGCGGCTTTTAGCCGCCCTTACTTTTACGTTTCATTAACGTAAAGATGCTAAGGCGATTCAACCGCCGTCACGTTTGCGGGGAAAAGTGATGCTGCGCTTCATTGAAATCGCCGACCAGATCTCGGCCTGGTTCGGCAAGGCATTCGCCTGGTGCATTCTGATCATGACCTTCGGCGTCGGCTACGAGGTGTTCGTCCGCTACGCCCTCGGCGCGCCGACCTCCTGGGCGTTCGATCTCAGCTATATGATGTACGGCTCGCTGTTCATGATGGCCGGTGCCTACACGCTCTCCCGCGACGGTCATGTGCGCGGCGACTTCATCTACCGTCTCTGGCGCCCGAAAACCCAGGCCTCCGTCGAGCTGGTTCTCTATTTCATCTTCTTCTTTCCCGGCATCCTCGCTTTGGTGTTCGCTGGTTGGAAATATGCCGGCCGCTCCTGGCAATATGGCGAAGTCTCGGTGATGAGCCCGGCCAATGTGCCGATCTTCCAGTTCAAGACCATCATGGTCGCCGCAGGCGTCCTTCTCCTCCTGCAGGGCTTCGCCCAAGTGTGCCGCTGCATCGTCTGCATCAAGACGGGCAAATGGCCGGAACATAGCGAAGACGTCGAGGAATTGGAGGCTATGCTCTTAAAGAACAAGGATCTCGGAGCACTCGCCGAGGAATCCCACGTACTCCCGCATGACCGGCGAGACAACCAGCAAAACCCGAATGATGCGTCCAGCGGAAAAGGCGACAGTCGATGACCGAACCCCAAGTCGCCGTTATGATGCTCGGCCTGTTCTTGATGTGCATCTTTCTCGGTTTCCCCATCGCCTTCACCCTCATGGCGATGGCCGTCTTCTTCGGCTACTACGCCTATTTCGATGCCGGCCGCATGTGGCGCGGCTATGAGCGTGCGGTCGAGCAGGGCGTGGAAGGATTCGAGCTCTGGTGGGCCTGGATCGAGGGCCTCTTTAACAACCGCATCTTCGATCTCTTCGTGAACCAGACCTATTCGGTCATGGCGAACGACGTGCTCACCGCTGTGCCGCTCTTCCTGTTCATGGGTTATGTGGTCGAGCGCGCCAATATCGTGACGCGGCTGTTCGACACGCTCTATATTGCCGCGCGCAGACTGCCGGGCGCCATGGCCGTGGCAGCCCTTGCCACCTGCGCCATGTTCGCCACCGCCACCGGCATCATCGGCGCCGTGGTCACGCTGATGGGCCTCCTCGCCTTTCCGGCGATGCTGCGCGCCAAATACGACACCAGCTTCGCTTCGGGCGTGATCTGCGCCGGCGGCTGCCTCGGCATCCTGATCCCGCCCTCGATCATGCTGATCGTCTACGCCGCGACCTCCAACGTCTCGATCGTCAAGCTCTATGCGGGCGCCATGATCCCGGGCTTCATGCTCGCCGGCCTCTACATGATCTACGTGATCGGCCGCGCCTGGCTGAACCCGTCTCTCGCCCCGAAGCCGCCTGAAGAGGAAACCGGCACCTATACCGGTTGGCAGATCGCGTTCATGCTGATCACCTCCTTCTTCCCGCTGGCGATCCTGATCCTCTCGGTTCTGGGCGCCATCCTGTTCGGCCTCGCGACCCCCTCCGAAGCGGCTTCGGTCGGCGCCCTCGGCGGCCTGTTCCTTGCCGCCTGCTACCGCTCGCTCACCTGGGAGCGGCTGCGCGAATCCGTCTATCTCACGGTCAGGACGTCGGCCATGGTCTGCTGGCTGTTCGTCGGCTCCTGGACCTTCTCCTCGGTCTTCTCCTATCTCGGCGGGGAGCATCTGATCAGCGAATTCGTGATCGGCCTCGACCTCTCGCCGGTGCTGTTCCTGCTCATGGCCCAGCTCATCATCTTCCTCCTGGGCTGGCCGCTGGAATGGTCGGAGATCATCATCATCTTCGTGCCGATTTTTCTTCCACTTCTCCCGCATTTCGGCATCGATCCGCTGTTCTTCGGCATCCTGGTGGCGCTGAACCTGCAGACGTCGTTCCTCACACCACCCATGGCCATGTCCGCCTATTACTTGAAAGGCGTCGCCCCGCCCCATGTGCAGCTCATGCAGATCTTCAAAGGCGTCATGCCCTTCCTCTCGATGATCTTTCTCTCGATGCTGCTGCTCTACATTTTCCCGGGCATCGCGCTGTTCCTGCCGGAATACTTCTATGGCAACTAGGCCTACGATGCCCCCAGGTCATTCGATGACCTCGGATCATGCGTTGCCAGCTCAGGTGGCGCTATGACGGTGCAGGTTATGCTATGACCAGGATCGATTTGACCGGGCTGAGCGCCGTCGATCTCGCTGCGTCGATCCGCGATGGTCAGCATACGTCCGAAGAGATCGTTGAGGCTTATCTCGCGCAGATCGCCAAAGTCGATGACAAGATCGAAGCCTGGGCGTTCCTCGATTCCGACTACGCTCGTAATCAGGCGAAACAGGCGGACGCCGCCCGTCGCACGGGCCGGCCGATCGGGCCGCTGCACGGCATGCCGGTCGCCGTCAAGGACATCATCGACACAGCCGGCATGCCGACCGAGAACGGCACAGTCCTGGATGCGGGGCGCCGGCCTTCAAAGGATGCCGCCATAGCGGCAAAACTACGCGGCGCAGGCGCTGTCCTACTCGGCAAGACGGTAACCACCGAGCTTGCCTATTACGCGCCGAACAAGACGAAGAATCCGCATGATCCGACGCGGACCCCAGGCGGATCATCCTCTGGTTCCGCAGCAGCCGTCGCCGCAGGCATGACGCCCCTCGCCATCGGCACCCAGACCAACGGCTCGGTGATACGCCCCGCGTCGTTCTGCGGCGTCGTCGGTTATAAGCCCACATGGGGTCTGATCCCCAGGACCGGCGTGCTCGCGCAATCCTTCCACCTCGACACCATCGGCAGCTTCGGCCGATCGGTCGCCGACGCCGCTTTCCTCGCCGACATTCTGATCGGCCACGACGAAGGCGATAGCGCGACGGCGCCGATCGCCCATCAGGGCCTGCTCGAAGCTGCACAGTCTAAGCCGCCGATGGCGCCGCTTTTGGCCTTCGTCAAGACGCCCGTCTGGGATCAGGCGGAGACCACGACAAAAGACGCCTTCGCCGAACTCACCGAGTTTCTTGGCGGAAACGTCGATTCGGTCGATCTCCCCGAGGTCTTTGCCGAGGGCCACGCCCTTCAGCGGCGACTGATGACGGCGGGATTTGCGCATAATCTCGGGCGCTATGAGCGCAACGGCCGCGATAAGCTCAGCCAACACATGCAGGATGCGATCGATGAAGGCCGCGAGGTGCGCGCCCATGACTATCTGGCCGCCGTCGACTGGATCGACGTGCTGAATGCTGGCCTCGATCAGATCTTCGAGCGCTATGATGCGATCCTGACGCCGTCGGCGCCGGGCGTTGCTCCCGTCGGACTGGACAGCACCGGCAATCCCGCATTCTGCACGCTTTGGACGCTTTGTGGCACGCCGGCGATAAGCCTGCCGCTGCTGAACGATGACAATGGTTTGCCGATCGGCGCGCAGCTGGTTGGCCCACGCGGCGGCGATGCAAACTTAATGCGTACGGCAGCCTGGTTGACCGAAACTGTGAACGCTGCTGTGGTCAACAGTTGAAGGAGTGATCGGCAATGCTTGACAAATTCCTGGCCCTGATCTCGATCCTTTGCTTTGCGGGTTTTGTGGGCATTCTCGTCTATTATGTGACCGAGCCTGATCTGACGATCATTTGTGTGGGCGTGGTGCTGATGGCGTTTTTCGACTTTTTCCTCCTGACCCGGGACAAGCCGAAGAGCGATCAGGAGTCTCAAACCTAGCCTGCCTTCTTTTGACCCGCGCTCATCGGTCACGTCTCTCTGAATAACTGTTGGTTGCTAGGTGGCGGCAACTCCTTTAGATCGCTAAAGGATTGGCCTCGTTTCGGGGCAAGCTGATCCCGGTGCAGCGACGTTTTCAAGAGTTCCAGATGCTGCTGCCCGATCATTTTGGTTTTGCATCAAGTTTTCCAGGCACCTTGTTTGGATCGATGCACTAGCGAGGTAACTTCATGCGCCACCAGCGTTCCGCAAAAATCCTGGCGACGCTCGGTCCGTCCAGTTCGTCTCCGGACGAGATCAAGGCCCTGTTCGACGCGGGCGCCGATGCTTTCCGCTTCAACTTCTCCCACGGAACTCACGAGGATCATCAGGCGCGCTACGAGATCGTCCGTCGTATCGAGGCGGATGCCGGACGCCCGATCAGCGTTGTCGTGGATATGCAGGGGCCGAAGCTCAGGGTCGGCACCTTCGAGAATGACAAGATCGAGCTGGTCGCCGGCGCGAGCTTCAGGCTGGACCTCGAAGACAAGCCCGGCACGACAGAGCGGGTGACGCTGCCGCATGTCGAGATCTTCCGGGCCATCGACAAGGGCACCGAGCTTCTGCTCGATGATGGCAAGATCCGTCTCGAGGTCGAGAACGTCGGCAAGGATTTCGCAGAAACCAGGGTGGTCGCCGGCGGGCCCTTGTCCAATCGCAAGGGTGTCAACGTTCCGAACGCCGTGCTCCCGATCTCCGCACTTACTGAGAAGGACCGCGCCGACCTGCAGTTCGGCCTCGACCTTGGAGCCGACTGGGTGGCGCTCTCCTTCGTGCAGCGTCCCGAAGATGTCGCCGAGGCGCGCCGCCTCATCGCGGGGCGCGCCGCGATCATGGTCAAGATCGAGAAGCCGGCGGCGATCAATCATCTCGATCAGATCATCGAAATGGCCGACGGCGTCATGGTGGCGCGCGGCGATCTCGGCGTCGAAATGCCGCCGGAAGATGTGCCCGGCCTGCAAAAGCGCATGATCCGTGCCTGCCGCGACTCCGGAAAGCCCGTGGTGGTCGCGACCCAGATGCTGGAGAGCATGATTTCGGCCCCAGCACCGACGCGCGCCGAAGCCTCCGACGTGGCGACCGCCGTCTATGACGGCGCCGATGCGGTGATGTTGTCCGCTGAAACCGCAGCCGGGCAGTATCCTGTCGAGGCGGTTTCGATGATGGACCGGATCATCGAAAAGGTCGAAGGCGGCCAGCTCTATCGAACCTATCTCGACGCCTATCACGCCGAAGCCGAGCGCACCACCGCAGATGCCATCATGCTGGCGGCAAGCGGTGTCGCTACCACCATGCGCGCCGCTGCGATCGTCACCTACACCACCACCGGCTCCACCGCCCTGCGCGCAGCACGAGAACGTCCGGATCGCCCCATTCTCGGACTCATCACCCGGGAAGCTACGGCACGACGTCTGGCGTTGCTGTGGGGCCTTTACCCAAAGATCTGCGAGGATGCCAGCGACATTGACGAGATGGTCGAACAGGCCTGTAAGTCAGCGCTCGATATCGGCCTTGCCCGCCCAGGCTCAAGCCTGGTGATTACCGCAGGCATGCCGTTCGGAACACCCGGCGCCACCAATCTCCTCCGCATCGCCTGGGTCTCCTAGCAGGGGGCGCCCTGCAGCGCTGACTTTTGTGTTGGTGACGGGGACTGACGTCAGAGGCAGGTTTTTAAGTCGATTTCAGGTGAGAAAGAAGGCGTCGAGCGATGTAGCGTATCGCTCAAAACCGGGGACAAGGTGTGCGCAGCTGCAGGATCACCCTTCGGGCGGTCTTGCCTTGTCCCTAGCATCTGCATCGTCATGTCAAGCTTGCGTTACGCCAATCGCGGGCGCCCTGCTCCTCTTATCAGCCTGCGGACAACGCCATTGCATTGCTCGATAACGTTCTGCACGAGCTCGAAATCCTAACAAAACGATCAGCAGCTTTTGGAGACTTGATGCAGAAGCCCAAGAGATGAAGCAGCAGCCTCCGAGACCATTGCAGGCGTCACTGCAACCTACTGATTGGAGTTTTTCCCGAACAGGTGGAACCACCTGTTCGATAAGGAAATGCGGCGAAACAACGAGATAGAGCGTGCATCCCGATCACACCCGATCGGGATCCGTTCTAGCCTTGCCGATCAGTAGATAATCCGACTGGATTAACCCTTCGTTAAGCTGGAACCAGTACGCTTTCTTTTGGTCCATGCGATCCTGGGAGTCTGTCCACATCGCCCGAGAACTTGGGGCGAAGCTCGGATTCCCAGGATCGCATGGACCAGACCATGATCGTGACATGAGAGGGCTAAAGAAGCGTTCTGATGCCAGTGGGCAGATGTGATGACTGAGCGTCGCCGGACGGCACGCAGACGATGCATCAAGCCGTCTTGCTCATCGCCGGTCTTCGGCTGGCACATCCATGATGATCGGCAGATCTGGGTCGGATCAACGGCAATTGTATTATCCGATGGAAGAGGGCGATCTGTAATCCGTGAGTGTTCAATAATCGTCCCTGGTTTCAGCCGATTTTGACGGGTGCTAGAGATCGATTTCGAACCGTTCGATGAAGGCGCGGTCCGGCTCGACGCCGAGACCGGGGCCAGTGGGTATGCTGGCGCGGCCGTCATTTTGCGCTACCTGCTTTTGCATGTTCAGCGGTTCGGTCAAAAGCTCGTCCCGGAACTTGTTGTCGGTCGTGTCGAACTCCAGCATCGGCTCCCAGGGATGCAGGCCTCCGGGCATGGGCGGCATGGCGGCGAGGAGCTGGAGATTGGTGGCCACGGCGATCGCCGAGCCCCAGACGTGGTTGATCACCGGCGTGAAATGCGCGTGGCAAAGGGCGAGCACGCGCAGATATTCGCTGATGCCGCCGAGCGCGCAGACTTCGGGCTGGGCGATGTCGAGGCCGCGTGTCTCGAGGAGTGCGCGCCAGCCCCAGCGATTGAACTCGGCCTCTCCGCCGGCAATGTTGACGTCGAGGTTTGCGCGCAGCTCGCGATAGCCGTCGTGATCCTCGGGCGCCACCGGCTCTTCGAACCAGTAGGCGCCGAGTTCGCCGAGCGCCCGGCCGACATAGAAGGCATCGCTGGTCGTATAGGCATGGTTGGCATCGGCCATGAAAGGAAAGTCATCGCCAACGCCTCTGCGCACGGCTTCGGCGAGCTTGACGTCGTCTCTGGGGCCGATGCCGATCTTCATCTTGGTGGCCTTGAACCCCATCGCCCTGATCGCCGCCGCCTCATCTCGAAACCGGTCCGCCATGGAAGCGGTCGCTTCCCGCTTCAGCATCATGCCGTAGCCATAAACCGGCACGGAGGTTCGGTGCGCCCCGCCGATCAACTGGTGGATCGGCATATCGGCGACCTTGCCGGCGATGTCCCAAAGCGCGATGTCCACGCCGGATAGAGCCTGCAGCGGCATGCCCTTCTGTCCGTGATCGCGCATCAGGTTGTAGGCCTTGTGCCAGATCGCGTCCCGGTTCAGCGGATCGTCGCCCATGACCATGGGCTGGATGACGGTTTCGACGATCGTCCGGTTGGCGATCGCGACATTGCCGGGGCCGAAGCACTCACCCCAGCCGGTGATCCCCTCATCGGTCTCGACTTCGACCAGATGGGCGGTGCGCTTGGCGTAGTATTGCTGCGAGTAGCCGAGTTCTTCCGGCATGTCGTATTGCAGGACGTGGCTGGTGACGTTGGTGATCTTCATCAACGGTTCCCTGAGGGCGGAAGGTGCCAGCCTCGATGCTGGAGCTGGGGGGCGTGGCTGCCGACGTCACAAACGTACCGCCACCAACTGCAGCTCTGCAAACCGTCCGAAACATCGTTCCCTCGTCTGGATGCGACACGGACGTCGCAATTCGGTGCGCACGGACCGGCGAAGCTGTTTACATCTGGTTGACAATGAACCGTGTGATCATGGCTGCGCGCCGGACGGAAGAACCGGCCTCTCTTCAAAGACGACATCCCTATCCTGGAGGCGCTGACCAATGGATCTGCAGCAGGTTGCCAAAGAGTACATCGAGAACGGTTTCGTTTCCGGCGTCGACATTCTGAGTGAGACGGATGCCCGACACCATCGCTCCCTCCTCGAGCAGGCGGAGGCCAGCTTCGGGCCCCTGCATTACAAGGCGAAGGTGCACACCATCATGCAATCGCCCCTGGCCCTGGCGACGCATCCGCGCGTCCTCGATGTCGTCGAGGCGCTGATCGGGCCGAACATTCTCCTCTATGATGTCGAATATATCATCAAGGAGCCGGACACCCCGTCATTCGTGAGCTGGCACCAGGATCTGACCTATTGGGGATTGAGCGACGATGCTCAGGTCTCGCTCTGGCTCGCCTTGTCCCCGGCGACCGCCGAGAGCGGCTGCATGCGCATGATCCCAGGCAGCCATAAATCGGGCAAGGTCGACCACGTCGCGACCGAAGACGGCAGCAATGTCCTCCTTCAGGGACAGACCGTCGAGGGCGTTTCCGAGGACCAGGCCGTCATGTGTCCTCTGCAGCCTGGACAGGCGTCCTTCCACCACGGCTGGACGCTTCATGCCTCAATGCCCAATAACAGCAGGGATCGCAGGATCGGTCTGAACGCGCAGTTCATCGCGCCCCACGTACGCCAGACCAAGCATGACAAGGACAGCGCGATCCTCGTTCGCGGCGAGGACCCTTATCAGCACTTCACATCCGACCGCCCCGCAGAAGACGACTTCGAAACCGAAGCGGTCGCGCACTGGACCACCCTGCAACAGCTGCATGTCGACACCCAGGGATCAAGCTGATCATCGGCTGCGAGCCGCGACGCCCCTTCGTATCTCCAGCCAACACATCGCCACATGGCTCCATCACTGCATCTCCAACAAAGAGCAGGTGACAGAAACCATATAAGGCATGGAGGTGGTGAACGCGCGGAACGCGAACGGTCCCGGCCAACCGCTCAATGACGGAGGACTTTCAGCGGAGCATCGCTTTCAAGGTGGCATGTGATTTGACGTTCGGTGGAATGGTTAAGTCGGATGGCTTTACGGGCCCTATCTTGCATTGGCGGTGGCTGGAAGTGAAGATTGCGGAGAACTGACTTTCCATCTGTTCAGATAGAATTTATAAAAAATCTTGCCATGAATTAACAAATCATTTAAAGGTCCGGACGATGATATTTATGGTAACTTGAGTTTCCAAGTGAGGCTACAATATGCAATCGTTTGCTGATGAAAAAGAACATGCTATTTTCTTGAGTTATAGTCACCATGACGAGAACATTTTGGATGAGCTGCAGCCTCATCTGAGAGTTCTGGAAAGCATGGGGAGAATTCTTGTATGGGATGACAGAAAAATTGACTTGGCTGGGGAGTGGCATAAGGAAATTCATAGAGCTATCGAGCGATCTTCCGTTGCAATTCTGCTGATTTCTGCAAATTATCTAAGTTCTGAATGGTTGAATAAAGAAGAGGTTCCCGCCCTCTTGCAAAGACGCGAGCGAGAAGGGTTGATGATTATGCCGATTTTAGTTGCGCCCTGTGTATGGGAGATATTTCCTTGGTTGAGCGCGATGCAGATCTTGCCAAGAGGTGGAATTTCTCTCACCGAATTACCAGATGAGAAACGACAAAAAGTATATGAGGAGATAGTACAACAAATATATGATTATACAAGCAACAAGTCGTTAGCTGTAAAATATCAGGAATCTCTTGCTGCAGATGAAGACAATCAGCCTTTTTCTAAAGGGACCGATGAGAATCTAGAGGATGAAAAATTCCCGCAAAAAGAAATCAAGGACTCTCAAAAAAAGGAAACCAATGTCTATCGATTGGATAATGCTGCAGACATTGATCTTCTTGGCCGAAAATGTGTCTCGGGTGCGCTCGCACGATTATTTCGAGAGATTGATCAGAATCATAATAAATCGTCTGGAGGGTCTTCTTCAAAGGGTTATGGTCAAAATGATCTTGCTTTTCTTGCTAACCTTCACGGTCGATGGGGTGAGGGCAAAAGTTCTGTTCTCAACTTTCTGAAAGCAAATCTCAAGGATGCTGGAAACGCGCGACCCTGGGTCGTGATAGAGATTAATGCGTGGCAGCATGAACGCCTTGGTGTCCCCTGGTGGTCGATTCTTACTGAGTTGTCAATCCAAGCTCGTGATCAATGTAGAATCACTTTCGGAACTAGCCTTCTTAAGCTTTGGTGGTGGGAGGCTCTTTGGCGCTTGCGAAGCAGTTGGGCGCCGGTATTACTTTTGCTTGCTCTCCTGAGTTGGTTAGCATATTTCGGCCTTGACAATGCGGCTATTCAGAACTCTGCGTTTAAATCCTTTGGGATTATGTCGACTGAAGCAGAAAATAGAACTGAAGTTTCAAACCTATTTGTCAATGCAGAAGGATTTCTATCAAATCTCGCGGCGATATTCACAATTCTTGGTATATTGATTCCGATCTTGAATGCATTCTTTCTTGGGTCAGCGAGAACAGCAAAGCTGCTAACAGAGTTGCGAGGTGATCCTATGAAACCGATGATTCGTCACTTCGAGAGATTAGTCAATTCCGTCAATCAGCCTGTAATTTTTCTTATCGATGATTTGGACAGGTGCAGTCAAGCATATGTAGTCGACGCACTGCAAACAGTTCAAACGCTCTATCGAAGCGCACCAGTAATCTACGTCGTCGCAGCTGACCGACAATGGATTTGTCGAAGTTATCAAGAGAAATATGAAAAATTTGCTGAGGATTACACGCAGCCAGGACGATCAATGGGACACCTCTTCTTAGAAAAGATCTTTCAGCTATCTGTGGCAATGCCGTCCATCTCGCCAGCGACACAGCGGTCTTACTGGCGACAACTAACAAAGAGCAACACTCTCGCAAACCAATCGGAATCAGCCAAAGCAGAAAATCACGCCAATGTCGATGCTATCTTCGAAGGATCGACATCAGAAGGAGATGTACTGCGTCGTCTTAAGGAAAGTGAAAATATTCAGAACTCTGCCGAAATAAGAGAGGCTGCTGTCAGGGAACTCTATAAATTTTCAGAAGAATTGGAGCATTTTCTGCTCGAATATGTAAAATTAGTTGAAGCAAATCCACGTTCAATGAAACGCCTTCTGAACCTGTTCAGATTCAACAGAGATACGAAGATCCTGTCGGGTACCAATTATGATACTGAGCAGCTCGCTCTTTGGTGTATATTGCAAATGCGATGGCCATTACTCTCAGAAGAAATTGTAAAGGATCCAGAAATTGTAAAATGTATATTTGAGGCAGATCCATCTTTTGAGCTTATTGAGAGGATTTCGGCACTTGCCGATTACGATGAGGTGAAAACTGTATTCGAAGGCATAAGCAAAGGGCTCGATTTTGACGGTTTAGTAGATTGCTTTCAGATCATGCACAAAAAGGAAGATGCAGCTGCTAGAGAGCAGGACGTTGGTCGCGAGGCAGCCGACTGATTCAGTATTCTGCCATTGTCATGCAGATTCCCCAAGGGACATAGTCCTTTGGTTAACTGTGAGGTCAACAGTTAGATTGACGTCGTCGCACACCGTATGGATATTTTGAATTCGACCGGAGGCCGCATACTTGGGTTTATACCTCGGTTAGACTCAAAGCGCAGGTGCCACACCCAGGCGATCCAGCATAGCTCCGTACTATGGCGTGTTGGGGCTGGCCCCAAGCAATTGAGACCAGCCCCGGGCTTGGGATCACACAGGCGTCAGCTCTTGGCTGAAGAGGGTAGCGCCCGTCAGGTCTTTGAGGCTGACGGTCATGACCTCGGTGTCGCCGTCGATGTCGACCTGGCCGAAGAATTGGAGGCCGTCGGAGGGTGGGAGGTTGGACTGGCCTTCGGGTGGGGCTTTGACGAACTTGACCTCGGGGCCGAAGGAGCCGGCGTGGATCGGGCCGGTGACGAACTCCCAGAACGGTGCGAATTCCTGGAACTGCGCGTTGTTGGGATCGTAGTAATGGGCGGCGGTGTAGTGGACGTCGGCGGTGAGCCAGACGACGTTCTTGATGCCGTTGTCGCGGATGAAGCGCAGGATTTCCGCGAGGTCGAACTCGCGACCCAGGACCGGACCATCGCCATTGGCGCCGTTCTCGAACTGGCCCTCGCCGTCGCCGACCACGAGGCCGACCGGCATGTCTGAGGCGATCACCTTCCAGGTGGCGTTGGACGCGAGGAGCGACTGTTTCAACCACCGTTTTTGGTCTTCACCCAAAAACGCCGTCTCCGGGCCGGGCTCGGCCTGGTCATTCGACGAGTTGGGGCCGCGATAGCTGCGTTTGTCGATGCGGAAGATGTCGAGGGATGGGCCGTAGCCGAAGCCAGCATAGATGCGCTCGGGCTCGGCGGGGTGGCGGCGAAGCGGCATGTATTCGAAGAAGGCCTGGGCGGCGCGTGCGGTCAGGAGGTCGACGCTGGTTTCCTTATAACCGGATTTCTTGGGATCGCCGGTGAGATCCTCGGTCGGATACCAGTTGTTGGTGACCTCGTGGTCGTCCCACTGGGCGAACATCGGCACCTCGGCGTTGAAGCGTCGGAGGTTCTCGTCCATGAGGTTGTAGGCATATTGCCCGCGGAATTCGCGCAGCGTCTCGGCGTCCTTGGACTTCTCCTCGATGACGACGTTCTTCCAGATCTCGCCGTTCGGCATTTCCTTTTCGGCTTCGAGCGGACCGTCGGCATAGACGGTGTCGCCGGAATGGATGAAGAAGGCGGGCTCGACCTGACGCATGGTCTCGTACATCTTCATGCCGCCTCAATCGAGATTGATGCCCCAGCCCTGGCCAGCCGTGTCGCCGGACCAGACGAAGCGGACATCCCGGCGAGCGGCCGGGCGCGTCCAAAAGGAGCCGGCGTATGGCTCGGACACGATCTTGTGGTCGGCGAGATCGACCATGGTGACCTTGTAGTGGATCTTCTGGCCGGCCGGCAGGCTGGTCAAATCCATCTTCGCGGTGTAGTCGCCGGACTCGAGGGCAGCGGGACCACGCAGCTGCCAGCTGTCGGCGAAACTTTCCTTGCTCGACAGCTCCACCATCATGCGCGCGGGCTTGTTGGCGCGGGACCAGAGGACGGCGCGGTCACCCAGAAGATCGCCGGTCTGCACGCCATAGGGCATGGTCGGGCGCATCTTGTCCGAGGTGATGATGCCGGTGGCGGCGCTTTGTGCGAAACCTCGAGAAGGTATGGCGGTGGCGGCAACGAGACCGGCGCCCGCCAAGGCTGATTGCTGCAGAAGAGAACGTCGGGTCAGTCGTTTTCGATCGGCCATCTTGCGCCTCCTTTGATTGCGGTCAAAGAAGGCTAGAATCCCGATGTGACAGACAGCTGTCCGTTGCTTGACGATCCTGCAATAAGCCCAGTGGCTTTATGTGGAATGACGTGCGGTGCGCTCCACCATTCGTCCATTCAAGAGCCACGCCATGGCGAAGGTCGCGAGCAGCGCGCCGACGATCTGACAGACGATGAACAGCGGCGCGTCTGCCGGGCGAATGCCGCTGAAGGTGTCGGTGAGGGTGCGGGCGATCGTCACCGCGGGGTTGGCGAAGGAGGTGGATGCGGTGAACCAGTAGGCGGCCGTGATGTAGAGACCGACGGCGTAGGGCACAGCCTCGGCGCGATGTTTGACGCAGGTGATGATGGTGGCGACCAGGCCGAAGGTGGCGATGATCTCGGCAACCCACTGACCACCGCCGGTTCTGACCTTTTCCGAGACCATGAATACGGGCTCCTCGAACATCAGATGCGCGGCCCAGGCGCCGAGGATCGCAGCGCCGATTTGCACGACGACATAAGCAGTGGCATCACCGGTGGAGATCTTGCCCTGGACGAGAAAGGAAAGGGTGACGGCCGGATTGAAATGCGCGCCTGAAATCGGGCCGAACATCAGGATCAGGACGACGAGAATAGCACCGGTCGGGATGGTGTTGCCGAGCAGCGCGATCGCGACGTTACCCCCTGCCAGGCTTTCCCCCATAATGCCTGAGCCGACCACGGTGGCGAGGAGGAAGGCCGTGCCCAGGGCTTCGGCGGCAAGGCGGCGGGAAAGTCCGTGGGGCTGCTCGCTCATTCGGCCGTCTCGGGATCGCTTTCGGTACGACCGATGGAATCCAAACGGTTCTGCAGGGTCAGTTTGTCAAGCGAGGTGATCGGCAGGTTGGTAAAAATCTGTATCCGCCGCTCCAGCTGGAAATAAATGTCCTTGAACTTCTGCAGCTGTTTATCCTCAGGCCCGTCGAACGCCGCCGGATCCTCGACGCCCCAATGGGCCGTCATCGGCTGCCCCGGCCAGATCGGACACACCTCGCCCGCCGCATTGTCACAAACGGTGAACACGAAATCGAGGTCGGGAGCGCCCGCCTCGGCATACTTATCCCAGCTTTCACTGCTGAGATGGTCGGTCACGTAGTTGAACTGCCGAAGCAGCTTCAGCGCGGCTGGATGAACCTCGCCCTTGGGCTGGCTGCCGGCGCTGTAGGCCTTGAACTTGCCGATGCCATGGCGATTGAGGGCGCATTCGGCGAGGATGCTTCGCGCCGAATTGCCGGTGCACAGGAAGAGGACGTTGTACATGTCGTCGGTCATCGGATCCCCCCGATCTTGTCAGTTGCAAACGTCGCCTGCCGCCAGAAGATCGCCGCAGAGTTCCGGACGGCCGCGGCAGCAATCCTCGGTGAGGTAACGAAGAAGACGTCTGGTTCCGTCGACATCGACGGCATAGTAGATCCAGCGTTCCACCCGCCAGGAATGGACCAGCCCGGCACGTTCCAGCTGCGCCAGATGAGCGGACAGCGTCGGTGGCGTCACCTTCAGGCGTTCCGCGATTCGACCTGCCGGCAATCCGTCCGGCCCCTGCCTTATCAGGAGCCTGAAGACCTTGAGACGGGTCTCATGGGCAATGGCAGCGAGAGCGGAAACGGCGTTTTGTGTTTTCATATTTTGATAATTAACAAAATAACAAATAAAAACAAGCCGCCTCAGCTCGTCCCTTTCCAGCGGTGTGAGAACGGCATTGCAGGCCGTTGTCGACTAACCGAGGCAAGCTGTTTCAACTGATCTTTGTTCAACGCGTCCAAAGGCGTGAGATAGTCATGAAACTGTTCGGCCGAGCGGTCCCAGGTGAAGTGCAATGCATGCTCTCGGCAGCGTTCCGGCCGACAGGTCAGGGCATGATCTATCGCATGTCCGAGGTCGTCGCCGACCGCACCGACCTCATCCGTGGTGATGATGTCGCGCGGCCCCGGCACATCGAACGCAGCGACCGGCACACCCGATGCCAGGGCTTCGATCATGACCAGGCCGAAGGTGTCTGTGCGGCTTGGAAATACGAAGACATCGGCCGCAGCGATCGTTTGCGCCAGCGTTTGGCCGGAAAGATAGCCCGTGAAGATGACGTCCGGATATCTGGCCTTTATTTCCTCGAGCATCGGACCGTCGCCGACCACAACCTTCGAGCCCTGCAGATCGAGATCGAGGAAGTCTGGCAGGCTCTTTTCCACCGCGACCCTGCCGGCGTAGAGCGCAATCGGCCGCGCCAGGTTTGTAATATCCGCGGGACCAGCGAGGTCAGCGTGACCTGCGAGGTCGGCATGACCCGTTTGGTCATCGGTCCGGCGCGGGCGAAAGAGTTCGTGATCGACTCCGCGGGTCCAGGTTACGACGTTCGAGAAGCCTTTTTCCTTAAGGACATTGGCCATCGACGGCGTCGGCACCATCACGCATTGGCTAGGATCGTGGAACCATCGAAACCAACGATGCACGGTTGCTTCCACGCCGGGCAGCGGCAGGCGCATCCGGATCATCTCCGGAAAGCGCGTATGATAGCCACTGGTGAACGGCAGTTCGTGACGCAGGCAGAAGCGGCGTGCTGCGAGGCCGAGCGTTCCCTCCGTCGCGATATGAATGGCATCCGGCTCGAACGCCGCGATCTCGTTTCCGATCCCGGTGGCGCTGGCGATCGCGAGCCTTATCTCGGGATAGGTCGGCAAACCGAAGGCGGGCCTGTCTTCCGCGGTCACGATCTGCACGACGTGACCGTTCCGCTCGAGAAGATCCGTGATCTTAATTAGCGTCCTGACGACCCCGTTAACCTGCGGGTGCCAGGCGTCGGTCACGATGCTGATGCGCATAGGCCGGCCTCGTTTGGTCGATGGCAGCACTCTGGTCAGTCCAGTAGAGCAGCTCGAAACGGCCGTCGGCATGCTCGACCAGAGCAGAGCAGCTCTCGACCCAATCGCCGTCATTGCAGTAGTGGATGCCGTCGATCATCGAGATTTCGGGTGTGTGGATATGGCCGCAGATCACGCCATCCGCATTGCGTTTCTTAGCCTCGCGGACGACGGCTTGCTCAAAGTTCGAGACGAACTGAACCGCCTGCTTGACGCGTCGCTTCAGATAGCTGGACAGAGACCAGTAGGGTAGTCCGAGCTTGCGGCGCACCAGGTTCAAGACGCGATTGAGATCGAGAGCGCGCTCATAAGCGCTGTCGCCGAGGACCGCCAGCCACCGCGCATATTTGACCACGCCGTCGAACTCGTCGCCATGCAGCACCAGATAGCGCTTCCTGTCAGCGGTGATGTGCACGGCATCCTGCATAACCGCGACACGGCCGAATCGCGTGCCGACGAAGTCGCGAAAGCGCTCGTCGTGATTGCCCGGAATGTAGATGACCTTGGTGCCCTTGCGCGCCTTGCGCAGGATTTTCTGGATGACGTCGTTGTGGCCTTGTGTCCAGAACCACGTCTTCTTCAAAGACCAGTTGTCGATGACATCGCCGACCAGATAGAGCGTGTCGGATTCGGTGTATTTCAAGAAGTCCAACAGCATATCGGTCTGCGCCCGGCGCGTGCCGATATGGAAGTCGGAAATCCAGATGGCGCGGTAGTGAGTCGGCAAACGAATATCAAAGGTCATCGGCGACTTTGCCTGCTGCTCTGATCATGATCGATGCGGTCGCTCGATGGTGATGAAGCGAGCATATCCGCGATACAGGTCTCGGCGTGTCATCGACAGTCCGCGGCTGCTGGCGATGTGTTGGGCATAGCTGCTGAGATCGGCGCGCGGCGTGACGTGGAAGCGCTTTAGCCACCAGAGAAGGGCCTGGTGAAACCAGGATGGCCAGCCCGAAAGCTCGCCGAAGTCGATGATCGACAGCTTGCCGCCGGGAGCCAATCCGTTTGCGGCGCGTTCCAGTGTCGCCCGCCAAGACGGCATCATCGAGAGGCAATAAGCGAGGATGATCCGTTCGAAACGCGGCTGACCGAAAAGAGCGGCGCCATCGAAGTTCGTGGCATCGGCGCGCGCAAGGGTAATGCGCTCGGAAAGTCGATGCCGCGCGATTGACGCCGATGCGGTCGCCAGCATTTCTTCCGAGATGTCGACGCCGAAGCAGCGCGCCGCCGGGTAGTGCTTGGCCGTCTTGACGAGATTTCTTGCCGTGCCGCAACCGATCTCGAGCACGGCATCGTCGGGGTTCGCCTGGAGGTCGCGGATCAGCCGATCGCGACCGAGAAGATAATATTTGCGGGTGATGTCGTAGATATGGCGCTGGTGCCGGTAGATCCGGTCCATCAGCAGGCCGCTCTGGACCCCTGCGTCGACGGCCATCCGCGTCAGCTCTCGAACCGATAGAGGTGAAAGCCGCCGTAGATTGCCGAGCGGTCCTTGGCCAGCATGGCCGCCGACATGTTCCGGTCGTAGCGCCAGCGATCAAGGACGGCATCATCGACTTGTCCAGGCAGCACGGATGCGCGGCCGGCTGTCCGAAAGATGACCCTGGCTCCGGGCCTGCAGGCAATGGTCAGACGCTGCCAGAGTTCGTTCAGCTGGGCCGCCGTCATCCAGTCCTGGGCGTCCAGGAGAACGACTGCATCCACCGACGACGCAGGCTGACGGTCGAGAAAATCCGTGACCGACCACCTGACAGTTCTGACACGATCGACGCGTGCTCGTATTGAGTCGAAATGGCGCTCCTGCAGATAGAGCGGCACGCAGTCGGCATGTTCCTCGGGATAGGCGCCGGTGAAGGCCTGCCAGGCGAAGTAATTGCTGTCGATGGAGAAATCGGTGGCCAGGCGCTCCAGACGCTGCCGCAGGACATCTGCCATCGGCTCGCCATCGGCAAGGTCGTGATATTGCGCCGGCGGGATGCCGAGCCCGAAGAGAGACATCGGGCTGCTGGCGATCCAACGGATCAGGCGCTTGTCGAAGATCGGCGCGATGTGTTTTTCGAAATAGGCCTTTTGCTGCTCAAGATCTTTGGTCGCCATCAGACCTCGAAGATCGATGCCGAACGCCTTTGCGACCAAGTGGCCGCTCCGGATGCAGTAGCCCAAAAGGCCGAAGCGATAGATGTTGCGCGCGAAAAGCGAAATGCGGCGCTTCCTGCCGAGGCCTGATGCGTCCCAATAGGCGCGCGTCGCAGGCGACAGCGACGATGCTAGAAGCCTATCATAGAGCTCGACGTTTGCCTGGCTGTCGGCGCCGTGAAAGAATCGTCTGAACGACCGGTAGTCAGGCAGGCGTTTCGCGGCGGTGAGTTTCAGGTCAGTCAGCGCGATATGAGCATGGTTGAGATCGACCGCGGTGATCTTCGCCGGATTGGCGGTAAGATAGGAAAGAACGTTGCAGCCGCCGGAGGCGATGGTGACGAGGTGGCTATCCGGCTTGAGAGCGAGCGCCTCCAGATCAGGAACCGGGTCTTCCCAAATCTGGGGATAGACCAGGCCGCTGAAGGCGAAGGTGAAGAGACGCTCCAGCAGCTTTTGCTTGGCCGCGATGTCTTGACGATGCACAGCAGCTTTGAGCGGCGCTTCGTTGCGCAATCGGCCTGCAATAAGTGGCATTCCGCTCATGATGAGTCCCACCGGATCGACCAACCTGGCGTTACGTCAGCGATGCGAAGCTGAATTTTGTCGTTCATGCAGAGGAGAAAAGCGTCGTCTGGTGACAATCTCACTGCAACGGCTTGACGATGTGATGACAACCGTCGGAACGCAGCGTTCATCCGGCAGTTTTTTTACGCGCGATAATCTTCCAAGAGCGGGCCGGAAGTTGGTGATCGAAGGGAGGCGATCACCCCCCTCAATTTTGTTGGTTTGTGTGGTCTAGGGCGTAGCCTGCAGCTCTGACTGTTCTGAGGAGGTCTGTTTTGCCTTTTTCGTTGAGGGCTCTTCTTAGTCTTCGGATTGTGGCGTCGACGGTTCTGAGTTCGACGTCC
>JBCCUL010000032.1:0-119837 GCA_039197065.1 Pseudomonadota bacterium | reverse complement strand
TATGAAAACTACAACAACGCCTCAGGCACCAACTCGACGGCCTGCCAGGACATCGGTTCCTTCGTCGGCCAGGACTGCTAAACCACCAAAAACACCCCCCGAAAGGAAACGCCCCGGTCCATGGCCGGGGCGTTTTCGCGTTTAGTTCCTAGCGACGAACATCAGGGCGGACCTAAGCTTCATCCCGACAGCAAACCGCATACCCGTCAATCATCAGCACGTTCTTCGAAGGCCGCCAAAAACCCATGCCGTGGTCACACCACAGGCATCCAATCGGGGATGTCGCCGAAATCGATCCTGCCGACCGGCTGCCACTTCGCCTGGAGCAGGAGATAGCGTCGACGCAGATAGAAGGGCCAGTCCAGATCGGACGACCGGCGCTTACCGTGCCAATGCGACGGCAGATATTCAAATAGACGCTGCTCGGCCCGAAGCGGCGAAAACTCGGCTTCATCGACCAGATAAATCGGAACGAGCCTCTTTTGACGAAGCTCCTCGTCGACGAGATCGGCGCGTTCGGCAATCGCTTCACTGGTCATGCCGAACAGGCTGATGAACATAAACGCCGGCGCTGCCGACACGTCATAGCGTGCGCGAAGCTGGCTCGTCTCGAGAAGAACGGCTGGTGCGGGCAAAGCGGGCTCGGCTGCGACCGGCTCGGGCGCTTCAGCCTCCCGATGCCCGCGATCCCGCGACCACGGCCAACTATGACGGATGCGCTCACTCACGGCTCAGTCCGCCGCATCGAGCATCGGATCGGTCAACCTGGTCAGATAGCCGGGCGCTGTGGCCTGCGTTCGATCGGTCTGGGCGATCCGACCGAATGTTTCGCGCGGGCGCCGCGCCAGGAGGCCGTGTAGAATGTCGCTGAGCTGACGTCCCGCGAGATGCCAGTCATGGCTCTCTGTAAGCAGACCGGCCCGTCGCCCCATCGCCGAAAGCTGATCATCTGACGTCTGCGCGAATGCCTGAAGGGCCTCGATCAGGCTCGCGACGTCATCCGGGCGGTAGCTGAACGCCACCTCTTCATTGGCAAACTCCAGGAGCGTGGGAAGACGCGGCACGATGACCGGACGCTCAGCGCCCATGGCGAGAAAAAGCGTGCCCGAGGTCAAAATCTCCTGATACGGCAATGCGACGGCATCCGCAGCCGCAAACGCTTCCGCGACTTCCCGGTCATCCACGAACCGGTCGATCATCGTCACCCGGTCTTTCAGACTTACCGGAACGTCAAGCGCTTCGAAGGGCTGTTTTCCGACTACCAGAAGATGAAGTGACGGATCATCAAGATCGTTCAAAGCGCGAACCAGAAGATCGCCGCCCTTATAGGCCGTGATCCTGCCGAACAGCAAAAGGCAACGCCGGTCGGGATCCAGGCCTAGTCGTTCCCGAGCGGATGAGCGCGCAAGCGTCGGGTAGTGCTTCCGATAGTTGCCGTGGATCTGCAGAGAAAATCGTTTTCGATCAATCTGATAATGTTCACCGACGGCATGGATGGCCGCAGGCGAGTGTACGATGATCGCCTCGGCGTTCGCCGCAACGATAGCGCTGATCTCTTCGGCCAACTCGGCATGAATAAAGTCATGGGGGCGAAGATTGTGCTTGGTCCAGACCAGCCGGCCGCCAGCTTCGACGAACCGATCGAGTTCGATCATAAACCGCCTTGCCGCGCGCTCCGCCTCATCGGCGTCCTTGATCGCGCGCAGAGCCGAGTCTTCCCAATGCAGATGAAAGATGACCTCGCCATCACGGCGGCTTTTCAGGTCAAGCAGCGGCCGCGCATCCTCGATCGTACCGGGCTTCACGGCGAAAACCGGATCGACATGGCCGTAGAGCAGCGTCTGATACGGATTGGCGCGTCGGTAGTCCGGATAGAACACCAGTTGATGCATAGTTGAATTTTTCCACCTGAAACTCGATAATTTTAAAAAAACCTGCCTCTTCCGTACGTCCTATCGCCATCCTCAGGGTGACGTTTTACCGAATGAGGCTTATACCTATCCCGTATTCAATGACAAGAAAATCGGACGAGAGGGCACAAGATGGCAAAGTCGGTGACTCGCTGGTGGGCGTTGGTTGTCGCCATGATCCTTGGCTCCGTCTCCAAAGGCGGCATCGCTCAAGATTCGGCCAACGCCGAGCAGCAGGCGTTTGAGAGAGCACGCGCCGAAAATACCGAGACAGCATATCGCGATTTCCTCCGCCGCTATCCCGAAAGTCAGTTCACCGCTGAAGCGTTTCGGGATCTCGTCGGCGCCGTGGTCAGGTCGGAACGGCCGATCTTCGAGCCGGCCTTTGATCAGCAGCTTCTGATCGAAGGCCTGATGCCAGCGCCGCTTCAGCCGACATTGGCGGCGAACGACGGTCCTGCAGATCCCTACTAGGCCCGGCGTAAGCCGCGGCCAACGTATGGGACGGAATCATGGCAGAGGAACAGACGGCAGGTAGAGGCACGCGTTCTACAGCGAGCAGGCTTCGTCTTACCGCCTCCTGGATAGGGTTGGCGGGAACACTCTTTGCCGCCGCCCCGCTTGAGGCGCAGGAAGCAAGGCCGGTCAATCGCGTGGCGCTGGTGATCGGCAATGGCGGTTATGAAACGCTGGACGCTCTGCCCAACCCGCCCCACGACGCAGCCGCCCTTGCCGAAGCGCTCTGGAATGCCGGCTTCGAAGTGATCGAGCTGATCGATGCCGATCGCGAGCAGATGATCAACGGCATCGCCACCTTCGCCAACCGTCTCAGACCCGGCGCCGAAGCGGTCTTCTACTATGCCGGCCACGGGGTCGCCGTCGACAATGTCAACTATCTGATCCCCGTGGCGACACCTGTCGAATCGGAAGCGCAGATTGCCGGCACGGGCATCGCGGCGCGCACGGTTCTGCAGACCATGGAACAGTCGGGCGCCGAGTTCAACGTCGTCATTCTGGACGCCTGCCGCAACAATCCCTTTCATCAGGGTCCGAATTTCGGACAGACCGCCGATACCAGCCGCGGCGCCAAGGTCGATGGCGCCGGCGCGACCGAAACGCCCGATCCTGGTCCGAGCGGCGGCCTGGCCGAGATGAACGCCAGCGGCCGGTCGGAAACGCTGGTCGCCTATGCAACCGCGCCAGGTCAGGTGGCCCTCGATGGCCAGTCGACGCACAGCCCCTATACCGAGGCGCTGCTTGAACATCTGAACGAGCCAGGCCTCGAGATCGGCATGCTGTTCAGACGGGTGCGCGGTACGGTGCGCGAGACCACGGACGGCTTCCAGATTCCCTGGACGTCGAGCACGCTCGAGCAGGAATTCTACTTCCGCCCCGACGTCAGCGAGGCCACCGATGCGGTCACCGGCATGCAGGTGGCCACCAATACGCTCGGCGTGCTGCCGCCGCGCAAGGTGCTGGATCGCTCCTTCTGGTACTCGATCCAGCATCACGAACGGCCGACGGCGCTTTCCACCTATCTCGACGTTTTCCCGGAAGGCAAGTTTCGCCCATCGGTGATGAGGCGCCTGGCCGAGCTCGCTGGCGATACGCTGTCCGCCGAGAGCGAAGCGTCTGCATCCGAAGCCTGGAACGACAGCTCGACCTCTCGCTCCGGCGAGGACTCCGAGCCCGTCGCCGAGGGGAACGGCTTCTCACCGGAATGGCTCACCTCGACTCCGATCGGCGTTGCGCCGACGCCGCTTGAGCTGCCTCCCCTCGACGATCTGCATGAGGGCCAGTTTTGGGTGCAGTTGGGCGAAGCGCCGAAATTCGGCCAGCTCGTGCTCGACGATGGCACCGTCATCGAAGCGCGCGACACCATCGATGGCAGCGCTTTTCAACAAGCGAGCTTCCGCCCGACGGTCGGGACCCATGGCGGCAAGGAGCTGGTGCAGTTCTCCGTCCTCGACAAGGAGGGTGCGCGCCACGACTACGAGATCGGCCTCGAAGCCTGGATTCATGCCTGCGACATGCTGGCCGGCATGCCCGAGGACACAAGGCGGGTTACGGCCGGCACGCGCGAGTTCATCCTGAAGATGCGCGCCGAGGAGGCCATCGAAGTCTGTGAACTCGCTGTCGCCGACTACCCGGACAACGGCCGTTTCGCCGCTGAGCTCGCTCGCGCCTATCGCCTGGCGGGGCTGTATGATCAGTCGATTGTCGAGCATCTGCGCGCCATCGAGCTTGGCCATGACCGGGCGATGGTGGTGCTCGGCCTGATGCATTGGGCGGGGCAAGGTGTCGACAAGGACCTCGACCGCGCGAGAATGTTCTTCGAGGAGGCCTGGGATCGCGGCGAATCGGCGGCCGGCACCGCGCTTGCCGCCATGTATCGCGAAGGTGCGAGCGTGGAGCAGGACTACGGCGCCGCTCTCCGCTGGTATCAGGATGCGGCATCGCGCGGCAATGACTGGGCGATGTACAATATCGGCGAGATGTACGAGACCGGTAAGGGCGTCGACGCCGACATCCGCGAGGCCGTGCGCTGGTATACGCGCGCCGCCCGGAGTGGTGAGCTGACCGCGCAATATCAGCTCGCCAAGATCTACGAGCGCGGTCTCGGCGTCGACGTCAACCTCAACGAAGCCGTGCGCTGGTATCGGACCGTCGCCGGCCAGGGCGTGCCGAATGCGATGACCCGTCTCGGCGTGATGAGCGAGCGCGGCAAGACCGGCGAGGTCGATCTGATCGGCGCCTCGCAGCTCTACAGAAGCGCTGCCGCGCTCGACGATAGTGAAGCGAAGTTTCGCCTCGCCCGCCTCTATCGGGACGGCAAAGGCGTCGACCAGGACGTCGAGCAAGCCAGGACGCTGCTCCAAGAAGCCGTCGACCACGGCCAGACCGGCGCTCTTAGAGACCTGGCCAAGATGAAGGAAGCTGGCCTCGGCGGTCCCAGAGACGAGCAGGGCGCGCTCGATCTCTATTTTGAAGCCGCCAAGACCAATCCACGCGCCGCGCGCGACGCCGCGAAACTGCTGACTTCCGGTGAACAGGTCGACCATGACTTCGCCGCCGCCGCCGAATGGCACCGACAGGCCGCCGAACATGGCATCGCCTGGTCGGCAAGGGATCTCGCACGCTTCTACGAAGCCGGCAAAGGGGTCGAAACGTCAGCCGAACAGGCCGTCCTTTGGTATGCGACCGCTCTTGCCAACAGTGGAGACGATGCCAAACTCAAAGGGACCGTAACCGAGCGTCTGCAGGCGCTGCCTGAGAATGCTCTGATCGGCGGAGCGCAACTCATGCTGCAGAAGTCAGGCTACGCCATCGACAGCATCGACGGCAGTCTCGGGCCTGAGACGCGCGCGGCAATCGAGCGCTTTCAAGCCGATGCCGGTCTTACAGCCGGCGATTTCGCAATCACGCCCGACCTCCTGAGCCTTATGGCCGAAGCGTCGGCAGACAAGAACTCATGATGACCAGACCCGGTCAAACCGCAGGAGAGGCAACAGCCATGACCCGAACCGAAAACCCACGCGACCGGGGTCGCATCGTTGGCATGGCCGTCCTCTCGGCAGCCGTCCTCGCTTTGTCCGCCTGCGCCGGCGATCCCGAACCGGCGCCGCCTGTATCCGTCGAGGTGATCGAACCGACTGCCACCGGCGAAACCATCCGTTCGGCACTTGGGAAGATCACGCTGGAGGCGGCTTCCGAAGGCCAGGATGTGCTCGGCGTTCAGGTTGCGGGTGATCGAGGCTTGGTCAATCTTCACTATGCCGGACCGGCCGAACGCTATGTCGTTTGCGACGCCGCCGGCTGGCTGGTGCCGGGTGGTGGGGTCATCGACATCAATCTCTCGGAAAATGCGGCCTTCGAGACGATCGACGACAAAGGCAACCCCGTCTCGATCGAACGCTGGGTCCGCCTTGACGCTTTGACCAACATCGTCGTGCAGGACGGCCAGCAGGACCTCGACGTCCAGCCGCGCACCCGCTACATCGTCTCGATGGTGACCGAGGTCTACAATCTGAATGAGCGGATCGGTCACAAGGCCGAACGGCTGGAATTTGAAAGCGGCGGCTCAGCCGTAACCTCGACCGGCCATCGCTGCGAAAGCTCCGGCGTTCTCGAAAGGCTCGCAGGAACCGCCATTTCCTAGGTGGCGCGGCCACCTCGTTGGGTTGTGCGCGCTGTCGAAGAATGCGCTGGCCAGAGGCGGGTATGCGGTCCTTTGTCGGGAAGGGTGTGAGAGCTGACTTGCGCTTTGAGACGAAGCTGACTGCCACCCTGCTCTGGGTGGCGCGGCCACGTCGTTGATTGCGAGCGCCTTCGAAGAAGGTTGCCTTCAGGTCAGAGGCATGCGCCGCCCCTTTATCAGGACGACTTTGCAGGCTCTCGTAGCGGGCCTGCAACAAAGCCATCAGTGATAGCCTGCAGTTTCACCATATCAGCTTCGCTCAGCTGAAGCCCTTGGCCTTCACCCGTTATCAACAGCTTTGCGCGATGGTGCAGATCTGGTCCATGCGATCACAGGAGTCCGAGCCTCGCTCCCTCATTTGCGGGTGGACGGATTCCCAGGGTCGCATTGACCAGACAGCTTGGGTCCCCATACCACTGATTGGTAAAGAAAATATTAACGCTGAGGACATACGCCGGATCGAGTGGGCTTTGCAGGCCTCGGTCCGAAACGTCATGCGTCTGATGTCAGATGATAGCGCGGCGATGGGTATCGAAATCGCCCTCGTCCTCCAATCCCCTTGCTGAACGGATCAATTCCTCGATCGCCATGGCCGCACGGCCAGCGCCGTTGGGCGACGCGTGCTCGGCGGCGGCTTCACGCATCTTTGCACGGGTCTCTGGACGACTGATCGCATCGATCACCGCGGCGATCTTGTAGACCTCGGCGCGGCGAAGGCTGAGCCCGAAGCCCTGACGCTCGGCGAAGGCTGCGCGCATGGCATGATCGTCCATGCTGGGATTCTCATTCGGAATGAAGATCGTCGGCACGGCATGGGCGACGAGTTCATGGAACGTGTTGTAGCCGGGCGTGGCGATCGAGAAGTCGAAGGCGGCGAAATGCTGGGCGGTGGGATAGCCGCTCAGGACATGGATATCGTCCGGCCAGCCGTGCTCCTGTTCGCTGATAAGCCATTTCACCGTTGCGATCTGCAGGCCATCAACGGCGCGCAGCGCCGGCAGGAGGCGATCCACCAGCGGCGCCAAGTCATAATTGTTGCGTGAGCCGAGCTGCAGGAGAACGGCGGGCTTGGCCGGATCGAGGCCGAGCTTGGCAGCCGCGGTCTCGCGATCATCGAGCTCATCCTCGTCCAGGAGGCGAATCGGCGGTATGCAGCGAACGCCCCCCTGCTCCCCTTTGGTCGGTCCGCGATCGAACACGGTCGCCAGATCGAGCGGCTCGATGATCAGATCGAAGATATCGGCCCGTTCCAACGCACGCACATTCTGGTCAGGCTGCCAAAGCCCGCGCCGGCACCAGACGAAGGATCGCCCCGGATGCTGTTCGCGCACGTTCACCAGTGCGCGGAAGGGATAATTGCCGTCGAACACCACGGCGGAGGCGTCATAGAACGCGATCATCTCGTGGAGGAGATGGGTCAGATGGGTGTTCCAGTGATCGACCTGCCCCTCGTAATAGCTGTGATAGGGCGTGAACTCGACCGTGAAGCCGAATTTTTCGACCTGGCCGCAGGCCTGGGACATGCTGAGAAACACAGGCTCGATCGAACGCGGCATCCGACGCGCGATCGCCAGCTGCCGGGTCAGATGTCCCATGCCGACGCCGTTGGTCGAGAAGAACAGCGCTCGCCGCTTCGGTACGGTGAGGGCGAACCCGGCGCTGACCGAGGTCGCTTTCGGCGGACCGATCAGATCGGCGAAACGCTCTCTATGACAGGCGAAAGCGTGGCGTTCCCCCAAGGCTTCCAATGCCTCTTCTCGGGCACGGGTCAGCGCGGTCTCGTCATGGGCCAGAGCATCCATGAGGGAAGCGGACGACTCGCTTGTGACGGCAACACGTCCTAGATAGGGCTCTAGCTTCGGCGATGCGATGACGATCCCGCCCGACGCCGCCGTCATGATGGCCCCCTGGCAAAGCGCATCGCCGCTATATCCGGGCTCGAAACCCTCCAGCCAGGCGTCAATCTCCCGGCAGAACGCCTTGATCGAGACATCGCCGACGTCTTCGATCTTCCAGGAAGCTGGCCAGGAACGCCGCCCTTCCAGCAGCTCCGCCCGACGCCCGAGAAGGCGAAGCCGGCGGTGTCGCCAAGCGAAAAGACGCCTCTCCACTTCGTCGGGCAGCGACAAGGCCGTTCCGACGATCAGCGCCTCGCTGCTCGTCCGCGCCGCCCCCTCCTTAGGAACATCATCCAGATCCACGACCGGTCGCCAGATGGCGTCGTACCCCTGATCCTTGGGTGTCCAGCCGATCAGCTCATCGGCGATCAGATCAGTCGCCGCCGCCATCCGAACTGGCCCGCGAAACTGGGTCTCCAGCCGATCCTGGGGTAGG
This sequence comes from Pseudomonadota bacterium, assembly GCA_039197065.1. Lineage (GTDB taxonomy): Bacteria > Pseudomonadota > Alphaproteobacteria > Geminicoccales > Geminicoccaceae > JANQPX01. The sequence continues at coordinate 111,395 of JBCCUL010000032.1, read as the reverse complement.
CTACCCCCGCGGGACGGGCCGCCCTCGCCAGGTGCGCGCGCCTCGACGCCCTCATGTTGCGTCCGGATGACGATGTTGATGTCGCTTCTCAGCCGAAGCGGCAGATTGAGTGGCCGCGCGACGATCCGATCATCGACCGTGATCGCCAGCCCGGCTTCCGCCCCCATGATCGGATCGAGCCAGGTGATCCGATCATTCTCGACCATCTCTCTGAGCCAGGGATGAAGGCCCACCCTCGCCTCGCCTGCTTCGCCATCGATCTGGATCGTGGCGATGCGATAGCCGGCGGCAAGTGCTGCTTCGGCGAGGTTTCGCTGATACCAGAAAAGCGGACCGGCCTGTCGCCAATCCGCCAAGACCAAGATGTCGAAAGATGAGGTCCGCATAGCCGTCCGAGGTCTGAAATGACGCTTCAACTCATGCCCGATTTCAGTCCGAAACGCCAGAAGGTTCCCGCCTCAAACTGAGACGGGAACCCTCCGGCGGTTCGATGCCATGCTTATCTAAGTCGAGCCAACCGGCGCCGCCGGTTACCGGCCTACGGTGATGTCGATCCTGGCTTCGACCACGCTTTGCCGACCGAGCTTCTGATACTCGCTCACCACCTCGTCGACCGAGCTGACCGGCAGCGGCACGAGATCGGCGGCCTTGAGGGCCGGCGGCAGACGAAGGCCGACCTCGACCTCGGAGGCAAGGCAGGCGATTGCTTCGTTGGCGCCGGGACGATCCGGCACGATGTCGAAGCCTGCGGCGTCTCCGGGGATCGACACCGGCTTGCCAGCGATCACATAGGGATCCGGATCGAACTGGTTCGGGAAGATGCGCGCGACGTTCTGATTGCCGTCCTGATAGTAGCAGTAGAGATAGGCATCCTTGTTGGCCGTGGCCCTGACCGCCAGGGTCTGGCCCAGCGGAAAGGCGCTGGTGCTGCCGCCAAGCGCATTGAGGGACAGCTTCAGCGGGTTCGGACGGATCTCGACGGGTGCCTCGGCTTTCGCGCTCGCCCTGGTCAGCCTCGGCTGAAGGCCAAGGCTCAGATCCTCATGGATCAGGCTCGCATAGAGCGGAAAGGTGATGCGGCCATCGGCGAGCAAACCGTTTTCGCTCTGGTAGCGGGCGATAGCACTCTTGGTCGCCGCGTCCCGCCTGCCGGTGATCTCGCCGTTCAGATAGCCCTCGCTGACAAGCGCCTGCTGGATGAAGGTTACGCGCTCCTCAGGCTCCATCTCGTTGTACCAATCCTTCGCCTCTTCGACGACGATGGGATTGGTCTGCTCGATCTGCAGGCAGCGCCAGTAAGGCACCTCGGCAAGCTTGCCGAGCACCTCGATGGTCGACAGCTCCACCAGGGTGCGCACGGCCTGATGCATGCCCTCGCCCTTGTTGAGCACGACGTCGAAACTCACGCCGAGCTTGCTGATCGAGCCGGCAAGATCGCCCGCAACGCCCTTGCGCGCCACTGCGATCGAGTTATGCGCCGATGCGCCGGGAATGATCTGCCGGTTGACGAGGTTGCCGATGTTGAGATCGAGCGAGACCACCGAGACCGTCTGGTCCCTGGAGGCGCCGATCTGGAACTCCGGGATACCGATCGCCGCGGCCTGGGCCTCGTCCAGAACGCCCTCGTCGAGCTGGGTGATCGCGCCGCGAATGTAGTAGTTCGGCACGACGAAATCGTCGGTGAAACCGATCAGGCTCTGCAGTTCATGCACGTCCCTCTGGGTCGCATCATAATCGACGAACGAGAAGGCGCCGCTCTTCACCGACATACGTGAGATCGCGGAGATCAGCATGTCCTTGGTGCCGGCGGAAACATTGGCCGTGGCATCGGGGATGCCGGCGCTGGTCACCACGATATCGTAGCGCCCGAAGGACAGCAGAAGCTCGTCCATGCAGCGCAGCGATTCGCTGAAATTGGTGAGATTGGTCGCCGGCAGCGTCTTCGGCTTGGCGATCTCGATCGCCTCTTTGGGGTCCGATGCGCAACCGGCCAGCATGAGGAGCGCGAGCCCCGTTGCGGCCAGGCCAGTCCGTTTCTTCGTCAATCCGTCAAACATAACTGCCACTCCTCTGCCGGCCGGCCGATCGTCAAGACCCGCGGCCCTGGCGTCTATTCGCAATCCCGTCCGATTTCGACATTGCCGCCCGTGTTGACGATATCCTTGGTCACCACCACGATCTTCTCTTTGCCAACGCCGCGATCTATAATCACGCCGTCGCGTTCTTCACCGCAGCCGGGCGTTTCGGAAGTGTTTTTCTTGGCCTGGCTGGTGAGCGTCTTCGATTTGGCGATGACGCGGCTGACCTTGGCCTTCGAGTCGACCTTGAGATGCCTCGGCTGATTATACTGGCCAGCCTCGGCAAGAGACGTCGTGAGAAAGACGGCGATCAGGGCGGGAATGGTCAATTTCAACATGGGTTTGCTCCGGCTTTAAGGTTTCAGGGCGCGTGGTCGACGCGCTTGAACCTCACTTTCGGGATAGGAAACACATTATGTGCCAATCGTTTTTCATAAAAACTGTTACAATATGTTCGCAAGACTTTCTGCCACTTTCGACGCTTGCGCCCCGACGTTCAAGCCTCGATCATCAGGAAAGTCGGCGATCAGGCCCGGGAAAAAAGAAGCGGTAAAGCTCCGGCTATCCCGAATGCCTTCCCGAGTTGAAGATCTTAGGAGAGCGTCCATGTTTCGCCATAGCCATGTCGCCATTTTCGCTGGCCTGATGAGCCTGCTCCCGATGTCCGCCGATGCCGGCGACGCCGTGCTCTTGGGCAATGATGCATCCCGCTGCGAGATCTTTCGCGCGATCAGCCCGGATGTACCGGCCGAATGCCAGCTCGTCGCCCCTAGCGAACTCGGCCAGCCTCGCGGGCTCGGCAAGACGCGCGGCATCCGCCTCAAGGGCAACGACCAGGGTCTCGCCGAAACCGATGCCGGCAACCCCTATGCCGAGCAGGAGCCGCAGTCCTTCTCGATCGCCATGCGCATCCAGTTCAAGTTCGATTCAGCTGAGCTCACGCCCGAATCGAAGACCACGCTTGGCCAGATCGCCCAGGTCCTTCAAGACGATATCATGCGCGACAAGATCATCCTCCTTGAAGGCCACGCCGACGCCACGGGCAAGGAGCTGTACAATCTGGACCTGTCCGAGCGCCGCGCCGGATCGGTGCGTCAATATCTGATGGCCGCCCATGGCGTTCCGGGTGACCGCCTGCAGGCCGTCGGCCGCGGTGAGTTGGATCCATTCGATCCCAGCGACCCGCGCGCCTCCATCAACCGCCGCGTGGAGTTCACCAATCTGTCGGACTAGTGGTGTGATCACATCATGGCCTCGGACCGTTTATGCCTGGGACGACGGTAGGCCGCCAAGTTTTCGAGGGACACCCTGGGGATCTTCCGAAGTGGTCATACAATGAGGTTCTTGAAAGAGGAGGCTGGCAACGGCCGGTAACGGACACTGAACGCACCCAGCCCCCGACCTTTGCAACCGCTAGGCAAAAGGGGCTGGATTTGTCTTGCCTGGGCATGATCGTGATCGGCCGGGCGCTATTTCGATGCTTCGATTGATGCACTGACGGCCAAGCTTTGCTAAACAGATGCGATGACTGTTGCCAGGCGGGTCCGGTGAACGCAGGCATTGAAAGAGAATGCATTGACGGGGAGAGACGGTATGGCTGATCAGGCGATCAGAGGGTTCAAGATCAACACGATTCTCGATCGCTTGGCCATCGACATGCTCGGCCTGATAGAAAAGCATCTTGCCGCCGAGCAGGCAGACCGAGATCGCTATTACCTGTCCATCCTTCTGACGCTTTCGAAGAAACTCTATATCAGCCAGCTGCTCTATCGCGATTTTCGGGCGTCAGGCGAGCAGCAATGGCATCGCTATCAGCTCGCCGGCAACAAGGTCGCCAAGGTCCACGAGCAGAGCATTGTCTACCTGCATCAGGTGCTGATGCGCCGCCTCAAGCTCGCAAGGCGCCTGAAGCACGAGCCCGGCAACATGCATCTCCTTTTGGCGCAGCTCGCCCGTTTCGGAGCGGGCAGCGAAGAGTGGTCCAAGGTCGAAATCCGTCGCGATTCCTCGCTGGCAGCGGATGAGCAATCCGATGATTTCAACACACGGCTCGCCGCCAAGCTTGCGGCCCAGCGGGTGGCGCTCGGCGATGACTTCGGCGACGAGGCCAGGCGGCGGCGCGATGAATATGGACCGCTCTGGCTGATCCGGCCGCCGAATGCGGCGGAAATGCCCGAAGAAATGTCCTGGTTCGATGTCATCGATGCCGCCCCGGCTCCGCTTGCCGACGGCTTCACCGCCGACAGCGACGCGCAGCGGCTGGTGGTCCGGGTCCTCGATTCGCTCAATGAGCGCTACACGCTTTTGAGAAGCTGCGGCCTTGATCCGGAACGCTGGCATGAACGCGACACCCCCTCGATCGCCAAGCTGCGTTATCTGAAGCGGCTGCGTCGTCAGGCCGAGGACTATCTTCGCCAGAGCGTCGAGGATGAGCAGGTGCGCTCCTATCGACGCGCGTTCGATGAACTTGCGGGCGAATGCGGCCAGATCGCAGGCTTCGACAGCTTCGACGACTTCGCCACCAGCGAGGTGGGCATGGCCGTGCTGCGCTATCCCATTCAGTCGCTAGACGATGCGATCGGCGGCGATGACGACGAGGATGACCGCTCCCGCCACGACCTGCTCGCGGACGAGGATGCCGAGGACATCGAAGAGCGCCTCGCCAGACAGGAAGCGGCAGGCGACTGGGTGAACCGGCTGATCGAGGACCGGCCCGGCTGGTTCGATCCCACCATGCGCTATTTTTTCGAGCAGGTTTTGGGCCGCGGGCGTCCTCTCTATCCCGAAGAGGGGGACGAGGGCGTCCTCTTCGACCAGGACTTTCTGGCACTGATCGCCAGCGACGAAGAGCTTGACGGACAGGATGATGAAGCCCTCGCGGCGGCCTTGTATCGCCGCGCGCAAAAGCTGATCAAGCGAGGTCTGAATCGCCAGGCTTCAGCGTCAGCATAACGTTCGGGCCAGGAGACGGGAAAGATGACGACCAAACCTCTAAACGATGATGAGCGGAAGAACCTCTGGCAGCTGGCGGCACACCATCTGCAGCTCGTCGATGTCGAGCCGAAGGTGACCGGTGATACCGTGGAACAGCTGCTGCGGCAGCTTGGGCCGCGCGGCGACAACCAGCGGATCGGCGATTGGCTCAAGGGAGCGGCCGAACAGCAAGCCGTCGATCAGAGCCAGACGGCGGAGGTGATCCGTTTCGACCCGCGACGCCAGCGCTTCACGCAGATCGCCGAATTCACGCGGCTTGCCGCTGACAGCGGCGCCGGTGAAATTCCCCTGCCCTCAGCCCCCCTCGAGACCAGCGACGGCCGGTTCCGCCTCGACATCAAGGAAGTCGATGACCAGATGATCCGTGTCCTGATCCAAGCGCTCGGCGATGCCAGCGACGCGCTTGCCGGTCGGCTGATCGGTCTTGCCGCCGAGGGCAATTACGAGACGCTGATCGGTCTCGTCGAGCTCGACGAGGACGGCGACGGCATGATCCGTCTGCATGACGACGAAGCGACGCGCAAGGCGCTGCTTCGCCCCGTCCTCGGCACGATTGACGACGTCTAGGACCGCTGGACGGTCCGGGCAGATCAGCCATGCATAAGAGCAGGAGAACCGTTCAGATCCCGATCGTCCAGCCGGGAGCGGCCGAAGCCGGCGGCAAGCGGCAGGAAGATCGGCTGATCGAGATCTACACGCAGCATCAGGGCCTGAGCCCGCTGAGCAGCGCCGAGGCGGCCAAGGCCGCGGAAATCGACCTGAAGGCGCGCGACAAGGATTGGGATCAGGTTGCAGCCCCTCTTCGCAAGGTCGGCCTCTATCAGGCCGGCTGCGCGGCGGCGAGCGCCGTTCGAAAGCTCGGCATCGAGCCGCCGATCGGCGCCCTTTACCAGCAAGTGGCGCGTCTCGCCTGGATCGAGGCGCAGCGCCTGCAGTCCGCAAGCCCGACCGGGCCAAGCGAAGGCCGGAGCGCAGAACTCGGTCTGGCCCTGGTCCTCCTCATGGGAGCGAGCGGCAGTCCGGATCGTCAGGTCATCGCGACAGGCGCGCTCGGCGGCCAGCCCAGCGGTCACGCCACCGACGACGTCGAGATCCTGCCGGTCGGCAGCCTGCCCGGCAAGCTGGATCTGGTGCTTACGCTCGCCAGCCACAGCAACCTGCCGCGCTTCGATCGCGAACGCGAGCTTCTCTTCTTCACGCCGCTTACCTTCGAGCAGGATGGCGAGCAGCGGGACGTCGCCTCGCTGCCCGTGGTCGAACAGCTCTTGAAGTTCGGTGTCCGTGTCGTGCCGGTGGCTCGGCTGGGCGAAGCCGCCACCATCTTGAAAGCGAGACGCGCCCGTCATCTCGCGGCAGATCGTCTGTTGCAGGGTGCCGCCGCCGTCATGGCGCTGATCATCGCGGCCGGTGTCGCCTGGCATCTCTGGCCGAGCCCAGGGATCACCATGACTTTTCTGCCGGCTGGCGGCATGGCGCTTGCCGCCGAGCCTTACCAGGCCTGCTTCACCCCCGACGGCGGCTATTACCCGGTACCGCTGGAGCGCGACGGCATCGCGCGCACCATGCCCGCAGGCTCCACGCTCGGTTGGAGCATCAGGATCGAAGATCCAGGCACCGACAACCACCTTCTCGGACAGTGGACACGGCCGGACCAGTATCATCTGGCCCAGGTCATGCTCGCCAGTTCCTCGCCGGCCAAGGTCAAGACTCCCTCCCTGCCCGACGGACGACCGGTCGAGCTGACGCCGGGCGGCGCTTGGGAATGGGGCTGGAAACTGACGGAAAAGGCGGAAGACAACATGCTGGTGCTGCTTGCGCGGCCGGAGAAACCCTTCGACGCCGCTGAGATCCGGCATGCCCTGGTCGAGCAGTTTCCTGCGAGCTCAGCCGATGACCGTCTGGATTTGACGGCGGCGGCCAATTTTCTGAGTTCACTTGCACCCGGCTCGGTGCGCTTCAACGTCAGGACAGTGGAAGGGGAAGATCGATGCGACCCTTGAAGCTCTCATTAGGTTCAGCCGCGCGCCACCTGAAGACCGCCTCGGCTGCTGCGCTCCTCCTCGGCCTGGTCGGCGGCCAGGCCCTCGCCAGCTGCCCCTGGATCGTTCAGCCGAGCGATGCGATCGGCGGCGATCAGCCGGATTACGATATCGCCTTCAATGGCGCGCCCGATCGCTCATGGCGATATTACGCCTTCACCGTGACCGATCATGATCTCGCCTGGCAGCTCAGCTCCGGCAGCGGCGTCACGGCGCTCGACGATCGCGGCCGGCCTTTGGAAGTGATCGATCAGGACGATCGCGTGCGCTATCGCGCCGATAGCTCATCGATCATGCCGCTCACCATCTACCTTGTGGTGTCGACCTCGACCATGCCCGAGCTCGAGGCCATCAACGCGGCGTTCGAGCCTTCGAGGCCGATCGCCGTCGGCCTGCGCGTGCGCGGCGCCAGCGACACTAGCGGTCCGCTTCCCCACCGCAGCCTGCCGGGCGTTGAAATCCACTACGCCAGCAACGAGCCGACCGCGACCGAACTCGCCACCGATCAGCTGGAATATCAGCTCTGCGCCTATCAGGTCCTGATACGCTGACAGGCGACCCTGCCGCCGCCCTTCCCTGGATTATGCGGCGGCTTTGGTCGTGAAGGTCGCGACAGGCTCCGAAAATCCGCGAACCTCGACGAGGCCGATGGCCTGAACCGGTAAATCGGCGAGACGCTCGACCGTAGCCTGATCAAGCAGGAGGCTGGTGCCGTGCTCCTTGTTGAGGGCTTCCAGTCGCGCCGACAGATTGACCGTATCCCCATAGAGTGAATAGGTCTGTCGCCCGCCGCCGCCGACGCTGCCGGCGATCACGTGACCCGTAGCCACCCCGGCGCGTACCGACAATCGCTCGCCGTCGAACGTTCGATTCGCGGTAAGATCGATGATCTCCAGCGCCGCGCGCACGGCGTTCGCGGCATGTTCCGGATCTCGGACAGGCAGGTTGAACGTCGCCATGATGGCATCACCGATGAATTGCGTGACCACGCCGTCATAACGGGTGATGGTTGCGGTCGCCTCGTCGAAGAACGCATTTAGGACACCGACCACGCCGCTCGGCCCGTTCGCCTCGGTCATCCTGGTGAACCCGGCGACATCGATGAACAGGACCGTCGCCGTCCCCTCGACCGGCTGGAGCAGACCCCGGTCGCTGATCAACCGTTCAGCAATCGTCTTCGGAACATATTGGCCGAAGATCTCGGAGAGCGTACGCCGCTCCTGATCCAGCTCCCATTGCCGCCGCACGGTTGCCCGCGCACGCCACATGACGATGGCGATCAACACGGCCACGAGAAGATAGGCCAGTGACTCCTGAATACGGCTGCCCGTGCCCACGAAATTGGGGTCGAAGAAGGTGGCGAGGAAATGCTCCGTCGTCGGGGATGGGCCGATATCGCGCCATTCGAGACGCACCGGCATATCGCGAATGGCCCAGGCGAAGGCGCCCAGCCAGCCGACGACGCCGACAAGGCCGGCCCAGATCACCAGTCCCGGGGAGAAGCTGAAGGCGGCGACACCGAGGATCAGAAAGTAGAATGGGAACGCAGCGTTTCGAAAGGTGATGACCTGGGGGACATCGGCCGTCTCGAACAAGGGCTGCGTCGCCATGAGCATCGAGAGGACCGCGATGTCAAACATCACGAACAGGTATTTCAGCCAGGGCCGATCGAAACGTGAGCCGATGAGCGCGAAATGGATGAGACCGAGAGCGGTGAACCCGGCGATGCCCAGACCGAGCTCTAAGGCGTGTTCCGGATTGCCGCTGCGCGAGATCACCAAAAAGCTCCCGAGCAACAAAAGGGCGACCGTTCGTCCCTTGATAGCGATTCGCAGCCCCGCCTGCTCCGCCTCGAGAAACGTATCGGCGAGAAGGCTTTCCGGATTTCGCATGCCGCTCGACATTCCATGACCTCGCACGTCGGACGTGCCTGGATTCAAACCGAAGCGTTATCGTCTGCAGACGCAACATGGACCGTGACGCCGATCATGCCAATCACAACCAGGCGATCTGGATGATCGCACCCACATCTGTACCGATGTCGCTCCCTGCCCTATGAACCTGACCATGCGCGCTTCCATCATCATCTCGGCCCTGGTTGCCGTACTCGTCGGCTTCGGCGGATCGGTCGCCATCGTGCTGGCGGCCGCAAAGGCCGTCGGCGCCACACCGGATCAGACCTCGTCCTGGATCGCTGCACTCTGCCTCTCGATGATGGTCACGACGGCCATTTTGAGCATTCGGCATCGGATGCCGATCGTCACCGCCTGGTCCACGCCGGGCGCAGCCTTGATCGCAACGTCATCGGGCGTGACCATGGAGATGGCGGTCGGCGCCTTTTATCTGGCAGGCGGGCTGATCCTGGTGACGGCCATGTTCCGTCCGCTGGGCACCGTGATCGAGCGCATCCCGGGATCGATCGCATCGGCGATGCTGGCCGGCGTCCTGTTCTCCTTCGTGATCGCCGTCTTCGATCATCTGCAGTCGACGCCTTTGCTGGTGCTGCCGCTTCTCATCGCCTTTGCGGCGCTCAGGCCTTTTTCACCACCTTGGGCCGTTTTGCTGGTGCTGGCCGCCGGCATCCTGCTCGCCCATGCCTTGGGACTGAACGAGCCGTTTGGCGCCATCGGTCTGTCGCGTTTCACATGGGTAGCGCCCGGATTCGATATCGCGACCCTGATGGGAATCGGTCTGCCGCTCTATCTGGTCACGATGGCTTCGCAAAATCTGCCGGGCTTCGCCGTGTTGAAAGCCGCAGGCTACACCGCACCCACGCGATCCATTTTGACGATCACGGGCCTCGCCTCCGTGTTAGCGGCAGGACTTTCGGCCCATACCTCCAACCTCGCCGCCATTACCGCCTCGATCTGCACAGGCGCAGAAGCACATCCCGACAAGGACAAACGCTGGTTGTGCGGGCCGGTTTATGCGCTCGGCTACGGCGTCCTCGCTCTGTTCGGCGCATCATTGGTGACGGCCTTCAAAAGCTTTCCCGAAGCTTTGATCGTGACCGTAGCCAGCATCGCTCTCATCGGTCCGTTCATGAACGCCCTTGCCACCGGTCTCGAAGATGAGAGCCGGCGCTTCGCTGCCGTAACCACCTTCCTGGTCACCGCATCAGGCATCAGCCTGTTCGGCATTGGCTCGGCCTTCTGGGGGCTGGTCGCTGGCCTCGCCATGATGGGGTTTGAGGGCCTCGACAAGACGCGACATTCCTGAGCCGACCACCCCGTCGATCACGTCGCGCATCCGAACGGGATGGGCTTTCGACGTCAATCCAGTCTCCAGCTTCGCGAGGCAGGGCTGAAGCTTCGACTTCGGGTGATGCCTTGGATTCTCTTAGGGAAGCGATCATCGGATGATGTCCGATCATCCGATGCAATCGCCGAGCGACACCGCATTTTCAGAGATCCGAGGCGTGACGAGCGACAACAATTCTGTGACGGCTCTATGCGGCCTTGGCTGTCTCGTCCGAAGGCAGTTTGAGAGGGAAACGAATGGAAAATGTCGAGCCTTGGTCCGCAATGCTGGTGACCGAAATCTCCCCGCCATGCATCTCGATCAGTTCCTTGACCAGATTGAGGCCGATGCCGGTTCCGGCAATGCCACTGGCGGTGGAGGCGCGGAAAAACCGTTTGAACAGATTGTTCATCTCTTCTTCAGGAATACCAACGCCTTCATCACGAACCGCGATGACCACATGATCGCCGTCCCTGTGCCCATTGACCCAGACCGTCGATGCGCCGGGGGAATATTTGACAGCGTTGGAGAGCAGGTTGGTGAAGATCTGTCGCATCAGCTTCACGTCGGCGACGATTTGATCCGGCAGGGTATCGATGTCGAGAACAATCCGATGGGTGTTGTCGATACCTTCCTGACCTTTGGCGACTTCGCTCAGCAGATCCACCAGACCGCATGGACCAGGTTTGAATTCGATGGCGCCGGCTTCAAGCCGTGAAGAACTCAAGACGCTTTCGATCAGGCCGATAAGACGGGCGACGCCCGATCGGCATTTTTCCATCGATGTCTTGATGTCCTCCCGTGGCATCTTCTCGATCCTTCGCACAATACGCTGCGCCTGACCGTCGATAATGGCAAGCGGCGTCCGAAATTCGTGCGACACCAGGGACACGAATTGCCGCTGTGTTTCATTGATGGCCTTCTCGTTGATCAGGGCTCCTTCGAGCGACGACGTCAGGTCCGCTTGACGCCCGGCAGCAGCGTTGAAGGCCGAGGCCAGATTTCTGAATTCACGAGGCCCTTCGACGACCAGACGTTCATTCGGATCCGTCAGCTTCTCCATCGACTGGATCTTGGTAACAAGCCCATTGAGTGGCTTCGAAACGAGGCTCGCCGTCATATAGATGCCGAAGACCAAGGCAACGAGATCAGCAAGAAATGCGACCAGAAGGAAGCTGTGGAGGACATGCATCAGCGGCGTCTCCTCTCCCAGGGAGACGACTGAGTTCAGTGCCAGTTGAGGAAAGTTAGGAACATCGACTCTCGGCGATTCGACCAAATCGGCGGAACGAGACGGATCAACGCTTGTCTCGAAGAGGACGCCGTGTTCCTGATGCCGAAGTTGGACCTGGCCATCATGATTATGCGAAGAAAAGAGAGCCTCGGTGTCCGCCGCCGACAGCGTTACCAGAATTGCCCCCTCCGGGAGAGCCCCAATCTTCACCGGTATGGCGGCGATAAGCGAACCGTCCTTGATCGTCAGAACGTCATTGCCTGCAATCGCAGGCGTCAGCCAGAGATCCTTCGGCGGCAAGGTAGAATCATCACTACCGGGGCGATTCGTCGCCAGCACCAACCCAGTAAAATCGGTCATCGTAATAGCCAGCGAGCTGTATTCGCCGATACGGAACGATCTGAAGAATGGTCCGAGGAAATGTTCGACGGACACTGGATCAACGAATGCGTTGATCGTAAGAGCGTTGTCGGCAACGCTGCGAAGGCTGTCGTAGAAATAATCGATCTTGTCAGCCACGGCCCAGGTTTGCTGTTCCGCGGAGGCCTTGAGAGCCCGCGCATTGTTCTGCTTCAGCACCCAGACGCCGCCGATGCCAACCAACAGCCATATGGCCAGCAGAGCCACACAGGAAGACGGCACCACCTTCCAGAGCACCGTCGAAAGAACGCCCTTTTGTCCGTAAGCTCTTTGCATCTTATACCAAATCAGTAGATGACCACCGACTGAAACGGTGGGAAGCTCGCAGCTACAAATTCAAGCATTAGCAAAAAATCGATAGCAAAAGCTTAACGGACACAAACCTCCTCATTCATGGGAGGCCTTATCGGCATTGGACCACCGATGCAGGTACACCGAGTGACGATCTCCCGAGGAATACCAGGCACAGATGACGTCCTTTCCGTAGCGCTCGACAACGCCCGGAAGGTTGCCTAAATACAAGGCTCCCTGACTTCTAGATGAGATCTCGTCACATTGACCGACCATCCAAGCCGGCGGACTTTCGCGATCATTTCGCATCCCGACGCCGGCAAGACAACGCTGACCGAACGGCTGCTGCTGGCCGGCGGCGCCATTCACCTCGCGGGCGACGTCAAGGCAAGAGGCGAACGACGGCGCGCGCGCTCTGATTGGATGAAAATCGAGCAGGACCGGGGTATCTCCGTCACCAGCTCGGTCATGACCTTCCCGCACAGGGGCCTGGTGTTCAACCTTTTGGACACACCCGGCCATGAGGATTTTTCCGAAGACACCTATCGAACCCTGACCGCCGTCGACAGCGCCGTCATGGTGATCGATGCGGCCAAGGGCATCGAGAGCCAGACCTTGAAGCTCTTCGAGGTCTGCCGTCTCCGCGACATCCCGATCATCACCTTCATCAACAAGGTGGACCGTGAAGGCCGGGACCCGTTCGAAGTTCTGGACGAAGTGCAGGAGAAACTCGCCCTCGACATCGCGCCGCTGGTCTGGCCGATCGGCATGGGCACGGGCTTTGCCGGCTGCTTCGATCTCCACGCCAATCGCTTTCTGACCAGCAGCGAAGGCTATGGCGAGCGATTCGATCTCACACTCGATTGCGAGGGGCTCGACGACGACCAGCTGGCCGCGCGCGTACCCGAGAGCGTGCTTGAGCCCGCCAAGGAGAATATCGAACTCGCGCAGGGCGCCTATCCCGCCTTCGATCAAAACGCCTATCTCGAGGGTCACCTGACCCCGGTGATCTTCGGCAGCGCGCTCAAGGATTATGGCGTCGGCCCGCTGCTCGATCTGATCGCCGAACAGGCGCCGGGCCCCAGGCCCAGCCCCGCCGATGGCCGCGCCATCCAGCCGGACGAGAAAAGCGTGAGCGGCTTCGTCTTCAAGGTCCAGGCCAATATGGACAAGAACCACCGCGATCGCGTCGCCTTCCTGCGTCTCGCCTCGGGCACCTTCGAGCGCGGCATGAAGCTCCACCAGGTCAGAACCCAAAAGGACGTCATGGTCCATAGCCCGATCCTGTTCCTCGCCAAGGATCGGGAAATCGTCGAAAATGCACGACCCGGCGACGTCATCGGCATCCCCAATCACGGCACGATCCGGGTGGGCGACACCTTCTCCGAGGGTGAGAATATCCGGTTCACCGGGCTTCCGGTATTCGCGCCGGAGATCCTGCGCCGCGTCCGCCTCGGCGATACGCGCAAGATCAAGCAGCTGCGCGCCGCTCTCGACGATCTGGCCGATGAAGGGCTCATCCAGGTCTTCAAGCCGATGATTGGCGGCAACTGGATGGTCGGCGTGGTGGGCGTGCTGCAGCTCGATGTCCTGACGTCGCGCGCGGCGCAAGAGTACAAGGTCGATATCGGCTTCGACGGCGTCGCCTATACCACCGCACGCTGGCTGCGCTCCGAGGACGACGCGGCGCTCAACACCTTCATCGAACAGAATAAAAACCACGTCGTTCTGGACCGGAACGAGATGCCGGTTTTCCTCTCGGACAGCGAATGGGCGCTCAATTACAAGATCAAGAGCAACGAGAGCATCGATTTCCTGCGTACCATGGAGATCCAGTAGCCGATATTTTCAGTATCAAAGAGTGTCACAGCTCGACGGCGGGCAAATTCCAAGGATGGTCATCGGGAACGACCGCGTCATCTTGACGTTCCCGAATTGACGATGCGGCTCTGAGAAACCATGTCTCAAGTAGCTGGCTTGCCAAATCCAAGACTTTCAGCTTGTGTTCAGGTTCGAGCTGAAAGTGTAGCACCAGATGGTTCGAACCGTTCGGCCAAGCTGAATGGCGAAGCAAGAGAGGGATCGATATCTGATGACAATCATGAAAAAAGCTGCGGGAATTATGGGGTTCACTGCAGTGTTGACCATGGCGGCGCCTCTGGCCCTGGCGGAAGGCGACGCCGCGGCCGGCAAGAAGGTCTTCAATAAGTGCAAGGCCTGCCACGTAGTCGACAGCGAAAAGAATCGCCTTGGGCCGCATCTGGTCGGTATCTTCGGCCGCGAGGCAGGGTCGGTCGATGGCTACAAATACTCCAAGGCGATGCAGGAATCCGGCGTCACCTGGGATGAGACCACTATCGCTGAATATCTGGCGGATCCCAAGGGCTACATTCCGAAGAACAAGATGGCGTTCCCCGGCCTCAAGAAGGAAGAGGACGTCGCCAACGTGATCGCTTATCTCAAGGAAGCCGCCGCGGGCAGCTGACCGATCGAGAAGGCCGGCTCCATCGAGCCGCAGACAGCATAGGAAAAGGCCGGACGCTCCTGCGCCCGACCTTTCTTTGTTTAGGCCGACCCGCCTTGGGTCACATCACGATATTGGCGAACTTGACGTCCATGTAGTCAAGCAGGCCATGCGGCCCGTTCTCCCGGCCGAAGCCCGAATGATTGACGCCGCCGAACGGCATCTCCGCGGTGGCCGCCACATAGTTGTTGACGCCGACAATGCCGGTCTTGAGCGCCTCCATGGTCTTCATCGCCATCGCCTGACTGTCGGTGAAGACATAGCCGGCGAGGCCATAGGAGAGGCTGTTGGCGCGCTCGATCACCTCGTCGAAGTCCTCGAAGGTGGTGACGGGTGCGAGCGGACCGAACGGCTCGTCATTCATGATGCGCATGTCGTCGCGCACGTCGGTGAACACGGTCGGCTCGTAGAAAAAGCCCTTGTTCTTGTCAGCCGGTCGCCGGCCGCCGGTCGCAACCGTCGCCCCTTCGCCCACCGTGTGCTCGACCATCTGCTCGATGAAATCGAGGCGCTTCTTGTTGATCAGCGGCCCGATCTCGGTGTCCGGCTCCAGGCCATGGCCGATCTTCATCTTGGAAAGCGCTGATGCAAACGCCTCGTTGAACGCCTTCTCATGCTTCTTGTGCACGTAAAAGCGGGTCGGTGAGACGCAGACCTGGCCGTTGTTCCGGGACTTGCCCTGGGCAGCGGTGATCGCCGTCTTCACCGGATCGACATCCTCATGAATGATCACCGGCGCATGACCGCCAAGCTCCATAGACATGCGCTTCACCGTATCGGCGGCGCGCCGCATCAGATGCTGCCCGACCGGAATGGACCCCGTGAACGTCACCTTCCTGACAAGATCGCTGTCCATGATCGTCTCGGAGATCACCTCCGGCAGACCCGTCACCAGGTTCACGGTACCGGCCGGTGCGCCCGCATCCACGAAGCACTTGATCAGCTCGACGACAGCGCCCGTGCCCTCCTCGGCAGGACGCGTCACGATCGTGCAGCCGGTCGCCAGCGCCGGCGCAATCTTCCGCGCCTGCAGCAGCACCGGGAAATTCCAGGCGGTGAACGCCCCCACCACGCCCACAGGCTCATAGGTGGTCATGAAGCGGTTATTGCCGGTACGGCCAGGCAGGGTCATGCCGAAAATCCGCCGCGCCTCGTCCGCATACCAGTCGATCAGCTCGACCGCATTGGCAAGCTCAGCCTTGGACTGGCCGATAGGCTTACCGCATTCCAGCGTCAGCTGATGCGCGATCCGCTCCATGCGCTCCGCCAACAGCTGCGCCGTCTTACGCAAAACCTTGGAACGCTCCCAGGCCGGCACCTGCCGCCAGCTCAAAAACGCCTTATGCGCCGCCGCAATCGCAGCATCGACATCGCCCCGATCCGCCTGGGCGGCCGTCGTCACCCCCTCCTCGGTCGCAGGATCGATGATGTCGATGGTCCCGCCAGCCATGGCAGGCTGCCACTGGCCATCGATGTAAAGCTCGGTATTCAGCATGGACGCTCTCTTCCCGTTAATGCCCTAAGCCCTCTCATATAAGCCTTTGGCCGAAGGTCGGCCAGCCTCGACTGGACCTCGCCCGGGTGACGGGGCGGGTGGTGAGCTATGGGTGAGGTTTCAAGAGAGGCGGGCGATGGCGGCTTCGATTTCGGCGATGCGACGCCGAATATCACTTGCCAAGTTGTATGTACGAGGCTTCTTCTAGAAAGACCTTCAGAGCCTTCCTGAAAGCTTCTAATGCAGCCTCTAGATGAGTTCTTTCTCCTGTTCGAACTCCTAAACAATATAGTACAGTACCAACGTTGACCTCTGTTGTTGCCCAGTCGAAAGGTGTGCGCTCGCAGGTTCTTTCCTTTAGGGCTTCGTTAAAGGCTCTCAATGCCTCCTTCAATTTCGATGTCCCGACCTCTCGCTCGCCAATGGTTCCCAGCGCAATCCCAAGGTTGCTCTGAGTCCTAGCCCAGTCGAGAGGCGCACGCTCCCGGATTACCTCCTGCAAGGTATTACTATACGCCCCAACCGCCTCTTCCAGCCTGCTCGTCCCAGGTTCGCGTTCGCCAAGGTTCAATAGCGTATTACCTAGGTTGTTGTAGGTCATCGCCCATTCGAAGGGAACAAGCTCTCGAGGCTTCTCCTCCAAGGCATCCTTATAGGCAGCTACCGCCTCTTCCAACCTTAATGTCCCACTTTCTCGCTCGCCAAGAATCGATAGCACATTACCAAGATTGAGTTTGGTGGTCCCCCAATCTAGAGGCACCCGCTCTCGCGTTCTTTCCTCCAACGCTTCGCTAAAGGCGAAAATCGCCTGCTCCAAACTCGAAGTTCCAACCTCTCGCTCGCCAAGAACGCCTAAAGCTATACCAAGGTTGTTTTGGGTCTCAGCCCAGTCTAAGGGCACGTTCTCGCGGAGCCTTTCCCCCAAAAGCATCCCGGTATGCGCTCACCGCCTCTTCCAGCCTTGCCTTGCCGCTCTCCCGCGAACCAAGGGTCCAAAGTGCATTCCCCAGGTCATTCTGAGTCGCAGCCCATTTGGCGGGCAGGCTATCGCGGGGCTGCTTGTCCAGAACAGCGCGATATATCCCAATCGCCTCGACAAGGGCTAAGTTGTCGCCAAACTCTCTCCCTTGATCATTGAGCACTGATGCCTGCTTCGACAGGTACTCAACAGCGGCATCGCTATCAAAGGACTGAACCCGATCAGCCGCCTCCGCAAAGTGCCCTGCGGCTTTTCGATAGTTCAAACGGGTACGTTCCAGCTCGCCCTGTTGGGCAATAGTCACCGCAATACTGAGCTTGCTGCGATCAATCGCATCCTGCTGCTGATCGATACGGTCGCGGTCGATCGTAACAGCTTCAGCCAGCAACGCCTCGGCCTGCTCATAGTCACCCTGCTCGATCACCTCCGCCGCCTGCTCACGCTTTTCGGCGACCTCTGGTTCTTCATTCGATCGGGACAGCTCATGCAACTTCGCGGTCAGATCCAGGTGACGTTCGGCGATCTCCTTGAGCTTAGTTTCTAGATGCTCTGGCGGAACTTCCCGCACCTTCAGGGTCGTGAGCATGGTCTCGACCGCAGCTCTGAACACACCAAGCTCTTCGCTGAACATGTCGCCCAAAAGGCGCGCGACCTAATGCTCCAAGTGCTGGTGAAGGGTCACTCGAAAATCCTTGACACCCTTATAGGTCGTAAAGCTACCTGAGAGAGAGCCGTCAGCCTCTTGAAAACGCTCGAAAAAACTGTCGACCTTGCGAACTTGCTCTTAACTTGTCGTGGACCTCAGGGTCTCTCGCCCCAATCCGGGGCTCTTCGGTCCGCCGGTAGAGCAGGGTCAAAGTTTGGCCACTGCTGCTAGCAGAGTGATATTCCCATTCGGTGCCGGATTGATAGGTCGAGCCATCCTCTTTGGTGTAGGTGGATGGCAGGGGCGTCCCCATGCGGCCCCAGAGGATGACGATGACGATGTCGCACTCGGAAGGCTTGGGAAGCTGGCGATTGATCGCTTCCTGCGGGGTGAGATGGGCGTCGAGGCCGGGGGCCGCATGGGGATCGTCCCAGCTGACCACATCGAACGTCGCCCGCCCCCGAATGAACGGGCTGTAAGGCAGCACGTCCTTGATCAGCTTCCGCGCAATATCGCGCTCCGCCTGAACATCCCCAGGCGAGGACAGGAAAATCCTGAACTGCTCGACACGTTTCGCCAATGACCCGACCTGCAATCATCAAAACAGCAGGCCAGAGACTAGCCGCTACCGCCTCAACCGGCAATTTCCAACCTTCGAGCATGCCATCAATCCGAGCCCCAGCCGCCAGACACCGGCCAGCCGAGAAAAGACCGCCCCCACCCCTCTCCAAGACACGCCGTTAACTCAATCTTCACCCTCCCTCGCCATCCTGACGATCGGGTCCATGCGATCCTGGCAGTCCGAGCCTGCAAGAGACTCCGGCCCAGGCACGGATTCCCAGGATCGCATGGACCAGGAAGAGATCATCTCAGGCAAAGGTTAAGGCTTGGTGAATTCGATGAGCGTCAAAAAGCGATAACGCCAACTGGAACAAGGAGACCGAAAAACCGCCGCTCCCGATCATCCAGACGCCGACCGGCGTCGGTCACACCACCGCGTCGAAATCCAGGACGAGTTTTTTCGAGGTTGGGCGTGTCTGGCAGGCGAGCGTGAAGCCTGCCTCCAGTTCCCAGGGTTCAAGCGAGTAGTTCTGGATCATCTCGCCCGTCCCCTCGATCACCTTGCAGCGACAGGTGCAGCACATGCCGGCAGCACAGCTATAGGGAAGGTCGAGACCGGCGCGGCCGGCGGCGTCGAGCACGGTTTCGCCGGCTTCTTCCAGGGGGAAAGTCCGTCTGGCACCATCCAGGATCACCTCGACTGTGACGCCGTCAGCTGCTGCCTCCGTCGCAGCCTCGGAGGCGCTGGCAATCGGTGGCGGACCGCCAGGCGGCGTGAACAGCTCGAAGTGGATCTTCTTTTCACCGACACCTAGTTCACGCATGGCCTCGGAGGCCACCTCCATCATCGGCTGGGGACCACAGATATAGACGCCGTCATGCACATCCGGCTGGATGACGCCGGCCTGAGCGAAGACGTGCAGCTTATCCCGGCCCAGCCTGCCGTTCAAAAGCTCCACCTCCTGACGTTCCTCATCGAGGATGTGGGTCACCGAAAAACGCGTGATATGCCTGTCCTTCAGCGCATCCAGCCTGTCACGAAACATGATGCTGTCGCTGGTGCGATTGGCATAGAGAAGCGTGACCCGGCTCTCCGGCTCTCCGGCCAGCACCGATGAGGCGATCGACATCATCGGCGTGATGCCCGAGCCCGCCGCCAGCAGAAGGTAGTCGTGAACGCCGCCGATCGGCGCCAGAAACCTTCCTTGCGGCGTCATGACGTCGAGGACGTCCCCTTCCTTCAAGCTGCGGGCGAAGGACGAAAAACTGCCGCCTGCGATGCAACGAATGCCGACGGAAATGCCATTGTCCCAAGGCGTCGTGCAGATGGAGTAGGACCGGCGCACATCCTCCCCGTCCAGATCGATACGGATTGTCACATATTGCCCGGGAATGAAGGCATAGGCCTCGGCAAGATCCTTTGGGATCGAGAAGGTCACGGCGCGCGCATCGGCGGTCTCTTCTCGGATCATACTGATCGTCAGCGGATGAAATCGAGGGGCGATCACAAGCTCAGCTCAATGGCATTTGAAGTAGTCAAACGGCTCGGCGCAGGTGAGGCAACGATACTGCGCCTTGCAGGGCGTCGAGCCAAAGGCTGCGAGCTTCTCGGTTTTTTCTGAGCTGCAGCGCGGACAGGGCACCACGATGTTTTCGAAAAAGCCGGCGCTCCGACTGCCCTCAACAGGCGGCGCGATGCCGAACGCCCGAAGTTTTTCTCTGCCCGCATCGGTGATCCAGTCCGTGGTCCAGGCAGGCGAGAGCACCCGCTCGATACGCGCCTCGAACCCCGCCTCACGTAACGCCGTTTCGATCGCAAGCTCGATCGCCAGCACCGCGGGGCAGCCGGCATAAGTCGGCGTCACCTTCGCAACGATGACGTCGCCCTCCATCTCCACCGAGCGCAAAATCCCCAGATCCTCAACGGTGACGCAGGGCACCTCGGGATCTGGAACGTTAGCGGCAGCCTTCCAGGCAGCGACAACGCGATCGTCAGCCTTGACCGGCACGGTCACCATTGCAGACCCGGATAGGTCCGCTGCATGTATTGAAGTTCGGCCAGCAGATAGCCGAACTCCTCACCATGCCGCCCTTGCCTACCCCCCGACAGCGGAAAAGCCACCTCAGGGATCTCCAACCGCGCCTCCGAAAACACCTCCCCAACCGTCGCATCCCAGCGAGCCCGCATACCCGGCCGACTGGGCACCAGCGCCAAGTCAACGCTGTCCCTCGCAGGGACCGCGTCGACAAAGAGTTCATCCGTGTAGGGGTGAAGCGCCTCGACGGCGGCCCGCATGCGGCGCGCACTCTCCTCCGTGCCGTCGCCAAGCCGGATCACCCACTCCCCAGCATGCCTGACATGGTAGGCGATTTCCTTCTCCGCCTTGGCGGCGATGGCTGCGAACCTGTCGTCGATCGAGGCAGTGGCCGCCTGCCAAAAAGGATGCATGAACGCGGCGAAGTAGAACTGGCGCAGCATCGTATGCGCAAAATCGCCATTCGGCCGCTCCACCAGCAGGCAGTTCCGATACTCCCGATCCACCCGAAGATAAGCGATATCGTCCTCGCTCCGCCCCCGCCCTTCGAGCTCGGCCGCATAGCTATAGAGTGCTCGCGCCTGGCCAAGCATATCGAGCCCCATATTCGGCAGCGCCAGGTCTTCTTCCAGCATCGGCGCATGCCCGCACCACTCGCTCAACCGATGCCCCAGCACCAAATGATCATCCCCTGCTGCGAGCAATTCGTTGACTTGGACCTCGGCACCAGCGGGTGCCGCGTTGACTTGGACCTTGGCATGTCGGGCGGCGTCGTCACCAGGCTGGATACCGTCAAGGTTACGCCGCGGCGCGCCCGCCGTCATATGTTGTCGACCTCGTCGGGGATTTTGTAGAAGGTGGGGTGGCGGTAGACCTTGCTTTCGGCGGGCTCGAAGGTTTCAGCAGAAGCATCGGGATCGGAGGCGGTGATCGCCGCTGACGGCACCACCCAGATGGAATTGCCTTCGCCACGGCGGGTGTAGACGTCGCGTGCGGCCTGAAGCGCCAGCGCTTCATCCGCGGCATGGAGCGAGCCGACATGTTTATGAGCGAGGCCGTTTCTGGGACGGATAAAGACTTCCCAAAGCGGGGTCAGCGGCGTGTCCTGGCTCATTCCGCCGCCACCTGCTCGGCGGCATTTCTGGCCGCACGCTTCTCGGCATGGGCAAGCGCTGCTTCGCGCACCCAAGCACCTTCTTCCCAGGCCTTTTTGCGCGCGGCAAGGCGGTCCCGGTTCATCTGGCCGCCGCCTTTGACCACGCGCCAGAACTCGTCCCAGTCGATTTTCCCGAACTTGTAGCCGCCCTTACTGTCGTTCCTTTCAGGATCCCAACGAAGATCAGGATCCGGCATCTTAAGTCCCAAAAAATCCGCCTGCGGCACGGTGGCGTCGACGAATTTCTGGCGAAGCTCGTCATTGGTGAAGCGCTTGATCTTCCATTTCATGGACTGATCGCTGTGCCGGCTTTCGCTATCCGAAGGGCCGAACATCATAAGGGACGGCCACCACCAGCGATCGAGTGCATCCTGCGCCAACGCTTTCTGGTCACCGCTGCCCTGCGCCAGGGCCATCATGATTTCGTAGCCTTGACGCTGGTGGAAGCTCTCTTCCTTGCAGATGCGGATCATGGCGCGCGCATAGGGGCCGTAGCTGCAGCGGCAGAGCGGGATCTGGTTCATGATCGCAGCGCCATCCACCAGCCAGCCGATCGCGCCGATATCCGCCCAGGTCGGCGTCGGATAGTTGAAGATCGAGGAGTATTTGGCCTTGCCGGCGAGCAGCTCCTCGGTCATCTGCTCACGGCTGACGCCAAGGGTCTCGGCCGCCGCATAGAGGTAGAGCCCGTGGCCGCCTTCATCCTGCACCTTGGCGAGCAGGGCCGCCTTTCGCCGCAGGGTGGGCGCGCGCGTGATCCAATTGCCCTCCGGCAGCATGCCGACGATCTCGGAATGGGCGTGCTGGCCGATCTGGCGGATCAACGTCTTTCGATAACCCTCGGGCATGGGATCGTTCGGTTCGATCTTCTCTTCGGCGTCGATACGCGCCTGAAACGCCGCCAGAAACTCTGGCGTTTCCTCGGTCTTGCCATCAGCATTGATCAAGCCCTGAGCGTACATTTTCGTGGACTCCTTATCGTCCTGAACGCCGAATTCATCTTCGCAAATCTCGGTATCCGCAGCAAGGCTGCCGCCCTCGCACAGCGACGATCCCATGGGCTGGCGCGCCGGTCGTTCTACATCACTGTTTGGGTCGCTTCGATGCGTTGCGAGCGAGACGATGGTGATCGAAGGTCTGTGCTGATGCATTTGATGACGCCGAGCAGTGAAAAAAATGCCGACGACAAACCAGGCCTCGAGGATCTGCTGATCAGGCCGGCAACCTCCTCGGATGTCGACGATTTCTACGAGCTCGCGAGGCTGGCCGGCGCCGGTTTCACCAGCCTTCCGATGAACAAGGAGCTTCTCTCGGAACGCCTAGTCGCCACCGAACGCGCTTTTGCGGGCCTGCCGGGCGTTCTCATGCTGGCCCTGGAGGATCAGCGATCAAAGACGGTGATCGGTTGCGCCGCCGTCAAACCCGGCGGCGAACCGCGTCCACATTTCTTGAACTTTCAAGTCAGCAATGACGGACAAACCCTTACCACGACGGCAAAGTATGACGATATGACGGAAGTCGGCTCACTGCTGCTTCACCCGGAGCATCGAGCCTTCGGAGTCGGCCCCTGGCTTGCGCGCAGCCGCTATCTCCTGATCGCCGCCGATGTCGATCGCTTCGGCGATCAGATCTTCTCGGAACTGCGCGGCGTGGTGAACGAGGACGACCGCTCCCCATTCTATGACGGCGTCTGCGCCCGCTATTTCGACTGCTCCTTCGCTGACGCCGACGAGCTCTGCGCCCATGGTCTGCAGGCCGATCTGAACGTATGCCTGCCGCAGGAGCCGATCGCGATCGCCGACATCAGTTCGGATGCCAGGAAGGCGATGGGCAGGCCGCACAACGCCGGCCGCCGCGCCCTGGACTATCTGGAGCGCGAGGGGTTCCGTTTCGACGGCGTCGTCGATCTTCTGGACGGCGGCCCCGCCGTTGTCGCGAGAACGCGCGAGATCAAGACGGTCCGTTCGACCATCACGGGCCCCCTTCGGCGCGGCCAGGTCGATCTGGAAGAAAGCCGCCAGGCCTACTTGTCGGTGGGCGATGGCGCGGCGTTTCGGTGCTGCCGCGCGCCGGTCGCGTTCAAGTCCGGCGCGTTTCACTGTTCGGACGAATCCATGGCGCTTCTGGAAGCCTCCGAAGGCGCCAGCTCACGCGTCTGTTTCGTCGACGACCATGCCAAGGACCCAGATGCGCGAAAGACGCCATCGGCGTTGGCCCATGAGAGATCCGCGGCCAGCCTCGATGCGGTGACTGACTGAACTCGAAGCGCCTCTAACTGTCAGATATGTTGGTCAGATCAGGCCGAAATTCGCCGCGTGCAGTGCGGCGAGATCGTCCAGCCCAGCCTTCGACATCGGCCCCTTCTCGGCCGCCGCCAACGCCTGTTCGAGATGATCGAGCTCGGCCATGCCGATGACGATGCAGGACAAGTCCTGATTGGCGAGCGAATAGCGGAGCGCCGTCTGGGCGCGCGTGCCGAAGCGATCGCCGAGCTTCTCGAACACAGCCTGAGCACGCCGCGACTCGAGCGGCAGAGCCGCGTCGGGAACGATCTGGATCTCGCGGCCGTGGCGCTCATCCGTCGCGAGCACGCCGGATGCCAGCACGCGAATGTTCATGACGGCGACGTCGTTGTTTCTGCAGCTTTCGATCACCTGGCCGAGATTGTGGCCAGACCAGCGTTCGGGCATGGCCTGGCCGGCGCTCGGATTGAGCAGGTTGTAGTAGATCTGCGCACTGTCGAAGCGCCCGCTATCAATGACCTCCCGAACAGAGCCCGGCTGGCCGAGGCCGGTGATCCCGGTAAAACGCGTGGCGCCAGCCGCACGCAGTTCGTCCAGCACATCGGCGACGCCACCCTCGCCTAGGACCTGCTCGATGCTGAGCACGTCACCGTCGGCTTCGGGGCCGATGCGATTGTGCAGCTGCAAGAGATCGACGCTGTCCCGCTGCAAACGCTTCAAGCTTGCCTCGACGCTCGCCTCGATCTGCCCCTTGATGTCGTCGCTGTCACCGAGATCGAGGCGGAACTTGGTGGCGAGATAGGGGCTTTGGTCCACCTCCTTCAGGATCCAGCCGAGCGCCGCCTCCGACTGACCGTCGCCATAGCTCGCCGCCGTGTCGATGAAATTGATGCCGCCATCAAGTGCGTGGCGCACGGCCTTGACTTTGACCTCGTCAGACTGGTGGATCAGGATGCCGCCGACCCAGCCGCCGCCGAATACAAGCTCTGAAACCTGCAGTTCGGTCCGTCCGAAACGCCGCGTTCTCATCTCTTCATCCTCAATAAGTAAAGCAGGTCGCGCCCTGACCGCCGTGACCTAGGTTACGGGGATCATGACGTGATCGCGGAACGCCTGACGTTCCTGCAGGCGGTCATACCAGGCTTCGATCGCCGGCAAGGACGGGCGCTCCAGCGGCAGGCTGACGTAGCGATAGAACGCGCAGCCGAGCGGGATATCGCCCATGGTCAGCCGATCGCCAAGCACGAAGTCGCGTTCTTCGAGATGCGCTTCGAACAGACGCCAGGTCTCGCCGAGCTCCTTTCCGGCCTCGTCGATGGCGGCCATGTCGCGATCGGCCTCCGCGGTACGGATCAGGCCCCAGAAGCAGACATGCATGAAGGGGTGAAGCGTCGTGATCTTCCAGTCCATCCAGCGGTCGGCCACCGAACGCCTTGCTGGATCCAGCGGCCAGAGGCTGCCCTCCCCATAGGTGGCTGCGAGGTAGCGAACGCAGGCGTGCGATTCCCAGACCTGGGTGCCGTCGTCGTCGAGCACCGGGATCTTACGGTTTGGGTTCATCCGCCCGTAATCGTCGCTATCCAGGCCGCCAAAGGCGCCACCGACGTCGATCCGCTCATGCTCGAGGCCAAGCTCGGCAACGGCCCACATCACCTTTTGCACATTGATCGAATTCGGCCGGCCCCAGATTCTCATTCTACTTACCCCGTTTCATCTAATGATCCCTGCCGGCGGACACCACCTCGCCGTCCGGATCAGCCATGAGCGTCAGCATTTCATGATCGCGAATCAGAAGCGTGCGCCCGCGCCGTTCGATCACGCCGGTATTGACGAGCTGGCCGAGCGCGCGCGCCACGGTCTCGCGGGTTGCCCCGACCTTGCTCGCCAGATCATGCTGAGTCGGCATGGCCGAAATCACCGCCTCGGTCCCGCCGGGACCGGGTTCACATAGTCGGAGCAGTTCCCTGTAGATGCGCTGCACGGCGCTGACCGTGCTGAGCTCGGCGATACGCTCATTGGTGATGCGGATGATCGACGTCAGATGGCGGAGCAGCTTCGAGGCGACGGCGGCGTTGTTCTCCACCAGCGTGCGAAACCGCTCGGCGGGCAGCGCGGCGATCCTGCAGGGCTTGAGCGCCACCACCGAGGCGGAGCGCGCCTGCCCGTCGATCGCCGCGATCTCGCCGACATGGCTGCCCGCCTGGAAAACAGCAAAAGCCGTCTCGCGCCCGCTTGCCGAATAGTTCACCACCCGAACCTCGCCTTCGGTGATGAACAGCACGTCATTGGTCTGGCTGTCACGATCCAGGATCTGCTCGCCGGCCGCATAATGCCGCCAGCTGCAGCTCTCATCGACGCGCGCACGTTCCATCTCGCTCAATGGCTCAAGCAGCGCAATACCATCGAGCGCGTCCTCATCCCGGCCGGTCACGACCGTTCTCCCCGATTTTTTCGAACGTTACCGATCCTAGCCGATCAGGTCAGCGAGGACCATCGATGGAAAGTTGACAAGGTGTCGGGGGCGCACGCTCAAGACGTGCCGTCCGCCGCGTCAACCCAGGAGTCCCTGGGCTTGGTCAGGCGTTGGAACAGGGACTGATGCATCTGATAAACCCAGCCAGCCGCCTTGTCGTTGATCGCCTCCATGCGCTGTCTGGTCTGATCGGCAGCTGCAGCATCTTCCGGAAGATCCCCGGTCGCCGCCTGGAACGTCGCCCAGGGCTCATCGTCGATCAGCGCCAACTGCACCGTCACCTCCAGGCCGTCGAACAGCCGGAGCTTGGCGGTGTGCTTTTCCTCCGGCCAGGCAAGCTCCTCCGCCGGTTTGACCCCGGCCTGACGCACGGACGTCAAGGCGCTGGCAAGTTCGATCAGGCTGGCATCGGCCTTCAGCGTCTCGCCCTCGGCGAGATCGTCGAACTGCAGCTCGTCGCCCGCCTTTTCACGGGAAACGCTGTAGCTTTGCCCATCAGGCAGCAGGATCTCAACCTCCGCCACCTGCTCACGGTCGATCTCGACGACGATCTGATCCAGCCAGGCCTCGACCTCAGGCTCCAGATCGAAACCGCCGGAGGCCAGCCAGCTCTGATCTTCGCCGGGACGGCGGATATAAGTGCCGGAATTGGCGTTGCCGGTCAGGCGAAACAGGCGCTTGCCGATCAGCGCTTCCGCCAAGACCTTGCCGTCACCATCCTCAAGGCGGATCAGGCGGGAATTGGCCTCCTCCGCCATGTCCTCGACCTCGAGCCTGGCATAGCGCTCCGAACTCGCGGTCTTCGCCTCGATCAGCCGCATGTCGTTCAGCTGGCGTACCAGACGGTTGATCTTGTCGGTCGCCGCCGGATAATCGAAACGGTCAGGCGACGTCCAGGTCTCGGGCGAGGTACGCGTCAGCGTGATGGTTCCGTCCTTGGTCTGGATGGTTACCTTGGCGACCGCATCCGGCCCAGCGCGCAAGTCGGGGAAGGCCGGTTCGTCGATATAGGCGACGGGGGCCGTGGTCGGCTGGCTCATCACGGCGATCACGGCGCCGACCGTTGTGGCGATGGTCAGCGCTGCAAGCCCGATGAAGGTTTTCGGCGTCATGTCCTGCTCTCCCCAGACCTATTCGCTCGGACGCGCGGCAAAGCGGAGCGCGCGCATCTGCCGGAACAGCGCAAGCCCGATCGCAACCAGCGCGATGACGAGCGGAACCGCCCAGATGTTCAAGAATTTGAGCTTGGTCGCGAGCGATTCGACATCTTCCCGAAGCGAGCGCTGCACGCCTCTGAGCTCTTGTCGAAGCCCGATCATATCGGCGCGGAAATTCTCGATCTCGCTTTGCTGCTCGGCGGTCAGGATGACGCCGGACTGCTGCTCCTCGTCCTGCAGCGCCTGGATGTTGCGCTCGGTCTCCTCGAGCTGTTTGAGGAGTTCCTGCTCCTTGGAGCGATATTTGAACTCCGCCTCCTGCGCCATCTGCTCGACCACCTCGAACGGCCGTACGCTGAGACCGCGCGAGCGCAGGCTTATCAGGCTCTGGCTGCCGCTCAGAAGTTCGAGCGCATTGACCGCGAAGTCGGCATTGTTGGCGACCGGGATCGTCACCCGCTGGCCGAGCATATCCTGCTGGCGCACCCAGTTCTGGTCATGCAGCATGTCGGCATCGGCAACAAGCACCAGGCTGAGCGGCGTTTCCGCCTCGGCGAGATGGTTCTGGGCAAGCTCCTCATCGGCGCCTTCCGGCGGTCCGTCCGGAAAGGCCGACTTGACCGGCCCGGTGATCTTGGCGGCGAGCGTGTAGGTCTGGCCGCTCGGCTCGAATTCCGAGATCAGCTTTGCCGGATCCGGCGCCACCTTGAGCGGTTCCGCATCGATTTCCATCGCCTCGCCGCTCGAGATCAGCAGCGGCTCCAGCGTGGTCGTCGCGCCTTCGCGCGCCAGGATCGAGCCAGCGCTGTTCAGCGTGATGCGCTCGAGCGCCGCCGTCACGATCTCGCCTTCGGAGAAATTCTGCTCGCCCAGACCAAGCCAGGGCAGATATTTGACCGCCACCTGGCGGCCGTTGACCCGAGCGCCAACCTGCTGGGCGGTGACCGCGTCACCGATCACCTTGCCGTCGATCATGGTCACGCCCCAGGCCGCGAACAGGGGCTCCAGCGCCACGATCGCGCTACCGCCCTTCGGCGTGAACTGATTACCGCCATTGATCATGCTTTCGGCCAGCGGATCGACCATCGCGAAGATTCGCCCGCCCCTCATCACGAACTGATCGATGGCATACAGGCTGGGCTCGTCGAGATTTTCCGGCTGCGCCAGCATCAGGACGTCGATCTCCTCAGCGATCGCCTTGTGATTACCGCCGAGGAAGCGGACGTCGAAGAACTGAAACATCGCCTCCAGCACCAGCCAGGGCTGACCCTGATTGAACTGCGAGCCCATCAAGGGCAGATCGCCGAGCACGCCGACCACCGGTTTGTCGGGATTGCCG
Source organism: Pseudomonadota bacterium (assembly GCA_039197065.1). Lineage (GTDB taxonomy): Bacteria > Pseudomonadota > Alphaproteobacteria > Geminicoccales > Geminicoccaceae > JANQPX01. The sequence continues at coordinate 82,490 of JBCCUL010000032.1, read as the reverse complement.
AGATCGTAGACCATGCGGGTCAGATCATATTCAAGGAAATCGGCGCGTTCCGGGGCCAGATAGGCGAGCACCTCGGTATCATCGGTAGTATTGCGTCCGGAGATGCCGAAATAGGCGAGATCGCCCTCATTGGTGATCGGCAGACCGCGCACGCCTTCGGCGACCGCGAGATCCTCCTCGGGCGAAAAAGCCTCCGGGGCCAGATGCTCGGTCCGCACCTTGCCGCCGGACAGTCGGTTATATTCGGCGAGCAGTTCCTTGACGCGGCCGGCATGGGCCGAGAAGTAAGCGCCGACGTCGTCGAGGCGGTCGCTGTAATAGAAGCGCAGATCGACCGGTTCCTGCATGCTCGCCAGCATGTCCTTGGTGCCTTCGGACAGGGTGTAAACGCCCTCAGAGGTCAGATCGATTCTGGTCGCGGTGATGGTGCTGCGCGCCAGGAGATTGAGCGAGAAGAAGAGGATGATGGCGAGACCGATCCCGATCCAGGTGAGGCGGCCGCGGTCGATGGTCTTCAAGAATCCCACGGCTCAGGCTCCTTTCTTCAGGTCGACCAGGGCGACGTTGATGAAGAGGCTGATCGCGATCAGCGAGCCGAACAGGATCAGGTGACGAAGATCGATGACGCCTGACACGATCGCGTTGAACGAGGTCAGAAGGCTGATATTGGAGATGGTGTCGACCACGCTGTCCGAGGCCCAGCTCGAAAACAGCGCCTGCACGATCTCAACGCCGCTCATCAAGAAGAGAAAGCAGACGGCGGCGGCGAGCACGAAGGCGATCACCTGGTTCTTGGTGAGCGCCGAGATCGCCGTCGAGATCGCCAGCATGCCGCCCGCCAGCAGCCAACTGCCAATATAGCCGGCGAAGATCACGCCATTGTCGGGATTACCGAGATAATTGACGGTCAGCCACATCGGAAAGGTGAGGATCAGCGCGATGCCAACGAACAGCCAGGCCGCCAGGAACTTGCCAACGACCGCTTGCGTCGTGGTGACCGGAAGCGTGGTCAGGAATTCGATGGTGCCGGTGCGTCGCTCCTCCGCCCAAAGGCGCATGCCGATCGCCGGCACCAGAAACAGATAGAGCCAGGGATGCCAGTTGAAAAAGGTCGAAAGGTCGGCGCGGCCCCGATCCAGCCAGCCGCCGAGATAGAAGGTCATGCCGCCGGAAAGGGCGAGAAAGATGATGATGAAGACATAGGCGAGCGGCGAGCTGAAATAGCCGCTGAGTTCGCGCCTGGTGATGGTGGAAATGGTCTGCATGCTCAAGCCGCCCTGGTCAATTCGCGGAACACGTCGTCGAGGCGGCCGCGCTCCAAAAACAACTCTTCAAGCGCGATCTCGCCCTCGCCCACCTTCTGTCGGACCAGGTCGATGATGTTGGCGCCGTCCTTCGGCATGACGATCAGATGAACCTGGTCGTTCCCAGCGTCCGCCTGCCTGATGTCAGCCACATTGTCGAGACCTTCGAGAAGCGCTCTTGCCGGCTCGGCATATTTCCTGTTCATGCGCAGCGCCACGGCATTATGCAGCCGCGATTTGGCGAGCAATGCCGAAGGTTTGGCGTCGGCGACGATCCTGCCGCGCGCGATGATGATGGCGCGCGAGCAGATGGCGTCCACCTCCTCCAGAATATGTGTGGAGATGATGACCGCCTTCTCGGCCGCGAGTTCACTTAGGAGCGTGCGCACCTGGTGTTTCTGGTTCGGATCGAGACCGTCGGTCGGCTCATCGAGGATCAGGACGTCCGGATCATGCAGGAGCGTTGTGGCCAGGCCGACCCGGCGCTTGAAGCCCTTGGACAGGGTCTCGATCGGCTGGCCCATGACGCCCCGAAGTTCGAGACGCTCGGTCACGCGATCGATGCGATGCTGCTTCTCATCGCCTTTGATCTTCCTGATATCGGCGACGAAGGCGAGCAGGCTGGCGGGCGTCATGTCGCCGTAGGCGGGCGCTCCTTCCGGCAGATAGCCGAGGCGCTTTCGGATCTCGATCGGTTTTTCGGCGACATCGAAGCCGCAGACCTCGATGCGCCCGGCACTCGGCGTCAGATAGCCTGCGACCATGCGCATCGTCGTGGACTTGCCCGCACCATTCGGCCCGAGAAAGCCGAGCACCTCGCCGCGCCCGACCTGGAAGTCGACGCCGTCGACCGCCTTGATCGTTCCGAAGGTCTTGGAAAGACCTTGAATGTTCAGCAGCGTATCCATGCCGAACCTGTCCCCTTCCTATATGACAATAACGAGCCGCCCCGATGTCCGACCGATCAAATCGCCGCCACTCCAGCGTGACGCCAGATCATGATGATCGGATCACGGGAGAAGTTTGGTCGACGGGCGAACTGTTTTGCGCCTGGATTTAAGAGCTTGGGATGACCTGTCAAGTGGGTGTTCTAGCAGAAAAACACCGGGCACCGATCAGAAATTCCCGATTACCCTTCGGTCCCAGGATCGGGCTCGGCGTGATGTCGACGACCGACCAGCCCTGAATCTCCGACAGCCAGCTTCTTATCTCATCGCAGACGCGCTCATGCAGTGCTTCATCCCTGACCACGCCGCCCTTGCCCACCTCGCCCTTGCCCACCTCGAATTGCGGCTTGATCAAAGCGATCAGCCAGCCGTCCGGCTTCACCAAGCCGAGGCTCGCCGGCAGCACCAGGCGAAGGGAGATGAAGCTCGCATCACACACCACGAGATCCACGGGCCTGTCTACCTGCTCAGCCGTCAAATAGCGAGCGTTGGTCTTCTCCATGACCGTAACGCGCGGATCGTTTCTGAGACGCCAGTCGAGCTGTCCGTGACCGACATCCACGGCGTAGACATGAGCAGCGCCCCGCTGAAGAAGCACATCCGTAAATCCACCCGTCGACGCCCCGACATCGATCGCGGTCATATCGGTCGGATCGAGCTCTAAATGATCGAGCCCATGGGCGAGCTTCAAGCCGCCGCGCGAGACATAGGGCAGTGCCTGACCACGGATCTCCAGCGGTGCGTCGTCCGCCAGCAATTGCCCCGGTTTCTCGATCCGCCGCTCACCCCAAAACACCGAACCCGCAATGATCAGCGCCTGCGCCTTGGTCCTGTTGTCGGCCAGCCCAAGCTCGACCGTCAGCTGATCCGCTCTGATTTTCGGCATCGTATCCGTCTCTAAGTCCGCAACTTCCGGCATGCCGCCGGTAAAGCCGACTTTATCTGTCAGGTCTCCGCCTGGTAGAGGCGGGACCCGCTTGAATAGGCGATCATCATGATCGCTGACCGGTCACCAACATTGCGGGTTTGGTGAATCGCACCCACCGGTATCAGGATCGTATCGCCTTCATTTAGCGCGACCCAAACATCATCTTTGCGTTGTTCGACACTACCGGAAAGAAGGTGGATCGTTTCGGAACAGTTCGAATGCCTGTGAGGCTCGGAGGTTACGCCTGGTTCAACAGTCATCCTCGCCAGACTCAAGCCTGCGCCTTGCTGGATAGAATCGTCCATCAGCCAGCACATCGTCACGCCATCTGAGGCTTGGTTCGACATCGTCATCACATCCTCTGGAGACCGCCCAAAGTCAGGCCGGTGCCGCCTGGCACCTAGGCGCGGGCTTTGGTGGCGTCGGCTTCGGCGTTCGGTTTCAGGATGACGCGGGCAAGCGCTGCGATGTGGGCTGCGTTAAGGCCTGCTTCGTCATACATGCCGGCGGGCGTGCCATGGTCGATGAAGGTGTCGGGCAGCGTCATCGAACGCAGCCTTAGACGGCCGCTGTCGAGCAGGCCGGCATCCAGCATGAACTGCTGCACCTGCGAGCCGAACCCGCCGATCGAGCCTTCCTCGATGGTGACGAGCAGTTCGTGCTCGACCGCGAGCTTGCGAATGAGGTCTTCGTCCAGCGGCTTGGCGAACCGCGCATCGGCGACCGTGGTCGGCAGGCCGCAGGCGGTCAGCTCTTCGGCTGCCTTCAGGCATTCCTGCAGGCGGGCACCAAAGGAAAGAAGCGCCACCGGCCCGTTGCTCTCCTGGACGATCCGGCCCTTGCCGATCTCGAGCGGCGTGCCGCGTTCCGGCAGATCGATGCCCACCCCCTCACCTCGCGGATAGCGGAGGGCTGAGGGACGATCATCGATGGCGACCTGGGTCGCCACCATATGCATCAGCTCCGCCTCGTCGGCCGCGGCCATGATCACGAAGCCCGGCAGGCAGCCGAGATAGGCGACGTCAAAGGCGCCCGCATGGGTAGGACCGTCGGCGCCCACCAGGCCGGCCCGATCGAGCACGAAACGCACCGGCAGGCCCTGGATGGCGACATCATGGACCACCTGGTCATAGGCGCGCTGCAGGAAAGTCGAGTAGATCGCGCAGAACGGCCTGTACCCCTCGCAGGCGAGACCGGCCGCGAAGGTCACGCCATGCTGTTCGGCGATCCCGACGTCGAAGGAGCGATCCGGATGGGCCTTGATGAACGCATCAACGCCGGTGCCGGACGGCATGGCCGCGGTAATCGCGCAGATCTTGTCGTCATGCTCGGCTTCCGCCAGCAGCCCCTTGGCGAACACCGAGGTGTAGGAGGGCGCGTTGCCCTTCTTCTTGAACTGGGCGCCGGTCGCCGTGTCGAACTTGGCCACGCCGTGATATTTGTCCGCGGCATTCTCCGCCGGCGGATAGCCAGCGCCTTTTCGCGTGCGCACATGGATCAGGACAGGGCCCGAGTCCTTGTGGTCATGCACATTTTGCAGCACCGGCACCAGATGATCGAGATTATGGCCGTCCACCGGGCCGATGTAATAGAAGCCCAGCTCCTCGAACAGCGTGCCGCCGGTGACCATGCCGCGTGCATATTCCTCCGCGCGCTCGGCTGCCGTCCTCAACGGCGGCGGCATGAAATTGGCGAACTGCTTCGCGACATCTCTCAGGCTTCGATAGCCTTCCGACGAGACCGCGCGGGAGAGGTAGTTGGACATGGCGCCCACCGGCGGCGCGATCGACATGTCGTTGTCGTTCAGGATGACGATCAGGCGCTTGCCCATGTCACCCGCATTATTCATGGCTTCATAGGCCATGCCGGCGCTCATCGAACCGTCGCCGATCACCGCGATCACATCGAAGTTGTCGCCGGCGAGATCGCGCGCGGTCGCCATGCCGAGCCCCGCCGAGATCGAGGTCGAGCTGTGCGCGGCGCCGAAGGGATCGAACGCGCTCTCGGCCCGCTTGGTGAAGCCGGACAACCCACCGGGTTGACGGAGCGTTCGGATACGATCGCGACGCCCGGTCAGGATCTTGTGCGGATAGCATTGGTGGCCGACATCCCAGAGGATCTTGTCGTCCGGCGTGTCGAACACGTAATGCAGCGCCACGGTCAGCTCGACCACGCCTAGGCCTGCGCCGAGATGGCCGCCGGTCACCGAGACCGCATCGATCGTTTCGGCGCGCAGCTCATCCGCCACCTGCCGAAGACTGTCCGAGGGAAGACGCCTCAGAACGCTGAGATCGTCGATCGTATCGAGCAGAGGTGTATGAACCATCAGCGTCTATCCGTTATCATTGCGTTCAATGTCCGACGTCCGCACAGCAGCAGGTCATGCAATGACAGCGGGTCATATGACGACCGCGAGGCATCAATGGGACCGCCCGATGGCGAACGCGAACAGCTGGCGAAGACTGCCCGCCGCCGGACCGAAGCGCTCCAAGTGGTGCAACGCACTGCCCTGAAGCTCCGAGAGCCGCCTTTCCGCCTCGTCGATCCCGAGCAGCGCCACCAGCGTCGCCTTGCCGGCCTCGACATCCTGGCCCAGCGCCTTGCCGGTGAGCGCCGGATCGCCTTGAACGTCCAGGAGATCATCTTTGATCTGAAAGGCAAGCCCCAAATCATCGGCATAGGCGCCGAGTGCGGCCTGCTCCGGCGAGGAAGCGCCACCTAGTACCGCACCGCTTTCGCTGGCGAAGCGGAAGAGTGCGCCGGTCTTGAGCCGCTGCAGCACCACCGTTTCCTCGAAACCGAGCCGTCTGGTCTCCGCCTCGAGATCGATCATCTGCCCGCCGCACATGCCGGGCGCGCCCGCCGCAATCGACAGCATGCGCACCAGCTCGATGCGCACGCCGGGATCAGGATGGGTCGCCCGGTCCGCCAGCACCTCGAAGGCGAGGCTCTGCAGCGAGTCGCCCGCCAGCACGGCCGTCGCCTCGTCGAAGGCCACGTGGCAGGAGGGGCGCCCGCGCCGGGTCGGCGCGTCGTCCATCGCCGGCAGATCGTCATGAATGAGGGAGTAGCTGTGGATCAGCTCGATCGCGACGCCGACGCGAAGGGCCCGTTGCCCCGGCACGTCAAAGAGGGAAGCGCCGCCCGCCACGAGGAAGGGCCGCATGCGCTTACCGCCATCCAGCGTGGCGTAACGCATTGCCTCATGAAGCTTTTTTTGGGCTCCGACCGCCTTCGGCAACACGTCATGCAGCAGGGCCTCAACGGCATCGGCATGGGCCTGGAGCTCGCGCTTGAAATCACCCACGTCAAAAGTCTCCAGGCTCTTAGGTCAGCGCCGCGGGCTCGCTCGACACCTTGCCGTCCTGGCCAACGGTGATCTTGTCGACCCGGAGCTGTGCTTCCTTCAGCTTGCCATCGCAATGGGCGCGAAGCTGGGTGCCGCGCTCATAGGCCTTGATGGCCGCATCGAGATCGAGCTGGCCGCGCTCCAGGTCCTGCACGATCTGTTCGAGCTCGCCGAGCGCCTGCTCGAAATTCATGGCGGCGATGGTCTCGTCGGTCTTGGTCGTCTTGTCGGTCACGTCGTTCTCAATACGTTCAGGTGGGCGAGAAAACTGCTGGTCAATGCGGCGAGATCATAGCCGCCTTCGAGCACCGAGACCACACGCCCCTCGGCATGACGCTTGGCGAGTGCCGCCAACTCTTCGGTCACCCAGGCAAAATCATCCTCGACCAGCTCCATGGACGCGAGCGGATCGGCGCGATGGGCGTCGAAGCCCGCGGAGATCATCACCAGTTCCGGCGCGAAATCGTCCATCGCCGCGAGAATATCACCCTCGACCACGTCGCGCCATGCGCGCGATCCGGTGCCAGACGGCAGCGGCCGGTTCACGATATTGCCGACGCCGGTTTCTTCCTTCGCCCCGGTGCCAGGAAACAGCGGCCATTGGTGCGTGGAAAGATACTGGACGCGCGCATCCCGCTCGAACGCCGCCTGTGTGCCGTTGCCGTGATGCACGTCGAAATCATAGATGGCGACGCGCTCCAGACCATGGGCGCCGATCGCCTGCAAGGCGCCGACCGCGACGCCATTGAACAGGCAAAATCCCATGGCACGGTCCGGCTCCGCGTGATGACCGGGCGGACGAAGCGCGCACATGGCATTGTCGGCCTCGCCTGCCATCACCGCATCCACGGCCGCACAGACGGCACCGGCCTGACAAAGCGCCGCTTCGCCCGAAGCCGGCGACATCACCGTATCGGCGTCGATCCTCACATGGCCGCTGGACGGCACCGCTGAGAGGATCGCCTGGACGAAGGCGGCGTCATGCACGCGTTCCAGCTGCTCCTGGGTCGCCTCGGGCGCATCCTTGCGGACGACGCCGACGAGATTGCCTTTCTGCTCCTCGCGCTCGATCGCGCCATAAATGACCTTGGCGCGCGCCTGCTGCTCCGGATGGCCGGGACCGGTATCGTGGGCAAGCGACGAGGGATGGGTGTAGAGCAATGTGGTCAACGGTCAGATCTCCCTGTTGGCTTATGCTCTACCACAGGCGCATGCACCCGTCGCCTGCTCTCAGCGTTTTGTGATCAGCGTCGAACCACCCACAACGAGCCCGCATACCCGCCGATCAAGCGTCACCACCAAGTCCAGCCTCAGGCTGCCAGCCTGGCGAGTTCGTCGATCAGGCTGCGGACTTCCTGCAGGCGTTCGGTCGGGGAGGCGGTGGTTTTGGCGACGACGATGTGGTGGTCGGGGCGAAGGCGGACCCTGCCGGTGTTTTCCGCGATCCAACCGACCAGACGCTCGGGCTTGGCGAAGCTGTTCTCGTGGAAAGCCAGCACCATGCCCTTGGGGCCGGCATCGACCTTGGCAACGCCAGCCTGGCGGCAGAGCTGCTTGATGCCGATCAGCTTCAGGAGCTGCTCGGTCTCTTCCGGCAGGGGACCGAAGCGGTCGATCAGCTCGGCGGCAAAGGCCTCGACGTCCGCAGCCTCCTCCAGTGAGGCCAGACGGCGATACATAGTGAGGCGAAGATCCAGATCTTCGATATAGCTCGCCGGGATCAAAGCTGCAGCATCGATCGTAATCTGCGGCGTCCACTCCGACGCGGAGGGCGTTTCCCCTCCTTCACCTTGTTGCTTGGCGAGTTGGACGGCCTCCTCAAGCAAGTGGTTGTAAAGCTCGAAGCCGACCTCCTTGATGTGGCCGGACTGCTCGTCGCCCAAGAGATTGCCGGCCCCGCGGATATCGAGGTCATGGGAAGCGAGCTGGAAGCCTGCGCCCAGCTGATCCAGGCTTTGAATGACCGAAAGCCGACGCTCGGCGACTTCACGCAAGCGGCGCTTGGGCGGCAGGGTGAAATAGGCGTAGCCCCGCACCTTGCCGCGGCCGACGCGGCCCCGGAGCTGATAGAGCTGGGACAGGCCGAAGAGATCGGCGCGATGCACGATCAGGGTGTTGGCGGTCGGGATGTCGAGGCCTGATTCAATGATGTTGGTGGACAGCAGAAGATCGATCTTGTGGTCGTAGAACGCCGCCATCACCTCTTCGAGCGCTTTTGCCGGCATCTGACCATTGGCGACGCCCACCTTGATCTCCGGCACCAACGTGCGGAGCTGTTCGGCCAGCCGGCCTTGATCCTCGATCCGGGGACAGACATAGAAGCTCTGGCCGCCGCGGTAATGCTCGCGCAGGATCGCTTCCCTTATGACCACGGGATCGGCGGGCAGCACGAAGGCGCGCACCGCCAATCGGTCGACCGGCGGCGTGCCGATAATGCTAAGCTCCTTCAGGCCGCCCATCGCCATCTGCAGCGTGCGCGGGATGGGCGTTGCGGTCATAGTCAGCACATGCACCTCGGCGCGCATCTTCTTCAGGCGTTCCTTGTGCACCACGCCGAAATGCTGCTCCTCATCGATCACCACGAGGCCAAGCTTTTTGAACTGCACCTTGGCGCCCAAAAGCGCATGGGTGCCGACCACGATGTCGATCTTGCCCTCGGCGAGACCGTCGCGGACGGCGGCGGCTTCTTTAGGCGTCACGAAGCGTGAAAGCTGCGACACTTTGACGGGCAGGCCCGCGAAGCGCTCGCGCAGCACGGTATAATGCTGGCGCGCCAGGAGCGTGGTGGGGGCAAGGATCGCCACCTGTTTTCCGGCCATCGCGACAACGAAGGCGGCGCGCAGCGCCACCTCGGTCTTGCCGAAACCGACATCGCCGCAGACGAGACGGTCCATCGGCTGGCCGGACGCTAGATCCGCCAGCACCTGCTCGATCGCCCGGTCCTGATCCTCGGTTTCCTGGTAGACAAAGCGCGCCGCGAACTCGTCATAGAGGCCGACCGGCGTCTCGATCGCTTCGCCCTTCATGGTGGCGCGCTTGGCGGCGATCTCGATCAGCTCGCCGGCGATCTCCTGGATACGCTTCTTGACGCGCGCCTTCCGCTGCTGCCAGCCAAGACCGCCGAGTTTGTCGAGCTGGACGACGCCGTCGCTGGAGCCGTAGCGGGAGAGAACATCCAGGTTCTCGACCGGCACGAACAGCCGATCGCCGCCATGATAGGAAAGCTTCAGGCAGTCATGGGGAGCGCCGCCAAGCTCAAGCGTGATCAGGCCGTCAAACTGCCCGATGCCGTGATCGGCATGCACCACGAAATCGCCCTCGGCCAGCGCCGCGACCTCTGGAATGAACTGGTCCGAGCGCCGCTTCTTCTTGACTGGCCTGGACATGCGGTCGCCGAAGATGTCCGTTTCGGACAGGACGACGTAGTCAGTGGTCGAAAAACCGTGATCCAGCGGCAGAACGCCAAGCGCCGGCCGCTCCAGCCTATCGAGCTCCGTCCAGCATTTGACCCTGGCGACATTGTCGAGGCCGTGGTCGGCGAGCACCAGGCGCAGCCGCTCCAGCGAGCCTTCGCTGGCAGCCGCGATCAGCACATGTTTTTCCGCCTGGTCCGCCTCTTTGATGTGGGCGACCACGGCGTCGAACAGGTTCTGGTCCTGTTTGCTACGTTCGACCGTGAAGTCGTAGGCGATCCGGCCGCCGAGATCGGCGACCTCGCGGCCATCATCCGCAATCCCGCCCACGGTCGGCGGCGCGTCGAAGGCAGAAAGCTCGACGGTAGAGCGCTCCTGTAGCAGGCGCTGCAGGCCTTGTTCGCTGATATAGAGACTGTCCGGCGCCAGGGGTCTGTAAGGGGTCGAGCCCATGGCGCGCGCGGCTTCAGGCGGCTCGCGGCGGCTTTCATAATGCTCGCCGATGGTCTCCTGACGCGCCTCGATCGCGTCTTTGGCCAGCGGATCGAAGCTGATCGGCGTGCCGGCCGGCAGGTAATCGGTAATCGGCACCAGCTCCTCGTGAAACAGCGGCAGCCAGTGCTCCATGCCCGGAAACGGCCGCCCCTCCACCACGGATTCGAACAGTGGATCGCCGGTCGCCGCACCGAATTGCTGCATATAGCCGACACGAAAGCGCTCGATCGAGGCTTCGTCCAACAGCACCTCGCTCATCGGCAGCAGTTCGATCTTGTCGACCTTGCCGAGTGATCGTTGGGTGAGCGGATCGAAGCCGCGGATCGCTTCCAGCTCGTCGCCGAACAGATCGAGGCGAAGGGGCTGCTCGGCGCCCGTCGGAAAGATGTCGATGATCCCGCCTCGGACCGCATAGTCGCCGGGCTCGACCACGGTGCCGGAGCGGCGATAGCCGTTGCGCGCGAGGCAGGTCAAAAGCTGCTCGCGATCGATCTTTTCGCCCGCTTTCGCCGAGAACAGGCCGGAGCGGATGGCGTCAGCCGTCGGCAGCTTCTGCAAAAGCGCATTCACCGTGACGATCAGAAGGTCCGGCCGCTTGCCGCCCTGCCCTAACAGGCGCGAAAGCACGGCGAGGCGTCTTGCCATGACATCGCCATTCGGCGAGACGCGATCATAGGGAAGGCAATCCCAGGCCGGCAGAATCGCAACGTCGAGTTCAGGCGCATAGAAGCTGATACGCTCGACAAGCTGGACCGCCCGCGGCGCATCCCGCGCCACATGGAAGCCGAGGCCAGGGGCCTCTGCCTTGACTTGCTCGGCTAGGTACAGGGCATCCAAGCCGTCGACGGCGCCTGCGACGAGGCGGCCGGTGCTGTCGGCAGTTTTGTCGCTGTCTCCGCTATCGGAGGCCGTGTCATCAAAGTTCAGGGCAGGTTCGGCCACGGGTCGTCTTTCTCGGAAGGCAGGAGGCGTGATGTCTTAAAAGGTTCGAGGCTGCCGCAACATCAACCGGGTCGCGTCAAAACGCGCGTCCAGGACAGAGGCACGTCAAGCCCGGGGCGGCACGCCCCCGAGGTTGAAGCGGCGGAGCAGATCGAATATGTCGTTGTCGTGACGTTCGGGCACTGGCTCCCGATCCATGATCCAGGCCATGAGATCCTGATCGCTCTCCTCGATCAGCGCTTCGTACCGGTCGAGGGCTTCATGGTCCATGGACTTCACATGGGCATCGGCGAAGCGGCCGAAAATGATGTCGGCCTCGCGGCAGCCCCGATAGCGGCTTCGGTGGACCAGACGCTTTTGACGTGTGGTGATCGGTTCCGTCATGACAATCACTTATGCACCCGGGCGAAAAGAAACCAAAGCCGGCACCATGGATGTAGCTAAAGATGGCGCGCTTTCAAAGGGTGGATCGGCAAATGGTCATGCCGAATGCCGCCAGGAGCCGCGTCCCCATCCGCTTTTCAGCCCCGTTACGACCATCAAGGGTGTTGGCCCGAGGATCGCAGACACCCTGTCCCGGCTGCTCGGCGCCAAGGGAGGACGGCCGGCGCGCAGGCTCGATCTTTTGCTGCATCTTCCCCATGGGCTGATCGATCACGAGCTCAAGGACGACGCCGCCCAGCTGACCGAGGGGGAGCGAGCGACCCTGGATGTCACCATCCTCGCCCATCATCCGCCTTTTCAGCGCCGTCAGCCCTACCGGATCGATTGTCTGCTCGGTGAGGATAAGCTGCAGCTGGTCTTCTTTCAGGGGCAGCGCCGCTATCTCCAGGAGCAGATGCCGATCGGCAGCCAGAAGGTGATCAGCGGCACCATCGGCCGCTACGGCAAGGGCAAGAATCAGGTCTGGCAGATCGTCCACCCGGATCTGGTCACCACGCCGGCGGCGATCTCGGACATCCGCTGGATGCAGCCGGTCTACCCGCTGACCCAGGGCCTGACCCAGCGCGCAATTTCGAGCCGGATCCGAACGGCGCTGGACGATCTGGAAGAAGACGCCTTCGACATTCCGGAATGGCAGGACCCAGCCTGGATCAAGGAACGCGGCTGGCCACCGCTCGCCGACGCCATCCGCCGCATCCACATCCCCGAGACCTCGGACGACATCGAACCGACCTCACTGGCGCGCGCCAGGCTCGCCTATGACGAGCTCTTGGCGACCCAGCTTGCGCTAACCCTTTCCCGCAATCGCGGCCAGGAGCGCGATGGCGCTGAGAGGCCTGGTGACCACAGCCTTCGCCGCCTGATGATCGAAGCCCTGCCCTTCAAGCTCACCAAAGCGCAGGAACAGGCGTCGATAGAGATCTCTCAAGATCTCGCAAGCCCGAAAAAAATGCTTCGTCTCCTGCAAGGCGATGTCGGCAGCGGCAAGACGGTGGTCGCCGCGATCGCGATGCTTCAGGTGATCGAAAGCGGCGCCCAGGCGGCCCTTATGGCGCCGACCGACGTCCTGGTCCGCCAGCATGCCAATGGGCTGGACGCTCTCCTCCGCCCTGCCGGAATCTCTCTGGCTCTGCTAACCGGACGGGAGACCGGCAAGACGCGAAAGGCCGTTCTGGAGCGCCTGAAATCCGGCGAAATCCAGGCCGTCGTCGGCACCCATTCCCTCTTCCAGGACGATGTCGCCTTCAAGGATCTCGGTCTCGCGGTCATCGACGAGCAACATCGCTTCGGCGTCGATCAGCGCCTCGCCCTTTCCGACAAGGGACCGGACGCCGACGTCCTGGTGATGACCGCGACTCCAATCCCGAGAACGCTGGTCCTCTCTTTCTATGGCGACGTCACCATGTCCGAGCTTCGGGAAAAGCCGGTCGGGCGAAAGCCGATCAAAACCACCGCCGCCTCGATCGGCAAGCTGGATCAGGTGGTCGATGCGATCGGTGGAGCAATCGACAAAGGCGATCAAATCTACTGGATCTGTCCCCTGGTCAGCGCTTCCGATGAGCTGGACCTGATGGCCGCCGAGGACCGCTTTTCACACCTCCAGACCATCTTCGGCGAACGGGTCGGCCTGGTTCACGGCCAGATGCCGAGCGCCCAAAAAGATAGGGCGATGCAGGCGTTCAAGGCGGGCAAGACCCGCCTTCTGGTGGCGACCACGGTGATCGAGGTCGGGGTCGACGTCCCGAACGCCACGGTCATCGTGATCGAGCATGCCGAGCGTTTCGGCCTCGCCCAGCTGCATCAGCTCCGAGGCCGGGTCGGCCGGGGCGACAAGCCGTCAAGCTGCCTTCTCCTCTATGCCGGCCCGCTCGGCTCGCTGGCGCGTTCCAGGATCAAGGTTCTCCGCGACTCCGAGGATGGGTTCTTCATCGCCGAGGAAGACCTGAAGCTGCGCGGGCCAGGCGAGGTGCTGGGCACCCGGCAAAGCGGTGCCCCAACCTTTCGCCTCGCCGATCTCGCCGTCCATGCCGATCTGCTCGGCGCCGCGCGCGACGACGTCAAGCTCATGCTGGCACGCGATCCCGATCTCCTGAGCCCGCGCGGCCAGGCGATGCAGCTCCTGCTTCGATGGTATGACGAAGCGACAGCGGACGCCTATCTCCGCTCAGGCTAATGGTGGCGTGGCCACCTCATCGGGTTTGGACCGCCTCTGCCAGGGTCGACGGTATGCCGCAAGCTTTTGAGAGCCTGCAAGGAAGCGCTCGCGATTGACTGGAGCGACCGGCCAACGGCCCTAGTTCGAGGGCACCGGTTTCTTAATCGGCGTGCCCTCGGGTTCAGGCCTTAGGCGGGGCTGGGCGGTCGGGCTGCCGAAATTTGGTGCTGCTCCCTCTTCGCGACTGGTACTCGGCGTAACGATGCCGCCGGAAATCACCAGTTTGATCCCCTCCTCTACGGTCATGTCGAGGTGAATGAGGTCTTTTCTCGGCACGAACAGGAGGAACCCGGATGTCGGATTCGGGGTGGTCGGCAGGAAGATGTTCACCAGATCCTCGTCGGTCCGCTCCTGAACCTCGCCTCGCGTGGGGCCGGTTACGAAGCCGATCGCGGCGATGCCGCGCCTCGGATACTCCACCAGCACCACCTCGCGGAAGGATCGCGACGACTGGTTCAGCACGGTCTCGAAGATCTGCTTCAATGTACCGTAGACGCTTCGGATGACCGGCATGCGCGACAAAAGCCGCTCGCCCATGCGCACCATCGTCCGGCCGGCAAATCCTGCGGCGATGAAGCCGATGAACGTCAGGAAGGCCAGCATGAAAATCAGACCGATGCCGGGCAGACCGAACGGCAGATATTGCTCGACGCTTGCAGGTATGGGGAAGAACCGACCCACATAGTCGTCGAGAAAGGTAATGAACTGCCAGACCAGGAAAATCGTGATAGCGATTGGCGCCGTGACGATGATGCCGGTCAGAAAGTAGTTCCGAAGCCTGGAAATGAGGCTGGGAGGACTAGGCGGGTCGGCGACCGCAAAACCTCTCTCGGTCTCGGCGAGCCGACCCGGCCCGGTATCACGATCATATCTGGGCGCCACGCAAACCTCTCTTATCAGCTCCAACCGGTGATCACCCCGACCATGGCCGCGGCCAGGGTTCGGTTTCAGAAACAATAGGCGCAGGCCATGCATGCGTCCAGGAGTAGGCCGCCTCGGACGTCTCGCCTGTAAAGCGATTACCTCCAATCATGCATCAACTACATTTAAATCCCGTAAAACGATGTGCCTTCAGGCCACAATCGCTTATTCCGCGATCGCGCTGTATTAACCAAAGGTTGGAAATCGCAACTAACCCCTTATCAAACTTTAAAAAAAAAATTTGCCCTGATGCAGACCAATTTAGATCAAATTTTTTAGAACTTTTACTAAACGGATGTTAAATAAACTTGCAGACAAAAATAGCCTTGACAAGTCATCTTGATAGGAATGATTAAGATACATCGCTGATGGTCATGTTATCTTAATGGTTGCGCGAAAGATTTGCTTAAATGCAACGCTAATCAGACGCGAAATTGTGAGATAACAAAGATCAGAAACGGACAAGTTTAGTCAACATTGCTTGCATCAACCACCGTTAGACTTCAGCCGGGAGGACTTCTAATGAACATTGCCGAGCGCCAGAGCCACCAAGTAATCGCCCAAGACAACGTCAGAATCATTACGAATGCGATGTTGCTTACCAAGCGCATCCGTGATCTGCAGGCCCGTCGCCAGTCGCTGGTTTCCCGCCAGGAGCATCTGCGCACTCAGCTTCCCGACTGGGCCGTCGAACCACTGAAATTGATCGGCATGACCAGCAACGAGGTCCGCGGCCTGGTCGACGATCTCACATCGGTCGAAGCCGAGAGCGGCCTCGACGATATCGAGCAGGAGCTCAACAACATCGATCAGCAGGTCGAAGAACTTGAGAACATGCTGATCAAGACCCAGTCCCAATCCCTCCAGGAAGTCGCGACCGTGATGGATCTGGTCATGATCCGCTTTCGGGAGATCTTCGTCACCGATCCCAACGACGTTTTCTACGATCATGGCGAAGCGCGTCTCCTCTGGCTGATCGAACGGGTCCAAAACGACCTGAACGCGCTCTTAGAAACCTACCACCAGGACGCAAGCTGAAAACCTGAGACTTCCGGAGACGTAAGGCGCGTCGATTGCGTCCCCAGCCCGGCCTGGATCGAAGTCTGCAGCATTGTTCAAAGGCACCCGATCCTCATCCATCGCCTTCCTCCCGCCGCCTCGCCGAATGATCGCCTTAATGGAGATGCATCCGGGTTGCGGTGGGAAAGAAGCGCATCAGCCAGCCACATCCAAACGCCTCTCCAGCACCCGCGCCTGCCCGGCAACCTCGCCCTTCGACGGGAGTTGCCGAACGTGACGCGATGTGCCATTTTCCCTGCTCATCCGACATCCGACCTGCTTATCTAGCGTCGGTTCCGACGGTAAAAGCTGCGGTCTTGAGCGGAGCAACATGGCCGATGCCTGGACAGTATCGCTGCTTGTCAGCATTTCTTCTGGTTACATTCGGCGCCTCAATGGCGCAGGCAGCAGAAAAAAGCCAGTATACATGCACCAATGGCGATCTGGTTCGCCGCGTGATCGTCGAAGTCGGCGATCTGACCACGAGTCTTCCTTGCGAAGTCGTCTATTGGAAAGATAAGGAAGCCCCCGGCGTACGCCGCGTTCTCTGGAATGCCGGCAGTGACGCAGCGTTTTGCGACAGCAAAGCCGCGGGTCTTATCGACACGCTTTCAAACGCCGGCTGGAGCTGCAACCTAAACGGCGAAACCATTCAGGCAAATACCGCGGTCCAGTCGACAGCGCCAGCCGCTCAGCCTTCGGCAGTGCCGGCTCTCGATGCGGCGACCGTCGGCCAGCCCGAGGCCGCTCCGGCGCCGGCGACCGGCCAACCGCAGGCCACGGCGGCGCTCGACACAGCCGTTCAGCCTCAGCCGGCCCCCGCACCAGCCGAAGGGACGGCGAGCACCGCTGTCGGATCGGACAATCTCCAAACCGCAGCTGTGACGCCGACGACCTCCTCCGCGGCAGCGTCGATCGATCAGCTCGAAACGGTCATTCAGGCCAACCTCTCCAGCCTCAATCAGTCCGTCGATGGTGATTTCCAGGCGAAGATCGGCGATTTCGGCGATCTCAATGCCGACGGGATCGACGACGCCGTCGTGTTCTTTAACTACGAATCGAGCACAGCCGACTTTACGCAGTTCGTGGCGGCCTATCTCTTCAATGGCGAGAATTATCACCTCGCGGCCACCAAGCCTGTGGGCGGCACCGACCTTGCTGTGCGGCAGGTCGAAGTGGAGACGATCGTCGACGGCTCGATCCAGCTACGACTGCTGCTCAACGATGCCTCGCAGTCCGAAGCCAGGCGGGCAGCCATGATTCTTAGGGACGGCCAGCTGGTCGAAACCCAGTAGAGCATCGCTTGACGCGACATTCCATGGCGCGAAGTGGTTGCGATGAATGAAAGGCATGAAGCCGGATCCATGACGGTGATGAAGCGGCTGCTTGCAGTCGCCAGTTCCATCGTCGCTTTGGCGGCGACCCAGCAGCAGCCTCTGGCTGAGACGGCGGTCGATCAGCGGTGCGCCAAGGGAGCTGACGTGCGCCGCATCGAGATCAGATTCGCTAATGACTCAGGTAGCTTACCCTGCAGGGTCATCTATCGTTCCGAGTCTGAAAATGACACGCTCGGCATTTCTTCGTGGCGGGATATTTCGAACCTTGCGGCTTGCGAGGCGCGGGCGAACCAAGTCGTCGAACGGCTGACCGACGAAGGCTGGACCTGTGCTGCGGATCTGAGCGCCGGCAAGACACGTCTCGATCTCGCCGAACGTCTGGATCGATCCGACGAGCCAGCCGTGGGATTGGAAGCGGCGGGCATCGACCACGACCAGGGCGTTGACAGCGCTGCCCTTCCTCTAAATTCACAGCTTGCTGCTGATCAGGTGGCGCCCGACGCCGGTCAGGAAGAGGATCCGCCCACGAGGCTCATCAACAATCCGGACATCGCACCACCACCCGACGAGCTGACCGCCAGCATAGAGGACGATCTCAATCATCTCGACATTACGCTGGATGGTCTCCTTGAGGCTCAGATTGCGGGCTATGGCGATCTGAACGCCGATGATATCGACGACGCGCTGGTCCTCTACACCTATACCTCGCCCCAGCCCGCCTTCAGGCAGTTCCTCGCGATCTACATGCTCGATGATGGCGGCTACCAGCTGATAGCCACCAAACCGGTGGCCGGCAGTATCAGCGCAACGACGGACGCTCGGATCGAGGCCATCGACCAGGGCGTGATCCACCTCGCCCTCCAGGCCTACAATCCCGGCGACGCCTCCTGCTGCCCGACCGGCAGGAAGCAGCTGGCGCTCACTTTACGCGATCTCGAACTGGTCGAGATCGACGCCGACGCGCCGACCAGGTGACCCGTCAGCCACCGGCCGCCTTAGCAACCAGATCAAATCGGTGACGGCTCGGCGCGCGTCTGGCCCCAGTCCGGCTGGAAGCTGATGATCTGCACGTCAGCTGGCAGTGTCGCATTGAAAAGTGCGTTATGCCAATAGGTTGCCTGGAATTCCTGACTTTTGGAATCGAGAAGCTCGGCATGGCAGGTCAGCCAATAGCGCTGGCTGAACTGCTCGAAGGCGAGCACACAGTCGCTTCGCCCCAACAGCTTTTTCGGCAGCTCGGCCTCGTTGCCGAAGATCGCGGTCAGACGGTCGTCGAATTGGCTGGGGTCCTGAAAATGCGATGACTGCAGATAGCGAAGCGCCGCCTGATACCGCTCCCTCGGATCATGTGTGCGCCTGACGATGTGGCGGAGTTCGTCGGTACTCGCTGCGGGCTCCAGGGGTGTGATCACCACGGTGATCGGCCCGGCATCCTGACCGGCGACCGAAAGGCGGGGACGCATGCCGGCGCTCGGACGGGCCTCGTCCTCGCGCACGGCGAGCTGACGAAGGCGGCATTGCCAGCCGAGAAAGGCCAGACGAAGCCTGTCGCGCACCGCTGTCATCTGGACGACCTTGTCGCCGGTTTCGGGCAAAGAGCGGCTCCGTCTCAGGCCTGACGTCGACGATGACGAAGCCCGCTACTGGGGGACGCCGACGGTCTTACAGAAATTACTGGAAGGCAGCATAAGCCCGATGCCTGTATCTTTGAACTCGTCATAGGCGGCTTCGGTCGAACTGCGCTCCGCCAAAATGGCGAGCGTGATCCCGATCACCCGGCCCTGATCGTCGAAGACCGGCCCGCCGGACGTGCCGAGACCGACCGGAAAGCCCAGCGACACCAACCGGCCGGCGATCGGGCTCCTGTTCGGCAGATAGCCGCCCACCATCACCCATTGGGACTGGATGGGGTGTCCGACGGCGATGACATGCTGGCCAGCCACCGGATGATCGCAGGAGAGCGGCGCTTTCGGATGGCCTTCCGGGATCTCGACGTCGATCAGCGCGAGATCGCGTTCAGCATCGCTCCAGATCACGCTGCCGGCATTGGCCTCGCCGCTGAAGAAGCGGACGCCCAACCCTTCGCCCTGAACCACGTGATGCGCGGTGAGCACGCGCCTTGGACCAACGATCAGGCCGGAACCATGCCCCTCGTCATGCTCGATCAGCACGGTGGAGCGGTGCAGCGGGGTCACCATCGAGTCGGGTGGCGAGCTGCAGGCCGTCAGAAAGGCTGTGAGCAGACCAGTTATGAAAGCGAGGCGAAGACCACCAATGGGCAAAATGGTTCCTCCGGCTTTTCCAGCTTATTTCGTTAAAACTTTAGCAATCATAGCATCAAAGATTCGCCGACAGCCATCTCGGATGCGTTGGAAATACGTACGGGATTACCTTTTGAAGCTTGGAACTTGCTGTCGGACCCCAACGTTATAGCCGGTCACAGGGCTTCGTCAAAAAATTTAATAAAATTCGCAGCGGTGTGACATCGCTCACATCTGTCTTGAATTCCCTCATCTATAACGAAGCATGCCTCCCTTTCGGAGCCAGCCATCGATCAGCCGGCAGGCTCCACCCGAATCTCCCTGGTGACTGCCCCGGCTCCAACGAGCCGGGGCTTCTTTTTCGGGCATGGCGCAAGTCAGCCTAAAGCTGGCGGCCGCGCCCTCTCACTTTTCCCCGACAGAAAACCGCATATCCATCAATCAGGGACGCATT
This sequence comes from Pseudomonadota bacterium, assembly GCA_039197065.1. Classification (GTDB taxonomy): domain Bacteria; phylum Pseudomonadota; class Alphaproteobacteria; order Geminicoccales; family Geminicoccaceae; genus JANQPX01. Next base: position 62,421 of record JBCCUL010000032.1, on the reverse strand, counting down.
CTTGGACAACGTCCCAAACCCATGAGGTGGTCACACCACCGCTTAGCGGAGGCTGAGACGGCCTAGGCCGGGAAGCTTGATCGCCAGATCCGCCGGGTCGAAGCCGAGCGTCAGGCCGAGAAGGTGGAGCTCCAGCCCTTCGCCCCGGCTGAGCGAGGCCCCAAAAACCCCGAAAATCGAGAGCTGATAGCCGCTGCCCGACGGGGTCGATGCAGCAAAAGCCCCCCGATCCAGAAAATCCTTGCCGACCGCGGTCGGCGGCAGCTCCAGGCCGAGATCCGGCACTTTCCGGCCGAGATGGGCGATGAATGTGTTGGAGTTCGGCCCCGGCCAGGTGACGTAGCTGTCGGGATAGGGGTAGTCGGCGATCGCCTGCTCGACCTCCCTCACCAGCGCCTCCACCTCGGGACCACGCCGATCCAGCAGCAGTTCCGGCGGGTTGCCCGCCCAGTGGCCGTCGGCCGCATGGCGGTTCCTGCGCACGGCAGGCGCGCCTCTGTTCACCCCCCAGCCGACAACATCATAGCGATCGTAGCTGGTCGATCCCGCATGCTTCAGCACGATCCAGCTATGAACCGCAAAAACCCCCTTCCAGCCCCAGGCGCGCGCCGCATAGACCTGAATGACGGCCTCGTCGACCCCGGCTGGACGGGCATCGATAATGCCGGCGCTGTCCCAGCGCGCCTGGCTCCAATGGGCATAGCCCTGGATGCGGCTTGCCATCAAAAGATGCGGAACGATCAACAGAGCCAACAAGACCAGCAAAACCATCATCAAACGAAACCTCATTCGGCCTCCAAGGCGCTTTTGCTTTACGGAGACGATCTTCCAGGCGCGCTGAACCTCGGGTTAACCAGGCAGCCAGGGGCGCACATCATGGTGAACAGCGCATTGATCGGCCATCTGGTCGGGGGTTGTGAGTCATCGAAGGGCATTTCCCGCAATACGATCATCATGGATGGTCTGCAAGATTTAGACTTGCGTTCGCCCATGGCGATGACAACTATAGTCTTAGCTGATGATGTGATGATCGATGTCTGCAACTGAAAATAAGTCAGTTTTTCCCGCCGCCGCGACGCAGCGTTCGCCCGCCAGACGGCCGCCGAGGCGACCGAACATGTCGTCCATGCTGACGAAGCTGCTGGGCGTTGTTCTGCTGCTGTCGACGACCGGACTCGCCAGCTGCCAGGCGATGTGGGTCAAGGCGCTTCATGTTCCCTTTTCCTTCGGCTTTTGGAACTGAGTGATGGCATCCTCCCGCCCGTCACGACGGCGTCCGATCTGGATCGGCGGCTGGCTGCTGTTTCTTCTGCCGCTGCCTCTCCTCTGGGCCATGATCATCGCGCTCGGCAAAGGCGCGCTCGCCGGCTTTCTCTCGAGCGCCGTCGCCCTCGGCCTGCTGCTGCTCGGCGCCTGGGTCACCAGACGCGGCCTCTACCAGGCGAAACGTCGTCCGATGAGCTCATCCTTGCCGTTGAAGACGATCGGCGGCGTGATTACCGCTGTCGGCACGGCATTAACGGCCATGGTCGCCGGTCACAATCCTGCCATCGGCATCTGCTTTGGAGGGGCGGCGCTTCTCGGCTTTTACCTCACCTATGGCTTCGACAAGCGTCTGAAACTCTCGAACGACAAGGATGTGGCCGCTGCGCTCGAAGAAGCTTACCGCAAGCTGGAACGCCTGGAAGCGGCCGGTGAAAACATCGGCTCGCGCGACTTTCGCGAACGGTTGCAGCGCATCAGCGCCTGGGGTGAGAAGATCCTCGATCGGATCGGCGACGATCCTGAGGACTTCCGGCGCGCTCGAAAGTTCCTGAACGTGTATCTCGATGGCGCGCAGCAGGTCACCGACAAGTTCGCCCGCACGCGCGGCGACGCCAATTCCGCGGAGCTGGAGGAAAACTTCCGCACATTGCTCGCCGACATGGAAACGGTATGCGAGGAGCAATACCAGCATCTGCTCGACAACGACATGGTCGATCTCGACGTGCAGATCGAGGTCCTGACCACCAGGCTGAAACGGGAAGGCGTCTATTGATCCGGTTCGTACGACGACCGCGGGTCGTGCGACGTAGGCGGGACGTATGATGACAGCGTTTGCACGATAATGACGGGGCCGTGAGACCCAGCGGATCGTGCGACGACAGCGGGTCTTGCGAAGACAGCGGGTCTTGCGAAGACAGCGGGATGACATAAAGGGAGCCGATTGACGATGGCGACGACGACCGACACCACCTCGACGACACCTATGCCGATGGCGCCGGAAGCGCTCTTGAAAGGCGATCTCATACCTTATGACGAGGCCGACGCCGATAAGCGCAGCCGAATCGAAAAATGCATCGCCGAGCTTGAGATGGATGACGCCAATTCGATCATCTTTTTCGGATCGAAGGCGCAAAAGCAGCTGACCACCGTCTCCGATCACATGCTCGAAGGGGTCAAGAACAAGGACACCGGCCCCGCCGGCGCGTCGCTGAACAGCATGGTGACCATCCTGCGCGGCTTCGACGTCGAAGGACTCGACCCGCGCCTGGAGCCCTCCTGGATCGAGAAGATCTTCGGCTGGGGCAAGCCGGTCGCCAAGTTCCTGCAGCGCTATGAGGAAGTGCGCGACCAGATCGACCGGATCGGCGACGAGCTCGAGCATCACAAAACCACGCTGATGACCGACATCGCCTCGCTCGACCGTCTCTACGACGCCAATCTCGAATATTTCCACACCCTCGCCGACTACATCGCGGCCGGCGAAGAGATGCTGAAGCGCGCCGATGAGGAGATGATCCCCGCCCTCCACAAGGAGGCCGAAGCCAGCGGCGATGTCCTGAAGGCGCAGGAATTGCGAGACCTCCGCTCCGCCCGCGACGACCTGGAGCGGCGCGTGCATGACCTCAGGCTGACCCGCCAGGTGGCCATGCAGGGCTTACCGAGCATTCGCCTGGTGCAGGAGAACGACAAGAGCCTCCTGAACAAGATCAACTCTACCATGGCCAACACCATCCCGCTCTGGCGTCAGCAGCTGGCCCAGGCGGTGACCATCCACCGCTCGAACCAGGCCTCCAAGACGCTGAAGAACGCGACCGACCTCACCAACGAGCTGCTCACCGCTAATGCCGAGAACCTGAAGCAGGCCAATGCCGAGATCAGGAAAGAGGTGGAGCGCGGCGTGTTCGACATCGAGGTGGTCGTCGAGGCCAACAAGATGCTGATCGAGACCATCGAGGAAAGCCTGCAGATCGCGGACGAAGGCAAGCGCAAGCGCGTCGAGGCCGAAGCCAAGCTCCAGGAGTGCGAGATCGAGCTTCGAAACGTGCTCGCCGCCGCCCGCTCCCGCAGCAACCCAACCCCGCCCCCCCTCCCCTCCAGCTAGCCAACGGGCCGTTGGAGGCTTGACTTGCCTGGTGCACCTGCTGACAGGACGGGGTTTCGTCTGGCGGCAAGGTGCTTCCGGAGACGGGAGCTTTGGGTTACGTGCCTGGGAACCATACGGTCAGCGGTCTTGAAAGGAAACGTTAACCGGCTGTCTCTGCCATCGCCATTCAGGTCCATACGATCCCGGAAGTCCGAGCCCAGCGGCCTATCCCTTCGGGTGTGCGGATTCCCAGGGTCGCATGGACCATGACGCGGAGCCTAATCGCTGGACCTGAAGGCTTCGTTAACATCGGAGACAAAGTCAGGTTTATCTTGAAAAACTGTGGATGCCGTGCGCTGGAAATGACGACTGCAATGGGCAAATGTGACGATCGAGCTTCGCCAGATGGCACGCAGACCATGCATCAGGCGGCCTTGCCCATCATGATGGTTGGCCGCCGCATCAATACTGAGGACGGAGTCATAGAAAAATGATCTGGGATAAGATTGTCGGTGAATTCGTCGATGTCATCGAGTGGACCGACGATAGTTCGGACACGATGCTCTGGCGCTTCGAGCGCCATGGCAATGAGATAAAATATGGCGCGCAGCTGACGGTGCGTGAGAGCCAGATCGCGGTCTTCGTCAACGAAGGCCGGGTCGCCGATGTGTTCGAGCCCGGCATGTACACGCTGGAGACCGCCAATCTGCCGATCATCTCGACTATGGAGAGCTGGCATCACGGCTTCCAGAGCCCGTTCAAGGCGGAGATCTACTTCGTCAACACCAAGCGCTTCACCGACCTCAAATGGGGCACCAAGCACCCGGTGACGCTGCGTGATCCGGAATTCGGTCCGGTGCGCCTGCGCGCGTTCGGCACCTACGTCACCAAGATCAAGGATCCGGTGATGTTCATCCGGGAGATCGCCGGTACGGACGGTCACTTCACCACGGACGAGATCACCGATCAGCTCCGCAACATGATCGTGTCCCGCTTCTCCTCGGTGATGGCGGACAGCGGCATTCCGGTCCTTGATCTCGCCGCCAACTACGAAACCCTCGGCACCTTCCTGACCAACAAGATCATGCCGGAGTTCGACCTCTACGGACTCGAGCTCTCGCAGATGATGGTGGAGAGCATTTCGCTGCCGGATGCGGTCGAAGAAGCGCTGGATCGGCGCACCGCCATGGGCGTCGTCGGCGACCTCACCCGCTACACCCAATATCAGACCGCTGAGTCCATCGCCAAAGCCGCCGAGAATCCGGGCGGCGCCGCGGGTGCCGGCATCGGCATCGGCGCGGGCATCGCCATGGGCCAGCAGATGGCCGATCAGCTGTCCGGCGCGGCCGGCGCCTCGACGCCCCCTGTAAGTCAGGCAGCTGCTGCAAGCACACCGCCGCCGCTGCCGGCCGACAAGACGTTTCACGTGGATGTCGGCGGCACGGCGAAGGGGCCGTTCAATGGTGACCAGCTTTCCGCCATGGTCGCTGACGGCACCCTTCGGCGCGAAACGCTCGTCTGGTCGCAAGGCATGAATGACTGGCAGCCTGCCGGCCAGGTGAGCGAGCTCGCCGGCCATCTCGCCGCCGTTCCGCCGCCGCTGCCCGGCAAGTAGAGGACTGACGGGCTCTAACGTGGCGATGGCTCAATCCGAGGCGTCGGTCGAAACGCGCTTTCCCTGTCCGAAATGCGGGGCTGTGCTGCGCTATCTGCCGGGCACCGATCAGCTGCACTGTGACCACTGCAGCTATCGAAGCCGGATCGAACCCAGCGGCAAACCGATCGAAGAGCTCGACTACGATCATGCGGTCGATGCCTTACGAAGACAGGCGCCGGAGGAAGTCCGGTCCACTGTCAAATGCACGGGCTGCGCTGCCGAGTTCGACTTCGACCAACACATCCACGCCGATGACTGCCCCTATTGCGGCAGCGCCATCGTCGCCGGTACCGAAGACCACAAGCTGATCAAGCCACAGGCGCTGGTCGCCTTCGTTCTCGACGAAAAGGAAAGCAAGGAGCGCCTTAGGCGTTGGCTGAGTTCGCTCTGGTTCGCGCCATCCGGCGTCAAGAAATACGCTCGTGGTGAGGGTAAGCTTACCGGCGTCTATGTGCCTTATTGGACCTACGACGCCGACACCGCCAGCAGCTATGTCGGCCAGCGCGGCATCGTCTATCATGAGCGCCAGACCTTCGTGGTGCGCGACAGGAAAGGCCGGCGCGTGCGTCAGCAGCGCATGGTGCCCAAAATGCGCTGGAGCCCGGCTCGGGGGCGCGTCCGCCGCCGCTTCGACGATGTCCTAATCCTCGCCAGTCACACCCTGCCCCATGAGCTCACCTCCGATCTCACGCCCTGGCTTCAAGAGCATCTCGTTCCCTATCAGGAGGAATATCTGGCAGGCTTCAGAAGCGAGACCTATCAGCTCGACCTGGAGAGCGGCTTTCGCGAGGCCACGGCCGAGATGGCCCAGGTCATTCGCCGTGACGTGCGCCACGACATCGGCGGCGACAGCCAGCGCATCCACGACATCCAGACCCGCTACGGCGACATCAGCTTCAAGCACATCCTCCTTCCGGTCTGGGTCGCCTCCTATCGCTATGGCGGCAAGGCCTATCAGTTTGTGGTCAACGGCCAGACCGGCGAGGTTCAAGGCGAGCGTCCCTACAGTTGGATCAAAATCGGCGCGGCCGTCGTCATCGCCCTGATTCTGGCAGTCATTTTCCTGATCATCGCCGGCAATGCCGACGTTAGCGGCGGCGGTATGCCGCTCTCGATCGACCAGATCTTCGAGATCGATCCCAACTGGCCGCGGCGCTAGGACTGACAACGCTCTATTTGCGGCGTTGATTTGTGGATTGATGGCTGATAAATCTTTAGACTTGATCGTGTGTTACAGCTAACGGCTAAGAACTCACGTCTCTTGATTTCGGGTAAAGTCATGAACTTATCCACAAGACGCCATCCCCTGACAGCGCTCTTTCTCGCCGCCGTCATGGTCATCACATCCCTGCCGATCGGCATCACGCATGCCGGCATGGTGACGACCGAGACCATCATCGAGCAGCAAGAGCACGAAGCGACCACAGTTGAACGGGCGGTTCGTGACAGGGAGCAGATCCGAAGCCTCCTTGCACGCGACGATGTTCGCGCCGAGATGCTTGCGCTCGGAATAGCGCCGGCAGAGGCGGAAGCCAGGATAGCAGCGCTCACCGATCAGGAAATCGCCGACATCGCCGGCAAACTCGACGAACTCCCCGCCGGCGAGGGCGTCGGGACCATCCTCATCGTCCTGTTCGTCGTGTTCGGCGTGGCCGTCATGCTCGACGCGCTCGGCATGATGGACATCTTCCCCTTCGTCTGCGGCGGCGGCAGTTGCGGCGGCCAGGTACAGGCCTATTACCCCGAGCCCGCAGCCGGCCCGGCGGTCGACGATCCCTATGCCCAGAGGGAACGCCGCCCCGCCTATCGCGACCGCTATGAGCGCCAGGCGCCGCGCGGTTACGAAACCAATCAATATTACGAACCACAGCCACAGCCTCAACCGCGGACCCGCAATTACTACGAGGAGAGGTTCGGCGCGCAGCGCTATGTGCGCTAGGCAGAGGCGTACTCGCCAGCGATGAGCCTGCCTGGAAAGCTGCTCAGCGCCGGTCTGCTGGCCTTTAGCCTCGTCGCCTGTGCGCGCCTGGAACCACCCGCTCCAACCATCGGCGCAGGCGATCTCGCGCCGCATGTTCTCCTGACATCCGTCCCCTTTCATCCCCAGGCCACGCGTAGTGACTGCGGTCCGGCGGCGCTTGCCATGATGCTCGGCTGGAGCGGCATCGAGACCGACCCCGTAACCCTGGCGCCCGCCGTTTACACACCAGGCCGCGAGGGCACGTTGCAGTCGGACATCGTCCAGGCGAGCCGGCGCGCGGAACGTCTGGCTCTGAAGGTGGAGAACTTCTCGGACCTCCTTGCCGAGCTGGAGGCCGGCAACCCCGTCCTGGTGCTCCAGAACCTTGGTCTCGAACGCTGGCCGGTCTGGCATTACGCCGTGGCGATTGGTTATGACCTGGAGAGCGCCACGCTGTTCCTCCATTCCGGGCGCGAGGCGCGCCATGCCCTGGGTTTCAGTGCCTTTGAGGCCAGCTGGGAATCGTCCGAACGCTGGGGACTGACCGTCACCCGACCTGACCGCCTGCCTAAGACCGTCGATCGCAACGAGGGCCTGCAGGCGGCGAATGGTCTGGAACGGGCAGGCTTTGCCAGCGCCGCGGCGGCGACATATGGAGCCCTCTTGGACCGCTGGCCCGACAACCTTCCCGCCCTGATGGGCTTCGGCAATGCCCGTTACGCGGCGGGCGATGTCGAGAATGCCAGAAAAGCCTTCCGCCACGCCGTGACCCTCCATCCGGGGGCTGCCGAAGCCTGGAACAATCTTGCCATTGCCCTCGCGGAACAAGGTGAGCAGGAGAAGGCCCTGTCGGCGGCTCGGGAAGCGGCGCGACTCGGAGGCCCGAACCAAGCTGTCGCAGAGAAGACCCTTGCCGAGCTTGAAGCCGGCGCTTATTCAGGCGGGAAATTATAGCGGCGCGCCATTGAGGCGTTGATCTGAGGAGATGCTTGTTGGCCCTGCTGTTCCTGAGCGAAGCTGATCCCGTCGAGCCATGGCGAGCGGCGCTTCTTGCCGAAATGCCGGATCTCGACATCAGAGTTTGGCCGGACCAGGTGGGTGATCCCGGCGATATCGACGTCGCCTTCGTCTGGAAACCACCGCCCGGCGAACTGGCCCGCTACCCCAATCTCAGAGCCATCCTGTCCCTTGGCGCCGGCATCGATGCGCTGATCCAGGACGATACGCTCCCCGATCTGCCGCTTGCCCGCATGGTCGATCCGTCCATGACGTCGACGATGGCCGACTACATCTTGCTGTCCGTGCTTCGACATCATCGGCATTTCGACCTGTTCGAGCGCGAACAGCGGGCCGGCCGCTGGACATTCGTTCTTCCCAAGCGCCCCGAAGAACGAACCGTCGGCATCCTTGGGCTTGGCGAACTCGGGGCCGCAGCAGCAACGAGACTGCTCGATCACGGCTTCAACGTTCGGGGCTGGAGCCGCTCGAAGAAAACGATCAAGGGCGTTCAGAGCTTCCATGGCCAGGGCCAGCTCGACAACTTCCTGGAGGCTGCGGAGATTCTGGTCTGCCTCCTACCGTTGACCGCGGATACGGAAGGCATTCTGAACGCCGCGCTGTTTGCCGCCCTTCCCAAGGGCGCTTGCCTGATCAATGCCGCACGCGGCGGCCATCTGAAGGAGATCGATCTCCTCGACGCCCTGGAGAACGGACAGCTTTCGGCGGCAACCCTCGATGTCTTCGAAACCGAGCCACCGCCGGCGACCAGCCCGCTTTGGCTGCATGAGCGCGTGCTGATGACGCCTCATGTCGCCAGCTATTGCTCACCGCAGACAGCGGCGAAAGGCGTGGTCGAGAACATAAAAAGAGCCTTGTCCGGCAAGCCGCTACGTAATCTGGTGGACCGCAACCGGGGCTATTGATCAGACGAAACCTTCGGCATGTGCGTTGAGCCCATGTCCGCAGGTCCGGTTCCCATGATCGAAATTCCGCCACAAGGCCCAACTCGCCCTTGCCGGCGATCGCACGACGTCGACGGATCGCGAGAAAGTTGGGTCCAAAACGTCAGCCGGCCTCGCCTTCGGCCGCCTGCCTTTTCTCGACACCCTGGGCCAGCGCGGCTTCCAGATAGTCGTCGATATCGCCGTCGAGCACGCCCTGCGCGTTGCCTTTCTCGACGCCTGTCCTAAGGTCCTTCACCATCTGATAGGGCTGGAGCACGTATGAGCGGATCTGATGCCCCCAGCCGATGTCGCTCTTGGATGCCGCCTCCGCATCCGCCGCTTCCTGGCGCTTTTGCAGCTCGAGCTCATAGAGGCGCGCGCGCAGCATGTCATAGGCCTGGGCACGGTTCCGGTGCTGGGAACGGTCGTTTTGGCATTGGACGACGATGCCCGTCGGCAAATGGGTGATGCGGATGGCGCTGTCGGTCTTGTTGATGTGCTGGCCGCCGGCGCCTGAGGCACGATAGGTGTCGATGCGAAGGTCCTTCTCTTCGATCTCCACCTCGATGCTGTCGTCGATGATCGGGTAGATCCACACGCTGGCGAAACTGGTGTGACGCCTCGCTTGACTATCGAAGGGCGAAATGCGCACCAGGCGATGGACGCCGCTCTCGGTCTTCATCCAGCCATAGGCGTTGTGCCCGAGCACCTTGACGGTCACCGACTTCAGCCCGGCCTCTTCACCGGCGCTCTCTTCGACGAATTCCAGCTTGAACCCGCGCTTTTCCGCCCAGCGCACATACATGCGCAGCAGCATCTCCGCCCAGTCCTGGCTCTCCGTGCCGCCGGCGCCCGCATGGATTTCAAGGAAGCAGTCATTGGGATCGGCTTCACCGGAAAGCAAGCTCTCCAGCTGCAGCTTGGCGAGACGCTGCTTCAGTTCTGCAAGCGCGTCTTCCGCCTCCTTATGGGTGTCCTCGTCGCCTTCTTCCTCGGCGAGTTCGGCGAGGCCAACCTGATCCGCCAGCTCCTGCTCAAGCGCATGCTGGCGCTCGATCGCCTCGGCAAGGCGATTGCGCTCCTTCATCAGGGCCTGCGCTTTATCGGCGTCGTTCCAGAGATCGGGGTCTTCGGACCGTTGGTTCAGTTCTTCGAGACGTCGGTTCGCTTTATCCCAGTCAAAGATGCCTCCTCAGCAGGGCCAGACCCTGCTCGATCTCGGAGGAAAGATTGGTAATTTCCGCACGCATGACATGCCCCTCGATACTGATCTGACGAAGCGGCGTCGGACTTAGCACGATCAAAGGCCGCCGTCACCTGGTATGACCACGTCATTGACGTCAGTTAGCCTATGCCTGGAACGACGGTATGCGGCCAGGTTTTCGAGCGCCCTGCTGCCAGCGGGTGTCATCATCGGGCCACCTTTGGACATCGGCGCTTGCGCAAAACCGATGAGGCGTCAAAATCGGCGCATCATGACCAATATCCCGTTCCGACTGTCCAATGCCGATGCGCGAAAACTCTGGCTGCATGCGCAAGGGTTAGGATCCGCACCCACCGGCAAACTGGATCTGCTTGGCATCATCGAGCGACTGGGTTTCGTCCAGCTCGACACCATCCGCGTGGTCGCACGCGCCCATGACCATATTCTCTGGAGCCGGAACCAACATTATCGCGAACCGATGCTCGGCAAGCTGCTCGCAAAGCAGCGCGCCGTGTTCGAACATTTCACCCACGACGCCTCCGTCCTGCCGATGAACACCTACCCTGTCTGGCGTCGGCAGTTTCGCCGCATGGAAGCCAGGCTTCGACGATCAAGCTGGTACAAGTCGATGCTGGATGCGGACGGGCGCGCCGCGATCGTCGAGCGCATCCGCAATGAAGGACCTCTCTCGACCCACGCTTTCGATACGGAATGTGCCGACAAGACCGTCGCCTGGCGTCGGCCGCCGCACAAGCAGGCGCTTGATTTCATGTGGCATGCCGGCGAATTGTCCACTTCGCACCGAAAGAACTTCATCAAATTCTACGACTTGACCGAGCGGGTCGTGCCGGCGCCGATCCTCGAAGACCGGCGCGCCGACGAGGAGCAGCTGGACTGGCTCTGCCGCGCCGCCCTCGATCGACTGGCGTTCGCGGCGGACGGCGATCTTCAGCGCTTCTGGGATGCGGCCGGCCTCGCCGAGGTCAAGCGCTGGTCGTCAGCCGCCCGGAACGAGATGACATGCGTAGAGGTCGAAACGGCGAACGGCGACGTCGTGCCGCTCATCGCTCCAGCCGATATCGAAGCGCGTTTGGAGGCTCTACCGGCCCCGACATCCCGCCTGCGCATCATCAACCCGTTCGACCCGGTGGTGCGAGATCGCAATCGGCTGAAACGCCTCTTCGGCTTCGACTACCGGATCGAAATCTTCGTGCCGGCGGCAAAGCGGCGCTATGGCTATTACGTCTTTCCGCTGCTCGAAGGCGACCGCTTCGTCGGGCGCATTGAAGTGCGCGCCGATCGGGCTGAGGGAACCCTGAACGTCATCGATCTCTGGTGGGAAAAGGGCGTCCGCTTCTCCGCTGGACGACAGGACAAACTGAACGCCGAGCTCGACAGGTTGCGGCGGTTTATCGGCCTCGAGGACATCGTTTGGACGGCGCCGATGGGCGAAAAGATCGCTGCTAGCCATGCCGAGCACACCAGCCTTACGGTCTAAGAAATCATAAACTTGACGTTGTCCGATCCCTGCCTGTCTAATGGTGGATAGGACGCTTTGGCGTACTGTCTCAACAGGGAGGTTTTTCCATGCGAGCGCTTCTACCCATGGCCTTGGCTGCAGGCCTGACCGCCACCACTTTTGGCGTTACTCAGGCAAAGGCCGAGCAATTCATCACCATCGGCACCGGCGGTCAGACCGGCGTCTACTATGTGGTCGGCCAGTCCATCTGCAAGCTGGTCAATCGTGGTCAGGCGGACCACGGCATCAAATGCACGGCGCCATCCACAGGTGGATCGGTCGCCAACATCAACGCGATCAAGGAAGGCTCGATGGATATGGGCGTGGCCCAGTCCGACTGGCAGTCCTACGCCTATACCGGAGCACCCGAGTTCGAAGGCGGCAAGTTCGAGGATCTGCGCGCCGTCTTCTCCGTCCACGGTGAGCCGTTTACCGTTGTCGCCCGCAGCGACTCCGGCATCGAGAGCTTCGCCGACCTTAAAGGCAAGCGTGTCAATATCGGCAATCCGGGCTCTGGTCAGCGCGGCACCATGGAGGTCATCATGGGCGCCCTCGGCTGGACCAATGACGACTTTGCGCTCGCCTCCGAGCTGAAGTCGGCGGAGCAGTCGGCTGCCCTTGGCGACAACAAGGTCGATGCGATCGTCTTCACCGTCGGTCACCCCAACGGCTCGATCCAGGAAGCGACCACCACAACCGACGCCAAGCTGATTTCCGTCGAAGGAGCCGAAATCGACGCCTTGGTGGACGAGAACGCCTACTATGCGAAGGCCACCATTCCCGGTGGGATGTACAAGGGCTCGGATGGGGACACCAGCACCTTCGGCGTGAAGGCAACCTTCGTCTCCTCGGCCTCGGTCGACGAAGAGGTGATCTATCAGGTCGTGAAAGCGGTGTTCGACAATTTCGACCGCTTCAAGGGCCTGCACCCCGCCTTCGCCAACCTGAAGCAGGAAGAAATGATCGCTGACGGCCTCTCCGCCCCGCTGCATCCGGGCGCAGAGCGCTACTACAAAGAGCAAGGCTGGCTCTGAAGGCAGCGCCTTAAGGCTTGACTATGGGTCAGAGGCGGCGGAACGGTTTGCGCCGCCGCCTCCAGGCCTAGGTGGAATTGAGAAGGCCTGGTCGAACGACATCGCCCTAGAACTGAGGTGCAAACCGTCGATCCGGGTTCCTTCAAGTCAACGATAAAAATCGCATTTTTGCTTTGGGGGCGGGCGATGAGCGAAGGTGAGCGCAGCGAACGTCAGGGAGATGCCGCCGGCACCGATCTGGACGAACTGGTCGCGCAATCGGATACAGGCGCTCGAAACCCGTCGGGAGCTGTCGCCAAGGCGTTGTTTGCGGTAGCGCTCGCCTGGTCCCTGTTTCAGCTCTGGATCGCCTCACCGCTGCCCTTCATGATCGGCTTCGGTGTGTTCAACGACACCGAGGCGCGCTCGATCCACCTGGCCTTCGCCGTCTTCTTGGCGTTTTGCGCCTATCCCGCGCTGAAGAACAGCCCGAAGGACTATATCCCGGCCCTCGATTGGGTCTTCGCGGTCCTGGGTGCCTTTTCCGCTGCCTATCTCTATCTCTTCTACGAGAGCATTTCCGATCGTCCCGGCGCACCGATCACCCAGGACTATGTGGTCGCCGTCATCGGCATGCTGCTGCTGCTTGAAGCGACCCGCCGCTCCCTCGGCCCCCCCTTGATGATCATCGCGATCATCTTTCTGGTCTACACCTTCGCCGGCCAATCCATGCCGTCGATCATCGCCCATAAGGGCAACACGCTCGGCGAGGTCGTGAACCACCACTGGATCACCACCGAAGGCGTGTTCGGCATTGCGCTCGGCGTCTCCACCAGTTTCGTCTTCCTGTTCGTGCTGTTCGGCGCATTGCTCGATAAGGGCGGTGCCGGCAACTACTTCATCCAGGTCGCGTTTTCGCTGATGGGCCATATGCGTGGCGGACCGGCGAAAGCGGCTGTCGTGTCTTCGGCGATGACCGGGCTGATCTCGGGTTCGTCGATCGCCAATGTGGTGACCACGGGCACCTTCACCATCCCGCTGATGAAGAAGGTCGGCTTTTCCTCGGAGAAGGCGGGCGCGGTCGAAGTCGGCTCGTCGGTGAATGGCCAGATCATGCCGCCGGTCATGGGTGCCGCCGCCTTCCTCATGGTCGAATATGTCGGCATCCCCTATTTCGACGTGGTCAAGCACGCCTTCCTGCCGGCGCTGATCTCCTACATCGCCCTCGTCTACATCGTGCATCTCGAGGCTTTGAAAGCCGGGATGGAAGGCCTGCCACGTGCCTATGAACCGGGGCCGCTGATGCAGCGGCTGATCATGTTCCTCTTTGGCGTGCTGGTGCTCTGCGCGATCTCGTTCGCGGTCTATTACGGCATCGGTTGGATGCGCCCCGCCTTCGGTCCGGCCGCGAGCTGGATCATCGCGGCGTTGCTGGTGGTGGTCTATGTCGCACTGATCGCCTTCGGCGCGCGCTACCCCGAGCTCAAGATGGACGACCCGAACGACGCCAACACCACCCTGCCGCTTCCTGGACCGACGGTAAAAGCGGGCCTGCACTTCATTCTGCCGGTGGTCGTGCTGGTATGGGCGCTGATGGTCGAACGCCTGTCACCGGGGCTCTCCGCCTTCTGGGGTGCGGTCTTCATGATCTTCATCCTGGTGACCCAGCGACCGCTGTTCGCGATCTTCAGAAAGCGCGGCGACGATGTCGGCGAGGAGGCGCGCGCCGGCTTCACCGACCTCTTGGACGGCCTGGTCGCCGGCGCCCGCAACATGATCGGTATCGGCATCGCCACAGCCACAGCTGGCATCATCGTGGGTGCGGTCAGCCAGACCGGCGTCGGCTCGGCGCTCGCTGACGTGGTCGAGGTGCTCTCCGGCGGCAATCTGCTCGCCATCCTGTTCCTCACCGCCTTCCTGTCCCTGATCCTTGGCATGGGCCTGCCGACCACCGCGAACTACATCGTGGTCTCGGCCCTGCTCGCCCCTGTCATCGTGACCCTCGGCCAGCAAAACGGGCTGATCGTGCCGCTGATCGCGGTCCATCTGTTCGTCTTCTACTTCGGCATCATGGCGGACGTGACGCCGCCTGTGGGGCTCGCCTCCTTCGCCGCAGCCGCGGTCTCGGGCGGCGATCCGATCAAGACAGGCTTCGTCGCCTTCTTCTACTCGCTCAGAACCGCCGCCCTGCCCTTCCTGTTCATCTTCAACAATCAGCTGCTTCTGATCGACGTCGGCTGGGCGGAAGGGATCATGGTGTTCATTGTCGCGACCATCGCGATGCTGGTGTTCGCGGCGGCAACGCAAGGCTGGTTCTTCGACAAGCTGCGCGTCTGGGAGATCCCGCTCCTCCTGCTGATCGCGTTCTCGCTATTCCGGCCGGGCTACTGGATGGATCAGATCATTCCACCCTTCAAGGACGTCGAGCCGGCCGCAATCACCCAGGCCTTCGAGGAAGAGCCGCCCGGCTCGGAACTGCGCCTGCGCGTGGCAGGGCTCGATCAGTTCGGCTCGCCGGTCGAGTTCGTCGCTCCGATCACCATGCCGGAGGGAGCGTCGGGCGATGAGAAACTGACCGCGGCCGGCATCACGCTTCGCCAGGACGGCGACAAGATGCTGATCGACGATGTCGCCTTCGACAGCGCTGCCCAGAAAGCGGGGCTGGATTGGGATCAGGAAATCCTGCAGGTGCGCCAGCCTGCGGATCAGCCTTCGAAATACTGGATCTATATTCCTGTTCTGCTGATCCTCGCCGGTGTGGTCATGATGCAGCGACGACGCGCGGAAACGCGAACCAGAATGAGCGAAGCCACCGCCTGAAGGAGGGGAGATCATGACCCAGAACGTGCTCCTGCCAGTCGACCCGGATGAAAAGGCGTCATGGGAGCGCGCCCTCCCGATTGCGGTGGAAGAAGCAAAACAGCGAAACGCCACGCTCCATGTACTGACGGTGGTGCCGAGCTTCGGCTCGAGCATCGTCGCCAGCTACTTTCCGAAAGACTTCTCGGAGAAGGCGACCAGTGACGCCGAGCGACAGCTGGACGCTCTGATCAAGAGCGAGGTTCCAGCCGGTATAAAGACCGAACGTCATGTCGCCCACGGCCGCATTCATCAGGAGATCGTCAGAGTGGCCAAGGGTATAAACGTCGATCTCATCGTCATGGCGTCCCACAAGCCTGACTGGAGCGATAGCTTTCTTACCCCGAACGCCGCCCAGGTGCTGCATCACGCACCGATGTCCGTTCTGGTGGTCCGGTAGCAGATCCATCCAAACGCGGCGATCGCTTGCCCCGGGTATGATCGTCGATAGCGCCCGCCCGGGCCTGCGGCCCTATCATGCTATGTTCAGGACTGTGAAATCGCTTTACGGCCGGCGCGTCAACGGGCAAACATGACACCATGAAGTGACAAAAAATGACGTACCGGCCCTGGTGGCAGGTGACGGCAAGCAATCTGTGCAATCGGGAGACCTAATGTGACTTTCTTGAAAACAAGCCGACGCGTCGCGATCGCGGGCGCTGCAGCGTTCAGCATGATGAGCGGCGCTGCGCTTGCGGACGGCCACCAGAAGCTGGAAAGCATCCACTTCCTGATCCCCGGCGGCGCCGGCGGCGGCTGGGATGGCACCGCGCGCGGCACCGGTGAGGCGCTCACCAATGCCGGCCTCGTTGGTCAGGCCAGCTACGAGAACATGTCCGGCGGCGGCGGTGGCAAGGCGATCGGCTATCTGATCGAAAACGCCGAGAGCAACCACGGCACGTTGATGGTCAACTCGACGCCGATCGTGATCCGCTCATTGACCGGCGTTTTCCCGCAGAATTTCCGTGATCTGACGCTCATTGCCGGCACCATCGGCGACTATGCGGCGATCATCACCAAGGCGGACAGCGAGTTCGAGACCTTCGCGGATCTGGTCGCGGCCTACAACGCCGACCCATCGGCCGTGTCCATCGGCGGCGGCTCCGTTCCGGGCGGCATGGATCATCTGGTCGCGGCGATGGCGTTCGAGGGCGCCGGCGCTGATTCGACCTCGATCAAATACATTCCCTACGACGCCGGCGGCGAGATGAACGCCGCGATTCTCTCCGGTGAGATCACGGCTGGCTCCACCGGCTTCTCCGAGGCCGTCGAGCTTGCGAAGGCCGGCGAGATGAAGGTGCTCGCGGTCACGTCGCCCGAGCGTGTCGACGCCCTCCCCGACGCCCCGACCCTGAAGGAGCAAGGCTACGACGTCGAGTTCGTCAACTGGCGCGGTTTCTTCGCCGCCCCCGGCCTGCCTGATGATAAGGCCGAAGCCTACCGCGAAGCCCTCGCCGCCATGTACGACACGCCTGAGTGGGAAGAGGTGCGCGCCCGCAATGGCTGGGTCAACATCCACAACTCCGGCGACGCATTCCTGAGCTTTCTCGAAGATCAGGAAGCAACCATGAGCGAGCTGATGAAAAAGCTCGGCTTCCTCTAGGTCGAGCGTCGACATCGGTTAAGTCGATTAAAACCCGGACCGGGAGTCGGATGCCAGTCGGCGCCGGCTCCCGATGCGGCGAGTCTTAAGAAGCCCAAGAGGGGCCATGACCCTAGAGCGCACGATCGGTCTTCTGTTTCTGTTGTTTTGCTGCATCTACGGCTATGCAGCCTTTTTCGGCATGGACCATCTTCTGCCGCCGATCCTGAAACGCGCACCGGTCTGGCCAAGCTCCTTTCCCAAGATGCTGAGCCTTGTAGGCATCGTGATCGCGCTGGCCGTGATCTTCACCACGGGACCTGCCAATGCCGCCGGCAGCGCCGAGAGCGGCATCGATTATCGAAAGCTCCACGAATACAAGTTGGGTCAGGCCCTGCTGCTGATCGGCGCCATGGTCGCCTACGCCCTCCTGCTGCGCCCGATCGGCTTTATCGCAGCGACCACCCTCTTCCTCGCCGGCGGCTCCTTCATTCTGGGCGAGCGGAGATTTCACCTGATGATTCCGATCGCCGTCGTCGGCACCATTTTGGTCTGGTATCTGGTGCAGGAGATCCTTGGTATCTTCCTGAGCCCCTGGCCCCGACTTTTCTAGGGAGACGCCCGCATGTGGGAAGGTATCGTTCTCGGGCTCTCCACAGCTCTCTCCTTCAAAAACCTGTTCATGGTGGTGGCCGGCTGTTTGATCGGCACCTTCATCGGCATGCTGCCGGGCTTGGGGCCCATGTCGATCATCGCGATCATGATCCCGGTCGCGATTACCATCGGCGATCCGTCGACCGCGCTGATCATGCTGGCCGGCGTCTATTACGGTGCGGTGTTCGGCGGCTCGACGTCATCGATCCTGATCAACGCGCCGGGCATCGCCTCGACCGTCGCCACCTCCTTCGACGGCTATCCCCTGGCGAGGCAAGGCAAGGCTGGCAAGGCGCTGACCGTCGCGGCGATCGCGTCCTTCGCCGGCGGCACCATCGGCGCCCTTCTGCTGATGGGTTTCGCCCCTGCCCTCGTCTCCGTCGCTCTCCTCTTCCAGTCGCCCGAATATTTTGCGCTGATGGTGGTCGGCCTCTCGGCAATCGCCGCCTTCGCTGGCTCCGGCCAGGTCGCGAAAGCCCTGATGATGACCATTCTCGGCCTGATGATGGCGACCATCGGCGAGAGCGCTCTTTTCAACGCGCCACGCTTCACTATGGGCATCATGGACCTGCAGTCCGGCTTCGGGTTCATCACGCTCGCCATGGCGCTGTTCGCCTTGCCGGAAGCCATCTTTCTGGTGCTCGATCCCAACCGTTCCAAGACCGGCGATGAAGGCGGCAAGATCACCGGCCTCCGCATCAGCAAGGCCGAGGCGCGCGAGATCGCCCCCGTGGTCGGCCGCCAGTCGATCCAAGGCTTTCTGATCGGCGTGTTGCCGGGTGCAGGCGCCACCATCGCCTCGTTCCTCGGTTATGCTGTGGAGCGCAATATCGCCTCGCCCGAGGATCAGAAAAAATTCGGCAAGGGCTCGATCAAAGGTCTGGCCGCCCCCGAAAGCGCCAATAATGCGGCCTGCACCGGCTCCTTCGTACCGCTCCTGACGCTTGGCATTCCAGGCTCCGGCACCACCGCCATTCTCTTAGGCGCGCTGGTGGCGTTGAACGTTCAGCCAGGCCCCAGGCTGATGATCGAGAACCCGGAGATTTTCTGGGCGGTGATCATGTCGATGTATCTCGGCAATGTGATCCTGCTGATCCTTAACCTGCCGCTGATACCCTATATCGCGAAACTTCTGGCCGTCCCCCGGAACTACCTGATCCCGTTCATCCTATTCTTCACACTGATGGGCGCCTATATCGGCCAGAACAACGCGACCGAGCTTCTGTTCATGACCGGCCTCGGCGTCATGGCGACGATCCTGCGCTTCGCCAACTTCCCACTCGCTCCGCTGCTGATCGGCTTCATCCTGGGGCCGATGATGGAGAACAACTTCGCCCGCTCCGCCAACATCGCGGATGGCATCAGCTTCATGTGGGAGCGGCCGATGACGCTCGGCTTGCTGATCATCGCAGCGCTGCTGGTGTTCCTGCCGAGCATCCGGGCAAGACGGCTGGCCGCTCGCGAGAAGGGACAAGGCGGCGAGGCCTAGCGGTGAAAGGACATCAACGGATCAGATTTGATCCCGCATGCCCGACGAGGCGACGTCCGTTTCGACATCGAGGGGATTGGTCGGTCGAAGCTTCGGCGTGAAGGGTTTGTCCAGCAGTGCATCACGCACATCGATGGTCTCATCCAACATCGGCATGACGCCTTCGTCATCCACCGGCACGACCGTTGACGGCGCGTCCTCTTCGAAAGCCTGAACCATGGACCAAAGCCCGGCTGCTCCGGTGACATAAACCATGCCGACGAGACCAAGGGCGAGCCAGCTTCTGGAGCGGACCTCGTGATCAGCCGGCGCCAACGGGACCATGGGCTCACGGGCAGCGAAGGCGGCACCGTCGCGATGGCGCGGCTTCGGCCTCCTGGTCGGGGTGATGGCCGTGGCCTGCGGCGACCTCTTCGGGCGAACGACCCATCCATTATGATCAGATTTCCCGGTAACGGGCGCCGGCAAGGCCGGTACGGCCTCGGACGGCTGTCGCTCGGAAGACAAGGCTGGCTTCTCTGGGGCGCTTCTCTCTTCAGGGCGAACTAAGCGCGCATGGCGAGGCGACCGTGAGCCCTCGGAAACTGTGTCCCGAGCAAAACCGAAGCGCTCTCCTGGTCGACGATCTTTTTCCATCATCCTGACCTTGTTTTTTCCGCGGGATCGCAGCCTCCATATTACAAGCTGGATCTGCAGTTGCTTCAAGGCAATGGATGAAGGGTAGAAAGTACTAAGATACAGCTATCCCAAGAAGATCAGGCGGCCAGACGTTTCTCGATAACATCCAGCCCAGGCAGCCTGCCGACAGGTCCGATCGCCGCGAGGCTCGGACGGACCCCTTCCACCAGACGCTCGCCAACCCGCCTAATCGCCTCCTTGTCGACCGCATCGATCTCCGCGATCGTCTCCTCCTGAGGGATGCGCCGGCCGAAGATAAGCAGCTGGCGCGCGATGTCTTCACTCTGGGCAAAGCAGCTCTCCAGCCCCATCATCATGCTCGCCTTGAGCTGCGCGCGGGCGCGCGTGATCTCTTCTTCCAAGGCGCTGCCGATCAAGGCCTTCAGCTCGTCGCAGAGCACCGGCACCAGCTCCGCCGTCTGCTCCCCGCCGGTCCCGGCATAAATGCCGAAAACACCTGTATCCCGGTAGCAGGCGGCAAAGGAGAACACCGAATAGGCGAGACCGCGCTTTTCCCGAACTTCCTGGAAAAGCCTCGACGACATGCCGCCGCCGAGCATGGCCGAGAGGATCTGCAGGGCGTAGAAGTCATCATCATGGTAAGAAAATCCGGGCAGGCCAAGGATCAGGTGGACCTGCTCGAGTTCCCTTTCCTTCCTGAGATCGCCCGGGGCGTAGCGCCCGCTCTGGACGTCGACGGCATCAGATGAGCGCGCAGGCAGCTTTTGGAAGAGCTCGTCGCCGAGTTCGACCAGCCGCTCATGCTCAACCTTGCCGGCCGCCGACAGAATCATGCGTTCCGGCGCATAATGCTCACCCATATAGCCGGTCAGCTGTTCGCGCGTCATGCCGCTGACGATCTCGGCCGGGCCAAGGATGGAGCGTCCCAGCGACTGATCGGGAAAGGCCGTCTCCTGGAAGAGATCGAAGATCAGATCGTCGGGGGTATCCAGCGTCTGACCGATCTCCTGAAGGATCACACCGCGCTCGCGCTCCAGCTCTTCCGCCTCGAAGGTCGAATTCTGCAGGATATCCGCGAGAATATCGGCTGCGAGCGGCAGGTCGTCAGCAAGGACGCGCGCGTAATAGGCCGTGTTTTCGCGCGAGGTGTAGGCGTTCAGCTGTCCGCCGACATTTTCGATCTCTTCGACGATGACCCGCGCCGAGCGCCGCTCCGTGCCCTTGAAAGCCATATGCTCCAGCATGTGGGCGACGCCGTTCACCTCCGGGCGCTCGTGACGAGCGCCGGCATCGACCCAGACGCCAATGCTTGCGGTTTGAACACTGGGCATATGCTGGGTGGCGACGCGCAGACCATTGTCGAGGCGGGTAACTTGCGTGTTTTCATTCATGATCAGAGGCTGGCCAATCGGTCGATGTGAGACTGTATTGCGTGGAGATCGTTGGGTAGGTCGGTGAGGCGCTCAGACCTGGTCATCAGGTCCTGAAGATGAGGCGGAAGAGCCGGCGTTCTGCCGATGGCGCGCTCGACGGCATCAGGAAACTTCGCGGGATGCGCTGTTGCCAGCGTGATCATCGGTGCTTCGGTGATCGTCCCCGACGCCTTTGTGGCATGCAGCCCGACAGCCGTATGCGGATCGAGCGTCTCACCGGTCGCTTCGGACATCTCGCGCATCGTCGAAAGCGTCTCCTCCTCGTCAACGCGGCAGGACGAGAACAGCTCACTGGCTTTGGCGAACGCTTCGCCATCGAGACTGAAAGCCTTCTCTTCGGCAAACTCTGCCATCAACCCGTTGACGCGATCGCCGTCGCGGCCGACCAGATCGAACAGCAGGCGTTCGAAATTGCTGGCGACCTGAATGTCCATGCTCGGGCTGATGGTCGGCTTGACCGAACCTGCCTGGTAGCTGCCGGTCGAGAAGAAGCGCGCAAGAATGTCGTTCCGATTGGTGGCGACGATCAACTGATCGATCGGCAGCCCCATCTTGGCTGCGGCGTAGCCAGCGTAGACATCGCCGAAATTGCCGCTGGGCACGCTGAAGCTCACCCTTCGCCAGGGGCCGCCAAGCGCAAGAGACGCCGTCACATAGTAGACGATCTGCGCCATGATCCGGCACCAGTTGATCGAGTTGATCGCAGCCAGGCTGTGACGCTCGCGAAAACCCCGGTCATTGAACATCGCTTTGACCAGCGCCTGGCAGTCGTCGAAGCTGCCCTCGATAGCGACGTTGTGGATATTAGCAGCGTCAGCCGTGGTCATCTGGCGACGCTGAACCTCGGAAACGCGATCCTTCGGATGGAGGATGACGGTCCGCATGCGCTCCCTGCCCGCAGTCGCCGCGATCGCCGCCGAGCCGGTGTCGCCGGAGGTCGCGCCGACGATGGTGATCGCACGCTCGCGCCGGGCCAGAAAATGCTCGAACAGCCTTCCCAGAAGCTGCAGCGCTACATCCTTGAACGCCAGGGTCGGCCCATGAAACAGCTCCATCACCCACTCGCCAGCGGCGAGTTGCTTGACGGGTGCTATCGCCTGGTGGCTGAAGGTGCCGTAGGCGTCATCGATCATGCGGCGGAAGTCATCCGTCGTCAGATCGTCGCCGACGAAAGGCTCGAGAACGAAGGCCGCGACTTCCTGGTAAGAGGCGGATTGGAGCGCCGCGAGGCGGTCCCGATCAAGCGCAGGCCACGATTCGGGAACAAACAAACCGCCATCTGCGGCAAGCCCTGCGAACAACACCTCCTCGAACGAGGCCGGCGGCACCCGGCCTCGGGTGCTGATATAGCGCATGGTCATGGCGGAAACGGGACCTTTCAGGCAGCTTCAATGCCCTATCGATCTAGTGAGAAGCAAGCCCGATCGCAAGCACCATCTCACCCAGCGCCCCTTGTCAGACCCATTCGCGCAATGTAATTCGTTGCCAAAGAAAGCCTCGCCCTGCGGAGGGGTGCCAGAGTGGTTGAATGGGGCGGTCTCGAAAACCGTTGTACAGGCAACTGTACCGAGGGTTCGAATCCCTCTCCCTCCGCCATAGACTTCATCTAACAACTTGATGTTTAAGTCTTTCTTTCTGCTTTCTATAGAAAGCAGGGTGTGAGAAGAGCCTGCTGAGCAGGTTCAAACTGGGGAATATGACAGTCTCTGTGCACTTGTGATCAGAGGATCATCGGATGCAGCAGGTGTCGCTGTTTCAAGTTGATAGAGGAATTGCTTGGCACAAGAAGCCAATCATTGATCAGTCCAAACTTCTTATTACAGCAACCGGACCTCCACCTTGTGGTCCCTGATGTTCGGCACCTCCGGAGATGAAGAGGTCGGTGTGGCCGACGATGCCGGCGAGGACGCCGCCGACCAGGGCGCGGGCGTGGCGGGTTGAGGCGATGTCGCTATCGTCGAGCATGGTGTGGCGAGCAAGGCGGATGGCGCCGGTCGGGTCGGCTTCGGCCTTGGCGAGGACAGCTTTCAAGCTTGTGCGTTGCTCGTCGTCGAGCTGGCGATTGGCGGTGAGACCGACCGTCTCGAGCGTCCGGTAGATGGCGTGGCTGTCGATCGCGTCGGCCATGACATCGTGGCCGATCACGAGATCGCCAGACCAGCTTAAGCTATTGCCAAGCAACAGGATTTCGTTCTGCATCAGCTCGACACCGGCGGAGCAACTGGCGCGTGATGAGTGGAGCGACATATCCTCGGCGATGGCTTCATCGGTGACGGCATCAGGGTCGACCTCGCCAAGAGCCACGGCGACACCGAGGGCCGATGCACCGCGTGATAGGCCCATGGACTTTAGGGTGTCGGTGGTCGCCACGGTCTCGCCACGGGCCGCCGCTTCGTCGATGCGGGCGGCTGTCAGCAGCGGGCATTTTATCTGGACGTAATGAACGTTTTCAGGTCCATCAACGCACGCTTCCGTCATCGCAGCGCGCACCGCATCGGCAACAGCGAGCGCTTGCGCACGCCTGCCAATCATTTCCGGGCGCATGGGCACGGTTTGTGCGACGGCGAGGGCAAGCGCCATTTTCCGGTCGTCATCGGCCGGTGGATTGCCGTTCTCGCGCGCCTCAAAAACGAGGATGTGAGGAGACAGACCGCCCTCTGTGCCGCCGGACATCACCTTAGCGATTCGGTCCAACCCGGCACTGTCCAGCCATTTCGAAAGTGCTGTGCGCAGGGACTGAACGGCATAGCCGCGGGTGAAATCGTTGACACAGCCATTGCCCTCGGTCTTACCGAGGATCGCCTTGATCGCCGCGGGTTCGATCTCGCCCGCTTCAATGCGCTGGATCAGACCGCTGACGTCATCCGGTCCTGCGGTGACGATGTGATGGACGAAGGCTTGACGCATCAACCGGCGCCATCGATGAAGCGCACTGGTCGTTCCCAGATCAGGAGGGCGGTGCAGCCTTCCCGGCTCAGAACAGAGTGGCGCGAGCCTGGCGGGTTCACGACGAAGGCGCCGGGGCCATAGCTGCCCTGCTCGTCCTCCTGGCTGCCGTCCAGCATCAGGATGTGCTCGTAGCCGGTGTGCTCATGCAGGGGGGCCATCCCGCCTGGCTCATATTTGAGGATCGCGGCGGCGGGACCTTCCCGCCCCTCGCCGTAGAGGCGGTGGATTTGGATGCCTTCACGGAAAGGTTTGAAGGCCAGACCCTGCCAGCCATTGGGGATGAGGCCGAGGGTAAGGGTGCGCAGCTCTGTTTGCATCATGAAAGGGCCTCCAGGAAGTGATCGGTGGTCGCGGTCCAGCCGACGATCGCGCCCTGGGCGCGGATCATGTCGAGCGTGGCCTGCTTGAAGGCGGGGAAGTAGCTCTCGGTCGCGTCTTCGAGGAGGAGGCCGTCGAAGCCGCGGTCATTCGCCTCGCGCATGGTGGTTTGCACGCAGACTTCGGTCGTCACGCCGGCGAAAGCGAGGTGGGTGATGCCGAGATCGATCAGGTTCCTGTTGAGACCGGTCGCGTAGAAGGCGCCCTTGCCTGGCTTGTCGATCACGGTCTCTCCCTCGATCGGGGCAAGCTCGGGAACGATCTCCGCACCAGGCTCGCCGCTGACCAGCAGCCGTCCCATCGGTCCTGGATCACCGATGCGCAAGGCCGGGTCGCCCCGACTCCGCTTGGCGGTCGGGCAATCGGAAAGATCGGGCTTGTGGCACTCCCGCGTATGGATAATCGGCATGCCCGCGTTTCGACAGCCGGCGAGCAGCCTCGCGACCGTCGGCACGATCGCCTGCAGGCGACTGACGTCGTTGCCGAGACTCTCGCCGAACCCGCCAGGCTCGATGAAGTCGCGCTGCATGTCGATGACGATAAGCGCCAGCTTCTCTGGCGGAAATTCGAAGATGAAAGGTTGAGCGTCAACGCCGATCATGCACTCAGGCTTTCTGAAGTCGACCCCGGCGGCGCTGCCGCCATGTGGGTGCCGATGGTTTGGCGATTCGCGTCTTCGATCAAGGTTTCGTGGACGATGCGACCTTCGCTGATGATGAGGATGCGGTCGGAAAGTTCCAGCAATTCGTCGAGGTCTTCGCTCACCAGGAGCACGGCGGCGCCTTGGTTGCGGGCTGCCATGATCTGGGCGCGGATTTCGGCGACGGCGGCGAAGTCGAGGCCGAAACAGGGATTGGCGACAATCAGGAGGCTGACGTCGCCCGAGAGCTCGCGCGCGAGGACGGTGCGCTGGACATTGCCGCCGGAAAGGGTGGAGATCGGCGCGTCCTTCGAGGCGGTTTTGATGCCGTAGCGGCCAATAAGCTGTTGGGCGCGGCGGGCGATGCTGCCGAGGTCGAGCCAGATGGCGGCGCCATCGGCTGGAGGTCCATCGGCGCCGTTCGTCTTCTTGTGGTCGAAGGTGCGAAAAGACAAGTTCTCAGCGACGGACATGCGAGCGACCGAGGCGTTGCGGAGCGGTTCTTCAGGCAGGCAGCGGACCTTCAGGGCCATGGCCTCGGCCCTGGTGGCGCCGTAAGGTTCGCCGCCCACGATCACCTCGCCGCCGGTCGGCTGCCGCTGACCGCCGAGCACTTCAACCAGCTCCTTTTGACCATTCCCGGAGATGCCCGCGATCCCGACGACTTCGCGAGCATGGACTTCGATGCGCTCGATGGCGAGGCTCGTCATGCCGCTGTCGTCGATGGCATGCAGATCACGGAGCACCAAGGACGGCGCAACCTCTGGCTCGCCGATGCGCTCGCCGCTCGCCTCGATCTCGGCGGCACCGATCATCATCGCGGCCATGTCGTCGGTGCCGAGATCCTTGACATGCCCGGCGCCGACATGCCGGCCGCGGCGGAGCACCGTGACCTCGTCGGCATAGCCTTGCACTTCCCGGAATTTGTGGGTGATTATCAGGACGGTGAGGCGGCCCGCCTCGGTCATCCCACGCAGGAGCCCGAGCATTTCATCCGCTTCGCCCGGCGTGAGCACGGAGGTGGGCTCGTCCAGGATCAGAAAACGGCTGTCGAGATAGAGCTGTTTCAGGATCTCCGTTTTCTGACGTTCACCGGCGGAGAGGTCATTGACCCGGCTTGTGAGCGGCACGCGAAACGGCATGTCGTCCAAGAAGGTATCGAGGTTGCTGGCGGCCGCTTTCCAATCGATGATCGCCGGCACGTCGGCCCCCGCCATCACCAGGTTTTCGGCGACGGTCATGGACGGCACCAGCGTGAAATGCTGATAGACCATGCCAATGCCGGCGCCATGGGCGTCACGCGGGTTGGTGATCCGGACGGGCTTACCGTTTACAAGGACCTGGCCGGCGTCCGCCTGATAGTAGCCCATGATGCATTTGACGAGCGTCGATTTGCCGGCGCCGTTTTCGCCGAGGAGCGCGTGGACGCTGCCGGGGGCGATGCGCATCGAGACGTCATCGAGAGCCGTGAACGTGCCGAAACGCTTGGTGAGGCCGGCGGTTTCGAGGCCGATGGCGTTCATCCTCAGGACAGGCCTTCGATCAAGTCAACGCTGGCGGCGACCGCCCCAAAGACACCGCCCTGCATCTTCACCATCTTGATCGCCGCCTGGTGATTGCCGAGGTCGGTCGCCCCGCAGCAGTCTTCGAGCAGCAGGCACTCATAGCCGCGATCATTGGCCTCGCGCATGGTGGTGTGGACGCAGACGTCGGTCGTGATGCCGGTCAAGACGATGTTGACGATGCCGCGTTGGCGGAGCAGCATGTCCAGATCGGTCGCGCAAAAGCTGCCCTTGCCCGGCTTGTCGATGATCGGCTCGCCGGGCTCGGGATAGAGCTCGGGGATGATGTCCCAGCCCTTCTCGCCCCTCACCAGGATTTTTCCACACGGGCCCGGATCGCCGATCCCAGCGCCGATCTGCTGCGAGCGCCAGCGTTTATTGGCCGGCAGGTCTGACAGGTCAGGCCTGTGACCCTCGCGGGTGTGGATGATGTGAAAGCCGCCGTCGCGCATGGCCGCGAGCACGGATTTGATCGGCTCGATGGGGGCTTGGGTCAGCGAAAGATCGTAGCCCATGACATCGACATAGCCGCCCTTGCCGCAGAAATCGGTCTGCATGTCGATGACGATGAGCGCCGTGTTGTCCGGGCGCAGATCGCCGTTATAGGGCCAGGGATAGGGATCGGCTTCTATGTATGATTCGGTTACAGCCATGTTTGCTCCGTCGAAGTCCCAAGAGAATCAGCCGGCCGGCTGTTTGTAAACGCGGTTCGGCGTGGCGAAACCGCAAGACGTGCCGTCGGTGACCTTGACCTCGTCTTCCCAGGGCAGCGTGTACTGCTCGGCGACGAGGTCCTGCATGAAGGTGTAGGGGCAGTCCTTGGCACCGCCGAGGACCGCGGTGAAGCCGCGATGGCCGAGCTGGTAGATGTTGTTCTCGACACCCCATTCGACGCGTGCCTCTCGGATCAGATCGGGGCGGACTTCGGCCGTGATGATCTCGTCGGGCACGCCGCCTCCTTCCGCAAGGATGGTGCCGTCGAACTGGCAGATCATGCCCTCGCCCATGGAGTTGAAGGTCCCGTCCGTGCCGCACATGCAAACATTCGCCGTCGCCATCAAATTGCAGAAGGCATTGGCCTGGTTGGTGATCTTCCAGGCATGGCGGATAGGCGCGGTGTAGCCTGCGGTGCGGATCATGATTTCGGCACCCTTGTAGGCGCACTCGCGCGACATTTCCGGGAACATGCCGTCATGGCAGATGATCAGGGCGAGCTTGGAGCCGTTCGGCCCGTCGCAAACGGGAATGCCGAGATCGCCCGGCTCCCAGGGCTCGACCGGCACCCAGGGGTGGAGCTTTCGGTAGTAGAGGCGAAGCTCGCCCTGATCGTCGATGATGATGCCGGAGTTGTAGGGATTGCCATCCGGGTTGAACTCCATCAGCGAGAAGCAGCCCCAGATGGCGTTGTCGATACAGGCCTGCTTGAACGCGGCCACTTCCGGCCCGTC
Organism: Pseudomonadota bacterium; assembly: GCA_039197065.1. Classification (GTDB taxonomy): domain Bacteria; phylum Pseudomonadota; class Alphaproteobacteria; order Geminicoccales; family Geminicoccaceae; genus JANQPX01. The sequence goes on along the minus strand of JBCCUL010000032.1, from coordinate 34,143 downwards.
CATGCTGCACATGATCTCGGGATTGGTGTCCATCGATAGCCCGTGCAGGGCGTATTCCGGGAAGACCACCAGATCCATGGTCGGCATGCCGTCCCGCGCCTTTTTCACGAGCCCGCAGATTTTTTCGCACTGATCTGCGAGATCCTTCTTGGTGACGACGGTCGGCAGCTGCAGCTGCACCATGCCGATGACCACGCCGTTCGGTGATTTATTCAGTCCGCCAAGCCCACTCATGGTGGAACCTCCACTCGGTTTACTTCGTGATGGACAACTCGCCCGGGGCGCCGATGAGGCTGCGCTGGGGCGAGGTGGTGATGATCATGATGGCGAGGGTCAGGACGTAGGGGGCGGCGTAGAAGAGGTAGTAGCCCTGGGTTACGCCGACCGACTGGAGGGCCGGGCCGAGGGCGCCCGCCCCGCCGAACAGCAGCGCCGCGAGGAAGCAGTAGAGCGGGTTCCAGCGGGCGAAGATAACGAGCGCGACCGCCATCAGGCCCTGGCCGGAGGAGAGGCCTTCGTTCCAGCTTCCGGGGTAGTAGAGCGAGAGGAACGACCCGCCGATGCCCGCCAAAAAACCGCCGGCCATGGTCGAGAGCAGGCGCACGCGGTCGACCGAATAGCCCATGGCGCGCGCCGCGTCGGCGCTATCGCCGGTCATGCGCACGATCAGGCCGAGGCGCGTGTTGGCGAAGGCCCACCACATGAAAACGGCGATCAGGATGCCGATGATGAAGAGCGCGTTGACCTCGAGCGCGGCTCGAACCTGCGGGCTGTCGGACCAGAAGCCGAAGGGGATGGAGGGGAGGATCGGGGCGGTCGGCTGGATGTAGGGCTTGCCGAAGAAAAACGCGAGGCCCGTGCCGAACAGCATGAGCGCGATGCCGACGGCGATGTCGTTCACCTTCGGAAACTTGCAGATATAACCATGCAGGGCACCGAACAGCGAGCCGACCACGCCCGCGCACAGCACGCCGATCCAGGGCGAGCCTGAGTGGTAGGAGATGGCGTAGCCGCTCATCGCACCCATCACCAGCGTGCCTTCGAGGCCGAGATTGATGCGCCCGCTCTTCTCGGTCAGGCATTCGCCGAGGCTGACAAAAAGAAACGGCGTGCTGACCCGGATCGCGCCCGCGAGGATGGCGAGCGGCACGCCCCAGAGGCCAAGCTCTGTTTCAGTCATGAGTCCACGCCTTTTGGCTGAAACAGTTTGAAGCGGCCGTAGAGGGTCTCCGACAAAAGAATGACGATGAAGATGATTCCCTGCAGAACGAGGACGGTGGCGTCGGGGAGATCCATGCGTCGCTGAATCAGGCCGCCGCTGGCGTCGATGCCGCCCATGAGGATGGCCACGGGGATGATGGCGAGCGGGTTGTGGCGGGCGAGGAAGGCGATGAGGATGCCGGCATAGCCGTAGCCGACGATGAGGGATGCGTTGGCGCGGCCGTGGACTGCTGCCACTTCGACCATGCCGGCGAGGCCAGCGCAGGCGCCGGCGATGGCGGTGCAGATCAAGATCAGGCGGCCGACCGGGAGGCCCTGGAGCCTCGCGGCGCAGACATTGCCGCCGGTCATGCGGGCTGCGAAGCCGAAGGTGGTGCGCGCCATCAGCACCCAAAGGATGATGCAGGCGATGACGCCAAACGCGAGGCCGACATGGACGTCCATGCCCGGGAGCGTGCCGAGCATGTTGGCCTCGCCGATATGGGCGGTCGCGGGTTTGTTCAGGCTGGCGGGATCGCGAAGGGGCCCCTCGACGATGTGGTTGAAGAGAGCGATCGCGATGTAGGCGAGCAGCAGGCTTGCGATGGTTTCGTTGACGCCGCGATAGTGGCGAAGAGCGCCGACCATGCCGATCCAGGCGGCGCCGATCGCCATGGCGGATAGAGCCATCACGACGATCACCAGGAGGGGGGCGGCACCCTGCATCAACATCGCCACGGCGGCGGCCGCGAGCCCGCCCAGCACCAGCGCGCCCTCCCCGCCAATGACCACGAGGCCGAGCTGCGCCGGGATGGCGACGCAAAGCGCGGTGAGCAGGAGCGGTGCGGCGCGAGACAGCGTGTTCTGCCAGGAAAACCAGGTACCGAAGCCGCCCTTGTACATGAGCTGGTAGAGTTCAAAGGGGGATTTGCCGAGGGCCGCGACGAAGAGGCCGAACAGCACCGCCGAAACCAGGAGCGCTCCCAGCGGAATGACCAGCGCCTCGGCCGCCTGTTTCAGGCGAACCGAGGCATCGGCGGCGCCGACGGGCGCCCCGCTGACCTCCTCTTTGCTCGACAGTGCTATGGCCATCGAAAGGTTCCCTCAGGCGGCCGCCTCCACACCCCGTCGCCGGCAAGCCGGCGAAACAAGTCAACGGAGGCCAACGCTTGGCCTAGGTGGAGCCGATGACGCCTTCAACGAGGTAGTCCATGCTTTCGAGTTCGATGGCGGTTTCGACATAGGCGGTGCCGGCGGGGACGACTTCCTTGCCGGTGTTGTCGTTGAGCGGGCCTTTGATGACGCTGTAGTCACCCTTCATGATCTCGGCCTTGGCGGCATCGGCCGCAGCGGCGGCTTCCTCGCTCACAGCGGGTCCGTAGGCGCTGGTTTTGACGAAGCCTTCGGCAAGGCCGCCGCGGGTGAAGTTGGGAAGAGGCTCACCTGCCATGACCTTCTCGATGAAGTCCGTGTAGACGGTCGCCCAGTTCCATTCCGCGCCGGTGAGGTAGCCTTTAGGGGCCAGGGCGGATTGGTCGGCGTGGTAGCCGCAGGTGAACATGCCGCGGCGCTCGGCGGTTTCGATCACCACCTTCGGGCCGTCGACATGGCAGGTGACGACGTCGATGCCCTGGTCCGCGAGCGCGTTGGTGGCCTCGGCTTCCTTGACCGCGAGCGACCATTCACCGGTGAAGATGACCTGCGTGGTGATCTCGGGATCGACGCTCTTGGCGCCGAGCGTGAAGCTGTTGATGTTGAGGAGCACCTGCGGGATCGGTTTCGCCGCGACGAAGCCGAGTTTTTTCGACTTGCTGGTGTAGCCGGCGACGATGCCGTTCAGGTACTGCGCCATTCCGATATAGCCGAAGTAGGAGCCGGCATTGGCGGGGTGCGTGCCTTCCTGCCAGAGACCGCCGCAGTGGCGGAACTGCAGGTCCGGATATTTCTCGCACATCTTGATCATGTGGGGATCGAAGTAACCGAACGAGGTCGGGAAGAGCAGCGTCGCGCCGTCGAAATTGATCATGCTCTCCATCGACTTCTCGACGTCGACGGTCTCCGGCACGTTTTCTTCTTCGATTAGGGTGACGCCTTCGATCTCCTTCAGCACGGCCGCCCCTTCGGCGTGGGCCTGGTTGTAGCCGTAGTCGTCCTTCGGGCCGACATAGATAAAGCCAACCGTGAGGTCAGCGGCGCGGGCGGGACGTGCGCCGAAGGGGGTGATCGCGGTGCCGGCAAGCGCTGCAGCGCCCATGCCCTGAAGCACGCGGCGGCGGTTGGGCTTGATGATCGAGGTCATGAGCTACTCCCTTGAAGCCGTGGCTATTGGTTGATTGGCGAGCCGTTCGCTCGTTCCTGGTGGATGGGCTGCGCAAGATCCGGGCCATGGTTCGCGGTCCGTGAACGGGGCCGGATCGACGTTTTCTGCTCGATGCGGTGGCAGGGATTGGCGCGTTCTGCCGCCATTCCGTGCAGCTTGCACATCATGGCTTTTCCTCCTGGACATAAGCGCGCCACCCGCCGAAGGACGAAATGTCCGTTGCGCCTTCGATACCGGCCTGCTCGCAGAGGAAGCCTTTCGCGAGGTGGCCATCGGCGAGCTCGACGCTGCCGAGGCCGAGGGGCGACGGAATGGACTTCAGGAACGATCCGACCTCGCCGGTCGGCAGCGCCCAGACTTCGAGCTTGATGGCGCGGCCATCACCGTTTGGAACGCGCACCAGGCCGGGTCGCACGGGCGGGCCTCCGGGCAGGGCGAAGAGGCGGTAGCTGGGTGCGGTCTCATCGGCCCGAAGAAAACGACCGCCCCGCTCGGTCAGTTCGCGGTTCAAAGGCAGGCCCGCCATATGCGCGCCGCAGACGGCGATTTCGATCTCATCGCCGGTGACCGCCAGGGTGGGCTGATCAGGCGGCGGCAGGCGCCAGGCCGTGGCGCCGAGGCGGTCATCGACGGTGGCGTGCAGCCTTCGCGCGATCGAGGCGGCGAGACCATCTTGCCCGCTTTCCGCAAGCAACGTGACGCTTCCGGGCCGGCCGTCGCTGCGGGGTCCGGTCGGCACGGCGATGCCGGCGAGATCGAGGAGATTGACGAAATTGGTGTAGATGCCGAGGCGGTTGTTGGGACCGACGGGATCGGCTGCAAGGTCATCGGTCGTGTAGAAGGTCGGGATGCTCGGCACGGCCAAGAGGTCGATTTTCTGCAGCGCCGGCCGGATGCGGCTCTTCAGCTCCTGGAGGCGATAGGCGTCGCGAAACGCATCGGCGGCGGACAGCTTTGACGCCCGGCCGACGATCTGCCGTGTGACAGGGTGCACCTGCTCCGGGTCGTCGGCGAGCAGGGCCTCGATCACGGTGAAGCGCTCGGCCACCCAGGCGCCCTGATAGAGCATGTCCGCAAGCTCGAAGAAGGGCGTGAAGTCGAGCGACGTCACCTCGGCGCCCAGGCCGCGAAGGCTGTCGACCGCGTCGTTGAAGGCTTCGGCCTGATGGTCGTCGCCGAAGAATTCGATGGTCTCGTCCGAGGGGATGCCGAGGCGGAAGGACGGCGGCGCGCTCATGGCGTGCGGCTGGATCGGACGGGCATAGGCGTCGTCGGGATCATAGACGGCAGCGGTGCGAAAGACGTCATAGGCATCATCGACACTGAGCGCGAAGATGGAGACCGTGTCCAAGGTGCGGCAGGCCGGGACGACGCCGCTTGCCGAAAGCGCACCGAGCGTCGGTTTCAGGCCGACGATATTGTTGAGGGCAGCCGGCACGCGGCCGGAGCCTGCCGTGTCCGTGCCGAGCGCGAAACTGACGATGCCATGGGCGACCGCGACGGCCGAGCCCGAGGACGAGCCGCCCGGCACGATGGCGGGGTCGATGGCGTTCTCGGGTGGCGGAAAAGGCGAGCGCACGCCGACCAGCCCGGTCGCGAACTGATCGAGATTGGTCTTGCCGACCAGGAGCGCACCCGCCTCGCGCAGCTTCGCGACAACGAAGGCGTCCGTCTCGGCGGTGTAGGCGTAGGCGGGACAGGCGGCGGTGGTAGGATGGCCGGCGGTGTCGATATTGTCCTTGATCGCGAACGGGATGCCGTAGAGCGGCTTTTCCGGATCAAACGCTCCGAGGTTTCGCGCGTCCGCCATAACGTCATCGATGCTGAACAGATGGATGAAGATGCCAGGATCGTCGACGGCCGCGATCCGCCGATAGACCTCGCCGATCACGTCCTCCGGCTTGGTTCCGTCGGCATAGGCCGCGCGCAGGGATGGGATGGTAAACGGCAGATCGATCATGACGCGTCCTTCATGGCGTCGACTCGGGCCGGATCGGTGACAGGCGGCTTGGGCGCTGCGGCGATCAGCTCGCGGGTGTAGTCGCTCTTGGGGTGGCTCATGACGTCGGCTACAGGCCCCTGCTCGACGATGGCGCCGTCCCGCATGACGATGACCTGGTCGCAGAGAAGGCGGACGACATGCAGGTCGTGGCTGACGAAGAGATAAGTCAGGTCAAGCTTGGCCTGGAGATCGACCAGGAGGTTCAGGACGACAGCCTGAATAGAGACGTCGAGCGCGGCGGTCGGCTCGTCGAGGATGAGAAAGGCCGGGTTCAGGGCGATCGCCCGCGCGATGCCGACGCGCGCCTTCTGACCGCCGGAAAGCTGATGGGGGAAGCGCTCGAGCAGCGGCTGCGGCAGGCCGACGAGGTCAGCCAGTTCTTCAATTCGCGCATGGCGACCGGGTCGCCCGAGCGTTGAGAGATGGCGGAGCGGCTGGTCGATCGCCTGGCGGGCGGTGTGGCGCGGGTTCAGGCTGTCGGTCGCATCCTGGAACACCATCTGGATGTCTTTGCGACGGGGATCGCGGGCGAAGCCGTGGCTGGGCACCGCGCCGATATCCTCGCCGCGGAAGCGGATCGTTCCCGACGTTGGATCGAGCAGTCGGGCGATCATGGAAACGGTCGTCGACTTGCCGGAACCGCTCTCGCCGACGAGGCCCACGGTCTCACCCTCGCGCACGCTGAAGGACACACTCTTCACTGCGTGAACCGGCCCAGACTTGCCGGCGAAGGTTTTTTCGAGATCAGCGATCTCCAGCACCAGCGAGCCGCTGGTCGTGTGCTTTGGCAGCGCAGTCCGCTGATTCGGCGGCAGGAGATCGCGCACCGATGAGCCCTGACGCGGCGTCGCGTCCACCAGCCGCCGGGTATAGCCGTGCGACGGCGTCGAAAACAACGAGTTGGGCGCCCCCACTTCGACGATCTGGCCGTCCTTCATCACGGCGATGCGGTCGCAATATTGGGCGGCGAGGCCGAGATCGTGGGTGATCAGGATGGCGCTCATCTCGCGCGCGCGGATCAGATCGGCGGTGAGATCCATCACCGTCTTCTGCGTGGTGATATCGAGGCCGGTGGTCGGCTCGTCGGCGATCAGGAGGCGGGGATCGCAGGCGAGAGCGATCGCGATCACCACGCGCTGGCACATGCCGCCGGAGAGCTCGAAGGGATAGGCATGGTAGCGCTCGGCGGCGTCGCGGATGCGCACCTGCTCCAGCGCCTCGATCGCCTTCTCCCTCGCATCCGCCCTGGTTGCGCGCGCGTGGCGGATCAGGACATCCTCGATCTGGTGGCCGACCTTGCGGATGGGGTTGAGGGCGGCGCGCGGGTTCTGGAAGATCATCGAGATCTCGCGCCCTCGGATGTCGCGCATCTGCCTTTCGGCCGCGTGACGGAGATCGAGGCCGTCGAAGGTAATCTCGCCCGCCTTGATCTCTCCGCCGGCATCGAGAATGCGCATCAGCGCGTACGAGGTGACCGACTTGCCCGAACCACTCTCACCGACGATGCCAAGGGTCTCGCCCCGCGCCACCTCCAGGCTGACGCCGCGCACCGCATCCACCTGCCCGCGGCGTGTCTGAAACGCGACGGCGAGGTCTCTAATAGAGAGCATCACGTGCGCCTTCTTGGATCGACCATGTCGCGGAGGCCGTCGCCCAGGAGGTTGAAGGTGAAGACGGCGAGGATGAGGGCGAGGCCGGGGAAGACCGCCAGCCACCATTCGCCTGACACGATGAAGTTGGCGCCCTCGGCGACCATGATGCCCCATTCGGCGGTGGGCGGGCGCACGCCGAGGCCGATGAAGCTGAGGCCTGCGGCGTTCAGGATCGCCCAGCCGAGATTGAGGGAGACCTGAACCATCATCGGCGGGAGCGCGTTCGGGAAGATGTGGAAGGCGAGCACCTTGAGATCGCTATTGCCGGCGAGTTTGGCCGCGAGCGCGAAGCCGGCCTCGCGGCGGATGTTGACTTCGGCGCGCACCAGGCGGGCGTAGAACGGGATATTGATGATCGCGGTGGCGTAGATGATGTTTTCGATGGTGTTGCCGAGTGCGGCGACGATGCCCATGGCGAGGACAAACAACGGGAACGCCATGATGGTGTCGAGCACGCGGTTCAGGACGGCATCGATCCAGCCGCCCCAATAGCCGGCGACGGCGCCCAGGATCGAGCCGATCACGAAGGAAAGGGCAACGGCGGCGATCGAGATGGTGAGATCGAGCCGGGTCGCGACGACCACGCGGCTGAACACGTCACGGCCGAGATTGTCCGTGCCGAACCAGTGCTCAAAGGAAGGTGGCTGCAGCGCTTTCGCGGCATTGGTGGCGAGCGGGTCGTAGGGCACGAGGCTCGGCCCGAACACGGCGGCCAGCAGAATGACGACGAGCATGGCGAAGGCCGCCGCGGTGACCGGGTTGGAGCGCAGCACGTAGAGGATGTGGTCCAATGCGCCGGAACGGCGGTTCGTGCTGTCGATCGTATCGACCGTCGTGCTCATTTGGGGGAGTCGAAGGCGATGCGGGGGTCGATCAGGGTGTAGGTGAGATCGATCACCAAGTTGAGGAAGACGAAAAGGAGCGCCATGGCGAGGACGAAGCCCTGGACGGCGGCATAGTCCGAGACCACGAGGGCTTCGACCGCATAGGAGCCGATACCGGGCCAGGCGAAGACTTTTTCGACGAGCACATTCGCGCCGAGCGTAAAGGAAAAGACCATGCCCAGCGTGGTGATGACCGGGAGGAGCGCGTTTCTAAAGGCGTAGCTGTAGAGGATGGTGCGCTGTTCGAGGCCTGCGGCGCGAGCGGTGCGGATGAAGTCGGAGGACAGCGCCGAGAGCATCGCGGCGCGGGTCATGCGCGCGATCGGGGCGAGCGTGAAGAGGGCGAGCGTTGCCGCGGGCAAGGCGAGCTGTTTAAGAGCAGCGAGCCAGGTCTCGCCGTCGCCTGCGAGTGCTGCGTCAATCAGATAGAAGCCCGTGACGTGGTCGGGGGCGATGTAGATGAAGTCGAGGCGGCCGAGGGGCGATGGCGCCCAGCCCAAGAGGTAGTAGAAAACGTAGATCAGAACGATGCCGGTGAAGAAAGTCGGAAGGGATACGCCGGCGGTGACCAGCACGCGGCAGGCATGATCGACCACAGAGCCCGGCCTGGTCGCGGCGAGCACGCCGAGCGGGATGGCGATGGCGCAGGAGAGGAGAAGCGCCGTCAGCGTCAGTTCAAGGGATGCTGGCAGGCGGCTTGCTAGATCGGCGGCGACCGGCTGGCCTGTCGAGATGGACTGACCGAGATCGCCCCTGATGAGATCGCCGACATAGATCAGAAACTGCTCCGGCATGGATTTGTCGAGCCCGAGGGCTTCGCGGATCTGCTGGATCGAGGCTTCGTCCGCCGCCGCCCCTGCGAAATAGACCGCGGGGTCACCGGGCAGAGCGCGGGTCAGGACGAAGCTTACGATCACGACCCCGATGACCACCGGGATGGCCTGCAGCACCCGAAGGAGCAGGGCCCGAAGCGGCATGGCGGGTCAGGCGCTCTTCAGGCTGCGCGCGTCAAGCTGACGGTGGAACCAGAACTCGTAGTCGGTCGAGCCGTTCATCGCGACGTTGAGGGCGGGCTGCCAGAGAGGGATGCGCGGCAGGTCCTCGAAGGCGATCTCGAACAGGCGCTTGATCTTGGGCGCATAGTCGGGATCGTCGACCGGCAGATGCAGGCTCTCGTCCACCAGCGCCTCAACCTCGGGATTGGCGTAGTTGGAGGAGTTGAAGAGGTGGCCTTCCTTATAGGCCCAGAAGAAGTAGTAGCAGGGGTAATTGAGCCAGCCGCCGAAGTTTTCGAGATGCATCGGCAGGCGTTTTTCCACGAGATTCGCGGTCCGCCAGTTGGCGCCCGGGATCTTGTCGATGGCGACCGTGATGCCGAGCTTGCCGAGGCTGTCCTGGATCAGGAGTGCTGTCGGCTCCATCCAGTCCGCCTGGCCGAGGCTGATCGAAAAGGGCACTTCGAAACCGTCGGCGAAGCCCGACTTTTCGAGATGCTCGCGCGCCTTGTCCATGTCTGTGCTGTAGGGGGTCTTCCTCGGCCAGGCGATGTCGTCGGCCTCCGCCGAGCCGCCCCAAAGCGGCGTGCCGCGGCCGTAAGCGGCGGTCTGGAAGATTTCCTCATAGGGAATCGCGTAGGCGACGGCCTTTCGGACATCCGGGTCCTGGAACGGCTCGAAGGTGTAGTTCAGGCCGACGCAGTGGATGCAGTTCTCGATCGGCGAGGAGACCACGTCCATCTTGTCGGCGAGTTCCTTCGCGTCCTTGTTCGGGATGTTGAAGGAGAGCTGGACGTCGCCGCGCTCGATCAGGGCGCGCCTGGTGGCGGGGCTCGGGACTTCGCGCAGCACCACCCGCTGGATCGCCGGCAGCGGCCCGCCTACCCACGCGTCGTTGCGCTCGTAAACGAGCTGCTCGCCGGGCTTCCACGCCGCGACCTTGAAAGCGCCGGAGCCGGCCGGGTTCTGATGCAGATACTCCATCGCCCAGGGATCGTCGTCGGTGGCGTTGGCCTTGGCGACTTCCGAATTGATGATCATCGGCACCGGCACGGCCAGATCCGGAAGGGAGAGCTTGGAGGGACGATCGAGCGTGATCACGAAGGTCTTGTCGTCGACCGCCTCGAACTGTTCCGGCCGCTCCAACCCGCCCGCCTTCATCTGCACGGTCGGAAAGCCGCCGACCGACACGGCGCGATCGAAGGACCATTTGACGTCCGCGGCGGTCACTCTCCGGCCGTCCCAGAAGGTCGCTTCGGGCTTGAGCTTGAAGGTCAGGACGAGACCGTCGTCGGAAGCGGTCCAGCTCTCGGCAAGCTCCGGTTCGATCACGGAATAATCGTAGGAAAGCCCCTCCTCCGTCTCCTTGGTGCCGAAGGAAACCAGCCGGTCATAGCAGTTGACGGCGACCTGATAGCTCGGCCGGTTGGTGCCTGTTCTGTGAATGTCGAGGCTGTTGATCGTCTGCCCGGTGACCGCGACGATCACATCGGTGCCGGCGGCACTGGCCGGCATGACCTTCAAGAATGGCAGGGACGCCGCCGTCAGGACGCCTGCACTCCCCGCCTTTATGAAACCGCGCCTCGACGTCTCCATGGCCTCTTTCACCCCTCGGATCGGCGCCGTGCATACGGCGCGTTGATTCATTGCTCAACCCAGACTGCGCCATTAGGGTGTGTACTTCTATTGCTATTTTTTCATAGAAGCGGTGCATTCAAAGCACCGGATGAACCTCGGGAGACGACGGATGCAGCACCTTCGGACCTTCGAACTGATCGAGGCGGTGATGCGGGCAGGCTCCATCCGAAAAGCCGCCGAGGACATGAACCTGACGGCATCGGCGCTGAACCGGCGCATCCGGCGGTTCGAGGACGAGTTCGGCGCCGAGATCTTCGAGCGCCTGCCGCGCGGTGTGCGCCTCAATCCCGCGGGCGAATTGCTGATCCAGCATTTCCGCGGCCAGGTCTCGGATCTCGAGCGGGTGCGCTCCCAGGTCGCCGATCTCTCCGGCGTGCGCCGCGGCCATGTCTCGATCGCCTGCTCGCAAGCGCTCCAGCCTTATTTCCTGCCGATGCAGATCGCGCGCTATCGGAAGGAACATCCGGGCGTCACCTTCTCGGTCAATGTGCGCGACAGGGCGGCGGCGGAGCGCGATCTCAGCAGTTTCTCGAGCGATCTCGCTTTGGTGTTCGAGCCCATCCACATGGTCGAGTTCGAGGTGCTGCTCTCGGTGCCGCAGCCCATTCACGTGGTGATGTCCAAGAGCCATCCGCTCGCGGCAAAGAACGAAATCCGCCTGCGGGACTGCCTGGAGACGGCGCATATCCTGCCGACGCCGCAGCTCGGCGTGCGTCACCTCCTGGAAATCGCGGTGCGCGAGGGATCACGACAGCTCTCGCCAATCCTCGAAGCCGACAGCTTCGAATTCATGCGCCATTATGTGATGCATGAAGGGGCCGTCGGCTTTCAGATCCCGATCGGCCTCGAAGGCAGCCCCCACAGCGACCTTGTCTTCAAGGAAGTCTCGCGGCGCGACGTGCCGGTGGGCCATCTCCTCCTCGGACAGATGAAGGGCCGCGTCTTGCCCGTCGCATCGGCAAGGTTTGCCAATCAGCTCGCCGTCCATCTGGGGCAGGTCGAAAGTCAGGTCCTTGGCGTCGCCGGACGATAGGCTCGTGCATGATGCGATTTTGTCGCCGTCAGACACTTTCCCAATGGACGATCTTCGAGCCGGCATAGACGAAGAGGCCATCCAGTAGTGCACCCAGCAGACCGAGCTGAATCAGGCCGACGAACATGCGGTCGACCTGGAAGTATTGGCGAGCTTCCTCGAGGCGGTAGCCGATCCCCGCTGATGCGCCGGTAAGCTCGGCGGCGACCAGGCTAAGGAAGGCGAGCGCTGCACCGAAGCGAAGACCGGCGACGATATGCGGGGCGGCCGCAGGCACCACCACCTCGAAAAATTCACGCCACCAGGGCGCGCCAAGCGAGCGCGAGGCGCGGATATAGGTTTCGGGGACGTGATCCATGCCGTGATGGGTGGCGAGCCAGACCGCGAGAAAGACGGTGTAGGCGATCACGAAATATTTGGAGTCCTCGCCGATGCCGAACCAGACGATGGCAATCGGCACCAGCGCGATGGCCGGTATGGGCCGGAGAATGTTGAAGAACGGGTAGACGGCCAGACGAACGACGCCGACCCGCGAGGTCAAAATACCCATCAGCACGCCGAGCGTCGCGCCGATGCCGAAGCCGATGGCGGCGCGCGAGATCGACGTCTTCAGGTCTTTCACCAAAACGCCGTCATTGTAGAGTTTGACCGATGCGGTCGCGACGTCCCAAGGGCCGGGAAAGAGATTGGGATTGGTGAGCCCGAAGCTGTGGGCTGCCTGCCAGACGATCAGAACAAAGACGATCGAAACAAGCGGGCGCAGCGGTCCCAGATCGAGTTTTCCCATCAAAACCTCCTCTCAAGTCCTCACCTGACAGCGCGTCGCATTTGACGGACCGTAGCACCTGCGGCTTGCATAAATGCAAGCAAGAAACACGCCATCTTCACGCGCTACTCCCCAATGCACCCGGCATTGAGCGTTGCATTTTTTGCACCGCACTTGGCCAAAAACAGCACAAGACAGATGCAGTTTTGACCACGTAGCCTTTTCTCGTGCTCGGCGGACTTAAGGTCATGCTTGTCGGGCAGAACCCGGGGGGCTTGGTCACCCTCAGAAAAGAGCGCTTGTGTTGGACGTCGCCGAAGTCGGTCAGGAAATCGCAGGTGATCCGAGTGCGATTGCGCGCGGCAGGATCGACATTGCCGGCGTGTCGGTGGTGTTCGGAAAATCGCCGGATCAGACCGTTGCACTTGAACCTACCGACCTGATTTTGCAGCCCGGCACATTCACGGCGCTGATCGGCCCATCCGGCTGCGGCAAGTCCACCTTGCTGAATGCCGTCGCCGGTTTCGTGACCCCGACGGAAGGTTGCGTTCGCGTCGGTAAGCGCTTGGTCGAACGCCCGCATCCAAGCGTCGGTGTGGTGTTTCAGAACTTTGCGCTGTTTCCTTGGTTCACGGCGCGCGGCAATGTCATGTTTGCGCTCAAGGGCGTCGCCATGTCCAGGCAGGACCGTGAAAAGCGGGCGATGGAAGCGCTCAAAGAGGTTGGTCTTGCCGAGCATGCAAAGAAGTATCCAGGCCAGCTTTCCGGCGGCATGAAGCAGCGCGTCGCGATCGCGCGCACGCTCTCCGCCAATCCCGACGTGCTCCTGATGGACGAGCCCTTCGGTGCGCTCGATGCGCAGACGCGCCTACGCATGCAAGAGCTGCTGATGGACCTCTGGTCCCGGCGCAGGACCACGGTCCTGTTCGTGACGCATGATGTCGACGAGGCGCTGCGTCTCGCCGATGTCATCTACGTCATGTCGCCCTCGCCCGGCCGCATCATCAAGAATGTCCCGGTCGACCTCGCCCGCCCACGCCCCGTCGATCGCATGGGCGAAGATTTCCTGCGCCTGCGCACCGAACTCATGGGCCTTCTGCACCACAGCGATGATTAACCAAACAAAGAAAGGACCAGGCATGCAACTTGGAAAACTGCTGACGACGGCGACGATCGCCTTCGCCGCCATGGCGAGCGCGGCATCAGCCGAACCGATCGTGGTCGGAACAGCGCCCAATCTTCAAACCGTGCCGATTGTCGTGGCTCAATCCGAGGGCTTCTTTGCCGAGGAAGGCCTTGAGCTGGAAACGGTCAAGTTCACCTCGGGCAGGCGCGCGCTCGAAGCCTTGATCGGCGGTCAGTTGGATGTCGCCTTCATGGCAGAATATCCGGTGTCGATCGCCTCGCTCAGGCAACAGCCCTTCGGGACGTTCACCACCCTTTCCCGTTACACAGCCAATCGCCTGATCTCCAAGGCCTCGATCGGCTTTAGCGAGATCGCCGACCTCGCCGGCAAGAAGATCGGCACGACCAAGGGCTCCAACACCGAATTCTTCACCGAACGACTGCTGGAGACCGCGGGCGTCGAGGCCGAAGTGATCAATGTCGCGCCGCCCGACATCGTCCCTGCCCTCGCCCGCAGTGACATCGATGCCGGCATCATGTTCCCGGACTTCTATGCAGCCGCCGCCGAAGCGCTTGGCGACGACTACCGGGAATATCGAAGCGATGCCTATATCGCCTGGTTTGTCCTCTCGGCTACGCCCGAAATGCTGAACGAGCGTTCGGCCGAGCTTGAAGGTTTCGTGCGTGCACTGATCAAGGCGGAAGAGTTCATCGAGGCCAATCCCGACGCCGCGCAAAAGGCGCTCGCCGATGCCATGGAAGGCCTGATGCCGCTCGACCTCATCCAGTCCCGCTGGGACGAGGTGGAGTATGAGATCGGCCTCGCCAATGGCCTCCTCGACGTGCTGGAGGTCGAGGCCAAATGGGTGGTCGGCAAGGGCATGGTCGAAGCCGAGCCCGACCGCGAGCTGATCAAGAGCTATCTCGCCACCGGCCCGCTCGAAGCGGTCGATCCTTCCCGGATCACGCTTGAATAAACTTTTCGCGCGCCGGTCAACACCGACGCGCGTCCTTGTTGGGGCGATCCATAACGATGGCGCGATCCATGACAGACCTCGGCGAACAGCTCTCGATGTCGGACTACACGTTGGCGCCGGAGGTGCTGCTCACGCCTGAAGGCCTGCAGACGGATGCGGCGATTTCGGTGTCGGCGGGCCGGATCACCGCTGTCGGTCCCGCCAGTGAGCGTCCGGATGCGATCAGGCTCAAAGGCCGCGCCATCATTCCCGGCTTCGTCGACGCCCATACCCATGTCGGCCAGATCTTCGGCAAAGCGCTGATCGGCGGCGAGCCCGCACAGATCTGGCGTCGGATCTGGCATCCCATGGAACGGGATATGGACGAGGAGGCCTGTTACATCACCGCGAAATGGGCGTTTTGGGAGTCGATGCGCGGTGGGTTCACCAAGGTTGTCAATTACGGGCTGAACGGGTCCGAGAAGAATACCGGCGTGCACCGCGCCGCCGTGGAAACCGGCATACGGTTAGTGTCGGCCTGCGGTCTGGACGAGTTCGCTGGCGATTCCGGAACGGGGACGGGAAAGCACGAGCTTTCGACCATTCTCGATCGCATCGACGAACATATCGAGGACTGCGCACCCTATCCGCTGATCGAGCCCTCGGTGTGCTGCAGTTCCTTCATCGGCAACACACCGGAGACGCTGGCGGCCCTTTCCGAGGCCGTCGCCGCGCGCGGCATCATTTTGCAGATCCATTCGAACGAACACTTCCCGGAGGTGCATGAGTGCATTCTCCGCTTCGGCAAACGGCCCACCGAACTGCTGCATGCCGAAGGTGTGCTCGGTGCCCATGTCCTTTTGCACCACACCACGCTGATTGCCGAACCGGAAATCGAGCTGATCGCCGAGACCGACACCGCCACCAGCTACAACCCGCTGGCCAGCGTCTGGAAAGGCAATGCGGTCGCCCCTGCCCTTCGCTTTGCACAACGGGGCGTGCGTTTCGGCGTCGGCTCGGACACGACATCGGCGGACGCGTTTCGAAACCTCATGGCCGCAGAGGCCTGTCAGAGGGTCGAGCATGGCCTGCCGGTTGCGGATTTCTCCTGCGGCGCCGCCTGGACCTGGGTCGATGCCGCGACGGTCGGCGGCGCTCGCGCGACCGGTGGCGAGGGCGAGCACGGACCGCTTCAAGCCGGCATGGCGGCGGATTTTCTGATTCTCGACATGATGCAGCCGGAATGCCTGCCGAGCCATGATTTCGAGTGGGAGCTGGTCCGCTATTACAATCGTGATCAGATCGAGGCTGTCGTGATTGCGGGCCAGCCGCGCATGCTGGACGGCAAGCCTGTCGGTTGGGATCCGTCAGAGCTGATGGCCAAGGGACTGCCCGAGGCCGAGAAGATCACCGGCAACCCGGAAATCGTTCGCTGCCATGGTCCATCGAACCGTTATCGCCGCTAGACCGGATCCTGGTATGAAAGGCTGATCTGCCGCTTAGTGGTTTGACCGCTTCAGAAGACTCAAGCGATATCCTGTCGTTCCAGGCATTGGAGGTGGGAACCAAATGATGTGGTCACACCACGTCACACTACAACTTGACGGGCGACGCCGATCATGTGGTCGCGGGTGACGGCGCTCTTGAGCGTATCCCGTGCGGCGCTCATGGCGCCGGCGGGCGCTTCGGGCAGCACGAGATAGCGCATGTCGGCATTGCTGTCATGGACGATCAGGTCCATCTCGGCGGCAAGCTCCAGGCCGAATTCTGCGAGGACCTTGCGGGGCTCGCGCACGGTGCGGGCGCGATACGCTTTTGAAATATACCATGACGGCGGCTGGCCCAGGATCGAGCGCGGGTAGCAGGAACAAAGGGTGCAGGTGATGAGGTTATGGGTCTCGGGCGTGTTCTCGACCACCACGATCTGCGCCTCGCCGACCGCGATGCCAAGCTCTTCGATGGCGCTCTTGCCGTTCTCCAGGAGGCGCGTCTTGTAGGCGGGATCGGTCCAGGCGCGGGCGATCACCTCGGCTCCCTGATGCACACCCGGCGATTCCAGCTTGTCGATCCGGCGCGTGATTTCGGGGCGGCTGATCAACCCCTTGGCTGTCAGCAGGTCGATCAGCGCATCGATGCGGATCTGTCCCTCCCTATTGCCGGCATCATCCTCGATCACCAGCGCTTCATGCTCTTCGCTATCCTCGGCGTGATCATGCGGGGCCATGGTCAGGGTCCATCTCCGGCTGATATTGGCTCGGGCAGCGCCTCGGCGGCAGCAAGCCAGTGCTCGTAGATCTCGGTGACGAGCCGGTCTCTCGTGGGTGTCGGGTAATCCGGCCAGAGGTCGGGCTGCTCGAACACCACCCGATAGAGATGGACGGCCGGCCCAGACGTGCGCCCGACCGCCAGATCCTCCGGGTTCAGATAAAGGCCGCAATAGCTCACCACCGAGCCGGTCTTGCTGCGCAGAAAATGCTGTGTGCGGATGTGGCCTTCCTTTTCGAGATCGAGCACGGTCACGCGATCCCCGATCTGAAAGCGCGGCGGCGCATAGCGGCCGGCGGATTCGCTGCTCATGGCCCCTCAGCCGGAGACGTGGCATCCGCCTCGCCCCAGATCTCCCGGCGTTTTTTGATCGCCGCCTCAAGCTCGGCCTCGTCGATCACGCCCTTCTCGACGAGGATGTCGATCATCGCCTCGAGCCGCCGCCGATAGAACGAATATTTCGAATATTTCGCAGCCCCGAAGCTCTCGAAGCCGCGGCGCATTTCATCGAGTGAGATCACGCGCCTAGTGCCGTCGCCGAGCAGGTCGCGCGTAGCTTCGACCTGCTTTTCCCAGGGCATCCACGGAAGCTCCTCCTTGGGGATCGCGCCTGCCGGCTTGCCGCCGATGTCGTGATATCTGTTGGTCACCTGTCCGTCCCCTATCCTGCCTGTTCGGTGGTGCTATCGATATGAGGATCGAGCGACGAGGCGCGGCGCGACTCGCGCCTGAAGACCTCGAGACAGCGGCTCTTCAAGGCGACGAAGTCCGGATCGGTCAGGGTTTCGGCGCTGCGCGGCCAGGGAAGATGGTTGTCGACGATATCGGCAACTTGGGCAGGCCGCCGCGTCAGCAGCAGGACCTTGCCGGCCATTTGCACGGCTTCTTCGAGATCATGGGAAACCAGCACCATGGTGGTGCCGGTCTTCCTGTAGATCGCCTGAAGCTTTTCGCGCATCAGCAGGGTCATCTCGTAATCGAGTGCGGAAAAGGGTTCGTCGAGAAACAGAACCTCGGGCTCGCGCACCAGAGCGCGCAGGATCGAGACGGCCTGCTGCTGGCCGCCGGACAGCGAATAGGGATAGGCGTTGAGATCGATGGTCAGGCCGAAATCGGCGACGATCCGATCCACCCGTTCCTGACGCTCCTTCGGTGGAAGGCCCATCAGTTTCAGGGGGTAGTGAATATTGTCGATGGCGCGAAGCCAGGGAAATAGCGCATCGCGATAGTTCTGGAAGACGTAGGAAATGCGCGTCTGCTTGATGGTCTGGCCGTCATAGAGGACCTCGCCCGCATCCATCGGCATGAGGCCGGAGATGAGGTTGATCAGCGTGCTCTTGCCGCAGCCATTGGGGCCGAACACGCTGATGAAATCGCCTTGCACGAGATCCAGGTCGAACTGATCGTAAACCACGGTCCCCTTGAAGGCCTTGCTCAGCTTTCGGATGGTGATCCTGCCGCTGCGCGCCGTCTTCTCGGTCGGCGGATCCGCCGGTTGCAGGCGAGCGTCCGTCGCTGGGCTTACTGCATCCATCTCAACGCGTTTCCGTCATCTCGCGGAGGGCCTGCTCGGGGGCGTGACATGGCTGCCCCGCCCCGCGAGCCGATCAAAACGCCCGTTCCTCCGCTCAGCTCTCAAAGTCACTCATGCTCAGCATCTTGGTGCGCACATCCATCGCCTCAGTGATCACGCCTTCCGACACGAACACGTCCACGAAGGCCTGATAGGAGTTGAGATCGACCTCGTTCAGATCCGAGAACGGCCGGAGATAGGGCTTGGCGAGCTTGTCCAGCTGCTCCGCCTGGATGGCCGTGTAGTCCGGAATGATCGCCTTGTATTTGTCGAAGTCGGCATTCACCAGGGCGGTCGCCTCGTCAATAATCTCGACGATCTTCTTCGCGGTTGCGGGGCGCTCCTCGATGAACTTCGTGGTGAGCACGGCCGCCCCCGAATAGAAGGGATCGGCGATCACGCCCGCGACCGGGTTCACCATCGCGCGGCGCACGCCTTCGGTTGCCGCGGCGATCGAGCCGACCGGCTCGAGCGAGAGGGTCGCATCCACGCTGCCGCCCTTGACCGCCGGAACCTGCATGGGCACGGCGAGATCGGTCAGGGTGACATCGGCGTCCGGATCCAATCCAGCGGAGCGAACCAAGTGACGCGAGATAGTCCGCCATTGCACGCCCGGCACATGGCCAAGCGTCTTGCCGGTCAGATCGGCGAAGCTCTCGATCTCGCTGCCGTCCTGCACGATCAGCCCGTCATTGATCAGGTCGACCTCGATCCCGCCGCCCTGAAGGCCGAAGACCTTGAACGTGCCGGGAAACTTGGATTCAGCGATCATCGCAATGCCGGCAGCCGCACCCGGCGGGCCGAAATCCGCGCGCCCGCCGACCAGCGCATCGATGATGTGGTTCGGCGACTGCATCTTGTTCGATTCGACCTTGATGCAGTTTTTCTCGAACAGATCCTCCTCGTGAGCGACGTAATAGGCCGTCGTCTGCATGATCGGCAGCCATGCGGAGATGACGGTTTCATAACTGTCGCAGGCCATCGCAGACGTTGTCGTCAAGGCGGTCATCGCAGCCGCGGCCAGCGGCGCAGTAAGTTTCCTCATAAGTCCCTTTCCTTCGACAGCGGGGGGTTGATGATCACTTCGCACTCCAATGGACGAGAAACTTTTCCAGGAGGAGGAAGATGAGATTGAGGCCATAGCCCATGACGCCGGCGGCCAGGATCGAGCCATACATATCTTCGAGCTGATAGGAGATCTGGGCATCGATGATGCGATGACCGAGCCCGTCGGTTGCGCCGATGAACATCTCAGCCACGATGATCACGACAAGTGCGATGGAGATGCCGGTGCGCAGGCCGACGAAGGTCTGCGGCAGGGTCTCGAAAAAGATGACGTCACGAAAAATGCGAAGGCGGGACGCCCCCATCGATTGGGCGGCGAGCATGCGCGTCGGCCGCGCGTTCATCACGCCATAGGCGGTGTTGAAGAGCACCACCAGCATGCCGGCAAAGGCGGCCACCGCGATCTTGGAAAAGTCGCCGAGGCCGAAGAGCAGGAGAAAGAGGGGGAACATGGCGGTTGCCGGCATCGACCGGAAGAAGTCGATGATGAACTCGAAGGCGCGGTAGAGATGCTCGTTCGCCCCGAGCATGATGCCGAGCGGCACCCCGAGCGCCGAGCCGATCGCGAAGGCGTAGCCGACGCGATAAAGCGTCATCCCGAAGTCTTGAAGCAGGTCGCCTGCGATGAGCTGGCGCCAGGTCTCGGCCAGCGTCGCAAAGGGTGAAGGCAGAAGATTCTTGTCGACCAGCTCGCCGGCATAGGCGACCCACCAGATGGCGATCAGCACGAGCGGGCCGATGGCGAGCACCAGACCATGGCGGCCCCAATCGGGAATCGCGGCCTGCGCTAGACGCGCCTGAATGGCCGTCATGTTCGGCATGCCCGACGGGACAAGCAGACGGCGAGCGCCACCATTGATCTGTTTTTCTTAGGAGCCAGCAACGCCACCTCGTCAAACGCTTTCAGTCCTTTTCTGGAGACTAGGCTAAGCGCAGCGAGTGGTGCTGTCCTGTGCTGTTTTGTCTTCGTACCGGTTCAAAAAATGCACCGCAAGCGCGGTCAGCTGATCAAGGCGCCTTCCATCCAAATGTCCAGCATTCGGAGTCACCTATGGGAAACAGACAGGCGGGTTGTTCGGACTGATCAATGAATTGGTGCCGTCGTGAATGAGATGGGGGTGATTGCCGTCTAGATATCGGAGGAGACGATTTGAGATGAGATGATCAGGTGCTACGTCATGAGAGGTGCCGAACGGCTTACTTAGAGGTCATTTATCGAGCTGCTGAGGTGATAGCGGTTTCCCGGATAGATCAACTGGCTTGTGGTCGCCACGGTGCGGGCGCTCCAGGTTTTGCGCTCGATCATGAGACAGGGGATGCCTTCGCCGATATTGAGATGACGTCGGGTGTCCGCATCGGGCATGACGGCGTGAATCGACTGCACCGCGCGCGACACCGGCGCCACCTTCTGGATGTAGGAATAGGTCGTCGTTGAATTGAAGTCCTGGTCGAGATAATCGGGCACCGAATAGGGATTGACGTATTTTGCTTCCAGTTGCAGCGGGATACTTCCCTCATAATGGACCACGCGGGAAAAGAAGATCGGATGGCCGGGCGTGATGTTGAAGCGCTCGGCCAGGAGCTCATCGGATGCGACTTCCAAAAGCTCGATCATCTTGCAGCGGTGGGTGTGGCCTCGGGCGGTGATTTCTTCCGCGATATCGGCGATCTGCATCACCGACGAGCTGAATTGCCTGTCGGCCACGAAACTCCCCGATCCCGGAATCCTCTCAATCAGCCCTTCGTCGGACAGCCCCCTAATGGCCCGGTGAACGGTCATGCGCGATGCGCTGAACTTGTCCATCAGGGATTGCTCGGTCGGTATTTTGTCGCCTGGAACCAGCAGTCCTGAAGCGATCTTGTCACGGACGAAATCGCGGATGTGCTGGTAGATCGGTTTGATTTTATGGTCTTCCAAAATGCACCTCGTTTGATCAACGCTAACGGGCACCGTCGCTGAATCTACCGGTTCGGGCCCACCAACGTCAGCGGAACCCAAAGACTTCAATAGAGTAGACGGCATCCTGGGGCCACAGATGCAGCGCCTGTCAGCGCGTCAAAGCCATTCGGTCGACGACCGCCTGGTCGTTCAAAAGGTGTTGCGCTGTCTGTAGGACTCCAGAAAATCGACGATCCGCGCCTCGGCCTTCTCCTTAAAAAAGTCTGATGTGGTGGTGTATTTCACGAGGCTGCCCTGGTCCAAAAAGGCGATCTTGTCGGCGACATGGGCGGCGAAGCCCATCTCGTGGGTCACCACAACCAGCGTCATGCCATCGGCGGCCAGGGCCTTGATGACCTCCAGCACCTCCCCCACCAGTTCGGGGTCCAAAGCGGAGGTCGGCTCATCGAACAGTATGACATGCGGCTCCATCGCAAGCGCACGAGCGATGGCCACACGCTGCTGCTGACCGCCCGAAAGCTGCATGGGATAGCTGTCCGCCTTGTCGAGCATGCCGACCTTCTGCAGTGCTTCCTCCGCCTTCGCACGCGCCTGGTCAGGCTGATGTTTGCGCACCCTCAGCAGCGCCTCGCTTACATTCTCCAAGGCCTTCATATGCGGCCATAGATTGAACTGCTGAAACACGAACCCGATGTTGCGCCGGGCATTCAGGAGCTCTTTCTCGGTCATGAGCGAGCGCTTGCCCGACATTTCCGTGTAGCCGAGCAGCTGCCCCTCGATGAGAACCGCGCCTTCATCATATTGCTCCAGGAAGCTCATGCAGCGTAGCAACGTGCTCTTTCCGGATCCGCTCGGGCCGATGAGACAGACGACCTCCGATTCGTGGATGTCGAGCGAGATGTCCTTCAGGGCCTCGAAACTGCCAAAGCGCTTGCTGACGTTCTTTGCAGAGATGGCGATAGGTGTCTCTGGGGTCTGCATGCTCTGCCCTATTTGTGCGGCGTCATATGACGGGTTACGCGCTGTTCGGCCAGACGGCCGAGATATGACGTGACCTCGACCAGCAACCAATAGAAGATCGCGAGGGCAAGCGTCGCCTCGAAGAACGCGAAGGTCTGTGCCGACATGGTGGTCACTTCGAACAACAGCTCCGGCACGGTGATGACGGAGAGAATTGCCGTTTCCTTGGTGAGAATGATCGAGAAGTTGGTGAGTGGCGGGATGATCGAGATCAGCATTTGCGGCATCATGATCCGCCTCAGGATGGTCAGACGCGACATGCCGACCATATGGGCGGCTTCGATATGCCCTCTCGGCACCGAGCCGAAGCCGGCCCGGAAAATCTCGGCGAAATAGGGACTGCTATAGATCGTCAGGCCGATGATCCCTGCGGGTATCGGGTCCAGCACGAGCCCGAAGCTCGGTCCGCCGTAATAGAGGATGAAGAGCTGCACCAGGAACGGCGTGCTTCGAACGACCTCGATATAGGCGGTCAACACAAGGACCAGGATCCGGTTCCGCGTCCGGATGCCGAGGGCCAGCACGAACCCGAGAATGGAACCGAAGACCGTTCCGGCAATCCAGCAGAGAACCGTGATGCCAAATCCGCTCAGAAGTGCGGGGCCGAAGCGAACGAAGAGCTCAACGTCCATGCTTGCCTCCCTGGATCGCCGGCGCAAGTCGGCGTTCGGCGGCACGTCCGGCCATGGCCAGCAGCAGGTTCAACACCAGGTAAAACGTGGCTGCGGCCAGGTAGATCTCCAAAGGCCGGTAGGTGGACGCGGCGATGTTCTGACTGGTGCGCGTCAGCTCGGCGATCCCGATCACGGAGATCAGGGACGAGGCCTTCAGCAGCAGGATTAGCTCATTGATCAGGGACGGAAGGGATGTCACCAGCGCCTGGGGGATAAGAATGCGCCGCCACACCTGAATCATGGAAAAACCCAGCATGCGGGCGGCCTCGATATGCCCCTTCGGAATCACCAGGAGCCCGCCACGCAGAATTTCCCCGATATAGGCGGCGGCGCAAAAGGACAGCGCAATCAGTGCGGCGACATAGGCAGGAAGGACGATGCCGATGACCGGAAGCGCGTAGAACACCAGCATCAGCTGCACGACCAGGGGCACACCGCGAAAGATGCTGACATAGACGGCCCCGAAGCGCCTGGTGGGCGCGTGGTTGGACATTCGAGCGGCACAAACCAGAATGCCGAGGAGCATGCCGCAGGCCATGCCGCTGACGGACATCACCAGGGTGACCAGCATGCCGTCGAACAGGAATGGCAGGGCGTCGATGACAACTTGAAGGTCCACGCGTGGCGCCTCCGGTCAAGTCTGGGGATCCACCCCAGTGGCCGAAGCCGCGCATGCGCAGGGTGGATGGCGTTCGATTTCGGTAGAGATCGACGCTAGTGCAGCTGCGCCTTCAAAAGATTCGGCGGGCCGCTGCACTAGGTCTTTGGTTTTGCGTCAAACGTCCAAACGTCGCTGATCGCTCTGTTTGGATCGATGCGCTAGATCAGCGGCTCTGGCACCTCGGTCGGAAGATCGATCGTCGTGCCGAACCACTTCTTTTGAATGCGTTCCATCTCGCCGCTTTCATGCATTGCGGCGATGGCCTCGTCGACGGCCGCACGCAGGCTATCGGAGTCCTCTTCCAAACGCAGCGCCATCGAGAAATAGGTCGGCGTTCCGAAGGCAGGCTCCACCGTCGCGAATTCCGTCCGGCTCTGGGTCAGGTAGGCGAGGTTCAGGAGCGGTCCGACGGCCGCGTCGATGCGCCCGGCCAGAAGGTCCGAATAGGCCTGGTTCATGTCGACATATTCGCGAAGCTCGGCGCCGCCATCCAGCGTCCCGACATAGTCGTGGAGCTGGTCGAGCTGCGACGACGCGGTCTGTCCGCCGATCACGAGCCCGGCAATATCCTCAGGCTGCGCGATGCGGTCGTCATCGGCGCGCTTGACCAGCCCGACGGTGCCGGTGGCGAACGGGATCGTGAACGCGTAGCGCTGGACGCGCTCGGCGGTGATGGTGACGGGAGCGTTCACCACGTCGAAACGACCGGCTTCGAGACCCGGCAGGACACTCGACCAGGGCAGATCCGTATACTCTGCCTTCACGCCCAGATGGGCCGCGATTCCTTCGGCGACATCGCGACTGACGCCCTGATATTCGCCATCCACGATCATATCGAAGGGCGGGTACTGCATCTCGGTGCCGAACCGGATCGTGCCGCGCTCCATCACCTCCTCCAGGGCATCCGCCTTGGCCGTGACCGCGCCGCAGAGCGCGATAGCGCTGCTCAAAGCAATGGTCCGAGCGAACCTGGCGGCCTTCATCGCTATCGTTTGTCTCATCAGTGACTCCCTTGTTGGCAGGCGTTCCGCAGGCGCGAATGACAGCATCGCGCTTGTCGGGTGTTGTTGCCATACCAAAATGTATATACAATTATAGACATTTGTCAACGATCTGTGCCCGCCCACCCGTTAGACCGCAAGGGAAGACCATGGCTGCGAAGGATGAGCGCTTGAAGATGAGGCTTTATGAAGAGGAGTCGGCGCCCGAGGCCATCATGGCGAAGTATGGTCTCGACGCGCGCGACATTCTGGATTTCTCGGTCAACGTCAACCCGTTCGCGCCGCCCGCCATCGTCTTTGACGAAGCGGCAAAAGCCCTAGAGGACTGCGGCGTCTATCCCGATCTTCATCTTCGCGATCTGCGTCAAACGCTGTCCGTCCGGCATGGCCTGGAACCTGGGTTCTTCATGTTCGGCGCCGGGCTCGACGACGTGCTGAAGCTCATTTCACAAGCCTGGCTCGGGCCGTCCAGGACCGTCCTCATCCACGTTCCCACCTTCCCCCGATACGAGCTGGAAGCGCGGATCGTGAACGCGAAGCCAATCTACGTCGCGTCGGACCCGCCATGGCGTATCGACATCGAGCGGATCAGCGACGCCGTCCGGGCGAATACCGTCGACGTCGCCTATCTCTGCACGCCCAACAACCCGACCGGCGCTCGCATCGGGATCGATGACGTTGAAGGCTTGGCGACGTCGTTCCCCGAGACACGGTTCGTCGTGGACGAGGCGCTTGCCGATCCGACGCTCCCCGGCGCGATGCCTCTTGTCGGCAAGTACAAGAACGTGGTCGTGTTGCGAACCTTCTCGAAATATCTCGGCCTCGCCGGCCTCAGGGTTGGATACGCCGTGGGACATCCCGAAAGCTTGAGTTCGCTCACCTCCGTCCGGCCCCCTTTCAACGTTTCCGGTTTTTCCGCCAAGATCGCCAAGGCAGCCCTCGAGAATGACGATTTCCTGTCCTCCTCAAGGCTCGCCTTCAAGGCCGAGCGCGACTTCATGACGGCCGAGATCGGCAAGATCGCCGGCCTCGCCGTTCGGGGATCCTGTTCCAACATGATGTTCATCTCGATATCGGCGACACCGATTTCCCGTCTTGTCGGGGACCTGGCTCGAAGGGGGATCATCGTTGTCGACGCAACCTCTTTCAGAGGTCTCGAAAACACCCCTTCCCTCCGCATCTCCCTGCGCACGCGGCCGGAGAACGCGCGCCTCCTGAAGGCGCTGCGCTCGCCTATGTCGCCGGCTGATGCAGTGTTCCAAAGGGCCCGATCCGACGAACGGTGCTGATGCGAGGCTTCTAGGCCGTCGCCGAGAGTTTCAGACAACTTCTGTTGGCATCAGGCGGACAAGACTGCTTGCTGGTCCTCTGGTTTGACGGCCTAAAGGATCGCCCGCAATTGATGGCCCTCGGAAAAGACGAGCCTGACCTTCGTCACGGACAGGTCTTTGTTCCAGGTCATGCGGTCGAGAACGAAAAGGGCGGCGCCTTCGGCGCAGGCGAGCGCATCGGCCTCGTCCTCGGTCGCGTTCGCTGCGGAAAAGGCGATCTCACCATGGGTGTAGGGGGTGTGCAGCAGCAGCCATTCATTGCCGCTGGTCTCGGTAAAGGCCTCGTCCTTCGCCCCGGGTGCCGCCTCGAGATTGATCCAGCGGTCTTCGAACGCATAGGGCCGGGCATCCGCCAGATGAAGGGCGATCAGGTGCAGCAGCGGGGCGTCCGGGTCCGTCGCCATCGCCGCTGAGACCGCACTCGGCGGCACTGTCACGTCTCGTTTCATCAAACGGTGCTGGTAGCGCTGGCCCCGCGCTTCGACCTCCTGACGGATCACTGGAATATCGAGGGTCGCCCTCGCCAAGGGCTGTTCGGTGACACGCGTTCCGGCTTTGCGACGCCGGTCCAGGAGGCCCGTCTCGGCAATCTCGCGCAGCGCCCGGTTTACGGTTGCGCGCGCGCAGCCGAATTCCAGGGCCAGGTCCGCCTCGTTCGGGATCATCTGGCCCGGTTTCCACTCGCGGGCGTTGATGCGGCGAAGGACCTCTTCATGCACGCTCTGCCAGTTTCGAAACGCGGTCTTGCTCAAAGCGCCGTCCTCAACTCGCGAAGCGTCTGGCGGTAGGCCCCGACGATCGGTCCCCGGTGAATATGCCGCCCCTCCTGCACCATATGCCGTCCGGCGGACCAGACGTCCGTCACCATGCTGTCGTCGCCTGCAAAGATCCAGCTGTCCAAGGCGGTATCGCCGCTTCGCCTCTCCAGATGAAGGGAGCCATCGTCAAGCGCCAGCAGGTCCGCCCAGCAGCCGACGTCAAGCACTCCGGTCTTTCGATGGGTGGCAAGCGCGCCGCCTGTCACCACCCCCTCGAACAGACGCCGCCCGGTCGACTGCTCGGGCGTGGCGAAGGCCGCCCGGCTGTTGTCACGGAGGCGCTGAGAATATTCGAGCGTGCGCAGCTCTTCGGTGAGCGAAATCCTGATGTTGCTGTCGGAGCCGACGGCGAGGCGTCCCCCCTGCTCCGCCCAGCGAAGACCATCGAAGATGCCGTCGCCGAGGCTGCTTTCGGTGATCGGGCAGAGGCCGGCAATCGCCCCCGACTGCGCCAGCCCTGTCGTTTCGTCAGGCGTCATCTGCGTGCAGTGGATCAGGCACCAGCGGCCGTCGATCGCCAGGTTGTCCAGCGCCCACTCAACAGGACGCGCACCATAATGCTGCTGGACTTCCTCGACTTCCGGCAGCTGTTCGGCCAGGTGCATGTGGATCGGGCCTGTGAACCGCTCGGCATAGGCCTTCAGATCCTCTCGCGACACGGCCCGGAGCGAATGGGGTGCGACGCCAAGGGTGGCGTCGTCTGGAAGGGCGCCAAGCGCGCGCGCCGCCCCCTCATGCAGCCGCCCGAACCTGTCCGCATCATTGCCGAACCGGATCTGCCCCGCGGTCAGGTCGCGCCCGTCGCAGCCGCCATATTGGTAGTGAACCGGCAGCATGCAGAGACCGATCCCGGTCTGAGACGCCGCCGCGGCGACACGCTCGGCCATCTCGGGCAAATTGTCGTAGGGTGCCCCGCCGGGCTGGTGGTGGAGGTAGTGAAACTCGGCATTCACCGCATATCCCGCCTCGAGCATTTCCATCTGTACCAGCGCCATGATGCGTTCCACATGGTCCGGCGTCAGCTGATCCAGAAAGCGGAACATCATCCGCCGCCAGGTCCAGAAACTGTCATGCAAATCGGGTCCGCGCGCCTCGGTAAGGCCCGCCATCGCGCGCTGAAACCCATGGGAATGCGCATTCACGGGCGCCGGCAGCAGCAGGCCCACCTCATGCCCCTGCTTCGGCGCGTTGTCCCTAACGCTCTCGATGCGCCCGTCCGGCGCGATCCCGATCAGGACATTCTCGGCCCATCCCTTTGGCAAAAGCGCGTGTCTCGACCAAACAGACGTCATCGGATCCTCACTTGACAGATTGTTATGTCTGCACATAATAACATAAAAAATGCACTTAACAAGTGAGTCGGTACCATGCTCCTGACCCATGCGACCATAGCGACGCTGACGTCCGATGATGATTTCGGCCTCATCGATGACGGCGCGATGGCGCTGGAGGGCGGGCGCATCGCCTGGGTCGGCCGCGCCTCTGACGTTCCAGCCGACTACAGAGATCTTGCATCGAGAAACCTAGAGGGACGGCTCGTCACCCCCGGTCTGATCGATTGCCACAGCCACGTCGTCTTTGGCGGGCATCGCGCGCGTGAATTCGAGCTTCGGCAGAATGGTGCGAGCTATGAGGAAATTGCGAGGGCAGGCGGCGGCATCGTGTCCACGGTGGCCGCGACGCGCGAGGCGTCCGAGGCTGACCTGCTGGCGGATGCGCTAAGGCGGGTCGACGCGATGATCACCGAGGGCGTGACGACGCTCGAGATCAAATCGGGATACGGGCTGGACGAAGAGACGGAGCTGAAAATGCTCCGCGTGGCGCGGGCCATCGCGGATCAGCGGAAAATCCAGATCCGCACCAGCTTTCTGGGCGCGCATGCGGTCCCGCCGGACCAACGAGGCCAGCCCGACAACTATATCGACGGGGTGTGCATCCCGGCCCTGCGCGTAGCCCATGAACAGGGGCTGGTCGATGCGGTGGACGGGTTTTGCGAAGGCATCGCCTTTGACGCCCTGCAGATCGAGCGGGTCTTCGATGTCGCGCGGGAGCTCGGCCTTCCCGTCAAGCTGCATGCCGAGCAATTGTCGAACATCGGCGGCGCGCAACTGGCGGCGCGCTACGGGGCCCTGTCCGCGGACCATCTGGAATATGCGAATGACGATGACGCCAAGGCGCTGGCGCAGTCGGGCAGCGTCGCGGTCATGCTGCCTGGGGCCTTCTACACGCTTCGCGAAACCCAGGCCCCGCCCATCCAGGCCTTTCGGGAGCAGGGCGTGCCCATGGCGCTGGCCACCGACTGCAACCCCGGTTCCTCGCCGATGGCCTCGCTCCTGCTGGCCATGAATATGGGCTGCACCTTGTTCGGCCTGACCCCGCTCGAAGCGATGAAAGGCGTGACCGCCCACGCCGCCAAGGCTCTGGGCCTTTACGATCGCGGGCGGATCGCGCCTGGGCTGCGCGCCGATCTCGCCGTCTGGGATGCCGCCCATCCGGCGGAGCTTTCCTATCGCATCGGCTTCAATCCGCTCCATGCGCGTATCTTTGAGGGGGTCCTATGACCGTCGTTCTCACACCCGGCTCGGCAACGCTAAGCCAGCTGTTTGACATCTGGCAGCATGGCGAGCCCGCCGCCCTGATCCCATCCGCCGCGCCGCGGATCGAGGCCGCCGCAGAGCTTGTCGCGGAGTTCGCTGCGGGCGAAGCGGCCGTCTACGGCGTCAATACCGGCTTCGGTAAGCTGGCCAGCGTCAAGATCGCGCCGGACAACACCGCTGCGCTCCAGCGCAATTTGGTCCTGTCCCACTGCTGCGGTGTCGGCGAGCCTTTGGATGTCGCCACCACGCGGCTGATGATGGCCCTCAAGCTGCTGTCGCTTGGCCGGGGCGCATCAGGCGTGGCGATGGCGACGGTCCGGCTGATCGAAGAGATGCTGACCCGGGGCGTAACGCCGGTGATACCTTGTCAGGGGTCGGTCGGCGCATCCGGGGACCTCGCCCCGCTCGCGCATATGGCGGCCACCCTGATCGGTGAGGGCGAAGCGCTCTATGACGGTAGATGCATGCCCTCGCTTGCCGCCTTGCAGATGGCGGAGCTGTCCCCCGTCGAGCTCGGCCCCAAGGAAGGCCTCGCCCTGATCAACGGCACCCAGTTTTCGACGGCCTGCGCTCTGGTAGGGCTTTGGGGTGCCTGGACCAATGCCGTGAGCAGCGTCGTGACGTCGGCGATGTCCACGGATGCGATCATGGGCTCCACAGCACCCCTGCAGGACGCCATCCACACCTTGCGCGGGCATGCGGGACAGATCGCGGTCGCCCGGGCGCAACGGGCGCTGCTGCAGGGCTCGGAGATAAGGGAAAGCCACCGCACCGGCGACACCCGGGTTCAGGATCCCTATTGCATTCGCTGCCAGCCTCAGGTGACCGGGGCCGCGCTGGATCTGCTCGAAGCAGCGCGACGAACGCTTGAAGTCGAGGCCAATGCCGTCACCGACAACCCGCTGGTTCTGGTCGACGACGGCCTGATCGTGTCAGGCGGCAACTTCCACGCCGAGCCCGTCGGCTTCGCCGCTGATCAGGTCGCTCTCGCGATTGCCGAGATCGGCGCCATCGCGCAGCGCCGGGTGGCGATGATGGTGGATCCGAGCCTGTCCTTTGATCTCCCGCCCTTCCTGACGCCTGAGCCCGGTCTCAATTCGGGCCTGATGATCGCGGAGGTGACGACCGCAGCACTGATGAGCGAGAACAAGCATCTCGCCAATCCCTGCACCACCGACAGCACGCCGACCTCCGCCAATCAGGAGGATCACGTTTCCATGGCTGCCCATGCCGCTCGGCGTCTGCCGCGCATGAACGCCAATCTGAACGTCATCCTCGGCGTCGAGGCGATGTGCGCGGCGCAGGGGATCGAGTTTCGCGCACCGCTCATGACCAGCCAGGCGCTGCAGGAGGCCGTCGCGATCCTGCGAAGGAAGGTCCCCTCGCTTGCCGAAGACCGCTACTTGAAGCCGTCGCTCGATGCGGCGGCTGAGCTGATCGGCACGGGCGCCCTGACCGAGGCCATGGATCTTCAGGACTTCATGACGGGTTTTCGCTCGTGACGCCGGTCGAGGTCATCAGCGGCTCCGGGCCGGTGGTGCTCGGATTGCCCCATACCGGCACTTATGTGCCCGAGGACGTTACGAGGCGCCTCAATGACAAGGGGCGTGCGCTCGCCGATACGGACTGGCATATCGACCGCCTCTATGACGGTCTCCTGCCCGGCGCGACCACGGTCCGCGCGACCTTCCACCGTTACGTGATCGATGCCAACCGCGATCCGACCGGCGTCAGCCTTTATCCCGGCCAGAACACCACGACGCTGGTGCCGCTGACGGATTTCGAGGGAGCGCCCATCTGGGAAAGCGAACCTGATGCGGCGGAGATCGAACGGCGGCGCCAGACGTTTCACGCGCCCTATCATGCAGCGCTCGCGGCGGAACTGGATCGGGTCCGGCAAACGCATGGGGTGGCGATCCTCTATGACGGCCACTCGATCCGATCGCACATCTCGTTTCTCTTCGACGGCACGCTACCTGACTTCAATATCGGCACGAACGGCGGCGAAACCTGCGCGCCTGAGATCGAGGCTGCGGTCAGAGAACGTTGCCAGCGCGCCCGCGGCTATTCCTCCGTGGTCAACGGGCGCTTCAGGGGCGGCTGGACCACGCGCCATTATGGCCGTCCAGAAGAGGGCGTTCACGCTATCCAGATGGAACTGGCCCAATCCACCTACCTGACGTCGGAAGCCCCGCCTTGGACCTATGATGAAGCCAAAGCGGGCCGTCTGCGCACCCACCTGTCCAGGATTCTCGAAGCGCTCGCCGAATGCGCCCCATCTCTGTGAGGTCACCGATGAACAATCCGCGTCACAACATCCGCGATGTCTATCCGCCGACGGGCACGGCGCTCACCGCCAAATCCTGGCTCACCGAAGCGCCGATGCGGATGCTGATGAACAACCTCCATCCGGATGTGGCGGAGAACCCCCATGAACTGGTGGTCTATGGCGGAATCGGACGTGCGGCGCGCACCTGGGAAGACTTCGACGCCATCGTCGAGGCGCTCAAGGATCTTGAGGAGACGGAAACGCTCCTGGTGCAATCCGGCAAGCCTGTCGGCGTCTTCAACACCCACAAGGATGCGCCCCGCGTCTTGATCGCCAATTCCAACCTCGTGCCGAACTGGGCCAACTGGGATCACTTCAACGACCTCGATAAGAAGGGCCTGGCCATGTACGGCCAGATGACGGCGGGATCCTGGATCTATATCGGCACCCAGGGCATCGTTCAGGGAACCTATGAAACCTTCATGGAGGCGGGCCGCCAGCATTATGGCGGCGATCTGAAGGGGCGCTGGATCTTGACCGGGGGGCTCGGCGGCATGGGGGGGGCTCAACCGCTCGCCGCCGTGATGGCCGGCGCCTGCTGCCTTGCGGTGGAATGCGACGAGACCCGCGCCGATTTCCGCCTGCGGACACGCTATGTGGACGAAAAAACCAGCAATCTCGACGACGCCCTTTCTCTGATCGAGACCTGGACCAAGGCGGGCGAGGCGAAGTCGGTCGCCTTGATCGGCAATGCAGCGGACGTGTTCCCTGAGCTCGTAAGGCGCGGGGTCAAGCCGGATATCGTCACCGATCAGACCTCCGCCCACGACCCGATCCACGGCTACCTGCCGATAGGGTGGAGCGTCGCCGAATGGCGCGCCAAGCAGGAGACGAGCCCCAAAGAGGTCGAGAAGGCCGCCCGCGCCTCGATGAAGGTTCACGTGGCGGCGATGGTCGACTTCTGGAATGCCGGCATTCCGACGCTCGATTACGGCAACAACATTCGTCAGGTGGCGCAGGAAGAGGGGCTGGAGAACGCCTTTGCCTTCCCCGGCTTCGTGCCCGCCTATATCCGCCCGCTCTTCTGCCGGGGGATCGGGCCGTTTCGCTGGTGCGCCATGTCCGGCGATCCCGAGGATATCTACAAGACCGACGCCAAGGTCAAGGAGCTGATCGACGATCCGCATCTGCACAACTGGCTCGACATGGCGCGGGAGCGGATCGCCTTCCAGGGCCTGCCCGCGCGGATCTGCTGGGTAGGTCTCGGCCAGCGGCACAAATTGGGATTGGCCTTCAACGAAATGGTGCGCTCGGGCGAGCTGAGCGCGCCGATCGTCATCGGCCGGGACCATCTGGACAGCGGCTCGGTCGCGTCGCCGAACCGCGAGACCGAGGCGATGAAGGACGGCTCCGACGCCGTCAGTGATTGGCCATTGCTGAACGCGATGCTGAACGTCGCCAGCGGCGCGACATGGGTGTCGCTGCATCACGGCGGCGGCGTCGGCATGGGCTTTAGCCAGCATGCCGGCATGGTCATCTGCTGTGACGGGTCCGAGGATGCGGATCGCCGCATCGCCAACGTCCTATGGAATGACCCGGCGACAGGCGTGATGCGCCATGCGGATGCCGGCTATGAAACCGCGCTTACCTGCGCGCGCGAACAGGGCCTCAATCTGCTCGGTATCCTCAAGGCGTAGGTCCTCTCCAGGCAAAGCAACCGCATGTGTTCAGGACGGTCACGGGGAGCAGCGCAATGCTCCTCGTCCGATTTGTCTTCATGCGTTCGGCAGCTCACGCAAATCTGTTGTTCGTCGCCGACCACCACGCAGCACCGATCG
Source organism: Pseudomonadota bacterium (assembly GCA_039197065.1). Lineage (GTDB taxonomy): Bacteria > Pseudomonadota > Alphaproteobacteria > Geminicoccales > Geminicoccaceae > JANQPX01. The sequence goes on along the minus strand of JBCCUL010000032.1, from coordinate 560 downwards.
TTTTCGCTTAACTTCCTGTCGAATGGGCTCTTGGACAGAAACAAGTCTGAGCAGGCCGCATGACGTCGATCGGCCTACCCACAATAGACTGAGATTCATGACCATTCCCCTCGCCGTTCTGTGTTGTCGTGTCATTGGATTGAGCTTTGTGAATTTACATCGGTTCTGAACTTGCTTGTAATCCTCTCTGTGCCGCCGCTTTTTATTTGTTGTGGAAGATTTTTTGTTTCCTTTACAATTGCTTAACAGATTCAATAGCGCCGCTTTCTGATATGGGCGGGATGCTTCGGGAACGAAGGAATGAGTCTTGCCCTAAGGCGCCCAGAACGCCGGAGGTTGTCGGAAAGCCGTCGGAAATTCCCGCTGGATCGATGGAGCCTGCTCGCACTCGTCGTCGCCGGGATCGTCGGCATGCCGGTTTTGGTGATCGCGATGAGCGTGCTGGCGCCGAATGTCGATGTCTGGCGCCATCTCGCGACGACGGTGCTCGGCGACTATGTCGGCAACACGCTCATGCTCATTGTCGGCGTCGGCATCGGCGTGACGGTCATCGGTGTGAG
>JBCCUL010000031.1:0-90254 GCA_039197065.1 Pseudomonadota bacterium | reverse complement strand
GCCCGCCGATATGATCGGCAGCGGGGCCAGCAGCAGGAATTCCGGCACGCCAAACCACTTTTCGAAGATGCGGGGGCTCACCAGCGGACTTGCCAGCGAGACGGCGATCAGCCCAGCGATGACGCCGATCAGGCCGCCCTTTGCCAGGCGAACCGCCTTTCGCTGGAGGGCACCATCCGTCTTGCCGATCAGCCAGGTGGCGCCGATGAACCCGTAGCCGGCGGTCAGGCAAAGGGCTGTGAGCAGCGAAAAGGCGATGGTCGCGGCGCTGACGTTCAGGCCCATGATGTAGAGGCCGAGCATGGCGCCCTGGGCGAGCGTCGTCATCAGGGAGCCAGCGAAGAAGACGCGGTTCCAGCTCTCCTTTCGTGACGCCTCGGCCTTGGCGCGGAATTCGAAGGCGACGCCACGCAGGATCAAACCGATCAGCATGACCGCCACCGGCAGATAGAGCGTGCTCAGGATCAGGCCGTGGGCGGCAGGAAAGGCCACCAGCAGCAGCCCGACGGCGAGGACCAGCCAGGTCTCGTTCGCATCCCAAAACGGGCCGATGGAGGCGATCATGCGGTCCTTCTCGGCCGCGTCCGCCATCGGGAAGAGGATGCCGACGCCAAGATCGAAGCCGTCCAGCACCACGTAGATGAGGATCGAGAGGCCCATCAGCGTCGCGAAGGTGACCGGCAGCCAAAGGGCGGGATCGCCGAAGAGTTCCATGGGCGCTACTCCGCAGGCACCAGATCGGCGCTGGCAGCGCCCGATCGGGGTTGGTCCGGAAGCACCGTCTCGCCGCGCGCCGCCTTTCGGGCGAGGTAGAAGACCACGCTGACATAGACGACGATCAAGGCGGCATAGAGGAGGAGGTAGGCTATGAGCGTCGTCATCACCATCGAGGCCGGCACCGGACCCAGGGCGTCCGCCGTGGTCATGACATCCTGCACCAGCCAGGGCTGACGGCCGATTTCGGTGGTGTACCAGCCAGCGAGCGTCGCGAGCCAGCCGGAAAACGTCATCAGCACGAGACCGCCGAGCAGCCAGGAGGGAAGCGTCTCGTCCCGCCGGCGCCAGAGGAGAAAAGCGGCGAGCCAGGCGACCGCCAGCATCAGAAGACCGGTCCCGACCATGATGCGGAAGGACCAGAAGACGGGCGCGACCGGCGGATGCAGCACCTCACCCTCCTCGGTCACGAAGTCGTTCAGGCCCGGCACGACGCCCGCGGGATCGTGCTTCAGGATCAGGCTGGCGCCGCTTGGAATGCCGAGCTCGAAATCGTTGCTGCGCGTCTCCTCGTCGGGCCAGGCGAAGAGGAGCAGCGGCACATGGCTCGCAGTTTCCCAATTCCCCTCCATCGCCGCCACCTTCTGCGGCTGATGGTCGAGCGTGTTGAGGCCGTGCAGGTCGCCTGCCAAGATCTGAAGCGGGATCAGGCCCGTCGCCATCACCACGCCGACCTTGAGCGTGAGCCGGGTCGCCGCCATGCGGTCGCCGATCAGGAGGCGGAAGGCGGAGATGCCCGCGATCACGAAGGCGACGGTGAGACCTGAAGCCAGCAGCACATGGACAAGCCGATAGGGCATGGATGGGTTGAAGATGATCGCCAGCCAGTCGGTCGCGTGGGCGACGCCGTCCCGCATCTCGAATCCATCAGGCGTGTGCATCCAGGAGTTTAGGACCAGGATCCAAAAGGCGCTCATGGTGGTGCCGAAAGCGACCAGGAAGGTGGCTGTGGTGTGCAGCCAGCCGGGCACGCGCGATGCGCCGAACAGCATGATGCCGAGGAAGACAGCCTCCAGGAAGAAGGCGGTCAGGATCTCGTAGGCGAGCAGCGGCCCTGCGATATTACCCACTGTCTCCATGAAGCCAGGCCAGTTGGTGCCGAACTGGAAGCTCATGGTGATGCCGGAAACGACGCCGAGCGCGAAGGAAAGCGCAAAAATCTTGACCCAGAACTGGTAGGCCTGCATCCAGCGCTGATCACCGGTGCCGGCATAGCGGAGCTTGAAGAACAGCAGCACCCAGCCGAGCGCAATGGTGATGGTCGGAAAGAGGATGTGGAACGAGATGTTCGCGCCGAATTGGATGCGCGAGAGGATCAGGGCGTCCATCAGCTACTCCCTCGCCGTATGGGCGCTGGCCTTGGCGCCCTGGCCCGGCAGGGCGACGATCCGCCCCGTCTTCTTGACGAAGGACTGGATCTTGCTTCCGAGCTTCAGGAGCTGGACGAGGCGTTCGGTCTCGAGATCGTTCATATCGTCATACCAGCCGGTCAAGAGCTCGATCAGCTCGCGAAGCTCGGCAATGCGCTGATGCGCATGCTCGTCTCCGGCGTTCGCCGGCCGATCCATTTCCAAGGCGCGCAGCTTGGTCAGGGTCGGATCTATCTCCCGCTTCTTCCGCTCCTGCACCAGGATACGCACGATCTCCCAGAGATCTTCGGGCGTCGCGAAATAGTCCCGCCGATCGTCCGGCAGATGCTGCAGGCGCACCAGGTTCCAGGACTGCAGCTCCTTCAGCCCCATGGAAACGTTGGAGCGCGAGAAGCCGAGCCGATCGGTGATCTCTTCGGCGTTCAACGGCCGGTCGCTCAGGAACAACAGCGCGTAGATCTGCCCCACCGTGCGGTTGATGCCCCAGCGGGACCCCATTTCGCCAAAGTGGAGCACGAACTCCTGCTGCAACGCCGACAGTTTCATCAGATCTTACCTTTCTTCGAGGTCTTTCTTCATTTCAGAAATTTCTGAAATTGAAGTAGGAAGACACCGGCGCCGGTCAAGACCAGCGCTGCCCGTTTCCGATCAGGCGGAAAGATCTGATCGATCAGAAAATGTGATGAAACAATGGGATAGATCTCACGCAGCGCTCTTCATTTCTGGACCGATCTCGCCGAACACCGCAACTGGTTCAGGCGCGCCGCAGATCCATAAGGACCTCGTGACGTGTGACGGCGGGGATGTCGGATGTGGACTGTCTGTTCTCAAACCTGGCGCTGTCGTCGGGCCGGCAAGAGTGTCATCCGCTGCGAGCGTAACCGTGCGTTTTCAGCGCTGAAGTAATCTCGTTCAGGATCTCGGGATCGTCGATCGCGGCCGGCATCTTCCAGGTCTCGCCGTCGGCTATCTTCTTGACGGTGCCGCGCAGGATCTTGCCGGATCGGGTTTTCGGCAGGCGCTTGACCTCGATCGCGGTCTTGAAGGCCGCCACCGGACCGATTTTTTCCCGAACCATGCCGATCAACTCCCTGGCCATCTCGGGCTCGCCACGATCGACGCCGTCATTGGGCACGTAAAGACCGATCGGCAATTGGCCCTTTAGCGCATCGGCGACACCGATCACGGCGCATTCGGCGATATCGGGATGGCTGGCGATCACCTCTTCCATGGCACCGGTCGACAGGCGATGGCCGGCGACGTTGATGATGTCGTCGGTCCTGGCCATGATGAAGACATAGCCGTCCTCGTCGATAAAGCCGGCATCCGACGTGGCGTAATAGCCAGGAAACGCTTCGAAGTAAGCGCTGCGACAACGCGCTTCGGCGTTCCAGAGCGTCGGCAGGCAGGATGGCGGCAAAGGCAGCTTGACCACGATATTGCCAAGGTCGCCGGCGGCGACGGGCTGCCCTTCGTCGTTCAGGACATGAATGTCGTAGCCGGGCATCGGCAGGCCGGGCGAGCCGAGCTTGACCGGCATGGCGCCGAGGCCGACAGGGTTGCCGGCGATCGCCCAGCCGGTTTCAGTCTGCCACCAATGATCGATCACGGGACGATTGAGCTTGGCTTCGGCCCATTTGATGGTATCGGGATCGGCGCGCTCACCGGCGAGGAACAGGGTCCGAAAGTGGCTGAGATCATACTTGGCGATCTGCAGCCCGTCAGGGTCCTCCTTTCTGACCGCGCGAAAGGCGGTGGGTGCCGTGAAGAGCGCCACAACCTTGTTGTCCTGAATGACCCGCCAAAAGGCGCCTGCATCCGGCGTGCCGACCGGCTTGCCCTCATAGAGCACCGTGCCGGCGCCGTGGAGCAGCGGCGCATAGCAGATATAGGAGTGACCAACCACCCAGCCGACATCGGACGCGGCCCAGAACACCTCACCCGGTTTGACGCCGTAGTGATGCTCCATAGTCCAGCGAAGCGCCACCATATGGCCGCCATTGTCCCGGACCACGCCCTTGGGTTGGCCGGTGGTGCCGGAGGTGTAGAGAATGTAGAGCGGGTCGGTCGCCGCAACGGGCACGCATTCCGTCGTTTCCCCGCCATCGCGCGCCGCGCCGACGGTTTCGGCGTAGTCGAGATCTCGGCCCTCGATCAGCTCACAGCCCAGCTGCGGGCGCTGCAGAATGAGACAGCGATCAGGCTTCGCCCGGGCCTGGTCGATCGCCTCGTCGAGCAACGGCTTATAGGCAATGAGCCGCGAGCCCTCGATGCCGCAGGATGCCGAGATCACCATCTTCGGCGTGGCATCGTCGATCCGGGTCGCAAGCTCGCTGGCGGCGAAACCGCCGAATACCACGGAATGGATGGCGCCGAGCCTTGCACAGGCGAGCATCGATATGACCGCTTCCGGCACCATCGGCATGTAGATGATGACCCGGTCGCCCTTTTCGACGCCCTTCGCCCGCAGGACCGAGGCGAGCGCACCGACTTCTATTTGAAGGTCGGCGAAACTGAAGACCCGGCGGGTTCCGGTGACCGGGCTGTCATAAAGGAGGGCGGCGCGCGCGCCATGGCCTGCTTCGACATGCCGATCGACGCAGTTCCAGCACGTGTTGCAGACGGCGCCGTCGAACCAGCGGCCATAGATGCCGAGATCAGGATCGAAGACCGCGGTCGCCGGCTCGAACCAGTCGATCGCTTCGGCCGCTTCGCCCCAGAACGCTACGGGATCGTTCCGCCAGGTTTGATAGGTTTCAGGATAGCGCGACATCGTCTTTGATCGATCCTTAATGCACTTTCAAACTATCAAACGAACATCGCCCTTCACAAACCTGGCGGCATACCATCAGTCCTGGCTAAGGCGGTCCAAGTCCATGCCGATGGCCACCGCCATCAGCAGGTGTAGTTCATGCCGATGCGGCCGCCGTCGACATAGATGGTTTCGCCGGTGACGTAGCTCGCCTTGGGACTGGCGAGGAAGGCGACGACGTCGGCGATCTCACGGGGCCTGCCGACCCGCTTCAAGGGCGTTCTGGACATCACCATCTGCATCGCATCGGGATTGGCGTTTACAGCCGCCATCATCTCGGTGTCGATCGAACCGGGGCCGACCGCATTGACCCGAATATTATGCGGCGCGAGCGCCAGGGCGGCCGCCTTGGTGAGCTGCATGATGCCGCCTTTCGAGGCGCAATAGGCCGGGATCGAGGGAATGGACACAACGGCGTTGATCGAGGACATGTTGATGATCGCGCCTTCGATGCCTTTATCCACCATGGTTTTTGCAGCGCGCTGGGTGGCGACGAAGACGCCGGTCAGGTTGACGTCGATCACTTTTTGGAAATTTTCGAGCGGCGTTTCGAGAAACGGGCCGGGCATGGCGATGCCGGCATTGTTGACGAGGATCGAGACCGGCCCAACCTCGCGCTCGACCTGATCGAACATTGCCAGGATCTGATCAGAGTCGCCCATATCGCAGGCGATCGCCAAAGCGCCATCGCCCAGCTTCTCGGCGGCGACCTTGACGCCGTCTTCATTGATATCGGCGAGCACCAGCCTGGCGCCGTCTTCAGCAAGAGCTTCAGCGCAGGCATAGCCGATGCCCTGAGCGGCGCCGGTGACGAGAGCGATCGTTTGGTCGGTCATGGCTTGATTCCAATGTCACATTTTGACGTCATAGTCGGCCTCGGCCTGCGCCCGGCTGATATAGCCGGCGTCCAGATCCGCCTGTACCTGTTCGCGCGGCCGATCGCCAGGTGGACCGTAGCCGCCACCGCCCGGCAGCTTCAAGACCAGACGCGCGCCCTCTTGCACCATCTGCCGGCCTTTGCCTTTGAGCCTGGCGCCGTCGGCAAGCGCCACCTCGCCAGAGGCGCCGCTCAGGCCGCCATCCCGACCTCTCGCCGGGTTGGCGATCCGATCGAACATCGCGTTGAAGTAAAGATCGTAGCCAGCGCGCGGTTCGATCTCGATGGTCTGGCCGAGCCCGCCGCGAAAACGGCCGGCACCGCCGGAGCCCTCGCGAAGATCCTTTCGCCAGACGACGATCGGACCGACATGCTCGGTCGCCTCGACGCTCATGGTGGAGACGCCGGAAGGAAAGGCGGTGGCGCTCAGGCCGTCGGAGGCTGGCCGCGCACCGGTTCCGCCCGAGTTGAACATCAGCACTTCACGGTTCCGAAGGTTTGACGCCGGATCGCTCGGCCGGGCGCTGATCTGGATGTTCCAGAGCGCACTCGCCCCTTCCGCCGGCACGACCATAGGCAGGCAGTGATGCAGGGCGCCGAGCACGACATCCGGCACCAGATGGCCGAGCACATGGCGGGTGGAAACGGGTGCCGGCCTTGTCGCGGCCAGAATGCAGCCCTCGGGTGCTGTGATCTCGAAGGGCTCGAGGGAGCCGGTGTTGTTCGGCACCTCGGGGGCAATGGCGCATTTCAGGCCATAGCAGGCATAGGCGCGGGTGTAGACCATGGGCACATTGACGCCGAAGCGGCTCGGCCCCGACGTGCCGTCGAAATCCGCCTTCAGGCGATCGCCCTCGACGGTCAGCTTGACCACCATGTCGACCGGCGCGTCATAGCCGTCCACCTGCATGGCGTTCTCGTAGACGCCGTCCGGCAGGGCTTCGATCCGCTCCAGCGTCGCCTCGCGGCTGGTCGTCATGATGAACTCGGAGAGGCCTTCCAGATCCTCGATCCGAAACTCGTCCATCATGCCCTGAAGACGGCGCTCACCGGCCTGGTTGCAGGCGGCGAGCGAATAGATGTCGCCGACGACGGGATCCGGCTCGCGCACATTCGCCCGAATGATGCGGATCAGCGAGCGGTCGACCTCGCCGCGCTCGGCGAATTTCATGATCGGGATCAGCAGGCCTTCCTCGTAGACCTCGTGACCATCGGGGCCGAAGCCGCGCCCGCCGATATCGACCACATGCGCCGTGCAGGCGAAGAAGCCGATAAGGAGGCCGTTTCTAAACGTCGGCGACACCACCGTGATGTCGTGCAGATGACCGGTGCCCAGCCAGGGATCGTTGGTGATGAAGACGTCGCCTTCAAAGATGTTCTGGCGGCCGATCTCGCTGATGAAATGGGAGACGCTTTCGGCCATGGCGTTGACATGCCCGGGCGTGCCGGTGACCGCCTGCGCCATCATGCGCCCCTGCAGATCGAACAGGCCGGCGGAGAGATCGCCCGCTTCGCGCACCGAGGTGGAAAACGCTGTTCGGATCAGCGTGGTCGCCTGCTCTTCGACCACGGCGATCAGGCGGCTCCACATAATCTGGTAGTCGATGTCGCCCAGGCTCATGCGCGCCCTCCCGCCCCTGGTTGCGTCGCTACTCGCTTCAGGAGCAGCGAGCCATCGCCTTGCCCGATCACGCTGAACGCCGACGTGACGATGGTCGACGTATTCTGCTCGACGATAACGGCAGGGCCGGGAACATACAGGCCGGGGCCGAGCATGTCTCGATCAACCTCGACGGCCTCGACCATCGCTCTCTTCGCGGCGTCGAAGAACTGCCTTTTTCTCCTGGCGCCGAAGAGCTTGCCATCCTTGTAGTGACGCACCTTCGACACCGGTGGCAGCACCGAGGCGACCACCAGGGACCAGTTGGTAACCTCGACCGCGAGGCCCTCGATGGTCCGCCCGAACAGCGTGCGATAGGCGGTCTCGAACGCGTCCTGCAGCAGATCGACGTCATCCTGGGTGAAGGCCTTGTAGGGCAGCACCACGGGGATCTCGTAGCCCTGGCCGGCATAGCGCATATAGGCGGTGAGCCTGGTGGTGGTGGCGGCGTCGCCAGCGCCGATCGCCACGAAATGGCTGGCCTCCTCCTCCAGACTCTGGAGCGCTGCATTGACATCGGCCGCATCGAACGCATCGAGACGCTGAAAAAGCCCTTTGGTGGCCTCGTAGCTGAAGGGGGCCTTCAGAAAGCCGATGGCCGAGCCGACCCCGGCTCCAGGCGGGATGATCAGCGCATCGATCCCGAGTTTCTCGCAAAGACGGCAGGCATGCAGCGGCGCGCCGCCGCCAAAGGCGATCATGGTAAACGCCTCGATGTCCCGGCCGTTCTCGACCGCATGAACCCGCGCCGCGTTGGCCATGTTCTCGTCGACCATCTCGGTGACGCCGAAGGCGGTGGCCTCGGGATCCAGGCCGGTTTCTTCGCAAAGCCCGACTTTGAGCGCCTGGTCCGACGCGGCTGTCGAGAGCGGGATGGCCCCGCCTGCGAAATTGTCGGGATCGAGCCGGCCAAGCTTCAGATTGGCGTCCGACACGGTCGGCGCCTCACCGCCCCGCTGATAGCAGGCGGGACCGGGCTCGGAGCCAGCGCTTTTCGGCCCGACGCGGATCTGGCCCATGCCGTCGATATGCGCGATCGACCCGCCGCCTGCACCGATCTCGACCATCTCCACGACAGGCGTCGAAACCGGCATGCCCGAGCCCTTCTTGAAGCGGTAGGTGCGCGCCACCTCGAAGCTGCTGGCCGTCTTGGGCGCACCGTCCTCGATCAGGCAGATCTTGGCCGTCGTGCCGCCCATGTCGAAGGAGAGCACCTTATCGAGACCGTGGGCCTTGGCGAAGTCGGCCGCATAGATCGCACCGCCGGCGGGACCGGATTCCAGGAGTCGTACCGGTTCCTTGCTCGCGGTCTCGACGCTGATCAGCCCACCGCCCGAATGCATCATGAAGACCGGGGCGATCACCCCCGACTCACGAAGACGCTGCACTAGGCGGCCGAGATAGTCGGCGACCTGGGGCTGCACATAGGCATTCGCGATCACCGTGTTGAAGCGCTCGAACTCGCGCATCTGCGGCGAGATCACCGACGAAATCGAGATCGGTAGCCCTGGGAGGGCAGCCTGTAATGCCGCCTCGACGGCGCGTTCATGGGCGTCGTTGGCGTAGGCATGCATGAAGCCGACGGCGACCGCCTCATAGCCGCCGTCGATGATTTTTTCGACAAGAGCGGCAAGCTCGCTTGGGTCCAAAGGCAGGAGTACCGAGCCGTCGGCGGCGACGCGCTCGCGCAGCGTGTAGCGGTGGGCCCGTGACACCAGCGGCTTCGGCAGCTCCAGGTTCAAGTCATACTGCTCGAAACGGTTTTCCCGGCGCATCTCAACGACATCGCGAAAGCCCTCGGTGGTGATGAAGGCGAGCTTGGCCCCGCGCCGCTCGATCAGCGCATTGGTCACCAGCGTCGTGCCGTGGATCACCTGCTCGATCGATCCAAGCGCAATCCCGGCCTGCTCCGCCGCTTCTTCGATGCCGTCGATGATCGCCTGCTCCGGCTGGCTGTAATCGGTCAGCACCTTGCAGGCGTTGAGACCGCCCGGATGCTCCAGCGCCACATCGGTGAACGTGCCGCCGATATCGACACCGACGCGGATGTTCCGGCCCATCGCCCCAGCCCCTCTAGAGACTTTTCCAAAGTTGATTGGCGGTGAACGCCATCTGGTACAGCCGTGACATCAACGGTGCGGTCGGCAAAGTCTGCAGATCGGTGATCGGCAGCGGCAGCTCGTCCTCCTTGCCGCCGGTCAGGAGTTCGGCCATGGCGCGGCCGAACATCGTGCCCGGCGCGATGCCACGGCCATTATAGCCGATCGGCGTGTAGAGCCCGTCCGCGAGGCGATGGATGCGCGGCAGATGATCAGGCGTCATCGCGATCTGGCCATGCCAGGACGTTTCGAACTCAACGGTGCCGAGTTTCGGAAAGATCCGCTGCAATCGGCGGGCCGCCCAGCGACGGGACAGACCCTTCAGGCCGCCGACGACCTTGCCCATGGAACCGATCAGGATGCGCCCGAACGCATCGCGCCGGAGCGAAAACATGATCGGGCCCGTGTCCCAGAGCCCCTGCCCTTCCCGCAGGATGCCCGCCGCCTGGTCGCCCAGGGGCACGGTGGCCAGCTGGAAATAGTGGATCATGGTGAACGTGTTCTTGAGGCCCGGCCAGAGATCGTCGGAATAGGCGTTCGTGCCGATGACCACCGATTTCGCGCGCACCGTCCCCCGGTCCGTCTCGACGATCCAGCGATCCCCGTCCCGGCGAAGGCCGGTCGCGGTGACGCCGGTCGAGATCGTCGCACCTGCCCCGCGCGCCGCCCGCGCCAGGCCGCGCACATAGCCCATCGGATTGATGGTGCCAGCACGGTGATCCAAAAGGCCGCCATGGAAGGCGTCGCTGCCGATCCTGTCGGCGGCCTCCTCCCGGGAGAGGAGATCGACAGGCGCGCCGAGGCGATGCCATTCCTCGGCCCGGCGCGCCAGGTCCTCATAGCCTTTGGGCGAATGGGCGGCGTGGATCGTGCCGGTCTTGGTCAGCTCGCAGCGGATCTGGTGACGCTCGATCAGCGACATCACATAGGCGGGCGCCTCGCCGAGTGTCTTGATCAGGCCGGCGCCGCGCGCCTCGCCCATTTTCGCCCTGACGTCCTGCGGCGGCAGCCAAAGCCCGGCATTGACCAGGCCGACATTGCGCCCCGATCCGCCATAGCCGATCTGCCGGGCTTCGAGCACATGGCAGGCAAGTCCGCGCTCAGCAGCATGAAGCGCCGTCGAGAGACCTGTGAAGCCGCCCCCGATGATCGCCAGCTCGGTGGCGACATCCCCCTCAAGCGGCGAGACGAAAGCCTCCTCCGCAGCGGTATCATCCCAGAGCGAAATCCCTTGCATGGCAGCGGCTACCTTGCGCGTCGATTTTCTGCTTTCATTCGTGACAGCCTCAACCTTGAACGACGATCGAGGTTGTGTCAATATATGGAATTATTGTTCTAAATATCAGCACAAAAGGTCAGCTCATGCGCGAACTCAAAACATCTGCCGCCGAGATGGTCGCCGCTGCCAGGGCGCGCATCGAGGAGGTGGAAACCGCTGACGCCATCAAGATGGTGGATGATCCCGACGTGCTCATCGTCGATATCCGCGACATCCGCGAGCGCCAGAAGAGCGGCTATATCCCCGGCAGCTTCCACGCGCCGCGCGGCATGATCGAGTTCTGGGTCGACCCCAAGAGCCCCTATTTCAAGGACGTGTTCGGCGAAGACAAAAAATTCGTCTTCCACTGCGCCTCAGGCTGGCGCTCAGCGCTGACCGTCGCGACGCTGCAGGACATGGGCTTCGACGCCGCCCATCTGAAGGAAGGGTTTTCGACCTGGGAGAAGCAGGGCGGCCCGGTGGAGATGCCGGAGCCGAGGAAGTAAGGACGCCCTGCGTGCCTCGTTGACCTCGGGGCGTGAGCAGAACCGGCTGTCCTTGCCTGCCACAGCGATTACACCCGCCGGAGGACGCCGTTTGGGCTCGATTTCTGCCGAAATGCTGATTTCGACTTTGCGCCATCGGCAGACACAAGAAAGTCGCCTCCCAAGCGGCGGTGGGAGGCGACGACACAACTGCTTTGTTGTTGCTTGGCGTTGATTGCCAAATTGATCTTTCGTCAGAACGGAATCGGAAGCCTTGGCGGCAGTTGCGGACGCTCAATCGGCTGCACCGTCTCGACGTCCATGCTGAGGCCGCCGTCGGCCCCGGTCGCTGTGTAGACCGCCGTGACCACGAGCCGCTGTGTGCTGACAATGTGCAGGAAGCCGATGGTCAGCGGCAAGCGACCCTCGGCGGGCGCACCGTAATGCAATTCCGCAAGCCGCTTGCAGTCGTCCATGGTCGCAGCACCCGCCGGCAGCTTGATGGCATCCCGTCCCACGGGGCCCCTGAAGCTGGGTTCGCGGGCGACACCGATGCCGGCCGTGACTGTGGGCACCACAAGCTTCGTCACCTTGGCCGTATGACGGGCGACGTTCTGGATGTTGATCTCGGTCGCATAGCGCCCCGGCCTCACCGGAGCCTCCGGGCAACCGCAGTCGTCCTGCGTCCCGCACACATACTTCACCGCATAGACGAACTCGGGCGGACAGGCCGGCACGGTGATGCGCACGGGCTTACGCGCGATCACCTCATTGTCGGCCACGGCATTCAGCCCGCCATTGATCACCACATCCTCGTCACCGCATGGCTTGATACCACGCCACGTCACCTTGAACGGCAGGACGTGTTCCTCATCGCCCCGCAGATCCATGTATTTCGGCGGCGAAATGTTGTCGACGAACGGGGCGACCGAAGCGCTCGGTTCGAGCGTGAGGTTATCTATCTGACCGATCGCCGCATTGATCAGCTCGATGATCACACCGACGATCTCGTCGGCGTCGATGTTGGAGACGTGAACACCACCGGTCGCGGCCGCGATGCGCGTCGCCTGACCTGCAGTCCCAGTCGTGCTGCAGCCGGCGGCGGTATAGTCGCCATCACTTGTGGATGGATCATCATCCAGAGCGTTAGCAAAGAAATCGGACCGTGTACTTATCGCAATGACACTGATGTCCTGATTAACTAGGCGTGACGTTGCCGAGCGCCTGTCAGCTGCGTCGACGTTCTCGGTGATGTCGAAGGGCAGGCCGGTGAAGCTCCTGCAGATCGGATCATGACCTGGCGCGTCGCCGAACCAGACGATGATGCGTTTGGCATCCGGCCGCCAGCCGATCGGACCGCCTGGTGCCTCACCCAACTGATAGAGGGCGTAGAGTTGCCCTTCGGAGCCATCGCCGCCACCAATTGCCGTCCAGGCGTTTATCGCGGCCGTAACGTTCGCAGCATTGGTGTCCGGTGCGAGCTGATGCGTGAACGGCGGGTCAGTGTCGGGATAGTCACGATAACTGCCAACACCGAAAGCGATATCAAGATCAGTAATAGCGTTCAGGATGTCACTTGCACCCGCCTTTACGGCATCGAGGACCGGTCCCATGCTGCCTGTATTGTCGGCGAGCAGATAGACGTCCGCCTTTGAAACACCGGCGCGCGGAGGAATGGTGACCGTGACGATCTCTGTTTCGGTGTCACCGAGTTCGAGCACCAAGTCGTTGGAGCGGGGATCGATCGATGCGGATGCTGCCTTGCTGGCCAGCATCGCCGATCCGGGTGAGGCCGGTCGGACGCGAACGACGCCCAAGGCATCGGCAACATCGCTCGGCAGCGACGCGGCATCGACCTCCTTGCCATCGTCGCCCAGCACCACGCTGTGCCCCGGCGCATTAGCATCTTTGCGGCTGGCGGTGACGAAGCGATGCACGCCTCGGCCATCCGGCAGTCTCGCCGAGCGCTCCGAGCGCACCAGGTCGCTATCGCTACCCTTAACCTTCTTGCCCGCGAGGTCGGCTGCCGCCCTGCGGACACTATCACTTGGAGACATGGCCATTGAAATTCGCCTTTCTGAAAAGATTTCTGCATTGAAAAATCTGGCTCTACTAATAATCGGCGATATTGCAGCATAAAATGTTGGAGCTCTGTGAAACTCTTCACACTGCAATTCTTTTTTTTCACGATGATGATGAGCAGCGTCATTTGCTGCATTCTTGAAACGAATTCAGAATCTAGCTACGGCCTGCTAGGAGGCGGCTGCAGTTTATTTTGTTGAGCTAATGCGACGAAAGTCATGCCTGGCTTCAGGAAACAAGCAGTTCCCATCGACAAGAAACCTACCGCCCCGTCATGGCCTCGCTTACGGCATTCGCGGCGCGGAATACGCTCTCGCAGATCGTCGCCTGTTTGCTACCCTCGAGATTGACGTCGGGGACGGAGACGCCAAGCGCTGCGATGGCGTCGCCGTTGGGGAGGCGGATGGCGGCGCCGAAGCTGTAGATACGTTCGCGATATTCGCCGGTGTCGATGGCGTAGCCGCGAGCCTTGGTGGCGTCGACATCCTCATCCAGCCGCTTGATCGACGTGATGGTCCGGTCCGTGAACTTGGTCAGATGACCCCGGATCTGCTCGCGCAGATCGCCGTAATTCGCGGCCAGCAGCGCCTTGCCGGTGCCGACGCAATGCAGCGGCGCGCTGCCGCCCACCGGATTCCAGGACCGGATCGGCTTGGTGCTGTCGATCTTGTCGATATAGATCACGGAGAGGCCATCGGGAACGGCCAGATAGATCGTCTCACCGGTCTCCTTTGATAGGGCCTGCATCTGCGCTGCGGCCAGCGTCGGCAGATCCAGATGGCCGATGATCGTCTGCCCGATCTGCCAGACCTTCATGGTCGGCGCGTAGAGCTTCGACGCGGAGCTCTTCACATAGCCGAGCACCGAGAGCGATTGCAGCAGGCGGAAGGTGTTGGACTTGGTGAGGTCCAGCTCACGCGAGAGTTCGGTGACGCCCTTGCCGGTCTTGGACCGCGCCAGAGCTTCGAGAACCTGTAGGCCCTTGGCGAGCGTCGAGTCGACGCGAACGGGTTTCGTTGCTTCGGTCTTGTCGTTCAAGGACACCGCCATCGATCGCCGGAACAGGCCGGTTTGCATATCAAATGGTCTGGGGTTCGACAATGATCCGTCATGTCGACGACGTGAAGGCAGGAGGATCGAACGCCTGGATCGGCGGCGGTGCGCCGTCATACCTGGCGATCTCGACGAAGGCCGATTGCGCCGCCGGACCCTGGGACAGCCGCGATGTGCGCAGGTCGTGGGTCAGCACATTGGGATTGCCGTGACGATCGAGATGCTCCGGGTCGGCGAAATCGGGATCATACCAGGCCCCGGTCCAGAGAAAGACGACGCCTTCTCGAATATCCTCGGTGATCAGGGCGCCGGCCAGACAACGGCCGCGCGGGTTGAACACCACCACCACATCGCCATCAGCGATGCCGCGCGCGCGCGCATCCGAGGGATTGATCAGGATCGGCTCCCGGCCCTGGATCTTCCGGCTCCGGCTGAAAGCGCCATTGTCATGCTGGCTGTGCAGGCGGGTTTCGGGCTGACCGGAGAGCAGATGCAGCGGATGGTCCTCCGTCTCGCCCGCGGCTCGTCCGCGCGCCGGAGACCAGGCCGGATGGCCGGGGCAGTCGTCATAGCCGAAACCTGCGATCACGTCGGAGGCCAGTTCGATCCTGCCGCTCGGCGTCGGCAGCGGATGGCGCGCCGGGTCCTCGCGAAAGGCCGAGAGAAAGACGTTGTCCGGCGCCGGATCGTCGAACTCGATCAGATCACCTTCGAGAAAGTCGCGCCATGCCGGCAGGCTCACCCCGGCCTGCTTTGCGGTGGCTTCAGCTTCCGCCCACATACGTTCCTGCCAGGCCTCGGCGGTGAGCCCCTGGCTGAACGCCGTTCCGAGCGACAGCCTGGCTTCGAGCGCCCTGTAGATCTCGAATTCGAGCCGGGCGTCTCCCGGCGGTGGCGTCACCATCGGCATCGGGATCAGCGCATTGTCCTGGGTTCCAGCAGCGAAATCGGCCCGTTCCAGCGGGGCGGCGACAGGGAGAACGATATCGGCATGACGCGCCGATGCCGTCCAGTTGATCTCGTTCACGATGATGGTCTCGGGCCGCTGGAAAGCCTGGCGCAACCGGTTCAGATCCTGATGATGGTGAAACGGATTGCCGCCCGCCCACCAGACCAGCCGAACGTCCGGGAACGTGCGACGTTCGCCGTTATAGTCATAGCCGTCGCCCGGATGGAGGAGCATGTCGGCGATCATCGCAACGGGTATGAAGCTGTCGATCGGGTTTCGCCCCTGCGGCAAGGACGGCCAGCGGATCGGTCGGTCCATGGTGCCGATGCTGGCGTCAGCGCCATAGCCGATCCCGTAGCCGCCGCCGGGAAGGCCGATCTGGCCGAGCATCGACGCGAGCGCCACGGTCATCCAGAGCGGTTGCTCGCCGAAATCGGCCCGCTGCAGGCCGACCGCCGTCGTGATCAGCGTGCGGCCGGCGGCCATGTCGCGGGCGAGCGCTCGAAGGCGTTCGGCATCGAGGCCGGAGAGGGTCGACGCCCAATCCGCATCCTTCACGACCCCATCGCTCTCACCTGTGAGATAGGCAGCCAGCCTGTCGAAGCCGACGCAGTAGCGATCGAGAAAGGCCTGATCGTGCAGACCTTCGGACAAGAGCGTATGGGCGAGGCCCATCATCACGGCGACGTCCGTGCCCGGCTTGGGCGGCAGCCATTCGGCGTCGAGCGCTGCCGCAGCATCGCCCTTGAGCGGGCTCAGATTGACGAAGCGCACGCCCGCCCTGGCGCAAGCGTCCAGATCCGCCCCCAGGCGGTGCCTGCCCGTGCCGCCGCCTGACACCTGCGCGTTTCGAAGCGGCACGCCGCCGAACATGACGACGAGGCGGCCGTCCCGCGCGACGGTGCGCCAGCGGGTCGCCTGTTTCACATGCTCCCTGAAATTGCCGACGATATGCGGCATCAGCACGAGGGCGGCGTTGTAGCTGTAATTGCCCTCGGAGCGCACGAACCCGCCGGCGGCATTCAAGAAACGCTTCAGCTGGCTCTGGGCATGGTGAAAGCGCCCGGCGCTGGCCCAGCCATAGGAGCCCGCGAAAATCGCCTCATTGCCATGGTCGGAACGGACCCGCGTCAGCTCATCGGCGATCAGATCGAGCACTGTCTCCCAATCGACCTCGACGAAGGGTTCCTGCCCTCGCTCGCCTGCACAGGCCCTGGAGCCATGCTCCAGATAGCCTTGGCGCACCGCAGGACGCAGAACCCTCGCCCGCCCGTTCAGGCTGTCCGCTATGTTGTCATTGATGCGCGATGGATCGGGATCGCCGGGATGAGGGTCGACGGCATCCAGCCGTCCGTCGCGGGTGACGACGATCCCTGGCCCCCAATGGCTTGCAGTAACATGACCGGACACGCCATGCCCCCAGTGCAACAGCGTCATGTGCTGATATTCAACACATATAGTTCATATATTGACACGTCAAGGTCGAGCATTGATCATCAAAGACAAGCGATCACCTGCTGGTCGCCGACCATGTCTACGGCCTGATGAAGCACGCGTCATCCGCTTCGATATCGGCCATGAGCATCGTTACCGATCCAGGAGGCCCACGGGATGCAGAACAAGATCGACCATTTCGCCATCGGTGCAGAGACGCTCGAGCAGGGTCAGGCGGCGCTCAGGCAAGCCCTCGGCGTGGATGTGCCCAAGGGCGGCAAGCACACCGCGATGAGCACCCACAATTGCGTCGCCCAAGGTGGCGATGAGCGTTTCCTGGAGATCATCGCGATCGACCCGGATGCGCCGGACCCGGGCCGCACCCGTTGGTTCACCCTGGACGACCCGTCGACCCGTGCGCGCCTGGCCGAGCGGCCGCACGCCCTTTGCTGGGTGGTCGGCACCGACGATCTGGACGGCGTGATCGAGGCGAGCCCGGTCGATCTCGGCAAGGTGGTGCTCTTCACCCGCGGCGAGCGTTCCTGGCGTCTGACCGTTCCCGAAGACGGCAGCCTGCCCGAAGGCGGCTTGCTGCCGGCGTTCATCGAATGGTCGCCTGGTCCGCATCCGAGCACAGGCATGCAGGATCTCGGCATCGCGCTTCGGACGGTAAGATTGACCCATCCCGATCCCGCCTGGCTGACGGATATCCTCACCGCACTCGGCGTCGATCACCTGGCCGATGTCATCGAGGGATCGACGAAAGGACTGAGCTTCGCTCTGTCGTCTCCGAACGGCGACGTCGTGCTGGACTGAACGTCCACGTCGCCCGCTCGGAACCTGCAGAGCCTTACCCGCATTCGCTAAGCGGTTTGACCGCAAGGCGACGGAACGGATCTCTCGACCAGGCCAGTCTGCTCTATCGCTTCATCAATAAAGCGGCGAGACTGAAGCAAATCAGCGAAGAGGCGTCCTTCATGATCCAACATCCCGTGACCTGGCCGAACGGTGCGCGTTGTGCGGCGGCGATTACCTTCGATATGGATGCCGACAGCTTGCTGCATATCGAGCATCCGAAAACCTCGCTCAGCAAGATTTCGGCGATGTCGATGCTGCGCTACGGACCGGAAGTCGGCGTGCCACGCATCTTGGAAGGCTATCGGAAATATGGGCTGAAGCAGACCTTCTTCATTCCAGCCTGGTGCATCGAACAATATCCGAAGACGGTCGAGGCGATCGTCGAGGGCGGCCACGAGATCGGCTTTCACGGCTACATCCACGAAGCGCCCAACAGCCTGTCACGCGAGGACGAGCGCTACTGGCTGGAGCGCAGCATCGAGGTGATCGAGCGCTTCACCGGCAAGCGCCCCAGAGGCAATCGCTCGCCGCTCTACCATTTCTCCGACAACACGGCGGACCTCCTGATCGAGCAGGGTTTTCTTTACGACAGCTCGCTGATGGGGGACGACATTCCCTATCTGCTGCAGACGGCGGACGGCGAGCTGGTGGAGCTGCCGACCCATTGGGGTGTCGACGACTGGCCGCCCTATGTGCACAGCCTGGAGCTCGACTACGTCATGCAGGTGATGTCGCCGGCGCGCGCCATGGAGGGTTTTCGCGAGGAGTTCGAGGCGGCCTACGAGGCCGGCGGGCTTTGGATCGGCGTCTGGCATCCCTTCGTCAGCGGCCGCCTCGCACGCTGGCGTCAGGTGGAGAAGCTGATCGATGATATGGTCGGTCGCGGCGACGTCTGGCTCGCGCCGCTCGAGGACATCGCCCGCCACGTCCTCGCCTCCCGCGAGAGCTGCCAGCTCCGGGTTGACCGGTTGCCCTATTACGACCGGCCAGTGATGCCGATCAAGCGCTGACGAGACGGTTGGAACGGTGGATTGATTGAATCTGTAAACTCGGCGCGGTTCAAAATGTCGAGGAATAGCCTCGGATTATCCATGACTGGCGCTTCGGCTGACCGGCGATAAGCCATCACAAGGCCAATGGAAGGGATGTGCCAATAGGAGACAGAACGGTAATTGCGAAGTTTCACTAAGCGTTTCAGCATGTCGCAAGAGGAGCGATCGTGCCAAGTCTCGCCGCTGACTTGGATTCGCCCCGGAATGCAACAAATCTTCGCGCCGGATTTATTGTCGTCACGGCTGTGGCAAGCCTCTGGTTCAACAACGAAATCCTCTCCGGTACGCGCTGCCTCCCGACGAGGTCGCCTGCCATAGTTGGCAAAGTTCTAGGATTTCGTCGCATTCGATGTACTATCAAAGAAAAGGGGGCCAAATAATGACATGGATTGCGCTCGGCGCTTTTCCTGGCATGGCGGCATCGAAGCCGTGACCGCGCTTGCTCGTGCGGCAGGTTTTCTCTCGCGAATCAATGATCACCTGCTTCGAGTCTGCAAATACGCAATCATATCTATCGTCGGCGTTCTGGCCGTCATCCTGATCGTGGCCGTCTTTTATCGCTACGCCCTCAACAACGCGATCGCGTGGTCGGAAGAGGGCTCGAAATATCTGATGGTGTGGCTGACATTTCTAGGCGCGCCGATCGCACTTCGCCATGCCGCGCACATCAATATCGACCTTCTGGTGAAGCTGTTCCCGCCTAGAGGTCGCCAGGCGTTCTATCTGGGCATCAATCTCGTGATCATCGCGACCATGGGCATTCTGTTCTTGAAAGGCTGGGAGTTTGCGGAGCTTGGTGCCCGCCAGGTGGCCTCTAGCTTCAATTTCTCGATGGTCTGGATGTATGTCGCCGTTCCCGTCGGCTCGGCGCTTACCTGCCTGGTCGCGATCGAACTCAGCTTGAAGGCGCTCATGGGCATCGCCGATCCCAGCCAGGGCATCGATGAGGACGTCGCCGCGATCGTCGACGAGGTTCGCGAGTAATGGCCCCCGGGTACGAGGCGCGCCAGCTTCAACTTGGGACGGTGTAAGCCATGGCCCTGGTGATCTTTTATTGCCTTCTCGGCCTCATGGCGCTGGGCGTGCCGATCGTCTTCGCCCTGATTTTTGCGCCGATCATCGGTGTCTGGCTGAACGATCAGACCGTGTTTTTGAACATGATGCCCCAGAGGGTCTTCGGCGGCATCAACCAGTTCCCGCTGCTTGCGATCCCGATGTTTATCCTTGCCGGCGAGATCATGAACCACGGCGGCATCACCGTGCGTCTCGTGAAATTCGCGAACACGCTGGTCGGCCATCTCCGGGGCGGGCTCGCGCATGTGAACATCGTGTCCTCCATGCTGTTCGCCGGGCTTTCCGGCTCGGCGGTCGCCGACACCTCGGCGCTGGGCTCGATCCTGATCCCAGCCATGGAGAAGGACGGCTACACTCGCAGATTCGCCGCCGCTGTCACCGCCTGTTCCTCGGTGATCGGCCCTGTCATACCGCCTTCGATCATCATGGTGGTCTACGCTTACATCATGGGTGTTTCGGTCGGCGGGCTCTTTGCGGCGGGCTTCGTGCCGGGGGCGATGATGGGCATCGGCCTCATGATCGTGAATGGCATTCTCGCCAAGAAGCGGAACTTCCCGAGGAGCGCTGAGCGCGCAAGCGTCGGCGAAGTCGGTACGGCCTTCAGCTCTGCCTTTCTCCCGCTGCTCACCCCTTTCATCATTCTGGGCGGCATCCTGTCCGGCGTCTTCACGCCGACCGAGGCGGCCGCCGCTGCTGTCGCCTACGCGCTCCTCCTTTCGATCTTCGTGACGCGCACGCTGGAAATCAGCCGCATCCCGGACATGCTCTACCGGGCAGGCCTGGCCTCCTCCTCGATACTCCTGGTGATCGGCGCGGCGACGGTCTTTGGCTGGGTGACCTCGCTCTCGGGTGCTCCCAGCACCATCTCGTCGCTTCTGACCGCGATCAGCGACAACCCGCTGATCGTGCTCTTCTGCATCAACATTCTGCTGTTCATCGTCGGCATGTTCTTCGATGCGGGGCCGGCGATCCTTATCCTCGGCCCGCTGCTCGCGCCGACCATGAACTCGCTCGGCATCGACCCGCTCCATTTCGCGATCATCATGTGCGTCAACCTCACGGTCGGCCTGGCAACGCCGCCCATGGGTCTCGTCCTGTTCGTCGCCTCGACACTCACCCGCATCTCGATCCTCGATATCGCAAAAGATATGTGGCCGTTCCTCATGGTCCACGTTGTGGTGATCTTCTTGATCACCTATTTCCCCGCCCTTACCATGACCCTGCCGCGCCTCCTGGGCTTCGGGGTCTGATGGGGCGCCAACAAATCAACAGGGAGGTTTTTCGATGCTCAAAGACGTGCTCAAGGGGGGCGCTGCTGTTGCCGCCGCGGCTTTGTTATCTGTCGGGCCTATCGGCGCTGCCGATGCGGCTGACTACATTCTGAAATACGGCCATCCCGGCCCGGTCGGTGACGATAGCGACGACCATGTTGCCGGCGAGTTCCTGAAAAGCTTTCTCGAGACTCGCTCGAACGGCCAGATCGAGGTGCAGATCTTCCCGGGCTCGCAGCTTGGCTCCTTCCGCGAGATGGTCGAGCAGGTGAATGCCGGCACGCTCGAGATTGCGCACACCGCGCTTGGCGGCCTGGTCGGCTTCATGCCGGAGCTGCAGGTGATCGAACTCCCCTATGTCATCCGCGATGACATGGTCGCCGAATGCATGATCGACGGGCCGTTCTTCGAAGACGTCCGAAAGGGCTTCTTGGAGAAATCCGGTAACGTCAATCTGATCGGCGTCGGCAATACCGGGCGCTTCCGCAACTTCTTCACGGCAAGCGCGCCGGTGAAGTCGGCGGAGGATCTGAAGGGCGTGAAGATGCGGGTGATCAACTCGCAGCTTCCCGTCACCATGATGGAGTATTTCGGCGGCAACCCGACGCCGGTCGCCTGGGGCGAGCTCTACACCTCGCTCGCCACCGGCGTGGTCGAGGGCACCAAGAACGCCGTGACAGACATCATACCCAACAAGATGGACGAGGTGCTGCGCTTCTCGACGCTGGACGAGCACGCTTATCTCTGGGGCTTCATGGCCGTGAGCCAGTCCTTTCTCGACAGCATGCCCGATGATCTGAGGGCACTGACCGTCGCTGGCATTCGCCAGATGGCCAACGTCCAGCTTGAGTTCAACAAGGGTGCCGAAGGCCGGCAGACCGCTGCCTTTGTCGCGGGCGGCGGCGAAGTCTACGTGCCTACAGCCGAAGAGATGGAGACCTTCCGCGCCGTCAAGGAGCCGATGGGCCAGTGGTATGTCGATCAGTTCGGCACCGAATGGCACGACAAGTTCACATCAGCCGCCACCGACTGCGAAGGTTCCGTCGACGCCCAACTCGCCACCTGGGGCTCCAAGTGAGCGACGCGTTCAAGCGTTGACTGTCCGACGCCGACATCGTCGACTTGAGATGAGATTGAAACGCTCCTCCGGGTTTTCTCGGGGGAGCGTTCTTTTTTGCTGGCTCGCGGGTTAGGGACAAATTTGTGCCAACCGAAGACCCTGACCTATTGTCTTCACTCTTTCGAGTGGCGCCTTTGGGTCAATGAAGGAAGGAAGCGGGACCATTCGGCAGGTCTGCTTGGCCTATCAGCTGCGGACATTACGGGCGATCTCGGCTCGCCGTGCCGGCTTAGCCCCCTCCTCTCGAAGCCTCCTGAAGGGACCGATAGTCCTGACAGGCCACCTCAAAACCAGCACTGCACCCTCTCTTGTAAGCCGTTATCGCCTTCTCAAAATCCTGGGCGACGGCACCTTCTCCTGTCGCATAGAGATAACCGATTTTGGCGCAGGCCCTTCCGTGGTCGAGGTCGCAGCTTTTCTGAAAGTAAGCAACGCTCTCTTTTTGGGCGGCAACGTTGTCAATGCCTTCCAACATCGAACCGACATTGTGGCAGCTCACAGCATCGCTGCCGTTACAGGCTTCGACGTAATGGCGAGCCGCTTGTTTGATATCTTGCTGAACTCCTTGACCTTCGTAGTAGAGATTCGCCAGAATTCGGCATCCTTCAGCATGGCCTTTTTCGCAAGCTTCTTCGGCAAAATTGCGTGCCTGCGCAAAATCCTGCTCGACACCATCGCCATAGACATAAGACTGGGCAGCACCCTTACAGCCCGTGCCATCGCCGAGACTACAGGCGAGCGTATCCAACTCTGTGGCTTTGGTAACATCCTTTTCCACACCTGCACCATTGTGATAGCTGCTGGCCAGGAAAGCACACGCCTCAGCAATATTCGAGGCACAAGCTTTCTCAAATAGGGAAGCGGCTTTCTCATAATCTTGAGAAACCTTGTCACCCAGGGCGTATTCAAGCCCCAACAGATGGCAGCGCATGTCGTCTCCCCTATCACATGCTGCTGCCAAGGCTTCTATATCATCACGTTTCCCTTGCTCAGATCCTGTAGCAGGGTCGGCGTCACTCGGCTGACATGACGTCAATGAAAGCGTGATGGCGAGATATACCGAGAAAGAAAATCGAGACAATTTGAGCGAACAAGACATTTGTGAAGCAATCTCCATCGATGTTTTTTTCCACTCAATACCAGGCTCAAATTTCTTGAGCTGCAGGCCTTCCGAAACAATACGAACCAATTGCCAAGATTTCGGTCGCGACATGGATTTCCTGGCTATCGGTAATACAGAAAATTCACGATGAGGATCCTATTCTCGCGTCTCATCAATGTAAATTAGGAGCATAGATGGTCGAGACACCCAATGCCCACCGTCATCAGCATCTGGCTGTCTTTGGCGTGGTTTCTCGGATTCTCTTTAAGCTTCTTTATGTTACATCAGACGGTATCGAGCTTATATTCTCGCGTTTGGATAACGCAGAAGTCCTTTTGGCTTCCCCCAGTAATCTTGTGTCTCAATTGGGTAGGAAGTGCGCATAAGAACCAACCGACTTCCGACAAGTTGGCCAGGAGTACGGACGTTCAGATCGCAGGCCGATTACAAGCCGAATTCGTCCGAGCCGAAAGAAAGTCTTAACGCTTGGCTGGTACGGTCTCGAATCAGGTCCATGCGATCCTGGGAATCCTTACGCCCGCCGTAGATCTTGGGAGAGGCTCGGACTCCCAGGATCGCATGGACCTGATGCCCATCATGACGTGGAAACGTAAAGAAAGCGCGAATCTGGCAACATGTTCTTTCAAGCGCTTACAAGGTGATGAAGTGGCGACGCAGCCAGGTTCAAGCACCGTCAAGTCAACGATGTGCGCGTTGCACCGCACCTAGGGCATGACGGCGCCGCCGTTGGCCTGGTAGCACTGGCCTGTGATGAAGGTGGCGTCGGGGCCGGCTAGGAAGGTGACGACTTTGGCGATTTCTTCAGGGCGGGCGATGCGGCCGAGGGGTATGGCTGTTTCCTTTTCGCGCCATTCGGGGGACATGCTTTCGATGTCGAGCATGGCGGTGTCGGTGGGACCGGGGGCGACGGCGTTCACGAGGATGTCGGGTGCGAATTCGCGCGCCCAGGAGCGGGTGAGACCGAGGACGCCGGCCTTGGAGGCGCAGTAGAGCGAAAAATCCTCACGGCCGAGATAGGCGAGTTCGGAGCTGATGTTGATCACGCGGCCGCCTTCGCCTTGGTCGACCATCATGCGGATAGCTTCGCGGCCGACCAGGAAGACGCCGCGCAGATTGACGCCGATGATTTTTTCGAAGTCAGCCAGTGTGCAATCGAGGAGGTTGCGCTCCAGAAGGATGCCGGCGTTGTTCACGAGGATGTCGAGACCGCCCAGGTTCTTTCGGACTTCGGTCATGGCGGCCAGGACGTCCGTCTCGCTGGAGACATCGGCCTGGAGGGCGAGGGTGTCTGCGGGGGCGTCGGTGATGTGGTTGCGATCGAGCATGGCGACGGTCGCGCCCTTCGCCAGAAGGTCCTCGGCGATCGCGCGCCCAATGCCGGCGGCTGCGCCGGTGACGAGGGCGCGCTTGCCATCTAAAGTCAACGCCGCCGCGCGTCCGCGGCTCATGATGGGAGCTCGCCGCGGTCGATGTTGAGGGACTGGCCGGTGATGTTGGCGGCGGCGTCCGAGGCGAGGAAGAGATAGGGGCCGGCGATGTCGTCCGGCTGCATCAGACCGCCGATCGCCTGGGTCGCGGTGATGTCGTCGAGGAGGGATTGCTCGTCGCGGTCGTAGCGTTCCGCCATCTTGCCGAGAGAGCGCATGGAGGCGACGGTTTTGACCCAGCCGGGACAGACGGCGTTGACCGTGATGTTTCTCGCGCCAAGTTCTTTCGCGAGCGTGCGCGTCAGGCCGATGACGGCGTGTTTGGAGGCGCAGTAGGCGCTGAAGCCGGCCTCAGCGCTTTTCCCCCAGACGGAGGCTGTGAAAATGATCCGGCCGCCGTCCGGGATCTTTTTCAACGCTTCGCGCGTCACGAAAAAACTGCCATTGACGTTGATGTCGACGATGCGGCGGAAGGTGTTTTCGACCTCGTCGCCTTCCTCGTCGATCGGAGTGATCAGTTCGAGGCCGGCATTGTTGATCAACACGTCGATCCTTTCGAGCGTACCGACCGTCGACGCCACGGCTGCACGATCGGCGATGTCCGCCACCATCGCTCGTACCGGCTTGCCCGCGACCGCCTCCAACGCTTTCGCTGCCTTCTCAGTCTCCGGATCGTCGGCGAGGATGGTGAGATCGGCGCCGGCCTTCGCGAAGGCCTTGGCGATGCCGTAGCCGATGCCGCGGCTAGCGCCGGTGACGAGGACGGATTTGCCGCTGAAGTCCATCTCGATATCTCCTCAGCTCTGTTGCGCCTTTGCCGCTCGCCCTGCTTCCTCACGGGTGATGTGAAGGATGCGATTACGCAACTGAAAGAACGAGTCGCTTTCCTTGGTCTCGATGCTGCGCGGGCCATCGCCCAGGCTGTCGGCGACCGCGATGTCTTCGATGATGCGTGCAGGCCGCGCTGAAAACACGATGATCCGATCGGCGAGCAGGACGGCCTCCTCGACATCATGCGTCACGAAGATGACCGTCTTCTTCTCAGTGCGGTTGATGTCGAGGAGTTGGAGCTGCAGGAACTCGCGGGTGAGCGCATCGAGCGCGCCGAAGGGCTCGTCCATCAGCAGGATTTCGGGATCGGCCGCAAGCGTTCGCGCGATCGCCACGCGCTGGCGCATGCCGCCGGAGATCTTGTTCGTGTAGAAGTTCGGGAAATCGCCGAGGCCTACGAGCTTGGTGTAGTGCTCCGCCCGTCGTCGCTTTTCGTCCACGCTCAGGTCGTATCTGTAGCGCATACCAAAAAGAACATTTTCGTGCACGGTGAGCCAGGGAAAGGAGGAGTAGGATTGGAAGACCATGCCCTTCCGCCGGTCCGGTCCGTCAACCTCTTCGCCATGAAGCTGAATGCAACCGCTGCTCGGGAAATCGAGACCGCCGGCCATGCGCATCAGCGTGGTCTTGCCGCAGCCGGAAGGGCCGAGGAAAACGACGATCTCGCCCTCGCCGACATCGAGCATGGTGTCCCGAATGACCTCGATCTCGCCCCCACCCTGATCAGGAAAGGTTTTGGTCACGCGATCGAACCGAAGAAATGGCGAGGTCCCAGTCATCGCATTACCCGAGGTAACGGAAGTAGCGGCGGTGGGCGTAGCGGATGAGCTGGTCCGTCGCGAGGCCGATGATGCCGACGGTGAGAATGCCGGCCATGACCTCCGGCGTCTTGACGAAGCGGCGCATGGACCAGATGGCGTGGCCGATGCCGCTATTGGCGGCGACGATCTCGGCGACGATCAGGTAGGTCCAGCACCAGCCGAGCGTGATGCGGAGATTGTCGACCATCGAGGGCCCCATCGAGGGGAGGATGATGTCCCGGATGATCTGGCGCGGCTTGGCGCCGAGGGTGTAGCCGATTTCGACATACTCCCAGGGCACGCGCTTGGCGTCGTCGGCGATCAGGAGGACGAGCTGGAAGAAGGTGCCCATCCAGAGTACGGCGATCTTGCTCTCCTCGCCGATGCCGAACCAGATGAGGAGGAGCGGCACGAGTGCCGGCACGGGCAGGTAGCGGATGAAGTCGATGACGGGCTCGGTGAGTGCTCCGACGAGGCGGTAGCTGCTCATCCAGATGCCGAGCGGCACCGCCATAATCACCGAGAGCAGGAACGCGGCCCAGACACGCGCGATGCTGATGCCGATATCGGACAGGAAGTCGTTCTGAAACAGCATGCAGCCGAGCGCTTCGAGCACCGCGAGCGGTCCCGGTAGAAAGCGCGCCGGCATCAGCTCGAAGCTCGCGATAAGCTGCCATATCGCGATCAGGCCGGCGAACGCAACGATCGCAAGCGTGGTCTCGGTCTGCGCCGACGCCTTGCCGCGAAAGCGAAGAAGAGGCGAGCCGTTCCGGCGCTGGTCAGCCATCAAAAGGAGCGATCGGGCCCTGACGGACCCGATCGATGTCGTTCAGACAGCAGCACTAACGCTTGGCGCCGTCGAACAGGCCGTCCTGGATCGTCGGATCGACGTGGTTCTCATAAGCGAGGCTTTCGTCCTGCAGATCAAGCGACAGGTTGATCGCATCCAGGTCGGAAAAAATCTGGCCTAGGGTGCCGGGGCTGCCAGCGGTGCCTAGGAACTCGACGCTTTCCTCATAGGTCGTGTACTGCACGCCGCCGAGATCGGCCGCCATCTCCTCGGGCGTCACGTCGAAGGCGGGAGCGGCTGCGGCGAGGAAGGCGTCGGGATCGGTCTTGTAGAGATCGATCGCCCGATAGATACCGCGCAGGAATTTTTTGTACTTTTCCGGGTTCGCTTCGAGATCGTCGTCATGGACGATGATGACATCGGTGATCAGGCCGTTGAAGTCGGCGGAGGAGAGCAGGATCTTCGAACCTTCCTTCGAGGTGTTGTCGACGATGTTGCTCATCATCGGCTCCCAGGTCGCGACGGCGGCGACCTCTTCGTCCTCGAAGACGGCGATCGAATCATCGGTGTTGATCAGCCGAAGCTCCAGATCGTCCATGCTGTGCCCGAGCTTCGAGAGCGCATGCTGGGTCATCACCGTACCGGGATGGTTGATCTCGCCTGCGAACACCTTGCCGACCAGATCCTCAACCGTCTCGATCTCCGGTCCGGCGACCACGCCGTCAGCGCCGACCGAGACGTCGATCGTGCCGATCACAGTGCCTGGTGTGTCGGGCGTGCGCGGGCGGGACATATATTCGCCGATGGTGCGCATGGTGCAGTCGAGATCGCCGCTCTCGAAGGCGGGGAGCACATTCGCACGGTCATTGTCGAAGACCGTGGTAACCTCCAGATCCTCTTCCGCGAAATAGCCGAGCTCGATGGCCACCGGCACCGGTGCAAAGCCGAACCAGAAGGGGTAGACGCAGCGGATCAGATCGGCGGCGCTCGCCGGCGTGGCGAAGGCGAGTGCTGCACCGAGGGCGAGGACGCCCGCTGTTTTCGATGTCATCGGCTTCATGGCTGTTTCCTCTCTTGGTTTCTTCGTTTTTGACTGCGATAGCGCCTAGTCCACGATCAGGCCGTGCCTGCGCGCCCGCGTGCCTGTGCTAGGATGCATAGCAATTCATAGGCCATCGTCGCGCCGGCTAACGCGGTGATGTTGGCGTAGTCGAAGGGCGGTGACACCTCGACGACATCGGCGCCGATCAGGTTCAAACCATCGAGGCCGCGCACGAGCATTTGCGCCTGAATCGGCGTAAGCCCGCCGAACTCCGGGGTTCCGGTGCCGGGCGCGAAGGCGGGATCGAGGCTGTCGATGTCGAAGGTGACATAAGCTGGCTGGTCGCCGACGATGCGTTTCGCCTCCTCCAGGATCTCGGCGCAGCCACGCTCGTTCAGCTCTTCGATGAACACCACGCGCATGCCCATTTCTTGGGCATATCGCCAGCCTTCGTCAGCATTTTGGGCACCACGGATGCCGATCTGGATGGTGCGTTTCGGATCGAGCACGCCCGCCTCGACCGCGCGGCGGAAGGGGGCGCCGTGGGAAAATTTGGTGTTCAGAAACTGGTCCCAGGTGTCCGTGTGCGCGTCGATATGGACGAGACCAAGGGGCTGCTCGGCGCCGAGCGCTTTTAGAATCGGATAGGTGATGGAGTGATCGCCGCCGATCGAAAGCGGTGTCGTGCCCGCAGCCACCACCGACTGGTAGAAGCCTTCGATATCCTCGACCACGCCGGCGTCATCGAAGAGATGGGGCAACGGCACGTCGCCGAGATCGCCGACCCTGCAAAGGCTGTAAGGATTGGTGCGCGTCACATGGTGGATGGTGCGCATCATGGTGGAGGCGTTCCTGACCTCCCGCGGCCCATGACGCGCACCCGGCCGGTTGGTGACGGCGTTGTCATAGGGCACGCCGATCAGCGCAACGTCGACCTCGGCGGGGTCGTTAACCAAAGGCGTACGCATGAAGGTCGGAATATTCATGTAGCGGGGCGCCAGCATCGGGTCGCCGTCAAATGCCCCTGTCGTCTTCGTCATCTCACCCCCTGTGGCATGGCCACCTCATAGACTTGGACCGCCCTAGCCTGGGTCGAGGGTTTGCGCCCAAGCTTTCGAGCCAGACCGTGTCTGCCATCTGTTCTCTACCATCTGACCGAAGGGGCAAAGACACAAGGTCTCGCTGGTGTCGACGGCAGCTCAAGCCCAATCGATCGGCCTGGCCCCGCGCTCGAACGGACGTTCCAAAGAGATGTGATGATCGACAACAAGCACGCCCTGGGCGTGAGCATCGTGCCTATGGCGGAAACGGAGGGATGTTTTGCCAAGCCTGCTTTGAAAGTTATCCAATGATGTCTTCATGGTGCAGTCGAGGTCAGGCAAGGAAGAGGGGGGGTTGAAGACCGGCGCGGCGCACCGGTCAAAGCCGATGACGAGGCATGGACCGGCGGCGGCGCGACCCTTCGAGTGGCTTTGTCCCATGAACGCTCCCTCTCGCGTCCAACCTGCGTCGTCCCGGTCTGCAGCCGCATCGCGGCGAAGATCCGGCATGCCAAGCCCGACCTTCGGCCTTGCAGGCCTGCAGGCGGGGAGCGTCCCCTGCCACTTGTGGTGCGCTGCACCGCGGCACGCCGAGCCCCTCACATCCGCTCATGGACAACACCATGAAATCACTCGATAATTTTTAAAGAAAACTCTTAGAGCGGGCCCCGGTCGGATGTGATCGGAGACACGCTCCATCCCTTTGTTTCGTCGCATGTCCTTGCCGAAAAGATGTTGCCGCCTGTTCGGGAAAAGCTCTGGCTTCATCGACGGCCATCAAGCGACGCCGTCAATCGCAGGGCATCTTCCGGTCTTTAGGCATTCATTAACGCCTTCATGCCACCTTGTTTCACGGCCCATGATTTGCGCACCGCCCTAAAAGACGCTTCCGCTTTATCTATGAAGCGAAAGAGCTTTGAGCTGCGACCGATTGAGGACAGCTACTCGCGAACGAGATTTCAGATTGTCACGCAATTCTAGCAGACGGAAAATTTAATACTGAGGTAAGTTTATCGCAGGACACCTACCGGAGCGCCGCAACTGAGTTCTTTTGTTCCAGCAGCTTCGAGGATCACAATACTGAAAAAGGATTGTCTCTGGCGGCGGTGTACGAAGAAATTACCGGTAGCGCCGATTATTCGCAGGAAGGTCACTCAACGCTCAGCGATGAAATATGTTCAGAAGCTAACCGGTCTAGCTACTCCAATGCTAGGAGTGTTCTGTTGCGTCAATTCGTTGATACTAACACGGTTAACGCTTGGCGTTTGTGCGTGACGAAGCGGACCAACTTGATTTGTGATATCGAGGCGAAGTCAGATGACGTGTACAACATATCCGTAGAATTGCCTGATACCCCTTACAATGTAGACCTTGTTGCCATCGAACTTAGCCTGGGGGAGGGGATTACAGCAGGCGCTGGTAATCTGATAGGAGCTGAGAAGCTTGTTGAGGGATCAAAGCTCTTTCAAACAGTCAAAGTCGATCCAAACAGTACTGGGAGAATTTTTTTCTCAGGCAGCCTTGATGGAGGCGATCGACCGACATGGTCATGCGCATTTGACGCGCCTTCGATGGGTAACTCACCAGAAGCTCCCCCAGTTGAGTATGCAAAGATTAACCGAATTCTAGGTGATCAGGGCTTTGCATCGTTCAGCGATCGAAAGTTGGAGGGGAATAGTCCAAATCCGCCTCACTGTCCTATTTCATCGGTTGAAAGCTTGTCGATCTCAGCAGCCAGAGTGAACACTTCGCTTAACAAATTATCGGTAGCCTTTGAGTGCCGTCGCCCTCAATTCCGCTTCAACTGTGGAGGACCATTGGCTGTGGTAAATAATGATCACTTTGACGGATTGGTCACCGCAGATGTCTCAGTCAAAGATCAGGTTTTGAGTGTCTCAAATGTTACGTCGTCGGCGCGAACGAACGAGACAAACTGTACCTCTGCCGTCATGAATGCTGTTCGCCAGCTCGATGGACGTGTGATTGACTGACAGATAGCTTGGCCAAACTCTTCCGCTTTGGTTACAAAGCGGAAGCGTCTTGTGGGGCGGTGCGCAAATCATGCGATCCTGGGAATCCGCCCGTCCGACGGGTCAGTGGGGCGAGGCTCGGAATCCCAGGATCGCATGGACCAGCAAGACGTGGAGGATGGTAGCCGGGTCGGGTTAAAGAAGGACAAATGGGGCAGGCCGTCCACAGGCGTCGGTCGGGACGTTGTGCGGCTGGTGTCAGCCCTTGGGTGCCGAAGAGCCCATCACGCATGACTGCTACACAGAATATCGAAGACATCGCCAGCCGGGCGATTGAAATCATTCCCGCGAAAATCCAAGGTGAAACACAGCGTTCGATGGCAAGGCCGTTCCGCTGCGGCGTGTCATCCGTCCATCGCGAACCAAAAATGCAAAAAAGGAGATCTCCTCAATGACACAATATCTCTCCGCTATCGCCCTCAGCGCGACACTCGCCGCCTCGGGCGCTGCCGCAGAGGAGACCTTGACGATCTCCGTGTATTCCTTTGCCCAGGACGCCTACAAGGAAGCGCTCTACGATCCCTTCGAAGAGCTCTGCGGTTGCGAGCTGGTCATCGAAACAGGCAACAGCGTCGAGCGGATGGCCAAGATCGAAGCCAACGCCGCCGATCCCGTGATCGATATGGCCGTCATCTCCTCGCATGACGCGCTGAGCCTCGCGCAGAAAGGCTTGCTGCAGCCGATCGACACGTCGAAGCTCTCCAGCTTCGATCGGCTTTACCCGGCGGCCCAGGACCCGATCGGCGACAATATGGCGGTCGGCTACACGTTCTATGCGAGCTCGATTGTCTACCGTGAGGACCTGGTGACCATCGAAAGCTGGTCGGATCTTCTCGGCGAGGGCCTGGCGGGCAGCGTCTCCCTTCCCAACATCACCGGCACGCAAGGACCGCTCACGCTGATGATGCTCGACAAGGCCGCAGGCGGCGATGCCAGCGACTTCACCGGCACGATTTCGGCCATCGGCGAGAGCGCCGATGACATCGTGACCTTCTATTCGCGCTCATCCGAGCTGGCGCAGCTCATGAACCAGGAGGAGGTCATGGCAGCACCGGTCGGCCGGTTCGCCTGGAGCCGGTTCAAAAGCTCGCCCCTGCCCTTTGCCTGGGCCGAGCCGGCCGAAGGGCAAGCCGGCGGCATGAACGTCATGATCATGACCAAGGACAACGGCAATGAGGAGCTGGCCCATAAGCTCATGGACTACTGGCTCTCGACCGAGGTGCAGACCCGGATCGCCGAAGCCCTGATCGACAGCCCCGCCAACATGGATGTGGTGGTCAGCGATGACGTCGCCGAAAACCTCACCTACGGGGCCGATTTGATCGGTTCGCTCAACATCCTCGATCCGGCGACGATCATCGCCAATCGCGATGCATGGGTCGAGCAGTGGAACGCTGAGGTAATCCAGTAACGCGGGCGAAGGGCGGCTCGATCGCGGCCGCCCTTTCGCACTTGTCCGGCAGGACATCCCGATAATGTTGCTTGATCCCCAACATGTTTCTTAACCGAAGGGAAGGCCTCGCTTTGGCGCTGCCTGCGGCGCTCTTCACCTTCCTGGTGTTTCTGGTTCCGGTCGGACTCCTTCTCTCGATCGCCTTTCAGTCCGAGAGCGGGGCCTGGAGTCTTGAGGGCTATATCGACTTCTTCTCGAAGCCCCTCAATCAGTCCGTGTTCTTTCGGACCCTAAAGCTGGGCTTTCTCGTGGTCGTCACGGCGGCGGTGATTGGCTACGCTGCCGCGTTCTGCATCGTGAACTTGCCGACTACGGCACGCGGGCGGATTTTCGGCCTCGTGGTCCTGCCGCTCATGATTTCGCCGGTCGCCAGGACCTATGCCTGGATCGTGATCCTCGGTCGAACCGGGATCGTCAACGACACCATCGTCGGGCTCGGCCTTGCGGACACGCCGATCCGGCTTCTTTTCACGGAAACCGCAGTCTTCATCGGCCTCCTTCAACTCTTCTTGCCGCTCATGATCATTTCGCTGGTTTCCGCGATGGAGAACATCCCGGAGGACGTCATACCCGCCGCGCGCGTGCTAGGGGCGAGCTGGTTCCAGGTCTTCTTCCGCATCATTCTCCCATTGACCCGCGAAGGCCTGGTGATCGGCGGCACCCTGGTCTTTACAGGCGCCCTTACGGCCTACATTACACCCGCCATCCTTGGCGGCTCGAAGGTCCTGATGCTCGAAACGCTCCTCTATCAGCAGGTGAATGTCTCGAACGATTTCGTGTCAGCAAGCGTCATCGCGATGATCCTGATCGTGATGTCCTTCTCCGCCAATCTTCTCCTCAAGCGCATCGCTTCGGTGAGGCGATAGGCGATGCCCCGATTCGCGATATGGACCATCCTCGGTCTCACGCTGACCTTCCTGATCGGCCCCTTCTTGATCGTTATCCTGGCAGGCGCCTCGGCCGGCGAATCGCTCGCCTTCCCACCCCAGGGCCTGTCCCTCAAATGGTACGCCAAGGTCTTCACGGTCGAGAGCTTTCGAGCGAGCTTCGCGCTTTCATTGTTCCTTGCCGTTTTCGGCACACTCGCAGCCCTAGCACTCGGCATACCCGCAGCCTATGCCCTTCACCGCTATGATCTGCTGGGCGCCGAGACGATCCGCACCATCGTGGCGGCCCCCATCATCGTGCCCGGCATCATCGTCGGCCTCGCTCTGCTTCGATATTTCGTCGTGCCACTGGACGTCACCATCACCATGGCGCTTTTCGTGACGCACACAGCCCTGGTGATGCCCTATGCCGTGCGCGTCGTCTCTTCGAGCCTCAACAACCTCCGTGCGGATATGGAGGAAGCCGCCGTGATCCTGGGCTGCACGCGCCTGCAGGCCTTCACGAAAGTGGTTCTGCCCAACATCCGAGGCGGCATCCTGGCGGCCTTCATTCTGGGCTTCATCGCGAGCTTCAACGAGGTGCCGGCGTCGCTGTTCCTCTCCGGTCCCGGCGTGCGCACGCTGCCCATCGACATGCTCTCTTACATGGAGATCACGTTCGATCCGTCGGTCGCGGCGCTTTCAGCACTCCTGGCCTTCATGTCCATCGCCATCGTCTTCATCGCCGAACGGCTCCTGGGATTCTCCCGCTATGTCTGACGCTTTCGTATCCCTTGCCGACGTAACGCTGTCCTACGGGCAGACCGTTGCGGTGCCCGATCTGAACCTCGAGATCAGAGAGGGCGAACTCATCGCGCTCCTTGGTCCCTCCGGCTGCGGCAAGACCACGAGCATGCGCGCAATCGCGGGGCTGTTGACGCCGGTGAGCGGCAAGATCGTGATCGATGGGGTCGACGTCACCCGGACGCCTGCCAACAAACGCGGCATCGGGCTGGTCTTCCAGTCCTACGCGCTGTTCCCGCATCTGAACGCGTTTGAAAATGTCGCCTTCGGTCTTCGCCTCAAAAAGCTGCCCAACGCCGAGATCCGCCAAAGGACCGAGGTCGGCATGGCCACGGTCGGTCTGACAGGCTTCGAGACCCGGAAGCCCGCCGAGATGTCCGGCGGTCAGCAGCAGCGCCTGGCGCTCGCCCGATCATTGGTCATGAAGCCCAAAGTTCTCCTCCTCGACGAGCCATTGTCCAATCTCGATGCCCGTCTCAGGCTCGAGATGCGGAACGAGCTGCAACGCGTCCAAAAAGAGACCGGCATCACCATGGTCTTCGTCACCCACGATCAGTCCGAAGCCCTCGCGCTTGCGGACCGGATCGTTCTGATGAAGGACGGGCGGATCGAGCAACTTGGCACGCCGGCCGAGCTCTACGCCGAACCCAGTACGACCTTCGCCGCTGACTTCATGGGCTTCGAGAATATTTTTCGCGTCGAAGGTGGGACCCTTGTCTCGGAACAGGGCCGTCTTTCGCTTGGCTTCGATGCGCAGGAACGCGTCTTGGCCTGGCGGCCTGGCGGTGTCGTTGTTGGTCAGGGCAGTCATACGGGCCGCGTCATCGCCAGCAGCTTCGCCGGACAGTACCGGAGCTATGTGCTCGACTGCGCGCTCGGTCAGATCAAAGCGGACGTTCCAATCGAAACGCCCGAAGTTCCCATCGGTGAGGAGGTCGCGTTCGACCTGCCAAAAGCGACCGCGAGGCCGCTTGCCACGTGACCAAAAAGGGAAAGGATATCAGCGCATGGCCAAGGACAGCGATCTGAATGCGCCGGAACTCCGGGCGCAGGCTGTCAGGGCCGCCCAAGGCTTCGCCCCCTTCGACCTGCTGATCACCAATGGGCGGCTCTTCGACATGGTCACGTCAAGGGTCAGGGATGCCGACATCGGCATTGTCGGTGGCCTGATCGCGAGCGTTCACACGCCGGATCCGACACGCGCGGCGAAAACGCGGCTGGATGCCGATCAGCGCCACGTCGTCCCGGGCCTGATCGACACCCATATGCATGTCGAAAGCTCCATGGTGACGCCGGCCGAATACGCCGCCTCCGTCCTGCCCCGCGGCGTGACCACAGCGGTCTGGGACCCGCATGAATTCGCCAATGCCTGCGGTCTCGCCGGCGTCGATTATGCGATCGAGGCTGGCCGCGACCTGCCGCTTCGTCTTCTGACGCTTGCGCCGACCTGCGTTCCCTCAGCGCCTGGATACGAATCCAGCGGCGGTGATTTCGGCCCGGAGGTTCTTGCCGAACTGCTGGCCAGAGATGAGATCCATGGAGCGGCCGAGTTGATGACGATGCACCCGCTGCTGAACGGCGATTCCCGGGTGACGGGCATCGTCAATGCCGGCCTCGCGAGCGGCAAGCGGGTCTGCGGCCATGCGCGCGGGCTGAAGGACGGCGCGCTCGCGGCTTACGCGGCCGCAGGGGTCGAGACGGACCACGAGCTCACCTCGGCGGCCGATCTTCTTGCCCGGCTCGAAGCGGGCATGACGGTCGAGCTGCGCGGCTCCCACGGACATCTGTTGCCGGAATTCGCCGAAGCCCTCCTAGCACTCGGGCACCTGCCGCCAACAATCACATTCTGCACCGATGACGTCTTTCCGGACGATCTCTTCAACCATGGCGGCCTGGACCATCTCATCCGCCGCATGATCGGCCTCGGGCTCCCGGCGGCATGGGCCTACCGGGCGGCGACGCTCAACGCAGCAAGCCGCATCAACCGTCCCGACCTGGGCCTGATCGCACCAGGGAAACGCGCCGATATCGTGCTGCTCGACGACCTGAACGATGTGCGCGCAACCAAGGTCGTTGCGGACGGCGTGCTTGTCGCCGAGGACCGGTCACCGACGTGGGCGCCGTCGATCGCAACGCCACCGCCCGCGCTCAAGAACACCGTCAAGCTTGCCGAGCTGGCGCCCGATGACTTCGAGATCTTCGCGGACACGCCGAAAGCCAGGATCGCCACGCTCTCAAAGCCGCGCTTTCCCGAATGGGGCGAACGCGTCGTAAGAGCCGAGAACGGCAAGCTCGTCCTCCCCGACGACATGATCCGCATGGCGATCGTCAATCGCTATGGCCGCGGCACGCCGGTTCGGGTTGCCTTCATGGAGAACTGGGGAACCTGGCGCGGCGCCTTCGCCACCACCGTCTCCCACGACAGCCACAACCTCACCGTCTTCGGCCGCGACCCGGCGGATATGGCCATCGCCGCCAATGCCGTTCGCGCCGCAGGCGGCGGGCTGTGCGTCGCGGCCAGGGGCGAGGTCGTCGCGAGTCTCGATCTTCCCGTGGCCGGGCTTGTGAGCGAGGCGCCGCTCTCCAGGGTCGCTTCGGACTTCGAGCAACTTCGCCGGTCCCTCGACGCCCTGGTGGACTGGGAGCCGCCCTACCTCGTCTTCAAGGCCCTCTTCGGCGCCTCCCTCGTCTGCAACGCCGGCCCAAGACTGAGCGACGTCGGCCTGGTCGACGTGTTTGCCGAACAAAAACTCGAAACCTTGATGATCGCCCCTCATCAGGCGACCTCCAGATAGGGCGTCACCAGGCCGAAACGTTCGGCACCGACTTTTTTTCAAGAATCTCGTTCAGGGCCAGCACCGCCGGGCGGATGCAGGGCGATGGTGGGACGATCCTCAACCTCGCCTCCCTCACATCATGCGTCGGCGTGCCCACCGCAACACCCTACGGTTCCTCGAAGACCGGCCTCCTCGGCATGACCCGAGCCCTTACCACCGAAGGGGCCTCGCCCGGCATCCGCGTGAACGCCATAGCACCCGGCCATTTCCGCACCGACCTCACCGAAGTCTTCTATCAGGACCAGGCCTGGTGCGATGCGATGCTGCAAAAAATACCCGCCGGCCGCTTCGGCGATCTCGACGATCTCATCGGCGCCACCGTCTTTCTCTGCTCGGGCGCATCGCGCTACGTGACCGGCCAGATGCTCTACATCGACGGCGGCTTCATGGCCTCGATCTGATCTAGCGCCCAGTCACGCAGCGAAATCGCCATGATCCACAACGGCGATCTCGTCCAGAACGATCGTTAACCTTCGTTGGCAAACATCGCCAACATGGCCTCGCACCCCTGAACGATCCGCGGATCCTTGATCTGCTGTCCGATGGCCAGCCCCTGCTGAAAAGAAGTCCGGGCCTTCTCGACCTCGCCGAGACGCGAATAGGCAACGCCCAGATTGCCGAGGGCATTACCCTCACCCCGCCGGTCGCCGATCGCGCGCGTAATCACCAGCTGCTGCTCATAGTAGCCGATGGCCTTCTCAACCTCGCCGAGACCCGCATAGGCGAGGCCCAAATTGCCGAGAGCATTACTCTCACCCTGCCGGTTGCCGATCGCGCGCGCGATCACTAGCGCCTGCTCATAAGAACCGATGGCCTTTTCAACCTCGCCCAGAGCAGCATAGGCGATGCCCAAACTGTCGAGGACAGCGCCCTCACCCTGCCGGTCGCCGATCGCGCGCGTGATCACCAGCGCTTGCTCATGATAGCCAATGGCCTTCTCAACCTCACCGAGACGCACATAGGCGACGCCCAAATTGCCGAGGGCATTGCCCTCACTTTGACGGTCACCGATCTCGCGCGAGATCACCAGCGACTGCTCATAGTAGCCGATGGCCTTCTCAACCTCGCCCAGATGAGCATAGGCGAGGCCCAAATTGCCGAGGACAGCGCCCTCACGCTGACGGTCGCCGACTTTGTGAAAAAAGGGAAGCGTTGCCTCGTAGTAACCGATGGCCCTTTCGACGTCGCCCAAACTGGAGTGAACCATTGCGACCGTCCCTAACAGCCGGCCTTGACGACCCAGTGACAATTTCGACCGGACGCCACTGGTCAGGAAAGGCTCGAGTAGCTTCAACCCCTCCCGCACCCTGCCGCGACTGTGAAGCCAGTCCGAAGCGCTGCCCACAAGCTCATAAGCGCGATCGTAGTCACCAGCTTCGAACAAATGGTGGCCGGCTTCAATGTCGGTGTCGATATAGGGCGAGGTTTCCGCCTCCGCCGCCAGATGTTCGCCGATACGGCGGTGG
Source organism: Pseudomonadota bacterium (assembly GCA_039197065.1). GTDB lineage: Bacteria > Pseudomonadota > Alphaproteobacteria > Geminicoccales > Geminicoccaceae > JANQPX01. Next base: position 51,517 of record JBCCUL010000031.1, on the reverse strand, counting down.
GTGGCGTGGAGAAGGTCGGGGTCTGCGGGATGCGCGTCGGTGATGAACTGCGCTGTTGCCGGGTGCAGGCCGTAGTGGGTTGACACGCCGGTCTTGCCATCGGGCAAAGCGACGAAGAGCTCCATCTGCTCCAGGAGGGATGTTGCGCGTAGGCGCTCCGCCGTTGCCTGCGCCGCGGCTGCATCCTCCTCCGCCTCGCCGAGCAGACCGAGCAAGGGCCAGTCGGCCGGGCGGCGCAGCAGCGTCATGCGATAGAGGAAACGCCGGCTGCGATCGTCAAGCACATTGTCCCATATTGCCCGTAGCAGGAGATTGTCCCTAAGCTTCTCGGCGACCGCCGGCAATGCAGGTTCCGCCAGCACCGCCCATTCCTGCTCGATCTCCTCGTCCTTCGGCGGGATCGACAGGGACCATTCGCGCTGCTTGTTGCGCCAATCAGTCAATGCCTTCCTGATGAGATCATCGGCATAGTCCACCGCCCGCGGATGACCGTCCAGCCGGCCAACTAAACGCGCCCGTGTTTTTGCATGGAGTTTTTGCAAGGATTGATGGCAGGCCGTCAGCCGAAACAGCGCATCAGGCGGCAGGGGCGAAACCGGCATGAGTGCATCGCCGAAGTCCCCATGCTTGTAGCGGCAGCTCGCCACCAGATGAAATTTTTCGGCATCCTCTGCCATCTGATGAGCGTTCTGCCAGATCGTCTGCAGCGCAGGCTCCGCCCATTCGCCGAACGCCTCCTCCTCCTCCCCGTCCTCGGGGCCGTTGAGGAAGGACTCAAGATTGTCCAGATAGAGCACCAGGCCCGGCGCGTTCTGTACGAGGATCTGTAGAAAATAGAGAAAACGCTGGCCGGAATCATCGCCGGCCACCTGATCCACCTGCTGGACAACCTGCTCCCAATCCAGGCCAAAACGCTTTCGGCAATAGGCAAGAAGCTGCGTGACCAGCACATCCGCGCGAGCCCCCTCGTTCTTCTCCGCCTCCTGGCACCAGATCGTGCAGACATCAGCTGCATCATCAGTCAGCCAGGGCAAAATCTTCTGAGCAAGCGTGCTCTTGCCAAGCCCGCCCAGCCCCTGAAACACGAAGACCTTGCCCCCCTCGCGCAGACGCTTTCGGATCTTGTGCTGCTCCATCCGCCGCCCGATGAAACCCGCACGCAGCACGCGACGATCACCAAAACCCTCGAAGCTGCGCTTTAGCACTTTGCTAAGTTTAGGCTTGCCGGCCTCCGGCACGATCGAGAGCGGCCATTCCGGTCCGCGGTGATAAAAGACGAGCTGCGCCCAGGCGAAGGGATGGGTGTCGATCGCCGGGTGCTCGAACTCCGAGGCCGCTTCCGCCAGTTGAGTGGCGCGCACCGGCCTCACCTTGCTATCGCCGGCATGAAACGGCTCGGCGAGACGAAGCCGCGCCGCGCGCACCGCATCCCGTGTGGTCTTGCCTGATGCGATCGCCTCATAGAGCGCTTCCTCGGCGCGGGTCGACAGCTCATCGACGATCGGGCCGAAATACCCCACCACCTGGCTCACCCCCGCCCGATGCAGCTGTACCGCAGCGCTCCAGGAGCCCGGCTCATCCGTCTCCAGATCCGCGGGCTCATTGCCGTGACAGCTCGCCAGATAGAAAAATGGTGGCAGCGGCCGATCATCCGGCAATCCATTGCGCAGCTTTTGGATCAAGTCCTGTACCGCCACCCGGTCATCACGCCCCTCGTCATTCTCAAAGAGCAGCGCCCCCGGCATGCCGTGGCCGGAAAAGTGAATGCCTTGCGGCTTCTCGCGCTCGACCGTCTCGATCAGATCATCGAGCGTGCCAAGCTCCGTCGGCACCATCGCGCAACGCTCCGCCGTGGCGAGCGAAATTCTGTAACTTTCCCCCTCATAATCGAGGCCTGATCCCTCCGGCGCCGAGACGTTCACCACGAGCTTGAACGGCGCGCTCGGCGCTTTCAGCAGCGTCCCGCCATCCACCTCATTGGTGGTCGAGCGCAGGAGATCGACATCCCCCTCGCGCAGCAAAAACCGCCCGTCCAGTTGCAGCAGCTCCCAGGGCAGCGAGCGCAGCAGCGCATCCCCGCTCCTGATCTGGATAACCGGTCGCCGTCGCCCTCCGCCGATCAGCGCCTTCACATCTTTCTCATCGAAGAGCATCGAAAAAAGCGCATCCCCAAGCGTCCGCGCATGCCGAAACAAGTCCGCCCGCCCCGGGCCCTCAGCGAGGGCTTCGCGATGCAGCTTGTTGAATTCCATGAAGGCAAGCCCGAACCCGCTGCCCTCCGTCTCCCATGGGAGCTTTGAACGCCGCTCCTCGCCATCGGGCGTGATAAGCACGAGCTCATCGCCATCCCTTGAAACAGTGAAGACCAGGTTCCGGCCAAACAACATCCGCTTCGGATCATTGGTAGCGAGCGTCTTAGGGTCCCCAACCGCCTTGAAGATCTCGGCGGCCACGCGCTCGGCATCGCGATCGACGCCGGCGATCGCCTGGGTCGCCTTCAAGATGAACGGCAGCTGCACCGAATCGAGCGTCACCGGCAGCAGGCGGCCAAGCGGGCCATGTCCGCCCATGAAGCTGGTCCATTCCTGGATCACCCAAGCGCGGTCCGCCGTATGGTCCGAGAGCACCAGCACCATATAGCGGCTCTTTTCGAGGCCGTCGCTGAGCTTGACCACCCAATTGTCGCCCGCGCGGATCTCGTCCTGATCCAGCCAGACGCGCAGCCCAAACGCTTCGAGCTTGCCCTTGAGCGTCTCCACCCAGGGTTTGTCCGGGCTCGCATGGGACAGGAAGATATCGAACTCGCCGGTTGGTAGCGTCATGATCCTGAACAACTTCTGTTATGATTTACGAGAATGCCGTCTATCTACATCCCCGGCCGAGAGAAGGAAAGGCAAAGATCGCCTTTAGGTAGCACTGCATGATCGCTACCGGCCTGCATCCCGTCACGCTTCCGCGCGGCGCTGTGTCCCGCATGCACGGATCCGGGCGGGAGCGGTCGGCCGGCTTCGGACATCGTGCAGATCTGCGCCGACTTCGTGCAGGCTCTTTACTTTCCGATGAAATTTACGGCATCTTTTGTTTCACAACTGAAACGATAGGAAACAACGCTTGGAACAGTCAGAGCGCTTGGCGAAACGCATCCTCGATTACTATGACGCCATGCCGAGGGGCGAGCGGCGGCTTGCCGATCTGCTCCTCGAGCAGCCGATGGCGGTGGTCGAAAAGTCGGCGGCGCAGCTTGCCGAGCGGGCGACCGTCTCCAAGGCGACCACCACGCGCTTCTTCCGGCGGCTCGGCTATCAGAGCTTCAAGGCCGCGCAGAGGGCGGCGCGCGAACAGGGCGTCGATCCGCAGCCGGTGGAATTCGGCGCGCGCATGCATCGCCTCGCCCATCAGCAGATGGATCTCAGCCAGCATCTGCAAAGCGAGGTGCAGAACCTGGTGCGCAGCATTGAGCAGCAGCGCTCCGACGATATGAGCCGCGCCGTCCGCATGTTGGCGCGCGCTGACAAATTATGGGTGGTCGGGTTCGGCGACAATTACCCGCTCGCCCACTTCGCCCGCGCCCTTCTGATCAAGATCCGCCCCGATATCCGCATGATCCCGATCGGCGGCTTTTCCGTCCCTGAAGAGTTCGCCTCGATCTCACCGAGCGACGCGATGCTCGCCTTCGGCCTCTCCAGGCGGACCCGAGCCCTTCGCAATGTCGTGCGCTCCGCCGGTCAGGCCGGCGCCAAGATCGTGTTCGTCACCGACTATGGCAGCCAGCCGCCTTCCTCGTCGGAAACGGCGGTGCTGCGCTGCCGGACGGTCGGCTCAGGCGTCTTCGATTCGCCGAGCTCCGCCGTCAGCCTGATGATCTATCTCTGCTCCGCCCTCGCCACCCATCTCGGCGAAAGCTCGATCGATCGCCTCAAACGCATCGAAGCCATCCACAGCGACTGGGACGACGGCCCGGACGGCGACTGGTGACGATTTCAGACCTTACGCTCCGATCGATAAATCAAAACAAAAAATCGCTAATAGTGAAATTATTTGTTTCAAAAACGAAATTAATTTGACCTTCCTTTCTCAGACCTGCAAGCTTTCCACAAAAGCGCTGCCCAATGAAAAAAGGAGACGCCCATGCCTCGCCCGCCCGATCTCGTTAAAACGTCGCTGGTTGCCCTCGCCCTTTCGACGACAACCCTCTCGGCCCAAGCTGCCGAGCTAGTTTGGGCGCGTTACGGCGATATTGACAGCCTCGATCCGCATCGCGCCACGTCGACGCTCTCGATGCAGGTCTGGGACCAGATCTACGAGACGTTGCTCGCCTTCGATATGGACGGCCAGCCGCAGCCCCACATCGCCAAGTCTTGGGAAGTCAGCGACGACGGGCTGGTGTATACCTTTGCCCTGCAAGAAGGCGTCCTCTGTCATGACGGCACGCCGTTCGATGCCAATGACGTCAAGTTTACGGTCGATCGCGCCTTTGATGAGAGCAATCCCAGCCTGACCAAGACCAGCTGGGGACCGATCTCCTCGGTCGAAGTGGTGGACGACCTCACCGTCAAATTCACCTTCGAAAGCAAGTTCGGCCCGTTTCTTCCGTTCCTCGCCGATAGCTTCTCCTCGATGGTCTGCGACACAAACGATCCCGAGACCTTCGGCAGCTCGACCGGCATCGGCGCCGGTCCGTTCAAGCTGGTGGAATGGGTGAAGGGCGACACGGTCACGCTCGAAAAGAACCCGGACTACACCAATTACGGGCGCCCATTCGACAACAAGGGCCCGGTCAATATCGACACGCTGATCGTCAAAACCGTGCCCGAGCCGCAGACCCGCCTTGCCGGTCTCAAGACCGGCGAGATCCACATCGCCGAGCCGCCCTTTGACGACATCCCAAGGATCGAGGAAGAGGGCGAGCTCTCGATCATGGTCGCAGAGAACACCGGCCAGAACGTGTTCTGGGAATTCACCATCTCGCGCCCTCCCTTCGATGACGTCCGCGCGCGCCAGGCCGTCGCCTACGCAACCGATCCGGAGATGGCGATCGACATCATCTATGGCGGACTTTCCCAGCGCGAATGGTGCCCGATCGCCCGCGGCGTGTTCGGCAACGACCAAGAGTTCTGCAAGCAGTATGGGTATGAATATAACCCGGAAAAGGCCATGGAGCTGCTCGCCGAACTCGGCTACGGGCCAGACAATCCGCTTGAGACCACCATGTTCGTCTGGACCGGCGGCAATCGGCATAAGCTTGCCGAGATCTTCCAGAGTCAGCTGGCCCAGGTCGGAATCAACGTCTCGATCGAGATCATGGACATCGGCACCATGAACGCGCGGGTGAAGGAGCAGAACGAGACCTTCGACGACACCCCCGGAACCTTCGATATGATGACCTGGTCCTGGTACGACCCGGACATCCTCTATGCGCTTTGGCACAGCCCCGGCGCCTATTCCGGCTACAACACGCCGGAGCTGGACGCCATGCTCGAAGAAACCCGCACCACCATTGAGCCGAAAGCCCGCCTCGAAAAGGTGCAGGCCGTGATCAAGCATCTCATGGAAAACGCCGTGCATATCGGCCTCTACACCCCCGGCTGGGAGTGGGTTTTTGCACTCCGTCCCGAGGTCGAAGGCCTGAAGATCGGCCCCTTCCTCCACCCAATGTTCAACGATGTCACCATCAAGGGCTAGTTGGCGTGGCCACCTCATGGACTTGGACCGCAAGGCGCCTGGATTGACGGTTTGCGCCCAAGTCTTTGAGCGTGGGAGTTCTGTGTTGACGCAGCAAGACTGAAGGAGCGGGGGCGGTGGTTCGCTATGTCATACAGCGCATTCTTGCCGCCCTTGTTACCATCTGGATCACCACGATCGCGGTCACGCTCCTGATCCATGCGGTGCCGGGCGACCCTGTCCGGATCATGTATGCCAAGTTCCAATCGACGCCTGAACAGATCGAAGCGGTGCGGACAGCACTCGGCCTCGACCAGCCGATCTGGATCCAATACGGCATGTATGTCGGCCGCCTGTTCGAAGGCGATCTCGGCCGCTCGATCGTCGGCAATCAGCCGGTGCTCGACATTCTGCTCACACGCTTTCCGCCGACCCTCCTATTAGCCACCACCAGCCTCGCCATAGCCGTGGTCATCGGCCTGTCGCTCGGCTTCCTTGCCGCTTACAAGCGCGGCACGATCATCGATGTCGGGGCGATGATCATCGCCATCCTCGGCGTCTCCATGCCCCATTTCTGGCTTGGACTGCTGCTCCTCTTCTTCTTTGCGCTGCAGCTCGGCTGGCTCCCCGTCGCGGGCTCGGACTGGAAGAGCCTGATCCTCCCCGCCCTTACACTCGGCCTAGCCAATGCGGCCGTGCTCGCGCGCCTCACCCGCTCCGCGATGATCGACATCTTCGATCAGGACTTCGTTCGAACGGCGAGAGCCAAAGGCCTGCCCAAGACCATCGTCCTTTACCGCCACGCCCTCCGCGCCGGCCTGGTACCGATCGTCTCGATGATGGGCCTGCAATTCGCCTACATGATGGGCGGCGCGATCGTGGTCGAAAACGTGTTCGCCTGGAACGGCGTCGGCCGCCTCGCAATCGAAGCCGTGTTCGCCCGCGACTACCCTCTGATCCAGGGTTTTATTTTGTTTTTCGCGACGGTGGTCGTCCTCGTCTCGCTGATCATCGACCTTCTCTACGCCGCCCTCGATCCCCGGATCAGGTATAGCTGATGGCGACGACGTTCAGTGACGTCCAGGCCGCCGGACCCTCCGGCTTTTGGATGCAGCTGCTGAAAAGCCCCACCGGCGTGATCGGCCTGGTCATCGTTCTGACCTTGGTCCTGACCGCCGCCCTTGCCCCCTGGATCGCGCCTTTTGATCCCCTCCGCATGGCCGCCGGCCCGCGCTTTCAGCCGCCGTCCCTCGCCCACTGGTTCGGTACCGACGACTTCGGTCGCGACGTGTTCAGCCGCATCGTCTACGGCGCCCGTCTGACCCTGCAGATCGGCGTGATCGCCGTCGGGATTTCGCTGACGTCCGGCCTCCTGCTCGGCCTGGTCGCCGGATATGCCGGCGGCTGGGCGGAACGAATCCTCATGCGGCTGGTGGACGTGCTCTTCTCCTTCACCGAGATCGTCATCGCGCTCGCCTGCCTCGCCATTCTCGGCATCGGCCTCACCAATGCGATGATCGCCATCGGCATCGCCTCGATCCCCTTCTACGCCCGCGTCACCCATTCCATCGTGCTGGTCGAGAAGGGCAAGCCCTATTTCGAAGCGGGCATCGCCGCGGGCGCCGGTCATATTCGCATGATTTTTTTGCACTTGCTCCCTAACGTCATCCCAACCCTGATCGTCGTCGGGACCCTCGGTATCTCCACCGCCGTGCTCGCCGCCGCCGGCCTCTCCTTCCTCGGCCTCGGCGCACAACCGCCCCAGCCGGAGTGGGGCTTCATGCTGTCGTCGTCGCGCGACCTCATCAGCCGCGCCCCCTGGATGATGATCTTTCCCGGCATGGCCATCGCCATCACCGTCCTCGGCTTCAACCTCCTCGGCGACGGCATCCGCGAGGAGCTTGATCCAAGACAGGTCACGCGATGAGTGCGAGGCGCACCCCCGATTTTGTTCTTAGCGTCAAGAACCTCTCGGTCAGCTTTGGCCGCGGGGAGAACAGGAACCGCGCCGTTCAGAATCTGTCCTACGAGCTCGAGGCCGGCGAGACCCTCGCCATCGTCGGCGAGAGCGGGTCGGGCAAGAGCGTGTCCAGCCTCGCCCTGCTCGGGCTGCTGCCGCCCAGCACGTCCACCGTCGAGACCGGGCAGGCCTGGTTCGACGGTGGGAATTTGTTGGGAATGAGTGAGTCTGAGATCACTGATCTCCGCGGCGATCGCATCACCATGATCTTCCAGGAGCCGATGACCTCGCTCAACCCTGTCCTCACCATCGGCAGGCAGCTCACCGAGGGGCTGATCGTGCACAAGGGCATGAGCATGCGCGAGGCCGAAGCACGCTCGATCGAGATGATCGACCGTGTGCGCATCCCGAACGCTGCAAGCCGGCTCCGTCAATATCCGCACGAGCTGTCGGGCGGCATGCGTCAGCGCATCATGATCGCCATGGCGATGGCCTCCGATCCCGCCGTCCTGATCGCGGACGAGCCGACCACCGCCCTCGACGTCACGGTTCAGGCGCAGATCCTCGACCTGATGCGCGACCTCAAGCGCGATTTTGGCACCAGCATCATCCTGATCACACACGACATGGGTGTCGTCGCCGAGATGGCGGACCGGGTGGTGGTCATGCACCGCGGTCAAAAGGTCGAAGAGGGCGCGGTCGGTGCCGTGTTCGATGCGCCCAGGGAGAACTACACAAAGGCGCTGCTCGCGGCCGTGCCGAAGCTCGGCTCGCTTGCGACAACCACCGAGCCACCAATGGTCATCGACCACCCGAAGACGCCAGAACGCGAGACCACACTGGTCAAGGCGAGAAATCTGACCAAGCGCTTCAGGAACGGCGGCTGGTTCTCGAAGGGCGAGGGCGTGCTCGCCATGGACGATGTCGGCTTCGACCTCGCTCCCAGCGAGACGCTGGCGATCGTCGGCGAAAGCGGCTCCGGCAAATCGACGACAGGCCGCGCCGTGCTCCGCCTCATTGAGGTCGACACGGGCGAGATAAAGGTCGACGGTCGAAACATCCGACAACTTCCAAAGTCCAGCCTGCGTGGCACACGCCGCACCATGCAGATGATCTTTCAGGATCCGTTTGCCTCGCTCAATCCGCGGATGTCGGCGGGGCGGCTGGTGATGGAGCCGATGGCGATCCACGGGATCGCGTCGGGATCGGAGCTTGTCGACCGTGCAGTGGAACTGCTCCGTCGTGTGGGTCTCGAAGCCGATCACATGCGCCGCTATCCGCACGAATTCTCCGGCGGTCAGCGCCAGCGCATTTGCATCGCGCGCGCCCTTGGGCCCGGTCCGAAGCTGATCGTCGCGGACGAGCCGACCTCAGCCCTCGATGTCTCGGTGCAGGCGCAGGTGCTGGAACTGATGCTGGAGCTGCAGCAATCGCTCGGTCTCGCCTATCTGTTCATCAGCCACGACATGGCCGTGGTCGAGCAGATGAGCCACCGGGTCGCGGTGATGCATAAGGGCCGGATCGTCGAGATGGGACCGCGCCAAACCGTGCTGAACGATCCCCGACACGCCTATACGAAAACCCTGCTCGCCGCCGTGCCCGTCCCCGATCCGACCCGACAACGCGGCGTGCTGCCGACCCTCGACGTGAACGCCATGCCAAACGGCCCGCTCACCGAAGTCGCGGCCGATCACTGGGTGGCGGCATGACCATCGGCATCGCGGTCCGCGGGCCGGGCGCCGGCCTTGCGGTATTCCGAGCATTGGCCGCCGTCGAGAAGGTCGGCCGGGGCGCCATCGGCGGCTTCGTCAGTTTCGTGGCTATCGCGGCGAGCGGCGACGTACTCCGCGCCGAAACCCAGCGCGGCGGCACGACGACGCTCTTTACCGACGGCGAGTTGACCGGCATCGACCCTCCCGCTGAGATCGCCGACGCCCCGCTCGCCGGCCTCATGTCCAGCGGGCCGGATCGTCCGGCGCCGTTGAACCAGTTCACACCCGCTGCGGCTGGCGTCGGCATCGTCACCGGCCACCGCCTGCCCAACATGCCGGGTCAGAACGGCATCGCCCTGAACCAGGCTGTGCTCGATCGCATGGCCGACGGCTTGCCGGCGGCGCGGGCGGCCGATCTCGTGCTGGAGCAAAATCCTGAGGCCGATGCCGGCATCATCGCGCTCGGCCTCGACGGTGAGCCCTTCGCCGGCAATACAGCGCATGTCGCCAAGCGCGGCGATCTCGGCCGAGCGCTGAAAAGTGACGCCTCGGCTGGCCCGGCCGCCGTCGCCGTTCTGCACAATGCCATCCACCCGCATCAGGCGCTCGCCGAGCTCGCAGCAGCAGTCGCGCTCGACGCCATGAAGCCTGAAGATCGCGCAGACTTCTGGATTACGATCGCCGCCGGCACGCCTATCGAGCTCGGCGACACGAATGCCGTCAATGTCGATGACGATGGGTGCGCCGTCGGCATTGCCGTGACGCAGCCAAGCTGGCTCGGATCAGGCCGGGATGGCGCCGTCATTGATTTTGCTGCAATTGTTCGACGAGATGGCCGCACCATCGGCCACACGATCGCCGAGCCCTATTGCGTCGTTTGCGAAGGCCGCCTCGTCTCGCTAAGCGGCCGCGACCGCGTGACCATCGGCGTCCGAACAGCCGAAGGTGTCCGAAAAACATGACCTTCTCGATCATTGCCCGCGATCCCGAGACCGGCTTCCTCGGCGTTGCGACCGCCACTGGGAAAATCGCCGTCGGCGCGCAGGTGCCCCATCTCCGTCCCGGCGTCGGCGCGATCGCGACACAGGGTTACACGACCAATCCGCTCTATGCCGAGGACGGCTTTCGCCTGCTCGAGTCCGGGTGGACGGCAAAAGAGGTGGTCGAAGCCCTTACGACGCGCGACCAAGGTCGAGACTGGCGGCAGCTTCTCGTGATGGATGGAAACGGCGGCGCCGCAGGCGCGACCGGTAAGGCGAATGAAACTGTCCTCGGCATCATCGAAGCCGATGACATCATCGTCGGCGGCAATATGCTGGCGAACGAGCATGTCCTGCCCGCAATGGAAACAGCCTATCGGAACGGAAAAGGACTTCCGCTTGCTGCGAGACTGTTAGCTGCACTCGAAGCCGCCGAGGCGAGCGGCGGGGACAAGCGCGGCACCTGTTCCAGCGCCATGCTGGCGCAAGACGAGGCCCCCTGGCCACTCAATCTCCGCGTCGATTTTGCCCCTGACCCCGTGACTGCTCTTCAAAATCTCTATGAACAATCAACCGATCCATCCTATCGAGCGTTCCGCAGCTCTTTGCCTAATAGAACAAAACCCTTTTGCTGGTAGCCGCCAGGCACCTGTCCTGCGGAAGGTTGTCAATCCGGCGATTGCCTTTGTGAATTGCCCGCATTTCGACCGGACATCCGACTTAAGCGGTAGGCTTGAGGCCAACTGACGTTGCCTCGCTCCCTCGCCTGGAAGCAAGGGCGATCAGATTTATAAAAATAGAAAGGTGTCCAGAGAAATAAAAGGAGGAATGATGATTGCATAGATCGAGAGATCTAATGAACTCTGAAAGTTGGTATGTATCGAGCGCGTGACGAAATAGAACAGCGGCGCTGGATTAGCATAGAAACTATAGGGCATTAAAAAAACTGACAGTTAATTGATTGACAAAACCAAAATACTCCGGGTTTAAATTAGCGTTTTGTTGGGGCAAATGGAATTGAGCATGCGTCAACATGGGTCTGACATCTTTTTGAGTCATAGCCATGCCGATCACAGGTTAGCCAAGCAGATAAAGGCCAAGCTCAAAAGCGATCGTCCCAGCTGGGACGTCTTCCTAGACCGTGAAGACATCCATGTTGGCGATGATTGGCTTCAGCGCCTGGAGCGTGCTCTTAGGCGTTGCCGCGTCGTTCTCGCCCTTGTCTCCGAAGACTGGATCGAGTCGCAATGGTGTCATACCGAAGCGACGTTTGCCAAATTCTATGACAAGGATTTCTTCCCGCTCATCCTGCCGGGCTTCGACAAGAACCGCCTGACCAGCGCGCCGACACTGCTTGATCAGCGTCAGCATATCGATTTCGGCATCGACAGTCCCAAGATCTGGCAGCACCTGCTCGATCAGCTCGATCGTTCCGGCTTGGATCCCGACGACTGGTTCACGATACCGGAGGATGGTCCTTATCCCGGATCCGTCGCTTTCGAAGAGAAGCACGCCGGCGTCTTTTTCGGTCGAGACGATGACATCACCGACTATCTCGAGGCGCTCAATCGCGCGCGGCAGCCGGGGCAGCTACAGGCGATCGTGATTTCCGGCGTCTCCGGTTCGGGCAAGTCATCGCTGGTCAAGGCCGGGCTGATACCGCGACTGAAGCAAAAGGCCGGCTGGATTGCGCTTTCGGCATTCGATCCCAATCGGGAACCGCTTCATCGGTTTTTCCATGAACTTGAGAAGGCTTCGATCCAATACGGCGTGTCGTTCAGCTTACCCAAGCCACTGCCACAAACGTCCGACGAATTGATCGCCTTCATTCATCAGGCCCTGCGCTCACTCGAACAGGCGACCGGATCGACGGTCGTCGTCACCATCGATCAGGCGGAAGCGCTGCTGCCTTCCGCCCAGACCGACCGGACCAGCGAAGCCTTCCAATTGCTTGATATGCTGCGCCAGCTGCTGGAATCGAAACAACGACAGATCGTTATTCTCTACACCATCAGGACAGAGTTTTATCAGGCGCTACAGAGCTTCATGCCGGTCGACAGGGTCCTGAAACCCTCCTTCCTCGATCCGATCCGAAACCTGGCTGAAGTCATCGGGCGACCGGCCGACCGCTTCGGCATCACTCTTGATCCCGGCCTGGTCCTGCAGATGGTCGACGACAGTCGCGATGCAGGCGGCCTGCCGCTCCTGGCCTACACTCTCCGCGCACTTTATGAGCAATGCAAAGACCAGAATCAGCTAACCCTTGAGGCCTACCATGCTCTAGGCGGAGTCGAAGGTGCGATCGAGAAGAAGCTCAAGGACGCCTTGCATGGGCTGAAACCATCGGCTGATGAGGAGAACGCGCTGAAACGGGCCTTCGTTCACCATTTGATCCGAGCCGACAATGCGGCCATCGACGGCGAACGGTTTCTACGTAATCCCGTTCTGCGCACGCAACTTCCGAAAGGCAGTCTTGATCTGATCAAACGGCTTGAAAACGCGAGGCTCATCATCGGTCAGAAGGATGGCAGCATCGCGATCGCTCATGAACGTTTGATCGACGATTGGCAGGATCTGCTACCTATCAAAACGTGGCTGAGAGAGAGCACTGACGAGCGAAGGACACTCGAGAAGCTGCGTGCTCGTCTGGCGGAACGCAAGGAAGGTGGCCCACGTCTCACCGGAAAGTTGTTGTGGGACGCTTCTCACCTGTTGAAGCAAAATCCCGATTTGAAGAAGGAGGAGGTGGCAATTGCCGCCTTCATCAAGACGTCGAAGCGAGCGACTTACCGTAAGTGGAGTCTCGCCCCCCTGTCAGTGCTTGCGATCCTGGCAGCGTATAGTTCTTACAATTACTTTGAAGCAGAAAAGGAAAGACGGCAGAGAGAAGTCGCCGATTTTATCGGCACGGTTGACTTCGAGGATAAGCAGAGGGAGGCCTCCGCCAGAACAATCGCGGTAAAGGAGCTTGAGCATCTAAAAGCCGGGGTCCTTGCCGCCGGTCTTGCTGAAGATGAGATCGAACTGACGACGAAAGAGAAATGCGACCTCGGCGTCGACAAGGCGTTTTCCTGCCTCGGTATCGATAAGACCTATCAATGTGAGGCCGGAAAACTGGGGGAACAGTCTTGGGCGTCTTTGCCCGGCGGCAGGTTCCTGATGGGATCGACGGAAGGCCAAGTCATCAAGGCCGATCCTTCGGGCGCAACGGTGACCGAAGATGAACTACCCTCCCGATTGGTCGACATCGTTGCCTTTGACATAGCCAAGCATGAGGTGACGGTCGGCGATTTCTGCACGTTTGCTTCGGATAGCGAATATGAATCTCGGGTCGCCGAAGAACGCGATGCGCATCTGCCCCAACATCTCCATGAGCGGCCGGGATGCTTCGTCAAGCAAGGAAGAGACGGCCAACACTTCATCGAGGCGAGCTGGATGTCGCCAGGATTCAAACAATCGGCCAGGCATCCCGTGACCTGTGTCGATTGGTTCGAAGCCGTCGCTTACGCCAAATGGCTGACCGATGAGTTGGACGATGGCTATGTGTACCGCCTGCCATCCGAGGCGGAATGGGCTTACGCGGCGGGCGGGCGATCCGACGCTACGGTTCGAGAGCATGACTACTTCTGGGGCGATGACATCGCCGATGGCTGTGGTTTCGCCAATGGCCCCGCAAGGTTTTGCGATGTCACCCAACATATCCCCTGCAACGGCGAGCAAAAAGGCTGTCGGACCGCGGATCCAGAACGATGCGTGGCGATTGGGATCTGCGGCAATGATGACCATGAACACACGGCGCCCGTCGGCAGCTTTCAGCCCAACCCCTTTGACCTCTAAGACACAGCAGGCAATGTCTGGGAATGGGTAGCTGATTGGCATCACATGAATTACCAGGGAGCGCCTCTGGACGGCTCGCCGTGGGTTGCGCCCAGCATGGACTGGCCGCCACCGCGCTACACTTTGGCAGCCAATCCGCCGGAGCCGGAAGATGCCGCGACACTTTCCCGAAATGTCCGCGGCGGGTCTTGGGAGAATCTCAGCGCCTGGCGTCTTGCCGATCGCGGCAAGCAGGACCCTCTTCTCAGGTCCAATTTCACCGGTTTTCGACTGGCCCGCACAAGACGATAACGATCCGACAATCTTGAAAGGGTTGATAAGATTTGCACTTAATGCACTTAAGAGGAGAATTTAATTAGGAGTGGCTTTTTATGGACTTGAAACATCCGAATTTCGTGAATCTGGCTTCTTTAAGTTTGATTGCTTTTCTTCTCGTAAGCACGGGCGCATTCAACGCCTATGCACAATGTGCCCCGGATGATGGCGGCGATGGCGGCGATGGCGGCGATGGCGGCGATGGCGGCGATGGCGGCACAGACCAAGAAGCGAGTAGCACCGATCGTCAAGACTATGACGATGGCAGATGCAAAGATCATGGCGGCTTGGTAAGCGGGCAGGAACGTTATTGCGGGGGAAGCCAGTCGGCCTCGGCAGCGACCAAGGAATACACCTTCGCCCAGCTCTGGTCGGGCATCAAAACGGTGTTGGGCTCCCCTGACACGACATATCCTCAGTCCGAGCCTGTGATCATGCTGGCCACGTTTCATGGCGAGCAGGCCACGACGACCGAAGAAGCCGCCCCTGCAGCGTCCACTCACGCAGCCAGCAAGGAGGAAGTCGACGATTTCTATGTGCAGCTGGCGGCGCTTAGCAGTGAATCTGCTGCGCGAGAATACTGGGACAACTTGCCATCTGCGGTCTCGGCAATGACTTACGGCATTGATGCACATTTCCAGCCCATTTTGACCATGCCGTCGAAAGACACGCTATATGCTGTTCATACTGGCCCCTTCGATGGCGAGGATGCCGCGAGAGGTTGGTGTGCGGATTTATTAGTGGCTGATGTGGATTGCTTTGTTGTGCATCCCAACAAATAGGTCAGGCCTTCTCTGTTGGGACCAACTTGGTTTCGCTAATTGCATCTAAGAAAGACGGCAAGCAGATCTCCGCGACACTTCACGTTCTGATTCTCGTGGCGTGACCACATGAAATAATCCCCGTCTTGGGGATCTTCCGAAGCGGCCGTACCCTCAGGTCGCCTGATCACGGTTGTTCGCCATGGCCGGTCTGGCCCGCAGCACCGTTATCTAGCTGCAACAGTCGTTGCCTGCGCCACGCAATTGTCATCCGAAAATCATTAATCTGTCCCTATTCTCCTGCGTCTTGCACAGGTCCCGTAAGTTTTTTCGAAGGGTGGATTCGTGCATGCGTAGCCGGTCGCTCGATCTGCGAACAGCCTTGAAGTCTCCCGAGGCTCATGCGGCGCCGCCGCGGGTCTGTGTCCTCTTCGGCACGACGCGGGGCGATAACGCTCAGTTGATGATTCTGGCACAAGCCCTTGGCTGGCCGTTCGAAGTCAAAGGCGACGTCGACAATGTGCCGATGACCATCGTCGATCGTGTGGCCCGCGCCGCCGGCATGCGCCTTCGCCGAAACAAACCGCTGCTTTCGAGCTTGCTCTGGCCGGACCTGATCCTGATCACCGGCGGGCGGCGGGTAATCGACTCCGAGCGTATCAAGGCGATGTCCGAAGGGCGGAGCAAGATCGTGTGTGTGGGTCGCCCCTGGGCCGATCTCGATCTCTTCGACCTGGTCGTCACGACGCCGCAATACCGTTTGCCCGAGCGACCGAACATCTTGATGAACACGCTGCCGCTCAATTTGCCGAGCGACGAGGCGCTGTCGAGCGCTGCCGATGAATGGCGACATGAGATTGTCCATCTGCCGAAGCCTTGGATCACGGTATTGGTCGGCGGCAACAGTGGATCCTGCCGGTTCACTGAAGACACCGGCAGGAAGCTCGCGGCCAAGGCTAATGATCTCGCCGAGGCCACCGGCGGCTCGCTCCTGATCAGCACCAGTGGACGAACGCCGAAAGCAGCGGCGGACGCGATGTTCGCGGCTATCGATGCTCCGCATGTCACGTTCCGTTGGGACAAGGCGGCGAGGCGCAATCCGCATCTCGGCTTTCTGGCACTCGCCGATCGCTTCGTCATCACCAGCGACAGCGCCTCGATGGCGGCGGAAGCCATCGCCAGCGGCCGACCGGTCTCGATCTTCGAGGTGCCCATACGCAAACGAAGTCGGTGGATGACGCGGCCACGCGATCCGGACAGCATGTTCGAACGCCTTCGCCGCTCGGCGACCATCAAAGGTCTCTGGGTGCCGGCACGGGATATGAACACCTTCCACGAGAACTTGCGCGCTCGCGGCTACGTGCAGGACAGCGAAAAGGTGAACGCGCCCTTCACGCCAAAGACGCCTGACGACCTTGAACGTGCCGTTCAAGCCATTTGCGCTCTGTTCCCGGGAATCGCGGCATCGACAGCATCAGCAACAACTGAGGAATCGGAGAGGAGCCAAGTTCATGGCCTTGCGCTTGCCGGCTGAAGAAGCCGACTATCTCGATGTCGATCGCCTGCAGTCGATCCCGACGAAGCGTTTTCAAGACGCCGATCCCTTTCCGTGGATCAACCCCGAAGGCCTGATGACCGATTCCGGGCATCGCGAGCTCATCGCCGATCTACCGGATCCCGAGCGCTTCCGATCCTCCTTCGGCAAACGCCGCCGTCACGGCCAGGCAAGCCATGACCGCTTTATCCTGAACTACAATGACAAGCTCGATCTGCCGGCATCCTGGCGGCGCTTCGTCGCCGAGCTGAACGGTTCCGCTTATCGACGCTTCCTGCAACGCCTGCTCGATATCGATTCATTCGATCTCACATTTCACTGGCATTACACGCCTACGGGCTGCTCGCTTTCCGCCCATTGCGATGCCGAGTGGAAGCTTGGCTCCCACATCTTCTATCTGAACACCGCCGAGGACTGGGATGAGGCGTGGGGTGGTCAGACTCTGATCCTCGACGACGGCGGAGAATTCAGCCATCGCTCAGCGCCTGAGATCGATGACTTCAGACGTGTCATTCGCTCGACCGCGCTCGGCAACAGCAGCTTGCTGTTCAAACGCACCGATCGAAGCTGGCATGGAATGCGCCCGTTGAAACAGCCGGAAGGCGTGATGCGCAAGGTGTTCATCGCGGAGATTCGCAAGATCGACGTGGTGACCCGGATCCGTACCTTCTTTCACAAATAGCGGAATCGTAGTTGGTCATGACGAATGCAGCGAAGACTGTCTCGGCGCCGCCGGCTAACGCGAATGACGCGACGCGTGCACGCCGCCGGGCGGTTATCGTCGTGGGCGCCGGTCGAAGCGGCACCAGCGTCCTAACGGCCGGCGTCGGCGCGCTCGGCGTGGATCTTGGTGATCAGCTCAAGCCCGGAGGCGTCAAGAAGAACCCGAAGGGCTTTTTCGAGGACACCGATCTTCTGAATGTGAACCATCGCGTCCATAAAGCCTTCGGCCTTCGTGCCAGCGGCGCCAATGTCCGACTGTTGGACGATCGCGCCTGGTCGACCGTCGACCTCACAGCCCTGCATGACGAAGCCGTTATGACCCTGGCGCAGCGCATCGGTGATGATCGTCCCTTCGGCTTGAAGTCCGGCGGGCTCTTGCGCCTGATGCCCTTTTGGCAGCGCGTGTTCGAAAGCGCTGGGATCGAGCCAAGCTACGTGATGGCGCTGCGCAACCCGCTCGGCGTCGCCGACAGTCGCGCCAATCTCGATGTCTATCGCGGCTATCAGGAAAAGAGTGATCTCGAATGGCTGGCGCAGGTCCTGCCTTACATCGATCGCTTGCAGGGACATCCGCTGGTCGTGGTCGACTACGATCTCCTGATGCAGGATCCGAAGCGTCAACTCTATCGTATCGCAACCAGGCTCGATCTCCATGTCGATGCCTCGATCGAAGCGAGCATTCGCTCTTATGCAGATGAGTTTGCGACCCAAGATCTCTACCACCATCGTCACGAACCGGCCGCGCTGCTTCAGCGGGAGGAGCTGAACCCGCTTACGGTCGACACCTATCTCTGGCTCCACCGGCTGGCCACTGATAAGCTCGATGCGGGAAGTGAAGACCTTTGGTCGGCGCTTATCGATCTGCAGCAGCGCTTTCAGGCGATGGCCTCGGTGCTGCGCTATGTCGACTTTCTGGAGGATGAGGTGAAGCAGCGCTATTTCGGGCTTGCCGGTCTCTGGCAGAAGGTTCAGCCGCGCATCGCATCGGGCGGCAAGAAGAGCGCGCGCCAGGCCGGATGAAAATGCCATCGATGGCGGGTGGAGGCGATGCCGCTTTCTCGCCAGGACCGATCAGCATCGCCGACGCGGCGCGAAGCCTGAAACAGCCGATTGTCAACGGCCTTCGCGATGCGCGGATGGCGACATATTTTTGGGTTTCGAAACGTCGAAAGCTGCTCGCCGGCGATGTCGAAGGCGCCCTTGACGACGAAGCGAGGCTGATCGTCAACGTTCAGCACGCGCGAGAATCTCTTTCCACCTATCACCGCATCCGAACACTGATCGAAAAGCACTCGGAAGAGCTCGCCGACCACCAGCCGGACGATCGCTTGCCAGAGCAGCTGGTTCTGTTCGTCGGACAATCGCGCAGTGGTCATTCCCTGGTCGGCTCGCTTATCGACGCGCATCCCGATGCGGTGATCGCCCATGAACTGCATGCGCTCAAACATCTGCTTGCCGGTGCTGACATCGGCACGCTCAGCCGCGCGATCCAGCTCAATGCGCGTCTGTTCGATCTGATCGGCCGCGCCTATTCCGGCTATGACTATCAGGTCGAGGGACAATGGCAGGGACGGCATCGCGATCTCTTGGTGATCGGCGACAAGAAAGGCAATGGCACGACGCGGCTGCTTCGCCGACATCCGCGCGCGCTCGACGAACTGGAAGCGCGGCTGGGCATTCCGCTTCGCTTGATCAACGTGGTGCGCCATCCGCTTGACAATATTGCGACGAAGGCGCGACGCACCGGCGTTTCGGTCACGGAGGCGGCGCGCCGTTTTCTCGCCAATGCGCACACGCTGGACGGGCTGACGCAGGATCGTCCGGGCCAGGTCAGAACGGTCTATCTGGATGAGTTGATCGACGCGCCCAGGACCGTGCTCTCCGGTCTGATCACCTGGCTCGGCCTGCCGTCGGCGACATCTCGCTATCTGGACGCCTGCGCCGAGAGGTTGTTTGACCGACCGAAGCGCACGCGCGAACAGGTCGATTGGCCAGCCGGTCTTGTCGACCGGCTGCGCACGGATTTTGCTCGTTTCTCCGCTCTTGCTCGCTTTGCCGATCAGCCCGGATCATGTCGACCGTACTGAAGCCCGACACGCCGTCGTCCGTATCAGCCTCGGCCTGGCGAGGTCGGCGCGTTGGTATCGTGCTCGGCGCGCTCGCTGCGGGCAGCCGGGAACGCGTGATCGTCGGGCTTGCCAAACGCCTGGCCGATGCCGGCGCCGAGGTGGATCTGTTGATCCCAGGCATGAGCGACGCCGTCTCGGAAGGGCTGGCGGCGTCGATCCGATGGCATGACTTGAGCGGCCGCGTCACGCGAACCCTTCCGAATATCGTCCGCCTCGCCTTGTCGCCGCCGAAAATCGCCGCCTATCTGAGGCGGGCAAAGCCCGATGCCATGCTGTCGCTCTCCATCCCGCCCAATCTCGCGACGCTTGCGGCCAGGCGTCTGGCGGCGAGTAGGACACCGGTGGTGATCCGACAGAGCAACGTCATGCGGATCGATGGGTCGGCCGTTTATGGCCATATCGACCGCCGCCTTCGTGACCGTCTGATGCGATGGCTCTATCCCGATGCCGATGCAGTCATTGCGGTCTCAGGCGGTGTCGCCGACAACCTCCATCGAGCGACCGGCGTCAACGCCGAGAAGATCCATGCGATCGCCAATGGCGTTCCTCTAGAGCGCATCGACCGCCTAGCGAGAGCCCCTTCGCCGCATCCTTGGCTCGACGATCCGGCGATTCCTGTCGTCCTGGCCGTCGGTCGCCTGGTTCGAAAGAAAGATTACCCGACATTGCTTCGCGCTTTTGTCCGTCTTCGGCAAACGCATCCGGCGAGGTTGATCATCCTTGGCGATGGGCCAAAGCGACGCGCGATCGAACGCCAACGCACTGCCCTCGGTCTCGACGATGTCGTCGATCTGCCGGGGCGCAGCGACAACCCGTTCGCCTATCTCAGGCGCGCCTCACTCTACGTCCTGTCATCGACCTTCGAGGGCATGCCGAGCGCGTTGATCGAAGCGCTGGTCTGCGGCTGCCCTGCGGTGAGCACCGATTGCCCGAGCGGCCCCTCGGAAATCCTCGAGGATGGCCGCTATGGCCGTCTGGCGCCGGTAGCGGATGGCGACGCCTTGGCCGATGCCATGGCCGCGACCCTACACGTTCCTCCCCCAAGAGCCCGGCAGCGCTCACGCGGGCTTTCCTTTTCGGCAGACAAGACAGTCGATGCCTATCTCGCCGTCCTGGAAGAGATTTGTTCGCGCTCAGCTGACATGCGTCACGCTGCAACGATGGTTTGATCAGCAACGGCCTGGGGCGCGAAGCCTAAAGCGTCGAGATAGGCGTCGACGGCAGCTTTGGCGGTGAAGCCAGCGGCGCGCGCACGAAGCGCGTTTTTGTCCGGCCGCTCATCGAGGCTTCTGGCCAGCGCTTCCGCCATCGCCTGATCATCGCCGACCGGAACAAGCTGACCGTGGCGGCCATCTTCGAGGATTTCCGCTGGTCCGCTCGGGCAGTCGGTGGCGACGATTGAACAGCCGACAGCCAGCGCCTCCACCAGAACATTGCCGAACCCTTCGCGCATGGAGGGCAGGACGTAGACTGCGGCCTGGCGCATGTAGCATGCACTGTCGTCGACCCAACCCAGGAAGCGGACATGATCCGTAAGGCCGAGGCGGGCCGCTAGCCGCTCCAGGCGTCTTCGCTCCGGCCCCTCGCCGAGAATCATCAGGCGGGCAGGGCGCGTGACGCGCAGACGTGCGAAAGCCCGGATCAGCGTCGGGTAATCCTTTGATTTGACCAGCCGGCTCGCCGCCATGATGACAGGCGGCCCGTCGCTGCTCAGCCAGGGGTCATCGGGCGGCTGGCTGGCAAGCGGCGGCAGGCCGTTGGGAAGGACCGGGTTGTAGACGGTGCGTACCGATCCCGAAGGCAGCGCTGCGAGCGCTTCGAGGTCGCGGGAGACACCGTCGGAAACACCGATCATCGCATCGGCCAGCGGGTAGGTGCGATGGAGAAGCGGCGATACATGCTTCCAGCGCCAGGCGCGACCATTGCGTCCGGAGCGCAGATTCTCGGAGAGGTGACTGCGTTCGGTAATGATGACACGCGTCGGCACATCGGCGAGACGCTTCGCCCAGATGGCGTCGAGGTTCAGATAGGTGGTCGCCGCGATTAGGCCGTCTGGACGGGCGGCACGGAGGTAGCGGGTAAGCGCTGGCAGGATGCCGAGCGGCTGCGCGGCGAGCGGCGCCAGCAACACCGGACGAAGCATTGCGTGAAAGCCCCCTGGATCGGATCGGAGCGCCATGAAACGACCCACCGATCGTGGCAGGCGGCGAAGGTGATGAACGCGAAGGCCTTGCTTTTCTTCGGCAAGATGCCCGCGTCTCGGCGTCAGCAGATCGACGTCGAAGCCTCGGGACAAAAGCTCGTCCGCCGTATGCCGCATCATGCACTGCACGCCGCCGCCGGCAAGCCCACGGGTCAGCAATGCAATATGCCTGGCCACGGTCTGTCCGTTATCGGGCAAAGGCATATTTGAGCTCGTTGACGACACGCTTTTTCAGGTTTCGTCCCCACGCCTTAGCACTCTCTCGATCATGGCGCTTGGCGATAAAGCGCGATGCGGCGCGCAAGCCCGAAAGGCCATCCGATCCCACGGCATCTTCAATAAATCGACGGACCGCTGGCCGCATGAAAATGTCATGCGCGAAGTCGACATAGTCATAGAGGAGGGCGAGAAGGGCGAGCCTGGTGAGCGCCGTCGCGCCATTATCCGTCTGGTCATCGATCGTGTCAGGATTTCTCAGGAACAGCACATCGCCATGCACGAGCTGGCCGCGGGAGAATGGCACCGGCCCGGCGACCTTACGCGGATGTTTGACATCGGTGAGCGATCGCCAGGTCGCAAGATAGAGAAAGCCCATGGGCATGAGGCCGAAGGGTTTCAGATATCTCGAGATCTCCCCGAAGTCCGGTTGACCCAGTCGTGTGGGCAAGAACGCGATCTCGGAGCGAAGCGCCAGCAGGCCTGAGCTCAGCAGCCTTTCGGCCCCCTTTAGAATCTCCAGCTCGAAGCCTTCGACGTCGATCTTCATGTAGACCGGGTTGATCACACCATGGTCTTGAATGACGTCGTCGAGAGGTCGGGTATCGACGGGCACGGTGCGCGTGACATCGAAATATCGCTCACGTGCAGCGAAGCGCGAGGCGACATCGGGGTTCGGCAAGAGAAGGGACGAAGCGCCGCTGTGACGTGTGATGTTGAGCGTTCGCCGCTCCTCCCGCGGCCCGAGCGCCGTCGGCAGGAAACGAAGCTCGCCGAAAGGATAATCGCCCGCTTCGAGCGTGGCGTTCAGCCTGGCGCATTCCTCTTCGTCAGGCTCGAAGCCGTAGACATAGGCCGCGGCGCCGAGTGGATCGATGTCCTCGACCACGCCACCACGCGCGCCAATGTCCAGACAGCCAAGCGGCCCGACTTTGCGCAATAGCGTGGCGAGGTCTCTGGACCCGAGAAATAGCCCAGGCCGCCTCGAACTTCTCAAGCTTGACATGGCCCGTTCGCATGATGGCTGGCATCCAACCCAGACGACTATCTCCAGACTTGGTCAATTCCGTGACAATCGAGCGAGAACGGCTTCGTCTGTCATCGAATTGGCGCAGTAACGAGATAGGCCAATGTCATGGTCACACGCCGTCCACGCCTCGCCTTGTTCGTCGACCGCCTGACCCAGGGCGGTGTCCAGCATTCATTCGTCGGTTTGGCAAATGCCTTTGTCGATCACGGTTTCGGCGTCGACCTGGTGGTTGGCGATCGCTGCAACTGGCATGATCACGACCTGGCCGAACCCATCGAGACGTTCGTCCTGCATTCGGGTGCACGCACGCGTCACATCGCCATCGAGTTTCACGAGCGATTGATCGCAAAGGCTGCAATGGATCGAAAGAGCATCCGCGCCCTTCCGATTCGCTGGCGAAGCTTCATCCCCGGGCTCGCACGCTATCTCATGACGCGCCGGCCGGATACGATGCTGTCCGCCAAGACACTCGGCAACCTCACCGCCTTGCTTGCGCACCGACGGGCCCATGTCGCCACGCGCCTGGTTGTCAGCGAGCGCAGTCATCTTTCGGAATCGATCCAGCGTTCACGCAAAAGGTGGAAGGAGGCCCGACTACCGAGCCTCATTCACGCGCTCTATCCGAAGGCCGACGCCATCGTCGCCATATCGCAGCACGTCGCCGACGATCTGGCAGCCACGTCAGGACTGGAGCCGGAGAGCATCACCAAGATCCACAACGGCCTGTTGCGCGCCGGGGCCCTTGACCACCCGCCTGACGATCACCCCTGGTTCGATGACGACCGGCCGGTCATCCTGGCCGCCGGCCGCTTTCGCCGGCAGAAGGATTTTCCGATGCTCATCCGTGCGTTCGCCAAGCTGCGCGCCCGGCGGCCGGCACGCCTGATGATCATCGGCGAAGGCGAAGATCGCGCCATCATGGAAAAGTTGATCCGGGAACTGAGCCTCCGCGACGACGTCGCACTGCCGGGGTTTAAACCGAATCCGTTCGCCTTCATGAAAGCCGCCGATCTTTTCGTGATGTCATCGACCCATGAAGGCTTCGGCAATGTCCTGGTCGAAGCGCTCGCAGCCGGCTGCCCGGTGGTCAGCACCGATTGTCCAGCCGGACCGTTCGAGATCCTGGATGGCGGGCGCTATGGCAAGCTGGTGCCCGTCGGCGACGAAGATGCCATGGCCAACGCCATCGAAGCGACGCTCGATCACCCGCCCGCCCCCGACCTGCTTCGCTCCCGCGCCAGCGAATTTTCATTGGACCGGACGGTCGATAGCTATCTCGCCTGCCTGCTTCCCGACCGCCTCGACCATTCCACCGCAGCTTAGGTTGCGATCGTCGCCGGCGGGCGATCGGGCGACGGCACCCCCGCCTTTATGCAAAGAGAAAAAACCCGGCGTTCATCATCAAACACGCGTGCTGGCGTCACTGAAGCGTCTCTGACGCAGGTCAGGATTTATCCAACCTGTGGGAGATCGCAATGGAACGATATTGCGTTGACCGCTATGTGACAATGGACCGGCGCCGGCTTCTGAAGGGTCTCGGCGGCAGCGCACTTCTGACCACCGGTGCCGCATCGCTTGCCGCCTGTGCCTCGGGACCGCTTCGCTTCGATCGTCATGTCTTCGGTCTCGGGATTGCCTCGGGTGAACCCGCTCCGGATGGCGTCGTTCTCTGGACCAAGGTGACCGCACCACCCTCTCTCGATCGGCATGCGATTCCCCTTCGTTGGGAAGTCGCACATGACGAGTTCATGATCAAAACCGTGCAAAGCGGCGAGGCACTGGCCCGCCCCGAACTTGGCCATGCCGTCCATGTCGAGTTGAACGGGCTCGACCCGGACCGCGTCTATTTCTACCGCTTCTATGCCGGCGGCGAGGCCAGCATGGTCGGCCGAACGAAAACGGCGCCGCTTGAAAACGCAAGGGTCGATCACCTTCGCTTCGCCGTCTGCGGTTGTCAGCGCAGGGACGCGGGGTTTTATACGGCTTACGTCCATATGGCCGACGAGGATCTCGACTTCGTCTACCATTCCGGTGACTACATTTACGAAAGCCTGTGGCAGCGCGCCAAGGATTGGTTGCGGATCCAGCTTGGCGTCTCACATGAATGGCCCGATGACGGCGTACGCACGCTGAACTACTTTCGGCAGCGCTACGCGCTCTACAAAAGCGACCCTCTCCTGCAGGCGGCCCATGCAGCGGCGCCCTTCATCACGATCTGGGACGACCACGAGATCGACAACAACTGGGCGGCTGATGCCGACCAGTTCGACGGGCCGGCCGAGCTCTTCCTGCTTAGGCGTGCTGCCGCCTTTCAGGCCTATTACGAGATGATGCCGCTCCGCCGGCGCTCGATGCCGAACGGGCCGATGATGCAGGCTTATCGTCGATTCGCCTGGGGCGATCTTGCCGATGTCAGCGTGCTCGACACCCGGCAATATCGCTCTAATCAGCCTTGCGGCGACGGCAAGAAATCGCGGGAACAATGCCCCGAATCGCTGGCGGCCGGACGCACCATGCTCGGCGCCAAGCAGGAGGCATGGCTAACCGATGGTCTCGGTCGATCCCGCCGTCGCTGGAATGTGCTCGCACAGCAGGTGATGATGATGCAGCATGATCGCTCCAGCAAAGACGATGTGATCGCCTATCACATGGACAAATGGGACGGCGCCGTCGATGCGCGCAAGCGCCTCTTGGGCTTCGTCCACGATCATGGTGTGCCAAACCTGGTGACGCTCACCGGCGACGTTCACGAGAATTGGGCAGGTGATCTCAAGCTCGACTTTGATGACCCGAACTCGCCGACGGTCGGGCATGAATTCGTGGCCACGTCGATCTCATCCGGCGGCGACGGCGGCGATCAGCGAAAGGGGACGGCCGCTGTGCTGGCGCAAAACCCGCACATGAAGTTCTTCAACGATCAGCGCGGCTATCTGCTGTGCGACGTCACGCCGGAACGCTGGACCACCCATTTCCGAGTCGTTGATCACGTCACCAATCCGGGCGCTGCCATCAGGACCCGTCGCTCGCTCGTCATTGAGTCCGGGAGATCGGGGTTGGTCGAAGCCTGACGTCAGGACCGATTGCCTGTTGGAACCGGCAAATCCAGGTTGTTCAGCAGACCTTCGATCCACCGATCATCGCCAGCCGGCCCCATGTCCCCTGCATGGACGTCCCTCGCAGCCGTTTCTCGCTCATTCTCGGAGACCATTGCCCAGGAGGCTCCCGCCGCCGTGTGACCGCGATCGGTCAGAACTGATGACGGTGTGTGCCAATCAAGTGCGGGCCACAGAGGAAGGCTGAGCCGGAGCAGAAACTTGCCGCGCGGCGATCCGATTTCATCGGGCTCCCAGTAGCTGCGTGCAATCGCTGTCATCCGCATCGTCTTGCCGCGCGGCAGCAAAGGCAACTGAAACTGCAAACGCGCATAGGTGCTTTTCATGCGAAGCGCGAGATCAGGCTTCGTTATGAACTTCGGTAGTTTGGCAATAATCGTTTCGGGTTCATTGCGGAGCGACGTTTCGACGATGTCGCGATCATGTTTTTCATGCGGCGGCAACTCCACTCGGAGAAAGGATGGGAACTCCGGAGCTTGCTGCACGCAACCGGTCATCAGGGTGATGAGCATGGCAGCGCCAATCAATCTGATCATCGTCACCCTCCAGCACTTGGAAGTGTCAGCCGACTGCCCGTCGGACGGGCTTTCATGCGGAACACTTCTTATTGAGTGACGATACGCAACGATTGCGTCATCGACGTGATGATCACGCTGCGGTTTGGTGAGGAAGTCTTGTCAGTTTCGTGACGAACAACGTTCTGCAGGTAAAGAAAAGGGCGACGCCGGCCACTCAAGTCAGGCGTTCATGCCCGTCGAGAAAGGCAAGCCGACCGCCGGCCAGGGTAGCGATTGCGCGTGGAAGGCGTCCTTCCTCACGGGTGACGAGAACGAGATCGGCGCGCAGACCGCGCCTGAGCTTGCCACGATCCTTCAGGCCGAGGGCGTCTGCCGGCGCTTCGCTCACAAGACGCCATGCGTCTTCGAAAGCATGCCCGCGCTTTTCTACCAACTGGCCGATGGCCGCGAGCATCGATGGATAATGATAGTCCGATGCGAGAATGCTGCATTGACCGGCGTCGATCATGTCAGCGGCGTTCAACGCATGCGTATGACTGCCGCCGCGCACGACATTCGGCGCGCCGAGGACGGTCGGCTCATCGTTCATGCACGCGTCGCCGATCGCTTCATTGGTGATCGGAAACTCGGCGATCGCAACGCCGATGCCTCGATAATGGGACCGCTCATCAATCGTTCGATCGTCATGTGACAGCATGATGATACCGGCGTCGCGTGCTGCGGCGGCCATGCGTTCGATAAACGCCGGCACCTCAGCCCGACGCGCCCAGACGTTCTTGAGACGCTCCAGATAGTCGTCAACCGAAAGGCCGGCCCGTCTTGCCCATTCAGGAAGTTGTTGAGCACGGCCTTCCTCGATTTTTCTTAGTGTGGACGTGGTGTGGTCGTTGAAGGCGAGCGCCGGCACTGGCGCGGTCGCAAACTGGTCGATCATGAGATCCTCGACCTCGAAAGCGAAGGTCTCGAGACGGAGCTGTACCCGATGATCGACAGCAAGTCTTGAGCGTTCCTTCGCCAGCACCTGCAGGAACCCGGACGCCGCATCGATCGAGCGCAGTCCCGGTTCCCAGGACAGCGTGAGACCGTGATAGGCCGTCGTAATGCCGGCACTTGCGAGCTGTCGATCGGTGTCGAGAAGTGCTAGCGCATGGGGAAACCGCACGCCCGGGCGCGGCATGATCTGGCGTTCGAAGGCATCGCCATGGATGTCGACAATGCCAGGCAGCACCAGCAGATTCGAGGCGTCAATGACCAAGGTATCCCGAGGTCGGCCATCGCCGATCGCGTCGATGATGCCGCCTTTCAACGTTATGCTGGTCTCGCTGAGAGCGCCATCGATCAGGACCTTGCCACTCTCGATGTGGATGGGCCGCATTAAGCCGCTCGCTCAGCTTTGAGGTGCCAATGCCAGGAGTCCGGTTTTTTGTGCACGCGATCTTCCAGACTGAGGAGCTCAAAGCTGCCGAACAGTCCGATCAGTCCGGCGGCGTCACAGTAGAAATGCGGATGGGCCTTGTCACTCTCATCTTCGTTAATGAAGGTGTCGGGCGCGATCTCGCGGCCGAGGCCGAAATTCCGGTTGCGTTTGGACAACATGGTTCCTTGATAGTGGCCGCCGGGTTTCAGCACACGCGCGATCTCGGCGATCGCGCGCTGCACAACCGTCGGATCGCCGTGATAGATCACGTTGAAGGATAGAACGTAATCGAAGCTCTCGTCGTCATAGGGTAGAGCGGTCATTTCCGCCTGGCGACAATCGATGTTCAGGCGTCGAGCCGAGGCTGTGTTGCCGAGTTCTTCGAGACCTGAAGGACTGGCATCGATCGCCGCCGTCTCGAAGCCGATCGCCGCAAAGGCGAGTGCGTGACGGCCGACGCCGCAGCCGAGATCGAGAGCACGGCGATCGCCCGCGTCGAATCGGCTCTTGGCGAATGCGACCACATCCGGATCAGGTTCCAGCCAGTCGGCGCGTCCTTCATCCACCTGCCAGAGCTTGTCCCAGTGGTGATGCGCTGTGTCGGTGCGTTCGCTGCTCATGCCATCGGAATTTGTCGCCATCAGTGTCCCTCAATGATCCGGTTGCGCACGATCGCCCCCAAACGTTCGACCAGCAGGACCAGAGCAAAGATCATCAAGATGATGGTCATGGCAAGCTGATAATCGAAGAAGTCGATCGCGACTTTGAGTTCGATGCCGATACCGCCTGCGCCCACCAGGCCGAGCACCACCGACGAGCGGGTCGCCTTTTCGAGCGCGAACAGCGACGTGGTGATGAAGGACGGCATGGCCGCCGGCAGGATCGCGCAGAAGATGGTGTCGGTGCGGCTGGCGCCGGCGGCGGTTAACGCTTCGCTTGGCGCTTTGTCGACATCCTCCATGGACTCGGCGAAGAAGCGCCCGCAAAAGCCTATGGTATCAACCACGATCGCAAGCGTGCCGGCGAATGGACCGAGGCCGACGGTGATTACAAAGACCAGCGCCCAGACGAGGTCCGGCACGGTGCGAAAAAACGCGATCAATAGGCGGGAGACCGGATAGAGAATACGCCTCGCCAAGAAGCCCTCGGTCAGTCCTTTGGCGGCGAAGATGGCGAGCGGCACGCTCAGGATGACACCGACGATCGTGCCGACCAGCGCCATCTGAAAGGTCTGCAGCATGGAGCCGGCGAGAACGGGCAGGCGTTCTGTCGAGGGCGGCCAGGCGCGGCTCAGAAAGTCGCCGAGCGCCGGGACGCCTTTGGCTAGTGCGGTGAATGACCAGCCAGCGCCTTGAAAGGACCAGAGCACGAAGGCCAGCAACAGCACATAAGCAAGGAAAGTCAGCGCACTCGGCCGCTCAAATCTGGCGCGGCCAGCGCGTTCACTTGGTGCCGGAGCCAGACTAGCCATAATGCACGCGAAGTTCGTCCGCCTGTAGATCGCCGCTGGGTGCGTCGAGCACCAGTCGTCCAGCCTTAAGAGCCAGAACGCGATCGGAGAAGGCGAGCGCATGATCGACATGGTGCGAGGTGAACAGCAACGTGATGCCCTCCTCGCGCACCAGCTCCGTGAACAGTGTCATCACCTCCTCGCCAGCGACCGGATCGAGGCTGGCGACCGGTTCGTCGGCGACGATCATTTTCGGTTTCGCCATCAGCGCACGTGCGATCGCCACCCGTTGGGACTGACCACCGGAGAGCTGGTCGGCGCGCTTCATGGCGTGATCGATGAGGCCGACGCGATCGAGGCAAGCAAGCGCCTGATCGCGAATGATCGGCGGTGCGAAGGCCTGGCTCCAGCCACGCACGCCGCCGGCGCGCCCGAGATGACCATGAACGACGTTGGAGAGTGCCGAGAGCCGTGGCACCAGATTGTGCTTTTGAAAGACGAAGCCGACATCGGCGCGAATGCGGCGGAGATCTTTCGGGGTGGCCTGCATCAGGGCCGTATCGAAGAGGGTGACGTCGCCGGCATCAGGTTCGATCAGACGAAGAGCAGATCGAAGGGCCGTCGACTTGCCGGCACCATTCGAACCGATCAGCGCTACGGACTCGCAACGTGCAACGGAGAAGGCGAGCCGATCCACGACCGGCTCGCCCTTCTTGAACGCTTTTGTCAGACCATCGACTTGAAGATCGAAACGCTGAGCGGCGACTGATGCCTTGTTGATGAGCGGCGTCTTCTCTTCCGACCGCAAGACCGGCGTTGGATTGACCGCCAAGTGAGACATCAGCCGGCCCGGCTGTCAGTTGCCGATGAAGTCGTCATATTGCGGGAAGCCCGCGGTGGCGTACATCGAGCGGACGATATCATAGGCGCCGTCCTCGATCGCCACCAGATCCATGCCGCGATATTTCTCGTTTTCCTCGTGGGTCAGGATCGAGGCGATGATGTCCTCCTTGTTGTCGAGGATCGCGGTCTTGACCTGTTCCGCAACGCCGATGTCGATATGCGAGGCGACCATCAGCATGTCGTTGGGTAGATCGCCGGAGCGTGCGATGACGCGGAAGTAACCGGGCGGCACGCTGTCGTCCTTGTCACGCATGCGCTGCCAGGAGGTGTAGTTGGTGCCCATGGCGGCGACATCGCCCCTCTTCAGCGACTCGTGAGCGATGGCGCGCGAGGTGTGCAGGCGCTCGGTCTCCTTCATCGGTTCGACGCCGTAGTCGGTCATGAGCTGCATCGGGCAAAGCATGTTGGAGGTCGAGCCGATATCGCCGAAGGCGACTTTTTCGCCTTTCAGATCGGCCGGCTTGACGAAGGTGCTGTCGGCGCGGACGACGATCGCGCAGTAGTAGTCGGGACGTCCGAGGCCGATCAGTGGCGTCGCCTCGGTTAGCTTGTTGATCACCACATATTCGGCAGGGCCGGAGACCACGAAATCGACCTGCTCGGCGCGAAGCGCTTCGGCGGCCGCGGTGCGACTGGTGACCGGGAAGAATTCGAAGCTGTGGCCGGTGGCCTCGTCGAGCGTCTCCTTAAAAGCACCCCATTCGAGCTGCAATCGCTCCAGCCCCTCGACGTCGGTCACCGCGAGCTTGAAGGTGTCGGCAGCAGCCGTGCCGGCCTGAAGAACGAAAGCAGCTGCAGCCAGGGCAGCAAGTTTCAAAACACGCATCTCAGAACCTCCCGAATAACGGTTTCCTTATCTCAACCGCTATCAGCGGGATGTGACGGTTCCGTGTCGCTTTTGTGCCGATTTGGCGACGATTGGCCGGTTAGAACAGCGCCATGACGACGGCCAGGAGGAGTGCGGCGATCAGAAGGATCGGCACCAACGGGTGGATGTTGTTCAAGAGCCGCATAACGTTGCAGCCATAACCGACCAGATATTGAAGCGGCGTCTTCGGGCTCTTCGAATACTCCATCGCCGCTTTGACGACGTAGAAGACGCCTGTATTCGCCGCGAGAAGCGCCTTGGTGATCCCGACGGCGTTCTTCGGCGCGATGAGGTAGTTGCACTTCAGGAGAATGCGCTGTCGATCGTCCGGATTGTAGTCGCCTTCGACCCAGTGCAGTTCTTTGTGAAAGTCGAGCAGGCCGAAGTCATAGCTTTCGAACGCCTTCTCAACGCCGCTGTCGGCAAACACGACCTTGTAGGTGGCGTCCGATTGCAGATAGATGAGCGAGCGCACCACCGCGCCGATCGGCATGAAACGCAGATTGCCGTCATAATGCTTGGTGAAGAGACCGTGGTCGCCGCCGTAGTCTTTGTTGTAGTGGGATATGTAGAGTTCGTCGGTGGTCTTCATCGGCAGGATCGCAAAGCCGTCATCGAACTGCTCACGGATGGCGTTCCAAATGACATGGCTTTCGCTGAGCCGGTCCATCTTCGCCCTGACGTCTTCAGGCAGCGTGCGCAGATAGACATGC
This sequence comes from Pseudomonadota bacterium, assembly GCA_039197065.1. GTDB lineage: Bacteria > Pseudomonadota > Alphaproteobacteria > Geminicoccales > Geminicoccaceae > JANQPX01. The sequence continues at coordinate 19,453 of JBCCUL010000031.1, read as the reverse complement.
TTCGAAGGACGGGCCTCGAGTTCTTCGCGATAAGTCTCCTCGACCCAAGCCGCAAGCTCGTCGATCAGGCGTCGGTCGGCGGTATCATCAAAGCGGCCGAGACGGGCCTTGAACATGCGTTTCGTGGTCTCTGGCCGATGCTCATCGGCGCCGATCGTGGATGTTTGACCTCTGGCGTCCATAGCAGTCTCCCAGTTGGGCTGGGTTCAGTCCGCTTTCATGCTTAGCGGCGAATCATGACAACTTGGAAAGAGCACGACGACGATGTGACGATGGCTCGGAGCCAGAAGGCGGAAATCAGAATTGCGAGCGAAGAAGCCTGACCTCGACTCTTCGTCTAGCGATATTTTTCGATGAACGCCTCGACGCCGAGATGCCGAAAATCATCGAGGGCGGCCTTCACCTTGTCGCGAGGCCAGTGCCACCAGGAGAGCGTCTCCAGCGCTTCGGCGATGTCATGATCGAAGCGTTGCCGGATCGGTTTTGCTGGCACGCCGGCCGCGATCGTATAGGGCTCGACGTTCTTGGAGACGACAGCGCCTGCGCCGATGACACTGCCGTTGCCGACGGTGACACCGGCGAGCAGGACGGCGCCGTGGCCGATCCAGACATCGTGACCGATGGTGACCTTGTGCCCGCGCCGCCAATCGAAGAATTCGGTCTCGTCCTCGCCTAGATCGTAGGATGCGGCCCGGTACTGAAAGTGATGCTGGCTTGCGCGCCAGGTCGGGTGGTTGCCGGGATTGATGCGCACATGGGCTGCGATCGAGCAGAACTTGCCGATGTCGCTGTAGATAATGTCGCTGTCGTTCACGACGTAGCTGTAGGCGCCCATGGTCGTCTCAGCGACGCTGGTGCGTGGACCGACCATCGACCAGGGGCCGAGACGGCTCCTCCGCACGTCCGCCCAGGGATGAATCGATGGCTGCTCGCCGAGCAATGGCTGCGCAGGCACACCTTCCGGCTGATGGTGCTCAATGTAGCTTAGGTCATCCATAGCTCAGTGACACTCGCAAGAAAGGCGATCAACCAACATGGCCGTCTCCGTCTAAGTCAATGCTGGATCTCACAGGTCCCTTTTGCCAATGAAATGCATGCGCAGCTTGCCGGATAGCCAGTCGATCACGCCGACCATGATCAGGATCAAGATGATGATAAAGCAGGCCTGATCCCAATATTGCACCCGCATGCGCTCCGAGAGCTGCATGCCGATACCACCGGCGCCGACGATGCCGAGGATGGTGGCGGAACGCGTGTTGCTCTCGAAGAAATAGAGGGACTGAGCGAGAAACACCGGAATGACCTGCGGCAAGGCGCCGAAGCGATAGAGCGCGAGTGGAGCAGCGCCGGTAGCTTTGACGCCTTCAACCTGCTTCTTGTCGATATTCTCGACGGCTTCGGAATAGAGCTTGCCGAGGATGCCGGTGTCCGAGGTCATGATCGCAAGCACGCCGGCAAGCGGTCCAAGGCCGACCGCGCGCACATAGACCAGCGCCCAGATGAGCTGGTCGACGCCTCGAAACACGTCGAGGAAGCGTCGAACGAGGTGTCGAAGCGGCGAGAAGCCGACGACATTGCGGGCTGCAAGAAAGCCGAGCGGCAAGGCTACGAGCGAGGCGACCAGGGTACCGAGAAAAGCCATGCCCAGCGTCTGGGCAAGCCCGAGCGCAATGCCGGAAAAATCCCAGGTCCAGAAGTCTTTCCAGGTCACCATCTGGCGGATGACGATCGCCATCTTGTCGAGACCGCCGGTCAGCCGTTCCCAGGTAATCTCAAAGGCCCAGAGACAAAAGATGACATAGGCGACGACACCAAGGCCGATCAGGATATTGCGGTTTCGGCGCCCTTTATCGAAAGCGACCACCTCGGGAAAGCGGGCGCGAAGCTCGTCCAGTTCCCGTCGGTCAAAGGTCATGCTGCTATTCATAACAGCTGCTCCTTGCCGATGGCCTGATGGCGGAGACGCTCGGAGATGAGGTCGACGATCGTAACAGTCAGAATGACCAGAAGCACGATCGCGCTGACTTCTTCATAATGGTTGAAATTGATGACGTAGTAGAGCTCCTGACCGATGCCGCCGGCGCCGACGAATCCGATGATGGAGGACGAGCGAATGTTGATCTCAAGACGGAGCCATATGTAGGAGAGAAAGTTCGGCCAGACCTGCGGCACCACGCCGAAGCGCATTTCCTCGAACCAGCCGCCGCCGGTAGCGCGGACACCTTCGATCGGACCTGTCGAAACGTTCTCATTGACCTCCGCGAACATCTTGCCGAGGGCGCCGGCGCTATGGATGGCGATCGCGAAAACGCCCGCCATCGGTCCGATGCCGAAGGCCCAGACGAACAGCAGCGCGTAGATGACATCGGGCACACCGCGCGCGATCTCCATGATCCGGCGGGCGATGAAGTAGATCCAATAACCGCGAACCAGATTGCGACTTGCGGGAAAGCAAATGAGGAAGCCGAGAACGGCCCCGATGAGCGTCCCGAAGATCGCCATGTTGATGGTCTGCAGAAGCAGTTGAAGATAGGTCGGGAGGTTGAAGTACCAGTAGGCGAGCGAGCCTTCGGTTTCGGTATCAAGATGCAGCTTGGAAAGCTCGAGGGTCGGCAGGATGTCGTAGAGATAGTCGCCGATCTTCGGGAAGCCGGCCGCGAGCTTTTCCGTGAAGAACTGCGAGACGTTGATCGAAAAAGCGAGGAAGATGACGAACAGAATGATCGCCAGCACCGTCTGACCACGCCGGCTTCTGATCTGCTCGGCACGATGCCGCTCAAAGAGAGCGACGGGATCCTGGGCGGTGAGGTCGGTCATCGGTTTTATGCCGGTGCGCGGGACGGATCCCGCCCTTCAACGGCAATCAACATTCAGCCGCGACGGCTGTCGGTGAGTTGACGGCGCATGTCGATCACACGCTCGTAGAAGTCGTGACCGATCGGTTCGAACCCGATGGCCTTGCCGCCGGAGATCGCCTCAAAGCAGGCCTGATCGCGCGTCGGAAGATCGATGAGCAGCTGCTTGTAGGCCTGTTTCAGCTCGTCGGGCACGTCCTTCCTGATGACGCGCGGACCGTTGGTGATCATCTCCGATTTCCAGACGATGCGCACGTCGTTCATGTCCAGGGCGCCTTTGTCGACCATCTTGCGCAGATTGCCGCGTGAATAGCCCTCCTCATACTCGCCGACGCCCGATGTCCAGGTGACGGCGGCGTCATACTGTTCGTTCAGGAGGGCAACGATGCCCTGCTCATGGCCGCCGGCAAAAACCGGCAGAGCCGAAGAACGCTTCAGGGTCATAGCCTTTGAGCTTTAGCTCGGCGCTGGGCACGAGATAGCCCGAGGTCGAATTCGGATCAGCGAAAGCGAGGTTCTTGCCTTCAAGATCGTCGATCGACTGGTAGGGGCTGTCGGCGCGCACCATCATAACGGAATAGTAGCCGAGCGAGCCGTCGACCTGCTTGGTGGTCACCAGCGGTTCGACCGCTTCCGGATCCTGCAGATAGATACCGGCATAGGCCGAGGAGCCAAGGGAGGCGACTTCGAGATTGTCGGAGATCAATCCCTGCATGACACCGGCATAGTCGGCTGCCGGATAAAGCTCGACGGGTACGCCGAAGTCGCCCTCGATGATCTCGGCAAAGCAGGCATAGTTCTTGAGACGATCGGCCTCATTCTCGCCTCCGAGGATGCCGATACGAATGACCGGGACGTCTTCCTTCCAGTCTGCGGATGCGACCGTCGAACCCGTGGCCAAAAGGAGCCCGATCGCTCCGGTCATCATCAAACCACGAAACTTATCCATGGAACGTACTCCCTAGATATGTCCTCTTCGTTTGGCTTTCGGAGCGCCGGGAACCAGCAAGCGCCGAAGCACTCGCCAGCTCCTGTCAACGATCCATCACGCCGATGGTCGCCGCTAGCCGCGGCGGCTGTCGGACAGCTCGCGACGCATGTTGATGATCGGCAGGTAGAACTCGTGGTCGACCGGCACGAACTCCATCGCTTCGCCTCCAGAGATCTGGTGGAAGCACTGCTTGTCGCGCGCCGGAAGATCGAGCAGCATCTGCTTGTAGGTTGCCTTGAGTTCATCCGGCAGAGTCTTGCGGACGACACGAGGACCATTGGTGATCTCGTTGGATTGCCAGAGGATGCGGATGTCGCTCATGTCTAGCGCACCCTTCTGCACCATCTTGTACAGATTGCCGTTCGAATAGCCCTCGGACTCCTCGCCTACCATCGACGACCAGGTGACGCCGGCGTCATATTGATCGTTGAGCACGGCGACGACACCCTGCTCATGGCCGCCGGCGAAGTTGGCCTGCGAGAAATGCTCCTCAGGATCATAGCCGTTCTGTTTCAGCTCGTAACTCGGCACGAGATAGCCCGAAGTCGAGTTCGGATCGGCGAAGGCAAGCGTCTTGTCCTTGAGATCATCGAGCGTCTCGTAAGGGCTGTCCGCTTTGACATAGAGCACCGAGTAATAGCCGGTGGAGCCATCGATCTGCTTGTAGGTGACCAGCGGGTCGACCGCCTCGGGCTCTTGAAGGTAGAGACCGGCATAGCTTGACGAGCCGAGTTCGGCGGCTTCGAGATTGCCGGCGATCAGCCCCTGCATCACGCCCGCATAGTCGGCGGCAGGATAGAGCTCAACCGGAATACCGAGATCCTTTTCGATGATCTCCTTCCAGCAGGCATAGTTCTTCAGGCGATCGGCCTCGTTCTCTACGCTGAGAATGCCGATGCGAAAAACGGGAACCTCGGCGCTCCAGTCAGCCGCACCAGCCGTCGTGGCGGCGCCGGTGGCCAACAGGGCGACTGCAGACGTCATCAAAAGTCGTCGCATAACGTTCATAGTCTTGCCTCCGATTTGTTTGGACTCATCAGTGAACGGGTTCAGGCGACGGCCTCCGCCTCGCCTTGCGATCCTGACGCACTGCCGATCGCGGTCGACGTCACATCTTCGGAAAGCTGTTCCCTCAAGCCGTCGACGCCATAGATCGTCTCGGCCATGGGTTGCGTGAGCTGCTCGGGCACGCCATCGAAGACGATCTCGCCTGCGGCCATGCCGATGATGCGGTCGCAATAGCGCCTGGCGGTGTCGAGTGTGTGCAGGTTGCAGATCACGGTGATGCCATCTTCAAGATTGATGCGTTTGAGCGCATCCATCACCACGGTCGCGTTCCTCGGATCGAGGGAGGCGATCGGCTCGTCGGCGAGCAGGATTTTCGGTTGCTGCATCATCGCGCGCGCAATCGCGACACGCTGCTGCTGACCACCGGACAGGGTATCGGCCCGCTGCAAGGCGGTGTGCGCCATGTCCAGCCGATCGAGCTGCAGGATCGCTTGCGCGCGCTCCTCTTCGGAGAAACGGACGAGCAGGGACGACCAGAGTGGGCGGTGATTGAGCCGGCCAAGCAGCACATTGGTCAATACGTCCAGGCGTCCGACCAGATTGAACTGCTGAAAGATCATCGCGGAGCGCGCGCGCCAGCTGCGAAGCTCGGAACCACGAAGCGCACCGACGTCGATCTCGCCGGAATGAAGCCCGCCCTCAGTCGGGTCGGTCAGACGGTTGATCATGCGCAGCAAGGTCGACTTGCCAGCGCCTGAACGTCCGATAACGCCCACCATCTGGCCGCTCGGAATCGACAGCGAAACCGAGTTTACAGCCAAGGTGCGATCGAACGATTTGGTCAGTTGGTTGAGTGTCAACATAACCAAAAGCGCTAGCGACCCAGCGTGACAATCGCACGGCAGAAGCGTGAGGATTGTGTGTCAGCGAGAAAAAATTCGCCCCGGCCAATGCCGGTCACTTGGTCATGAATTCGTCACGATGGCGTCACAGACAGGTCATCGTTGCTTGATAGCGCTGAATAAGAAGGACGCTGATTCAGACATTGGGTAGCGCATGGCGGAAATCACGATTGCGGGGATCAACAAGAGCTTTGGCGAGACCAGAGTCCTGAGCGGTGTCGATCTTGCAATTCGTGACGGCGAATTTTTAACCCTCGTCGGTCCGTCCGGCTGCGGCAAGTCCACACTGCTTCGCATCATCGCTGGCCTCGAACATCAGGACCGAGGATCGATCGCGATCGACGACAGGTCTGTGGATGAGGTGGCGCCGAAGGATCGAGACCTCGCCATGGTCTTCCAGTCCTACGCGCTTTACCCCCATCTGACCGTCGCCGGCAACATGGCCGTGCCGCTCAGAATGCGCCGTCAGAGCTGGCTGCAGCGACTGCCGGTTTTGGGTGCGCTGATGCCGGGCGCTGCCGACATCAGGCAGGGCATCGAGCGCGACGTTCTCGCGGCGGCGCAGACGCTCGGTATCGAACAGCTTCTCGATCGCAAACCTGGTCAGCTTTCCGGTGGACAGCGTCAGCGCGTCGCCCTCGGCCGTGCGATGGTGCGCGCGCCCATCGGGTTTCTGATGGACGAACCGCTTTCCAATCTTGACACGGCCCTTCGACTTCGGATGCGCGCCGAGCTGGTCGAGCTGCATCGCGAACTCGGCGCAACTTTCGTCTACGTCACCCATGATCAGGCCGAGGCGATGACCATGTCGGATCGCATCGCCGTCATGATGGACGGCGAGATCCTGCAATGTGCGTCGCCCGATCAGATTTATCACGATCCAACCGATGTCCGGGTCGCCACATTCATTGGTGCACCAACCATCAATCTCCTACCGGCCGAGATCGATGGGGACGGCGATGTTCGATTGTTCGGCGTTGAAGCCGGCATGCGTACGTCCTTGCCGCGCGGGCAGGTCAGTCTCGGCATTCGTCCCGAAGCTATCACGCTGTCGCCGGTGCCGACGCCGCTTCAGGGTGTGCTTCGCCATCTCGAAAATCTCGGGGCCGAGGTCTTTGCCAAGGTCGAGATCCGAGATCTTGAAGAACGGGTCACGCTTCGCCTCGATCCGAAGATCGCGCGTGGAATTTCCATCGGCGATCCCCTGGCTCTCGATTTCGATGACGATGCCGCTCTCTTGTTCGATCAATCCGGCAAACGTGTCGCGGTCGACAGCATCGACACATCCTCTGAGAAACGGGTGATGGCCAGTGTCTGACATGGCGGCATCTGCGTCATCCGCAGCGCTTGCGCCGTCGATCGGCACGGCTACCAGGGCCACGCCTTCCCGGTCCCGGAGCAGGGGGCAGCGCCGAGTGGCCTGGCTGCTCATGCTGCCGGCGATCACGCTTATGCTGTTGATCCTCATCCTGCCCGTGCTGATCGCGGCGGCGCTCTCCTTCTCCTCCTACAGTCTCGGCAGTCCGAATTTCGAGTGGGTCGGCACCGAGAACTACGAGAAGCTGTTCACGCGCTCGACCTACAACAAAATGTTCACCGCGACGTTTACCTATGTGCTGGTGGTCGTTCCGGTCTCGGTCGCGCTCGGCCTCGGCGCCGCGCTTCTGATCAACTCCCTTCGCATCGGCCGCGACCTTTACAAGACCATCTATTTCCTTCCGGTGATGGCCGCCTTGCTGGCAATGGCGATCGTTTGGGAGTTCATGCTGCATCCCACCATCGGCGTCATCAACGCGACGTTGGAGAGCGGCTGCTCATCGCCCTTCTGGTACGGTTTTCTTACCTTGAGCTGGCTAGGTGTGGACCCGGCGACGACCTGGTACGGCCAGGCTTGCCAGGACCATTTCCCGCTCTGGCTCGGCGACAAGCAATACGCCATCTGGACCATCTGCTTCATCGGCATCTGGCAGGCCTTCGGCTTCAACATGGTCCTCTATCTCGCCGGCCTGACCGCCGTGCCGCGCGAGCTCTATCAGGCCGCCGAGATGGATGGCGCCGGCAGCGCTTGGGAGCGTTTTCGCCTCGTCACTTGGCCGATGCTCGGTCCGACGACCGTCTTCGTTGTCACCATCACCTGCATCCGCTCCTTCCAGGTGTTCGACACCATCGAGGCCTTCTACCCGCAGGGCGGCGGCCCAGGCAAATCCGCCTATGTCATGATGTTCGCGATCTACGAAAAGGCGATCCAGCAGAACCTGATCGGCATCGGCGCCGCGATCACCGTCCTGTTCCTCCTCTTCGTCATGCTCCTGACCTTAGCCCAGCGCTGGCTGGTCGAACGCCGGGTTCATTACTCATGACGGCGGCGCGCCGTTCGTTGACTGGTCCTCGCTGGATTGAGGCGTTGCAGCATGCCGTGCTGATCATCGGTGCGGTGATCGTGCTGCTGCCGTTCTACACGATGGTGAGCTACTCGCTGAAATCGCCCGGCGAAATCCAGCGCAATGACGGTGGCTTCATGGGTGCGCAGGAACCCATGCTCGATGCCCGCTGCGTCAAGCTCGGCGAACCCAATCGCGCCGACATCGAAGCGGCGCGCGCGCAATATCCGACCCTCGACGATAAAGCGATCCAGGCCGAGCTTCTGCGCGAGGTTGAGAAGTCCTGCCTCATGACGCCTGTCATGTTCAACTACACCAAGGCGTTCACCGAAGCACCTTTGCTGCGCTATCTGCTGAACGGCGTCATCGTCACCGCGTCGATCTTCTTCATCCAGATTCTCGTCGCACTGCCGGCGGCCTACGCGCTCGCCAAGCTTCGTTTCTGGGGGCGGGAATTCGTGTTCGGCGCGGTGCTGTTCTGCCTGCTAATCCCGGTGCATGCGATCGCCCTACCACTCTACATCATGCTGGCCAAGATCGGCCTCATAAACACCTACGCCGCCCTGATCGTGCCTTGGACCATCTCGGTCTTCGGCATCTTTTTGATGCGTCAGTTCTTCAAAACCGTGCCGGACGATCTGATCGACGCCGCGCGCATGGACGGCATCAGTGAGTTCGGCATCGTCTGGAAAGTGATGCTGCCCACGGCCGTTCCGGCGCTGCTCGCCTTTGCCATCTTCTCCGTGGTCGCTCACTGGAACGACTATTTCTGGCCGCGCATCGTCGTCACCGGCGATCGCGATCTGTTCACCCCGCCGCTCGGTCTGCGCGAGTTCAAGTCCGACGCCGACGGTAGTTTCTTCGGACCGATGATGGCGACCGCCACCGTCATCGTGACCCCACTCATCATCGCGTTCCTTCTGGCTCAGCGCCGTTTCATCGAGGGCATCACGCTGAGCGGGATGAAGTGAACCAATACCCAAGGGAGAGTACAATGAAACGTTCAACGCTACTCGCTGCAGTCCTGGCGACGTCGGTCTCGTCGATCGCGCTCGCCGACGACAAGGTCACGATCGAGTTCGCCTATCCCTATTCCCACCTCTTCGATGTCACCTACGAAGCGATCATGCCGGCCTTCGAAGCAGCGCATCCGAATGTCGAAGTAAAATTCCGCGCCACCTATGAAGACTATGAGGACGGCACCAATACCGTGCTTCGTGAAGCCGTCGCCGACAACCTGCCCGACGTCACCATGCAGGGCCTGAACCGTCAGGCGATCCTGGTCGACAAGGGAATCGCCAAGTCGCTGGAGCCCTTCATCGCCAAGGAAGCCGACTTCGAGAAGGACGGTTATCACCAGGCGATGCTCGATCTCGGCACGTTCAATGACGAGGTCTACGGCCTGCCGTTCTCGGTCTCGCTGCCGGTCGGCTATTACAACATGGACATCATGAAGGCCGGCGGCATCGAGACGCTGCCGACCACCTGGGACGAAGTCATCGCCGCTTGCGAGACCATGAAGGCGAACGGCGTCGAGAACCCGATGTTCTGGGGCTGGAATATCACCGGCAACTGGTTCGTGCAGGCGCTGATGTGGTCGCAGGACGAAGCGCTGGTCGAAGGCGGCACGGTCAAGGTCGATACGCCCGAAGCCGCGACGTCGTTCGAAACCATGCTGTCGCTGTTCCGCGGCTGCGACATGAAAAACCTCGACTGGGAAGAAGCGCTCGCCTCCTTTTCCGCCGGCGAAATCGGCATGATGTTCTGGTCGACCTCCGCGGTCGGCGCTGTCGAGCGCGCCAAGGGCGACTTCGAGCTGCAGACCGGTGAGTTTCCGGGCATCGAGGGCAAGCCGCTCGGTCTACCTGCTGGCGGCAATTCGGCGATGCTAACCTCGACCTCGGAGGATCCGGCCGTGCAGGAAGCTGCCTGGGCCTGGTTGAAATTCATCACCTCAGGCGAGGGGGCCGCCGAGGTCGCCAAGACCACCGGCTACATGCCGCCCAACAAGGCTGCGAACGAGATCATCCTTGCGGATTTCTACGAGCAAAATCCGAACAAGATGACCGCTGTCAATCAGCTGCCGCTCCTTCGCGAATGGCAGGCCTATCCCGGCGATAACGGCCTCGCCATCACCCAGGTCATCTATGACGGCATCGAGTCCATGGTGATCGGCGATCAGGACGACGTCGGCGCATTGCAGGAGGAGATGGGCGAAGAGGTGTCCGACCTCCTTCCCTGATGACCCTCAGAAAGTCGGCCGCCGGGCGTCATCGCGATGTCCGGCGGCAGACTGCATAGCCGGAGCAGAGGCACGATGAAGCTCATTCACCTCACCGACATCCATATCACCCTCGAAGGCGAGATGATCCAGGGCAGGGATCCTTATGCGCATTTCGCTCAGGCGATCGCGCATATCAACAACCACCATGCCGATGCCGATCTCGCCGTGATCACGGGCGATCTGACCAATTGGGGTGAGCCAGAGGCTTACCAAAGGCTGCAGGAGCTGCTTGAAACGCTGACCGTGCCCGAGCGCCTCTTGATCGGCAATCACGATGATCGCGCGAACTTCCGGCAGATCTTCAAAACGGTTCCCCACGACGATAACGGCTACATTCAATATGCCGAGGATACCGGCATCGGACGCTTTCTCTATCTCGACACCGTCGAATCAGGCACACATGCCGGTCACTATGGTCCTGAGAGGATTGCCTGGCTGACATCCGAGCTCGAGCGCGCCAAAGGTCGGCCTATCTACATCTTCATGCATCATCCGCCGATGCGCGTGCACAACCGCCCTCTCGATATGATCGGCCTGACGGACGAAGCGTTGTTTCGTGAAGCAATCGAGGGACATCGCGACCATATCCGCCATATCTTCTTCGGCCACTGCCACCTGCCGCTTGCCGGCTCGTATCTTGGCATTCCCTTCTCGTCACTGCGTGGCACCAACCATCAGAGCTGGGTGGATTTCGACGAGCCAGAACTTCTCACCAGCGCCGAGCTTCCGCCCGCTTACGGCGTCGTCATCATTCATCAGGACAGTGTCGTCTGCCACAGCATCGACTTCACCTATGATGGCGACATCAACACGGCGACGACGCGCTATGATGATTGGAAGAAGATAGCCTAAGATGACTGCAGCAAATCACAGCGCGATCCGAGGTTGACGATGGACGATGTCAGCGCACGGAAGACCTGGTTGTCGGTGCTCGCTCAATCCGAGCGATCCGATATCGAGGCGGCACTCAGCGATTATCCCCTCCCGGAAACCGAAGTGCTTCGACCCGCCGAGGTCGGTCTTGTAATGGTTCGCGGTCGTGCGGGCGGCAATGGCCAGCGCTTCAATCTCGGCGAGATGCCGGTCACCCGCTGCTCGGTGCGCAATCCCGCCGGCCATGTCGGTCACGGCTACGTCCAGGGCCGGGATAAAGTCCATGCCGAGCTCGCCGCCAGGCTCGATGCCGCCCTTCAGGAGCCCGGACGCCGGGCGGCGCTGACGAAAGCCGTCATCAAGCCGCTCGCGGCAGCACTCGCGCGCGACAAAGAGACAATCGAAGCGAAGGCGGCGGCGACCAAGGTCGATTTCTTCACCATGGCCAGAGGTGAAAGCGAATGACCATCAGTGCACTCACCCCAGGCTTCGCCGATCCTCCCATCCAGGCGCAGGGCGTGTTCCGCCTGGTGCTTGACGCCATGGCGCGACCCGGCCGCATCGCGACGCTTGCCGACAATGCACCGTCTGCGCCGGCGCCGCTGGATGACGCAACCTTCGCGCTCGCGCTTACGCTGCTCGATTTTGAAACGCCGGTCTGGCTGGATGCGAAGCTTGACTTGCCTGACGTGATCGAAAGCCTGCGCTTTCATTGCGGCTGTCCCATCACGAAGGAGGCGAAGGAGGCGTGTTTCGCCTTGATCGGAGACGCGGCCAGCCTGACGACATTCGCGGAGTTTTCCAAAGGAACGCCCGAATATCCGGACCGCGCCGCAACGCTGATCATACAGACCGAAGGCCTCGCCGAAGACGAAGGCTGGACGCTGAGAGGCCCCGGCATCAAAGACCATGCACGGCTTCGCATCCTCGGCCTCCCGGAAGACTTCGTGCAGCGCTGGCAGACCAACCGTGCCGGCTTTCCGAATGGGGTGGATGTGATCGTCACCCATGATCGCCGGCTCGCTTGTCTGCCGCGCACCACGTCGCTGGAGGTTTGATCCATGTATGTCGCGGTCAAAGGTGGCGAGAAAGCGATCCGGAACGCCCATCGCTGGCTCGCCGAAGCCAGGCGCGGTGATCAAGACATCGGTGAGCTGACCATCAGCCAGATCCGGGCACAGCTCACCATCGCGACCGACCGCGTGATGAACGAGGGGTCGATCTACGACCCGGAACTTGCCGCACTCGCCATCAAGCAGTCGCGCGGCGATCTTGTCGAAGCCGCCTTCCTCCTTCGCGCCTACCGCACCACGCTGCCGCGCTTCGGCTACACCCAGCCAATCGACACATCGGTCATGACCGTGAAGCGCCGTATCTCAGCAACCTACAAAGATCTCCCCGGCGGTCAGCTGCTCGGCCCGACCTTCGACTACAGCCACCGCCTGCTCGATTTCAAACTCGCCGCCGAGGGCGGTACCGAGCCGGTCCAGGCAAGACAAAGCGAAGCCGAGGATGAGGCCATGCCACGAGTCGTCGACATCCTCAACCACGAAGGCCTCATCCAGGAAGAAGTCGACGCAGCCGCGGACCGGCCGGTCGGCGACGTGACGCGCGAGCCGCTTCTCTTCCCTGCCGATCGCGACATCCGCCTGCAAAGCCTCGCCCGGGGCGATGAGGGTTTTCTTTTAGCACTCGGCTATTCCACCCAGCGCGGCTTCGGCCGCAACCACCCCTTCGTCGGCGAGATTCGCCTCGGCCTGGTCGCCGTCAGTTTCGCACCGGAAGAGCTCGGCTTCGAAATCGACATCGGCATGATCGAGATCACCGAATGCCAGATGGTCAATCAGTTCGAAGGCTCCAAGAACGAGCCCGCCCAATTTACACGCGGCTACGGTCTCGTCTTCGGTCATGCCGAACGCAAGGCCATGGCGATGGCGCTTGTCGACCGGGCTCTCCGTACAGCAGAGATGGGCGAGGAGCCGAGCGCGCCGGCCCAGGATGAGGAGTTCGTCCTCTATCATGCCGACAACATTCAGGCGACCGGCTTCGTCGAGCACCTGAAGCTCCCTCACTATGTCGATTTCCAAGGCGAACTCGAGACGATCCGGCGGCTGCGAGCCGCGGCGTTGACTTCGGAGGCGGCGGAATGACGGGCGACTTGAACGCACCCCCGATGGACGGCGGTGGCGATAACGCTTCGACTTGCAGAGACGACACGGCAAGAGAAATCGCCGCTTCGTCTGCAAAAGAAGCCAAGTCAACGTGGTGCGCGTCGCACGCGTCGCGGCTGGATGGGTATAACTTTGCTTATCTGGACGAGCAGACGAAGCGCATGATCCGGCGCGCCATTCTGAAGGCGGTGGCGATACCTGGATATCAGGTGCCGTTCGCGTCGCGCGACATGCCGCTTCCCTATGGATGGGGGACCGGCGGTATTCAGGTGACGGCGGCGTGCATTGGGCCGGAGGATGTGCTGAAGGTGATCGATCAGGGCTCCGACGACACCACCAACGCAATCTCGATCCGCGCGTTTTTTCAGCGAACGACGAATGTCGACGTTACCGAGCAGACCGCTGATGCAACCATCATTCAGACGCGGCATCGCATTCCGGAAACGCCGCTGTCCGATGGGCAGATCTTCGTCTACCAGGTACCGATCCCGGAGCCGCTTCGCTGGCTGGAGCCGCGTGAAACCGAGAGCCGGAAAATGCACGCGCTCGTCGATTACGGCATGATGCATGTCAAGCTCTACGAAGATATCGCGCGGCTTGGACGGATCAGCACCAGCTACGACTACCCGGTTCTGGTGAACGATCGCTATGTGATGGCGCCATCGCCGACGCCGAAATTCGATAACCCGAAGATGGACAACTGTTCGGCATTGCAGCTCTTCGGCGCCGGTCGCGAAAAACGCATCTACGCCATCCCACCCTACACCAAGGTCGTGAGCCTCGACTTCGAAGATCATCCCTTCGAGGTGCAGAAATGGGACCAAGTCTGCGCGCTTTGCGGCGCGGATAACAGCTATCTCGATGAGGTGATTATCGATGACCAGGGCGGTCGCATGTTCACCTGTTCGGATTCGGATTACTGCGCAGCACGGCGCGCAAAGGGATTCAGAGGGCCAGCACTGGAGCAGGTGCCGAAGAGCTTCTGGCGCAACAAGGAGGAAGACTGATGGCCTTCGACGACGACCTCCCGCTTCTGAGCGTCGACGGGCTCTCCAAATCCTTCGGGGCAACCGTCGCCGTCAATGATGTCAGCTTCGAGCTCTGGCCTGGCGAGGTGCTCGCCGTGGTCGGTGAAAGCGGCTCCGGCAAGACGACGCTTCTTCGTTGTCTAGGCGCTGGTTTGCCTGTCGACGCCGGCCGTGTTCATTATCGAAGGCGCGATGGCGAGGAGGTCGAGATCACCACGCTCGACGAGCCCGCGCGCCGGCTCCTGATGCGCACGGAATGGGGTTTCGTCCACCAGAACCCACGCGACGGGCTTAGGCTCGGCGTCAGTGCCGGCGCCAATATCGGCGAGCGGCTGATGGCGGTCGGCGCGCGTCATTACGGCAAGATCCGTGATGAAGCGCTTGGTTGGATGGCGCGCGTCGAGATCGATCGGAGCCGCATCGATGATCGTCCCAAGACCTTCTCCGGCGGCATGCAGCAGCGTCTGCAGATCGCGCGCAATCTGGTGACCAGTCCTGCTCTGATGTTCATGGACGAACCCACCGGCGGGCTCGACGTCTCGGTGCAGGCACGTCTCCTCGATCTGCTGCGCGGGCTGGTCAACGAATTGTCGCTCTCGGTGATTATCGTGACGCACGATCTCGCCGTCGCCCGTCTTCTCTCCCATCGCATGATGGTGATGCAGCAGGGACGCGCAGTGGAACTCGGTCTGACCGATCAGATCCTGGACGATCCGCAACACGCCTACAGCCAACTGCTTGTCTCCTCGATCCTTCAAGGGTGAGACGTAGAATGTCGGGAAGAGAGAGCTGACATGACGGTTCTGAAACTCGAAAAAGTTCGAAAAACTTTCACGCTGCATCTCCAAGAAGGCACGTCCATTCCTGTGTTCGACGGTGTCGAGCTCGATGTCGATCGCGGCGAATGCGTGGTGCTCACCGGAGCGTCCGGCGTCGGCAAGTCGACGCTTCTCAAGCTTATCTACGGCAATTACCGAGCACTTGGCGGCCAAGTCTTGGTCGATCACGCCGGGCGCACCATCGATCTGGTGACGGCGACGCCGCGACAGGTGCTGAGCGTGCGCAAGCGAACGCTCGGTTATGTCAGTCAGTTTCTGCGCTGCGTGCCGCGCGTCGGCGCCCGTGATGTCGTCGCCGAACCGCTGCTTGCGCTCGGCGTCTCCCGTGATGAGGCGGGCAAGCGTGCCGAAAACCTCCTGGCCCGTCTCAACATTCCAGAGCGCCTGTTCGACCTCCCGCCCGCGACGTTCTCCGGCGGCGAGCAGCAGCGCGTCAACATCGCTCGGGGCTTCGTTCATGACTATCCCATCCTCCTGCTCGACGAACCGACAGCGTCGCTCGATGCGGATAACCGGGCGGTGGTTGTCGACATCATCCAGGAGGCGAAAGCGCGAGGGGCCGCGATGATCGGCATCTTCCACGACCAGGATGTCCGCGAGCAGGTCGCCGATCGCACCATATCCGTAGAAACCAGCAGGGTGGCCGCATGAACGGTTGGCAATCGGAACCCGTCACCGGCGCTGTTCTGACGAACGCCCAACTGGTGCTCGCCGACGAGGTAATCACCGGGAGTATCCGAATAGAAGACGGCAAGATTGCTGCTATCGACAGCGGTGCAGTTCGTGGAGCAGGGTCAGTTGATCTTGACGGCGACTATTTGATCCCCGGTCTGATCGACCTGCACACCGACAATCTCGAAAAGCACCATCAACCGCGAAAGGGTGTGTTCTGGGATCCGGTGATCGCGGTGATCAGCCATGACGCCCAGGTGATCGCCGCCGGCATCACCACCGTATTCGACAGCCTGACCTTGGGCGCAGCTTCGGGCTGGGATGCACGCGCCGAGATGATCGAGCCGATGATCTCAGGTCTAACAGTGGCCAATGCGCAAGGCCTGCTGCGCGCCGACCATCGCCTTCATTATCGCTGCGAGGTCACGCATCCCGACATTCAGGCGATCGTCGAGGCTCATCTCGATCATCCCCTGCTGCAGTTTCTTTCACTGATGGACCATGCACCCGGCGACCGTCAGAGCCCGGACATCGAGCGCTATCGAAGCTTCTATCTGCCGGCTTTCGGCCATGATGAAGCGGCTTTGGATCGGCACATCACCGATCTCATGACCAAATCGAAAACCATCGGCCCCGAAAACCGTCGTTTGATCGCCGAGCTCGGGCGCGTACGGGATATACCCCTGGCAAGTCACGACGACGCCAGCGTCGCGCATATCGAGGAGGCCAAAGACCTCGGCTGCGCCGTCACGGAGTTTCCCACGACGCTAGAAGCGGCGACGGCAGCAAAAGCGGTTGGGCTGCAGGTTTTGATGGGCGGCCCCAATCTGATCCTGGGCGGTTCACATTCCGGCAATGTTGCGGCCGGCGATCTTGCGAAAGCCGGACAGCTCGATCTCTTCGCGTCCGACTACATTCCAAGCAGCATGCTGGCGGCAGCGTTCAAGCTGACGGCGCCACCTTTCGGCTGGACGCTGCCACGCGCCATAACAACCGTAACCAAGGTGCCCGCCGAAGCCGCCGGCCTCGATGATCGCGGCGAGATCACCGAGGGTCGCATTGCCGATCTGGTCCGCGTGCGCCAGGTTAACGGCAGGCCGATCGTCAAAGGTGTTTATCGACAAGGCGTTTGCCTATTCTGAGGCTCGCAAGAAGATAGCAGTGACAAGGCGACTTGTTTTATTCTTTTGTAGAGATTTTATTGTGTGTCGCCGTTTTTTAGCTCCACTTTGTCTTTCTATCCAAATGAAAGTTTCGTTTTTTTGCTTTATGTTGTTACGGATTGTCTCTTCGGTGATTGACCTGGCGAGGGTCTTTCCAAATCCACCACTTGATCTTCAGGCGCTAGTCGCATCATGGTATTGGCGACCACCACAAGGCTCGAGCCGGCCATGAGGACGGCGGCGATGATGGGCTGAAGGAGGCCGGTCACGGCGAGGCCGATGGCGATGGCGTTGTAGCTGAAGGCCCAGATCAGGTTAGTCGCGATCGTTTTCTTGGTGGCGCGCGCCAGGCGAAGCAGATCTGGCAAGGCTGCGATTCCGGTGGGTGGCAGCACGATGTCGGCGGTTTCACGCGCCAGATCCGTGCCATTGCCGACGGCGATGCCCACTTCCGCGCGGATCAGCGCCAGTGTGTCGTTGGCGCCGTCGCCGACCATGGCGAGCGGACCTTCGTTCCTCGCGATGCGCTTCAGAGCCTCTCGTTTGCCTTCGGGTGTCATCTCGGCGGACCAGCGATCGATGCCGATCGAACGGCAGAAGCGTTCCGTCTGCAACATGCCATCGCCGGAAAGAACGACGGTACGCATGCCGTCGTTATGCAGGGTCTTGATCAGTGTTTCCGCATCCGGGTGTTTGACGTCCTCGAAGGTCAGGAGACAGCGCGCTGCATGCCGCCAAGCCACCAGGGCGAGCATACACCCCTGCTCCGCGGCGGCGGCCATCTGTTCGCACAACGCATCCGACAGCTTCACCCCTTCGCCTTCCAGCCAGCGGGCGTTGCCCATCATCACGGCCTCGCCGTCGACAGAACCACGGATGCCCATGCCGGGAATGATCTCGACATCTGCGATGATCGCGCCGTTTACCCCGCGCTCGGAGGCGGTCCGGCAGACGGCCTTCGAGATCGGGTGTTTCGAATGGACCGCGAGGCTCGCGGCGCGGCGGAGGCCGTCGCCCAGGGCGGCATCGATGTCGATCGCCTCCCGACATTGAATGCGTCCGGCGGTAAGCGTGCCGGTCTTGTCCAGGACCATGGTGCGCACGCCCGCGAGGGTTTCGAGGGCGAGGCCGTGGCGAAGGGTGACGCCGGCCTCGGCCAGCCGTCCGACGGCCATGGTGGTCGCCAGCGGCGATGCGAGTCCGAGCGCGCAGGGACAGGCGACGACGAGAACGGCAAGGCCGGACATCAGGGCGGCATCGATCGCACCGTCCTGACCGTTCAGCCAAATCGTCATCGCGGCAATGGCGATCACCAGCGGCACGAAGACCTGGGCGGTCTTGTCGGCAAGTCGCTGGAGGCGCGTCGGCTGAGAAAGGGCTTTTCGGACGTCCCGACAGATCGTGATCCAGCCAGAGTCAAGTCCGGCCGCCCCAGCCTCGACGATCAGAGCGCCGTCGCCGTTCGTACTGCCGGCGAGCACATCGGCGCCAGGCTTCTTCTCGGCGGGCCAGGGCTCGCCGGTGAGCGACGATTCCTCGGCCGTCGACACGCCGTCGACTACCTTGCCATCGACGGGAATGCGCTCCCCGGGCTCGATCCGGATCCGCATATCCGGTGTCACCTCGGCAAGCGGCAGGGTGACCTCATCACCGTCTTTCAGGCATCGGACCGACTGCTTTTCGGCATCGAGGAAGGGGCGAAGACTTCGCGCGGCACGGGCGCGCCCCTCGGCTTCGAGATAGCGACCGAGGGTGAAAAGAACCAGGATCAGGGCGACGGCGTCGAAGTAAACGCGGTCGCCGCCTTGCCAGGTTACGATGGCGGAATAGACGTAAGCTGCCGACGTGCCGATGACGACGAGCATGGAGGACGCCAGCCTGCCATCGGCAAAACCCGTGACGGCCTCTCGGAAGAACGGTCCGCCGAGGATGATCAGAACAGGCGTCGCCAGACCCCAGAGAAGACCGTGGACATAGGGCTTCAGCCAGAGATCGATGCCATCGAGCGCGCCTGTGTAGAGGAGCAGACTGAACAGCATGATATTCATGGCAAGAAACGCGCCGACGCCGAGGCGGATCAGGAAGCCGACCACCGCGACGTCATCCCCGCCGCCGCGCGCCGCCTGCCAGCCGATATAGCAGCCATAACAGCAGAATTGCCCGGTATGACCCTCGTCATCACGCCGATAGTCCAGACGTCCGAGCGGCAGGCCGCAGTGATCGCAAAACGGCGATTCGCCAGCAGGCGCGCCGATGATCTCGGTAGTATTGGCTGTGGCAAGCTTG
>JBCCUL010000030.1:0-3826 GCA_039197065.1 Pseudomonadota bacterium | reverse complement strand
CATGCCGGATCTTCGAAGCTTCGCTCCTGTAGACCGGGGCATCCCCGCCTGAAGCCGCATCGCGGCGAAGGTCGGGCCCGCCATGCCGGATCTTCGAAGCTTCGCTCCTGTAGACCGGGACATCCCCGCCTGAAGCCGCATCGCGGCGAAGGTCGGGCCCGCCATGCCGGATCTTCGAAGCTTCGCTCCTGTAGACCGGGGCGTCCTTGTCGTGGCCGGGACTATTATCGGACATCGTCATCCCTCTCCATCTCGAAGACGCGGTATTTGGGCTCTTCGATCCCGTTGAACTGACCGGAGAGAACCGCCCAGATGAAGACGCACACACCGCTCAGGCTCATGAACGCGGCCACCAGGAATTGAAGGATCGTCTGTTCGAACATCGAGGGACTCCTAATCCTGAACGGTTTCTGGTACTCGGACCTCATCGGCATGGACGTCGCCGACGATTTCCATGCCACGGCGCTTCGCCCATGCGTTGCCGCCATAGCGGGTGTTGGAATCCGCCACCGCTTGTTCAGGCTTATAGGCCTCCTCTGAGCGTCTGGCTTCGAGCTCGGGATCGTTCAGCACCTCGCGATCAGCATCGTCGATGGCGAGCGGTTCGCGGCTGAGCGGGTCGGTGTAGGCGGATAGCGACATCACATAGTAGGCAAGCGCCCAGCGCTCATCTTCATCAAACGAGTCCGAGTAAGACGGCATCGGCGACCCGCTCAGGCCGTTGGAGATGGTGCGGAACATGTCGCGCACGGACGGTCCTGATTTGAACTGCCCGGTGGTCAGATCGGCGGGCCAGATCGCGAACTTGTTGTCATCCTTCAGGCCTGCGGATTTCGGGCCGTCGCCCTTGCCGGTCTCGCCATGACATTCCCAGCATTTGGCCTGCTGCCAGATCTCCTGTCCCTCGGCGATCATGTCCTCGTCCGGCTCAGGAGCGCGAGCGATGTAGACCGGCTCTTCCGGCTCTTCTTCCTCGAAGATCACATAGGGATCTTCAGGATCGGAGCGATCCACCGCCAGCTCATATTTGATGTATTGGGTGACCGCCTGACGATCCTTCTCCGGCAGCATGTGCCAGGCGGGCATCGACGTGCCGCGCACGCCGCGCACCAGTGTCCTGAGCAAGTCGCCGTCGGTCGGCAGCGAGTCGGAGCCGGTTGATCGGAATTTGAAGACCGCCTGGTTGAAGTTGCGCGGGCGATCCCGGTAGGTGAAGGTCGCCGCCGGGCCATTGCCATCGCCTTCGACGCCGTGACAGCCGGCGCAGCGGCGGTCATAGACCTTGCGGCCGAGGGCGATCCACTCCTCATCTCTTTCCAGACTGACCTGGCTGATATCAGCCGTCTGCGAGGCGAACACGTCCCGCCATTTGCCTCGGTTCATGCCGAGCTTTTGTAAGTAAGCGACCAATGAGATCAGCTCGTCGGTCACGACGGCAAGCTCGACGCTGTCTCCGGCAAACTCGTCGTTCGGCGTCCAGATCACAGGATACTTGCCGCGCTCCGGCACGAACAGAAGGCCTTCTTGATTGGGGGTAATCCGCAAGTGCTCGTTCGGGGCGTCCGCCTTCGAGAAGTCAAAGAAAACCTCGGTCACGGCATTCTGTTCGAGGGTTTTGAGGCCACCGGGACCGTCGACCACGGCGACCCGCTCCTTTGGTGCATCGAACAGCTTCATGAAACGCGGCATGATCGAGTCGGGGATGATCATGCGTGGGTCCCAGAAATGGGCGTAGTGCCACTCGTCCGAATATTTCAGGCCGACGCGCGAGAGATCAGGGCCGATGCGCCGGGTCGAAAAGAGATGCGGCGTGTCATAGGCATATTCGCCAGCCTGGGTGATCGGCCCCCAGCGCAAGGTCTCGCCGGTGACCGGACGTACATATTGGGAATGGCAATACCAGCAGCCCTCGCGGATATAGATGTCGCGGCCCTGCTGCTCTTCTGCTGTGTAGTCGACGGCCTGACCTTCCATCCATTTAAGCTCGCCGAGATCGGTGCGCACCACGCGCGTCACCTTGTCGGTCAGCGTCTGCGGCTCCAACATCGGGAGGACGCCCTGGGTAAAGGTCGCCAAGGTGACGAAGCCGAAACCGGCAACCAGCGAGACCGTTCTGAGGTTCATCATTTCTGTTACTCGCTACGCGGTTGCGGGTGTCGGCGATGCGACGCCTGCCGTCTCGGGCGAACCCGACTTTTCGGGCATCGCGGTGCGGATCAGGTTGTAGACGAGGAGGGTCATGCCGAGGTCCATGATGATGCCGGCGACGGTGCGCACGAACCAGAACGCCTTGAGCGGTACGAGCGAGTCCATCCACTCGACGCCGGCCATCCACATGTAACCCTGTTGCAGCCCCTGGGCGGTGAGCACGAGACCCATGGTGCTGATGCCGCAGGTGATCAGCCAGAAGGACCAGTTGCCCGCCTTGAACGACCAGAGTTCGCGGCCGTGGATCTTCGGCCAGACATAGACGAGACCGCCCACCGCCCAGACGACGAAGGTGCCGAAGATGGTGAGGTGAGAGTGGGAGATGACGAAGTCGGTGAAGTGGGTCGGCTCCTGGATCGAGCGCAACGCCTCGGTCGAGCCCTGGAAGCAGCCGATCAGATACATGATCGAGCCCATGATGAAGAATTTGGCGGGCAGGTTCGTGCCGAAGTCGCGCCAGCGGCCGATCATCGTGCCGAAGAAATTCTGCAGCACCGTCCAGACCGGGATGATCAGGAGCATCGAGGTGATGATGGCGAGGGTCTCGGCCCAATCTGCGATCGGCGAATAGAGATAGTGGTGGATGCCGACGAAGGGATAGAAGAGGGCGAGCGACCAGAAGCCGACCAGGGAAAGCTTGTGGCTGTAGATCGGGTTCTGCACGGCAGCCGGCAGGAAGTAGTAGATGAGCACGTAGCCGGCCGGCGTGATCCATAGGCCGACGATGTAGTGGATGTAGAGGCCGTGGAAGGCGGCGCTGGAAATGCCGGAGATGAAATAAGGGAGGATGAAGGAGCCAAGAATGAGCGTCATCACCGTCCAGACATAACCGGCCAGCAGATACCACATGGAGACGTAGAGCTGGGGCTCTCTGCGGTTCGCGGTCGTCACCAGGAATTGGGCGCAGAGGAAGGTGATCGCGACGAAGATGACGACGTCGACGAAGAACGGAAACTCACCGGCTTCGAGGCCCTGGTTGTAGCCGAACGCGAGCGACAGCATGCCGGCGGCGAGTGCGAGGTTCCAAACCCAGCAGAGACGATGCGCCCAATTCTCCCAGACAACGCGCACGCCGCAGAGCCTCGGAACCACGTAATAGCAAAGGCCGATGAAGAGCGTGGAAAACGCGCCGAAGATCACGCCGTTGACATGCAGCGGACGCAGCCGGCCGAACTGCAGTTCGAGCGCCGTGCCCAGATAGTCGGGATAGTTGAAGAAGGTGGAGATGACAGCGCCGACGGTCGGTCCGAACATCAGCCAGAACATGCCGGTCAGCAGCCACTTTCGGACAAGCGGTTTGTCCACGAGATCATTGAGTTCTTGTGAACTCATCACCGGCATCGCTGCTGCGTTAGACATGCACTCTTCTTTCCAAATGGCCGTCCGCCCGCGACATTACTCGCCGAGCCGGATCTCCTTCACTTTGACCTCGTAGCGAGGTGGATCGTGCTCGGTCTGATCTTCGGCGTAGAGATCGATCACCAGGGGCGTGTTCGCCTGCTCGGTGATGGCGAGGTCGATGCTGACGATGGCGTCGTCGAGCCAGATGGTGGGGTCATCCCCGACCTTTAGCCGACCCTCGACCCCGACGAAGCGTATGCCAACCGCGTCGTACTCG
>JBCCUL010000029.1:0-19667 GCA_039197065.1 Pseudomonadota bacterium | reverse complement strand
GCGTTGGATGCCGCCTCCCCAACGATCGCGGATCTCGATCGGACCGATGGGCTGTTACCCGTCCGACCGAAACATGCGCTCGGCGACCAAGCCTAGCGGTATGAACACGTCATCCGATTTCGACCGTCCCCGGAGTTTCTTCGCCTCCCCAAGCTAACGCCGGTTCTCTGCAGCTACGCTCTCCCAAATGACTGATGCTGCAGGGATCCGGCTTTTTCTTGCCTGATCATTGACCGGTTTTCCTCCGTCAACATCACGTTTCCGGATTGATTGAACCATGACATCGACATCACCGGTCTTTCAAAACGAGCCGTCCCTTCGCAGTTCGTCATCGGACAAAACACTCCTTTCGCTCGATACCGCTATTCAGCGGGCCCTCGACGTCGCCGAGCCTGTCGAAAACGTCGAAGACCTGTCGCTTGAGCACAGCATGGGACGAGCGCTTGCCGAGACGGTCGACGCGACGATCGATCTGCCGCCATTCGACGCTGCGGCGATGGACGGCTACGCCCTCCAGATCGGAAGGCTGGGCGGTGACGGCCCCTGGACCTTTCCGATCATCGACTGCCTCTTGGCCGGCGATCAGCCTGGCGGGATCTCGGATAATGGTGCTGTCCGCATCATGACCGGCGCTCCCATCCCTCCCGGTTTCGACGCCGTCGTGATGCAGGAACATGCGGAACGCGGCAAACAGTCCATCACCATCACCGAGCGCCCGAGGGAAGGCCTGAACATTCGTTTCCGAGGCGAAGATGCGCGCCCCGGCGACAGGCTGCTCGGCCCCGGACGCGAGATTGGCGCCCGCGAACTCGCCGCCCTGTCCGCCATCGGCCGGACCACGGTCTGCGTGCGGCGAAGGCTGAACGTTACGCTGATTTGCACCGGCTCGGAGCTGGTGCAACCAGGAGTCCCGCTTGGCGACGGCCAGATCTACAATTCGAACCGCTACGCCATGCTTGCCGATCTGAGCAAGCCGTGGATCGATCTGACCGATTATGGCGCTATTCCCGACGACGTCGCCCGGCTGAAATCCGCACTTGCCAAAGCCTCTGAGACCGCTGATGTCATCATCACCACGGGCGGCATGTCGGTTGGCGATGCAGACTACTTGCCTGGACTGTTCGAACAGTTGGGTGGGGAATCGGCGGCCATCAAGGTCGCGATGAAGCCCGGCAAGCCGCTTACCGTCGGCCGCCTCGGCGACGCGATCTTTCTCGGTCTGCCCGGCAACCCAGTATCGGTATTCACGACGTTTGCGCTGATTGGCGCACGCACGCTCAGACGGCGTGCCGGATTTAGCGACAGCCTTCCCATCCGTATCCAGGCAAGAGCTGACTTCAGCTTGAAGCGACGGCCCGGCAGGGTCGAATTCCGTCCGGCTTCGATCGTTGATTATGCCGGAGCCATCCCGGTCCTGTCCGTTGCCGAGGCCGGTTTTTCAGCGCGGATTTCGACGCTGGCCTCGGCTAGCGGATTTGCCGTGTTCCCACCTGATCTGACCGAGATCAAGCCTGACGAGACCTGCGACTTCATTCCCTTTTCGCCACTGACAGCGCACCACTAGAGCAGTTTCCGATCGCAAGCGATCGAAACAGATGCTCTATCTCATTGTTTTACCGCATTTTCTTATCGATCAAGTGGAACCACTTGATCGGAAAAAGCTCTAGACGCCGTCTCACCTCCGAGGGAGCGAGATCTGTCGCGTCGCGTTCACTCTAAGACGCCCCTCCGATCAGCGGCTCGATGATGGCCGCGAAATCGTCGATGCTGCGGTTGCCCGGATAGACCTCATCATTGATCACGAAGGTCGGCGTCGATTGCACATTATGCTCCTTTTGCCAGTCCAGTCGCCCCTGCAGGATGCCGTCGACGAGATCCTGGTCGTTCAGACAGGCATCCACCCGCTCTTCGCTCAGCCCGCCGAGCCTGGCAAGCTTCTTGAGTTCTGACATCGGATCATGGGATTGCGCCCAGGTCGCCTGGGTTTTGAACATCATATCGATGAAGCCGATATAGCGGTCCGATCCCCCGCAATGCGCAATGACGGTGGCCAGGACGGCTGGCTGGTTCAACGGAAAATCGCGAAAGATCATGCGGACCTTGCCGGTGTCGATATAACGCTTTTTCAGCTCCGGGTAGGTGTTGTTGTGAAAACTGGCGCAATGAGGGCAGGACAAGGACGAGTATTCGATCATCGTCACAGGCGCGTTCGGGTCGCCGATCGCCGTTTCACCAACGTCGCCGGCCCATGAACGGCTTGATCCGGCTGCCGCCACCAGCCCCATCGTCAGAAAACCCAGCTGTCTTCTCGAGAGACGTTGCATCTATTCCTCCGCAGGTCGAATGAGCGCTCTTGCGCTACCTGTCTAAAACGAACCACGGCCAAGAAAGTTCCAGGTGCAGGCAGCAGCACATGCCGACGAAGTCTCATGGTACGTCTGAGGATGCTGCCGGGGCGAGTAGAAAGCTTCGCGCCATGGCGGACATCGAGAGACGATCCGCCAGCATTCGCCACCCAGACAGAGACCTCTCGAGAAAAACGCATTTTTTGCGAACTTTTTGCTGATTCGTTCGTTGTAGCTTTCAGATATGTCCATTCTGGAGGGCTTGAGACGTGACCAAGGCGAAAAATCGATCGCAAAAACATGCCGGTAAGACGAAAAAAAAGTCGGCGGTGAGCCCTAAGGACAAAGACGATCTGACCGACCGTCGTGGTTTCTTCAGCCGGTTTGGAAATAGCGCTTTGGCGGTTGCCGCCGTCGGCGGCGTGGGTTGGTATGTCGTCTCCGAAGTTCGAGCAGGTATCGAGGAAGGCGATCTTTCCAAGATTGGCAACGGGATCCCGACCATCGTCCAGATCCACGATCCGCAATGCCCGACCTGCCAGGCCCTGCAGCGGGAAGCGCGGGAAGCCCTCGATCAATTCGAAGACGGCGAGTTGCAGTATCTCGTCGCCAATATCCGACAGGACAAAGGCCAGCGCTTCGCCGCCAAACATGGCGTCCCGCATGTCACCCTTCTGCTCTTCGATGGCGCCGGCGAGCACCGCCACACCCTGAGCGGCCCCAACACCGCCCAAAACCTCGAGCGCGCCTTCCGCCAACATCTCGGCCGTCGCGCGGAGAGCTGACGCTGGTGAGAAGACGGGCAGCGAACAGATGCCGTTGGCGCAAGCGAAAGCCGCCACCTCACCGAGACCGCAACCGCCACCAATATGACAAGGCGTTACCGCCGCCGCCGCTCGAACCGATACCTGGCGGCTGAGGCGCCCTATGCATGCTGCTTGGGCAGCTTGCGATCGACGCCGAGCGTCCGAGGCGTCATTTACGGCAGCATGTTCAACGCGTCCTCGAAAAAGGTCTCGCTCCCGAAATTTCCTGACTTCAGAGCCAGCGCAAGTTCCGGCTCGCCGAGGGTCTCCGTCCAGGGCACGCCGGGCGCGATCTCGGCGCAGATGCGCAGAGCGCGGACTCCAAGTGCGGACACGACGACGCCCGAGGTTTCGCCGCCAGCGACGATCAGGCGACGGATGCCCTGGCCCACGAGCCTCTCGGCAATCCGGCCGAGCGCCTCTTCGACCAAGGCGCCTGCACGCTCCCGGCCGTAGCGCGCCTGGGTGGTCGCAAGTTCATGGGGATCGGCCGAGCCATAGATGAGGATCGGCGACTGGCCATCATGGCCGGCCGCCCAGGCGAGCACCTCCTCGATCTCCTGGTCACCCGTAGCGAGCCGGTCGACATCAAGCTTGCGATGGGGCCACTTGGCCTTAGCCCGCGCGATCTGAGCGCGGGTCGCTTCGGAGCAGCTGCCGGCGAGGATCAGCGCTCTTCCGGCAATGTCCGGTGCTTTTGGCTGCACGGCATCGGTCAAACGACCGGCATGGCGAAAGTTCTGAGGCAGGCCGAGCGCTATGCCCGAACCGCCGGTGATCAGCGGATGATCGGCCAGGGCGGTGCCGATGGCCTGGAGATCGTGATCGGCGATCGCATCGACGACCGCATAGTTGAAACCTTCCCCCTGCAAGGCCTGGAAGGCCTGCCGCATGGCCTCAACGCCGGCGGCGACGATCTCATGGGGCACCAGGCCGACCTTGCGACGGCTCTGCGCGGTCATCAGCCCTACGAGATTGGAATCGCGCATGGGCGTGAGCGGGTGATCCCTCATCGACGAGTCGCTCAAGAGCTGAGCGCCAACGAAGAGGTGGCCCTGAAAAACCCGACGGCCAGCCGCTGGGAAGGCGGGGCAGATGATGGCGAGCTCCGCGCCGATCGCCTCCATGAGAGCGTCGCTGACCGGGCCGATATTGCCGTTGGGCGTCGAATCGAAGGTCGAGCAATATTTGAAGACGATCTGATGCGCGTCCATGGAGCGAAGCCAGGCGAGCGCCTGCAGCGACGCGGCGACGGCATCGGCGACCGGGCTGGTGCGGGACTTGAGCGCGACGACAACGGCGTCGATATCACGAAGGTCGAGATCGGCCTCCGGGACGCCGATCGTCTGAACGGTGCGCATGCCCTGACTGACCAGCGTATTGGCGAGGTCGGTGGCGCCCGTGAAGTCGTCAGCGATGGCGCCGAGAAGGACCGTCATGATCCACGTCTCCCTGACAGGTCCAATTCAGACGGTTGTGGCCGGGTCTTTGACGATGGTGATGAGCTCTTCGGTCAGTGCTTTGGTGCCCTGATCGCCCCCGAACTCCATGGGCCGGAGCCGGTTCTGGGAGAAGCCTGAGCTGACGGCGGCTTCGATCAAAGCGGCGGCGTCGGCGGGGGCTTCCAGGCCTGAGCGGTCGGCCAGGTAGTCGAGCATCAAGGCACCGCTCAGGATGGCGGCCAGCGGATTGGCCTTGTCCTGGCCCATGATGTCGGGGGCGCTGCCATGGGCCGGCTGGAAAAGGCCGTGGACGTCACCGATCTCGCCGCAGGCCGCCATGCCCATGCCGCCGACCAGGGCGGCCGCCTGATCGCAGAGAATGTCGCCGAACATGTTCTCCATCACCAGGACGTCGAACTCCCAGGGCCGGCGGATCAGATCGAGCGCCTGGGCGTCGACATAGTTGTGGCCATGCTCGATGTCGCTGAAGCCGGCGGCGCGCTCGTCGAAGATCTTTCGGAAGAACGCCATGGAGTGAAACACGTTCGCCTTGTCGACGCAGGTGACCTTGCCCCGACCGCCGCGGGCCTTGCGTTTGCGCGCGAGCTCGAAGGCGAAATCGTGCAGCTTTTCGGTGGTCGGCCGGGTGATGCGCAGGATGTCCTGCACCTCGTCGTCATTGGCGACCGTGTCCCGGCCATGGGCGGCCGCCGAATAGAAGAGGCCTTCTGTCGATTCGCGGAGGATCACCAGATCGATCTCGGCAGCGCGCGGATCAGCGAGGCGCTTTGGCGAATTCGGATAGGCCTTGGCCGGCCGGACACCTGCATAGAGCTGGAATTTTTCGCGCAGCCTCAGATGCGGCGAGATCTCCGTGCCGTTGGCATGGCGAACGGCCGGCAGGCCGATCGCGCCGAGCAGAATGGCGTCAGCCGCGCCCGCAGCTTCTTCGGCGCCGGGCGCGATGTCCTCGCCGGTTTCCTGATAATAGGCGGCACCTGCCAGCAGGTCGTCATAAGTAAGCGCGAAGCCGCCGATGCGACCGCACGCCGCCTCGATGACGGCAAGGGCGGCGTCCGTGACGTCTACGCCGATGCCGTCGCCCCGGATGACGGCGATCTGAAAGCTCGTATTGCTCATCTCTGTTCACTCTCCCAGAACCGCCAGCCCCCGCCGGCTCAAAGATGGGTCAGTCGCGTGCGCTCCAAAACGCCGAGCAACTCCTTAGCGGCGCGGCGGCGATGGGTGCGGAAGATCGATCGCGTCTCCTCGGCGTCGCCATCGGCGATGCAGCGCAGGATCACCCGGTGCTCCTCAGTCGACTTCACCGGCAGATCGCGCAGGCGAAGCGTCGCCATACGCGCCCGATGGGCCTGATCGAACAGCGTCTGGACGAAACCCGTCAAACGGCCATTGCCGTGAAGATTGAGCAAACGCCGGTGAAAGCGGTCATCGGCCGCCGCCCAAGCATCGAGATCGCTCTCGGCGAGGGCACGCTCCATGTCGTCCGTCGCCTGATGCAAGGGCGCCAGCTGCTCGGCGTCGAACCGCGCCTCGGCGACGCTCGCGGCCGCTTCCGGTTCGAGCGCCGTCAGGATCTCGTAGATTTCGCGCATGTCCTCCGGTGCAAGCGGCAGCACCTTAACGCCACGTCTCGGCACCAGGGCGACCAGGCCATCACCTTCGAGCCGGATCAGCGCTTCATGCACCGGCGTACGGCTCATGCCCATGCGCTCGGCAATCTCGGGCTCGGGCGCTTGAAAGCCCGGCGGCATGCGGCTTTCCAAAATCTCCTCTCGAAGACGCTCATAGGCGTCATCGACGCGGGTCACCTTTGCTGCCTTGGTCATCAGTCGATGTCCATCAATCTTCCTTTGCACAGTCGATATAATTCATACACAAAAAGATCCATCAAGACATTGTATAATGCATGCACAAAAAAATTCATAAACTTGCCCTAATAGCACAATGACACCTCACCAGTTGACAAGAGGTTTGCATGCAGCGCGCGCGCCGTCAAATGTTTTAATGTATGCATTGACTGATACGTTGAAAAATGTTTCATTGGATAAATCAGTTCGACTCAATCTATCGGGATGGCCCAAAAACGGCTGGAGAAAAGCAAATGAAAAGGACAGTTCTGGCAGCGGCAGCCTTATCACTCGCCGCAACCACCGTCAGCGCCGAAACGGTGCTGAAACTGCAGACGTCAGCTCAGAGCGGCGCGTTTGAGTATCAATATCTGGAAGAAAACTGGGGCAGCCGGCTCTCGGCGATGACCGGCGACGAAATCAGTGTTGAGTTCTTCCCGGTCAATGCGATCGTCGACCGGAAAGAAACGCCGGAGGCCGTGATGGCCGGCGTTTTGAGCGGTGACATGAACTCGATCGCCTATTTCACCGGCCGCAACCCGGCCTTTGCGATCATGGGTGACCTGATCGCCGGTTACGACTCACCGGAACAGATCCAGACATTCTGCCGCCATGGCGGCGGCCGCGATGCCATGCAGGAGCTGTGGGATGCCATCCTGCCGGGTGCGATGCATGTCGTCGGATGCGGTGCCGTGTCCAAGGAAGCGCTGGTCTCCAAGGTCGAGATCAATGGCGTGGCCGATCTGGAAGGTGTGAAGATCCGCTCCCCCTCCGGTCTCGCCGCAACCGTGTTCCAGATGGCGGGCGCTGCCCCGGTGTCGATGTCGATCAGCGATGTCTTCACCTCGCTCGAAAAGGGCGTGATCGATGCGGCCGACGCCTCGGCCTACATCAACAACGCCACCAGCGGCTTTCATCAGGTGGCGAAATTCCCGCTTTATCCGGGCATCCACTCGATGGCGATCCGCCAGTTCACGATCAACAAGGGTGTCTGGGACGGGCTGACCGAGGACCAGCAGCTGGTGCTCGAGACCTGGTTCTATGCCGCCTATGACGACCTTCGCCGCCAGCTCGACCTGCAGGACAAGCAGCAGGTGCAGGCCGACATGGCGGGTGGCGACATTCAGGTGGTCAACTGGAGCCAGGAAGAGCGGGACAGCTTCCGCGAGATTGCCGCCAAGGCCTGGGAAGAAACGGCAGCGAAATCGCCTGAGGCACGCAAAGCCCTGGATGCGCATTACGCCTTCATGAAGCAGATCGGGCTTCTTCAGTAAAACTGGGTGAGCATCGGGGCCGGCGACCTTGCCGGCCCCAATTTGCAAGCGGGCGAATTCCATGAAGACATTTGTCGATGTCATGGGAAAGATCTCGGTCTTTCTCGGCAAGGCCTGCGGGCCCTTTTACCTCGCGGCCATTGCCCTTTCGGTCTACGAGGTCTTCACCCGTTATGCGCTGGGTGCCCCGACCTCCTGGACGTCTGAAACCATCATGATGCTGGTCGCCACCGCCTGGCTCCTCTGTGTCGGCGCCGTCACCCAGCAACGCCGCCACATCACCGTGACCACGATGGAACTCCTGATCGGCGAGGCCGCCTGGAACCGCATGAAAAAGATCGCCATCGCCATCTCGATGGTCGGTGTGGCGGGGCTGGTCATCATGCTCTGGGATCCGATGGTGAAGGTTCTCCAGGCGCCACAGACCTCGGGCAGCGCCTTCGATCCGCCGTCGCCCACTTACATCAAGACGATGTTCGTCATCGCCGCCATCATCTACTTCCTCCAGCTCCTCGCGAACCTCCTCACGCCCTCGAAGGAGCATTCCAAGCCGACCGAGATGGGAGTCGAGTGATGGGCATCGAACTCATCACGCTCTTCATCGTCCTCGCTCTCTTCACCCTCATGGCGATCGGGGTGCCGCTTGGCGCCTCGACGCTCTTCATCTCGGTCGCCACGGCCTATCTTTCCTTCGGCACCAACGGCTTCATCCTGGTGACCTCGGCCGTCACCAAGGTCATGGACAAGCAAGCGCTGATCGCCGTGCCGTTCTTCGTCTTCATGGCGAACATCATGGAGCGATCCGGGGTCGCCAAGGAACTCTTCAACTCGATGGCCATCTTAGGCGGGCGCATGCAGGGCGGTGTCGCCGTGCAGACCTGCCTGGTCGCCGTTATGCTGGCCGCCATGTCAGGGATCGTCGGCGGGGAGATCGTGCTCCTTGGCCTGATCGCACTGCCGCAGATGTTTCGCCTCGGCTATGACCGCAAGCTGTCGATCGGCGTTCTCTGCGCCTCGGGTTCACTTGCCACGCTGATCCCGCCAAGCGTCGTCCTCATCGTCTATGGTGCTGAGGCCGGCGTTTCGGTCCGTGATCTGTTCACCGCAGGTATCGGCCCCGGCCTGCTTTTGGCCTCGCTCTACATCATCTACGTGCTGATCCGCGTAAGAATGAACCCGGCGATGGGCCCGATCTACGACGCCCCCGAAGCGCAGCTTCCGCTGATCCAGCGCTTGTCCTTCCTCAAGGGCCTGATCCTGCCCTTCCTCCTGATCTTCGGCGTCCTCGGCTCGATCTATGGTGGCATCGCGACGGTCACGGAGTCCGCCGCCATCGGCGCCGTCGGCTCGCTGCTCGTTGCCGCAGCGCGCAAGGAGCTAACCATTCAAGGCATCCGAGAGGCGCTTTGGGCGACCATGCTGACCACCGGCTCGATCCTCTGGCTGATCATCGGCGCGGTGAGCCTCGTTGGCATCTACAACCTCCTGGGCGGCACGCGGTTCCTCGGCGGCATCCTGACCGGGCTCGAAGTCGCGCCGATCGTGGTGATCATCATCATGATGGCGATCATCTTCTTCCTCGGCACGTTTCTCGAATGGATCGCCATCGTCTTCATCACCGTGCCCATCTTCGCGCCGGTCGTCATTCAGCTAGGCTACGACCCGGTCTGGTTCGGCATCCTGTTTGCGATGAATATCCAGATCTACATGCTGTCCCCGCCTTTCGGACCCGCCTGTTTCTATCTGAAGAGCGTGGCGCCGAAAGACGTGACGCTGCAGGAGATATTTCTCGCCGTGCTGCCCTTCATCTGTCTCCAGATCATCGGCCTGGCGCTCGTGATGGCCTTCCCGCAAATCGCCCTTTGGCTGCCAGGCCTGTAGAAGGAACTCGATCATGGATACCAACGACGAAGAACATGAAATCTACGAGTTTGGCTGGTGGCCGGAGATCGTCGGCGCAGCCGGTGTCGTGCTGCTGATCTGGTTCCTGATCGCCTTCGCCCGAGGATCGATCTAGAGCATTTTCTAGTCAGGTTTACGCGGCACCGGCCCGCACCCCCTCCCGACCACCCATAGGGTACCCTTGCATTGGGTGGTCGGGAGGGGGTGCGGGCTGGATCGACTTGCCCTGGAAATGCTCTAGCTTTACGAAACCTGCGAGAGCGAGGAAGATCGCGCCGACAAACGCGTAGGCCAGGATGGCGATTTGGACGAAAACCAGGAACCAGCCGGATAGGGCATCGCTCCTTTCCCGGCCTGATGGCGTCAGGCTGCTGTCGTCCATGCACCCGTTCGGGCGGCGGATCGGGCAAAGTCGGAGAAGTCCCTGGGCGCCCGGCCAAGCGCTCGCTCCACGCCGTCGGTGACATGTGCATTGCGTCCATCGAGGGTTTCCCGCGCGATCGCCGTGAACACATCAGCGACGAAGTCGTCGCCGGCCTTGGCGATCCCTGCGTGGAAGTCGTCAAACGATATCGGAATGTGCTGGATGGTTCGCCCCGTCGCCGAGGACAGCATGTCGGCCATCTGGGCGAACGTCATGAGGCGCGGGCCGGTAACCTCGTAAAGCTCGCCTGAGTGCCGATCTTCGGTCAGGGCCGCGACCACCACATCGGCAATGTCCTCGATATCGATGATCGGCTCCTGGATATCGCCGCCCGGCATGGGGAGGACGCCGGCGAGGACCGGATCTCTCAGATACCCCTCCGAGAAGTTCTGCGCGAACCAGGCTGACCGAACGAGCGTGAAGTCAACGCCGGAATGGCGGATGACATCCTCGCCGAGGCGGGCATGATGCTCGCCTCGGCCCGACAACAGGACAAGGCGGCTGACACCGGCGCTCTTCGCCGCCGCCGCGAGGGCTTCGACCTTGTCGACCGCACCGGGAAAAGCAAGATCGGGGAAGTAGGTGACATAGGCCGAGGCGACGCCTTCCAGTGCTGCCGGCCAGGTCTCCGGCGCCTCCCAATCAAACGGGATGGCGGCGCTGCGCGAGCCGCGTCGAACGGGCAGCCCCTTCGCTTCGAGTCTGGTCGCCACGCGCGAGCCGGTCTTGCCTGTGGCGCCGATGATAAGGATGGGTTGGGTCGGCATGAGATATCTCCCTTGTCTCGGATCTGATGATCAAGGGATAGGACAACGCGCCGTTCTCGGTCTTGACCGCGCCTGCCAGTGATTTGACCAACGCCGCCATCGGCGGGTTCAACCCTGCGCAAGCTCCTTTCGGTAGCTCGACGGCGTATCGCCCGCCCAACGCTTGAACGCGCGATTGAAGGCGCTTTGCTCGGAAAAACCGGTCAGAAACGCAATCTCTGCCAATGAATAGCGTTCATCGCGAAGCAGCCCTTCCGCGAGTTCGCGGCGCGTGTCTTCGGCAAGCGCCTGAAAGGTCAACCCCCGGTCCGCCAGCCGTCGATGCAGCGATCGAGCGCTCAGGCCGAGGCGCTTCGACACCTCGTCCATCTTGGGCAGACCTTCGCTGAGCGAACGGGCGATAACGTCCTTCGTCTGGTCCGTGATCGACATCATGCCGGCGACTTCGGACAGCTCCCGATCGAGATGGCCGATCAGGAATTGTGTAATCCCTTGATCACCGAGCCTGTTGGCCCGGTCCATGGACTCTTTCGAGATCAGCAGCGCATCCCGGTCCGAACCGAAAATCACGGGGCAGCCGAAATAGGCCTCATGATGTTTGATCTCCGGCGGTGCAGGATGTTTCAGGTGAACTTCGAGCGGCGAGAACGCGCCATCTGGCGCAACCTCCTGGCTGATCGCGGCCGCGCTGGCCAGGGTTGCCTCGTTCGACAGGCGAAGACCCAACCTGCGCGCGCCGGCGCGGTGGAGAAAGAACCAAGTGGCATCACTCGCCGGCTGCAGCTCATATTCGACGACGCTGGTCCAAAGGAGTGCATATCGGGCGACCCGCGCAAACGATCCATGAAGCGTCGGTGCCGCCTTGAACGCCAGCCCGAGTGCGCCGTAGTCATCACAGCGCATGGTCGCACCGGTGCGCAGCGGCAAGTCCGTAACGTCGATCTTTTCCGCTATGCGCTCAAGCAGATCGTAATAGGCCGTGTCGGCGACCATGACCTTGGGATTGAGGGCGGCATCGGGATCGAGTCCGACCGATCGCAGCAGTCCCGGCTGGTCGATGCTGTCCCCTGCCGCATCGACAACTTTGCGAACGAAGAGTGATGTTACGACCCCCATGCGAGAAGTTTAGGGTTCACGTCCGGCCTTTGTCACGGACTTGCTTTGGAGAAGCGCAACATCACGAAAGAAGATGAGCGGCGGCCGGAGCGCGAAGCCGACTTAATCTATCTTGATCGCAGGACAAGTTGGTTGCGGGGGAACGCAACTTCCTCTGTGCACCTTTTGTCATCGATGGATTGCCTCGCAGGCCAATAGTCTGATGGCGATCAGGAGTCGAACCGAGCAGCAATAAGCTCACGGGCTGCGCCGCGTTCGGAGACCGGGGTCTGAAAGCTGACCCAAGCCCGCGGCATCAGAAAAGAACTTCGAGTTTCGTCCGCTCAGCGGTCCCGGTTTCCGCCGCTAGTGGCCGTGGCGTTTTCAGACCGGCTGCAACAATTGACGGTGCTCATAAAAGCGCTGCGATGGTAGCACGACTTGGCTGAATTTCGGACGCCGTAGCGACGGAGCAAGGGTCTGCCTCGGCTTGGATACCCCTATCGAGGCAGTTCATTCTCCCAGTATTTCTCCCAACGACCGTTTTCTACCTTATAGACATCACCAACCATGTTGGGACGGTGATCGTCGGGCGAGAAGGTGACAGGCGGGACCAGGTTCGCCGCGGAAAAACTGCCGAGCTCGTACATCGCCTGGCGGACGGCCTCGCCGGTCAGGTCGTCGGCTGACGTCGTTTTCAGCGCTTGCTCGATCGCGGCGCCCGCCAACAGGCCTTGAGCCCATCCGCGAATATAGTGCGTGTTGTCGGCACCGCGGTGGCCGGCTTTTCTGATCTCCTGAATCATCGGGATGTTGCGTTCATCCAGGTGGACGCTGCCATACATGGCGAAATGGCCTTCGGCCATCTCGTGGCTATGTTCGATGAAGGCTTCGTCCCCGGCATAAATGTTGCCGATGATCTTGGCATCGACACTTTGTCGTTCGAGTTCAGCCGCCAGCACGCTCATGGACGTGTTGGTATTGCCCAGCCAGACATGGGTCGCCCCGCTCTCTTTGATGCGGACAACTTCGTTGACGGCGTCGGTCGGCACGTAGTCGATATCGAACTCGGCCACGATATCGACGCCGATAAGCGCGGCTTCGTCCTTGATCGCCGGGATCGGCGCGATACCAAAGCCCTCAGGGAATCGAGCTAGCGCCAGGCTGCCGCCTTCCGCCTTGACGAACTGCACGGCACTCCTTCCTGCCGTGCTGTAGTCAGCATTGGTGACGAACATGTAGGGTGCGTTCTCGGCATCCACGAGTTCTTCGGCGTAGGAGAGCGGCATGTAGACTGTCTTTTCCCGATTGGTAAGGGGAATGACCGCGATGCTGTCCGGCGTTCCAAAGCCATGCATGAGCGGGACCTGCTCTTCCTCCGTGAGGAAGGTGAAGGCGGCTTTGGTGCAATCGACATTGTAACCGCACTCGATTTCGACGATCTCGACCTTGCGGCCATCGATGCCACCTTGCGCATTCTGCCATTTCCAGGCGTCAAGCACGCCATCGGCATGGGGAATACCGATGTCTGACGTGGGACCGGTCCGATTGCTGATGAGCCCTAGGCTAAGATCAGCGGCATTTGTCGCACCGATGCCAGCCAACGTGATGGCGGCCGCTGCAAGTGTTGAGGATAGTCGTCGCATCATCGGGATCTGTCCTGAGCTAAGGCAAAACCTGATAGGCGTGAATTGGACAAGGCTGTTGAGGTCGGATCAACTTTCGATCCAGACCTCCACGCGTCTGTTCTTGAGCGCGCCGAGCTCGTTGCGATCCCCCTCAGGGGTCACGTCGCAAGCTACAGGCGAGTCTTCGCCCACGCCGTAAACATTGGTCGGCGGCACGGGAATGCCGGCCAGCCGAAGCCGCGTCGCCACCGCATCCGCGCGCTCGCGCGAAAGGTCGGCATTGAAGCGTGCTGCGCCGACAGAGTCAGCGAACCCAAACAGGAGAACGCGGCGACTATCGACCCCTTTGGTCTTGATCAGATCGATCAAATTTTCGAGATCCTGCTCGCTCCGGCTGTCCAAAACCAGATCAGCGCTCGCGAAGTCGAACCTGAACGTGGTCGACACGCGCTCTGACGTTCGGATGAGGCTACGAAAACGCGCAAGCACGCTCGGCAAGGCCGGCTCCAGCTCGCCCGCGGCCTGGTCGCGCCAAGTGGCGTAGCGGGCGCCACTCAGATGCAGGCGGAGATCGAATGTATGATTGGCCACCGCCGATTGGCCTTTCGGCGATAGCGCAAAGTCGACGAAACGATCACGAATCTCGTCTGGGACCGATGGATTCGTATAGAGATAAATCCGTTGCGATGTCGGATGGTCCTCGGTGGTCATCATGATCTCATCCCGAGGATAGTCGATGCCACAGCTAAGCAACTCGACTTCGCCCGTTCCAATGGCGACGACATGCTCGGCATAGTGGCTGCGCATATTGACGCCGAAGGTCTCGACAAAACGGGCAGAGTCGTCTGCCGAGATCGGTTCACGCGTCACCACGATGTCGATCTCATTGTCGAGCATCTCTGCGAATGCCGCCTCACTATCAGAGGTCTGAATGTCGACGGCGCCGACCTGCGGTGCATCCTTGACGGTGACTTCGATTCCGGCCCGACCGTTGCTGCCATAGTCCGACGCTTCAACCGAGGCGGTTGGCGATGAGGCGAGATCGTCAAGAAAGTCTTCAGCAAGGTCAGCCATCATGTCGGCGTCCAGGCCGCCCGTATCGGCAACACGCACGGTCTTGATCGAAGATGGGATGCCGGCCTGAATGCGACGAAGATTGAACGGGGCCGTCAGCGATGTCGTGATCCGTGCTTTTTGGAGGGCTTCCTGGCGAAGAGAAGCTTCCGTCTGCGCCAGATCAACGACAACCGATTGCCGCCTCGTTTCGGCAGCCGGCTCAGGGGCTTTGGCTTCGGCGACGTCAGTAACAGATGCGGCGCTCGCTTCAGGCGTCGATTCCGCCACACGCTTTGGCTGAGCGCTGACCGTCGTCTGTTCGCTCGCCGCAAGCTTTGCCGGCAACTCAAACAGACCCTGTGTCGAACCGGCGAGGCGGCCCTTCTCGTCTCGGAGCGTTGCAAGGACGGTCAGACCTTTATTGATCCGATAGTAGGTGAGCACGGCGGCGAGCCCAGCCTCACCGGCCCCGCGTTGCTCGATCAGGAAAACGGTGGCGTCTTCCTGGCTGATCTCGTGGGTCTCGATGACGCAGTCATCGACTTTCTCAGTGCCCAGAATGCTTGCAGCCAGCGTTTCATTCATCAACTCAAGCGTGGCTGTATCAAACAGTGTCTCACCCCGCAGGTCATTGATCACGTCGAGGCGGCAGGGCCCCTGCGGATCGACATTCTCCGCCAGGATATTGCCAAGCGCCGTCATCGAATCGTTCAACGTCGCCTGCTCATCGAAGATGAATAGAGCGTCTGCCATTGCTGCATGCGTCGTCATGCCAACCAACAGTGCGCCAAGGACGAACCCTGCCCGCAGGGACTTGTGCGACACCTTCGGTCGCTCGTTCATCGGCCCAGCTCCTAAGATTTCATGAAATCTCAATTGGCTCGGAATTATCTAAAATTCGCTGCTATTTCAACAGCATCTTGCCCGCTATATTACGGGTGTGGCGTAAAATCACTTATCGGCAAATGATTTGTTGATTTTCAGTCACATAGTTTAGGCGTCGATTCAAAGATCTGACGAGTGGAAGCAGCTATTGGAAAGCTTGTTCTCGCTCGGCTGATCGCACGGGCGGCTCACGCTGGCATACATCTTACAGGACGGCATCTCGCATTTTGGGCCGTGCCCGGCAATCGGCGTCGGGCACGGCCCCCATCCGTTCTACTGATCGAGTTCCAGAACGGCATCGCCGTCGGCTAGGGCGACCTGTTCCAGGGCTTCGCCGTCTTTCCAGCGGAAGATTCCGAAGATGCCGGCGGGGACGACCAGTTCATCCGGCTCGGCAAACTCGGGACCTCGCCGCTTCATCATGTCCCGGCCGGATTCGAAAATCTCGGAGGGCCGACACCTCATCGCCACGTGGTCTATCGCAGCGGCAACGGCGCCTTCCGGATCGACTACACCGGACGCAATGCCGCGCTCAAACTCCGGGCTGTAGCGCCTCATCGTGTGACACCAGAGCATGGCGGACCGAGGACGGTCTTGCCCTTGAAGAGCGACACGGCGCTCCAGGCGCGCAGGGTGGAGATTGCCGGAGCCTACAGTCAGCTCTCCGGCGCGCCATCGTCGAACCTGATGTATCTCATCGAGGCCTATCGCCTTGTACCGCTTCGCCTGGCGCAGACCCTGCAGGAAGCCGGCGCCTACGACGAAGCCCTCACTTGGTATCGGCTGGTCTTTGACTTTCTGGCAAGCACCGGCGAGCGCAAGATCGACCATGGGCTCGTGCTCGAGGAAGATCTCGCGTTTGACTTCGACGATATCGATCACTGGCTCGGCGACATCGCGAATGTCCACGGCATTGCTGCAAGCAGGCGCGGGACCTGGACACGCCATGTCATCCTTTCGATCGCAGGCTGCCTGATCGAGCAGGCCGACAGTCTTTTTGCCACGGATGCACCCGCCGATCTGATCAGGGCGGGCGAGCTCTACAAGCAGGCGCTCCACCTTCTCGCCCACTTCGGCACGCCCCTTGGCTCATGCGAGCAAATCATCGGCGACCTCGAAATCGAGATCACCGAGGGTGTTCAACTGCCGTTCGAAAGCTTGCAGCTGAAGCTGGCGAAGGTTCACAATCCGGATCGGCTTCGCGACGCGACGGAAGTTCTTGGGACGATCGCACGAGACAACTCTCTGTCTCGCGCAGACCGCGTCAGCCTGATCCGCAGCCGCGTGAATGATATCGTACGGGCAGAGCCAAGCGCGGTCAGCCTTGGCGAGAAGATCGAGAGCGCCCGTTCGCTCGTTCAAAGCGTCGAGTCCAGAATGCTGGCGGCGCCGTCCACCCGAGACACCCTTGTCACGATGGCGCGCAGTCGCAGTCTTCGTCGTCGCAATGCTGCCTTGGAGATTGAAGATCTCCGAACACGCGCAGACGGAGAGCGCCGTTTCGAATGGCTGCGCGCTCAGCCGGAAAGCTCGGATGTCTCGCTGGCGTTCGACGAACTCGCGACCGCCCATGTGGCGCTTGCCGAGCTTGCGCCCATGCGCAGCCTCGCCATCACCGAGCCTGAACCTTCGCAATCAGCGCTGAGCGGTCTGACCATCGGCTTTTGTATCCCGCAAAACCCTATTGTCCAGTCCCTGCGCGCCCGTGCCGAGAGCAATCTCGAAAAGCTCCGCACCTGCCGCAACATCGCGGGCTTCGAGCGCGAGCTTAATCCCTATGGCGGGCCGATCGGCCTCGGCGCCGGACTTGGTCGCGAGGGCGTGATCGCGGCGCGCGTCGTCGCGCCGAATACCGTCTATCGCTACCAGGCTCTTCGCACCCGTGCGCTTGAACTGGTGAGCGAAGCCGAGCAGGCGGAGATCCGCTACCAGGCCGCTCTGATCGCGGCCGACGAAGCCGGGTTCCGCGAGCTGCAGTTCCGCCAACAGGCCAAGCTCGCGGAAGCGCGCACTCGGCTTGCGGATCTCAGGATCGACTCGGCGCAACAGCAAGTAGGCCTGGCCGGGCTTCAACAGGCTGCCGCCGAGTTTTCCGCGACAACCTATCAGGGCTGGCTCGACGCTGGGCTTAACGAGCATGAACAAGATATGTTTAATGCCTATAGAGATGCTGAGGATGCACAAATCTCGGCAAATGCAGCGCGCACCACCGCATCTTCACTGCAGGCTGCGGCACAAGCTGCAGGTGCAGTCGCTCAAGGACGGGGTATTGTCGGTAAGATTATTGCAGCCACTCAAGCGACAGCTTGGACAGGCGTAATAGCCGCCGCTTCGGCCGAGGGCTACTACAACGCCCGCAAAATCCGCGCTCAGACCGACATTCAGCAGGCGAGCTTCAACGCAACACATGAGCGCCGCAACGATGAATGGGAGCTGCAAAAAGGCCGCGCCGAATACGAGAGCCGGATTGCCAGCCAGCAGATCACCATCGCCCACTCGCAGCTGCGGATTACCCGCCAGGAGCGCGACATCGCCGCACTCGAGCAGACGAATGCCGAGGATCTCCTCGAATACCTGATCAGCATGGACTTCACGGCCGAAGTCCATCGCTGGATCGCCGGCGTTCTCGGCCGCATTTATCGAGGTTTCCTGCAACAGGCGACGGCGACGGCGCGCCTTGCCGAAGCGCAACTCGCCTGGGAGCGCCAGGAAGCCCCGTCCGGCCTGATCAAAACGGACTACTGGCTGACAGCACCCTCAGCAACGGAGGCGGCCTCACGCCTCGGGCTCACCGGCTCGAGCCGGTTGAAGTTCGACGTTCAGACCCTGGAACAGCGCGCCTTCGAAAGCCGCGGTCGCGACGATCCTCTGTCCCTTACCCTCGATCTCGCGCAGCTCTTTCCGGTCGAATTCCAACGGTTTCGCAAGACCGGCCTTTTGGTGTTCGACACCCCGCTTTCGATGATCGAGCGCGACTTTCCTGGCCACTATCTCTGTCTGGTTCGCGCCGTCAGTCTTTCGGTGGTCGCCCTGGTGCCGCCGACCCGTGGGATAAGGGCCTCCCTGACCTCCGGCGGCCCGACTTCTGTGGTGGTCGAAGGCGACAGCTTCCCGACGATCACCCTGAACGCCAGGCCCGAACGCGTCGCCTTCACCGGGACAGCGGAAACCGTCGGCGCCGTGCCACTGACGGCCGAGGACGCTGCCTTGCGCGGCGCCTATGATGGCATCGGCTTCGGCGGGCGCTGGCAGTTGGAGATGCAGCGCGCCGTCAATCCGATCGATTATGACTCGATCGCAACCGTGCTGATCTCCTTCGATCTCACCAGCCGCTTCAACTTCGAGTACCGCCGACAGCTCCTGGAAGAACGCGACCCCAGGGTCGAAGGAGAGA
Organism: Pseudomonadota bacterium; assembly: GCA_039197065.1. Lineage (GTDB taxonomy): Bacteria > Pseudomonadota > Alphaproteobacteria > Geminicoccales > Geminicoccaceae > JANQPX01. The sequence goes on along the minus strand of JBCCUL010000029.1, from coordinate 778 downwards.
TTTCGTTCAGCTTTCTGAACAGTTTTCCGGATGCCTGGTATGACCTTCTCAATCCCGATCTGTCGGCGGAGCCGATGCGCGTTCGGTTTCGGATGGATCAGCGAAGCTTTCCGCGAAATCTGCGTAACCAGCGCATCGCGCAGGTGGTCTTTTATGCCGTCCGTGCCGACGGTGAACAGGCCGAGATCACCGTGGCCGATCTCCGCTTCCTGCCCGATGGCGAACGTGGTCGCTTCAGCGGCGGCGTCGTCACGGTCGACGGCCGCGCAAGCACCCGATCTGCCAGCGGCATCAACCTTCTACCGATCATCGGCCAAAAGGTTGCTGGTGAGTGGGATTTGACCTTTGCGGACGACGTGACCATGGAGAACCGACCAAGGTCACTCTTTGCCGACGAACGCGTCGAAGATCTCTTGCTGGTCGTTAGCTTTCGCGGCGAAGAACAGCCATGGTCGGAATGATGCCTCAAAGATCGCTCTCTCTCCCGCTCTGACTCCGGCGGTGAACCTTCCCCATCACGATATTATCGTATCCCTTCTCGTCTTTGCGCCATTTAGCTCTCTGTTGCTTACCCGCTGTCGTATGTATGAATCAAAAAGCCGCCTTGTGAGGCGGCTATATGTTTGGAATCATGTGCTTTATTTTGGTTGCGGGGGTAGGATTTGAACCTACGACCTTCAGGTTATGAGCCTGACGAGCTACCGGGCTGCTCCACCCCGCGTTGGTGATGATTTGGTCTCAAGTAGGCGGCTAGCCGATAGACCATCTTTAAGCATCG
>JBCCUL010000028.1:0-124190 GCA_039197065.1 Pseudomonadota bacterium | reverse complement strand
GGAGCCGGTGAGGAATCCGGCGTCGTCGGAGGCGAGGAAGACGACGCAGCGCGCGATCTCCTCGGGCTCGCCGAGACGGCCCACCGGGATCTGCGGGATGATCTTCTCGTCCAGCACCTTTTGCGGGATCGCGCGCACCATCTCGGTGCCGATATAGCCGGGGCAGATCGCGTTCACCGTGACGCCCTTGAAGGCGCCTTCCTGGGCCAGCGCCCGCGTGAAGCCGACGTCGCCGGCCTTGGCCGCGGAGTAATTGACCTGGCCCGCCTGGCCCTTCTGGCCGTTGATCGAGCTGATGTTGATGATCCGCCCGAAGCCGCGCTCGCGCATGCCGGGGAAGATCGGGTGGGTCATGTTGAACAGGCCGGAAAGATTGGTGTCGATCACCTCTTTCCACTGCTCCGGCGTCATCTTGTGGAACATGCCGTCGCGCGTGATGCCGGCATTGTTGACCAGCACGTCGACCGGCCCCAGATTTTTTTCGACGTCGGCAATACCGGCGACACAGGCGTCGTAATCGGCGACCGACCATTTGTAGACGGGAATGCCGGTTTCGGCCTTGAAGGCGTTCGCCGCCTCGTCATTGCCGGCGTAATTCGCGGCGACGCTGTAACCGGCCTCCTTCATCGCTTTCGAAATCGCCGCACCAATGCCGCGCGAACCGCCCGTGACCAATGCTACCTTCGCCATGATCCTCTGTCCCCCTGGAGCAAATTCCGATCAGACGTGATCGCATCTGCTCTCTATGCCAATGTTCCGCTGCATTTTCTTATCGATCAGGGTTGCCGCCCGATCGGAAAAAGCTCTGGATCCGCCACTATCGCTCATCCGACCTCTCGGACGAGACCGAGAAGCCGGCAACCCCTGCATAGCTCAATGTGCATCATTCACCAAAGGAAACAGGTCGTTTCCTGGTCGCAGCTCAAGGAAACGGCGATCAAGCCCAAAAGGCGTGATCGTTCTCGATGTTCTCCGGCAGGAAGAGCGCTTCGGCGATCAGACCGCCATCGAAACGAAAGACCGCAAGCTCTCGTCCTTCGATCCTCCGCCCTCCTTTGTCGGCCCGCCAGCCGATGACAGCGGCGCAGTCACTGCGGGTCGCAACCGTGGACAGGACATCCAGCCTGAAGGTTCCTCCGGTCGTCTGCAGCGCGCGTCCGATCATGTCGATCACGGCGGCAAGACCGTGGAGCTCGCCCATATGGCCGCCGACCTCGGGCTCGCGCCAGACGACATCGTCTCGGATCATCGTGCCGAGCTTGTCGAGATCGCCGGTTCTGCGAAGCGCGTAGAAGCGGCGCACCAGCGTTGCGGTATCGTTTTCGTCAGTCATCATCCCCGCCGATCGTCAGGCCAACGACCCTAACATTATCACCCGGGTCGATCAGGTAACATTGGCGCAGGCGACCGACAACGTCAGCCTTTTGTCGTCATTCCCCGTGCAGCGAGCCCTCGATCGGCGAAGGGAGCGATCAGGCGACGGAGGGTTTTCTGGCCTAGGAGATAGAGAAACTCCCACATCACCTGAGCGTCCAGCTTGCTCTCGCCGCTGAAGCGTTCGCGAAAGCGCAGCGGAAGTTCGGCGCAGCGCACCGGCCGTCTGGCCGCGGTGATGATGTCCAGCAGGATCTTCGTGCCGTGACCGGAGAGACCGCGATAGACCTCATGAAAGAGGCTTCTCCTGATCATGAAGAAGCCGCTCATCGGATCGCTCAGACGTACGCCGCAGAGCCTCGCGCTAAGCGCGTTGGCGGTGCGGCTCATCAAGGCCCGCCTCGCGGAGAGCGGTCCGACACTGCCGCCGCGCAGGAAGCGGCTCGCCGCCACCAGATCCAGAGACTTGCTTTCCATCAGCTCGAGCATCGGCCGCAGGAGATGCTCGTCATGCTGCAGATCCGCATCCATGACGGCCACATAGGCGCTGTCGGCCGCCGCCATGCCTTCGATGCAGGCCGAAGACAGCCCTTTCCTGCCGATGCGTCGGATCGCCTGAACATGCGGCCGGTCGACGGCGAGCGTTCGCAGCAGATCATAGGTGCCGTCCGTCGAATCATCGTCGACGAAAAGAGCTGACCAGGATGTCGACCGCAGCACCTGCTCGAGCTTGGTGATCAACGGCGCCACATTATCCACTTCATTCAATGTTGGGATGACAATTGTTAGTGTTTTAACGTTTTTTGGTTGATAAAAAGGATGTGCAGATTTCATGCTGTCATTCATCCTTTGCGTTAGATGCGGTCTATCGGGAGGAGAGGGGCGCTGCCGATGCTCGCAGCGTGCCTGCAGCAGCCGTCTTTTGACCTTGGAGCTCGAATGGCAACCGTCGCCGGCGTCAATTCTTCAAATGTCGTCTTAGCCATCGACCATAATAAGGCACTATTTGCAGCGTCATTTATCACCGTCGCCGTCCTGTTGATCGTACCATTGACAGTCATCGACACGCCACTTCTCGCAGACTATCCAAATCATGTAGCGCGAATGCATGTGATAGGCAACTTAAACGACGTGATTTTGCTTTCCGATCGCTATGACATCGCGTTCGATTTCATTCCTAATATTGCGATGGATCTGGTGGTTCCCGGCCTTGCAAACTGGCTGAAGCCGGACGTTGCCGCGCGGGTTTTTCTGGCATTCTGTCTTCTGTCGACACTGGCTGGCGTGGCCTGGCTTCATCGGACATTGTTCAACCAATGGTCTATATATCCGCTGATGGCTGCGCTCTTCGCTTATCACGGCAGCATGATCGCCGGCCTGGCCAATTTTTCGCTGGGCATCGGCCTGGTTCCGGCGGCGCTCGCCCTTTGGATCAGGATGCAGGACGCCCGCATCGTCTGGCGCGTTCTGGCCGGCGGTTTGGCGGCGCTCGGCCTCTTCTTCTGCCATCTGGTCGCGGCAGGCGCCTGCGGTCTGGTGCTGCTCGGCATGGCGTTGGGCACGTGGCTCGATGGCAGGAAAGGGCCGAATGTCGGACGGCGGGCCCTATTCGAGCTCGGTATTGCCGGCACCGGCTTCATCCTGCCGCTTATCCTTTATGCAAGGCTCCTTCTTGGCGTCGAGGGGGGAGGGGAAGAGGGCATCGTCTTCGGCAATGTCGCCTGGAAGCTGAAAGCGCTTCTCTCGCCGCTTGCCAACTACAATCGGCCCCTCGATCTTGCCTCCTTCGCCTTACTCGCAGGCCTAGCTCTCGCCGCCTGGCTGTCCGGTCGACTGACGATCGATCGGCGGATGGCGCCTGCCCTGGCGCTTCTCGCCGTCGCCTTCGTTCTGGCGCCCAAGGCCCTGTTGAGCGGCGGCGTGTTCGATCAGCGCCTTGCCCTGCTGTTTGCCCTGATGCTGGTGGCCTGCACCCGCTTCAGGATGCCGGAAGGAAGGTTCTTCCTGGCCCTGCCAGCACTCCTGGCAACGCTCTTTCTGGTGCGCCTCGCGGTCCTGACCTCGACATGGGTGGATCACCGCACCGATCTTGCCGAGATGCGCCAAGCCATCGGCCTGATTCCACCGGGCGCCCGCCTTCTCGTGGTCCGGCCTGACGAAGGCGCCGGTCTGCGCCTGGCGCCACCCCGCCATCGCGTGTTTCACCATGCGGCTCAGCTCCAGAGCCTGCCAACGCTCGCGGTGATCGAAAAATCAGCCTTTGTTTCGACGCTCTACGCCCTGCCCGGACAGCAGCCGCTGACGCTGAAACCACCCTTCGATCGGCTGGGCGGCCGGGGGCACGCCGATCTTCCGACGCTCAAAGACCTGGCGCTCGCCCATCAGCCCGGCGAAGACCAGCCGCCGATCGCCGGCCAGATCATGCGCTGGACGTCGGACTTCGACTATGTCGTCCTGATCTACGGCTACGGACCGGGCGCCGAGAGGCTGATCGGCGACCTGCCGCTGGAGGTCACGATGGACGGCGACATCCTCGACCTCTTCCAGATCGCCAAAGACTGAAGCAGCACCCCGCCTCGACCCCGACAAGAAACCGCATACCCACGAAAAACCTGACGCCTTCTTCGAACACGTCCCAACGTCAATGAGGTGGCCATGCCACTTTTTGGAGCCAGAGGCTGCTGGCGAGATCGTCGCGATCCGGCGTGACGCGGGACGGCGCCAGATGCGGGTTTTCGGCCAAGTGCCTGGCCATGCGGGTCGCGGCGTAGCGGCTGGCGAACAGGGGCTCGTAGCCGCCCCCCTGCAGCAGGGCGGCGATCGCCGCCTGCTCGTTATAGCCGCGCCAGGCCCAGCTTTCGGGATAAGCGTCCGGGAGAAAAATGTCATGAACGTGCAGGATCGCGCCGCTCGCGAGATCAGGCAGGACGTTGCCGATCAGGTGGTCGACATCCGTGCCCGGCATCAGGAGATGGCTGCTGTCGATGAACAGGATATCGCCGCTTTCGAGCGCCGTCAGATCCTCGATCGGTGCCGCCTGCAGGACGGTCTTTCGCCAGACCACGTCCAGGCCGGACAGGCTGGCGCGCGGTGCCGGGTCGATGCAGGTAAGAGACGTGGAGAGCCCGCTATCCGCGATGGCCGCCGCCATGAAGCGTGTGGAATGGCCGGAGCCGATCTCGACGATGCGCGCCGGTTGTCGCATGCGCACCATCGCATAAGCGGCAAGCGCATCCAGCCTCGGGAACCAGGCTTGATCCAGACGGCAGCCGCGATCATCCGCAAGAAGGGCGTCGATCGCCGGTGACAGCGCCGCGATCTCATCGATCAGCGAACGGAATTCCCCGGAAGCTTTTTCGAAAAGATCTTCCAGGGCCGGATAGCTTTTCGGCGGGTGGACATCGCCTGCATAGCGATAGGGGAGAAAGAAACCGCGTTTCCGAAGCCCGAGCACGGTTTCGAGCCCCATCGACAAGCGTCGGCGCGCGGCGCGGCTCAGCATTGGTCGGCAGAGCGGTATCGGTCGTTCATGGGCGCGTTATGGACGTATCAGGGACGAAGGACCAGCCCCTCTTTCGCGACCAAGGAGCCCGGCCGGTGCCTGTCCAGATCGGCGGCGAGACCGTCCATGAAGGCATCGTCATGCTCTGGGTCGTGATGAAAGGCGACGAAGGTTTTGGCGCCCGCCTCCTCGCAGAGCTTCACGCCCTCACGCCAGGTCGAATGTCCCCAGGTGCGGAAGCGCGGATATTCCTCGTCCGTGTAGGTGCTGTCGTAAATCACCAGATCGGCGTCCTGGATGAGGTTCAAAATGTTCTCGTCCAGGCGGCCTTCTTCATGTTCGGTGTCGGTAACGTAGCAGATGGATTTTCCGGCATAGTTCACCCGATAGCCGGTTGCTCCCTGGGGGTGTTTGAGGCTTGCGGTTTCGACGACGACACCATCGAGAGGGTCCAGCCGAGCGCCCGCCTCGAAGTCATGAAAACCCATGCAGGCATGCATGATGTCGATCGGCACCGGGAAAAGCGGCCCGCTCATCAGGGCCGAGAGCACGGCCTGCAGCCCGCCTGGTCTCGATGTCAGGTGGCCGGACCAGATTTCGAAGCAGTTGCTGGGATCGTAGGCCGGTCGGAAAAAGGGAAAGCCGTTGATGTGATCGATATGGGTATGGGTCAGAAAAACATGAGCTTTCAGCCCTTGCTGACCGGCCAGGCTGGAGCCCAGCGCCCTGATTCCGGTGCCGGCATCGAAGATGAGGCGGTGCTCGCCACAAGTGACTTCAATACAGGATGTATTACCGCCATAAATTACGGTATCCGGCCCCGGGCAGGGCACAGTTCCTCGTACGCCCCAAAAGCGTACGGAAAATTCGCCTGGATCAGCCATCGGCCTTTTATGCCGTCCCTTCAACAAACCTGGTTCTATATCTCATGCCTATCATACAGCCTCGATACCTAATGAAATGTGACCATTGTCACGTCGGGGCAAAGCGATAGAGAAAATACCGGCCAGTGGCCACGCCCGCCGGAAGCGGTTGTTCTGTAAAGGAAACGTCTGAAAGAGACTGGTCGGCGGCGACCCAGGCGCCCGGCCTGAGGAGGGGAGGAAGGGCGCCGGCAAGCCAGGCTGCGAGCCTTTGATTGCGGGCAGCGTCGCCGGTGCCGATGTCGCTGTGCACCAAAATGGCCTCGCCCGACCGATCCGCCGCGAAGGCCGGCAATGTCTCCTCGATGGCGCCGAGCACCAGATGGTCGTCATCGGGAATGCAATCGGGATGAGCGCGCACTTCCCGCTCGAAGACGATGATATCGCGATCCGGAAGGCGTTCCCTCAGGTGATCATAGGTTCGGCCATTGCCGAGACCGAGTTCGAGCACCGTGCCCTCCTGGTCGCCGATCGCGCGCACCGCCAGGTCCAGGCAGGCGCGCTGTGCTTCGAGACGGCGAATGAAACTGTCAAGACGGCTCAAACCAACATCCCCATTCCCTATCCGGCTCTGATCTTCTTGTTGCGTGACCAGTGGATCCTGCTTTGCGCCGACCAGCCCATCGCTCATGACAACGAGCATGCCGCGATCGGGGTGATTCGTCGACCCCCGGAGAGGCGAAGGACTTGCACGCCGTCGCCCAATGACTGCTATAAGGACGCGGCATTCGTCACCCGGACGCGCCCCTGTCGATCGGCAGGATGACGCGGATCGATGTCAGTCACCTCCGGGGTGACATTCTTGATGGGAGCTTGTCGATGCGTTCTGGACTTGTTGCCGTTCTCCTGGCCGGCCTTATGGGTTTCGGCGCGCACGCGTTTGCGGCAGGTGCTACCGATGCCGTCGAACTCGATGACCGGATCACCCCGGGCGGCCTGATCATCGGCAGCGCGCCGCCCGGCAGCACGGTGCGCGTCGATGATCGGATCGTCCGCCAGACCGACGATGGCCGCTTTGTCTTCGGTGTTGGACGTGACGCCGAGGGGCAGGTCAAGGTCGTCGTCGAGCCGGAGACGGGTGAAGCGATCACCCGAACGGTCGCGATCAACAAGCGATTGTACGAGATCCAGCGGATCGACGGCCTGCCGACGCGCAAGGTCGATCCGAACAAGGACGACCAGATCAAAATTGAGAAAGACTGGATCATGCTGAACGAGGCCAAGGCCGCCGACAGCGTGCATACGGCCTTTGCCGACCACGCCGTCTGGCCGGTGATCGGCCCCATCTCCGGCGTCTTCGGCTCCCAGCGGATTTTGAACGGCAAGCCGAAATCGCCCCATCGCGGCGTCGACGTCGCAGCCCCCACCGGCACACCGGTCATCGCGATGCTCGAGGGTGTGGTGACCGTCGCCGCCGAAGACATGCATTACACCGGCGGCACCGTCATGGTCGACCATGGCCACGGCGTTCAGAGCCTCTACGCCCATCTCTCGTCAGTCGATGTCGAGGTGGGGCAGCGGCTGGCCAAAGGCGAGCATCTGGGCGCCATCGGTTCGACCGGACGCTCCACAGGTCCGCATCTGCATCTCAGCCTCTACTGGTTCAAGACAGCGCTCGATCCGGCGCTCATCCTCGGGCCGATGCCCACCAAGCATACCCCGGTCTTCAAGCCGTCGCTTGCCGTCGACACGCAGTAACCGGATCAGGGGTTGGCCGACTGCGCGCGACGAAGGCGAACGATCACCTCGACCCGGTCGATCTCCTGGCCGGCAGGGGCGATCGGCAGACGGCTGATCTCGATGTGATCATCGGGGATGTCCGAAAGCTTGCCGGTCGCTTCATCGAAGAAATGATGATGGTGCGAGGTGTTGGTGTCGAAATAGCTCTGGCCCATATCGACGACCACCTCGCGCAGAAGGCCTGCCGAGGTGAACTGGTGCAGCGTGTTGTACACCGTGGCGAGCGACACCATGATGCCGTTCTCGCGCGCCTCGTGAAACAGCTCTTCCGCCGTGATGTGACGGTGCTCATTCTCCAAAAGCAGCTTGGCCAACGCCATACGCTGCCGCGTCGGGCGGAGGTTGGCCGCTTTCAGCCTGTCGAGCACCTTCGTGTAAGTCCTAGTCATCGTCACCGCTCAGCTGTTCCTCGACACATTTTGTGCAGCACGACGGCCGGACAAAGCTATGCCGTGCAAACCAATTAGAACTAAATTGGTCCCCTATAGATCGGATGTCAAGCGACCGTGACAGTCAAAGCGTAGGCAAAACGGTGTCCGAACCTGCGGCGCTTTCGCCTACCTGCCGGTAACGATGCGATCCACCAGCTCGCGCACGGTCGGCACGAACCCGTTGGAATAGAAGGGATCCTGCTTGAACCGATAGACATTATGCCCGGCGAAGACCAATTCGTTCGCGACGTCGCCCTCATGCGCGATGCCCTGGAGCGTCTTTTGAATGCAAAACGAGCGCGGATCGGGGGGCTTGCCGGTCGTGTAGTCGTCGCGATCGGACCAGTTGGAAAACTTGCAGAATGACAGGCAGCCCATGCAATCGGCCTGATCACGCTTGATTTCCCGCGCCTTGTCCGGGGCGACGTAGATGAGCGTATCGTCGGGCGTCTTCATCGCCTGGGTGAAGCCGGCCTTGGTCCAGGCGTCGATCCGTTCGGCGTCGTCCGGCTTGACGAACACCGTCCGCCCGCGCGTGCCGAACGGTATCTCGACGGTGAGACCGCCGGCTTCATCCGCCTCAGCGGCAAAGGCCGCCTGGCGATCGGAGCGGGTTACCAGTTCCTTCAGGAAGTCGTTATAGATGGCGGAGGAGTAGAAGCCGGTCGGGCTGAAGCGATGCAGCAGCACGTCGCCCTCGTCCAGTGCGAGAAGGCGGCGTTTCCAGCTCTCGGGGATCGGGCTTTCGCGCGTCAAAAGCGGGCGGGTACCGAACTGAAAGACCATCGGGCCCAGCTCGTCGCTGTCGATCCAGTCCGCCCAATCGTCCAGATGCCAGACCCCGCCCGCCATGACGATCGGCGTCTGATCGAGCCCGAAACCGCGCATGGTGTCGCGAAGCGCTTGCACCCTCGGCCTCGGCGGCTCCGGGTTTTTCGGATCTTCGGAGTTGGATAGACCGTTATGGCCGCCCGCACGCCAGGGGTCCTCGTAGACGACCCCGCCCATCCATTCGGAAACGCTCTTATAGGCACGCTTCCAAAGGGCGTTGAACGCACGCGCCGAGGAGACGATCGGGTAATAGTAGACATTGTAACGCCCGGCGATCTCGGCTAGGCGATAGGGCATGCCGGCGCCGCAGGTGATGCCATGGATCAGGCCCTTGGCGCCTTCGAGAACGCCGTGAAGCACCCGCTCGCAGCCGCCCATTTCCCAAAGAACGTTGAGATGCAGCCGTCCCTGACCGCCGCTGACGTCATAGCCGATGCGCGCCTGGCTGATCGCCGCCGCGATCGAATATTCGATCAGCTCCTCATGGCGTTCGAGACGGGTCTTGCCCTTGTAGACCAGCGGCACGTATTCGCCATTGTGGTCGATCAGGTCGTTGTTGACGCCCGAAATCGTGCCGACACCGCCGGCAGCCGCCCAGGCGCCGCTCGAGAGACCGCTGGTCGCGGCAACGCCCTTGCCGCCTTCGACGAGCGGCCAGACTTCGCGGCCGGATAGCATCAGAGGTTTCAGAGAAATCAATACAGAGGCCCCCTTGGACGATCACCCTACCCGGTTCCAAGTCTCGCCCTTCGTGTATCGCTACGCCCAACGCGAGAGCGGCGTCAGCGCACGAAGTTCCTGGGGGCGGAACTGCCGGGTCTTACCCGCCCATTTCAGGCATATGGGGCCCTTCTCAAAAGACGACAAGAGACCGCACCCCGGAACATCGTCCGTCCGGGATGCGGTCTCGTCAATCGAAAAGCGTCAGTCGTACGTGGGTATTCAACCAGCCCGGCGCTGGCGTCTGGGGCCACGATCGCCGCCCCGGTCACCACCACCCTCGCCGCCTTCACGCGGCGGGCGCGGCTGCGCTTCCAGCTCTTCGCCGGTCTCCTGATCGACCACGCGCATGGAAAGCTTGATCTTGCCGCGGTCGTCGATGTTCAGGACCTTGACCTTCACCTGATCGCCCTCGTTGACCACGTCGGTCACCTTGGCGACGCGCTCGTTCTTCAATTCGGAGATATGGCAAAGGCCGTCCTGCTGACCGAAGATGTTGACGAAGGCGCCGAAATCGACGACCCGCACCACCTTGCCGGTGTAGATATGGCCGACCTCCGGCGTGCTGGTGAGCCCACGGATCCAGTCCACCGCCTGCTGGGCGGCATGAGCGTCCGAGGAGGCGATCTTGACCGTGCCGTCGTCGGCAATGTCGACCTTGGCGCCGGTGGTCTCGGTGATCTCGCGGATCATTTTGCCGCCCGGCCCGATCACAGCACCGATCTTGTCCTGCGGGATGTTGATCACGCTGATCCGCGGCACCGTGTCGCGCATTTCTTCACGGTGACCGCCGAGGCCTTTGGCCATCTCGCCGAGGATATGCAGGCGGCCGGTCTGCGCCTGGGTAAGCGCCGTCTGCATGATCTCCTTGGTGATGCCGGCGATCTTGATGTCCATCTGCAGGGAGGTGACGCCCTGCTCGGTGCCGGCCACCTTGAAGTCCATGTCGCCGAGATGATCCTCGTCGCCGAGGATGTCGGACAGCACGGCGAAACGCTCGCCTTCCTTGATCAGGCCCATCGCAATGCCGGCCACCGGGCGCACCAGCGGCACGCCGGCGTCCATCATCGCAAGGGAGCCGCCGCAGACCGTCGCCATCGAGCTCGAGCCGTTACTTTCGGTGATCTCGGAAACCAGGCGGATGGTGTAGGGGAAGGTTTCCTTCGAAGGCAGCAACGGACGCAGTGCCCGCCAGGCGAGTTTGCCATGGCCGATCTCGCGCCGACCGGGTGAGCGGAGGAAACCGACTTCGCCGACCGAATAGGGCGGGAAGTTGTAGTGCAGCATGAAGTGCTCGCGGTGATCACCCTCGAGCGCATCGATGATCTGCTCGTCCTGGCCGGTGCCAAGGGTGGCGATCACCATCGCCTGGGTCTCGCCGCGGGTGAACACGGAACTGCCGTGGACCCGAGGGAGAAGGCCGGTCTCGGCCAGGATCGGGCGCACCGTTTCGGTATCACGGCCGTCGATCCGATTACCGGTATCGAGGATCGCGTTGCGGACGATGTCCTTTTCCAGCTTCTTGAACTGGCCGGCGACCAGGACCTCGTCGGCGCCGTCTTCGCCGCCGAACTGCTCCATCGCCTTGGCCTTGACCTCGCCGACCTTGTCCTGACGCAAGGTTTTCTGGGGCTCGGCATAGGCGGCCCGGAGATCAGCTTCGAGGGCCGATTTGACCTGGCCATAAAGCTCGCTGTGGTCCTCGACCTCCAGCTCCCAAGGCTCCTTGGCGCATTCCTCGGCGAGCGAAATGATCATCTCGATCACCGGCTGGAAACTCTCCTGGCCGAACATGACGGCGCCGAGCATGACCTCTTCGGACAGCTCCTTTGCCTCACTTTCGACCATCATCACGGCGTCATGGGTGCCGGCGACCACCAGATCGAGCTCGGTGTCGGCAAGCTCGGCGAAGGTCGGGTTCAGGATATATTGACCGTCCTTGTAGCCGACGCGCGCGCCGCCGATCGGTCCCAGGAACGGGATGCCGGAAATGGTCAGCGCCGCTGATGCGCCGATCATGGAGGCGATGTCGGGATCGTTCTCCTGATCATGGGCGAGAACGGTGCAGATGACCTGGGTCTCGTTCTTGAAGCCATCCGGGAACAGCGGACGGATCGGACGGTCGATCAGACGCGAGGTGAGCGTGTCCTTCTCGGTCGGACGACCTTCGCGCTTGAAAAAGCCGCCCGGGATCTTGCCGGCGGCGTAGAACTTTTCCTGGTAATTGACGGTGAGCGGGAAGAAATCCTGTCCCGGCCTGACGCTGCGCGCCGCACCTGCCGTGCAGAGCACGGTGGTTTCGCCATAGGTGACCATGACGGCGCCGTCAGCCTGGCGCGCAATGCGCCCGCTTTCCAAAATAAGAGGCCTGCCGCCCCATTCCATTTCTTTACGTGAGATCTTGAACATTTGTGTTTACTGCCTTTCCAACAGCCTAGACCGTCCAATCCTTATCGATGGCCGGCCTGTCCGGATTGACGCCGGACCCGTGAAAGAGCGATCCAAAATCCTTCAGATCGATCGAGCGCGGACCGCGTTTTGGGTGTTTGAGAGCCCGCCAGGGCTCCCGGATGCGTTACTTACGAAGACCGAGACGTTCGATCACGGTGTTGTAACGACTGACTTCCTTCTTCTTCAGGTAGTCCAGCAGCCGGCGACGCTGGCCGACCATCATCAAGAGGCCACGGCGGGACGCGAAGTCCTTCTTATGGTCCTTCAGATGCTCGGTCAGATTGGTGATCCGCTCGGTGAGAACCGCGACCTGGATCTCCGGGGAGCCCGTGTCGTCGGGTTTGGTGGCAAACTCGGAAATGACTTCCTGCTTGCGTTCTGCAGTGATTGACATGGCTTATCCAACAGTTCTTCGGGTTATGTCATCGTTTGATGATAGGGTTGTGACGTTCTCATGTTGAAGACACGCAGGGGGCTGAGTTCCTCGCCCGAGAGCCTGGCGAGCGCGACGACATCGCCACTGGCCATGGCCCGAATGGTCGTGTCTTCTTCACCGTCGTCCCCCTGAACGTCTTGCCTGGCGATCAGGCTTGGTCCGCTGACCACGCCTGGTCCCTTGACCATATGGGGGGCGACGCGAATGGATTGACCGGCGCGCAGACGCTGGGCCTGCGGTTCGGTGAGCGCAAGCGACGGCAGACCTGAAAGCGCATCTTTCAGCGGCCGGAGCACCTGCGGAAACGCATCATCCTGGATCAGACGCTCCAGCGTCTCAGGCGACACCGCATGCTCGGCCTCGAACGCGCCGACTTTGGTGCGCCGAAGGGCTGTGACATGACCGAGACAGCCGAGCTGCCGGCCGAGATCACGGGCGATCGCCCGCACGTAAGTGCCTTTGCCGCAGGTGAGATCGAAGACGACATGGTCGTCGTCCGGCCGCTCGACAAGCGAGAGGTCCAGGACCTCGACGGTGCGCGCTTCGAGTTCGACGGTCTCGCCGCGGCGCGCGATGTCATAGGCGCGCTCGCCCGCCACCTTGACCGCAGCGAAGCTGGGCGGCACCTGCTGAATGCTGCCGATATAATCGCCGAGCGCCGCTTCGATATCCGCTGTCGATGGCCTGGCGTCGCTGGTGTCGACGATCTCGCCTTCGCTGTCGTCGGTGTTCGTCGCAGCGCCCATGCGCATGGTGAAGCGATACTGCTTCTCGCCGTCCATCACGAAGGCGACGGTCTTGGTCGCCTCGCCCATGGCGATCGGCAGGACGCCTGTCGCCAGCGGATCGAGGGTGCCGCCATGGCCAACCTTCTGCGCCTGGGTGACCCGCTTCACGAATCCGACCGCGGCCGTCGAGGTCATGCCGATCGGTTTGTCGATGCAAAGCCAGCCGCTGATCGGACGGCCCTTCCGCTTCCGCTGTCTAGCCATGGCCGTTCTCGTCCGAATCAAGGTCGTCCTGAATGCCGAGCGCCGGGCGGCCCTGACGCGCCTCGTGCAATAGGGCGTCGATACGAGCGCTCTCGGCGAAGGTCTCGTCGGCCCGAAAGGTGATGTTCGGCGCGTATTTCAGATTGCTCTGCCTTGCGACCTCGCCGCGAATGAAGGGTGTTGCCCTTGCGAGCGCCGACGCCATCTCGGGGCTGAGATCTCCGCCAAGCTCGACCACATAGACTGTCGCCTGACGCAGATCGCGCGTGATACGCACCTCGGAAATCGTGAGCGGCCGCTCGGCGATCACCGGATCATGGATCGCACCGCGCGAAAAGAGATCGGCGAGAACATGGCGAAGGCGTTCGCCCACGCGCAGCTGGCGCTGGTTGAGCCCGCCGCTCCCGTTCCCTTTATCCGATGTCCGGCCTCTGGCCATTCCCAATCCTTCTCGCACATCCCTCATCGTCGTCCCGGAACGACGACAAGCGATGCCCGCCGTCATGTTCCAAGTGAACGTCCTCGATCGCATCGAGCTAGAGGGTGCGTGCAACCTCTTCCACCTCGTAAGCCTCGACCACGTCACCCTCACGGATGTCGTTGAAGGTATCGATGCCGATGCCGCACTCGAACCCTTCACGCACCTCCTTGGTGTCGTCCTTGAAGCGTTTGAGCGAGCCGAGCGCGCCGTCATGGATGACGACATCGTCGCGCAGCAGACGCACGCGGGCGCCGCGCCGGATGATGCCGTCGGTCACCATGCAGCCTGCGATCTTGCCGATCTTGGTGATCGAGAACACCTCACGGATCTCGGCGTGGCCGGTGGTCTTCTCCTTCGATTCGGGCGCCAGCATGCCGGAAAGCCTGGCCTTCGCCTCGTCCAGCAATTCGTAGATGATCGAATGATACTGGACGTCGATGTTTTCGCGCTTGGCGAGATCACGGGCCTGAGCGTTGGCGCGCACATTGAAGCCGAGGATCAGGGCCTGCGAGGCCATCGCGAGGGTCACATCCGATTCGGTAATGGCGCCGACACCGCTATGCAGCACCCTAACTTGCACCTCATCGGTGTTCATCTTGGTGAGGCCTGCGACGATCGCCTCCAGCGAGCCGTGAACATCGGACTTCACCACCACCGGCAGCTCGCCGATCTTCTGTTCGGCCATCTGGCTGAACATATCCTCGACGGAGCCTGCGGGAGCGACGATCCCGGCGGAGTGCTTTTTACGCTGGCGATATTCCGTGATTTCCCGCGCACGCTTCTCGCTATCGACGACCACCAGGAGATCGCCGGCCTCGGGCACGCCGTCCAGACCCAAAATCTCGACCGGGGTGGACGGCCCTGCCGTCTCGATCGGCTTGCCGCGATCGTCGATCAGCGCGCGCGCTCGGCCCCAGTGACCGCCACAAACGATGATTTCGCCGACCCTGAGCGTGCCTTTCTGAACGAGAGCGGTCGCAACAACGCCGCGTCCCTTGTCCAGCCGCGCTTCGATGACCGCACCCTGGGCGCTTCTGTCCGGATTGGCGCCAAGCTCCAGCAGTTCC
Organism: Pseudomonadota bacterium; assembly: GCA_039197065.1. GTDB lineage: Bacteria > Pseudomonadota > Alphaproteobacteria > Geminicoccales > Geminicoccaceae > JANQPX01. The sequence continues at coordinate 109,242 of JBCCUL010000028.1, read as the reverse complement.
GCTTGCAGGAGAAGGCCTTCGATCAGCTTGTCGAGGCCGATCTTCTCGGTGGCGCTGACCTCGACCGCGAGCACGTCGCCGCCATATTCTTCGAGCACGATCTCTTCGGACAGCAGTTCCTGCTTGACCCGGTCAGGATTGGCCTCGGCCCGGTCGATCTTGTTGACCGCCACCACGATCGGCACCTCGGCCGCCTTGGCATGCGCAATGGCTTCCTTGGTCTGCGGCATGACGCCGTCATCGGCCGCCACCACCAGCACCACGATATCGGTGACCTGGGCGCCGCGCGCGCGCATCTCCGAGAACGCGGCGTGACCCGGCGTATCGATGAAGGTGACGGGCTGACCGGCGCCGATATCCACCTGATAGGCGCCGATATGCTGAGTGATGCCGCCGGCCTCGCCAGACGCCACGTCCGCCTGACGAAGCGCATCCAGAAGCGAGGTCTTGCCGTGGTCGACATGGCCCATGACGGTGACGACCGGCGCCCGCTGCTGCAGATCGCCCTCCTCGTCGTCGATGCCCTCGAGACCGATCTCGACGTCGCTCTCGGCGACGCGCTTCACGGTGTGGCCGAACTCGCCGATGATCAGCTCGGCTGTATCGGCATCCACGGCCTGATTGACCGTCGCCATCACGCCCATTTTCATCAGCGACTTCACGACATCCGCACCGCGCACCGCCATGCGATTGGCAAGCTCGGACACCTGAATGGTCTCAGGCAGCACCACTTCGCGCACGATCGGCGCCTGGTCCTGCATCTGCTGCTGGCGCTTTTCACGATCCTGACGTCGGCGCATCGCTGCGAGCGACGGCGCTCTGCGCTCGATCACCTCGGCATTGCTGTCCAGCATCAGCTTGCCGCCGCGCTGACCGTCACGCCGGCTCCCGCGACCGCCGCGGCTGTCGCCTCGGCCTTCCTGCTCGCGCGCAGCACTCTTGCCCTTGACCTTGCCTTTGGCCTCGACAGCCGGCCGTGCACGGGCCGGGCGCTCTTCGCCGTCAGCAGCCGCAGGCTTCGCGGCCGGCGCCGGTGCTGCGGCGGCCTCGACCTTGGGCGCGCTTTCGGCTGCGGCAGCGGCCTTGGCCTCTTCAGCTTCGCGTTTCTGCCGTTCTTCCTCTTCCTTGGCGAGCAGGCGCGCTGCGGCCTCTTCAGCCTTTTTGCGCGCATCCTCTTCGGCTTGCCTGCGCGCGTCTTCCTGTTCCTTCCGGCTCTTGGCGGCCTCTTCCTCAGCCGCCTTCCGCCGGTTCTCCTCGGCAACGCGCCGGGCATTCTCGTCCGCGCGCTGACGCGCCTCGTCTTCCGCCTTCTTGGCGTCGGCGAGCGCTCGGACGCGCGCATTCTTCTCGTTGTCGGTCAGAGGCTTGAGGACGACCGGACCGCCAGCCTTGGAGCCGGCATCGCGCGCACGTCCCTTGGGAGCGGCGCCTCCGGCTGGCTCGGCCTTGCGTGCGACGGCAGCGCCAGCACCGCCCTCGGCCTCCGGCTTCACCGAGACCCGCTTGCTGCGCTTGACCTCGACGGCGACGGATTTGCTGCGGCCATGGGAAAAGCTCTGGCGTACCACGCCAGTATCCACCCGCTTCTTCAACTCAAGGCGACCACTGCCCGACTTGTTCAGCGAGATCCGGGAACCCTCATCCTGCTCTTTCGTACTGGTCATGATGCTTCGGTCGTTCCCTTCGGCTCAATCCGGCGGAGAGACGAGCGTTCGTCCTCCTCAACAGCAACTTCCATCTCGACGGCAACGTCCGACCGAAACCCGGCCAGACGCCTCGCATCGCGCAATGCCCTCGCCGCCAGCTTTCCCGGCAGCAGGGCAGCATGCACCAGATGCTCACGCCCTAATGCGGCCCCGAGATCACCTCCCGGACCCGCCGTGATCAACGGCAATTCAAGCGCCAGATGCCGAAGCTTCCGCCGCCCATCCTCGGCGCCATCGGCAGCGGCGAGCAGCACGGCTGCCCCCGATCCGGCCAACGACGCCTGGACCTGATCAAAGCCCATAACAATATGGCCGGCGCGCCGTGCCAAGCCCAGCCCATCGTAAAAGCGACGGGTCAACAGGGCCTCAATCCGGTCAGCCAGACCATCCGAAACGGTCACCGACTGTCTGGCCGCTCGGCCGAACAGTCGCTTCTCAACCGCCTTGTTTACCACATCCCGGCCAGCACTCAACCAAATACCGCGTCCGGGCAGTCGTTCATCGACATCCGGCAGGATCCGACCCTCGGGATCGACGACGAAACGCAAGAGTCCCTCCCGGTCCGACACGGACCGCGTCACCAGACAGCGGCGTTCTTCCGAGCGCCTGTTGCGCGCAGGACCGTCAGCCGAACCGGAGGACATGCCGTTGTCCTCAGGCGTTTCGGCCATGGCGAGATCGGTGACGGCTTCGGTCAATCGCCAGCCCCATCGTCGACATCCTTCATCAGCATGCCGGCCTGGCCGATCCAGTCGTCGCGGGTGATCCGCCCCTTGAAGCTGAGATAGCCGTCCACCCAGGAGATGTTCTCCGGCGTGAAGGCCGCGATCTGCGAAAAGTGATAGATGCCGAGGCCGTTCAGCTTCTCCTCGAGCTTCGGCCCGACACCGCTGATCTTCTTCAGATCATCAGCGACGCCGTTCGGCGCATCCAGCGGACGCGGGCGCTCGCCATCAATAGTGGACTCGTCCACGGGGGCGGCGGCGATGTCTTCCTCGGTCTCCTCGTCGTCCGCCTCCGGTGCTGCCGGCTCGTCGTCGAACCAGTGCGCCCGCGCCGCCATTATCAGCTCGCCGGCGCTCTCCTCGGTGAGCCCGCCCTCAGGCAGGAGCTCGACCAGCTCATCGCCGGCGAGATCCGCCAGATCATCCAGGCTCTTCACGCCCTTTCGGCCCAGCTCGATCTTGGCTTCGAGCGTGATGTGCTCGAACGCCAGGAGATCTTCCTGGATGCCAAGCTCGGCGGCTTCGCTGTTCAGCGTGTCGGCGCGCTCGGCGAGATAGCTCTCGGCGCGCTCGCGAAGGGCGGCGGCGATATCCTCGTCGAAGCCCTGGATCGAGGCCAGCTCCTCCAGGTCGACATAAGCGACCTCTTCGATGGTCTGGAAACCCTCGGTCACCAGGAGCTGCGCGATCACCTCCTCGACGTTCAGCCCCTCGACGAAGCCTTCGGTGAGCTGCTTGAACTCCTTTTGGCGCTTCTCGCTGTCCTCGGTCTCAGTGGTGATGTCGATTTCCCAGCCCGTAAGCTGCGAGGCGAGGCGCACATTCTGACCGCGCCTGCCGATCGCGAGCGAAAGCTGCTCGTCCGGCACGATCACCTCGATGCGGCGGGTCTCCTCGTCCAGCACCACCTTCGAGACTTCAGCAGGCGCCAGGCCGTTCACCACGAAAGTGGCCGGGTCCTGAGACCAGGGAATGATGTCGATCTTTTCGCCGGCGAGTTCGTTGACCACCGCTTGCACTCTAGATCCGCGCATGCCAACGCAGGCGCCCACCGGGTCGATGCCGCTGTCCTTGGAAATCACCGCGATCTTGGCGCGGGAGCCGGGATCCCGGGCGACCGACATGATGTCGATGATGCCGTCATAGATCTCCGGCACCTCCTGGGCGAACAGCTTCGCCATGAACTGCGGGTGGGTGCGGGAAAGAAAAATCTGCGGGCCGCGGCCCTCGGCGCGCACGTCGTAGATATAGGCGCGCACGCGATCTTTGTTGCGGAAGGTCTCTCTAGGCTGCAAGTCGTCACGCCGAAGAATGGCTTCGGCGCGGCCGAGATCGACCAGCACATTACCATATTCGGTCCGCTTGACCTCGCCGACCACGATCTCGCCGATGCGGTCCTTATATTCCTCATATTGCCGCTCGCGTTCGGCCTCGCGCACCTTTTGCACGATCACCTGCTTGGCGCTCTGGGCGGCGATGCGGCCAAGATCGATCGGCGGCAGCGGTTCGAGAATATGATCGCCGATCTCGGCGGCCGGGTTTTTTTCGCGCGCGTCCTGAAGAGGGATCTGATTGACCGGATCTTCCATCTCGTCGGCGTCGGCGACTTCGAGCTGGCGATAGAGCGAGATCTCGCCGGTCTTCCGGTCGACCTCGGCGACGATCTGATGCTCCTGGCCGTATTTTCGGCGCGCGGCCGTCTGGATCGCCTGGTCCATGGCGATCAGCACGTCATCGACGTCGATGCCCTTTTCCTGGGCGACGTTTTCGGCAATCCGGATCAGTTCCAGCCGGCCGATACCCGCGGTGCTCTCAATGCCAAAATCGGTCAAAGCCTCAATTCCTTCCTTCTGCCTCAGCTGCCGCCAGCAATTCATCGGTCAGCACGAGTTTCGCCTTTCTGATCGCGTTGAGCGGGATGTCCCGCTCGCCTTCGGGCAGCACCAGACGCACCGCCTCATTCTCGATTCCGAGAAGCTGTCCCTTGAACTTCTTCTGACCGTCGATCAGCCGATCGGTCTCGACGCGCGCCACGAAGCCGGCGAAGCGTTCGAAATCAACGGGCTTGATCAGCGGCCGATCGATACCGGGCGAACTCACCTCGAGCTCGTAAGCCCCGGCGATCGGATCTTCGACATCCAAGATCGCCGACACCGCCCGGCTGATCTCCGCGCAGTGATCGACGGTCATGCCGGCGCGGTCCAGCCGCTCCGCCATCACCTGCAGCGTCGGACGCCGTCCGCCGGTGCTCATCACCCTGACCAGCTCATAGCCCATCGCTGTCAGGGTCGGCTCGATCAGCTCGGAAATCTTGTCCATTCGGTCCACAGAAATAAAAAAGTGGGCCTTGGGCCCACTTATACCTCGTCCGAGATTTTTTGATTACGCTCTATATGGGCGCAATCCCGTCGCTCTGCAAGGCTTTTTGCCGAAGAACGACCGCCGCACTAAACCGCCTATTTGCCTGCGTTGCCGGCTTTCCCTTCGAACTTGCCGATAACGTCGGTCACGAACCGCTCCGAGAAACCGGCGACGAAGCTCCAGAACATCAGCTTGGCGTAGTCCTCGTAGTCTGTAGCATATTGGTTGAAGACGGAGAGAAAGCCTCTGACGCTGCCGCCTTCTGCAGTCGTGGCTTTTTCGAAGGTCGGGAACAGATCTCCCTTCAGCAGACCGGACAGGAACAAGACATATAAGACGATTGCGAGCACGCCGCCCACCATTGGCGACAGAATGAGATAGGAGAAGGAATCTGTGAGAAGCTTCAGATCTTCGATTTTCAAATCATTGAGATGTCGTTGAATCCCTACAAACCCACCAACGACTCCGCACAGCATGACGATGGGCACGACGATGTTAATCGGACTATCAAACCACAACAAAAAGAAGATGATCAAAAAAGCCAGCGATAGAGCGACGGCAAGCGCGTAGAACAAACGCTGGCTGAGCGTGGCGAGAAGAACGCGCCTTTGCTGCTCGTCGTTCATGTCCGCATTCAGCAGGCGTTCCGACGAAGCGAGCGTCATGCGCGCAAGAAAGCCAGCCGTATCCTCATCCTTATCGGCCGTTCGGGGTCCATCGGCATCGCTCTTTGGATTCGGCGGAGGGCCGAGGTCATCCTGCATATCGCTCACCGACGCTCAAAATAGCTTAGATCAATAGCCTCATCTTGAACCTTGCCGCGCCGCCTCGTCAATATCGGCATGGTGGCGCGCCGATTTAATCATTGCCTAATCAAGGTGAAGTCGTATGGCGTTAACCATAAATATCACAAAATATAATTAACGCATTTTTATTCTTGAAATTAACTAATTAGAAATACTAATTTCATGAAACCAAGACGAAACAAATACAAAACAGCCAGAGAGAGCCGCCATGTCCACAAAACCTCATGCGCTTTGGCCCTGGAGCCCGATCGTCGCCACGCTCGTGCTTCTGAATACCACGACCGTGACACAGGCTTTCGAAGATGAATGGCGGGACCGAAGGCTGGAGACGCCGATCGGCATGGAGAGCACCAGCGAAAGCGAGCGCGCCATCGGCTTTCGCCGTGATGAGGATCACCGCCTCATAGAGAACAACTCGATCTACGGCTCGACGCTTGCCTCAGCCATCGGCAACCAGATCAATGTCGAAGCCGCGGCCGGCAGCTCTGTGGTGATCAACGGCAATCAGATCAACAAGGGCAGCCAGATGGCGATCACCGTGATCGGCGATGACTATGAAGACATCGTCGATGAAGCGCGCGACGACTTCGAACGACGACGCTGAGCGCCTGGTCCCTCTCCGGGAATCGCTGAACCCGCACGCCTATCCAGCTGAGGAATTGATCATGAACGCACGATCTGTCGCCCTCAAGGGCGCGGTTGCGGCCTGCTGCCTGATGGCCAGCGCCTGCACCCATCCCTACGCCACGGAGGGGAACTACGCCGAGCCGATCGGCAGCGCCCCCGTCCTCAACAACCCCACACCCTACACGGACGCCCTCTTCTGCATGGGCGATCACTTCAACGGCGGCGAAGCGCCGGTGCCGCACACGATCTCGATCGGCAAGATCCTCGACTACACCGGCAAGGATGACATCGAAACCGGTCGCCGCCTGACCCAGGGCGCCGCCCTGATGGCGATGTCGGCCCTCGGCAAGGCGGGCATCCCGCAGGTCGAGCGCTTCGATACCTCCGTCACCGAGCTCGAGCTTAAATTCGCCGACAACAAGCTGATCGGCGACGCTGAAGAGGCGGGCGGCGTGCGCCGTCTGATCGCCGGAGAGATCCCCGGTTCCGCCTATCACATGATCGGCGGCATCACCGAACTCAACTACAATATCCGCTCGAACGAAGGCGAAGTTCTTTACGACATCGTCTCATTCGGCGCCCGCTACTACGTCATGAACATCGGCCTCGACCTTAGGCTCATCCATACCAAGAGCCTGCGCGTCATCGAGACCGTCTCCTATCAAAAGCAGATCATCGGCCGCGAGCTGCGCGGTGGTCTGTTTGAATTCTTCGACGGCAAGCTTCTCGACCTCGGTCTCGGCGAACGCTCGCTCGAACCGATCCAGCTTGCCGTGCGCTCGGTGATCGAACGCGCCGTGTTCGAACTGATGCGCGAGGTCAATCACCTGCCGGACGATGCCTGTGCCGATCGCCTCTACGGACCCGATCTGCACCTGGCCGGCGGGGTGGGGTCGGCCGAGACGGTCGACGAGCAGGAAGCCAAGGTCATCAACACCCAAGGACCGAAGCCGCTCGTCACATCCGACAAAGCCGAAGTCCAGGTCCGTTCCTAACCGAGCACCTACTCACCAGGAGAAATCGCTATGCGCAGCCTTACCCTTACCGCCATGGCCCTCGCCCTCACCGTTTCCGCTGGTGCGGCCCAAGCCGGTGGCTACTACCTGCCCTACAACTCGATCCAGGGCTTCGGCGACATGAAGCTCCCCTACGTCCACGTCCACCCGCATGTCGTGAAGGTCAATCCGCATCTCGACATCGAGAACGGCGTCGAGTTCGGCCAGATCAATGACGGCCACATGCACTCCCTGCAGGACCTCACCACGTTCGGACCGAAGAAGGTCGAAGGCACGTCTGCGGCGATCGGCAACACCGCCAATGTCGAGGTCACCGGCGGCGTGTTCGTCGAAGGCAACCAGAAGAACTTCGGCGACACCAAAGCCGTACAGGGCGCGCTCGTGCTCGGCGCCAAGAAGGTTACGCTGACCACCGCTGCCATCGGCAACGCCACCAATGTCGACACCGACGGCGACGCCGCCGTGGACATGAACCAGATCAACATGTCCCACAGCATGGAAGCCGGCCAGATCAGCGGCGTCGGCACGAAGTATGGCTACGACCTCGGCGCCGTCGAGATCACCTCGGCTGCCATCGGCAACTCGCTGTCCGTCGAGTTCGGCGGCAAGAGCGAGGCCCTCGTGTCCTCACGCCAGGGCAACTGGGCTGATGCCAGCGCCGTCAACATCACCGGCGTCGCCGGCAAGTTCAAGAGCGCCGAGATCACCTCTGCCGCGATCGGCAACGCCTTGAACATCACCAACAAGTAACCTTGCGCGACGGAACGTTCCCAGCCCCGTTCGGGGCTCCGAAGTCGCAAGATCGGGGGTGGTGCAACGCCACCCCCTTTTTCTTTTACCTGCCTGAGACTGTTTTCGAGAGCCCGAACCAGGCAGACGGCTTAGTCGAAACCGACGCCGCCCCGAAGACCGCTCACCTCGCCGGAAGCCAGATCCGTGCCGATGACCCGAATGCCGCTCGTCCTGCTGTCGATGGTCAGGGGGCGATCGAAGCCGAACTGCCGGACCGCCGAAACGATGTTCCCTCGACCGTCGTAAACGATGAAACCGCTGGGCGATGGCCGGATGACCCGATCCAGCTTCCCCTTGCCGTCGTAAATGAGCACCGATCCGGCGCTCGCCTGAAAGGCCAGCAGAGACGCCAGCAGACCGGTGATGATCCCTAAACGCATGATGCACTCCTTCCTCGCCCGATCGTCCGCCAGGCGTCATCACGCATTAGGGAAGATATGCAGCAGGCCGGCAAGCGAGCACCTGTCGACACCACATGTACAGAAATACGCATTCAGCGACGTTATTTCCGCGCGGTTCCTACCGTTGCTTCACGTGTTCCCTGCGATGATACCGACGCCGTCCCTTCCTATGTCCCATCAGATGGTAGAGTTGAGACGCCAAGGAAGACCGGTGCGATGAAGGCCGATCGGATCGGAATAGCTTTGCATAACTTTAGGTGGAAAAAGATTTGATCCATTAACTGTTCATTAAGAATAGACCCCTACGCTGAGCCTATGACTGGGGAGTCATAAACGGGTTCATCAAGATGGGGGGTCACATGTTTGACCTGCAACTGCTCACGGCCGCGCTCTCTTTCCTTGCGGCTTTCCTCGCCGCGACCACCGCTGTAATCACCTTCGTCATGTTCTGCCTGCGCGCCAGAAAGCGTGGGAATGACCCCGAACGCCACGACGATGATGCACGCTGAAACAGACCGCGGCGGAGGTTATAAGACGTCGAGAAAAAGAGTGCTTTGCCGCCGACCGCTCAGTGCAGGCTCACCGGCGTGGCGAAGCCGTCCGGCTTCACGGCGAGAACGCCGCATTGCACCGCTTCCAGGACGGTCTCGGCGGCCGTGCCGATCAGGAGGCCGGGGATGCCGGTCTGGTTCACCGTACCCATGACGATGAGATCGACATCGCGCAGGCCGACCTGCTTGACGATCTCCTGCTGCGGCAAGCCGCGGGGCAGGATGAGCTCGTGATCGATCTCGCTCAGCGGATATCGCTGCAGCAGGGTGCAGACGGCGTCGCGATGCTTGTCCTCATGCTTGTTGAGAATGGCTTCCCGAGCGCCCGGCGGGGCCTCGGACAGGAGCGTGTCCCGATCGTTGCCCGTGACGTCCCAGACATGGACGATGTCGAGACCGCCCTTGGTCATGCGCGCGAGCGAGGTCGCCAGATCCATGATCCTGACATTCAGCACATCCTTCGCCGGCTCGTCGAGCTTGGGGTCGATGGCGGCGAGAATACGGCCGTAAGGCACGGTCTGGCCCGGTTTGATGATCCAGACGGGGCAGGGGCATTTCCTGATCAGATGGGTGATGGTGCTGCCGAAATAGACCGATTGGACCACGCTGCCGCCCTCGGCGCTGGCGATCACCAGATCATGCTGATTGCGCAGGACTTCCTTGATGATCTCCAGAAAAGGCATGCCGACCAGGACACGAACCTCGACATCGTCCACCGAGTCGGCCCTGATCGCGGGCACGAGACGCTGCAGACGCCGCTCCCTCTCCTTGACGCTGTTGAAGGAGTAGCGCCCTTCTTCGACCAGATCGACAACCGTGAGCTTCGCGGCATTCGCCTTGGCGAGCATCATGGCCTGATTGAGCGCATCTTCAGCGCCGACGCCGCCGTCATAGACGGCAAGGATGTCCTTGAACCTTTGCATGTTGGCTCCTGCCGGTCGCTTATGGGTCTAACGTTGATTGTTTTGCCGATCAGTGCCGCTTCGGGTCAAGTCGATGCGACGATCCTGAGCTGATCCTTAAGATTGGCAAGTGTGCAGCTGTCCGATGGCGAGGCTTCGCTACGCTGGTTTTCGACCTCACCGATGACTTCCAGCGTGCCGTCGAGCATGGTCTTCATGCTCTCGTGGCAATCCGATTGCGCCGAGGCCAAGGAAGGCGACAGCGACACGACCAGGGCGAACAGGCAGGCCGGGATCAAGGTTTTCATGTTGGCTCTCCCACAGATGGCATCTCAAGACATGCGCATGGGAGGGCCGGCCTTCCATTCGATTAACAGGGGAAGTTTAATCAGTATTTTCTATCAAAGGCTCCGGCGGGCAAGCGCTGCTCAACTCCGCCGAAACCTCAAGAAAACCGGCTGCCTTCCCGCCCGTCTCGCCTTGTCCTCATAGCGGGTCGCCGGCCAATCGTCCGGCCGTTCGCGCCAATCGGCAGGGCGCTCGGCGAGCCATTCGAAACGGCCATCCGCCAGCGTCGACTGCAGCATGGGTCGCGCATAGCTCATGATATCCGTCGCGAGGCGAAGCTCGCCGCCAGGCGCCAGGATGCGCGCCATATCGGCCAGCGTGTCGGGATTGACGATCCGGCGCTTGTGATGGCGCGCTTTCGGCCAGGGGTCGGGAAACAGCACGAATGCGCGTTCGATCGATCCCGTCGGCAGCGCCTTTAGCAGCAGCCGCGCATCGTCGATCACCACCCGGACATTGTCCACGTCCTCGATCAGCGACAGCAACCGCGCCACCCCGTTCACATAGGGCTCGCAGCCTATCAGACAGACATCCGCATTGGCGACAGCCTGCGTCGCCAGATGCTCCCCCCCGCCAAACCCCACCTCCAGCCAGCGGCGCTGGCGGGCTGGACTTTGGATCTCGCCCAGGTCAAGGCTTGATCCGTCATCGGGGATATGGAGTTGGATCTTGGGGAGGCGCTCCTCCAGCAGACGCTTTCTGGCGGGCCGGATGCGATGGCTCTGCCGCCGGCCATAGATCCGCCGCTGAAGGCCCGGTGCGTTCACACCAGCGTCACGATCCGACTCAACCGCCGTCATGTCAGCCCGCATGTCATCAAACCGGGCGCCAACCCCAAGTCAACGCCTGTGAGCGCGTCCGCTCACACGAAGGCGGTGCGCAGGTCGCGGACGAGGTCGGTCTTTTCCCAGGAGAAACCGCCATCGGCATCGGGCTCGCGGCCGAAATGGCCGTAAGCCGCGGTGCGCGCGTAGATCGGCTTGGACAGGCCGAGATGCTCGCGGATGCCGCGCGGCGAGAGGTCCATCAGTTCCATCAGCGTGTCGCCGAGCTTCTTCTCGTCGATCGACCCGGTGCCTTGGGTGTCGACGTAGAGCGAAAGCGGCTTGGATACGCCGATCGCGTAGGAAAGCTGGATGAGGCACCGCTCGGCAAGCCCGGCGGCCACCACGTTTTTGGCGAGATAGCGCGCCGCGTAGGCGGCGGAACGATCCACCTTGGTGGGATCCTTGCCGGAAAAGGCGCCACCGCCGTGAGGGGCAGCACCGCCATAGGTGTCGACGATGATCTTTCGACCGGTAAGGCCGGCATCGCCATCGGGGCCGCCGATCACGAAATTACCGGTCGGATTGACGTAGAATTCGCTCTCGGGGCACATCCAGCCGCCGGGAAGGGCTTCGATCACGAACGGGCGGACGGCTTCGCGAATCTCGTCCTGCGACATACCGTCTTCATGCTGGGTCGACACAACCACAGAGGTGGCGCCGACCGGCTTGCCGTCGACATAACGAAGGGTCACCTGGCTCTTGGCATCGGGCCTGAAATAGCTGGCCTCTCCGCTATGACGCGCTTTGGCCATGAACTGCAGAATGCGATGGGAAAGCTGAATGGGGGCCGGCATGAGCTCCGGCGTTTCGTTGCAGGCGAAGCCGAACATGATGCCCTGGTCGCCAGCGCCTTCATCCTTGTTGTCGCCGGCATCGACGCCCATGGCGATGTCGGCGGACTGCTCGTGAAGCAGAATGTCGACCGTGGCGTCGGCCCAGTGAAAGCCTTCCTGTGCGTAGCCGATATCCTTGACCGCGTTGCGCGCCAGCTTCTCGATGTCGGTGTGGGTGACGCCACCGCCGCCGCGAACCTCGCCGGCGATCACGATCCGGTTGGTGGTGCAGAGCGTCTCCGCTGCGACGCGCGAACCAGGGTCGCCGGCAAGATAGGCATCGACGATCGTATCGGAGATGCGATCGCAAACCTTGTCCGGATGCCCTTCGGCGACGGATTCACTGGTAAAGAGATACTCGGCATTGCCCATGGAGACTTCCTCTCGTCGCCTTCGATCTCGCTCTTAACTGATCCTGGCCGTCAACGGCCAGCGATCGGTTTGCGATGAGCGCTCATCTGTTGAATTTAGATTTAAGACGTCAATGACGTGGCACAAGGCCGCCTGTCTGGCGGAAATGCCGGCCACAAGTCAAGAGAGTTGGCGGGGAAATCCGCATTTGGCAAGCGGTCAATCGTTGGAAACTTCGAGCATGGCTTCGGGATTGCCCAATGCCTTGGCCAGTTCGAACAGCCGTTTGCGTACCTGGCTGTCGGTTATTCGATAATAGGCCCGGATCAATTCCAACGTTTCCCGACGCTCGAGCAGCAAGGTGCCTTCGTCAGCGCGATCAAATCCATCGGCGCTCTCGGCAAGGCCGGGGATGCCGCTTTGCGCAGCACCCGGCAGCCGGCTGCCGACCATGTCATCGAAAAAGAACGATACCGGCACGTCGAGGATCTGTCCGAGCTCGTAAAGCCGCGATGATCCGATTCGGTTCACGCCGCGCTCGTATTTTTGAATCTGCTGAAACGTCAGACCGAGCAGATCGCCCAGGCGCTCCTGGCTCATGCCCAGAAGTGTGCGCCTCAATCTCAGCCTCTTGCCGACATGAACGTCGATCGGATTGGGTTTGGCTACCATCGGTCGGCGTTCACCTTCAAAAGACGCGGATCGTCAGGATATCGCTGCTATCAACGGCAAACGCCGATGGTCCGCGGGAACTGACCTATCTAAACTTTACGTATCTATTTTTTAAAAGTTTTTCAATCATAAAGATCAATATCGTGACGATTGCCACCAGAGAGAGAATTGTTGCCGCCGGCCATCGGGCGTAAACCGTGGGTTTCTCCAAGGCGGTCGGCAGATAGGCGTCGAGCGCGCCTGTGTGGCCTAGCCCGATCTTCGATGTCATGAAGCCATAGGGATCGATCACTGCGGAGATGCCGGTATTGGCGCTGCGCACCAGGGGCAGGCCTTCTTCGATCGCGCGCATCCGCGCCATCGCCAGATGCTGATAGGGGCCGGAGCTCTTGCCGAACCAGGCGTCGTTGGTGATGTTCAAGAGCCAGGCCGGCCGGTTTTCCTCGGCGGTGACCTCGGCGGTGAAGATGGCCTCGTAGCAGATCAGCGGACCGAACGCCGGGAGGTCGTCGACCTTGAGGGTGACAGGGCCCGGTCCCGGTTGAAAGTCGATGCTGCCCGCGGTGATTTTCTCAAGCCCGATGCGTGAGAGCAGACCGCGCCAGGGCAGGAACTCACCGAAGGGCACCAGGCGGTGCTTGTCATAAACCGCTTCGATGTCGCCGCGATCGTTCAGCACGGCCAGGCTGTTCCAGGCGCGCTTCGGCTCGTTCGCCAGGTCGAAGCGATTGAAGCCCGTCAACAGATGAGCGTTCGCCGGCGTGACCTCGGCGATGAACTCCCGGGCGACGGCATCTTCGTCGAGCACGTAAGCGCTTGCGGTTTCCGGCCAGATGACAAGGTCCGGCTCGGGCGCTCCATCCCTGGTATCGAGAGCGGTGAGGTCGAGATGACGCCTGAAGCTATCGGCGCGCAGCTCCGGATCCCATTTGTGATGCTGGTCGATGTTGGCCTGCACCAGACGAAGGCGCACATCGGTCTCCGCTCCGCTCTCGCCCGCACCGATCCTGAACGCGCCCAGAGCGAAGGCGGCTGATATGACGAGGAGGGAAAGACCAGGCCCAACCCAGCGCTCCCGTCCGCGGGCGAGCGGCAGCGTCAGCCAGAAACCGGCGGCGGCAATCGTGATCAGGCCAAGACCGTAGACGCCGATATAGGCTGCCGGCTGGGCGATCTGCGGGATACCGATCCAGACATAACCGATCAGATTCCAGGGAAAGCCCCAAAGGAACTGGGCGCGCAACCACTCGCCGATCGTCCAGGCGACCGCCAGCAGGAGGGCTTGAGCCAGCGGGTGTCTCGGCCTTGCCGCAAAGAAAAGAGACGCGGCAATGGCCGGAAAAACCGCCATCACGGCGCATAGCAGCAGAACGGCGGGCAAGGCGAGCGCCCCGAACTTCTCGGCGTCCGTGAAAAATGCGATGGCGATCCAGTAAAGACCGACAACGAAATGGCCAAGCCCGAACCACCAGCCCAGCAAAAATGCATCCCGTCGATGATGCGTGCGCACCAGCAGATAAAGCCAGAGCGCAAACCCCAGAAGAGCCGGTATCAGATAGAGCGGCGGCAGGGCCAGGGCGGTGGCGGCGCCTGCCAGGAGGGAGGCGATGAAGGCGCGGCGCTCGGCGAGGCCCAGCCAGCCTTCCCGGCGTTCCGATTCGGCCTGATCGCGTTTTGCCCCGTCGATGGAAAGATCGGGCATTGATCAGCCGCCATCGGTTTTTTGTGGCGCTTTGGCCGCGGACCCGGTCTCGCCCGTTCGGATCAGCAAACGCTTCACCCGGCGCGGGTCCGCATCGAGCACCTGAAACTCGAACCCGCGGGGGTGAGGGACGATCTCACCGCGCGCCGGCACACGATCGAGAAGCGTGAAGATCAGGCCGCCCAGCGTGTCGACGTCCTCACGTCGATCCGGTTCCAGGAGCTCCTGGCCAAGATGCTTCTCCAGATCCTCCACCTCGACCCGCGCATCGGCTTCGAGCGTGCCATCGGGACGTTCGGTCAGGCTGGGCGGCAGAATCTTGTCATGCTCATCCTGGATCTCGCCGACGATCTCTTCCACCAGATCCTCGATGGTGACCATGCCGTCCGTACCGCCATATTCGTCGACCACGATGGCCATGTGGGTGCCGGTGTCCCGCATCTTCATCAGGAGATCGAGCACCTTCATCGACGGCGGAACAAAGAGCAGCTCGCGCAGGATCGATTTCAGGCGGAATTGCTTGCCGTCGCCCCAAAACGGCAGGAGATCCTTCAGATGCACCATGCCGGCGACATCGTCGAGCCCTTCGCGCACCACCGGCAGGCGCGTGTGGGTGCTCTCGCGCATGGTGGCGATCACGTCGTCCAAGGTGAAGGTGATGTCCACGGTGTTGATGTCGGAGCGCGGCACCATGACGTCCCAAACCTGCAGCTCGCCGAAGGACAGCGCGTTCAGGAGGATCGCCCGCTCCTCTTCACTGAATTCCGGCGCGCTTTGCTGATCGTCGCCCTCATTCTCTTCGATCAGCCCTTCCAGCGTTTCGCGAAGGGAATGACCGTCGCCATTGCGCTTGCGCACAAGCGTGCGCAGCCGGCCCATCAGGGCTTGGATGACGCTGCTGCGATCGTCGCGCTGGCCGTTGTCGGTCATATCCGTCACGTCGCCATCCCGGGATGGTCCGCATCGGCAAATGCGGCATAGGGCGCTGAAAATCCGAGTGATTTCAGAATGACCGCTTCGAGATCCTCCATCACCCGCGCCCGGCCATCGTCGGTGTGGTCATAGCCGAGCAGATGCAGCGTGCCGTGCACTAATAAATGGGCGAAGTGGTCGGTCTGGCCCTTTCGCTCGGCCTTCGCCTCCTCCGCCATGCGCTCGAAGCTGATCGCGACGTCGCCGAGCGTGACCGGTCCGGGAAGCGGCGGCTTCGAGGCCTTGCCGTCGACCAGATCAAGCCCCGGAAAAGACAGGACATTGGTGGCCTTGTCGCGTTCACGATAGGTTGCGTTCAGCGTTCGGATCTCGGCATCGTCGGTCAGTAGCAGGCTGACTTCGCCGGTCCGCAACCAAGGGGTCGCCGCGGCTTCATCGAGCGCCGCCCGAACGATCCGGTCGACCAGCGCTTCGAGCGCTTGGAGCGCATCGAACGCCTCGAGCGCACCGGACGCTTCGAGCGCGTCGAACGCATCCCGCCAGGCGGTATTGGCCACGGTCAGCGCGACCGTCGATGATCCGTCAGTTTCCATCGTTTCGGAGATTGTTTCGGGGAAACGCCGGTGAGGTCGTCAGCCATCACCGCCTTCTTGCCGCGCCGAACGGCTCGTTTTGTCCGCATTACCGGCGCCGGGGCGTCGATAGGCGTTGATGATCTTCGCCACCAGCGGATGACGGACCACATCTTTCTCGGTGAAGCGGACCATACCCACATCGCGCAGACCGTCGAGCTTGGCGACCGCGTCATCGAGGCCCGATTCCGCATCGAGCGGCAGATCATGCTGCGCCGGATCGCCGGTCACGACCATGCGCGAGCCTTCGCCCAAACGCGTCAGGAACATCATCATCTGGGCCGGGGTCGTGTTCTGGGCTTCGTCGAGGATGACGAAAGCGTTCGACAGCGTGCGGCCGCGCATGAACGCAAGCGGCGCCACCTCGATCTGACCGCTTTCCAGCCGGGTGGCGAATTTACCGTCGGGCAGCATATCCTGCAGCGCGTCGTAGAGAGGGCGAAGATAGGGATCGACCTTATCCTTCATGTCGCCGGGAAGGAAACCCAATCGTTCGCCCGCCTCGACCGCGGGGCGTGACAGAATCAGCCGATCGACCATGCGCCGGCGCAGCAGGGAAGCGCCCATGGCGACGGCGAGATAGGTCTTGCCCGTGCCGGCCGGCCCGAGCCCGAAGACCAGATCATGCTTCTGCATGGCCTGGATGTAGAGCGACTGGTTGGGCGAACGCGGGCTGATACGCTTGCGCTCGGTCTCGATCAGCTCGTTTTGACCGCGAAAGCCTTCCTTGACGGGCGATTTCGCCATGTCGCCGCCACCGACCACCATGCGGATCGCCGCATCCACCTCGCTCTTGCTGAGATCGATACCCTGCTGCAGGCGATGGTCGAGATCGCTGAGAATGGCCTTCGCCGCTTCGATTTGCTCGGCGCCACCGGAGATGGTGACTTCATTACCGCGCGCCACAAGCGTCGCCGGGACCTGCTGCTCGATTTGGGCGAGATGCTCGTGATGACGGCCGAACAACAGGGCACAGCGGCCATTATCTTCGAAGGTAAGCGTGCTGCTATCGACGTCGAGGGATGCGGGGACGGGTTTCAGGCGTGTCTCTCCAGGCTCGAATGTTCGTTCGCAACCGGCCACTCCGTCGCCGGCTCATGGGCCGCGGGCCGCCCGCCAAGGCTGTGGGCATGGTGGCTTATAATGTCGACATCGACGATATCGCCGATCTCCACGCGACCGCTCTTGGCATCATCGGTCTCAACGTGGACAGCTTGAAGATAAGGGCTCTTGCCGACCAACTGTCCCAGATGCCTTCCCGGCCGCTCCAGAAGGATGGGCAAGCGCGCACCGACCGTTCGTCGATTGAAGTCGTCCGCCTGCTGGTTCAAGAGGGCCTGAAGCCTTGTCAGACGCTCGCTCTTGATAGCGTCCTTCACCTGCTTGACCTGGTTCGATGCGGGCGTCCCCGGGCGTGGGCTGTATTTGAAAGAGAAGGCCTGCGCAAAGGTCACCTGTTCCACAAGCGTCATCGTCGCCTCGAAATCGTCGTCGCTCTCGCCAGGAAAGCCGACGATGAAATCGGAGGACAAAGCGAGATCCGGGCGCGCATCCCGAAGTCTCTCGATAAGACGAATATAGCTCTCGGCATCGTGCTGTCGGTTCATACCCTTCAAGACACTGTCCGAACCAGATTGGACCGGTAAATGTAAAAAAGGCATTAACGATGATAATTTTCCATGCGCTTCGATCAGATCGTCGCTCATATCGCGCGGATGGGACGTGGTGTATCGGAGCCGCTCGAGCCCATCGATTTCAGAAAGCGCATAAAGGAGACGCGCCAGGCTCCAGCTTTTCCCGTCAGGCCCGTCGCCGTGATAGGCGTTGACGTTCTGGCCAAGCAGCGTGATTTCACGAGCGCCGCCCTCGACAAGCGTCTTGGCTTCGGCAACCACATCCGCGCCCGGACGGGACATCTCCGCACCGCGGGTATAGGGCACGACACAGAATGTGCAGAACTTGTCGCAGCCCTCCTGCACCGTCAAAAAGGCGCTGACCGGCTGGCCCGGCGAGACCTCGCCCGGCAGCAGATCGAACTTGCTCTCCAACGGAAAGTCGGTGTCCAGCATCGCCCCCTCGCTGCGGGCGCGGCGATGCAGCATCTCCGGCAGGCGGTGATAGGTCTGCGGCCCGACTACCAGATCGACGAAGGGGGCCCGTTCCAGCATCGCCTCGCCTTCGGCCTGGGCGACGCAACCGGCGACCCCGATGGTCAGATCGCGACCGGCAAGACGCTTTTCATCGCGCAGCAGACGCAGCCTGCCGAGCTCCGAATACACCTTCTCCGCCGCTTTCTCACGGATATGACAGGTATTCAGAATGACCAGATCGGCGTCTTCAGCCCGATCGGCACGGTCATAGCCATGGCGTGCCAGAAGGGAGGCCATGCGATCGCTGTCATAGACGTTCATCTGACAGCCATAGGTTTTGATGAAGAGTTTTTTGCTCACGCGCCGTCGGCCGACGAAATCCGGAAAAGGAAAGACGATGGGTTAGAGATGCTACACATCAGTGCCAATTGATTGCGGTATCATGCCAAGTCCCTCAATCGCCAGTCTTCCAGTTATGGGAAGCCGTCCTGGCCCCGTCAAGACGAGAGACTGCAAAGATAGCCACCAACTTAACGGCTTGCTCTACGGTCTCAAAATGAATTTGGCCGGCTGAAAAGCCGGCCGAAATCCAAAACTGACAAACGTGATAACAGACCTTACCGAAAAGTCACGCCATCCGGGCTGAAAAGCGCTCGTCAGGCAGCGCCGCGGCGACCGCGCCCCGAGCTCCTTTTGGTGCCGAGACCGATTTTCTTCGCAAGATCGCTGCGCTGCTGGGCATAGCTCGGCGCAACCATCGGATAGTCGTCAGGCAGCCCCCAACGCTTTCTGTATTCTTCCGGGGTCATGTCGTAACGGGTCTTCAGATGCCGCTTCAGCATCTTCAACTTCTTGCCGTCTTCTAGACAAATAATATATTCAGGCGTCACCGACTTCTTGATGGCGACGGCGGGCTGAGGCTTCTCAGGCTGCTGCGGCTCAGGATGAGGCGACAAGGTATTCAAGCTGACATAGACTTTTTGAATAACCTCAGGCAGATCACTTACCGCAACAGTATTGTTGGAAACATGGGAAGCTACAATTTCCGTTGTCAGAGCAAGAAGCTCGTTTTGGCTTAACTTTTCGGTCATCACGTTGCGCGCCTTTGTCCAAGCAAATGTTAATTCTGCCGAAGAATATATTTAAAGTTTTTACTTCTGCAAGACCTTTGTTGAGGTTTTCTTTAAAGGAGCGAAGACACCATGAAAAAGGCTGAGTACAGCTTGGATATCACCAATGATATCTGTCCGATAACCATGGTGAAGACAAAACTTTTGCTGGAAGAGATGCCGGTTGGCGAAATTGCGACCATTCGGCTGAATTCTGGCGAACCCTTGGATAATGTGCCGCGGACTTTACGAGATCAAGGTCACGACGTTTTAGAACTTGAACCTGAAGCTGCAGGCAGCACCGTTCACCGTCTGATAGTAAAGAAGGGTCAAGATCGCTTTTAGTTGATAGCGACCGACTATTAGTTTGTCATCAACAGTTTTATCGCCAAGGGCAAATGCCGACGCCAACGGCCGTTGGCAATAAACTCTAAGTCAGCATCAGTCCTGCAATGTCGGTGAAGGAAGGTCGCCGTTCGCAAGGTCGGAGCGCATGGTGAAGGCGCTCATTCGGCTGCCGTCCGGTCTTTGATAATAGCCCTCGCGACGTCCGACTTCGACGAAACCGAACCCCCGATAGAGGTTCTGCGCCGAGTGATTGTCGGCGGCCACCTCCAGGAACATCGCATTCGCCCCGATACGCTGGCAACGCTCCATACACTCGCGCAGCAGAACGGCGCCGATCTGGCGACGGCGGTAGCTCGGGCCCACCCCGATCGATAGCAGTTCGCCCTCATCGCGCACGACGCGGCAGAGCGCAAAACCGACGCCGCGCATGCCGTCGATACCGGAGAGATTGCCTTCGAACAAACGCGCGAGCAGGCCGAACCCGCCGGGCAGGGCCAGGAGATGGGCGAGATCGGCCCGGCTCCAGGCATCATCGAAACAACTTTGATGCAACCTTGCGAGACGGCCGAGATCGAACGGTCCGACCGTCTTGATGCTGATCGTCGGGCGCCGGTTCAAGGCAAGCATCTCAGACAGCCGTTCCTTGGCGGACCGAGGCTCCAGCAATCAGCGGTGTCGGCGGCACGGCGTCGGGTGCTCTTACATAGAGGGGCTGAAGGGTGAAGCCTGAAGCCGGAGTCTCCCCTGCCGACAGCCGGGCGGTTACTGCGCGTATCACCTTGCCGGCATCGACCGGCTCCGTTGCGATGACGTCGACGTCGGCATCATTGCTGAGGCTCTCCGAAATCAACGCAGTGCCACTGCCGGCGAGGCGCCAGGCGCCACTCTTGAGATCATCAGCGGCCAGAGCAGGCGCCTTCACCTCGATCTCGCCGAGCGGCTGGCCGTCAGGAGCGAAGGCCTGCACGTAGACTTCACCCCGCCTGGCATCCAGCGCGATCATGGTCGAGCGCCCGCGAGACGGTTCGAGATCGGCAAGCAGCGCTTCGTGGCTGGTGACGCCGAACACCGGAAGCCCGGCCGCAAGCGCCAGGCCGCGCGTGAGGGCAACGCCGCTTCGAATGCCTGTGAAGCTGCCGGGGCCGCGGTTGACCGTGATGACCTCCAGATCCGGATAGTCCAGCGCTTGTTCGGACAGCAGCCGCTCGACCACCAGGATCAGCTGATCCGCCTTGCCCATCTCGGGCGGCAGGCTATCGATAGCCAGGATCTCCGGTCGCTTGCTCTCGCCATCTCGATCGAGGCCATCATCCAGCCGCCAAAGCGCAGCGGACGCCGTCCGATCGGCCGTGTCGATCGCGAGCCCAAGCACCTGGGGCCTCGCCGCTGCTACTCGATCTGCCGGACTTCGCTGACCTCGGGGACGTAATAGCGAAGGAGGTTCTCGATGCCGTTCTTGAGCGTGATGGTCGAGCTTGGGCAGCCGGCGCAGGCGCCGCGCATATGCAGATAGACGACACCCTTCTGGAAGCCCTGGAAGACGATGTCGCCGCCATCCTGGGCAACGGCCGGACGCACCCGCGTGTCGATCAATTCCTTGATCTGCTTCACCAAGTCGTCATCGGCATCGCTTTCGGCTGCAACCTCATCCTGAGGCGCGGCATCGGGCGACATCACCGGATCGCCCGATTTGTAATGTTCCATCAGCGCGCCGAGCACGGCGGGCTTCAGCGCATACCAGTCCTGGCCTTCCGCCTTGGTCACCGTCACGAAATCGCTGCCGAGAAAGACGCCGGTAACGCCGTCCACGGCGAAGACGCGCTTGGCCAGCGGCGAGGTCTCGCTCGCCTCCGCTTCGGTGAAGTCGGCAACGCCTTTCGCCATCACCTCGCAGCCGGGCAGGAATTTGAGCGTCGCCGGATTGGGCGTTTGTTCGGTCTGAATGAACATGGTCTGACCTCCCGAAGGTCGGGTTCCGTGAACGATCCAAGATGGCGAGGGCGGCACACCGCACGGACCATCGGAACTGCTAGTGTGAAGATGGCCCATACCGCCACCCTGTTCAAGTCGCGCGGCGACTTCGATGACTTGCGTCGCACGGCGACCTCGTTGACTTGCCTGAGCCTGGCAGGGATGCCCGCGTCAGCTTGCCGAAGCCAGAGCCTCGCCCTGCCTGCCGCCGCCGCCCCCAGCCGCCCCGCGACAGCGTAACCGCTGCAGGGCCGCGCCCTGCTATTTGAGGAGGATGTTGGTGATTTCCTTGAGCTGGGTGCGGGCGCGCAGCAGATAGAAGCCCTGGGCGGAAAGATGGCTTGGCAGAAACTGGCTGTCTGGCGCGCCGTTCAGGACTACCCAGGGCTGCAGCGTCGCCGCCTGGCGCAGGCTGTCGAGGGTCAGCCGCCAGGCATTGCCCAGGTCCCTTTCAGCGATCACCTTGGAAAAGTCCTGCTCCAGCGCGCGCATCAGCATGTAATAGGCGTACATGCGCCCCTTGTTGGCGTAGAAGAGATCGTCACCGGTGAAGTCCGGCACCCAGCCCGACCGATTGGCGAGATGGTTGTTGATCGCCGCGGACGCTGATCCGATGTCCGAGGTAAAGCGGTCGATCATCGTCTGCAGATTGTCGGCGCGCGTTTCGAAGATCGCGTCACCGCTCGCGAGACGGTCGTTGTAACGCCGGAGCGCCCGCATGCCCTCGCTATACTGTTTTTCGGACGGCGCGGTCGGCGCCCACCAGGAGACCTGCGGGTTGAAGATCCAGACGTCGGGCGGGTAGGAGAGGAAGCCGGCCGCCGACTTCGCCTCCGGGTCCTCCGCGCTCGATCCGCGGGTGCGCGCGATCTCGTCCCGGAGTTCCGAGGTGAAGCGGAACAGCGCCGTGATAATCCCCTGCTGGAAGTTCGGCATGTTGTCGAGGCCGTAGCCCGGCAGGAAGATCGGGTCGTTCGATACCCAGCGATGGGTCTCGGTCTCGCGCTCGATCAGATCCGCTGCTGCCGCGACCGCCTGGCTCGCCCCTTCCGGCGCCGTGCTCGGCAGACCGAATTCCGGATCGTCGTCCACCTTGGTCAGCCAAAGCATCCCGCCGACATAGTAGACGAAAACCAGCCCGATCAGTGCCAGCGGCACGAGCCCAAGTGTCTTCAGGCTCAACCAGCGCCTGCCGGCGCCGGCGGGTGCTGTCGCGGTGCTTGACGCGGATGAAGGCGTTTCTGGTTTGGGCGTCGTCGGCTCGCTCGGTCCTGAGGCGTTCGAAGGAACGGTGGGCTCGGCCATGGCCTTTTCCCTATCTTGCTGTTCAGCGCGGCAGGAAGCCGACGATGTCGTAAACCTCGGCGATGGTGTCGCTGGCGATCGCCTCGGCCTTTTCCGCACCCCGCCTAAGGATGCCTTCGATCTCACCGCGATCGTCCATCAGCCGGCGCATTTCCGAGGTGATCGGCTCGAGCTTGGCAACGGCCAAATCCGATAGCTTGCCTTTGAAATCGGCAAAGGACGTTTCGGCAAACTCCGCCTCGATCTTCGCCCGCGGCTCCTCGGCGAGCGCCGCATAGATCTGCAGCAGATTGGACGCCTCCGGCCGGTTTTCGGGATCGTAGGAAAGCCCCATCTCGCTGTCGGACTTCGCCCGCCTGATCTTCTGCGCGATCACCTGGGCATCGTCGATCAGATTGATCCGGCTCTGATCCGACGGGTCCGAACTGCTCATCTTCTTCGTGCCATCGCGAAGGGACATGATACGCGCCGCCTCGTCCTGGATCACCGGCTCGGACAGCGGGAAGAACTCCCGGTCAAATTGCCGATTGAAGGCGCCGGCGATATCGCGCGTCAGCTCCACATGCTGCTTTTGATCCTCGCCCACCGGCACATGGGTCGCCTTGTAAAGAAGAATGTCGGCCGCCATCAGCACCGGATAGGTGTAGAGCCCGGCGACCGCCTGGTCCTTCTTCTTGCCCGCCTTGTCCTTGAACTGGGTCATGCGGTTCAGCCAGCCAAGCGGCGTGACGCAATTGAAGACCCAGGCAAGCTGGGTGTGCTGCGGCACCTGGCTCTGGGCGAAAATCGTCGTCTTCTCGACATCCAGTCCTGAGGCGATGAAACTCGCGGCCACCTCGATCGTTCGCTCGCGCAGCGCTTTCGGGTCCTGCGGCTGGGTGATCGCATGCAGATCGACCACACAGTAGATCGCCTCATACTCCCCCTGCAGCCTGACCCAGTTCCGGATCGCCCCCAGATAATTGCCGAGATGCAGGCTGCCGCTAGGCTGAATACCCGAAAAAATCCGCCCTTTCATCGCATTACGCTTTCTTCAATCGAGAGGATGTCGGTCGCTCGGCGACCTCGTTGACCCTATCGCTGTTATGGTGATGCCCCCCACAAGATCAAGGGCGCTGCTGGACGCGCCGGCCAAAACTTGTGCGTAACGACCCGGGGAACGAACTGAAATCCCAACCCCGAGGCGGAACTCCAATAAACATGTCAATTAGACATCGCCTTGATCCAATCAATTCAATTTTTTATTTTGTTAATTCCAAGATTTTTCAGATTCTTTCAATCATGATGAAATTGATAGGAACATGCCGCTAGAAGCCCTTAACGCAATGACTTCCGGAGCCCAGTCGAGCGACATGGCCGGGCTTCGGGATTTGCCGACGAAAGCCGATCTCGCGGTCTTTGCGACTCCGTCGTCGCCCGACTCCGCAGTGCAGCCTCCTCCTCAACCAAGCGTCGAGGATCAAGGCCGGAAACTCCAGGACGCCGACGCCGCGATAGGCAAGCCTCTGTTTCTGGTGCAAAAGGAAGGTGACGCAGAGACGTCCGATCTTCTTCACTATGTCGCAGGCGGCAAGAAGCGACCGCCGCCGAAGACGGATGGCGCCAAAGGCGCCGAACCGCCGGTCAAGCCTGATGTGGTCTTCGGCCCTGACGGCAAAATTCAACAGCCGACGCCGCAAGACACGAAGCCTGAAGTCGGCGTGCCGGAGCGATTGCCACAGACAAAGCCAAAGCCGGATCTTGAGGTGGCTTGTGAAATCGCCCACCAGAAATGCAATGAGACCTGTGCTAAGATAGCGCCGACCTCCAAGGTCAAAATCATCGCCAAGGGTGCCTGCTATGCCGGTTGCTTCGCTGCCTACGCTCTTTGCCGCGCCTCCGGCTTGATCGCGAATGGATCGCAATGACCGTAAGTGATGACGCCATCTCCATCTCGGCGAGTGAACTGTCTATCAGGCAGCAGGTCGATGCCTGCATCGCGGCGCGTCAGCGCTTCGACATTCATGCCGACAGCGAGTTTCCTCACAAGGAAGCCCTCGGGCGGTGGCTCCGCATCTATCAAGGAGAGTGGGATGAGCGCGGTTTCTTTCGAGGGCTGAAGGACAGCGTCGTCACCGGCGACGTCATCGGTTGTTTGAGCGCTGCCGTCAACAGCGCCGGCTATTCCTGGGACTTCGAACAGACCCCGACGTCTCTCACCATCACTTTCGATCCCGACCCCGACGCTTTGCCCCATCGCAACATGGGGCCCGCCTGACGGTCCGCTGATCGGCCAGACGCCGGTTACCGTCCCGAGACGAACACCTCCGTCCCCGCCGCCGCCAGCCTGTCAACCACCGGCGCCGGCGGCGCCTGATCCGTGAAGAACGTGTCCACCTGCTCGATCGAGCCAAGGCGGGCCATGGCGCTTCGGCCGAATTTGCTGTGGTCGGCCGCCAGAAACACCTTCCGGGAATTCTCCAGGATCGCCTGGGCGACGCGCACTTCACGGTAGTCGAAGTCAAGCAGCGCTCCATCTTCTTCGATTGCGCTGATGCCGATGATGCCGATATCCACCTTGAACTGGCGGATCAGATCGAGCGTTGCCTCGCCGACGATGCCCCGATCGTGATGGCGCACCTGGCCGCCGGCGATGATCACCCGAAAGTCGGGATTGGCTGAGAGGATCGACGCCACGTTCAGATTGTTGGTGATCACTGAAAGCCCCTGATGGTTCAGGAGGGCCTCGGCGATTGCCTCGGTGGTCGTGCCGATATTGATGAAGAGGGAGGCGTGGTCCGGCACATGCTCCGCCACCAGTCGCGCGATTCCCTGCTTTTCCTCATGGAAGAGAATCTGCCGCTCGGGATAGGCGAGGTTTTCCGTGCTGGACGGTAGCCGGGCGCCGCCATGCAGTCGCTCCAGCACGCCCTGGTCGCAGAGTTCGTTGATATCCCGTCGTATCGTCTGCGGCGTGACCTGAAACCGATCGGCCAGGTAATCGATCGACACGAAACCCGCCTGCCGGGCCAGGTCGACGATCTCGCCGCGTCTTGTCGAATTCATCGGTGTGGACCGTTCCATCGGCATGGGCCGTTCTTTTCCGTACGAATTCGAACATCTTAGCCAGATCTATCTTCATTACGCCATATTTCCCGTCAAAATGAACGAAAACGAACATGGAAATTTTCACTTGCGAAAATATCGAAAATTGCTGACAGTCTTTCGAAGACGTCCGATCAAGCGGGCGCAGACACGTGAAGCGTGTGCAAACGGGGGCTGGACGGCTTGAACGACGAGATCATCGACCTTCTGGTTGTCGGCGGCGGCATCAACGGCGCCGGCATCGCCCGCGACGCAGCGGGTCGGGGCCTCAAGGTCGTTCTCTGCGAGCAAAGCGATCTCGCCAATCACACGTCCTCGGCAAGCACCAAGCTCATTCACGGCGGCCTTCGCTATCTCGAATATTACGAGTTCCGGCTGGTGCGCGAAGCGCTGATCGAGCGGGAAGTTCTCCTGAACGCCGCGCCGCATATCATCTGGCCGCTGCGCTTCGTCCTCCCGCACAGCCCGGAACAGCGTCCGGCCTGGCTGATTCGTACCGGCCTCTTTCTCTATGATCACCTCGGCGGCCGAAAACGCCTGCCGGGCTCGACGTCGCTCGACCTCGAGACCGATCCCGCCGCAAAACCGCTCAAATCCGATGTGCGCAAGGCGTTCAGCTACGCCGACTGCTGGGTCGAGGATTCCCGCCTAGTCATCCTGAACGCCAAAGACGCCATGGAGCGCGGCGCCGAAATCCTGACCCGTACACGCTGCACCGAAGCGAAGAGAGCGAACGGCCTTTGGCAGGTCACGCTCGCGTCCAATCGGGGCGCACCCGTTAGAAAGATCACCGCGCGCGCGCTGGTCAACGCCGCAGGTCCCTGGGTGTCGAGCTTCATCAAAGACCGGCTGCATCAGCAGAGCGACAGCAGCGTCCGGCTGGTCAAGGGCAGCCACATCGTGGTCGATCAGCTGTTCGACCACGATAGCCCCTATATTTTCCAGAACCCCGACGGCCGCATCGTGTTCGCCATTCCCTATGAGCAGAACTTCACGCTCATCGGTACGACCGACAAGGAACATGGCGGCGATCCCGCCGACATCCGGATCGACGACGACGAGATCGACTACCTCCTGACCTCGGTCAATCGCTATCTGGCGGAGCCGGTGACCAGGGATCGCATCGTCTGGACCTATTCAGGCGCCAGGCCGCTTTATGACGATGCCAGCGGCAATGCTTCGGCCGTGACCCGCGACTATGTTTTCGACCTCGACGCCCCCGAGGAAGGGGCTCCTTTGCTCTCTATCTTCGGGGGGAAGCTAACGACCTACCGAAAGCTCGCCGAGCACGCGCTCGAAAAGCTGCAGCCGGTCATGGGCTTCAAAGGCAAACCATGGACAGGCGGCAGCAGGCTGCCCGGCGGCGACATCGAGAATGCCGACTTCGACGCCTTTCTAAAATCCATCTGCGCGAAGTGGAATTGGCTTTCCCCGGATCTCGCGCGCCGCTACTGTCGGGCCTATGGAACCCGCATCGAAAGATTGATTGGCACGGCTGACGGATTGGGTGGGCTTGGCGAACATTTCGGCGATGGTCTCTACGAGGCTGAGGTCGCTTATCTCATGCGCGAGGAGTGGGCGCTGACCGACGAGGACATCCTCTGGAGGCGCTCCAAGCTCGGCCTTCATATAAGTGACGAGACGGCCGCCCGGCTTCGCGCCTGGCTCGGCCGCAATGCCGACCCGGAGCAGGCGGCATGACCCTTCGGCTCGAAAATGTCGGTAAGTCGGTCGGCCGGGAACAGCATCTCTACGACATCGATCTCACCTTCGAGCCCGGTAATCTCTACGTCCTGTTCGGGCTGACGCTCGCCGGCAAGACCTCGCTGATGCGCCTGATGGCAAGTCTCGATCGACCGAGCGTCGGCAGCGTAAGTGTCGACGGCAGGGATGTGACCGACGCTTCCGTCCGCGAGCGCAGCGTCGCCATGGTCTATCAGCAGTTCATCAACTATCCGGCCTTTACCGTCTACGACAACATCGCCTCCCCGCTGCGCATCCGCGGGCTCGCGAAGGCCGAGATCGATGCGAAGGTCAGAGAAACAGCGGCCATGGTGCGCATCGACCACCTGCTCGATCGCCTGCCCGCCGAACTCTCGGGCGGTCAGCAGCAGCGGGTCGCGATCGCGCGCGCCTTGATCAAGGAAGCGGATCTTCTGCTGCTCGACGAGCCCTTGGTCAATCTCGACTACAAGCTCAGGGAAGAGCTGCGCGTCGAGCTCAAATCGATCTTCCAGCGCGGCAAGTCGATCGTCGTCTACGCCACCACGGAGCCGGCCGAAGCCCTGCTGCTCGGCGGCAACACGGTGGTGGTCGACGAGGGCAGGGTGCTTCAGATGGGCCCGACGCTCGACGTCTTTCATCATCCCGCTTCGGTGCGTGTCACCCAGGTCTTCAGCGAACCGCCGATGAACCTCGTCGACGGCACTGTTGCCGATGGACGCGTGATGCTGGATGGCGGCATTGACATGCCGCTTCCGGATCATCTGAATGACAGCGCCGATGGCCGCTATCGCTTCGGCTTTCGCGCCAATCATGCCGCTCTTTCGAAGAGCGACGAGGGCGAGATCGAAATCGCCGCGAAGGCCGATTTGACCGAGGTCAGCGGCTCCGAGACCTTCATTCACATGAAACATGAGGGCGCCAATTGGGTGGTCCTCGAGGAAGGCGTTCACAGTCTGAGAATGGGCGAGCCGATCAGGATCTATCTGAAGCCGGATCGCCTCTTCCTGTTCGGCGAAGACGGCAGGCTCAAGGCTTCGCCACCGGTCGCCGATGCCGCTGCGAGAGCGGCCTGATGCCGTGTTCGACGGACAAGTTCTCCTTTCGGCCTTCACCTTGTTGGCCGCCGTTCGCCGATCCCCGCCATCATGATGGGAACCAAATGATGTGGTCATACCACTAGGGGGCGATATGGCACGCATCACCCTCGAAAATCTCGCCCATTCCTACCTGGCAAAGCCGGTCGACGAGGCTGATTATGCGCTTCGCAAGATGGACCATATCTGGGAGGACGGCGGCGCCTATGCGCTGCTCGGCCCGTCCGGCTGCGGCAAGACCACGCTTCTGAACATCATCTCCGGCCTGCTGACGCCATCGGAGGGACGCGTGCTGTTCGACGGCGAGGACGTTACGCCGCTCGAACCCCAGGGACGCAACATCGCGCAGGTTTTCCAGTTCCCGGTGATCTACGACACCATGACCGTGGCCGACAATCTCGCCTTCCCGCTCAGAAACAGGGGCATGGACGAGGCCGCGGTGCAAAAGCGCGTCGCCGAAATCGGCGATCTTCTGGAGCTGACGCCGGATCTCAAGAAACGCGCGCGCGGCCTCACCGCAGACGCCAAGCAGAAAATCTCCCTTGGCCGCGGCTTGGTGCGCTCGGACGTCGCCGCGATCCTGTTCGACGAACCGCTCACGGTGATCGATCCGCAGGTGAAGTTCCAGCTTCGGCGAAAGCTCAGGCAGATCCACGAAGAGTTCGCGCTCACGCTCGTCTACGTTACCCATGACCAGACCGAGGCCCTGACTCTCGCCGACAAAGTCGCCGTCATGTATGAGGGGCAGGTGGTGCAGCTCGGCACGCCGCAGGAACTCTTCGAAAACCCCGCCCATACCTTCGTCGGCTACTTCATCGGCAGCCCTGGCATGAACCTTCTGGATTGCCAGCTCCAGGGTGGCGTCGCTCAGATCGGCGGCATGTCGCTGCCGCTCGCCCACGACACGGTCCGAGCGGCGCGCGATGCCACCGGCGATCTGAAGCTTGGTATCCGTCCGGAATTTCTCGAGCTCAAATCAGCTCCCGAGGACGGCGCGCTGCCGGCGAAAATTGCCACCGTCGAGGATCTCGGCAATTACAAGATCGTCCGCGCCAATCTCGGCAAGGAAACCGTGGCGATCAAACTCCCGGAAGATCAGTCCGTCCCGTCGGAACAGGCCTATCTCGCCTTCCCGCCGCGCTGGACTAAGATCTACGCCGACGATCGGCTGGTGGCATAGCATGGCTATCGCATTGAATAGCCGAACATCGAAAGCCAGCGTCGGCATCATCGACAAGGCTCTGATATCGTCTATGACGTCCAAAGCGCGACCGCTGGCACATGGCGCCAAACGGAACGGTAAGCGCGAACAAAGCCAACAGCTACGTTGTATGGAGCTGATCTCAAATCGATGGATTGGTGCAGCCGCCGCTGAATCCTCCGCATGCGCCGCTGCACCAGGCTGGCCAACGTTCATCGGACATAGGCTCTGGTCACACAGCCGATTGTCCGTCGACAAGACAGGAAGCACCATATCCGAACGCCAGGCACCGCCGGACGGATGTGGTGACCTAACCCATTCGAACGAGACACCGACAACGCGCCGAGAAGCCCCGGCTACCGCATTATTCGACCACCGTATGACGCGTTCCAGAACCGATGCGGGGTCGTTCGCTGTCCACGGCGTTCGGGAGACGTCCCGATGAAACCCGAAAACAACCGCGCCTGGTTTCTCGTCCTCCCCGTTCTGGTCATCGTGGCGTTTTCCGCGATCATCCCGCTGATGACTGTGGTCAACTACTCGGTCCAGGACATCTTCGGACCGAACGAGCGCTTCTGGGTCGGCACCGAATGGTTCATCGAAGTCCTGAACGACAAGCGTCTGCATGAAGCCCTTTGGCGGCAGTTCCTGTTCTCGGGCCTCGTCCTCCTGATCGAAATTCCCTTGGGCGTCCTCATCGCGCTCGCCATGCCCAAGAAAGGCTGGACCGTCTCCCTCGTTCTCGTCCTGATCGCGCTCCCTCTCCTGATCCCCTGGAACGTGATCGGCACCATCTGGATCATCTTCACCCGCCCCGACATCGGCCTGTTCGGCGCAGCGATCAACGGGCTCGGCCTCGATTTCGACCACACCGCCAATGCGTTCGATGCCTGGGTCACCCTCATGCTCATGGAGGTCTGGCACTGGACCCCGCTGGTCGCCCTTCTCGCCTATGCAGGCCTGAAGTCCATCCCGGACGCCTATTACCAGGCCGCCAAGATCGACGGCGCATCCGCTTGGTCCGTCTTCCGCTACATCCAGCTTCCGAAGATGCGCGGCGTGCTCACCATCGCCGTCCTCCTGCGCTTCATGGACAGCTTCCTCATCTATGCCGAACCCTTCGTCCTCACCGGCGGCGGTCCCGGCAACAGCACCACCTTCCTCTCGATCTACCTGGTGAAGCTCGCAGTCGGCCAGTTCGACCTTGGCCCGGCTGCCGCGCTTTCCATCATCTACTTCCTCATCGTTCTCCTGTTCTCCTGGCTCTTCTACCAGGCGCTCCAAAACGTCGGCACGGGAGATAAGGCATAGCTATGGCCACGGCATCCCCCACCGCTCCAACGGCAGCTGGCGCCAAGTCCACCCAGGCGACGGCGTCGCCCAGCTGGTTCCACCGCAATTTCGGCAGCCTGCTGCTCGCGCTCTACCTCTTCCTCCTGATGCTGCCGATCTACTGGATGCTCAACATGTCGTTGCGCCCGAACGCCGACATCCTGAGCAATTTTTCGTTGATCCCCACCGAATTCACCTTGGCGAACTACCAAAAAATCTTCGGCGATCCGGCCTGGTATTCCGGCTACATCAATTCCATCATCTACGTCTCCTTGAACACCATCATCTCTCTCACCGTCGCCCTGCCGGCCGCCTACGCCTTCTCGCGCTATCGCTTCCTCGGCGACAAGCACCTCTTCTTCTGGCTGCTCACCAACCGCATGGCGCCGCCTGCCGTTTTTTTGTTACCTTTCTTCCAGCTCTACTCAACGGTGGGACTCATCGACACACACATCGCCGTCGCCCTCGCCCACTGCCTCTTCAACGTCCCGCTCGCCGTCTGGATCCTCGAGGGCTTCATGTCCTCCGTGCCGCGCGAGGTCGACGAGATGGCCTATATCGACGGCTACTCGCTCCCCCGCTTCTTCGTGACTGTCTTCATGCCACTCATCAAAACCGGCATCGGCGTCACCGCCTTCTTCTGCTTCATGTTCTCCTGGGTCGAGCTCCTCATGGCCCGCACCCTCACCACCACCGAGGCCAAACCCATCGCCGCTGTAATGACGCGCACCGTGTCCGCCACCGGCCTCGACTGGGGGCTGCTCGCCGCCGCCGGCATCCTCACCATCGTCC
This sequence comes from Pseudomonadota bacterium, assembly GCA_039197065.1. Classification (GTDB taxonomy): domain Bacteria; phylum Pseudomonadota; class Alphaproteobacteria; order Geminicoccales; family Geminicoccaceae; genus JANQPX01. The sequence goes on along the minus strand of JBCCUL010000028.1, from coordinate 77,006 downwards.
CTGGCGCCCTCGTCATCTATTTCGTCCGTAACTACATGGCCAAGGGCTTCGCCCTCGGTCGGGTATGATGGAATGTCCATCTGCATTGGTTATAGGGGAGTAACGTTAAAAAATGCTTAATCTCTCCTGGATGGCCTGGACCATGCCGACGGCGATCTTCTTCATCGTCATCGCGCTCCTCCTCGTCACCTTCACCATCCTGCAAATCCGCTACCCCACGATCGAGCGTGTGGGCATCCTCGGCATCCCCACCACCCGTGGCGATCGCCTGTTCATCTCGCTCCTCGGCTCCGCCTTCATCAACCTCGCCTGGCTAGGGATGATCGGCCCGCCGCTCTGGGGGGCTCTAGCCGTCGCTTTACTCTACGCAGCCCTCGTCTTCTGGTTAGTGTGACCAATTCATGATTTTTTCTTTAACCTAGGGAAGCAAACAGGGAGACCGAAAAAATGCTTCGAAAAACCCTCCTCGCCAGCGCCGCGGTGGCGCTAGCACTCAGCATCCAGGCGCCCGCCTGGGCCGATATGGCAGCCGCGGAAAAATGGATCGACGACGAATTCCAGCCCTCCACGCTCTCCAAGGAAGAGCAGATGGAGGAAATGCAGTGGTTCGTCGATGCCGCCGCACCCTTCCAGGGCATGGAAATCAAGGTCGTCTCCGAAACCATCCCGACCCACTCTTATGAAAGCGAGACCCTCACCAAGGCCTTCGAGGAAATCACCGGCATCAAGGTCACCCACGACCTGATCCAGGAAGGCGACGTCATCGAAAAGCTGCAGACCCAAATGCAGTCCGGCGAAAACATCTACGACGCCTACATCAACGACAGCGACCTGATCGGCACCCACAGCCGCTACAACCAGGTCCGCAACCTCTCCGACTGGATGGCGGGCGAAGGCGCCGACGTCACCCTGCCCACCCTCGACGTCGACGACTTCATCGGCAAGGACTTCACCACCGGCCCCGACGGCAAGCTCTACCAGCTCCCGGCCCAGCAGTTCGCCAATCTCTACTGGTTCCGCTACGACTGGTTCACCGACCCCGACATCAAGGCCGGCTTCGAGGAAATCTACGGCTACCCCCTCGGCGTGCCTGTCAACTGGTCCGCCTATGAGGACATCGCCGAATATTTCTCCGAGCACGTCAAGGAGATCGACGGCGTCGCCATCTACGGCCATATGGACTACGGCAAGAAGGCCCCGGACCTTGGCTGGCGTTTCACCGACGCCTGGCTCTCCATGGCCGGCGCCGGCGATGTCGGCCTCCCCAACGGCGTTCCCGTCGACGAATGGGGCATCCGTGTGGACGGCTGCAACCCCGTCGGCTCCTCCGTCGCCCGCGGTGGCGCCGCCAACGGCCCGGCCGCAAAGTATGCTTTGAACAAGTATATGGAATGGCTCAGGAAGTACGCCCCTCCAGGTGCCCTCGGGATGGACTTCTATCAATCATTGCCCTCCCTTGCTAAGGGAAATGTCGCCCAGCAGATCTTCTGGTACACCGCCTTCACAGCCTCCATGGTCGCCCCGCAATCCGAGGGCAACAACACCGTGGACGCCGACGGCAACCCGCTTTGGCGCATGGCCCCAAGCCCGCGCGGACCCTACTGGGAAGACGGCATGAAGCTCGGCTACCAGGACGCCGGCTCCTGGACCCTCATGCAGTCCACCCCCGAAGACCGCGCCAAGGCCGCCTGGCTCTACGCCCAGTTTACCGTCGCCAAAACGGTGTCCCTCAAGAAAAGCCATGTCGGCCTCACCATCATCCGGGACAGCGACATCAACCACGAAAGTTTTTCTGAACGGGCACCCAAGCTCGGTGGTCTTGTCGAATTCTACAGAAGCCCAGCCCGGGTCCAGTGGACACCTTCCGGGACTAATGTTCCTGACTATCCGAAACTGGCCCAGCTCTGGTGGCAGAACATCGGTGAAGCCGTCGCCGGCGAAGTCACCCCTGACACCGCCATGGACAACCTCGCGGGCGAGATGGACCGCGTCATGGCCCGCTTAGAGCGCGCCGGCGTCCAGGGCGACTGCGGACCCAAGCTCAACGACGAGCAGGACGAAAGCGTCTGGCTAGACCAGCCCGGTTCGCCCAAGGCCAAGCTCGACAACGAAAAGCCCCAAGGCGAAACCGTCGACTACGACGAACTCATCAAATCCTGGGAAGGCTGAACGCAGCGCGTTCAGGCTAGACTTTAAGGGGCGGCCTTTGGGCCGCCCCTTTCTTTTTATGGGAGAGGGGTCACTGTGGCGAGTGTGATGAGCGATAATAAGAAGATAATGAAAAGGATGATAAGCACGGCCAAGCTGGCAAGGAAAGACAGAATGGCAGGCAGCAATGTCGCCGCCACCCGCTGCAAGATGATCGAGCCAAAGGCAACCGCCAGCGAAGTCAGAAGCTGGTTGAGATCCAAGAATGAGCTAGCGAACTCAAAGATCATCGCTACTCTCCTAGACTAATGCAGAAGGCGAAATTTCCACATCGTCTCAACCCTCATTGTATGCTCGGAAGATTTCTGAAGATACGTCTAATTTTTCGAACAATCTTTCAATTCGACGAATTAATTGAATGCTATTGAATCGATGAATTCTATGAGTTTTGCGAATTAAAATTCATAATAAGAAAAATTTTTTGTCGCATTGAAAAAAACCATGCGTTACGCTCCGCGCAGCCCTTACTTCGGTATGAATTTGAGGCAAAGCATCGTCGTATGTCTGCACGCGCAGAGATTATCACCGACAGGCCCGAGACAGGCGGAGCTGAACCAAGCTTCGCTGACCTTTTGCGCGATCTCGGCGATAGCGACGATGACATTCCGGACTATAAGTCAGAACCTGCGGCAGCGATTCGCTACGTCTATGATGGATGGGTGAAGCGTGGCGGCTATGAGCGCGGCAAACCCAGACATTCCGCCAGACAGATAAAGGCCTGGCTCGGCAGCGAACAAATCCGCTCACTCGAAACCAAGCTCGCCGGCAAGACATGGCTGCAATTCGAAGATGCGTCGACCCTACTGCGGCTGATGCTTACCAAATGGCACTACGACGAAACGCGTAACAAATATACGCCCTTCGTTCCCGATTCGGAGATGGTCAACAGCGTCAAATCCATCCTCCAGGATCTGCTGCCGAGAGACTCCAAAGCCCTCCTACTGCCGGACCGCAGCCGTAAGAGCGGCGGAACTGATTCGGGCGAGGCTGCCGAGAGCGCTGGCCCACTGTCCGTACTAGAAACGACGATGCGGAGCGGTGAGACACTTCTGAGCCTTCTTGAGGAATCCGACGCCTCAGTGAATGTCAGTCGAGCGCGTGCCGTTTTGGGCACAGACCCACCCACGGTCATGACAGGGTTCCATAATCTCATGGGCGGCTTCTACGACATCGCCATGAAGACGAAGCGCGGGCAAGTTTTGCTTTGGATCTTGGATCTCGGACTTAGAAACGACAAGATCCCAGCGCGCGGCGCTATCTACAATGTCTACTTTCTAATCGCCCAGTTCCGCGCTATTGCCTTGATAGAGCGAGACGGGCGAGAATCTTTCTATGAATGGCTTCGTCAGAATGTTTGCATCGTCATCGGTTCGCTGACTCATAACGAGATCGATCGCATCTATCGTGCCGCCGGATTGGACGTGGCGGAGATACGCGTGGACACCCGTTGGTTTCAAGCCGATCGACTCTTTCTCGAGTCGGTACCAGGCCGCTGGCTCGATACCGAGGGCAGCGAAGCTTTCGGCCGGTCACAGCGAGAGCTATGGGCTTCCCCAACCATAACTGTTCACCTCAAGCTGGACGACTGGGATCTGAAACATTCTCGGGATGTCGATACTCGGAAGAATCTTCGCTACCTATTCCACGGCGAGGTCGAACTTCCGAAGAACGCCAGCGATGATGAGCCCAAGGTGCGCTGCATTTCTCTGCCGGAACCCGGCTCCCGCTGGTCCGATGCCTACCGCCTCGCGATCGAAGCAGCGCTCGGGCGCCTCAACCGATCGCCAGGCAAGGCGACCCTTTCGGCGGTCAGCCCGCTGGAGGCTCTAGCTCTATTGCGAAGCCAGAACTTCGCAGCGCTTCGTCTCGATGAGTTTCTTCATCTTGCCGATCAGCTGATTGATTTCGAAGGCGCTCCTGCAGATCAGGGGCAGCGATCATGAGAGCATTTTGGCTACAACAATCGTCGTTTGATGCAGCCCCTAGGGAATGCCAGAAGGCTTTCGCCTTTGTTGGCTCCCGTCTGAAATCGCCTGTGAGCGAGCCGTATCCAAAAACCCACTTCAACATAATGCAAAGCGAAAGTGTGTCTTAAAATGGAAAAGAAGAAATCGTCACCTGGCAGCAGTGAATTGAATGATATGGCCGTCCACGAAGGTGGCGAGCACTCTCAACGTTCACGGGATTTAATATTAGAGGCTATTAGTACGTCCAAAAGCGCAGCACATATGACTTATGAGATTTCGCGTACGATCCTGCATCCCAATGCCGACACGACAAATGGGGCAGTCAAGTTCGCCGAACTTATGATTGCAATTCTCAAAGTGCAGCAATCAACAGGAAAATCACCAATATTCATTTGGCTTGTCTCTGATCTCCAACAAATTCGAGACATGTTGATTTTTATGAGAAGCCACGAGGGTAAAGATACGCCCGAAAGCAAAGACATCGCCGGTGCATTCGACAAGCTTGCCAAGAATGCGATCATCGCCGTTCGCGATGCTGGCAGTCCGTACAACGCAATGCTAGCCAGTATGGCACAACGCGGCAGTGCTTTAGGTGACGTGGCCCTAACCGCCTCCCTGACGGGCGAAGGTAGTTTTTCATATCTGAGGCACTTTAGCCCATCCTCAGATGATGATTGGCAAGGTGGTCCCCATTGCGAGTCTCTGGCCAACGTGCCAGAGGAATTGGATGATCTTTCACGGAATTTACTAGAAGCGCATGGAGAAAAACTCAGCGACAGCCCTGGGGCAGGAACAGCGCATCTCCAGAAATCAAAAATCTCCATCTCGACTATTGCTGAAATTTTACCAGTTTTAGTTTTCTGCATTTTACACGCAGACAATGTAACACTATTTGGCATGATGTAGGAAAAATATGATAAATAACGCAAAATATTCAAATCATTCTTAATATGAAAAATAGTTATTGCAAAGCACAGTTGGCTGCGGCATTCTTTTGGTATACCAAGAAAGGGTGCGCTGCCAATGTCTGTCGAAGCTGCTCTTCCTTCTTATGCTTGGAAATGTAATGGCGTAATTTTAACATTTATAGTTCCAGCATTTGAAGGATGTGATTTAACTTGCTCATACTGTTTTATTCGCCAGCGTGGCGAAGACAATTTGGTGAGCAGTTTAAAGGTCAGTGACTTCAGTTGCTTCATACAGCAAGTTATTTATTCGCATCAGATTGCATCCGTATGCATCCAAGGCTATGAACCCCTCCTCCCCGACTCCTTCCCCTACACCCGAGCCATCCTCTCGACCGGTCAGTGGCTGAACATCCCCACCAGCCTCGTCACCAACGGCACTCATCTCGCCCAATGGGTCGACGAGCTTGCCGTGCTGGCGCCGGGGCGGATTTCGGTGAGTTTGGATGCGGCCGAGGCGGAGGAGCATGACCGGCAGCGTCGGAAGGCCGGGGCCTTCGCCTCGACAGTCAAGGGGTTGAGGAGGGCGGCCACCGCCCTGCCCGAGTCGACCGAGCTGGTCGTGACCTCCGTCCTGATGCCCAAACGCCGCGCTCAGCTTGACGACATGCCTGCGCTCTTGCGTGATATCGGTATCAAGCGGTGGGTGGTGACGGCGCTCCAGAAAGTCGGCAAAGACCGCCCCGGCGGCCCCGTCGGCGAGCGTGAGAAGATCCTCGCCGACCTCCGCATCCTCCGCGACCACGCCGAAGCCGCCGGCATCGACTTCAAGGTCGACGACGAGTTTAACGGTCTGGCCGATGCCAGCGGGGGGGCGAGCGGGGGCAAACCGGACGAATTCGAGAAAAATCGAATCCGTCGCCTGGTCGATCCCGATGGCGTCTACCGCCTCGTCCCCGACGGCCGCTGCTCCAAGGGAGCCGACATTCTAAAGCCCTTGTCGGATAAAACCCCCCGCTGGGACCCCAAAACCCAAGACGCCGCCGCATTCCTGGCCACCCTGTAGCGTTTCGCGACGCCAAGTGAACGCTACAGCACGCCTGCCGCCCGCAGGCGTGCGCTTCCGGCTTAGTCCGGGCAGGCGGCCTGGCTCCATTTGGCCGAGTCGAAAAACAGTCGGATCTGACAGGCAAAGCCATCCCTGAGACGCCAGACATGGGCAGCCTGGCTCTCGAAGCTGATATCGGTGCGCCGATTACGCCAGGACGTATCCAGCAGCACCACTACCAGATCCCGTTCGGAGATCATCTCCTCGATATCGGCGCGCAGGAGCTGCCAATCGCCGATAAGCGCTTGTAAATACTCAGTCAGTTCGGTTTTGTTATGGCAGGCCTTGGTGAAGGTCAGCGGACCCGTCCCATCCGGCAGCGTGGTGACCGCGACATCCTCAGCCATCAGCCCCAGGATACCGCTGACATCATCCCCCTGATGTTCCGCCCAAATCTGATAAGCCCTTCGAATCGCTGACAAAGTCTCTTCGGAAATCACCAATGCCCGACCCTCTGAAATCGCTTTTGGCGGCGAACATCTATCCGCCTTTCCGTCACTGTGTCGTGTTTTGACCTATGTGACAATCCAAAGGCTGCGAGGATCTTTCGACAGCAATTCCACTATGAGTGAAATACCCAAACACCGCCCATTAGGCAGGGCACGACCACATCGGCTTAAGGACTGGCGCTCCAGCAAAGAATCCGTATGGTCAAGCCTGTCCCGCCGGGACCCTGTCGTTGAGTGAAAGCGTTTCGATGAACCTGGAAAAAACCGCCCACAGCCTCGACGTTCTCCGCCGACTGGCCAAGCGGCGGCTGCCGCGCATGGTATTCGACTTCATCGACGGCGGCGCCGAGGACGAGGTCACCCGCGCGCGAAACGAGAGAGATTTCAAAGAGTTCGAGTTCTTGCCGCACCCGCTCATGGGCACCTCGACGCGCGATCTTTCGGTGGAGCTCTTCGGTCAGCGTCTGGAGCTTCCCGTGCTCATCGGCCCGACCGGGCTTGCCGGCATGGTCTGGCCGAGCGGCGAGGTGCAGGCCGCCGAGGCCGCCCATGACGCCGGCAGCATCTACGTCATGAGCCATGGCTCGACGGTCAACATCGAAGACCTCGCCAACCGGTCCACCGGCACGAAATGGTTCCAGACCTTCATGTACAGGGATCGCGGGATCGTCAGGTCCTTCGCCGAACGTTCGAAGGACGCCGGCTACAAAGCTCTCGTCCTGACCATCGACAATCAGATGCTCGGCCAGCGCGAACGCGACCTTGAAAACGGCTTCGTCGTGCCGCCACGGCCGAAACTAAGGCAAGGCCTCGACATCATCCGCTGCCTTCCCTGGCTGATGCGCATGATCGGATCGCCGAAGGTCACCATGGCCAACTATGTGACCGATGAGCAAAAAGACATCGTCTCACTCGGCAGATATGTCGCCGATCTTCTCGATCCAACCATGAGCTGGCGCGACGTTGACTGGCTGCGCTCCATCTGGTCCGGCCCGCTGCTGCTCAAGGGCGTGCTGCATCCGGAAGAGGCGCGCCTCGCTCTCGATCACGGCATTGACGGGCTGATCGTCTCGAACCATGGCGGCCGGCAGCTGGACGGCTCGATCTCCGCGATCCGGGCTTTGCCGGCGATCGTCGATCAGGTGGCGGGCCGGGTGCCGGTGCTGATGGATGGCGGCATCCGGCGGGGCAGCGATGTGGTCAAGGCGCTCGCCCTCGGCGCCACCGCCTGTCTGATCGGACGCCCTCATCTCTTTGGCCTCGCGGTTGCCGGCAAGGCTGGCGTCGATCGCATGTTCGACATTCTAAGGAACGATATCGACCGGGTTCTGACCCTTGGCGGCTGGGACGGTGTCGGCGCGCTGGATCGTCGCTGCCTCACCGTGCGCGGCAGCTGGCGGCCCCACGGCCTCCATGGCGACAATGGCGATGATGGCCGTGACCGGTTGTTCTCCAACCAGGACAGCGGCCGCGAGATGATCAGCGCAGCACCTGACAACCGCACATACGGTCTTTGGCGCTAGGGACAATAGCGGGGCCGCCGGCCTACTTCGTTCGGATGATCTGGTCCGGGTCGGCACGCGGATCGCGCGCGGTCCATCGACCAGCCTGAACCTGCGCCAAAAACTCCGCGAGGCTTCGATTGACCAGGTCCGGCTCCTCGAGATTGAGCGCATGTCCGGTTTTCGGCAGCACCAGGAGCCCTGAAGCCTTGATGCAGCGCTTGAGGAAAAGGCCGGGCTGAAGCGTATGATCATCCTCATCGCCGCAGATGATCAAAACGGGCAGATCGAGGGCCCTTAGCTGATCGTCAAGCGCGTAAAGGGAAGGGCGTCTTGCCTGAACGCCGCGCATGGTATTGGCGCTGCCGATCGGATCATGGCCGGCAAGGCCGTCGACCATTTCCTGCCAGCCACGCGGATCCTTCGCCTGGAACTGCACGCGAGCGGCGCTGGCTCCATAGATCTTTGCAAAAGCTTCGCTCCCCTGCTGCTCGAAAGCCGTCGCCGCCTGCTCGGAAAGTTCCCGAAACTCCACCTCGCGCTTCGGTTCCGCACCATAGCCGATACCGGCGAGCACCAGTGAACGGGCGCGATCGGGAAAGTCGAGACCGGCATGCAGCGTTGCGAAGGAGCCCATGGAAAGCCCGACGATATGCGCGCGCTCGACCCCGGCGGCATCCAGCACGGCGATGATGTCGGCAGCTGCGATTTTCTGACCGTAGCTGTCGACATCCTTGGGGACGTCCGAGGGCGGGTAGCCGCGCGCAGCGAAAGTGATGCAGCGATAGCGCCGGCTGAAAAAGCGGACCTGCGGTTCGAAACTTCGATGATCGCCGGCGAATTCATGAACGAAGATCAGCGGATCGCCGACTCCTGCCTCCTCGTAGTGAAGCCGAACGCCGTCATCAGTGGTCGCAAAGGCCATGGCCCGTTCTCCTGGATGTCCCTCAACCAATCAACGCGGCAAAGGCCGGCCTTGACAAGTATGACCTGACCATGGCCGAAAGAAAGCGTGCCGGAACATCGACCGGCCCCCTGATCCGCTGCTTATCTTTGCGAGGCTGACCATGTTCAAAGCACTCTTGCTGACCAAGCATGAAGACAAAAGCGTCACCGCAGCGATCGAGGAGATCGAAGACGAACGGTTGCCGGCGGGCGATGTGCTCGTCGATGTCGACTATTCGACGATCAACTATAAGGACGGCCTGATCATCCATAACAAGGCGCCGCTGGTGCGCGACTTTCCGCATATACCAGGCGTCGACTTCGCCGGAACCGTGGTCGAAAGCGGCAATGCGGCTTTCAATAAAGGCGACCAGGTGATCCTGAATGGCTGGGGCGTCGGTGAGCGCCATTGGGGCGGGCTTGCCGAGCGGGCACGGGTCAAGGCGGACTGGCTGGTCAATGTGCCGAAAGGTTTGACGACACGCGATGCGATGGCCGTGGGAACAGCCGGCTATACCTCCATGCTGGCCGTGATGGATCTGGAAGATCATGGCATGGCGCCGGATAAGGGCGAGGTTCTCGTAACCGGTGGCGCTGGCGGGGTCGGTTCGATGGCGATAGCGTTGCTGGCAAAGGCCGGTTACGAGGTCACGGCATCCACCGGTCGACCTGAAACCCATGACTATTTGAGGTCGCTTGGCGCCAGTCAGTTCATCGGGCGCTCAGAGCTGTCCGAAGCGTCAGGCAAGCCCATGGAGTCCGCCCGCTTTCAGGCCTGTATCGATGCGGTCGGCGGCTCGACGCTTGCACGTGTCCTCGGGCAATTGAAGCCGCAAGGCGCCCTTGCAGCCATCGGGAATGCCGGTGGCAATGACTTCCAGACCAGTATCATCCCGTTCCTGCTGCGTGGGATTAAGCTTTTGGGCATCGACTCGGTTTATCAGCCCAAGGCAAGACGTGAAGCGGCCTGGAAGCGATTGGCAAGCGACCTTGATCGCACCCTGCTCGAATCTACGTTGCAGGAAATTACGCTGGCAGACGTGCCTGAACAGTCCGCTCTCGTGCTGAGCGGCAAGATCAAAGGCCGCCTCGTCGTGAATGTCCGAAGCTAAGCGACATCGCCACACAACCAAAATGGATAACAAAGAGCAGTTCGTTTCATTTTAAAGTTTTTTGTATGTCGGAAAGAACATTTTACCAACAAAACAACCAGAAGGAGATCATTTTTAATTTCATGGCGACTTTAAAGAAATTACATTGAATTTTATTAATGTTGTGCTTTGCGTTCACTTGTCATCTGCCTGTCCATCCCCTACCAGACTCTCGCTTCTAGAAGTTTTAACACGGCACCACTGGACATTGTTTATGCCAGTTGACGTTAAATTTTCGACATAAATCGGTTGGGGGGGGAGTTCAGCATGTCAGCCTGCGTCACCGTGGGAAGTCGAAAGGTGAAAGTTTCGACTCCGCAGTCTTCATTGCGCGCTTTCGCAGTCTCACTCGCCATCGGCAGCGCGATGCTGCTGGCGGGCGCCATGACCGGAAAGGCGGAGGCAGCGCCGGCCACCGATCTGCACGCGCAGTCGCCTGTGATCGCGGACCTTGCGCCTGGATCATTCGGGCCGGCAGCCGCTGAGGTTCAGATCGCCGAAGCCACCGATGGCATCGTCAACGATGCTGATGCTGTCGAAGAGGAGAAGGACGCGCAGTCCGCCCATGACGATCTGTTCGGTGAGAGCCGTTACCCGTCGGCGGCCACTTGCGGCACCTGCCATCCCAAGCAGTATGAAGAGTGGGCGATTTCGCAGCATTCCTATGCGCAGCTGAGCCCGGTCTACATGGCCATCAACAATTTCCTGAACTTCAGCACGTCGAGTTCGATGGGCGACTTCTGCCTGCGCTGCCACAATCAGGTCGGCGCCAATCTCGGCGAGAGCCCGTTCATCTCCAATCTTGAGCGGCACCCGACCTCGCGTGAAGGCATCACCTGTGTGGTTTGCCATCGCATCACCAAGGGTTACAATAAGGTGAGCGGCCGATTGGCGCTCGCCGAAGGCAGCCTGCTCGATCCTGTGATGGGGCCGGAAGGCAATGCCGAGATGGAGCGTGTCCTCAAAGATGACAAATATCGCGTCGTAACCGAGGAAGAGGAGCTCGGCCGCAAGATCCATACCGAGGCCAAGAAGTTCGAGCCGATCTCGACGCCGACCTTCTGCGGGTCATGCCATGACGTGACGCTCTTTAATGGCTTCCGTCTGGAAGAAGCGTTCAGCGAGTATCGTTTGTCGCCCGCTGCCGATCGTGGCGTGACCTGTCAGGATTGCCATATGGGCAAGATCCAGGGCATTCCTTCGGACTTCGACTATGGTCCGGCGGCCGTCGTCGGTGGCGTGCCGACCAAGCCTCGCAAGCTTTCGAACCATCTCTTCTCCGGACCGGACTACTCGGTCATCCACCCCGGCATATTCCCGCATAATGCCGATGCGCAGCAGCTTGCGACGCTTGAGCAGTGGCTGGAATATGACCACGAAGCCGGCTGGGGCACGGATGAGTTCGAGGACAACGTGTCCGACGACTACGAGTTCCCCGAGAGCTGGGCGTCGATCGACGATCGCTATGATGCACGGGAAATCCTCGACATCCAGTTCGAGCGCTTGGACTTCGCCCGTAAGAAGCGCCTTGAGGTTCTGCGCAATGGCTACCATCTCGGTGACGTGAAGATCGAGGAGGCCAGCGCTGACGGCATCGAGTTCGAGGTCGAGGTGAAGAACATCACCGACGGCCACAACGTGCCGACCGGCTTCACCGGCGAGCGCGTTGTCTGGCTCGAGGTGACGGTCAAGGACGCCGAGGGCAATGTGGTCTTCGTTTCCGGTGACCGCGATCCGAATGGCGATCTTCGCGATCTGCACTCGCTCTACGTCCACAATGGCGAACTGCCTGAGGATCCTTATCTCTTCAATCTGCAGTCCAAGTTCGTCGTGACCCAGGGCCGTGGCGGCGAGCGTGAAGCGGTCATCCCGATCCCCTACACCGTGACCGCGCTGCCGATTGTTCGGCCTACGACGCTGTCACTGGTGTTCGCCGGTGAGCCGACGACGGAACGCAATCACCGAAAGGGCATCGAGCCGCTCGGCAATCGCTGGGCGTCTTATGAGGTCGACGGCGATAAGCTGACCGGCAAGGGGCCCTACACCGCCAGCATCCGCCTGAATTCGCAGATGGTTCCCGTCAATCTGATCACGGCCGTGCAGCGTGTCGGCTTCGATTACGGCATGAGCGCCAAGGATGTCGCCGACGCCGTCGTCGAAGGAGCCGACATTCTCTGGGAGAAGATGGTGACGTTCGACGTTCACAACGAGAGCACCGTGAGCCAGAACGCGACCGGCAAGGCCTGGATTGAAGGTCAGCTTCGCCGGTAATGGCTGAAGACAGGGTTAGGTCGATCCAGAGGGTATGAAGACTTGACGGGAGGTCCGGCGAGAGCTGGCCTCCCGTCATGCCTCAAACCCACAGGTTCCTTCCGAAATCGATCCGTCTCTCGCCTCGTCGGATCGCGGTTGGAGCTCAAACCAAAACGATAGCAGAGCGCGCGATCTTATTGGGGGGAGAGCTTCTTGGTGATCAGGAAACTCCAGAGCGCGGGCGGCAAGACCGCTCGTTCGGTCGTGATCGGTTCGACGATCATAGCGACCGCCATCGGCGGCATTGGCGCCATAAGCGATGCAGCTCGAGCCGAATTCTTTCTCGGCGAGAGCCGGGGCTCGACGAAGATCAACGATAAACCGACGAAATTCTTCACCACCGGGGACATCCCGGAGCGTCCGGCTCTCATCATCGAGCTCGGCGAGAATTTCCTTGGCGAAGGCAATCTGCAACAAGGTTTCGAGCTGCCGACGGGTGCCGTCTGGGCGCCGGCTCTTTGGGTGTTCGGAACCCTGCGCTCGGCCATTCAGACCATCGATACCGGGATTGGCGATGCCGATCGAATCACCGATTGGGCCAACCGTTTCGACTTCTTCGCCAATCTGCAGCTCACCGCCACCGAAAAGATCGTGCTCGGCATTCGCCCGCTCGACAAGAATCGCGGCGGCCAGTTTTCCGGCTATCGCTTCGAGGGCGAAGCCAATGGCGATGATGAAGGCTTTCTCGACTTCACCAACGCCAATATCCGCACACTGTTCGCGGAAGGTGACATCGGCAGCCTGTTTCCGATACTCGACCCGCAGGGCACGAGTTGGCTCGATTACGGCTTCACGGTCGGTCGCCAGCCGCTGATCTTCCAGGACGGCATCCTCCTCAACGATACGCAGGATGCTCTTGGCTTCGTGCGTAACAATATTCGCCTGCCTGGCGTATCCAATCTGCGCGTCAGCGGTTCTTGGAGCTGGGACTCGGTGAACCGGGGCGCGACCGGGATCGACAATTCGGGTGAACGCGAAGGCGATCTCAACCAGTTCGGCCTGTTCACGGCCTTCGACACCGAATTCAAGACCACCAATATCGATCTGATCTACACACTGGACAGCGACGACAATAGCGCTGACGAAGACGGTGACAGCCTGCATGCCGGCATCTCGATCGCCGAGCGCATCGGCCGCTACAGCCTGACCTGGCGGGCCAATGGCTCACTCGCGATCGAGGACGAAAGCGACGTTGTGACCGACGGCGCGCTCTTGTCGACCGAACTCTCCTGGACGCCGCATGGCTCCGATGACACGATTTGGATCAACCCCTTCGTCTCGCTCGGCAACTTCACCCAGGCCGGCCGTGAGAACATCGATGGCGGTGGACCGCTGGCGGCGCTCGGCATTCTCTACGCTTCGCCGAATATCGGCCAGTTCGGCTCAGAGCTCGACAACAAGGCCAATGACAATTTCGGCGGTGCGATCGGCTATCAGGCTTTTTGGAACGATCACTGGACCAATCTCGGTCTGGAGATCGCGGGCTTCAAGGACCTGGGGCTTGAGGACAATCTGCAGCAGGGCTTTGAATGGCAGGTGGGTGTCGGCTTCCAGGCCCAGCAGAAGGTCACCCAGCAGTCATTGGTGCAGCTCGAAGGCTTCTACGCCCTGCAGGAAGGCGAGGGCGACATCGATGTCGATGACGACGCCTATGGCGGCCGCCTGGAGTTTCTCTACCAGTTCTGAGCGGGCCCGGCCTGCGCGCCGGGGAGTATAGCTACCAGCTGCCGTCGGCGGTCAGCCGCCGACCGTAACATCGCGGATGACCACGCTGCAGTCATGGGTCCGGAGCTTCGATCTGATTTGCTCGCAGGCTTCCTGCGCTTCGGGATCCGACGCGTAGGGCTTGGTCAGGACACGATAGAACGGCTCCGAACCCCCGGCGGCAGCGACTTCCTCGATCTCCATCGTCTTGCCCTCGAGAATGTCGGGCATCGCGGTCTGCAGGGCCTGCCAGTAACGCTTCGCCTCTTCGATCGACCAGAGCGTCGACAGATAGACCGCGAACGACACGTCATCGGCTGACGTTGCCTCATTCAAAATGGATGCGGCGGCGATGGCCGCCGCATCCAGCTCGTCTTGATCCGGTTCAAGCGCCGCCGTGACGACGTCATCGTTCTCCGAGGCGTCTTCCTCGCCCGCGACCGCTGGCGGAACCGCCGGCACCTCGTTCTCATCGGAGGATGCCGCTTCGTCGGCAGCGATGCCAATCGGGTTCAAGGCGGGAACCGGCACGCCGTCGGTCGATTCCAGTCTCGCGAGACTGGCGAGGTTTTCGGCTTCGCTCGATGAGAGCCTCGCCAGCGTTTCAAGCGCTGCTCTGGCCTCCTCCAGCTCGCCGGAAACCTCTTGAGGAGGAGCGGGAACGACAGGCGCCTGTTCTTCGGCCTGCGCTTGAGGTTCGCCTGCCGCCGGGACCGGAAGAGACGCCTGCGGATTGACCGCCGCCGTCGCGGTCCCCGGCGCCTGATCGCCACCATATCCCTGACGCAGCTGGGTAAGAAGGGTGCGGCTTCGAACCACATCGGGATGATCGGTCCCAAGAAGACTTTCCCAAATCCTGAGCGATCGCGTCAGCAGAGGTTCCGCGTCCTCGTAACGGTTCTCCGACTGATAGAGGCCCGCGAGGTTGCTCAAAACCGTGGCGACGAAGGCATGATTGGGTCCGTGAACGTTCTCGAGGATCTCCAGCGATCGCTTCAAAAGGGCCTCGGCTTCGCTCCGATTGCCCTGCAGATAATAGAGCGCAGCCAGATTTTTCATGGTCTGCGCGACCTCGGTATTCTCCGGACCGAGCGACTCCCGAAGCTGAGCAAGCGCCCGGCGCATCAGGGGTTCGGCCCGCTCGAAGTCCTCCTGGGTGTAGTAGACGGCGGCTAGATTGTTGTAGGATTTGCCGAGCCGTGGATCGCCCGAAGGGAAGTTCTCGGCTGTTTCGAGGGCGGCTTCGAAATGGCGCTCGGCTTCAGAAAAATTCTGCTGTTGCAAGGCATTGCGTCCCGCATTGATCAATCCTTCCCAGGCGGCGTCCTGACCAAATGCAGTCGATTGAATAAGCGCCCAACCGATCAATGCGGCGATGATCGGACTGGCTTGACGATGGATTTTATGCAGCATCATCAAAAATGCTTCCTATTGACATCAACCTCTGAAACATAGCGTCTCGTCACCATACGACCAGACCCGACATTAATGATCGCTTCGAGTTGCACATCGAGACATAGGTGAGTATCTTTCGCTCGCGAGCGCTCCATCGATCTTGGGCGGTAACGTGCCCGGAAAGCCAACAATCCGGGATGCTCGGTTCTTCCATCACATTCAGATGAAAAAGGGCCGATCATGATCACGACCGGCATATCGATTTTCCATAGGAAGCTTCGCCTATGAAGCGAACCCTGCAACGATCCATTTTCCGGAAACGTCGAACAAGCGGATCTCACCGTTCGGAGATGATGACCCGATGATCCCAACACCGATGGAACTCGCGGCGCTGGTGGTGGGCAGCCTCGTCCTGTTCCAGGTTGCCCGCAGTCTGTTGGCAGGCATGCGACACAGAAAAATGGTCGCAGGCGAGGAAGTGACCGCGCTTCGCTCCTTCCGCGAAGCCACCAGCGATCTCTTGACCCAGGCGCAAACCGGAAAAATGCCGGAGGCCGACTCCTGGAGCGGCTTTCGAAAGTTCTATATCCACAAACGGGTTGATGAAGCCGACGGCATCACCTCTTTCTATCTTCGCCCCTATGACGGCAAGTCGGTGCCGCGCTATCTGCCGGGTCAGCATCTGACCTTCCGGCTGCAGATCCCCGGCAATCCCAAACCGGTCGTGCGTTGCTACTCGCTTTCCGATGCGCCGATCCACGACAATCAATATCGGGTGTCGATCAAACGCTTAGGCGCGCCGCCGGGCTCCGAGGGCATTCCCGAAGGCCTCGGTTCCTGCTTCTTTCACGACAATCTCGAAGTCGACCGCATCGTCGACGTCAAGGCGCCGGGCGGCAACTTCTATCTCGACATGACCGACAAGCGTCCGGCCGTACTGATCGCAGGCGGCATCGGCCTGACGCCCATGCTCAGCATGCTGAACACGATCGCCTACACGAAAAGCAAGCGCGAAGTCTGGTTCTTCTACGCGGTGATGGACAAGAGGCAGCATGTCATGCCGGGCCATCTGAAGCGTCTCGCCCGCGAGCATCAGAACATCAACATCGTCATCTGCTACGCCGAGCCGACGCGCAGCTGCGTCAAGGGCCGCGACTTCCATTACCGCGGTCGCGTCAACCGGCGGCTGTTTCAGGGTCTGCTGCCCTCCAAGGACTGCCAGTTCTACATGTGCGGCCCGCCGCCGATGCAGGATGCGCTTATTAAAGATCTCCGCGAGTGGGGTGTCGCGGAGAAGGACATTAAATGGGAATCTTTTGGCAAGCGCAAAGGGAAGAAACCGGCGACCCCGGCTGTTGGTGACAATGTCCAACGCGTCGAGCCTATCGAGATCGTGTTCGCGCGGTCTGGAAAGGTGGGTAAGTGGACGTCCGAAGAAGAAACCGTTCTCGACGTGGCGGAGGCAGCTGGCGTTGTCATGGATTCGGGCTGTCGCGCCGGTCAATGCGGAACGTGCGCCACGGCGGTCAAACAAGGTTCGGTTCGCTATCTCGAGGAACCGGGAGCCCAGCCGCCGCCTGGGACATGCCTGACCTGCATGGCAATTCCTAAAGAGGGGCTGGTCCTCGACGCTTGACGATCTAAATACGTGCTGAGCTCCGTAAAATATAGCTCCAGCAGATCGGGTATCCGCGGTATCCGCGATAGGGGGTAACAGTATGAAGTTTTGGTGGTCGCCATCACATCTCGTGGCTTCGATGATGGCAACATGTCTAACTCTGTTTCTAGTAGTTGATAGCAATCAGGCGTTGGCTCAGGGCGCTCCCCAAACCGAAAAGGTCCAGGGACCGGATGAGTGCGCCGAGTGCCATAAGAAAGAGACCGAGAACTGGAAATCCACCCACCACTACAAGACCTTCTCCGCCCTGCCGCGCAACGAAGATGCTAAGAAAATCTCCGACGCTATGGGCCTAAAGCGCATCAAGTCGGAGAGCGTCTGCCTGAGCTGCCACTTCACGAGTCAAGTAAGAAAAGACAGGCCGAAGCCGATCGCCGGCATTACCTGCGAGAGCTGCCACAGCGCCGGCGCTGATTGGATGAAGCGCCACAGCGAATTCAGCGGTAAGAAGAAAGAGACCGAAACCGAGGCTGAGCGAGCGCAGCGCTGGGCCGACGCCGAGGCGGCCGGCATGATCCGTCCGCACATGCTCTATGAACTGACCAAGAATTGCTACTCCTGTCATATCGTGCCGCAGGAAGAGCTGGTGAATAAAGGCGGTCACACCGCGGGCAGTTCATTCGAGCTCGTCTCTTGGTCCCAAGGCGAGGTCCGCCACAATACTTGGCATAATGGCGGCAGGGAAAATCCGGTTGCCGACCCCGAGCGGCAACGCATGATGTATGCGATCGGTCTTGCCGTCGAGCTCGAGGAGGCGCTTCGGGCGGTCGGTAAAGCCACTGAGTCGGCGCGTTACGCTGTCGCCATGGCCAAGCGCGCCCATGCGGCGAGGAGAAAGTTGCGTGAGGCCGCCAAGACCTTTCAGGCGCCGGAGTTCATGGAGATGCTGCGCGCTGCCCATAGCGCCAATCTTTCATTGAATAACCAGCCGGCCCTTGAGGCAGCGGCTGATCGTGTCGCGGCCGCTGCCAAGCAGCTTGCCGCCAACTACGAAGGCGGACAGCTCGCGGCTATCGATGGGCTGATCCCCGGCCCGGACCAGTACAAGGGCAAGCCGTCGCAATGATGGGCCGCAGATCGGGATCGACTGAGAACCTCAAGACGGAGGCGCTTGTCGCGTGTCCATAGGCGTCGCCATTCCGCGACCGAGACGGTGGGACAGACCGCTCGCCCCCGACATGACCGAGGGCGACGTACTGCGCGTGCTGTTCACCTTGCGTGTCTTCGGCGCGATCGATCAGGGCCAGTTCCCATCGACCCTGTCGCTACAGGACATCATCCGCAATGATGCCCGCATCCGTCGCTATCGTCGCGGCGAGATCATCATCCGCAAGGGCGACTACGGCAACGCCCTGTTCGTGATCATCTCAGGCGTGGTGCGCGAACTGCTCGAGCAGACCAGTCTCGATACGATCGACGAGACCGAAGGGCAAAAGCGCCGCGGGTTCATGGACACCATGCGCCAGTGGTGGAACCAGGCCGACATGCCTGAAAGTCGTGATGTCAGCCTGTATCAACACGAACATGACGATCACGGCATCAGACTAGGCAGCCGCAACGAGCGCGAATCGATCCAGAGCATCGAGACCCTCATCACCCGGGTGCCGACCCGGATGCTGACCGAACAGGACATGTTCGGCGAGGTCGCCGCCCTGTCGCGCGCGCCGCATCTTTCCACGGTGATCGCAGAGACCGATGTCGAAGTTCTCGAGCTTCGCTGGCAGGGCCTTCGCGATATTCGGCGGCGGGATAAGAGCTTCCGCGACAAGATCGATGCTCAGTATCGCGCCTCCAGCCTAAAAGCCCATCTTCGCGAGTCGCCGCTCTTCCAGGGGCTGCATGAAACCGCCCTCGAACATATCGCCCGTCATACATTGTTCGAGACCCATGGTGAGTTCGAGTGGTCAGGCGATTTCAAGGGACTGACCTCGGAAAGCGGCGTCGATGTCCTCTATTCCGAACCGGTGATCGCCGAGCATGGCGACTATCTGGATGGTCTGCTCTTGATCCGCTACGGCTTCGGACGCATTTCCGAACGCCTCGATCATGGTCATCGCACCGTCGGCTACGTCACCCACAACGAAGTCTTTGGCCTCCGCGAAATCGTCGATCACTGGCGGGACGGGCAGGATCTCCGCCTGCGCCATGGCCTGCGCGCGGTCGGCTTCGTCGATCTCCTGCGCGTGCCGACGGCGCTGGTGGAAGACTACGTCCTTCCCAATATCCCGCCGCACAAACTGCCGGGACCACCAAGCTCCACCAGCATCCGCATGTCGGCCGACCTCACCTGGGAAGCTGAGCTGCCGCTGGAGCAGGCAACCATTAACTTCCTGATGAACAACCGCACCATCAACGGCACGGCGGCGATGTTCATCGACACGGATCGCTGCACCGCCTGCGATGATTGCGTGCGCGCCTGCGCATCCGCGCACAACAACAATCCGCGCTTTGTCCGTCACGGCCCGGAGCACGACAATCTGATGGTCGCCAATGCCTGCATGCATTGCGTCGATCCGGTCTGTCTGATCGGCTGTCCGACCGGCGCCATCCATCGCACGCAGGACGGTCTCGTTACCATCGACGACATCATCTGCATCGGCTGCGCCACCTGCGCCGACAGCTGCCCCTATGACAATATCCGCATGGTCGAAATCCGCGACGAAGACGGCGCTTTCATCGTCGATCAGGACACCCAGGCGCCGATCGTCAAAGCCACCAAATGCGATCTTTGCCTGGAGCAGCCGGGCGGGCCCGCCTGTCAGCGCGCCTGTCCCCATGACGCGCTGACGCGTATCGATCTGCGCGATCGTGAACGCCTCGTCGACTGGCTGGCGCGATGACCACATTCGGCCAGCGCCGACTGCGCAATCTCACATTCACCGGCATGCTGGCCGGCCTGATCCTCGCGATCGAGCTGCTCTACGACATGTCGCTGCGCGACGCCGCCTTCCTGAACGGCTGGGCGCTGTTCGCCGGCATGGTGCTGCTCGCCCTCTTCAATCTCAGGAAAAAGTTGAACATTCTGCCGCTGCTCAAAATGTCGACCTGGCTGCAGCTGCATATCTACACCGGCCTGATCTGCCTGCTTCTTTTCCTTCTGCACACCAGCTTTTCCCTGCCGAACGGTCCCTTCGAGGTCATCCTCTGGATCCTCTACATGACGATGACGATCAGCGGGCTGATCGGTGTCGTCATGTCCCGCTTCTTACCCCATCGCATCAGTGCGCGCGGCGAACGCGTGATCTTCGAACGGATTCCTGTGCTGCGCGCGCAGATCGCCCGTGACGTCGAGAAGCTTGCCATGACATCGGTGCAGGAGACCCGAGCCTCGACGATCGCCGACTTCTATATCGCTGAGTTGGCGCCCTATCTGCAGCGCCCCAAACATCTGATCGGCCATCTGATCGGCGGCAACCGGCCGGAACGCCGGCTGCATGTCGCGATCCGCGAGCTGGACCGCTATCTCGACGAACGCGGCCGGCAGATTCTCGGCGAGATCGATCATCTCGTGTCAGCGAAAGCCGATCTCGATTATCAATATGCGATGCAGCTGACGCTCAAGAGCTGGCTGTTCTTCCATCTGCCGCTGAATTACGGGCTGATGCTGTTCACGTTGGTCCATATCGTCCTCGTTTACGCCTTCGCGACAGGGGCGCCATGAAACCTCGCCTGCAGAGCTTCAATCACCGTTCCAGCAACTATGAACGGCCGGCGCAGTCGTGGGTCTGCGGCCGTGCCGGCACCGGCAAGCCCTGCGCGCTCGGTCCCGATCGCAAGGGGGCTTGCCGAACCCTTGCGGAATGCCGACCCAGGCGAAGCCCCGACGGCTGGACCTGTTCGCGTCCGAAGAGCGCAGGCGGTGCTTGCGAAGAGGGACCACTGCCGGACGGCACCTGCTGCAAGAGCCTGCCGCCCTGCGTGCCCGTGCGCTCCCTGCGCGCGCGCCGCGGACGGTTCACCGCCGTGGTCACCACGGTCTGCCTCGGCCTGCTTCTCTTTTTGGTGGGCAGCCGCATCAATGCCGATCTGGTTGATGCGGGCACCGTCTATACCGGCCATGCCGAGGTCGAGGCCTGCGGGGACTGCCATGTCGCTTTCGACGGCGGTCCTGTGGCCTGGCTGACGGCTGCGTTCGCTGACGATGATCCGGTCGCCGACAACCAGAAATGCCTCGCCTGCCACAAATGGGGCGATGATGCGCAGAACGCCCACACGCTGCCGCGCCCTGAACTGGCGGATCTGATCGGCAAATTCGAGCAGGCTGCGGCGACGGCACCGGTTCCCTGGACGATTCAGGTGAGCAGGGCGGTGTTTCCCACCCCGCTCGAGGCCCATAACGGCCCGCTTGCCTGCGGCGCCTGCCACAAGGAGCATGAAGGCGAGGACGCCGATCTGCTCAAGGTCACCAACGACCGCTGCCAGTCCTGTCATCAGCTCACCTTCACGTCATTTTCCGACGGCCATCCGTCGTTCGGCGACTATCCCTATCTGCGCCGGACACGCATCATCTTCGATCACGACTCGCATAATCGGAAGAACTTCCCGGAGAAGAGGAAACAAGGCGTCGAACCCCCGGAAACCTGCAACAGCTGCCATGCCCCCGATGCGACCGGTCGCTTCATGCTGACGGCGGAGTTCGAGACCACCTGCGCGCTCTGCCACAGCGAGGACATCATCGGCGAAACCGTCGCCGGGCCGAAGGGCACACCGGTCATCGCGGTGCCTGAGCTCGATCTGGAGACCTTGCAGGAGCGCGGCATCGCGATCGGCGAGTGGCCGGAGACCCCGCTTGCCTTCGACATCTCGCCCTACACTAAGCTCCTGATCGCCGCCGATCCCACCATTGCCGATGATCTCCTGGTGATCGAGCAGACCGATCTCCAGGATCTGACCGAAGCCGGCGACGCCGAGCTGCAGTCGGTTGCGCGCATCGCCTGGGCGATCAAGGAGCTGATGTTCGACCTCATCATCTCCGGCGTGGACATTCTCGAATCCCAGGTGGAAGCCAGTCTGGACAATGCGCTCGACACCGATACCGTCGGACGTCTTGTCGGCCATATCCCTCAAGACGTGATCGCCGCCGCGGGCGCTGCCTGGTTCCCTAACTTGAAACAGGAGGTCGTCGCCTATCGCGAGGCAAATCCCGCTGGGCAGGCGACGCCCGGCATTCAGGGCGGCGATGGTGAAGACGACCTCAGCAATGATCAGACCGAAAGCGAGCAGGCGGAAGCTCAGGTCGTTCTGGCGCAAAGCGGCACGATCCAGGTCCAGAGCCTGCCGCCGGCCGATCCTGCCGCGGAGAACGATGCGCTAGGCCTGCCGACGCTCGATCCGGAAGAATGGGCCAAGGCCGGTGGCTGGTACCGGAAAGACTATATCCTCTACTACCGGCCGGTCGGGCATGAAGACGTGGTGATGCGCACCTGGCTGGACATCAGCGCGCACGCGTTCGGGACACCCGCGGAACGCTACGGCGACGAACTCTTCCAGCTGCTCGCGGATAAAAACACGCCGGGCAAATGCACCAAATGCCACAGCGTCGACCAGCAGCCGGGCGGTGGTCTCGAGATCAACTGGGGCACCTTTCAGCCCAATGTCGGCGAGAGCACCTTCACCACCTTCGTGCATACCACCCACTTCAGCGCCGTCGGCGACGAAGGCTGCATTGCCTGTCATCGACTGAATGAGGACACCAACTACGCGAAGTCCTTCGAGCACCGGGATCCGCACCAGTTCGTGGCCAATTTCGCGCCGATGAAACGCGAGGCCTGCGCCGATTGCCATGTCGAGCAGTCCGCCGGCGACAACTGCACCCAATGTCACCAATATCACATCGGTGAATTCGCGATCGAAGGAATCCCGCCGACACGGATCGACGATCTCGACAAGACCAAGCCGGAGACGCCCGCTACCGATAGCCAACAGGAAGCGGCGGTCATCGAAGGCGGAACCGAAGCTGAGACTGTCGATCAAACGGGCGCCGTCGGCGACGCAGCACTCACTCCGGTCGTGACCCCCATTGCCGCGACCAGCGAAACTGCGGGGGCTGAGACGACCGTTCAGCCGCTCATCGAGCTCGACGCCGATGCAGAAGCGAGCACGGCCTCGGAAGAAGAGGGCAGCCTGATTCCGGATCTTTTCAGCGGACTCTTCAAAGGCAGCCAAGAAACCGGCAGCGACAACGCCGCTTCCGTCGAGCAGCCTCTGCCGCCAACAGCGAATGAAACCCTGCAGTGACCAGGCGCACAGCGCGTTGGTTTTGAGCCGGATAAGGAAAAGGCTTAGTTTCGGTTAACCGTAAATTCATGTTCTCGTTCATACGATGAAAGTGGTTCCGGCGACGGGATAGCTTGGCGTATGCCAGACGGGCGTCGATAGATCCGGAACATCGATCGGGCTATGTTTGCCGGATCAAGGAGGTTTGATTGGAGCAGATCATGTTTCTCGATGGCTTTAGCCTGTTCGTTCTGGCGATTCTCGCCGTCGCGCTCACGCTTGTTTTCATGGGGGTCAAGTCGATCCCGCAGGGAAGTGAATTCACGGTCGAGCGCTTCGGCCGCTACACCCGCACGCTTCGCCCCGGTCTGCATCTGATCGTGCCTTTCGTCGACCGCATCGGCGCGAAGATCAACATGATGGAACAGGTGATGGACGTGCCCTCGCAGGAGGTCATCACCAGGGACAACGCCATGGTGACGGTCGACGGCGTGGTCTTCTATCAGGTGCAGGAAGCCGCCAGCGCCGCCTATGAGGTAACCAATCTCGAACGCGCGATCGTCAATCTGACCATGACCAATATTCGAACCGTCATGGGCTCCATGGATCTGGACGAGCTCCTGTCTCAGCGAGACCGGATCAACTCACAGCTCCTGACCGTGGTCGACGAGGCCACCAACGCCTGGGGCGTCAAGGTCACGCGTATCGAAATCAAGGATATCGCCCCGCCGGCCGACCTCGTCGACAGCATGGCCCGCCAGATGAAGGCGGAACGCGACAAGCGCGCTAACATCCTGGACGCCGAAGGCTTCCGCCAGGCGGCAATCCTGAAGTCCGAGGGTGAAAAGCAGTCGATCATCCTTGAGGCCGAAGGTCGCAAGGAAGGTGCTTTCCGTGACGCCGAAGCGCGTGAGCGCGAAGCGGAAGCCGAAGCCAAGGCGACGGCCATGCTGTCCGAAGCGCTCGCCCGTGGTGACAGCCAGGCCATCAACTATTTCGTCGCCCAGCAATATGTTGAGGCTTTCCGCCAGTTCGCGAACTCGCCGAACCAGAAAGTCGTCTTCCTGCCGATGGAGGCGAGCGCCTTGGTCGGCTCGCTCGGCGGGATCGGGGAGATCGCCAAGGAGATCTTCAACAAGGACGAAGGCGCCTCCGTCAGCAACGGACGCAGCGCCTGATGACCATGCCTTCTTTCGAAGAGGTCCAGTTCTGGCACTGGCTTGCCCTTGGCGGCATCTTAGGCGCGCTTGAAATCCTGGTGCCGGGATTCGTGCTGATCTGGCTCGGTCTTGCCGCCATCATGGTCGGCCTCCTGCTCCTGATCTGGCAGGACATGCCGTTCGCCTTCCAGCTTCTCGCCTATGCCGGCTTTGCGGTGTTGAGCGTGCTGGTCTGGTTCTATTGGGTGCGATCGAGTCCGGTTGAAAGCGACAGGCCCAATCTCAATCGCCGCGCCGAACAGCTGATCGGCCGACGAGCGCCCGTGGTCGACGCCATCGTCAACGGCCGCGGCCGCATCAAACTCGGCGACGGCACCTGGACGGTCGCCGGCCCCGACCTGCCGGCAGGTCACATGGTGGAGATCACCAGCGCCGACGGCGCGCTCCTTCACGTAAAATCCGCCGAGCCATCCCAAGGCTGAGCCACACACACTCTTGACCAGCCCCCTCATCCGCCTAAGATCCCGATATCTTGGCCCCCGTGGCGGAATTGGTAGACGCGGCAGACTCAAAATCTGTTGTCTTCACGGACGTGCCTGTTCGAGTCAGGCCGGGGGCACCAACCATTTCAGATAGTTAGTACGGAGAGCCTTATCTGAGGGCGAGGACAAGGTCTTCATGAAGCGGAACGGGCCTGATGATCCGTAATCAGATCGTCCAAATGTTCGACGTCCAGGCCCCGCTTTCCCTTCTTTCCATCGACAGAAGACTGGAACAGCGGAAGATGATCTTCGTGATTCGTCCGCATCAAGACGTTTCAGATGTGATGAAGACCTTGACGCATCAACGCCTGACACGTTCGACAAGTTCTGGAGCCGGCGGTGATTGACATTGCTCTAGACCTGCTCGACGCTTGATTGAACAGACGTTCTATGCATGCAAGGCGTAAAGAACGAACCCAAAACTGGATGTGAAGGTGCGAAGACGTTCTTCCAGATGCGGCGGTGATTGTGCACGATCGTCAAAAGAGCGATCCCCTCTCGTCTGACGTCAAGGCATCCTCCTTCTGGCTGGATGACGTCCCGCCATTTTCCGACGATTCCGAACCTTTGCCAGCTGCAGCCGATGTCGTCGTGATCGGTTCCGGTTATACCGGCCTCTGTTCGGCAATTCAGACGTCGCGCGCTGGCAGGGCGACCGTGATCCTCGAAGCCGGCTATCCCGGTCAGGGCTGCAGCACGCGCAATGGGGCGCATATCAGCGCCAGCATCAAGCCATCGCTGGAGACACTCACCAGACGCTATGGCGCCGCGCGAGCAAAGGCGCTGCGCACGGAAGGCAGGCGGTCGCTCGACTGGATCGAGGCGTTCATCCGCACAGAAGAGATCGCTTGCGATTTCCGGCGGAGCGGTCGGTTTATCGGCGCGCATTCGCCAGGAAAATATGAGCAGATCGCACGCGCGGCGGAAAAGGAGCGGCGTGACGAGGGCGCGGCTTCCTATGCCGTCGCGCGTTCCGAGCAGCGTACCGAGATCGGCTCGGACTTCTATCACGGCGGCGTCATTTCCCCGCAGATCGCGACGTTGCATCCAGGAAAGTTTCACCGCGGCCTTCTGCAAAAGGCCCTGCAGGCTGGGGCGCATATCCAGCCCCACTGCGCCGCGCGCGCGCTTCGGCGCGATGGCGATCGCGTTGAAATCGAAACTGAAAAGGGCGTCATTCGGGCACGCGATGTGATCGTCGCCACCAATGGCTATACCGCCGGCCTCGTCCCCTGGCTGCAGCGGCGGGTCATCCCGATCGGCAGCTATGTGATTGCGACCGAGCCGCTGCCTTCGGATCTGATGGGACGGCTTTTTCCGACGAAACGACTGATTGCCGATACGCGACGCGTGGTTTTTTATTATGGGCCATCTTCGGACCATCAGCGCGTCATCTTCGGCGGACGTGTCTCGTCAGGCGAGTGCGATCCGGCTGCCAGCGGGCCGCTCCTGCATGCCGAGATGACCAAGATCTTCCCAGAATTGGGCGAGGCAGCCATCTCCCATTCCTGGATGGGTTTCGTCGCCTACAGCTTCGACGAGCTGGCGCATACCGGGGTGCATGACGGCATCCACTACGCGCTTGGCTATTGCGGTTCCGGCGTTGGTATGGCCAGCTATCTTGGAACACGCATGGGCCAGCGCGTATTGGGACAAAAGGAGGGGCAAACGGCCTTCGATGACCTGCCGTTTCCAACACGGCCTTTCTATGCCGGGAAGCCGTGGTTCCTATCCACAGCCGTCGCTTGGTATCGCTGGCGTGATCGGGCCGAGGGTCTCTTAGGCGCCTGGCACGTCAAACGTCACACCGAAGTGTCGGGATAGGCGTTTCGAAACGAAGACCAAGGTTGGAACGCCCACCCGACCTTGGCGGATCATGAAGGGCAAACCAGGTCGGACCCATGCAGGTCGGCCGTTTGGTAGAAGGGAGGTACGGATATGACCTATCGTTTCGTTGCAACCGCCGCCGCTGCTGTGGCGTTCGTCGCAACAGGTGCGCTCGCCCAAGAGAAAAGCGTCACCATCGCCTCATGGGGCGGCTCATATCAGGAAGCGCAGAGCAAGGCGCTGTTCGAGCCAGCCGCGGCCGATACCGGCATAGAGGTCAAGCAGGAGACCTATGGTGGCATGTCGGATGTGCGCCTGCAGGTGCAGACGAATGCGGTAACCTTCGACATCGTGGCCTCGGGCTCGGGTTCCGCCGCGCGCGCCGCCGCCGAGGGGCTTCTGGAGAGGCTCGATTACGATGTGATCGACGTCTCGACCTTCTACCCGACCCTCTACACGGACTATTGCGTCGGCGGCGATGTGTTCTCGACCGTCTATGCCTGGAACACGGAAGAGATCGGCGAAGAAGGGCCGCAAAGCTGGGCGGAATTCTGGGATGTCGAAAAATTCCCAGGATCCCGCGCCTATCGCGGCAAAGTCGCAGGCGCGCTCGAACCCGCCCTCATGGCTGACGGCGTGGCGCCGGAGGACGTCTACGAGGTCCTGTCGTCTGAAGAAGGCATCGAGCGTGCGCTCGACAAGATCCGCGAACTGAAGCCGCATATCGAAGTGTTCTGGACCTCGGGTGCGCAGCACGCTCAGCTGATGAAAGACGGTGAGGTCGCCATGACCACCGGCTGGAACGGCCGCTTCGACAATGCCGCCAAGGACGGCGCGAAGGTCGCCTACAGCTTCAACCAGGCGCTTTTGGACTATGACTGCTTCGCCATCCCGAAGGGTGCCCCGAACCTCGAGACCGCCATGGAGTTCCTCGGCGTGATTTCACAGCCGAAATACCAGGCGAACCTGCCGCACCACATCACCTACGGCCCGACCAACAAGGCCGCCTTCGACGTCGCTGATATCGACGAATCCATCCTGAAGGCGCTGCCGTCATATCCCGACAATGCCGCCCTGCAGCTGCCGGTCAGCCTCGAATGGTACGCGGAATGGGAGACCATTGCGGCTGAGATGTATGAGGAGATGCTGACGGAATAGCCGTTTGCTGGGCGAGGGGCATGATCGAAAGGTCGGCTCCTCGCCCCTAGCGTGACCAACGAGGAAGAACGCTTGGGCGAGCAAGTCTTAGACGACACGGGCATGGCGCTGCCGATCACCATTCGGGACATGACCAAGACCTATGGCGCCGTGCATGCGCTGGACGCGGTCGATCTCGATGTCAAAAGCGGGGAGTTTCTGACCCTGCTCGGCCCGTCGGGCTCGGGCAAGACCACGCTCTTGATGGTGCTCGCCGGCTTCACCCGGCCGGATCATGGCAGTCTGAAATTCGGCGAGGCCGAGGTCATCCGAACGCCGCCGCACAAACGCGGCGTCGGCATGGTGTTTCAAAATTATGCGCTGTTCCCGCATATGTCCGTCGCGGAGAATATCGCCTATCCCTTGAAGATCCGGCGCGTGCCGCCAAGCGAGATTGCGCCGCGCGTCGAGGGTGCGCTTGAGACCGTGCAGCTCGGCAGCTATGGCGACCGGCGGATCGGCCAGCTCTCCGGTGGCCAGAAGCAGCGGGTTGCGCTTGCGCGCGCCATAGTGTTCGAGCCGCGCATTCTCCTGATGGACGAGCCCTTGTCGGCGCTGGACAAGAAGCTGCGCGATCGCATGCAGATCGAGCTTCGCCATCTGCACGAGAAGCTCGGCCTGACCACGGTCTATGTCACCCATGATCAGCGGGAAGCGCTGACCATGTCCGACCGCATTGCCGTGATCAACCACGGCAGGGTCATGCAGCTGGGCACGCCGATCGAGATCTACGATCATCCCGCCAACCGCTTCGTCGCCGACTTCATCGGCGAGTCGGCCTTCCTGCCGGCGGTGCGTGACGGCGAGAGCATCACCTATGCCGGCCGCAGGCTTGCGGTCGAGGACGCCCCTGGCGGTAGCGATCAGCTCCTGGTCATGCTGCGCCCGGAGCGGTTGCAGCTGGTCAACGGCGAGGCCAGCCCCGACATCAACCGCTTCCCCGCCTCCGTCGAGGATGTCGTCTATCAGGGCGACAGTTTCCTGCTCTATGCCCGCCTTGAGGACGGCACCGTGCTTAGCCTCCGTGACGTGGTGCGTCGGGACACGCTCGGCGTGCTGCCGAAAGCCGGTGACGGCATCACGCTCGGCCTGCATGCGCGCGACACGGTGATCATTCCTGCTGGCGACGATCCGGCATGACCGACTTCGCCCTTTCGACACCGGTGTCTGCTCCGGCGAGCACAGCGAATGCGGAAGGGCTGAAGCAGGATGCTTTTAGGGAACGCTTGGCCCTCTTCGGCCTTTGCTCGCCCGCCGTCCTGCTCGTCCTGGTGATCCTCGTGATCCCTGTGAGCTGGCTCTTTTATCTTTCCTTCATCGGCGCTGACGGCTCGTTCTCGCTTGAAAACTATGCGCGCATGATCGAGCGGAAATCCTATATCCGCATCTTCCAGACCACCTTCATCGTCAGCCTCTTGACGACAGGCCTTTGCATCCTGATCGGCTATCCCTTCGCCTATTTCCTCTCCCAGCTGCCGAACCGCATCGCCAATCTCTGTCTGATCACCGTGCTCCTGCCATTCTGGACGTCCCTTTTGGTGCGTACCTATGCCTGGCTGGTGCTTTTGCAGAAGCGCGGCCTCGTCAATGACTGGGCGATCGGCATCGGCCTTTGGGACGAGCCGGTGAAATTCGTGCACAACATGACCGGCACGCTGATCGGCATGGTTCACATCATGCTGCCCTTCCTCATCCTGCCCGCCTACGCATCGATGAAGGCGATCGATCGGAACTATCTGCGCGCGGCCGCCAATCTGGGTGCTGGGCCGACCCGCGCCTTCTGGACCGTCTTCTTTCCGCAGTCGGTGCCGGGTTTGTTCGCGGGCGCGCTCATCGTCTTCGTGCTCTGTCTCGGCTTTTTCGTGACGCCTGCCGTCCTCGGCGGTGGCAAGGTGATCATGGTGTCGATGAAGATCGCCTCCAATATCGAGCTGTTCGTAAATTGGGGTGCTGCGAGCGCGCTCGGCGTCGTTCTTCTCCTGCTCACCATGATCATCCTCTGGATCGCGTCCCGCTTCTTGAAGCTGGAGAATTTTTCGGGAGGCGGTCACTGATGCTCGGCTGGCTGAAGAGCCCCGCCTCCGAGACCCAGATCAGCCATGGTCAGCGGCTCTGGCTTTACCTCATTTCGGTGCTGATCATGATCTGGCTGGTGGCGCCGACGCTGGTGGTCATGCCGATGTCCTTTTCGGACAGCCAATATCTGGAGTTCCCGCCGGAGGTCTGGTCGACCCGCTGGTATGGCCACTATTTCGGCTCGTCGGAATGGATGTCGGCGACCGCAACCTCGCTATCCGCAGCCCTCCTCACAATGCTATTGGCCACGCCAATCGGCGTGCTCGCCGCCTACGGGCTGCATGCTTCGGAAATGCGCATCGGCCGCTTCATCTTCGCGCTTTTGATCACGCCGATGATCGTGCCCCTGATCCTGATCGCGATCGGCGCCTTCTACGTCTATGTGAAGCTCAGCATTCTCTACACCCTGACCGGCCTGGTCCTCGCCCATTCGATGCTGGCCTTGCCCCTGGTGCTGATCGTTACCGCTTCCGGCCTGAAGAGCTATGACATGAACCAGGAGCTGGCGGCGCGCAGCCTCGGCGCATCCAGGGCGCGCGCGTTCCTGACGGTGACGCTGCCGCAGATCCGCTTCTCCGTGATCACGGCAGCGCTCCTGGCGTTCCTGACGTCGTTCGACGAGGTGGTGGTCGCCATGTTCATCTCGGGCGGGGACAACGCGACGCTCACCCGCAACATGTTCAACGCGCTCCGTGACCAGATCGATCCGACCATTGCCTCGATCTCGACCATCATGATCCTGATCACCTCCGGCCTGATGATCCTGGCCCAGCTCTTCGGCAAGGAAAAAGACAAGTCATGAGCGTGGGCATGGCGGATGCTCCGTCA
The DNA here is from genome assembly GCA_039197065.1 of Pseudomonadota bacterium. Taxonomy (GTDB): domain Bacteria; phylum Pseudomonadota; class Alphaproteobacteria; order Geminicoccales; family Geminicoccaceae; genus JANQPX01. Next base: position 45,835 of record JBCCUL010000028.1, on the reverse strand, counting down.
TTCGACATCATCATCATCGGTGCCGGATCAGCAGGCGCTGTCCTCGCCAACCGGCTGAGCGCCGACGGGAAAAGACGCGTCCTGGTCCTCGAAGCCGGCGGCTCGGATCTTAACCCCTGGGTGCGGATGCCGATCGGCTATGGCAAGACTTATTATCACCCAAAGCTCAATTGGAAATACGAGACCGAGCCGGTCGAAGGCCTTGGCGGACGGAAGAGCTACTGGCCGCGCGGCAAAGTCATCGGCGGTTCGAGCGCGATCAACGCCATGGTCTATGTGCGCGGTCATCCCGAGGACTATGACGATTGGGCGCTGGACGCCCCGGGGTGGGCGTGGCGCGACATCGCGCCGATCTTCAAGCGGATGGAGGATTGGTCCGGCGGTGCGGACGACCATCGCGGGACCGGCGGTCCCCTATCGGTCACGGACATTTCTGAGGAGGTTCATCCGCTCTGCAGGACCTATCTCCAGGCGGCCGCAGAAGCCGGCATACCGACCAATCCCGACTATAACGGCCAGTCGATGGAGGGGGCCGCCGTCTATCAGCTGACCACGCGCCGCGGCGTCCGCGCGTCGACGGCGGCCTGCTATCTCAGGCCCGCGCAAAAGCGTGCGAATCTCGAGGTCGCTCTGCATGCCCAGGTCACCTGCCTCGTGATCGACGGGCGCGAAGTCAAAGGCGTTGCCTATCGACAAAACGGGCGGGACCTGACGGCGCTCGCGCGGCAAGAGGTGATCCTTGCTGGAGGGGCGATCAACAGCCCGCAGATCCTGCAGCTATCCGGGATTGGACCGGCAGCGTTGCTCAAAGACAAAGGCCTCGATGTCGTCCATGATGCGCCCGAGGTTGGGCGCAATCTTCAGGATCATCTGGGCATCGACAATCTCTATCGAGCCCGCGTGCCGACGCTCAATCAGTCGCTTGGTCCCTGGCTCGGCCGAATCCAGGCTGGGCTTGCCTATATTTTCAAGCGATCCGGCCCGCTTAGCCTGAGCGTCAACCAAGGTGGCGGCTTCGTGCGCATGCGGCCGGGAGCGGGACGGCCGGATCTGCAGCTTTATTTTTCGCCGCTCAGCTATATGCGCGCGCCTGCGGGCAAGCGCCCGTTGATGAAGCCCGATCCTTTCCCCGGTTTTCTCCTGGGCAGCAATCCCTGCCGGCCCAGCAGCCGCGGCCATCTCGAGATCCGCACGCCTGATCCTTTTGACGCTCCGGCCATCCACCCGAACTACCTCGCAACGGAAGATGATCGCCAAGCCATGATCGACGGTGTTCGTTTGGCGCGCCGCATCGCCGAGACGCCGGCCTTCGATGCCGTCATCGATGCCGAGCTCCGGCCTGGCCTCGATGCCGTTTCGGACGAGGACCTTACGGCTTATGTGCGTGAGCAAGCCTGGACGGTTTTCCACCCCTGCAGCACCTGCCGGATGGGGAGCGATCCGGCGAGGAGCGTCGTCGATCCGAAACTCAGGGTCCATGGTCTAGGCGGGCTGCGCATTGCCGATGCCTCGATCTTTCCGATCATCCCTTCGGGCAACACCAATGCGCCCTCCATCATGGTCGGGGAGAAAGCGGCCGATCTCATTCTCGAAGACGATGGTCGATAGGGGCTAGCCGATGATTCCGATCCGCATCGAGAGCTTTTGCAACGAATTCGTTGGCTTTGTCCGCATCACCGATCAGGATGGGGCCGAGGGCTGGGGGCAGGTCTCGACCTACAACGCCGACATCACCTGCCAGGTGCTCCATCGTCAGGTCGCTCCCTGGGTGCTGGGACAGGATACGACTGACCTCGACGGTCTCCTGGATCTGGTCGCCGAACGCGAGCATAAATTTCCGGGCTCCTATCTGCGGCGCGCGCTTACCGGCTTCGACACGGCGATCTGGGACTTGCGCGCCAAGCGCGCGGGCCAGCCGGTGGCCGCCTTGCTGGGCGGCAGTGCCGGCAAAGTCCGTGCTTATGCCTCCTCGATGAAGCGGGACATCACGCCGAATGACGAAGCGGCGCGCCTTTCGAAGCTCGCCATCGACAAGGGCTTCACCGCCTTCAAGGTGCGCGCTGGCGCCGAGGTCGGACGGGGAAAGGATGAGTGGCCGGGGCGGACCGAGGAGATCATCCCGACCATGCGCCAAGCGCTTGGGCACGATGCGGACCTCTTGATCGACGCCAACTCCTGTTACGGACCCAAGCGCGCCATCGAGGTCGGCCGGATGCTGGAAGATCATGGCTACGGCCACTTCGAGGAACCCTGTCCCTATTGGGAGCTGGAACAGACCAAGGAGGTGACGAATAGGCTCTCCATCGACGTGACCGGCGGCGAGCAGGATTGCGACCTCACCATCTGGAAACGGATGATCGATATGCGTGCGGTCGACATCGTGCAGCCGGACATCTGTTATCTAGGCGGCATCGCTCGCACGCTTCGCATCTGCCGCATGGCCGAAGCCGCCGGTCTCCCGGTCACGCCCCACTGCGCCAATCTTTCGCTGGTGACCCTCTTCACCATGCATCTGCTGCGCGCCATCCCGAATGGCGGGAAGTATCTGGAGTTCTCGATCGAGGGTGCCGACTACTACCCCTGGCAGGATGGGCTATTCGTCGAGGACCCCTACACGATCGAGGATGGCCACGCCATCGTCCAGGAACGACCCGGCTGGGGTGTCGAGATCGCACCTGAATGGCTGGCGAAGGCCCACTATCAGTCATCGGAGGTCGGATCGATCTGAGCTATGCCGGAGCCGCCGAGGCCTTCTCTGGAGGCTTTGTTCAACCCCGAAAACGTTGTCCTGGTCGGCGCATCGGAGAAACCGAACGCTTATGGCCGGGCGCTGCTCGACAATTGCGTGGATGGCGGCTTCTCCGGTTCGATCTATCCCGTAAATGCTCGCGCCGAGAGCATCTCGGGCCGGAAGGTTTTTTCGTCCCTCGCCGACTTGCCGGAACCGCCCGACCATGTCGTCCTGTCGGTCGCCAATGACAGCGTCGAGAAGGCGGTGGCCGAAGCCCTGGCCATAGGGGCAGGGGCGCTCACCCTCTTCGCCGAACTGCCGGACCGCAGGCTTCGTGACCGCATCGGCGCCATGGTCAGGGAAGCCGGTGCAATTCTATGTGGCCCCAACAGTATGGGCCTGCATAACATCACGAACGGCCTTCGTCTGACGCCATTCCCCGTGCCGCTGGATCTTGCGCCCGGCGGCGTCGGGTTGATCACCCAGTCGGGCTCGATCATGGGCGCGCTTGCTCACAACGATCGGCGGCTCCGGTTCAGCCAGCTGGTGAGCACCGGGTCCGAATCGGCGTTGACCGCCGCCGATTACCTCGTCTGGATGCTGCGCCAACCTGAGACCAGGACTGTCGGGATGTTTCTTGAAACGGTGCGCGATCCCGACAGTTTCATCGCAGCGATGGAGGGGGCGGCAGAGCGCGACATTCCCGTCGTCATCCTGAAAGTCGGAAGATCAGAGGCTGCAGCGCGCATGGCGGTGTCGCACACCGGCGCGCTGGTCGGCGACGATGCTGTATTTCGGGCTTTGGTGCTGCGTCTCGGCGGGCACATGGTCGACACGGTCGATGAGCTAGCAGCAACGCTACAAGTCTTCGCTCAGGACCGGCGGGTCCGGGGAAGCGGCATCGTCTCGATTCATGATTCCGGCGGAGAACGCGAGTTGCTGGCTGATCTCGCTGACGATCTCGGCGTTCCCTTTGCCAAGTTGTCGGAGGCCACGCTGAGCAGGATCGACGAGGTGACCGAGCCAGGCATCGAGCCCGACAATCCGCTGGATGCCTGGAGCACGGGCCAGAATGCCGAGCAGGCTTACGCCGACGCCATGACCGCGATGATGGCTGATCCGGCGACGGCAGCCGGCCTCTATGTGCTCGACTGGCGTCAGGACTACTATTTGCACGAAATCCATGAACGCGCCCTTTGCCGAGCGGCGGCATCCACGGACAAGCCGATCATCGCGGTCAGCAACTATTCGATGACCGTCGATCCTGATCTCGCAGCGCGCCTCGCGGACAGCAACGTGCCTCTCCTGAAAGGCACGCGCGAAGCCGTACTCGCGATGCGCGCACTGCTTGCACGGGGACCCACTCCTCCATTTCGAAAGCAACGCTATCCAGAGGCGTGCGCCCAGGCCTGGCGTGAGAAGCTCCGTGGTCGCCGCTGGATTAGCGAGCCCGAGGCCTATGCGCTCCTCACCGACTACGGCATCGTCTGTCCAGCGCACGATGTTGCCTCCAGTCCAGCAGAAGCCCACGCCGCAGCCTCCAGGATCGGCTTCCCACTCGTCCTAAAGGCCATCCAACCCGGCCTTGCGCACAAGACCGAGCAGGCAGGCGTCCATCTGGGCTTGGCAACGATCGATCAGGTAACCAAAGCCTATGCTGATCTCACCAGCCGCTTCGGGCCTGACGTCCTGGTCGCCGAGATGATCAACAGAAAGGCCGAATGGACTCTCGGCGCTGTGATAGATCCAAGCTTCGGCCCGGCAATCCGCATGGCGCCTGGCGGCGTCATGGTCGATCTCATCGACGAACATGCCCTTCTCATGGCGCCTTTCACCGCGGACGAGGCCCTGGCCGCTCTCGAAGAGCTGCGCATGGCCAAAACGCTGGACGGCTTTCGCGGCAGCCAGGCCCTGGTGAAGGGCGCCCTATGCGATGCCGCATCGAAGCTTTCCCACCTGGCCTGGGATCTTGCCGACATCTTGACGGATCTCGAAATCAACCCAATCGCCGTCAATACCGACACGGCCGTGGCGGTCGATGCCTTAATCGTCACAAATTGACCTCAATGGTCCAGGGGCGACTTACTCGATCATTTATCATCTTCATTAAAAATTGATGCTCGTAGGCGGCCATCACGATCCGGTTCATGAGACCCCGGGAGCCTGAGCATCGCTCTCCGGCGTGAAAATCCCGATGGTCTCTGCGATATTGTGAAGTGATCGCTCGCCCAGAGGTATGAGCCGGCCATCGTCGACAACAGCGATATCGGCGGTGGCAAGGATCACATGACCTTCCACTTTCGCGAGGTCGCTCAAACGGGCTGCGACGATGGCCGGCCTGCCGATCACGGTGAAATCAAGCCTGTCCTTCGAGCCGACATTGCCGTAGGTCACGCGTCCGAAGTCGATGCCGACCGTACAGCCGATCGTCTCGTCGATGCCGGGAGGCGCCAGCGTCTCGACATGCTGGACGATGCCGGAAGCGGCGCGAAGGGCTCTGGCGCGCGCAGCGTCGTCATCACCCCCTGATGGGAAGACGGCAAGCACGCCGTCCCCAACGAACTTCAGAACTTCGCCCTGGTTCTGTTTGACATCGTCGACCACCGCCTCGAAGAAGGCGTTGAGCAAAGCGAGATAAGTGTCCCTGTCGAGACGCGCGTCCCACTTCGTCGATTCGCGCAGGTCGCAGAAGAGGATGGCGGCGTCGATATCATCGCCGTCGCCGCGCCTTATTTCGCCGCCAAGCACGCGAGCGCCTGTCCCTTCGCCCAGATAGGTCTCCAAAAGCGCCACGGCATTGGCGCGCTGGGCGAGCACTTCGTAGAAGCGGCTGATCACGTTGGAGCACTCGAACACCAAACCGAGATTGGCTGTGGTGAAACCTTCGGGATGATCGGACGTCATGGTCATGACGTGGATCTGACCGTTGGAGAAGGGAAGCGGCATGGCGACGTAGTCAGTGCCACCTTCCGCCTTGAGATCCGCCATGATCGGAAAGGGAAACTCCGCCTCATCCGTCAGCAGGGACTGCCTGACGCCGCCCAACCCCTCGGTAACATGGCGGATCGGGCTGTCGCGGTAGGCGTCTGTCGCGAGTTCATCATAGACGACATGCATGGTCTCGACCGTATCGGTGCTCCTGCTCCAGATGTAGGACACACCTGCCTCCTGCGGATGGAGGGACCAGATGCTGGCATTCAGCCTCGAGATCGCGATCCCGTCTTCGACAAAACGCCGGCCAAGTGCCCTGGTCAGGGCGGTCGCATCAGAGCAATGCCAGGCTTCACGCATTAGCCAGTCGACCAGCGCGCCGCTGACATGGCCGTCGTCGGTGCGCTCAAGAAGGTCATCCGGACCGTCATAGCGATCGACGACATCTGGAAAGAAGCCGATATAACCCTCGATATCGCGCGCTTCTTCGAGGGTGCGCTCATAGCTCCAGGCGCCATCGGCGATGGTGCGCCCCTTTAGGCGAAGGTCCCAGTATGTGGCTGTGCCCTTGAACGGACAAAAGGTGCGCCGGGCCGAAGGCTCAGGGGCGAGAACGCGTATGTCGTCCTTCGGAAAATAGATCGTGGGCGGCAGGCGCGTCTCATGCATGACCAGGGCATGGTCACTGGCTGCGATCACGTTGTTACCCGACCAGGCCACGACATGACCTTCGACGGGTTTTACCATCAGCCTATAAGGCAAGTCGTCCATCGATTGAGCCATGGCCCCTAAATGGTCACCGGCGAAGGAGCGATCAAGCGCAACGACGTCAGTTCCCATGCCGACTGCCGTCCGCCATCAGTCGATCGAACAGGCGAGCACGCGGCTGATGTGATTGAGGGGGCGACCGCTCTCGGCGGACCAGTGATTGAACGCGGCCTGCACCTTGTCCAAATCGCGTTTCGAGCTCGGCTCCTTCTCGACGACACCCTCGCGGATCAGCGCGCGCGCCACGTCTCGTGATAGGACATAGCTGTCCACGCCCATCCCGCGCAGGCAATACATCGCCGTGGTGCCGCCGAGGCGGCTCGCCCGACGCTTCAGCATCCAGAGAAGACCGGCGAAGTCTTCTCCCGGCCATGCAGCGATCGCCTTGCCGCCGCTGCCATGCTCTTTGGCAAGATTGCGCAGAAAGACGGCGTTGTCCCGGATCGAGAGGATCTTCTTGCCATGGCGGATGATGCCGTCGGTCTTCAGATAGCGATCCAGATCGTCGTCGGACATCATCGACATGGGTCCGATCTCGAAACCTTCGAACACCTCTTCGAAGCGCGGCCATTTGCTCTCGACGACCTTCCAGTTGAAGCCAGCCCGGAAGACGGATTTCGAGAAGGCGGAGAGCCATCGATCGTCGGTGATCGCCGCCAGCGTTTTCGCTGGCTTCGGCGTCGTAAGCGTCGCCTCGAAGGCGGCGGCACCACCCTTTCGCGAAGCCGCCATCTCATAAAGATCGTCGAAGGCGGTCAGCCCCTCCATCACCTTCCTCCCTACTGTTCCATCTTCGTCCACCTACCGCATGATCTGGCAAACTTCTACAGCCGGCCAATTGTGATTTTCTCCAGCCTGCGATAGAGCCAGGGCAATGTCCGCCGTCATTTTTGAAGAGCAGACGTTCATTTCCAAAGTCGATGCGCAAAACGGAGAGTCGCGTGCAGCCGAATATCCTGTTCATCATGGCGGACGACCACGCATCGAAGGCGATCTCCGCCTATGGTTACGGGCTGAACCGGACGCCGAACCTGGATCGTCTCGCCGATGAGGGCATGCGGCTCGACCATTGTTACGTGACGAACTCCATCTGCACGCCGAGCAGGGCCTCTATTCTGACCGGCACCTACAATCACGTGAACGGTGTCACGACCCTTGCCACCCCGATCGACAATCGCTTGCCGAATGTCGCGAAACATCTGCGCCAAGCCGGTTACCAGACCGCGATTTTCGGTAAGTGGCATCTGGGCGAGGGCAAAGCGCATGAACCCACGGGCTTCGATAGCTGGTCCGTGGTACCGGGGCAGGGCGACTATTTTGACCCTGCAATGATCGACAAGGATGGTGGGCAGCGCGTTGAGCAAGGTTACGCAACCGACGTCATCACGGACAAATGCCTGAATTGGCTCGAAACGCGCGACAGCGAGCGTCCCTTCTTCTTGATGTGCCACCACAAGGCCCCGCATCGAAGCTTCGAGCCGCATCCGAAATATCGAAGCCTGTTCGAAGGCGAAGACGTCAAGATGCCCGACACCTTCGATGACGACTACAAGAACCGGGCGCGCGGTGCCGCTGCTGCGAAAATGCGCATTCGCGCTGACATGACCTATCGGGATCTCGGCCTTGTGCAGCCGGAAGGCGGCATCGAGGTCGGCGAGCCGATGGCGGTCGGCTTCGCTGATCGCAAGGTGCCGGACCCGGACGACGTCAACACTCTCGTCCTGATCGATCAGATCACCGGCGAGCAATTCCGCTTCGAGACGAAAAGCGAACTCGCGGCGTTCAAATATCAGCGCTACATCAAGCGCTATCTCAGGACCGTCGCCTCGATCGACGAGAATGTCGGCCGGCTTCTCGATTATCTAGATAAAGCCGGTGTCGCCGACACCACCATGGTCGTCTACACCTCCGATCAGGGCTTTTTCCTCGGCGAGCATGGCTGGTTCGACAAGCGCTTCATGTATGAAGAATCCCTGCAGATGCCGTTCCTGGTGCGCTTTCCGAAGGCGATCGAATCGGGCTCGATATCGGACGACATCGCAACCAATGTCGACTTCGCTCCGACCTTTCTCGACTACGCAGGCGCGCCGATACCGTCCTACATGCAGGGCCGCTCGCTCCGTCCCGTCTTCGAGGACGAGGCAGGTCCTGAGTGGCAGACGTCGGCCTATCACCGTTATTGGATGCACAAAGATGAGTTCCACAATGCCTGGGCGCATTACGGTCTCAGGAACCAGCGCTACAAGCTGATCTACTGGTATAACTCAGGGCTCGGCCAGCTCGGCACCGGCGAAGGCGACGAGCCGCCGGAATGGGAGCTGTTCGATTGCGAGAAGGATCGGCTGGAGCTCTTCAATGTTGCGCATGATCGGGACTATGCCGATATCTTCCAGATCATGCTGCGCGAGCTCGATGCCAAGATGGCCGAGATCGGCGATATTCCCGAGCATGACACCGAAACCGTTCTGCGGGGCCTATCATCCGCATAAACGGAGCACAGGACGGAAGGGATCGCTGTCAGGGCCTCTTCTATTCCGCGGCGACCGGCTGGGCCTCGGCGCTGGGCAGACGCTTTGGGAGCATGATCACCGCCGTCAGGATCAAGAGGGCGGCAGCCGCCAGGATGATGAACAGCATGTCGAAACCCCAGCGCTCGTAAACGAAGGCGATAAGCGGCAGTGAAGCGGCGAGTGCTGAGAAGCTGACGACGTAGCGAACGCCGTAGATGCGCGCGCGGGCGGCGCCGCTCGCCATCTTGCCGATCATGAAGTCGTTGATCGGGATCTGCCCGAAGGCCCCCAGCATGAAGCCGAGCGCCGCCGCCATCGCCAGGCCGTCCGTCAAACCCGGCATCATACCGAAGAACACCACCTGCAGCGCCGCGGCCGCCATGAAAACCGGGCGCGGACCGAAGCGATCGAGCATGGCGCCGACCACCAGCTGCGCCATGGAGGCGACGGCGAACACCACGAAGGCGAGGGCGCCGATGACGGTCGCGACATCGCCCTCGCCATCGGTGACGCCGGCAGTTATTGCCACAAGGTCGTCAGCCAGACCTGACAAGCGTTCGTCGAACATCTTCGGGAGTGCGAAGGTCGTCGACTGGAAGATGATCGATGAAACGGCGGTGGTCAGAAAAACGATCAAGGAGACTCGAAACAGAAGGCTTCGCTGCGATCGCGCGGGCGCTTGATCTGTCCCGGCGGCCTGTCCTTTGCTCGCCGTAAGCTCCGCCCTGATATCGTTATGGCGAAGCGCAATATAGGTGATGCCCAGCATCACCGAGACGATGCCCGGAAGCAGGAAGGCGAGACGCCAGCCGCCATGGTCGATCAGATAGCCGGTGATCAGCGCCGCACTCGCGACGCCCAGATTTCCCCAGACACCGTTCGCCGCAATGCGCATGCCGGTGTTCTTCCACTTCATGGTCACGATCGCGAGCCCGACCGGGTGATAGATTGCGGCGAACATACCGATGACGAAGAGGCCGATTCCCACCTGGAGAGGCGTTGTCGCAAAGCTCGTCGCCATCGATGCAAGGCCGATCCCGATGAAAAAGACGACCATCATCCCATCCCGGCTCCAGCGATCGGCAAGCCACCCCGCCGGCAGGGCAAAGACGCCGAACGCAAAAAAGCCGGGTGTCGCGTAAGCCAGAAGCTCGCCGTAGCCGATCCCCCATTCCAGATAGAGAGCAAGCGCCGCCACGGTCGCGAAGATTAGCATGAAGAGATGATCGAGGAAATGCCCGATATTGAGCAGCAGGAAGTAAGCGCGATCGCGGTTCATCGCTGTCCTCAATCATCGACCGCGCACCGCAGAGTTCGGCGATGGTCGACGAAGTCGCATGACGTTGCCCACAACACCAGCCGTTGCACGTTCCACCTGATCAGGCAACGCTCTCCTTGACGATTTCGGACCACAAGCTTCATTGATGGTGGACATGACCAGGACCATGCGGCTTAGCTGACGGCCGGTACAATGACGCTTAAAGCGATCAGGGAGATAACATCGATGGCACTGGAAAAAGGCATCACGCGCGAGGGCACGGGACAGGACGGCAAGAGCTGGAACATCCTAGGCCAAGTGTATTTCCCAAAGGCCGTATGCAAGGACAGCTTCGCCTTCGAAACCAACAGCGAACCCGGACAGTTCGTCCCTGTCCACGTCCATCCGACCCAGGACGAGTTCATCCTGGTGCAGGAAGGCGAGCTGGATCTCAAGCTGGATGGCAAGTGGATGAAAGCCAAAGCTGGCGACCTCGTGCGCATGCCGCGCGGCATACCGCATGGCTACTTCAACAAGTCGGACAAACCCGCAAGAGCGCTCTTCTGGGTCTCGCCCGCAAGAAAGTTGGAGCAGCTGTTCGACCAACTCCACAATCTCGAAGACGTCGAAGAGGTCGTCAAACTCTCAGCTCAGCACGAAGTCGACTTCCTACCCCCCGAAGCCAACGACTAGTGGCGTGGCCACGGCATGGACTTGAGAGGTTGTCGACGAACCCGCCTGTCATAATGAGGGGTATGCGGTTTTCTCGATTCATTGGGATCGTCCTAAACCGGATGTATGGCGTTCATGTGTGTGACTGTCGCATCGAATTTGAGCCGTCGTCGAAGACGTATGTTTTGGCGAGAAGCATACGGTTCTCCCGACTTATCGAATGACAGCTCTGCGACATGTTAGGCGACAACGTCTATGGCTTTAGGCTTCCTTAACCTCTTCTAGATACCACTGCTCCTCATCAGGTCCATGCGATCCTGGGAATCCAGCCTCTGTGCAAATCTCGGGCGAGGCGCGGATTCCCAGGGTCGCATGGACCTGCTCTCAAAATAGAGAACGTGGGTAAAGAAACCGTAAAGTCTATGTGACGAGCCTGGAGCTTTTCCCGAGCAGGTAGAAACACCTGTTCGATAAGAAAATGCGGTGAAACAATGAGATAGAGCGTGTCTCCCGATCACATCGGATCGGGATCCGCTCTAGATGTTCAGTCCCACGACATGCTGGTCGCTGCCATCCGTCGCGTTACGCGTATCTTGCTGCCATGCCGGCGCAACGACCCGGAACGTCCGACCTGGCGATCGGCATTCGAACACCGGTCGACGTTCGCCCGCGGCTGACGTTCGGTCCGGCATGGCGTTTGACGTTGGTCGATGTAAAAATTTTTCCAATTGATAAAAAATGAGAAAGCCGCCTAAGATATTTTCGATACCAACACGGAGCGAAATGCTGATGTCGCCAGCCGCAGGTCGACTTTCCAAGGACGAACTGGAGCGGAATTTTGCAGATTTGCATCCGCCGCTTTCGGATCACGAAGCGTTGGTCGCGGCGGATCGCTGCTATTTTTGCCACGACGCACCCTGCGTCACCGCCTGCCCGACCGAAATCGACATCCCGATGTTCATCCGCCAGATCGCGACCGGCCATGACAAGGCGGCCGGCATGACGATCCTGGATCAGAACATCCTCGGCGGCATGTGCGCGCGCGTCTGTCCGACCGAGACCCTTTGCGAACAGGCCTGTGTGCGCGAGGTTGCCGAAGGCAAACCGGTGCTCATCGGACGCCTGCAGCGCCACGCCACAGACGCCGTCATGGCCGAGGGCCGACATCCTTACACGCGCTCCGCCTCGACCGGAAAAACCGTTGGAGTCGTGGGAGCCGGTCCCGCCGGCCTGGCGGCCGCGCATCGACTGGCAATGCGTGGGCACGAGGTAGAGATCTATGATGCCAAGCCCAAGGGTGGCGGTCTGAACGAATACGGCATTGCCGCTTACAAGACCGTCGACGATTTCGCGGCGAAGGAACTGGACTGGCTGCTCGGCATCGGCGGCATCGAGCTCAAGACCGGCCAGCGGCTGGGGGCTGACCTCTCGCTCGACGAACTCAAGGGACGTCACGATGCGGTCGTGCTGGCGATGGGCCTTTCCGGCGTCAACGCGCTGCAGGCCGAAGGCGAAGACCTTTCCGGCGTCATGGATGCCGTCGATTTCATCGCCAAGGTGCGCCAGGACAACCGCGAGAACATCCCCGTAGGGCGAAACGTGGTCGTCATCGGCGGCGGCATGACAGCGATCGACGCCGCGGTTCAGGCCAAACTCTTGGGCGCCGAGACCGTGACCATCGCCTATCGGCGGTCCCAGGCGGCGATGGGCGCCAGCCGCTTCGAGCAGGACCTGGCGGCATCCAAGGGCGTGTTGATCCGTGAGAACCTGCAGCCCGTTCGCCTTGCCGGCAATGGAACCGTCGAGAGCATCGAACTTGCCTATACCCGGGCGGGCGCTAGCGGCCTGGAGACGACCGGCGAGACGACGGTCATGCCGGCCGATCAGGTCTTCAAGGCCATCGGCCAGACCCTGGACAATATGCTCGGGCTCAAGCTCGACGGTCGGAAAGTTGCCGTCGACGATCAGGGCCGAACATCGGATCCTGGCATATGGGCCGCTGGCGACTGCGCCGCAGGCGGTGACGACCTGACGGTGACGGCGGTTGCCGAAGGTCGCGATGTCGCGGAGAGCATCCACAAATTCCTGACGGAGGGCTGACCTGATGGCCGATATCCGTAACGACTTCGTCGGCATCAAATCGCCGAACCCGTTCTGGCTCGCCTCCGCGCCGCCCACCGATAAGGAATACAATGTCCGCCGCGCTTTCGAGGCCGGCTGGGGCGGCGTGGTCTGGAAGACGCTTGGCCTGGACGGCCCGCCGATCGTCAACGTCAACGGCCCGCGCTATGGTGTGGTCTACGGTGCAGATCGCCGCGTTCTCGGCATCAACAATATCGAGCTGATCACCGACCGTCCGCTACAGACCAATCTTGATGAGATCAAAGTGGTGAAGCGCGATTACCCCGATCGCGCCATGATCGTTTCGCTGATGGTGCCCTGCGAGGAGCCCTGCTGGAAGGACATCCTCGCCCGCGTCGAGGAGACCGAATGCGACGGCGTCGAATTGAACTTCGGCTGCCCGCACGGCATGTCCGAACGCGGCATGGGCTCGGCTGTCGGCCAGGTTCCCGATTACATCGAGATGGTCACCCGCTGGTGCAAGACGCACACCCGAATGCCTGTGATCGTCAAGCTCACCCCCAACATCACCGACATCCGCTATCCCGCCCGCGCCGCGAAAAACGGCGGCGCCGATGCGGTCAGCCTGATCAACACCGTGCAATCGATCACCTCGATCAATCTCGATACCTTCTCGCCGGAACCCGAGATCGACGGCAAGGGCTCCCACGGCGGCTATTGCGGCCCGGCGGTGAAACCCATTGCCCTCAACATGGTCGGCCAGATCGCCCGCGATCCCGAGGCGGGAGGCCTACCTATTTCAGCAATCGGTGGCGTCACGAGCTGGCGCGATGCAGCTGAGTTCATCACCATGGGCGCCGGCAACGTTCAGGTCTGCACCGCCGCCATGACCTACGGCTTTCGTATCGTCACCGAGATGATCGAGGGCCTGAAGCTCTGGATGGACGAGAAAGGCCACGCCGACCTCGCCTCTTTTCAAGGCCGCGCCGTGCCCAACTTCACGGAATGGCAGCATCTCAATCTCAACTATGTCACGAAAGCGCGCATTGATCAGGACGTCTGCATCAAATGCGGCCGCTGCTTCGCCGCCTGCGAGGACACCTCGCACCAGGCGATCGTGATCAGGGAGGGCCGGACCTTCGAGGTCATCGACGAGGAGTGCGTGGCCTGCAATCTCTGCGTCAATGTCTGCCCGGTCGAAGGCTGCATCACCATGGAACGCATGGCGTCCGGCACCACAGACCCCCGTACAGGTCAGGTGGTTCCAGCGGAACATGGTGATTGGACGACCCACCCGAACAACCCGATGCAAACCGCCGCCGAGTAGTGACCGGACGCCGGTCGGCGTTGACTTGGACCTCGACAGGTCTCGGGGCGATGGTGTTCTGACGTTGGTCGGTGAACAGGCCAAAGTCAACGAAAGGGCCGCTGCCCGAGCGCATGGGGCGATGCTGCTGTTTGCGGCGCTGATCTCGATGTCGTTCACGCTTGGCGATCTGGCGGCGCCCTATATCGAGCCCTCGGTGTTGACGACCGCGCGCTTTGCGCTCGCCGCGGTCATCATGGGGGCGCTCGCGGCACCGAGGATTGCCTGGGATCATGTCACACAGGGCTGGCGCTATCCGGTCCTGGGCGGGCTGCTTGCCGCCTATTTCGTGCTCATGTTCGAAGCGCTCCGCCTCACCGACCCGGTGTCGACCGGCGCCGTCTTCACCCTCACCCCGATCATGAGCGCCGTCTTCGGCTACCTACTGATGCGCCAGATAACGAAACCGGGCGTCGCCTTCGCTTTGCTGCTCGCGGGCGCCGGCGCCGTCTGGGTGATCTTTCGCGCCGATGTCGAAGCCATGCTCGGCCTCGAACTGGGCTTCGGCGAGCGGATCTTCTTGATCGGCTGCGCCTGCCACGCGCTCTACACACCCATGGGGCGTCTTCTGCACCGCGGCGAGCCGCTCACGGTCTACACGTTTTTCGGTCTTTGCGGCGGTCTTCTGGTAACGGCGCTCTATAGCAACAGTGCGATCATCGATACTGACTGGAGCGGCCTCCCCTGGATCGCCTGGGCCGGTATCCTCTATCTCGGCATCGTCACCACCGCCGGGACCTTCTTCCTGGTGCAATACGCCACGCTTAGCCTGCCGGCCGCCAAGGTCATGGCCTATGGCTATCTGGTGCCGGTCTTCATCATCCTTTGGGAGGGGGTGCTCGGCCATGGCTGGGTGGCGCCTGTGGTCTGGCTGGGCGCGGCCGCCACAACAGGCGCGATGCTCATGCTTCTCCGGGAATAGTGGTGTGACCGCATCAATTGTTTCACAACGTCACTGCCAAGATCGCTGGGATGCGGTCGCTTCTTTACAGGAATGAAGGCAGTCAAATACCAGCCGCACAAAGCTCTGACCGATGCGTATAGGCGGCCTGGCGCGTTCATCCTTCTTTAAGCCTACGTGATTATCATCCTTTGCATCTTGCTGGTCCATGCGATCCTGGGAGTCCCGGCCTCACCCCAATGCACTTTCCGGGCGGGCGGATTCCCAGGATCGCATGGACCGTGAAGCAACATGACGGAACGATGTTAACAAAGACTCAACGATCGGAAGAAACTTTGCGATTAGCGGCGTGATTTGATGGTCGATCGATGGAAACCAAGTGTGGTTGGACTAGGGGGTCAAAGGCTCCAATCTGACGCCTCGACCGGAGGCTAGGGCAACAATGATATCTCAACTAAAAAGCGTTTATTTTATAAAAATAGCGCTTTATGGTTATATTCATCTTTCGCCCTTCGATAAGCCCGCAGAGGATTGTCATGCTCTCGACCAGCTCGACCAAAATGGCCCTGGACAAGTTCGGCATGCTCGGCGCCGCCAAGGTGGTGCATCGCTTCTATCGGAAATGTCGAAGCGTCCATCTCGGCAATATGTTGATGCTGAAGCGTGTCAGGCAGGGCGAGCTCCTGGTCGATGAGGCGAAGTTCAGGGCAGCGGTTGGAACTGCGATCGACCGGCTGCTGGAGCGGATCGGCGACGACGAGCTCGGTGATTATCTGGAGTTCGGCGTCTACAATGGCAGCACGCTCGCCATCGTTCACGATCTCCTCGAAAGGCGCGGAAGGGCCAGTTCCCGGCTGTTCGGCTTCGATTCCTTTGAGGGCCTGCCGCCTGAGGCCAATGTTGACGACAACAATATCTGGATGCCCGGCCAATATCGCTGCCCCGAGGATTTCGCGCGTGACTTTTTGACCAGCCGTGGTGTCGATTGGAAGCGTGTCACGCTGATCAAGGGCTGGTTTTCCGAGACCTGCAAGCCCGCGAACCGGGCGCAGCATAGGATGCAGAAGGCCGGCATCATCATGATCGATTCCGACCTCTATTCGTCGGCCGTGGACGCCCTCAACTTCTGTGAGCCGCTGATCGGCCGGCATACGCTGATCATCTTCGATGAATATTATCCAGGCGGGCGCACGGACCGTTTTCTTGGCGAGGAGAAGGCCTTCGCCGAGTTCCTGGAAGCCTACAAGGACATCGAGGCCACCTTGCTGGACGAAAGCTATTCCTTCGGCTCTCGCATGTTCCTTTTGGAACGACGTCCTGCCGGCTGAGTAAGGCGTTCGCCGGACAATCAGCGCGGCCTCAGCCCGTCCAGAAAAATCTTGGTCAACGCTGTGGCCGCGCCACTGAAGCGATCATCGCTGTCGCTACCGAGGACAGCGCTTACCTGGACGTCGAAGTCCGCATAATGCTGGGTCGTCGCCCAGATCGCGAAGATGAGGTGGTGGGGGTCGATGGGCGCCAGCTTTCCATCGTCCATCCAGGCCTGGATCAAGGCGGCCTTCTCGTCCACCAGGCCTTTCAAGTCTCGGGAAAGCACGTCCAGGAGGATCGGTGCGCCGCGGATCATCTCATTGGCGAACAGGCGGGATTCCATCGGGAAGTCACGGGCGAGGGCCATTTTTCTGGCGATGTAGGCAGCGATCTGCTCGGTCGGCTCGCCGTCCGCATCGACCTGCTGGAGCGGCGCCAGCCAGCTTTCGAGCAGGTTCTGCAACAGCTCGCGATAGATTTCGTCCTTGGTCGGGAAATAATAAAGAAGATTGGGCTTGGACATGCCCGCCTTGCTGGCGATCGCATCGACGGTGGCGCCCCGAAAGCCGTCGCGCGCAAAGATCTCCAGGGCGGCATCACGGATCGTTTGGCGATTCTCCGTCTGGATGCGCGTACGTTTCTTGTCAGCCAATCCATACACCTTCAAAGTTGCCTGGCGCGTAGAAATCGCTTGACCCAAACAAGCACTTTGCTAGCGTTATTTTTACCAACTGGTCAAGAGAATGAAATCGATGGCAGCACCGGGTGAGAACCTCAAGATCGACGGCGGCAGGCTCTGGGACAGCCTCATGGAAATGGCCAAGATCGGCCCCGGCATCGCCGGCGGCAACAACCGCCAGACCCTGACCGACGACGATGCAAAGGGCCGCGCTCTGTTCCAGACATGGTGCGAGGCCGAGGGGCTGAGCATGGGCCTTGATCAGATGGGCAACATGTTCGCGAGACGCGAGGGCACGGATCCGGACGCTCTTCCCGTCTATGTCGGGTCCCACCTCGATACGCAGCCGACCGGCGGCAAATATGACGGCGTCCTGGGTGTGCTCGGCGGTCTTGAAATCATCCGCACCCTCAATCAGCTCGGCATCAAGACCAAGCATCCGATCGTGGTCACCAACTGGACCAACGAGGAGGGTACGCGTTACGCCCCGCCGATGCTGGCCTCCGGCGTGTTCGCCGGCATCCATACCCAGGACTGGGCCTATGATCTGGTCGACGCCGAGAACAAGCGCTTCGGCGACGAATTGGAGCGCATCGGCTGGCGCGGCGACGAAGAGGTCGGCGCGCGCAAGATGCATGCGTTCTTCGAGCTCCACATCGAGCAGGGGCCGATCCTGGAGGCTGAGGATGTCGACATCGGAGTCGTCACCCACGGCCAGGGCCTTCGCTGGATCGAATGCACGGTGACCGGCAAGGAGAGCCACACCGGCTCGACACCGATGCCTATGCGGAAGAATGCCGGGCGCGGCCTCGCCCAGATCACCGAGCTGGTTCACGAGATTGCGATGGAGCATCAGCCGAACGCCGTCGGCGCCATCGGCCATATCGACGTCTATCCGAATTCCAGAAACATCATTCCGGGCCGGGTCGTCTTCACCGTCGACTTCCGCTCACACATCCTGGATACGCTGCAGGCCATGGTCTCCCGACTGGAGACCGAAGCGCCTCGCCTCTGTGACGCGCTTGGCGTCGAGCTTTCCACCCGCGTCGTCGGCTCCTTCGATCCGCCCGCCTTCGACGAGGGCTGCGTTGCCGCTGTGCGCGGTGCCGCCGAGCGCCTCGGCTACAGCCATCGCGACATCGTCTCGGGCGCTGGCCATGATGCCTGCTGGATCAACAAGGTCGCCCCCACCTCGATGGTGATGTGCCCCTGCATCGATGGTCTCAGCCATAATGAGGCCGAGGAAATCTCGCCTGAATGGGCGGAAAAGGGCGCGAACGTCCTGTTCCATGCCGTGGTCGAGACGGCGGAAATCGTGGCCTGATTCTTGCTGCGATTGAAGAAGATCAGAGATAGTCAGCCGACATAGCCGCGACATTGTCAGCGACGGCAGCGTCGGCCTCAACGGAGAAAGACATGTCCAAGGTCATCAAAGGCGGCACCGTCGTCACCGCGGATCGGACCTACAAGGCCGACGTCCTGGTCGAGGGCGAGAAGATCGCGGCCATCGGCGACAATCTGAAAGGTGACGAGACCGTCGATGCCTCGGACGCCTATGTGATCCCGGGCGGCATCGATCCCCACACCCATCTTGAAATGCCCTTCATGGGCACCTTTGCCGCAGAGACCTTCGAGAGCGGTACCTTCGCTGCCGCATCAGGCGGCACCACCATGCTTGTCGACTTCGTGCTGCCTGGCGAGGACGGTTCCCTGATGAACGCGGTAAAGGACTGGGACCGGAAATCCAAGGACCAGATCTGCACCGATATCTCCTATCACATGGCCATCACCGGTTGGTCGGAGACCATCTTTGATGAGATGGAGCAAGTCGTCGCGCGAGGAATCAACACCTTCAAGCACTTCATGGCCTACAAAGGCGCTTTGATGGTCGACGACGACGAGATGTTCGCGTCCTTCCAGCGCTGCGCTGCGCTTGGAGCGCTCCCCCTCGTGCATGCCGAGAATGGCGACGTGGTCGCGGCGTTGCAGGAAAAATACATGAACGAGGGCACCACCGGTCCTGAAGGCCATGCGTTCAGCCGCCCGCCCGAGGTTGAAGGCGAGGCCGCGAACCGCGCCATCATGATCGCAGATGCCGCAGGTGTTCCCGTGTACATCGTCCACGTATCCTGCGAACAGGCCCACGAGGCGATCAGGAGGGCACGCCAGAAGGGCATGCGTGTCTATGGCGAGCCGCTGATCCAGCATCTGACGCTCGACGAAAACGAATATTTCAACAAGGACTGGGATTACGCCGCCCGCCGCGTGATGTCCCCGCCGTTTCGCAGCAAGGAGCATCAGGACGGTCTCTGGGCCGGCCTCGCAGCAGGCTCGCTCCAGGTGGTCGCGACCGACCACTGCGCCTTCACCACCGAGCAAAAGCGCATGGGTCTGAAGGGTTTCCCGATGATCCCGAACGGCACCGGCGGCCTCGAGGACAGGCTCGCCATGCTTTGGACAAAAGGGGTCGAGACAGGTCGCCTGACCATGAACGAGTTCGTTGCCGTCACCTCATCGAACGTCGCCAAGATCCTGAACGTCTACCCGAAGAAGGGCGCGATCGTCGAAGGCGCCGATGCCGATATCTGCGTCTGGGACCCGAAGATCTCGAAAAAAATCTCAGCGACCACCCAGAAGTCGATCATCGACTACAACGTCTTCGAGGGCTTCGAGGTCACGGCGCAGGCGCGTTACACGCTCTCCCGTGGCGATATCATCTGGGAGCATGGCAAGAATTCCGAGCCCCAGGCCGGCCGCGGCCGCTTCGTTCCGCGCCCCGCCTTTCCAGCCGTCAACAAGGCGCTCTCCACCTGGAAGGAACTGACAGCGCCCCGCCGCGTCGAGCGCGACCCGCAAAACATACCAAGCGGCGTCTAGGTGGCGTGGCCACCTCATGGACTCGGACCGTCATGGCCGAGGGTGACGGTTTACGCCCAAGCCTTCGGGGGTAAGGGAAGATATATGCGCCGAAGCCAAGCCAAGACTGTTCCAGCGACACGGCCAGAAGCTTCGTTCGTATCGCAGCCAAACACCGCGAAACGAAACGTTAACTTATCGCACATAAGGTCGATTTCCTGGTCCATGCGATCCTGGAAGTCCGAGCCTGGGGCTTTCTCCCTCTGGACGGACGGATTCGCAGGGTCACATGGACCAGATGAGGGAGCCTACGAAACTTCGGTTAACGAGCGGTTAACGACATCCGCTAGGCAGACCTCGCCATCTGCACGCCTCACTCGGCTCAATCGAGAACATGAACGAGGAGCCAAGCGGCGAGACATATCGAAACCAGATATTAACCAGCCCACACTAAGCTCGCCGACTTGGTCCATGCGATCGTGGAAATCCGAGCTCGGCCACTCCTATCTGCGGGCGGACGGACTCCCACGGTCGCATGGACCAGGGGAGGAAGTATGCAATCCAAGGACTAAAATTTGGTTAACGGTTGGCGACATACCTCAGCATGGCCCGCTGTCAGCGCCTGAAGACGAAAGCTGCAGCGGCGCGCTGCGATGTTGAAAAAGGCCGGCGTTGGAACGGTAATCGAGGCATCCGGCCTGAACCTGACCTTTGAGACCGATGACGGACCGGTTCACGCCCTGTCCGACGTCGATCTCGCCATCAATGAAGGCGACTTCGTCTCCTTCATCGGCCCCTCAGGCTGCGGCAAGACCACATTTCTCCGCGTGATTGCCGATCTCGAACAGCCAACCGGCGGCAGCATCACCGTGAACGGTATGACCCCCGAAGCAGCACGGCTGCAGCGGACTTACGGCTATGTCTTCCAGGCGGCTGGGCTCTATCCCTGGCGCACCATCGAGAAAAACATCCGCCTGCCGCTCGAGATCATGGGCTACACCACGGCCGACATGGCCGAACGCACCGCCGCAGTCCTCGACTTGGTCGGCCTTTCTGACTTCGGCCGGAAATATCCCTGGCAGCTTTCAGGCGGTATGCAGCAGCGTGCGTCGATCGCACGCGCGCTCGCCTTCGATGCCGACCTTCTCCTGATGGACGAGCCCTTCGGCGCGTTGGATGAGATCGTGCGCGATCATCTGAACGAGCAGCTTCTGGCTCTTTGGGCACGCACGCAAAAGACCGTCTGCTTCGTCACCCACTCGATCCCGGAGGCCGTCTACCTCTCCACCCGCATCGTCGTCATGTCGCCCCGGCCCGGTCGCATCATCGACGTCATCGACAGCCCGCTGCCCGCCGAACGGCCGCTCGAAATTCGCGATTCCCCTTCGTTCCTGGAGGTCGCCTCTCGAGTTCGTCAGGGCCTACGCGCCGGTCACAGTTACGATGACTGAGGCGCTTTATCAGCGAGTGCTTCCTGTTCTGACCATTCTCGTCGCGATCATCGCGCTTTGGTATGCGGGCGCGGTCTTCCTGAACGCATCCTGGGAACGGGATCAGGCTGAGCGTGCCGGCGTCGAGATCACATTCGCCGAAATCCTGCCGAAGACCATGCAGCAGGAACGGCCGGTTCTGCCGGCACCGCATCAGGTCGCCGGCGAGATCTGGGCGACCACGGTCGACAAGAAAATCACGTCCAAACGCTCGCTGATTTATCACGGCTGGATTACGCTTTCCGCCACATTGCTCGGCTTTGCCATGGGCGTCGGCCTCGGCGTCGCGCTTGCGGTCGGTATCGTCCATAGCCGGGTGATGGACCTCAGCGTCATGCCCTGGGTGATCGCATCTCAGACCGTGCCGATCCTGGCGATCGCGCCGATGATCATCGTGGTGCTCTACAATGTCGGCGTCTCGGGCCTGATCGCCAAAGCCTCGATCTCCGCCTATCTCAGCTTCTTCCCGGTGGTCGTCGGCATGGTGAAAGGGCTGCGCAGCCCGGACCCCATGCAGCTCGACCTCCTGCGCACCTACAACACCAGCGCTTGGCAGGTCTTCTGGAAACTGCGCTGGCCGTCCGCCCTTCCTTATCTTTTCACATCGCTCAAGATCGCGGTCGCTATCGCGCTGGTCGGGGCGATCATCGGTGAACTGCCGACCGGCGCCCAAGGCGGCTTCGGCGCACGCATGCTGAACGGCTCCTATTACGGCCAGGTGCTGATCATCTGGTCCGCGCTCATCGGCGCCGCCATCTGCGCCGGCCTGATGGTCGGTGTGATCGGCTTCCTGCAGAAGCTCGTGCTCGGCCGCATGGGCCTCGCCCGATGATCTGGCTCCTGATCGCGCTCTTCGCCTGGATCGGCGGCTGGTTTCTGAACGCCATGCTGGCCAAGCAGGACAACGGGTTCTCGAGCTTCGCGATCCCTGTCGTCTTCGGCGTGAGCATCCTCACAATCTGGCACGGCCTGGTGAAGGGCCTCGAGGTGCCGGCGGTTATTCTGCCGTCGCCGGTCGACATCTGGGGGGCTCTGACCGGCAATGTTCCGACGCTCTGGGCAGATTTCGTGCAGACCGTACTGAAGTCGGTCCTTCCGGGCTATGTCATCGGCTGCGGCGCGGCCTTCCTGACCGCCATCGCCATCGACCGGTCGCCCTTTCTTCAGCGGGGCCTCCTCCCGATCGGCAATCTTGCAGCGGCGCTGCCGATTGTCGGCATTGCGCCTATCATGGTGATGTGGTTCGGCTTCGATTGGCATTCCAAAGCCGCGGTCGTCGTGGTGATGTGTTTCTTTCCGATGCTGGTGAACACTATGGAGGGCCTCAGAGCCTCGGAGCCGATGCAGCGCGACTTGATGCGCACTTACGCCGCTTCCTATTGGCAAACCCTCTTCAAGTTGAGGCTGCCCGCCTCGGGACCGTTCATCTTCAATGGACTGAAGATCTGCACGACGCTTTCGCTGATTGGCGCGATCGTCGCCGAATTCTTCGGCACGCCGATCGTCGGCATGGGCTTTCGCATTTCCACCGAGATCGGCCGCATGGCGCTCGATATGGTCTGGGCCGAGATCGCCGTTGCGGCACTCGCGGGCTCGGCATTTTACGGCACGATCGCCCTGATTGAGCGCTCCGTAACGTTCTGGCATCCGTCAAACCAGGGATAACGAACCTAAGAAAGAGGGGACCACCATGAAGACTTTTTCGACACTTGCAGCTGCGACGGCGCTTGCTCTCGTCGCAACCGGCGCAGCGGCCGCCGATAAGGTGACGCTCCAGCTGAAATGGGTCACCCAGGCGCAATTCGCCGGCTACTACGTCGCAGCCGACAAGGGCTTCTATGAGGAAGAGGGCCTGGAGGTCGAGATCAAGGCCGGCGGCCCGGACATCTCACCGCCGCAGGTGATCGCAGGCGGCGGCGCCGACGTCATTCTCGACTGGATGCCCTCAGCGCTCGCCAGCCGCGAAAAGGGCCTCCCGCTCGTCAACATCGCCCAGCCCTTCAAGTCATCCGGCATGATGCTCACCTGCCGCAAGGATACCGGCATCGCCTCGCCCGAGGATTTCCGTGGCAAGACGCTCGGCGTCTGGTTCTTCGGCAATGAATATCCCTTCCTCTCCTGGATGAGCCAGCTCGGCATCCCGACCGACGGCGGCGATGACGGCGTCACCGTCCTGAAGCAGGGCTTCAACGTCGATCCGATCCTGCAAAAGCAGGCGGACTGCGTCTCGACCATGACCTATAACGAGTATTGGCAGATCATCGACGCCGGCCTGACGCCCGACGATCTCGTGGTCTTCAAATATGAGGATCAGGGTGTTTCGACCCTCGAAGACGGCATCTACGTACTTGAAGAAAACCTCGAAGACCCGGCCTTCGTCGACAAGATGGCTCGCTTCGTCCGCGCCAGCATGAAGGGCTGGAAATATGCCGAGGAGAATGTCAAGGAAGCCGCCGAAATCGTGCTCGACAATGACGCGACCGGCGCTCAGACCGAAGAGCATCAGGTCCGGATGATGGGCGAAATCGCCAAGCTCACCGCCGGCAGCGACGGCAAGCTCGATCCCGCCGACTACGAGCGCACCGTCGAAACCCTGATGAAGGGCGGCTCCGATCCGGTGATCACCAAGGAGCCGGAAGGGGCCTGGACCCACGTGGTGACCGACGCCGCCCTCTAGGTGGTGGCGTGGCCACGGCATTGAGTTTCGTCCGCTGTCGTCTGGCTGGACGGTATGCGGCCAGGTTTTCTGGCTGAACGGCGGGCATTCTCATGTTGAGGACACGCAACTGACCATAAAAAAGGCGCCTCGATCACCAGTCGGGGCGCCTTTTTCCTTTTGCTGTCGGACGATCTCAAGACGATGTCGCTGAGAGAAAGCGCCCTTTCATCGACGAGGTTGATCATCAAATCTCGAAAACGTGCTCAAGAAGCCAGCGGCAGGCAGGAAACGAACAACCCTGGCCTTGCTCTCGACAAAGGACCGTATACCCATCGAGTGAAAAGCACGTTCTTCGAAGACGGCCCAAACCAGATGAAGTGGACATTCCACCATGCAGAAGGTGACCACGCAGGCTGAATGGATCGAGCGCGCCAATGCCGTGTTGCCGGCGGGCGGTTTTGGCAATTTCGATCCGGGCATCATGATCCGCGAAGGTCTCGGCAGCCGCGTCTGGGACGAGGACGGCAAGGAATATGTCGACTTTCTAATCGGCTCCGGTCCGATGATGCTCGGCCACGGCCACCCCGAAGTTCTGGAAGCCGTCTACGAGCAGCTGCCGAAAGGCATGACTTTCTTCGCCAATAACACGATCGGCATCGAGCTCGCCGAAGCCATCTGCGATGCCGTCGCCTGCGGCGAGCAGGTGCGCTATGTCGGCACAGGCAGCGAGGCCGATATGTACGCCATGCGCCTCGCTCGTGCGTTTACTGGCCGGCCGAAGATCTTGAAATTCGAGGGCGGCTATCATGGCATGAGCCCTGAGGCGCAGATGAGCCTCGCCCCGATGACGCTCGCCAATTTCCCGACGCCCGTGCCCGACAGCGCCGGCATTCCGGACGGCATCGCCGCCGATATGTTGATCGCCCCTTTCAACGACCCTGACTTCATCCGCTCGATCATCGACGAGCATGGTTCCGAGATCGCCGGCATCATCGTCGAGCCCCTGCAGCGCCTGGTGCCGCCGGCTCCCGGCTTCCTTCAGACGCTTCGGGACCTCTGCGACAAGACCGGCATCCTTCTCATTTTCGACGAGATCGTAACCGGCTTTCGCCTCGCCTATGGCGGTGCTCAGGAAGCTTACGGCGTGACGCCCGATCTCTGCACGCTCGGCAAGGTGATCGGCGGCGGCTTTGCGCTCGCGGCCATTACCGGACGGGCCGACGTCATGGCCCATTTCGACAAAGCCAAGGTGGGCGCCGAGAACTGGCTGATGCAGCTCGGCACGCTTTCCTGCGCGCCGGTCGCCGCCGTCGCCGGGCTCAAGACCATGGAGATCCTGAAGCGCGAGGGCAGCTACGCGACGCTCGAGGCCAATGGGCAGCGGCTGATGGACATGCAGCAAAAGGCACTGGATGATGCCGGCCTCCCCCATCAGGTCGTCGGCGAGCCCGCTTTGTTCGATGTGGTGTTCAGCAGCCATCAGGTCCGGGACTACCGGGAACACAAACGGGAAGATGCGACGCGAAACGGCGTCTACAACAAGACCCTCCGCGAGCACGGCATCCTCAAAGCACCGGGCAAGCTCTACATCTCCCTAGCGCTTACCGAGGATGACTTCGACCAGATGCGAACCGCCGTCGAGGCCGGTGCTGCCGCGCTAGCAGCCTGATCCTGCGATCGCAGAACCTATGCCCGCCCACCCGGGTATGAGCATTTAGAGCAGATCCCGATCGGGTGTGATCGGGATACACGCTCTATCTCATTGTTTCACCGCATTTCCTTATCGAACAGGTGGTTCCACCTGTTCGGGAAAAGCTCTAAGCTTTGATTAACCCTTTTCTTCTAGGCCGTTTCATGGTCCATGCGATCCTGGGAATCCGAGCCTCGCCCCAACTCGTCCAGCGGGCGGGCGGATTCCCAGGATCGCATGGACCGGAAAATGGAAGCTAACGGAGAAAGGTTAAGGCTTCTTGAAGGGCAGGCTATCGACTGTCAAAACGTCAGGCCTGAACCAACCGACCTGATCTGGTGGGAGATGAGATTAGCCTGGCGTATGTCCGGAAGCGCCCAATGAGCGCATGAGGCTGCGGGTTGCAGCTTCGACAGCGGGTGCTGCCGAACTCAGGATGTCGATCCGATCGAAAAGCTCGGCATCATCGTCCAGCGCCTTGCGGACTGCATGGCCAAAGGCCATGCGCAGCTCGGTGCCGATGTTGAACTTGCAGATCGCCGTTCTGGCGGAGAGATGCTGTCGCTGGGCGGCTGAGACGCCTGAGCCGCCATGGATGACGAGCGGCAGATCGGTCTTCGCCTCGATCAACGTCAAAGCCTGCTCATCAAGGGTCGAGGCCTGTTCTTTTTGCAGGTGAACATTGCCGATTGAAATCGCCATGGCATCAATGCCGGTCTCGCTTGCAAAACGCGCCGCCTCGTCCGGATCGGTGCTGGCCGAATGCTCGCCCCTGTCATAACCGACGAAACCGATCTCACCCTCACAGGAAATGTCGGCTGCATGGGCCAGGTTGGCGATCTCCGCTGTTTCTTCGATGTTCTGCTGAAGTGGCTTTCTGGAACCGTCGAACATCACCGAGGTGAAGCCGCAGTCGATCGCCTGACGGCATTCCTCGATCGTAAAGCCATGGTCCAGATGGAGGACGACCGGCACCGACGCTTCGTCGGCGAGATGACCGAACATCGAGGCGAGGATCGGCAAGGGTGTGTGCTTTCGACAGCCCGGTCCCGCCTGGAGGATCACTGGTGCGCGCTCGGCCTCGGCCGCGGCGACATAGGCGCGGGAATCTTCCCAGCCGAGACAGACCAGGCCCGGCACCGCGTAGCCCTCAGCGAGGGCCGGCTTTAGAACATCGGCCAGTGTGGCTCGCGTCATTTGAATTTGGCGATCATGTCTTTGATGCCGGGGATGGTCTCGATCTGATAGGCATGGCTCGGCTGAAAATACTGAATGAGCGAACGCTGCGACAGGCCGCCGAGGATGGTGAAGTAGTACATTTCATAACC
Source organism: Pseudomonadota bacterium (assembly GCA_039197065.1). Lineage (GTDB taxonomy): Bacteria > Pseudomonadota > Alphaproteobacteria > Geminicoccales > Geminicoccaceae > JANQPX01. Next base: position 18,603 of record JBCCUL010000028.1, on the reverse strand, counting down.
CGGCAGCACGCAGCAGGGATGGTAGCCTTTGTCGAGGCAGATCGTCGAGCCGTCGACGATATGATAGGCATCGCCCGACTTGCCGTCCTCGCGCTGCAGCATCTGCACGCCTGAGCCATGGTTCGGCCGGAAGCGGAAATTATAGGTTTCGTCGTGGCGGGTTTCGTTCGGCAAGCGGTCGGTGTCGTGCTTGTGGCTGGGAAAGCCGGACCAGCCGCCCTGGCCGACCGTAAAGAGCTCGGATACGAGAAGGCGGCCGACCTTATCCGCCTGCTGCTGACCGAGGATGTGCTTGATCTTGCGGTGTGTCTTGGTGTCGTCCGAGCCGTACTGCACCAGATCGAGTGCATCCGAGCGTACATCGAACGGCTCCAGCACCTTGTCGTATCTGGCGCCGGCGACGAAGACTTCGGTGTCGTCGGAAACGCAGGTGATCTCGGTCTTGGCGCCGACGGGCACGTAGACCCCCTCCGGTTCGCCGTCCCAGACATCGACGCCGCGCCCGCCCAGATCGGCGAAAGCGACACCCTCGACATCGACGTTCACCGTGCCGGTCGCCGGCACGATGCAGGTCTCGTAGCCCGGCACTTGGTAGTCGAAGCTCTGGCCCTTGGCCAGATTCACGATGTTGAAGTAGTTCAGCGGAACCGTCGGATTCTCGGCATCGACGATCGGCTTGTTCTGATTGTCGTAAGGCGCGATATGCATGGGCAGTCCTTCCTCAGGGATCGGTCGGTCCGGGGTGATCGGCCAGGAACTGGTCGAGCTCCGCCGTGGTCGGCATGGCCGGCGCGCAGCCCACCTTGGCGACGACCATCGCCGCTGACGCCGAGCCACGCAGCACGCAGTCGCGTATGGCATAGCCATTCGCAAGGGAGGCGATGAAGCCGCCCATGAAGGCGTCGCCGGCGCCAGTCGGCTTGAGGGCGTCGACGGGGTAGATGCCGGTCTTGAATTCGTCGTCCCTTGTCACGGTGATCGACCCTCGATCGCCCATCTTGTAGATGACGATGCTGGCGGTGGTCTTCGCGAGCTCGCGGGCCATGTCCAGGCCCTTATCCTTGCCGCCGGCCATGAAGCCGAACTCGTCGTCATTGCCGATGACGATGTCGCAGGCTCGGCCTGCACGCGAATACACTTCGGAAGCCACTTCGGCCGATGGCCAGGAATAGGGGCGGTAGTCGAGATCGAAAATCAGCGGGAGCCGGGCGGCTCTTGCCAGACTGAAAGCGTGGAAGCTGGCGCTGCGCGACGGTTCGGCGGCAAACACGGTGCCCGTGGTGATCAGCGCGCCATAGGCAGCGAAATCGACGGCGGACACATCGTCGACCGTCATCTCGAAATCGGCGGCGCCATTTCGGTAGATGACGGATTGGTGGTCCTCGACACGGCTCTCGACCACCGCCAGCGAATTGCGCGCCTCGCCGCCGACCGAGCGCACATGGCGGGCATCGATGCCGTAATGGGCGAGCTGGTTCAGGCAATAGCGTCCGATGCTGTCATCGGCGACGCAGGTGACCAGGGCGGCGGCACCGCCATGCCGACAGATCGCCACGCCGATATTGCTCGACGATCCCCCCAGACAGCACACGAAACGCTCGGCGTCCTCGGTCTTCGTGCCGGGCGGGTCGGGATAAAAATCCATGCCGGCGCGGCCGATGATCAGGAATTTTTCGGGCCGATCGCCGAAGAGGTCGAAGGCCGCCATCAAACGCCCTTCCGCTGACGGTCGCGCCCGGCTTCCCAGTTCCGGTGGGCGTCGCGCACCTTCTCATGCTCGGAGACCTCCGGCGTGCCGACCTCCCACCAGGCATGGCCTTCAGTGGTCCAGCCCTCATAGGCATCGACGTTCATGACGATCACGGTGGTCTTGTCGCTCGCCTTGGCGCGCTTGAAGGCCTCGGCCAGCTCGTCCGGATTGGCAACGGTCTCGGCGTCCGCCCCCATAGCGCGCGCATGAGCTTCGAAGTCGACGGCAAACGCTTCGGGCACGGTCGGGCAGTCGGCGAAGAGGCAGTTGTAGCTTTCGTTGCCGGTGCCGTTCTGCAGCTTGTTGATCACGGCGAAGCCGCCATTGTCGAGCACCAGGACGATCATCTTCTTCCTGGTCAGCACCGAGGAGTAGATGTCCGAATTCATCAGGAGGTAGGAACCGTCGCCGCAAAAGACGATCGTGTCCTTCTCGGGCTCTTTCTCGGACTGTGCGATTCTCGCGCCAAAACCGCCGGAGATCTCGTAGCCCATGCAGGAAAAGCCGAACTCAACGTCGACCGTGCCGATATCGAGGGTCCGCCAGTTCGCCGTGACCTCGGCCGGCAGGCCGCCCGCTGCTGCCACCACCCGGTCCCGCGGATCGCAGAGTGCGTTCACCACGCTGACCGCCTGGGCGTAGGAATTGGGGCGGTTGGTGTCGGTGCGGACGTTGTCGGCGACATAGGCGTCCCAGCAGGCGCGCTCTTTCCTGGCCTCGTCCGTCCAGGCAGCCGGCGCTTTGCAATCCGCAAGCGCTGCGTTCAGCCCTGCAATGCCGAGCTTGGCGTCGCCGACGACGGGGAGCGAAAGATGCTTGCCGGCATCATGGCGGGCGGCGTTCAATGAGATGAGGCGGGCGTCCTTGTCGAACGCGGTCCAGGAGCCAGTCGTGAAGTCCTGAAGCCGCGTGCCGATGGCGAGGATGACGTCGGCCTTTTCGGCGATGGCGTTCGCGCTGTCCGAACCGGTGACGCCGATTGGCCCGATATTGAGCGGATGCTCCGCCACCAGATTGGCCCGCCCGGCAATCGTCTCGACCACGGGGAGGCCATGGGCCTCAGCAAAACCTGTCAGTTCGTCGACCGCGCCCGAATATTGGACACCCCCACCGGCAATGATCATCGGGCGGGATGCCGACTTCAGCAACGCAGCAGCAGCAGCGACTTCGTTCTCGTCGGGCGACTGCCTGCGGATGTGGTGCGTCTTTTCCTCGAAGAAGATCGCCGGGTAGTCATAGGCCCAGCCCTGCACGTCTTGAGGCAGTGCGAGGAAAGCGGGGCCGCAGTCGGCAGGGTCCAACATCGTGGCGATGGCGGCGGGGAGGGATTGGATCACCTGTGCCGGGTGGGTGATCCGGTCCCAGTAGCGGGACACCGCCTGGAAGCCGTCGTTCAGGCCCATGGCGGGATTGCCGAAATGCTCGAGCTGCTGCAGCACCGGGTCGGGCAGGCGCGTGGCGTAGGCATCGCCGCAGAGCATCAGAACAGGCAGGCGATTCGCGTGGGCGAGCGCTGCCGAGGTGTAGAGGTTGGCCGTGCCGGGGCCTGCTGACGCGGTGCAGAACATGAAACGTCGGCGCAGATGGTATTTGGCATAGGCGGCCGCAGCAAAGCCCATGCTCTGCTCGTTCTGGCCGCGATAGAGAGGCAGTTCGTCTCGATGATCATAGAGCGCTTCGCCGAGGCAAGTGACGTTGCCATGGCCGAAAATGCCAAAGCCGCCGCCGCAAAGGCGTACGCGCTTGCCGTCGATCTCGATGAACTGCGCCGCCAGATATCTGATGATCGCCTGCGCCGTCGTGAGACGAATTTCCTTGCCTGCTCCGCTCACCGCATCCTCCCCCATCGAGAAATTGCCAAGGCGCATCGCTTTTCGATTGACCGGCCCGCCCGAATGAAGATACGCATTTTGCAACCGGTTGCAAACAGTTTGTCGCACCGGCTCGAGAGACAGGGAGAGGGTGCTTGGCCAGGGAAATTGGGATCGGCATCGTCGGCGGTGGCTATATGGGGAAGGCCCATGCCGTGGCCATGTCGGCCGTGGGCGCCGTCTTCGAGACGGCGCTTCGCCCGAGGCTGGAGATGGTCGCGGGCTCGACGCCTGAGTCCGGAAAACGCCTTGCCGAAAAGCTCGGCTATCGCCGCGCCGCCGCGGACTGGCAGGTGTTGGTGGCCGACCCCTCGGTCGAGGCCATAGTGATCGCGTCGCCGCAATCGACCCACCGCGCCATCGCCGAAGCCGCCTTCGCGCTCAAGAAACCGGTCTTTTGCGAAAAGCCGCTGGGCGCTTCCCTCGAGGACGCGAAAGCCATGGTCGCCGCAGCCGACGCCTCGGGCGTCATCAACATGATCGGCTTCAACTACATCCGCACACCCGCCTCTCAATATGCGCGAACGCTGATCAATGACGGCGTGATCGGCGAGGTCACCTGGTTTCGCGGCGAGCATACCGAGGATTTCGATGCCGACCCGGACGCCGACCCGACCTGGCGAAGCGAAGGCGAGGCCAATGGCTGCATGGGCGACCTCGCCCCCCACATGATCAACGCTGCCCGCGCCCTGATGGGCCCGATCAGGGAGCTGAACGCAGAGATCGAAACGGTGCACGCTAGACGCGGCGACGCTTCCAATGACGATCAGGCCCACGTCATGTGCCGTTTCGAGCGTGGCGCCATGGGGCACCTGTTCTTCAGCCGCATCGCAACCGGCCGGAAGATGGGTTACGCCTATGAAATCAACGGCACCAAGGGCGCTATTCGCTTCGATCAGGAAGACCAGAATTCGCTCGACCTCTATCTGGCCGAAGGTCCCGAGAGCCAACGTGGTTTTCGCAAAATCCTGACCGGACCGGAGCATCCGGACTATCTGTCGTTTTGCCAGGGGGCCGGCCACGGCACCGGTTACCAGGACCAGATCATCATCGAGGCCAAGGATTTCCTGACCGCGATCGAAACCGGCCGGCATGTCTGGCCCACCTTCCAAGAGGGGCTTGAGGTTTCCCGTACCGTGGCCGCGATCCGCGCGTCGGACCGCAGCCGATCCTGGCAGACCGTCGCCGATTTTTGATGCCTGGGAGGCATGCCTATGTCGATAAATATTGGTAACGCACCCTGCTCCTGGGGCGTCGAATTCGCGGACGATCCGCGAAACCCTGTCTGGCAGGATGTACTGCGCGAGAACGCCGAGGCCGGCTATCGCGGCATCGAGCTCGGCCCGGTTGGCTTCATGCCGGAAGACCCGGCCGAACTTGCAGATGCGCTCAAAGCATATGATCAGGAACTGATCGGCGGCGTGGTCTTCCGCCCCTTCCATAACCCCGCCAAGTGGGATGATGTCCTGGATGGTTCCATCAGGACCTGCAAAGCGCTCCAAGCCCACGGCGCTAAACATCTGGTGCTGATCGACAGCATTTCCGAACGCCGGGCACCGACCGCGGGCCGGGCATCGGAGGCCGAGCAGATGGATGCGGCCGAATGGACCGCCTTTCGCGACCGCATTAAGACTATCGCCCAGATGGGCACCGAGGAATATGGCCTCACCGTCGCCATTCACGCCCATGCCGCGGGCTTCATGGATTTCGAGCCGGAGCTCGAACGCCTCCTCGACGAGATCGACGACAGCATCCTGAAAATCTGTTTCGATACCGGCCATCACTCCTATGCCGGCTTCGATCCGATCAGTTTCACGAAGAGACATATCGACCGCATCAGCTACATGCACTTCAAGGACATCGACCCTGCCGTGAAGGCTGACGTGATCGAAAAACGCACCGACTTCTACGACGCCTGCGGCCAGGGAATCTTCTGTAAGCTCGGCAAGGGCGACGTCGACTTTCCAGCAGTCCGAAAAATCCTGCTGGACAACGGCTTCGAGGGCTGGTGCACCGTGGAGCAGGATTGCGATCCGACCGGCGACACGTCGCCGATCGACGATGCCAAAGCCAACCGCGCCTACCTCCAATCCATCGGCTTCTAGGTGGCTTGGCCACTTCATTGATTCCCGGAGCGATGGTGGCGCTCGGTCGTTTTGGTTCTGGTGATCGGCGTTTTTGCTTATCGGGCGGGCAGATGCATCAAGAATTGAGGGTTTTGTGATGAAGAGACTGAATTGGGGGATGATCGGCGGTGGCCAGGGTAGTCAGATCGGGCCTGCGCATCGCCTAGGCGCCGGGCTGGACGGGGCCTTCGATTTCGTCGCGGGCGCCCTCGACCATCGGCCAGATGAAGGCAGGGCATACGCTCGATCACTCGGTATCGCCGCTGACCGCGCCTACGGTGACTGGAAGGAAATGCTCGCCGGCGAACGCGATCGTCCCGATCGGATCGACCTGGTAACCGTCGCCACGCCCAACGCCACCCATTTCGAGATCGCCAAGGCCTTCCTCGAAGCTGGCTTCAACGTGCTCTGCGAAAAGCCGATGACCATGACCGTCGAAGAAGGCGAAGAGATTGTGCGCGTTTCCCAGGATGCAGGCCGCATCTGCGCCGTCAATTATGGCTACACCGGCTACTCGCTGGTGCGTCATATGCGGGCGATGGTGGCGCGCGGCGATCTCGGCAGGCTGCGGGTCATCGTCGCCGAATTCGCCCACGGCCATCACGCCGATGCCGCCGACGCCGACAACCCGCGCGTCCGCTGGCGCTACGACCCCGCCCAGGCGGGTGTGTCCGCCCAGTTCGCGGATTGCGGCATTCACGCCCTGCATATGGCGAGCTTCGTCGCCTCGGACGAGGTCGAAAAGCTCTCGGCGGACTTCGCCTCGACCATCGCATCGCGTACCCTCGAAGACGATGCCATGGTCAATTTCCGCTTGCACGGCGGCACCGTTGGGCGGCTCTGGACCTCGTCCGTGGCGGTCGGACGCATGCATGGCCTGACGCTTCAGGTCTTCGGGGAGAAAGGCGGTCTCCGCTGGGCGCAGGAGCAGCCGAATCAGCTCCTTTGGACAACGACAGGCGGCCGCAGTCAGATCATCGAGCGGGGAGAAGCCGGTCTTTCGCCCGAAGCCGATCGCGCCTCCCGCGTCACCATTGGCCATGCCGAAGGCATGCCGCTCGCCTTCGCCAATATCTACGCCGACCTCGCCGAGGTCATCGCTGCTGGCAAGGAAGGCCGCGCTCCCGATCCCGCCGCCACCCTCTACCCGAAGGCTGAAGACGGCCTACGCTCCATGGCCGCCGTCCACGCCGCCGTCGAGTCAGCCCGTGCCGCCGGCACCTGGGTCGATGCCCGCCCGCCCATGTTCCAGGTGGCACGGCCACATCGTTGACGATTGTCTTCAGCGGATTGGCTTGAGCGTGCCGCGTTCGACAATCCTGCAGGGGAAGAGACGGGCTTCGGGCCGGGTCTCCGGCTCATCCAGCATGGTCGTGATCAGTTCGACCGACGCCTTGATGATCTCGCCGATCGGCTGGTGAATGGTGGTAAGATCGATGTTCTGCCAGCCGGCGATTTCCATGTCGTTCAGGCCGATAAGCCCGATGTCGTCGGGCACCCTGAGCTGATGTGACTCGATCGCCGACATCACGCCGATCGACAGGACATCGTCCCCACAGAAATAGGCCTCGACAGGCGGACCTTCCGCCAGCAATCGGGTCATTTCGGCGCGACCGGCCTCGAAGGAGTAGGCCTCGGCGAAGCTGTGGCTTGCCTCCACGCTCTGAGACTTCCGCACTTCGTTCAGAAAACCGGTGAAACGATCCTGGGTAGACGTCGCCTCTTCCGGCCCGCCCAGAAAGGCGATCTTTCGATAGCCGCGCTCGATCAAGGCACGCACCGCCATGCGGCCGCAGGCGACATTGTCGATGCCGACCACATGCACATTGGGCGAGGCGGCATGCCGCCCAAACGAATGGACGACCGGCATGCCGGCATCGCGAAAGGCACGGGCGAAACTCAGCGGCAGGGTCGAAGACGCGACGATCACGCCATCGACCGAATATTGCCGCAGCATGCGCACCGAGTTTTCCGGGTCGGTCTCGTCGGAGAGATTGACCAGCAGCGGCCGCAGCCCCCGGTCCTGCAGGCCACGGGTGAAGAGATCGAACACCTCCAAAAAAATCGGATTGTGAAAATTGTTGGAGATCAGCCCGATCATCTTGGTGCGCCCGGTGGTCAGGCTGGAGGCGAGCGCATTAGGGCTGTAACCGAGATCCTTTGCGGCCTGCTCGACGAGCCGGCGTGTCTTCGCAGACACTGAGGCCCCTTCGGTAAAGGTGCGCGACACGGCGGAGCGCGATACGCCCGCACGTTCGGCAACTTCCCGCAAGGTTACAGCCATTCGCCCCTCCTAAGGGCGTCAGGCCAACACCCTTCGATTTGCGACCACCTCTATCGATAGCAAGCGGAGAGGCTGATTTGCAATCGGTTGCAAAACGGCGGCCTTGGTGAATTTATCGCTTGACCTGCGCCTGGAAGGAACGTTTTCGACCCCTTTGCTCGTCGATCTCGGTAGCGAAACGCTCTATCGACCAGCCCCGGCAAGCGTTTGACCGACATGCTCGACAGTTCGGTCATGCAGCGAGTCTGCTACTTTCCGTGTTAGGCGATGCGGATGGAGTATCTTGCGTGCTCCTGCCTGATCTGCATGGGATTGGCGAAGCGGTTTGTCGCCGGTGCGATCGTCGCCTGCAGCATGGAAGGCCACAGGATTGAAGAATATGCCATCGCTCTCGGCGAGCGGCAGTTGAACTGTCAGTTCTTCAAAATCGGGCTGAAATTCGAGCCGATGGACAGTGCCATAAACAGGTAGACAAGCTTGCGAGAATGGCAGCGATTTCGATAGCCACAATTCTAACGGAGCCCCACAACCGGCGATCACACCTCGAAGCGTCGGTACAAGTTTCGCTATTCAGAGCTCATTATGCGCGCTCTATCCCATTGTTTTACCGTATTTTCTTTTCGATCATATGTTTCGTCCCAATCGGAGAAAGCATTAGACCAACGACGCCTAACGTTCATCGACAGACGATCAAAACACGTCATGGGTTGCAGGTTCCTTCTGACCTTAAGTCCTTGTTAACACGTCCATGTCATCTGTCTCACTGATCCATGCGATTCTGGGAATCCGTGCCCAGCCCGGCCTTTTCTCTGGGCGGACGGACTCCCAGGATCGCATGGACCAGACGACGATCATGCCGAGCAAACTTTAAGGATAGGTTACCAGGCCCTGGATTTGAACGGTTGGGACGCAAAGCCATGTCTTGGGCTATCGAATGGCATTGCTCCCGTCATCAACAGCCTGATGCCAGCAAAACGCGGTCAGTTATAGACGGGGAACGGCTTGAACTCTCTCAATCCTGGTCTAACGTCTTGTTAGGCAAGTTTTCGATGCATCGGGCCATGCCGGCAAGGATTGCCTGCCACCGCATGGCCTTGTCCTTTCTTCGAAGGCGGCTGGAAACACATGAGGTGGCCATGCCACCGGGGAGAGAAGCGATGGCGGCGGATACGATCAATCAGACCGTTGAAACGGTCATCCACCCTCTGGAGCCGTTGACCAGCGGGGAGATCAAGGCGGTCGCCGCGATCGTCCGCACGGAGATGGCCGAGCTTGGCGATGCCCTTCGTTTCGAGATGATCGAATTGCTCGAGCCGCCGAAAACTGAGGTTCGCGCGTTCAAGGCCGGCGATCCGATCACCCGGAAGGCACGGGTCAATCTGTTCCGTACCGGCGAGATCGGCGTCTGGCGGCTGACCGTGTCGCTCGATAAGAGCGAGGTTCTGACGAAGAACCATGTGCCTGACGCCCGGCCGATGATCCAGCTTGAAGAATTCATGGAGATCGAGGATGCCGTCAAGGCGGATCCGCGCTTCGTTGAGGCCTGCGCCAAACGCGGTCTTACCGACATGTCGCTGATCTGCGTCGATCCCTGGTCCGCCGGCAATTTCGGCGTCGAAGGCGAAGACGGACGTCATATCAGCTACGCCTTCTGCTGGGTCAAATCGAGTGAGCATGACAATCAATATGCGCACCCGATCGAGGGCCTGAACCCGGTGATCGACATCAAGACCATGGAGGTTCTCCGCATCGACGACCACGGGATCGTCCCCGTGCCGGAGAGCGATGTGAACTATGATCGCGACTTCATGAGCGAGCCGCCGCGCGAGGATCTGAAGCCGATCGATGTCCGGCAGCCGGAAGGCGTCAGCTTCGAGATGGAGGGGCGAACCCTCCGCTGGCATGACTGGTCCATCCTGATCGGCTTCAATGCACGCGAAGCGATCACGCTTCACAATATCAGCTATGCCGATCGCCCCGTCTGCTACAGGGCGTCACTCGCCGAGATGGTCATTCCCTATGGCAGTCCGCGGGCGCCGCACTACCGGAAAAACGTGTTCGATATCGGCGAATACGGCATCGGCAAGCTCGCCAATTCCCTGGAGCTCGGCTGCGACTGCCTGGGCGCCATTCAGTATCTCGATTGCTGGATCGGCGATATCAACGGCGATCCCATGTGCATCAAGAACGGCATCTGCATCCATGAGGAGGACTATGGGATCCTCTGGAAGCACTGGGATTTCCGCACCGATCGCACCGAGGTGCGGCGCGCAAGGCGGCTGGTGATCTCCTCGATCTCCACCGTCGGCAATTACGAATACGGATCCTACTGGTATTTCTATCTCGACGGCACGTTCGAGCTGGAGATCAAGGCGACCGGCATCATCAACACGGTCGCCTGCGAGCCGGGCAAGCCTGAGAAATACGGCGTCGAGGTCGCACCAGGCGTGGTCGGACAGATCCACCAGCATCTCTTCTGCGCCCGTCTCGACATGGCGGTCGACGGCGACGACAACGCCGTCGTTGAATGCGACACGCTCGCCGAGCCGCTGGGTCCGGACAATCCCTATGGCAACGCCTTCTACATTCAGGAGACCAAGGTCGAAACCGAAGGCGGCCGGCAGCGCAAACCCGAGGCCGAGCGTTACTGGAAGTTCATCAACCCGAACAAGACCAATCACATGGGCAAGCCGACGGGCTACAAGCTCGAGCCGGAAAGCACACGCCAGGTCTTTACCGACCCGAATGGCCCCTCCGGCCAGCGCATGGGTTTCACGCGCAGCCATCTCTGGGTGACCGCCTATGACCCGGAGGAACGCTATCCCGCCGGTGAATTCGTCAATCACTCGGACGGCTCGGATGGTGTGGCCGCCTATGCCGAACAGGGCCGCTCGATCGACAATGCCGATCTGGTCGCCTGGCATGTCTTCGGTCTGCACCATCAGCCGCGCACCGAGGACTTCCCCGTGCAGCCCTGTGTGACCGCAGGCTTCAAGCTGATGCCGTCAGGCTTCTTTGACGCCAACCCGACCCTCAACCTCCCGGCCGACCGCAACGCGGCAAGCTGCCACGCCGACGCCGCGGACTAGTGCGACCAGAGCGGATCCCGATCAGGTGTGATCGGGATCCGCTCTATCTCTTTGTTTCTAAGCCTTGCCTTATCGAACAGGTGTTTCCACCAGTTGGGAAAAGCACGAGGTTCGAAACGCAGTCCGTTCAGGTCGTGGTCATGTTGAGCTTTCCCGATGCGCCGGTGAAGGCGTCTGCCGTCAAGGTGCGACTCTTCATCGTTTCTTCATAGATTTGTGTCATCGTCAGCCATCTTGTTGGTCCATGCGATCCTGGGATTCCGCCCGCCCGCAGAGAAGGTTGGGCTGGGCGCGGACTCCCAGGGTCGCATGGACCAGTGCGTCATGGTCACACACAGACGTTAACGTTCCATGAAGATGGCGAAGGAAGTTGGGAGCCCTCGAAAACAGAGTGGCCACAGGTTATTCGATCTTGTCTTGAGCCTGGAGCGGATTCTGATCAAATGCGGCCCGGATATGAGCCCTAATCCATTGTTAAGTCAGATTTTCCTGTCGATCAGGCGTTTGTTTTTACCCGATCGGAGAAAGTTTCTGATGCAGCCAATCGGTCAGGTGGGCTTGAAGACGGTTCTGCAATGGCGGGCGAAGGCCTCGATCGCCTTGCTGATCGGTGCTCCGCGTCGTCTCGCGATGACCACCCGGCTCCTTTTCACGTCCTCTCGAAGTGGACGAATGGCGAGCGCCTGGCCGTCATAGGTCACGCTCGACGCTGGCTTGGTGGCGAGAAGGGCGAAACCGAGGCCGTGGCCGACGAAACCGCGGACCATCTCGAAGGAGGCCGTCCTATAGCGTACCTTGGGCTCGAACCCGCCATCGGTGAAGATCGAGAGGAAATAGTCGGCGCTCGGCGGCGCGTCGAGCAGCACCATCGGCTGATCCACCAGGTCGCGAAGTGAAATGGCGGCTTGTTCGGCGAGCGGGTGAGCAGCGGAAATAAGGACATAAGGCTCGAGTTCGGAAAGCGGCTCGGTCTCCAGATCATCGCCGAGATCGAAATCGTAAATCAGCGCAATATCGGTCTCGCCGGAGCGGAGGCTTTCCAGCACGCGCCGGTGATCGCCTTCGATCAGCTTCAGGCCGATTTCCTGCTCGGCGTTCATCTCGGCCACCATCGCCGGCAGCAGATAGGGTCCGAAGGTGTGAAAACAGCCTATCCGCAGCTCCTCGCCTTCCTTGAGGGCGCCGGCGGCGATCGACGAGACCGGCTCGATATGCGCGGCGCGCCCGTAGGCGCGATTGGCGTAGATCAGTGCTGAGCCGCGCGCGGCCGTGACGATGTCCAAAACCTCGCCGATGACGACATGATGGGTGCCGATACGCTCACCGCTGATTACCCGGCAGTCGAAGGCCACCAACGGATCGACCACGCGCGGCGCGCCGGTCACCTGCATCGTCCATTTGGCGCAGTCGAATTTCTCGGCGATCTGCGCCTTGAACCGGCCGGCGAAGGTGTCGGCGATATAGGATTGATCATCGCGGAGCACGTTGACGCAAAAGACGCCGTTTTCGAGGATCAGGCGCGCGGCCGGGCTTTGATGATGGACGCAGACCAGCAATGTCGGCTTCGGCGTGTCGGCGGAGACCGAGGTCATGGCCGAAACCGTGACCCCCGCCCGACCCGCGGGGCCATCGGTGGTAACGACATTGACTGTGCAGGCCGCATGGCTCATCCCGCCGAGGAAGGCGGCGCGAAGGTCACTGTCCGTCGTGTCAGACATGCCTCATCCCAGAACGCATGCGGCATGTCCGAGGCCCGTTGTGAACAGGCGCTTTAGCCGCGGAACAGAAGGGGCGCCATCCCCTTTCTCGCCGACATGGCGCATGCGAAGGCCAGACATGTCGGCAGGCAAAACCGTTTGATACATCGCCAGCCTACCATTGCGCGACACTCGACAACCCCATCTGCCCACCGGAACAATAACGGTTTCTTTACCCGTCAGAACTCATACTCCGTCCTCTTACCGGTCCATGCGACCCTGGGAATCCGCGCCCAGCCCAATCTTCTCTGCGGGCGGGCGGATTCCCAGGGTCGCATGGACCGGTTCATGATCCTAGCAGGTAAAGGTTGACGAATGGTGAACATGTCGCTCGTCGATCCTGAGGCTGTGCTTTTGACTTGCTGCCATCAATCCAACCTGCTCGGGATCACCCTTGGAGCCCGTTTGTAACGTTATCGAACAAGGTCGTCGTCTGACTGTCGAGATCGGGCGAGGAACAGCTCGCTCGAACCCGATGATGACGCCTGAACCGGCGGCAAGACGCCCGCTTGGGTGGTCTGTTTCGTGAAGGCTCCCTCTTGTCTGCGCCCTGCATCGTCGTTCGCTGCTTGAGGTCCCCCGCACTTCCTGGTTTCGAACATGTCGCATCTACCCAAGGACAACGCCATGAAATCGCTCGATAAATTTTCGAATGGCCTCTCAGTCCGCAGCCTCGGGCAAGTCCTTGGAGAACCATTGCCGGATGGCTCTATCACCCCGCTCCGGCGAGGCGTCTCCCATGACCTGATCGGAGAGATCGGCGGCTTCCTTCACGAAGGCGAGCGGGCCGTCCCAGTCGAAATTACGATAGACCGCCGCCAGATGGGCAAAAGGCGGGGACTGGGCGAAAAGCTGGAAGGTCAGCCGGTGGCCGGCATAGTCGGAGTTCACGAGATCGCGGGCGAGCGCCAGGAGCTTCCTGCGGTCTTCCGCCACCCAGTCCTCGTTGATCGAATAATACTTGTCGAGCCAGGGCTTGGTCTCCGGGCTTTCGAAGGAGGCGACATTGGGGGTCACGCAGATCTGGCCGCCGCAAAGCTCGCGGGTGAGATGCACCATCGCCGGCAGATTGGACATGGCATGCACGCGGCCTGTGTAGAGCAGTGACTGATTGGGCATCAGAAGGCCGGCGGGCGAGCGCTCGGCAAGGGCGATCGCGGCGGTCAGATGCGCGTTGATCCCCTCCCGCCAGACCGCGAGCGTCGCGAGTTTTTCTTGGACCGCAGGCTGCTTTTCCAGGCCGGTCTGGCGCGCGTTGAACAGGGCGGCGCCGATCATCATGTCGGCCTGCTTCAGCGTGCGCTGCACGAAGGCGAAGGCGGAATAGCGGTGCAGCGTCGCCCGGATGAAGGTCGCCGCTTTGGTATGCCGGTAGAATAGGACATTTTCCCATGGGATCAGGACATTGTCGAAGATCACCAGCGAATCCACTTCATCGAAGCGGTTGGCGAGCGGATAATCCCTGGCATCGGCACGCGGACAGGCACCATTGGCCCCAGCGAACCCTGAGCGGCAAATGAACTTGAGATTGGGGGAGCTCAAGTCACAGATAAAACCGACGGCATAGTCGGAGAGCTGCTCATTACCCCAATTGGCGATGGTCGGCTTGGTGAAGGCCTGATTGGCGTAGGCCGCCGCCGTTTCATATTTCGCGCCGCGCACGATCAGCCCGGCATCGGTCTCCTTGACCACATGCAACAGCATGTCCGGGTCCTGCTCCTGCGGCGGTTTGGAGCGATCGCCCTTGGGATCGGTGTTGGCCGACACATGGAAAGGGTCCTCGGCGAGGACGCGTTTGATGTGCGTCTCGATATTAGCGGCGAAGCGCGGGTCGATTTCGGCAAGAACGTCCTGACCGTCATAGAGGGACCACATCTCGCCGACCGTCTCGTCCCCGACCCGGGTCACGATGCCGCCGATCTCCTCTAGCACCGTGTCGGTCGCCCGGCGCTTGGCCCACCAGTCCTCCTGGGTGAAAGGAAGCGCGTTGCCGACCGCGTTGACCTCGCCATCCTGTTCGACCGTCATGACGTCCCGGGTCGCCGGATCGTGCTGCATGTCGTAGATGCGCGCCCGGATATCGATCAGCGGCTTGAACATGGGATGCTCGGTCATGTCCTTGATCCGTACCCCGTCCATATAGACTTCGCGACCACCCTTCAGGGAGGCGCGATATTGATCGCCGGTTCTGATCATTGTTGTCTCCGCCTGCCGATGCCTGGGACAATTGTTCGCTGCAACGCCCCGCCGGATCAAGTGGTGCAGACCTTATGCCACTGTGCACCCGGGCTGAATTTCGTTACGCAAAGACTGAAGGTCGATCGAAGGGGATGAAAGTCAAACCATGCTGAACCACGAAGTCCACGCGTCGCCATCCAAGGATGAGCTTCCCAAGGAACGACAGCTTGCCTGGAAGATGGCCGAGGTCGCGGCCGATCCCGTACCGATCGACGGGGATGTCGCGGGCATGGTGATCAATCGGATCATCGACAATGCGTCTGTGGCGATCGCGTCGCTCAATCGCGGTCCGATCAAATCCGCGCGGGCCATGGCGCTGGCGCACCCGCGCCATGGCGGCGCGACGCTGTTCGGTTCATCCACCGACGTTACGGTCTGCGCCGAATGGGCGGCCTGGGCGAATGGCACGGCCGTCCGCGAGCTGGATTTTCACGACACCTTCCTCGCCGCCGACTATTCGCATCCAGGCGACAACATTCCGCCGCTGCTCGCCGTCGCCCAGCAATGCGGCAAGGATGGGGCAGCACTTCTGCGCGGTATCGCCACGGCCTACGAGATCCAGGTCAATCTGGTGAAGGGCATTTGCCTGCATGAGCACAAGATCGATCACATCGCGCATATCGGCCCATCGGCCGCCGCTGGCCTGGCGACCCTCCTGGGACTGGGCAAAGAGGTGACCTACCAGGCCATTCAGCAGGGTCTCCATTGCACGATCACCACCCGGCAATCGAGGAAGGGCGAGATTTCATCCTGGAAAGCCTTCGCGCCCGCCTATGCCGGCAAGACCGCCATCGAAGCGGTCGATAGGTGCATGCGCGGGGAAGGCGCGCCGAGCCCGATCTACGAGGGAGAAGACTCGGTTCTGGCCTTCATTCTGAATGGCCGGACCTGGCGCGATCAGGGGAAATCCCCTTATGAGCCGATCTATACCGTGCCGCTGCCTGGCCCTGGCGATGCCAAGCGCGCGATCATGGAAACTTACACGAAGGAGCATTCCGCCGAATATCAATCACAGGCACTGATCGACCTCGCGTTCAAGATGGGTGGGCAAATCGAGGATTTCGACAAGGTTGAATCGGTCGTGCTGCACACCTCCCATCACACCCATTACGTGATCGGCACCGGTTCCGGCGATCCGCAGAAGCTCAGCCCGGAGGCATCAAGAGAAACGCTCGACCACTCGATCATGTACATCTTCGCGGTCGCATTGCAGGACGGCCGTTGGCATCATGCCGACAGCTACGCGCCCGAGCGCGCCAGGCGCCCGGATACCGTCAGGCTATGGCAGAAGATCTCGACGGTCGAGGATCCGGCGTGGACACAGCGCTATCACGCCCACGATCCGATGGAGAAAGCGTTCGGCGCACGCGTGGTCATCACCTTGGAGGATGGACGGGTCATTGAAGACGAGATCGCGGTCGCCAACGCCCATCCGCTCGGCGCCAGACCGTTCGGCCGGGACGACTACATCAACAAATTCAAGACCCTGACCGGCGATATCCTGGACCCGGCGGAGAGTGCGCGCTTCTTGGAACGCGTGCAGCGCCTTCCCGACCTCGGCGCCGCTGAGGTGCGCGCACTCAATCCGACGGTGCCCGAAGGCTATCTGGTCGAAAATCCGGCAGGAGGCATTTTCTGATGCTGTTCACCGAGAAAACGCCTGATCGAAAGCGCGCTGATTTCAGGGCCATGCTGGCCGACGGCAAACTCCATCGCTTCCCCGGCGCTTTCAACCCGCTTTGCGCGCAGCTGATCGAGCGGAAGGGTTTCGATGGCGTCTACGTATCGGGCGCTGTGATGTCCGCCGATCTCTGCCTGCCCGATATCGGCATCGCTACGCTCGATGAGTTCGTCACGCGTGGCCGCCAGATCGCCCGCGTCACCGATCTCCCCACGATCATCGACATCGATACCGGCTTCGGTGAGCCGATGAGTGCTGCGCGCTCTGTTCGTTTGATGGAAGAGGCCGGCCTTGCGGGTTGTCATATCGAAGATCAGGTCATGCCCAAACGCTGCGGCCATCTCGATGGCAAGGAAGTGGTCGACACGATTGTCATGACCCAGCGTGTACGGGCGGCTGCCGAAGCCAAGATCGATGACAATTTCTGCGTGATCGCCCGCTCCGATGCGCGTGCGGTCGAAGGTCTGGACAAGGCGATCGACCGCATGAAGGCCTATGTCGACGCCGGGGCCGACATGATCTTTCCGGAAGCCATGCAGAACGAGAAGGAGTTCGAGACGATCCGGGCGTCGATCGATGTACCGCTGCTTGCGAACATGACCGAATTCGGCAAAAGCCGCCTGCTCAATAAATCGGAGCTCGAGGATCTCGGATTCAACCTCGTCATCTATCCCGTGACCACGCTTCGCCTGGCCATGGGCGAAGTCGATCGCGGCCTCGACGCCATCCTCCGTGATGGCGACCAGAACGCCATCCTGGACAGGATGCAGCACCGAAGAGACCTCTACGATCTTCTGCGCTACGAGGACTACAATAGGTTCGACCAGGCACTGTTCAACTTCGAGGTTGGCGACACGCCGACTGAGTAGGCGAGAACCGCGCTTTTCGCAGTTTGCTTTTGACAAAGCCGCCCCGGCAATTAGCATCTTTCCAAGGGCGCTTGCCCGAAAGGTCAACGGAAAGGAACGCCTTGGAGCGCGCAGGCTTGTCAGAGAAGGCCGGGCAGCCGGCCATCGAGATCCGCGATGTCGTCAAGCGTTACGGCTCCTTTACAGCGATCAAACAAGCGACGCTCAACATCGGTGACAACGAGTTCTTCACACTGCTCGGCCCGTCCGGCTGCGGCAAGACCACACTGTTGCGCATGATCGCCGGCTTCGAGGATGTGACCGCAGGCGCGATCTTTCTTTACGGCGAAGAAATCGAAAATCTGCCACCCCATAAAAGGCCGGTGAACACCGTCTTTCAGCAATATGCCCTGTTCCCGCATATGACCGTCGTGGCGAACGTTGCCTTCGGGATGCAGCGGCTGAAACTGCCGAAAGCCGAAATCGCGGAGCGCACCAAGCGCATGCTCGATCTGGTCAAGCTCGGCGCGTTTGCCGAGCGAAAGCCCCACCAGCTCTCAGGCGGCCAGCAGCAGCGGGTGGCGCTGGCGCGCGCCATGGCGCCGAGCCCCAAGGTGCTTCTCCTGGACGAACCGCTTTCCGCCCTCGATCTAAAGCTACGCCAGGCCATGCGCGTCGAGCTGAAACAGCTCCAGGAAGAAACCGGCATCACCTTCGTGTTCGTGACCCACGACCAGGAAGAGGCGCTCACCATGTCCGACCGCATCACGGTAATGTCGGAGGGCGAAATCCAGCAGATCGGCACGCCCGGCGAGATCTATGAGCGCCCGCTGAACCGCTTCGTCGCCGACTTCATCGGCGAAACCAATCTCCTCGATGTCACCGTCGAGAGCGTTTCCGGGGACCGCTGCCTATGCCGGTTGCCGGGCGGCGGGACGCTGGCCTGCCAAGCCTCTGGC
>JBCCUL010000027.1:0-33215 GCA_039197065.1 Pseudomonadota bacterium | reverse complement strand
CGGCATGGAGGGCATGTTGAAGCTGAACATCGATGGATCCAAAGCAGCGTAGATCATCCGCTGGCCGGTGATCGCGCCGGCAAGCGATGTCCTCTCCAAGCCCCCACTTGCTCTCGCTTGGTCATCCGCTAGGCTGCCGGCAAAACTGGAGACCGCCCCTCAATGACAGGAGACCGCCCGATGACCCACCCCGCACTCAACTCCGACTCGGTTGCCGTCATTACGGGAGGGGCATCGGGAATCGGTCTAGCTACCGCGACCAAGTTCGCCGGTCTGGGCATGCGCCTGGTGATCGTCGACCGTGCCGAAGACAAGCTTGCCGACACGGAACGCGCCCTTCGCGCCGCTGGCGCTGCCGACGTCATGACATCGGCGACCGATGTCTCCGACCGTAAACAGGTCGAAGCGCTCGAGGCTCTCGTCACCGAGCGCTTCGGCGGCGTGGACATTCTGATGAACAATGCCGGGATCGGCGGACGCTCATCCTGCCTCGGAGATGAAGACGCCTGGCAATCGATCCTCGGCGTCAATTTCCAAGGCGCGCTCAACGGCACGCAGGTCTTCGCGCCCGGTATGATCGCCCGTGGTCGCCCCGGCGCAATCATCAATACCGGCTCCAAGCAGGGCATCACGACGCCCCCAGGCAACCCCGCTTACAATGTCTCCAAAGCCGCCCTCAAAGCCTTCACCGAAGCGCTCGCCCACGAACTTCGCAACACCGACAGCTGCAGCCTCACCGCGCACCTGCTCATCCCGGGCTTCGTCTTCACCGGCATCACCGGCCTCCCCGAAAAGCCGCCCGCCGCCTGGACGGCGGAGCAGACCGCGGATTTCTTCATCGAGAGCATGAACCGGGGCGACTTTTATATCCTTTGCCCCGACAACGACGTTCCTCGCGAAATCGACGAAAAGCGTATGGCCTGGGCGATCGGCGACATCATCAAAAACCGCCCTGCGCTAAGCCGCTGGCATCCGGACTATGCGGATGCGTTCAAAGCCTTCATCGACGCCGAGGGCTAGAAGAAGGGCTGTCCATATCCTGTTTTCCGGAAAATCATCTCAACAAGCGCAACTGACGCTTTGTATAGAGATGAGCGATGACGGCGCTGACGATCACCACACTGACGATGGTATAGAAAATCGCCATCATCGGGTAACCCCAGACCACAATCAGCACGTAGTTGATCGCGGCAGGAACGACGAGCTGGCGCGCAATGCCCAGAACCATGGGAAAAAGCGGCTGCTTGAGTGATTGGAGCAAGGCAACGCTCAGAAAAATGACGACATACCCATAGAAGGCGATGGCATCGATCCTGAGATAAGCGGCCCCTGTCTTGCGAATCGTTTCGCTCTCGGCAAAAAATTCGAGCATCGCTGGTGACAGGAAGACCATGATGGGTATGGAGATCGCCGCCATGATCAGGCCGATCTGCAATCCTTTTTGATAGGCTTCGGCGACACGCGATGTGTGACCGGCGCCGAAGTTCTGTCCCGCTGTCGCCATCACCGCGCTATTCAAACCGAGTGCCGGCAACAACAGCACCTGCTCGAGCCTGACGCCGACCGCATAGCCTGCGACATGCTCGCTACCAAACCGTCCCACCAGGGCAACCGAGACGAAGCTACCAAGAATGATGGTCAGCATATTCATGCTGGCCGGCAGGACCTGTTGCAGCAGCTGCCACCAGCGTAACCATGCGAAACGCGGCTTATTCAAGCGCCCAAGCCTCCTTGCCAACACCCAAAACAGATAAGCTGCGGTCCCGGCTTTGATCAGAACGGTTGCAAGCGCAAGGCCAGAAATGCCGAGCCCAAGACCGAACATCAGCAAGGGGTTGAGAACGAAGTTGGCGAAAAATCCGGCGATCAGCGCATTGCGATTGGATACCGTATCGCCCAAGGCCATCAAAGCGCCGGCAACGGCAAAGGACAGGACGAACGTGATGGTCCCCGCCAGGGTCACGGCGAGGTAGGCATCGGCTAGCGGTGCAATGTCCGGCTCGGCACCCAGCAGTATCACCAGGTCATCGGCGACCAGCCAGCCGGCAACCATTGTCACGAGACTCAAAAGGATGGAGAGGCCGAAGGCTTGATCGATCCAATGGCCGACATCGTCCAGACGATTGCGTCCCACCTCAGGCGCAACGATGGCGGACGTTCCGGTTTGAATGCCGATGCCGACCGCCAGGAGCAGGAAAAAAACGCTGCCCGCAATCGACATGCCCGCCAGCGCCTGATCCGACAGCAGGCCGGCGAACCAGAAATCGGTCAGGTTGTAGAGCGTGTTGAACACCATGCCGATTGACGCGGGGATCGACAGCCTTGCGATATGCCGGAAGATCGATCCCTCCGTCAGCGACGGCACCGAAGGCCGGTGTCTAGACGTGCCGTCAGATCCTGTTTCGTCTTTTGACAGACTCTGGGTGCTCAAACCGCCTGGTAACTCGTTGCGGTAAAGGGCAATAACGGGAAATCGGCGATCGCTAATCCGCTGCCACTGTCCACTCTTTCAATGACGTGTCGGTTTCATCGCACGTCGTCAACATCAATGCACGTTTTACCCACGGACCAGCGGGCTGGGTTTCTGGGACTACGCTCACACACATGCTTTGATCCTCGTTCAGCCGCAATGTCTGGTCTGTTGGGTTGTAAGCGAACTTTTGACGTGGATGATCATTACATTCTAACAGCGCGAAGGTCATCACATCACGCGCGATCAGCGCTTGCATGCAAAAGCCTTCGAAGGGATAGGACACGACCTGCATGGTCTCGGTGTTGTACTCAAAGCGGGTGTCATTTCCTCTGTAGCTGCGCGGCTCACCCTCCTTCTCCGGTTTGCACGAGTGGGTATGCATCAGGTCAGATTTTCCAGGACCGGACGTGTCTAGGCAAAATCCGTAGCCGTTTGGCTCATCCAGGTTGTGGCTCAACACGATATACGGAGCACTCGATGGCACTCTAGGGGCTTCCGCGATCGCTGAACCACCAGCTGTAGTGAGCACAGCAAGAATTACGGATGCTTTCATGATCGGTCCTTATTCCGGAGGTCATTCTTCACACATTCTGGAACGGCGCTAAGGCTGCTTGAAACGGTAATGGCAGAGAACAGTGTTGCTCTTTTCGAGATCAGGGGCCAGATCAATTGCGCATCTAGTAGAGCTATCTATCTGATCGTTGTGGATGTAAATCTGACCTCAATAATCTAACTCTCCCTTATAAATCAATGAGTTGACAAATAATCTTAATCAGTTGTATCAAATTGGAATACTAGCTTGTCGAGCACGATTGTCATGTCGTGGCTGGGCAGTAGTAAGAAGTGACTGGTGAGCAGAATCTGCTTGCCAGACTGTTGTAGACTCTCGACGCAACTTATTGATCTTTCGTTCATCGAAATTCACGTTTTTGTCCACAACGGTATTGATTTTCCTAGGTTCCCAGCGATCTGAAAATCCGCGTGTCGGCAGTTCGATTCTGTCCCTGGGCACCATCTTTTCAATACAGTAAGCGAAGCGCGTGCAGAATGCCGTACGACACAGCTTGCGCTCTGGCGGCCAATTTTAGACTTTCGTCCTCTCGCCAGGAGGACATGTCGGAAGACCTGTCCGGCTCCCAAGCCTCATCGAAATCGAAAGTCTGAGCATTGGACGATCAGATCCTCTAGCGTGCTATCGAGGCGCCGACGTTCACTGAATCCTGAAGTAATCGTGATTGGCGACGCGGAGAGCGGAGGGCCTATGCTCTTCAATAAAGCGTTGTTTTTTGGCTGAGCTGAGCTCTGTCCGAACCACGCGCTTTGACGAAATCGGCACGCGAAAGGCCTCTTCATGGCATCTTTAATAGGCTCTCAATCCCGCATCTTCCTGATGGCGTTTTCGGTGTCGCTTCTTCTGTTCTCGTTCGATACGCTGCGGGCAGAGGATGGCAAACCACTGCCGGACTACGTAATCGAGCAGTTCGGTGAACCGCCTGCAATACCTGAGGGCGACCTGTCCTCGGAGGTGCAGTCCGACCTGGAGATGGCCTTTATCGAAAGTATGGAGCGATCGTCCTGGGGAAGCGATCAGGCGGCCGCTCTTATCGACATCTCCGAAGCACAGGATCCGAGGCTTGCCTGGATCATCAGCGACTTGATGCGCTTTGCGCCTGATCAGCAGCTGAATGTCGAACTCGCGAACGCTGCCTCGAAGCTACTGGGCATCCAGCCGCCGGCTCAGAATCATTGGGGTATCATCACCGATCATCTCATCGCTTGGGATATCCCAGCGCCCCTTGATTATTTGCGGTTCAAGCGCGCCATTTTCACGACGATCGTCCCCGGCTGGGATAGAATCTTTGTCGAAGGCGATATCGACTGGCGGCATGTTTCATGGGGCGGCGTGCTCATCGACGATCGCGCCTATGATACGACGGACGAGTCCTGCAACTGCATTCCAGCGGCGGACAATCCCGAGGTCAGCAGTGCCGAAGAGGCCACATGGCTGCAAGACGACGACATCGTCTTCGGCATCGAGGTGAACGGCGAGTATCGGGCCTATCCGCGACGCATCATGGAAGTTCGCGAAATGGTCAACGATACGTTGGGCGGACGGCATCTCGGCATTCCCTATTGCACCTTATGCGGCGCGGCGCAGGCCTATTTCACCGATCAACTGCCGGACGGCATTGACCGGCCGGTGTTGCGCACATCGGGGCTCCTCATTCGCTCTAACAAGGTGATGTACGACGTCAATAGCTATTCGGTGTTCGACACCTTTCTCGGCGATGCAGTGACGGGGCCCCTTGCGGAAAAGGATCTGCAGCTCAAGCAAGCCAGCGTTGTGACCACCGACTGGGGTACGTGGAAGACAGCGCATCCCGAAACCACGGTGCTGGTCGAAGCGCTGGCCCTTGGGCGCGACTTCGATTTTCGCAACAACCGGGACGCCAACGGCCCGATCTTTCCGATCGGCGATCTCGATCCCCGTCTGCCCGTTCATGAAGACATCATCGGCGTCGTCACGGCGTCGGGCCAGCCGGTGGCGTTTCAGCGAAGCAAGGCTATCGTGGCGTTGAAAAATGACGATGAGATCGCCTTCGAAAACATCCGTCTCAAGCTTGAAGCTGGCGGTATCAAGGCTGTCGATGCCGATGGTTCCGATCTTGGCAGCCACCAGGCATTCTGGTTTGCTTGGTCGCAGTTTCATCCAGAAACGGCGCTCTGGCCCGGTTAAGGTGGCGCGGCCACCTCGTCGACTTGGACCGGAGGTGTCTGGCGTTTCGGTTTGCGCGCAAGCTTGCCGAAAGATGGCTGTGTGAGGGATCTGTTCATGCTGGAAGAGCGCATTGTCGTGATCACGCACGCCAGGCATTTCGTTGGACCGTCGACCGCTGATGTGCTCGCCGGTCACGGGGCAACGGTCATTTGCCATGACGCGGACCCGGCGCCCGGAATCGTCACCGCCGAGGCGAAGGAGCCGGAAGCGCTCATTGATGAGATCATTGGTCATTATGGCCGGATCGATGTTTTGATCTGCAATGACGCCTATCCTGCAGTGCGTGCACCCGTCGACGAGGCTGACCCCGGGGGGATGCGCAAGGCGCTCGAAGCGCTCGTCGAATGGCCCTACCGGCTGATCGGTCGAGCCGTACCGCACATGAAATCTGCGAAGGCTGGAAAAATCCTGATGGTCACCTCGGCAGCGCCTTTGCGCGGCCTTGCCAATTATTCGATCTATGCGACAGCGCGGGGGGCCGGCAATGCGCTGGTGAAGTCACTCTCGCTGGAGCTGGCCCCGTTCAACATCCAGATCAACGCGATCGCCCCCAACTACATCGAAAACCCCACCTACTTCCCGCCTGACCTTCTGGCCGATGAGCAGGCGATGGCGAAGATGTTGCGCAACATCCCGGCGAAACGCCTAGGCAAGCCTGAAGAGGTGGCCGAGACCATCGCGTTTTTCACCTCCGACAGATGCGGTTTCATCACCGGCCACGTTGTCCCCATCGCTGGCGGCTGGGCGTAGTCTCAAAGAGGCTCCAAGAAAATCGATAAGTTGGTCTCACTGATACATGACGGCGGAAACCCAAGACCGGCGCTGAGGCGTCCCTTCACATCCCACCGCTCAGCGGATCGATGCTAAGCTCTCTTGCGCCCTCGTCGAGTTCCTCAAGCGTATCGGCTGGGATCGCAATCCCGATCTGGCGTTGCCGGTCCTCGGCCCTCGCTTCCAATTCGCCGGGATAATAGATCTCGTCGACGCCTGGCGCCCTGGGCGCGGTCTTGATGTCGGTGATCAGGCGATCCATGTCGGCGTGAAAATCCGAAAGCGGGCGGAAGGCCTCGATGTTCAGCGCAAGGGCAAAATGGCCGACGCCGCTTCGCCCGCTGGGCTCATAGGGGCCGACAACCGCACCGCCGAAGTGACTGCCGCTCAACACGCCTGAGAGCACGTCCATCATCGTTGCGATCGCGTATCCCTTGTGGCCTGCCATCGGCAGAATGTTGCCGGCGATGCCCAGCGCCGGGTCGTTCGTCGGATTGCCGGCTTGATCCATCGCCCACCCGTCGGGGATCGCTTCGCCGCGCTGGCGGGCCAGGTAAAGCTTGCCGCGGGCGATCGCTGTATTGGCGATGTCGAGCATCATGGGCGCATGGCTACCGGCGGGCGCTGCGATCGACCAGGGGTTCGTGCCGATCATCTTGTCCCGACCGCCCCAGGGCGCCATCGCCGGGCTGGCATTGGTCGAGATCAGGCCGATGCAGCCCTTGAGCGCAGCCCTACGCGTGAAATACATCGCGGTCCCGAAATGCCCGGAATGACGGACAGCGACGACGCCAACGCCATGGCGCTTGGCTCGCTCGATCGCCTCGTCCATGGCTTTCGCCGCAACCACCTGGCCGACACCGTCTTGTCCGTCGATGACGGCTATCGCACCGCCATCAAGAGCGATCTCAGGCGCTGCTGACGCCTTTGTCGCCCCCGAAAGGATGCGCTTTGCATACCAGAAGGTCCGCATGACACCGTGAGACTGATGCCCCCAGAGATCGGCCTGAACCAGCGTATCAGCGAGCAGGACAGCGTCTCCGTCGGGCATACCGATCGAGATGTAGACCGACGTCGCGAAGTCACGCAGCTGGTCGACGGTCATCGGCTCATTGGTCATGACGTTATCACTCGCCGCGAATGATGAGGCCGCCGTCAACTCTCACGATCTCACCGGTGATGAAGGAGGCGCGATCGGAAGCGAGAAAGGTGACGGCTTCGGCGACCTCTTCCGGCTGACCGAAACGGCCGATCGGATGGGCCCGGTTCCAGGTGGCGATCAGCTCGTCCGGGTCCGGATGCTCGTCGAACACCTTCTCGTTCAGCGGCGTCATGATCGTGCCGGGTGCGACGGCGTTGACGCGGATGCCGTAAGGTGCGAGGTCGACCGCCGATTGCTGGGTGAGCGCATTCACGCCGCCCTTCGCCGCGGCATAGGCGGCCCAGCCTTGAAAACCGGCAAACGCTTGTGCCGACGACATGTTGATCACCGATCCCCTTTTTTGCTGCCGCATCACAGGCACGCAAACCTTCATACCGCGCCAGACGCCTGAAAGGTTGGTGCTGATCACACGATTCCAGGTGACCTCGTCGGTCGCGTCAACAACACCGCGAATCCCCTGCGCCGCATTGTTCACGAGAATGTCGATGCTGCCGAAATGATCGAGCGCGGTCGCCGCCATCGCCTCCATATCGGCCATGGAGCTAACGTCGGTCTTCACGAAGGTCGCGGCGGCGCCGGATTTGACGATGGCGTCAGCTGCCGCATTTCCTGCCTCGTCATCGATGTCGGCGAGAATGACTGAAGCGCCCTCTTTCGCCATCTGCGCGGCACAGGCCTGGCCGATACCCATCGCGGCGCCGGTGACGATCGCCACCCTTCCTTCAAGATCGCCAGCCGCCATCATTGCCTCCTAGCTTGCTGCTCCACCCTCACACTAGCGGCAAAGTTATTACCGAACGATAGCCGGCCATGCGTTCGAAAACCTGGATGCATGTCGTCTGTCTCGTGAAGGCGGTCGACGTCCATGATGTGGCCATGCCACTGATCGTTTATCCTTCAAAGAGAGCGCCTATGATGGTTGATTGCAGTCGATGGTCCATAAGGGGGATCCACCATGACCGAACCGGATACCGTTCGAGATCTGACGTTTGTCCCCGTTGTCAATAAACAGCCCTCAAGGCTGAGCTTGGCGCAGATCGATCATTACAATCGGGAGGGCTTCGTCCAGCCCTTCGATGTGTTCAGTGGACATGAGATCTCGCGCATGCGCGACTACTTCGATCGCCTCATGGCCGACATGGGTGATCAGGGCGCCTATGGCATCAATTGCTATCAGACGCGCATGGCCGGCATCTGGGATATCGCGAACGAGCCGCGCATCCTCGATCTTGTCGAAGACCTGATCGGCCCGGACATCATCTGTTGGGCAAGCGCCATCCTATCGAAGAAACCGCATGATCCCAAACGTGTGCCGTGGCATCAGGATGCGAGCTTTTGGCATTTGAGCCCGGCGCGCACGGTCACGGTCTGGCTCGCCATCGACGATGCGGATGACGCCAACGCCGCCATGCGCTTCATCCCGAGAAGTCACGACCGCGGTGTACTCGAGACGGCAGGTACTGATGAGCGCGCGGTGTTTCATAAAGAGATCGCGGAAGCTGAAACGCTCGGGACACCATTTTCGAACAAGTTGAAGGCGGGACAGATCTCCTTGCATGCCGACATGCTGGTTCACGGCTCGCTCGGTAACGTTTCGGATCGACGGCGCTGCGGTCTGACCCTTCGCTACTGTCCGCCCGACGTGCGGATCATCGACGAGCGCTGGGCGCAAGGGGTCGAGGCGATCATCTGCCGGGGAAGCGATCCATCCGGCCATTGGCGGCATCATCCACGTCCCGATAACGATGACATCACCAGGACGACGAGCCCGCATGTCGTCGGCAACAACTGAGACGGAGAATTTGCACTTTCGATTTTGCAGTATGGTCTGTCAAATCGCGTTTTTGTTTCTACAATCAATGATTAAGAGAACAAGCGACATCTTACCGATTAGGGAGCAGCATCGATGACGGGTCTTTCGAGGTTGACGCGACGGAGTTTGATGGCGGCATCGGCGATCGCGGTCGTCATGTCGGCAGATTTGGCCGTTGCGCAGGATGTCGCGCGTGAGGATACCGTCATTTTCGACCTCGACCGCACGATCAAAGATCCGGAGAACTTCAATTGGTTCACGCCCGGCACCAAGCGCATGCATGGCGCGCATCAGGCCATGTGGGAACCGCTCTTCATCCTGAACTACAACACCGGCGCGCTCGACCCCTGGCTCGGTGAAAGCCTCACCGCGAACGATACCGGCGACGAATGGACCCTCAAGATCCGGGACGGCGTGGCGTGGTCGGACGGCGAAGCCTTCAATGCCGATGATGTTGTCTTCACCATCGAGATGGCGCTCGCCAATGAGGAGATCTCGTCACGCGAAGCGGCGACGGTGCGCGATCAGGTGGCCTCGGTCGAGAAGGTCGACGACCTCACGGTGACCTTCGCGCTAAAGTCGCCGAACCCGCGCTTCGCCGTCGAGAATTTCGGCGTGCGCATCTTCGGTTCCTTCCTGATCATGCCGGAGCATGTCTGGAGCGGGCAGGATCCGGCGACATTTGCCTTCTATCCACCCATCGGCACAGGCCCCTACACCTTCACCAGCTCGGACACCAACCGGGCGATCTGGGATCTGGATGAAGCCTGGTGGGGGGCGAAGAGCGGCTTCATGGACCTGCCGGAACCGAAACGCCTCGTATGGCTGGAGAGTGGCGGCGAGGAGAGCCGCGCACAGCTCATGGCGGCAAACCAGATGGATGCGTCGCAGAACGTTTCCGTCGGCACGTTCGAGGCGATCCGTGCGCAGAATCCGAACGTCATCGCCTGGTATGAGGACTATCCTTACGCCGCTGCCGATCCCTGCACGCGCCAGCTGGAAATCAACACGACGATCGCGCCTTGGGACGATCCCAACATGCGAAAGGCCGTCGCCCACATCATCGATCGCACTCAGATCGTTAACATCGCTGTTGAGGGCGCCACCGTCCCTTCCGAAACCATGTTCGCGCAATATGGCTCCATGCAGCCGTTCATCGATGCGGTGAAGGATGGCGGCTACGCCCTTCCGGCGACCGCCGATGTTGCGGCTGGTCAGGCGTTGATCGAAGCCGCCGGCTACGTCCAGGGCGGCGACGGGATCTACGAGAAAGACGGTGAAGATCTGAGCGTCGCCATTCATGTCAACTCGGCGTCGACCGAATACACCAAGACCATCGACGTCATCGTCGAGCAATTCAATCGCGCCGGCATCAGCGCCAAGTCGGTGCCGGTCGAGAACGGCGTGTTCTGGGGCGAGGTGCTGCCGTTCGGTCAATATGAGATGACCTATTCCTGGCTGTCATGTGGCTCGGTCAACGAACCCTGGGCCTCCATGGGGCGCTACACGGTGAAAGACGTCGTCCCGGTCGGTGAGCGTAGCCCGAGCTTCAACAACACCTCTCGCTGGGACTCGCCCGCAGCCGCGGCGTACAGCGCCATCATCGACGAGATGGCCACGATGCCGCTTGGCGATCCCGCCATCCCCGGCATGGTCGCTGAAGCCTACCAATATCTCGATGCTGAGATGCCGTTCATCCCGCTGGTGCAGTCGGCGAAGCTTCTCCCGCTCAACACCACCTATTGGACAGGCTGGCCGACGGCGGAGAACTACTACAACCATCCCTTCTTTTGGTGGAACCATACGCATCAGATCATTCACAACCTGACCAAGGTGCAATAGTCGAACAAGCGTCCGTCTGCATCCTTGCGGGCGGACGCGTCCTTTAAGAGAGTGCTCGACATGGCTTCGATCGGCGACGTCTTCAGTGAGCAAGGTTATATCCTCGCGAGCGGCGTCTTCAGTGGAAGTGAGATCGGCGCTCTGGAGTCGTCATTCGATCGGATCGTCGGTCAGATAACCGCCAGCGGCGAGGGGATCGACGCCACCTGGGATGGCGGCGAGGCGGCGAAGCTTTCTCGTGCTGGGGACGTCGTCCTGCATACGCACAACGTCCAAAAATATTCGCGCGTGTGGCTCGATGCGTTGACCAGTCCAGCCTTTCTCGATGTTGTCGAAGCGATCATCGGACCGGACATCATCCTTCATCATTCGAAACTGTTTCAAAAACCGGCGGAACAGGGCTCGCCCTTTCCCATACATCAGGACTGGCCCTATTTTCCGACCGAGCGTGACAGCATGATCGCTGCCGTCATTCACCTGTCCGACGCCACCGACGAGATGGGCTGCCTTCGCGTCTATCCGGGCTCCCACAAGCTCGGCCGTATCGAAGGTGCCGATGGCAGACGCCGGAACGACCTGATCGACCGCTACCCGATCGAGGACGCGACCGTTGTCGAAGCGAGGGCAGGGGACGTCGTGTTCTTTCACTACTTCACGCTGCATGGCTCCATGCCCAACCGTTCGTCCCGGACGCGAAAGACCGTGCTTTGTCAGATGTACAGCGGGCAGGATCGGGTCGAGCCGGGGAACAGGCATCCGGATGAACGCCTGGTGTTGCGCGGCTGGAACCACGCGATGACCAGGCGCGTAGCGGGCGAAGCTGCGTAATGGGGCGCACACGCGAGAGGCTGCCATAGCGGATGGGAAGAGTCCCGAAAACCTATCTCTTCAATCGTCTGGTGACCTTCGCACTCACCATCTGGATCGCCGCGACGCTGATCTGGATCATCCCGCGCCTTTCGCCGATCGACCCTGCCGATGTCATGCTGAGCAGGATGGCGGCGGGCGGGGGCGCTGTCGCCAATTCTGAAGCGATCCTCGAAGGGCTGCAGGAACGCTTCGGCCTGAACGAGCCGCTCTACATCCAATATGTCAAATATCTCGGTAACATCGTCACCTTCGACTTTGGCCTCTCCACCGCAACCTTCCCGACCCCCGTCGCCGAGCTGATCGCGAAGGCGCTCCCTTGGACCGTGGGGCTGATGCTGATCTCGATTACCATCACCTTCTTCATCGGCAATCTCCTGGGCGCGCTGATGGTATGGGACCGCTCGCCGAAGCTGGTGCGCGTCGCGATCCCGGCGGTGATGGTCCTGACCTCGATCCCGCCGATCCTCTC
The DNA here is from genome assembly GCA_039197065.1 of Pseudomonadota bacterium. GTDB lineage: Bacteria > Pseudomonadota > Alphaproteobacteria > Geminicoccales > Geminicoccaceae > JANQPX01. The sequence goes on along the minus strand of JBCCUL010000027.1, from coordinate 21,036 downwards.
AGGTCTCCTTCTGATGTGGATCTTCGCGGCCCAGCTCCGCTGGTTTCCCCTGACTGGCGCCTATGGTCTCATGGTCGAGCCGGGCTGGACCTGGACCTTCGTGCAATCAGTGTTGCACCACGGCTTTTTGCCGGCGCTCTCGATCGTCGTCGTGACCTTCGGCTTTTGGGCGCTTGGCATGCGCGGGTTGATGATCACGGTGCAGGGCGAGGACTACACCAAGCTCGCCGAAGCCAAGGGCCTCCGCCCGCGCTACATCCTCTATCGATACATGATCCGAAACGCGATCCTGCCGCAGATCACGGCATTCGCGCTCAAGATCGGTCTCCTGATCGCCGGTCAGGTGCTCGTCGAGCGCATCTTCGCCTATAACGGCATGGGCAAGCTCCTCTACGATGCGATCCTCGATCAGGATTTTCCGGTCATCCAGGGCGTGAGCTTCGTGATCATCCTGATGACGGCGCTGAGCGTCTTCCTGGTCGATCTCGTCTATCCCTTGATCGACCCGCGCATCCGGCACGAGAGCGCTTGACGATGGAGGCGGCTGTCACATCGAAAGAGCGTCGTCGGCGCCGCCGCTTCGACAATCCTTGGTTTAACCCAAAGCTCCTTTGGGGTATCGGCATTCTGCTCGGCATCGTCGCCCTCGGCATCATCGGTCGCTATCTCTGGAACGCGGAGCTGGTCTTCACCGGCTCCGGCCCGCTCAAGTTCCCGCCGCTCGGCTTCGAAAATCTGAGAAAGCAAACGGGCATCATCGATCATCCACTCGGTACCGACGGTGGCGGTCGCGATCTGCTCGCCCTCCTGATCGTCGGCGCGCCCAACACGCTCTTCGTCGGCGTACTCGCCTCGTTGATCGGCATGGGCACCGGCATCGTCCTCGGCTTCACCGCAGGCTTCGTCGGTGGGCGCACCGATGACGTCATCCGTGTTCTTTCCGATGTCATGATCACCATCCCGCCGCTCCTGATCCTGGTCGTGTTCCAGGCGGCTTACGGCGATGTCAGCCTCACCATGATGGCGTTGCTGATCGCCTGTTTCGTTTGGCAATCACCAACGCGATTGATCCGCGCGCAGGTGCTCTCCATGCGCGAGGCGGGCTATGTGCAGATGGCGAAGCTGTCAGGCGCGCCGACCCCGCATATCATGTTCCTGGAAATGCTGCCCAACCTTGTGCCCTATCTCTTCGGCTCGTTCATCGCCAACGTCACCACCTCGATCGTCACCGCTGTCGGCATGGAGGTGCTCGGCCTCGGCCCGCAGCGTATCCCGACGCTCGGACGCACCATCTACGAGGCGATCAATGCGGGCGCTCTGATCCAGAATCTCTGGTGGTGGTGGGGCCTGCCGACGCTGCTGCTCGCCCTGATGTTCATCGGCCTTCTCCTGATCAATCTCGGCCTGGATGAAGTCTCCAACCCGCGTCTTCGGAAGCTTTGAATATGGCGGCCGAAACGACCAACGCACTCTCGATCGCCGATCTCAGCATCGACTTCCCGACGGCGGACAAGGTGGTGCACGCCGTGACCAAGCTCAGCCTCGAGGTGCCGTGCGGCCGGCGCGTCGGTTTCATCGGCGAGAGCGGTTCAGGCAAGACGACGACGGCGCTCGCTGTGATGCGCATGCTGCAATCGCCGGGCTTCGTCACCGGCGGTATGATCCGTCTTGGCGACCTCGATATGCTGACCTTGAGCGACGAGGACATGCGCCGCGCACGCCTCTCGCGTGTCAGCTACATTCCGCAAGGTGCGATGAACTCACTGAACCCGGTCATGCGGGTCGAGGATCAGATCTGGGATGGGATCACGGCGCATGAAGGGGCGCTGGAGCGGGCGGCACTTCGTAAACGGTCGACCGCGGTCCTGGCGAGCGTCGGTCTCGGCGAGCATGTCGGGCGGCTATATCCACACGAACTTTCGGGTGGTATGAAGCAGCGCGTCTGCATCGCGATCGGCGTCAGCTTGAAGCCCAATCTGATGATCGCCGACGAGCCGACATCTGCGCTCGATGTGGTGACCCAGCGCCAGGTGATGCAGACCTTGAAACAGGTTCAGGCCGAGATCGGCTCGGGCCTGGTGCTGATCGGTCACGATATGGGGCTGATGGCGCAAACGGTGGACGATCTTGCCGTGCTGAAGGATGGGGTTCTCGTGGAATTCGGCGATGTGCGCCAGGTGATCGAACGACCGCAGCATGCCTATACGCAGGCGCTGATCTCGTCGGTGCCGCGCGTCGGCGGTACGAGTTTCCTTGAGTCGACCGAGCGCCATCAGGAAGCATCGCGTGCGAGACGAGACGTTCCGCTGATGAGCTTCGAGAAGGTCTCGAAGACTTACGGCGACGTGACGGCGCTGTATCCTTTGTCCTTCACGCTCGATGGCCAAAAGCCGAAGATCATTTCGATCGTCGGCCAATCCGGTTCCGGCAAGTCGACGCTGGGCGGTCTGATGCTCGGCTTTAATGCCCCGACCAGCGGCCGCGTTCTGTTCGAAGACCAGGACATCACCGCCATGTCCGCGGAAGAGGGGCTCGCCTTTCGAAAGGACGTGCAAGCCGTCTTTCAGGATCCCTACGCTTGCTTCAACCCGTTCTATCGTGCCGAACGCGCGCTTCGCTATCCCTATCAGCGCTTCGGCTATGCGCAGGATGCGAACCAGCTGCAGGCGAAGATGGAGGAGGCCTGCGAAGCGGTCGGTCTCGATCCATCGCTCGTTCTCCGCCGTTATCCGCATCAGCTTTCGGGCGGCCAGCGCCAGCGCCTGATCGTTGCGCGTGCACTCATGCTGAACCCGAAATTGCTGATCGCCGACGAGCCGGTCTCGATGGTCGATGCGTCGCTCCGCGCGACCATCCTGAAGAACATCTACGACCTGAAGGACCGCTACGGCATTTCGATCCTCTACATCACCCACGATCTCGCGACCGCCTATCACGTCAGCGATTATGTGATGGTGCTCTATCGTGGCCGGGTGGTCGAAGCGGGGCCGCCGAGAGAGGTGATCGGCGATCCCGAGCATCCCTATACGCGCCTCCTGATCGACGCGATCCCCTGGCCGGATGTGGACCGAAGCTGGGGCTCGGTCGAGGACGCTAAGCGTGCCGAGGAGGATCTGACCCGCGACCTCGGCGAGGTCGATACGGTCTTTCGCGGCGGCGTTCCAGGCTTCGAGCTGGTGCTCCACTGAATGGTCCACCAGCTTCGGTTCACGGCTGAAAAGATCGCGAAGCGGATCGAGCTGATCCGACCTTACGTGTTTCGCCGGACCTCTTTAATCGAGCCCTTTCGCCTGACGCTTTTGCCCGATCCGAATGCTGGACATGACGAGGCGCTCACGCCGCCGCGAACGGTGCCTTGGAACAGCTTTTGGGCCGGGCAGGACGCGCATTTTCATCTGGCGTCGTCCTTTGTCCTGCCCAAGGATTGGCCCGATCCTGCCCTCCATCTGCCACTTGGTAAGGCGGGCGACATCTTCACCCATCCGGAAGCCCTGATGTCGATCGACGGCGAGCCCGTGGGATCGGCCGATCGCTACCATCACACCACGCCGCTTGCGGCACATCTCGCTGACGGCAAAGCGCATCGCCTCGTGCTTGAAGGATGGACCGGCCTCACGGGCTGGCCGCCCAGCCCCGATGATCCGGCCAAGCTCTTCATCGGCGAATGCGCCGTGGTCGACGTCGATCGAACGCTCGACGACCTGATCATCAAAGCCGAGGTGGCCTTGGATGTCGCCAATCATCTCGGCGACGAGCGGCCGGAAAAACATCGCCTGCTGAACACGCTCGACGCCGCTTTCAAAGCGCTCGATACCAGGGCGCCGCTCAAGGAAACGCTGCGCGCATCGGCGCCGGGCGCTCTCGACATTCTCGACGCTGGCATCGCTGACGCCGGCCTGCCGCTCGATATCGATCTCGTCGCCATCGGCCACGGTCATATCGACATCGCTTATCTCTGGCCGGTGGTGCAGGGACGAAAGAAGGTGGCGCGCACCGTCGCCAACATGCTGCGCCTGATGGACCGGCATGAGGACGTCCACTTCTCCCAATCACAGCCACAGCTCTACGCATTCCTCGAGCAGGATCAGCCTGCCATGTTCGAGCGGGTGCGAGAGCGCGTCGTCGAAGGCCGCTTCGAGCCGATGGGCGGCATGTGGGTCGAGGCGGACACCAATCTGCCAGGGGCAGAAGCCTTGGTTCGCCAGCTTCTCCTCGGCCGAAGCTATTTTCGCCGGACGTTCGGCGACGCAGAGACGCCGGTCCTCTGGCTGCCGGACTGTTTCGGGTTTACCTGGTGTCTCCCGCAGCTGATGAAGCAGGCCGAGCTTCGCTGGTTCGTCACCAACAAGCTCGGCTGGAACCAATATAACCCCATGCCCGCGAGCACCACCTGGTGGCAGGGCATCGACGGCACACGCATCCTCGCGCATTTCCTGACGACGCCGCGTGACGTCCAGCATCTGCCGTTCCCGACCTGCTACAAGTCGGACCTGTCGGCCGAGGAAGTGATCGGAACCTGGGAGCAATGCCGGGGCAAATCGACGACGAAAATCTTGCCGATCTGCTACGGCTATGGCGACGGCGGCGGCGGTCCGACCGAGACTCTGATCGCGAAGGCGAGAGCCTATGAGCGCATGCCGGCGGCACCGCGTCTGCGCATGGGCGCGGTTCGGGATGTCTTCGAGCATTTGGAGGCAAGCGAGCCCGATCTTCCCGTCTGGAACGGCGAACTCTACATGGAGGGCCATCGCGGCGTCCTAACCTCGCAGGCGAGGCTGAAACGCGGCAATCGCCGATCTGAAGCCGCCCTTCATGAGGCCGAGTTTCTTTTAGCTCTCGCCAACATCCGCACCGATTATCCCGTTCCGAAGGATGCGCTTCGCGAGCTCTGGCAAGATCTCTGTCTCAATCAGTTCCACGACATCCTTCCCGGCTGCGGCACGGGCGAGGTCGTGAAGGAGGCGGAGCAGCGTTATCACGTCATCGAGGGCAGGGCGCGAAAGCTCGCAAGGGCAGCCGTCGACGCGCTTGCCGAAACCTTTAAACCGTCGACGCGATGGCTCGCCGTCAACGCGTCACCCTTCGGCAGCAGCCGGCAGGTGATGATTGAGGGTGACGCCTCCGGCGTCGTTGATCTTCGAACGGCTGACAGCCTGTGCACGCAACCCGTCGACGGCGGCCTGCTCGTTCAGATTCCCGAGATCCCGGCCTATGGCTGCGTGGTGCTGGCAGGCGGCCCGGCGAGGGCAGGGGAGGCCACGGGGCTTCACGTCATCGAAGACGATGATGGCATCCGCGTTAGCAACAATCTTATCGAGATCACGATTTCCAAGGACGGCGCGTTCACCCGAATCTTCGACAGGGAAGCCGTTCGAGACGTTCTGGTGCCGGGCGTGATCGGCAATCAGCTTCAGGTGTTCGAGGATCGGCCGATCAGCTGGGATGCCTGGGACATCGATGTGTTTTTCGACGACCGCCCGGCCCTCATCGACGACGTGGTCTCGATCGACGTCATCGAGCGCGGTCCGCTTCGAGCGACGATCCAAATCGAGAGCCGGTTTCGCCAAAGCCGGATCGTCCAGAAGATCCAGCTCCGTCACGACAGCAAGCGCATCGATTTCGCAACGGATGTCGACTGGCACCAGCAGCATCACCTCCTGAAGGTCGCCTTTCCCGTCGACATCCTGTCGCCGACCGCCACCTTCGAGATCCAATGGGGCCATATCGAGCGGGCGACTCATCGAAACACGTCCTGGGACTTTGCACGTTTCGAGGTGCCCGCCCAGAAATGGGCCGATCTCAGTGAGCGCGACTACGGCGTCGCTCTCCTGAACGACTGCAAGCACGGCTATGACGTGCTGGACAACGTCCTTCGGCTCTCGCTCATCAAGAGCGCCACCATGCCCGACCCGAAAGCGGACCAGGGCCAGCACCGCTTTACCTACAGCCTCCTGCCTCATCTCGGTGACTGGACTGAAAAGGTGCCGCGCGAAGCCTATGCGCTGAACGCGCCGTTGAGGCTCTTCCCGATCACGGCAGCCAAAGGCGCAAAGGTCGACCAAGGGATCGTAAGAACACTTGCGCGAAACGCCATCATCGAAACCGTCAAACCGGCGGAAGATGGCATGGGCCTGATCGTTCGTCTGTTCGAAGCCGAGCGCCGGAGAGGTTCGGTAACGCTGCAATTTGAGACGCCGCCGGTTCACGTCATCAGGTGCAATCTACTCGAAGACTCTGAAGGCGACGTGCCTATCGACGGCAATGCCATCACGCTCGATCTTCGCCCCTTCGAGATCGTCACGCTCCGCTGCCTTATGGACAGGTAAACAAAGAGACGGCCAAATGGCGTCGTCTATCGATGCGGACGAGGCGCTGGCATTTTTCGGTCGCTGATCACTATATGCTAGAAAGAATGCTGCAGAATCGACGGGGCCATCGACGCATTATATGAGCAGGCACAGCACCATTCGCGATGTCGCCCGAATAGCCGGGGTCTCCACGGCCACGGTTTCGCGCACGCTCTCCCATCCCAAAGTGGTCGCCAAAGCGACGCGTGAGGCGGTCATGCGTGCGGTGGAGACCACCGGCTATCAGCCGAATTCCATGGCGGTCAGTCTGCGTCGCCTGGAAACGCGTACGGTCGTGGTGCTGGTCTCCGACATCGCCAATCCGTTCTATGCAGAAGCCTTCAAGGGGGCCGAGGAGGCGGCGCGCGAGCATGGCTACAGCGTGCTCATCGGCGATCTGTCGACCGATCCGGAAAACGGCGCTTCTTATGTCGATCTGGTGCGGGCACGCCGGGCCGACGGCATCGTTCTCATGAGCTCGAAGGCGCCGCCGAACATCGGAGATGGGATTGAGATGCCCATCGTTCTGGCGAGCAATGACGATCCCGACGGCAGGTTTCCATCGATCAGCATCGACTATGTCGAGGCGGCAAAATCGGCGGTCCGCCATCTCCTTTCCTTCGGTCATCGTCGCATCGGCCATCTGTCGGGCCGGCTGTCGGCGGCGAGCAGCCGGGACAAGCTGGAAGGCTACCGCCAGGCTTTGCACGAGGCCGGACTGAACCCGTCATCCGCTCTCGAATATGAAGGCGACTACTCGATCGATTGCGCGGCCTTCGGCGTCGAGCGTTTGATGAGCCTCGATGAACCGCCGACCGCGATCTTCGCCGGCAATGATGAAATGGCCATCGGCGCCATACGATCACTTGCGACACGCGGCCTCTCCGTGCCTGCGCATTGCTCCATCGTCGGGTTCGACGACATCAAATTCGGCGCTTTCTACAACCCCGCCATCACGACCGTGCGCGTCCCCCGTTTCGAGATCGGACGCCAGGCCATGACAGTCATGATCCGCGGTCTGCTGGGGGAAGGCTTTGAGCAGGGCGTCGTGCAGTTGCCGACGGAATTGGTGGTGCGCGAAACGACGGCTCATTTCGGCTAATCTCTGATAATGGGCAACATGGCGGTTAACGTAGCAGAGAGCGATGTAACGCTTTACATACATTCATGTAATCGATTACATTTACGTAACTAATGTAAACGTGAATGAATAACCAAAGGGAGGCCATCATGACGATGCGATCGAGCAGGTTCTTGAGCTATGCGGCGGGAGCGGTCTTGCTGCAGCTGGCCGCCACCCCTTTGGCGGCGCAGACGGAAATCGAACTTTGGCTTGGCGGCGAGCCGGGAACGGTGAATGTCTTCACCGAGCTCGCGGACGCCTATATGGCCGAGCATCCCGATGTCACCATCAACACCACTTTCGTCGGCAGTGATCTCTTCAACCCAACCCTCGTCCCGGCCCTTAGCGCAGGAGAGGGGCCGGACGTCTTCCAGTTCGGCACGGGTCCCGGTCAACCGGCTGCCGTGATCGGAAGCGGCCTCGTCCTCGATCTCACCTCCTATTACTTCGACCTCGGTTGGGACAAGGTGATCCCGCCGACCGTAGTCAGTACGACGTCCTCGGATGGCAAGCTCTGGGCGGTCGGCGATGCAGTCGAAACCACCGTCATGTTCTACAACAAGGACATTTTCGCCGTGTCGATGAGATCTTCGCCGAGGACGATCTCCAGCACCTCAAGAGTTTTTCGAACGTCGTCTGGGCGAAGGATGAACCCATCCCTGCAGACGAGATCGTCCGTCATGCAGCCGATATGTGGGCGCTGGTGACGGCGCGGCCGAAGGTCGATGTAGCCCTTCTGAAGACAGCGCCGAACCTAAAGGCGATTGTCGAAGTGGCCGGCAGGTTCCCAAACGATGTCGACTACGACGCCTGCTTTGCACGGCAAGTCCGAGTGCTCAGCTGCGCGCCCGCCTTCGGTGCGCAGGTCGCCGAGATGACGCTTGCCATGATGCTCGCGGCAGGACGTGGCTTGGTTGCGGAGCATGAGACCTTCCGGCGCGCCGACGAGCACTGGCAGTGCGATCGTGAAGGGTGGGATTTCACGCTGTTCGGTCAATCCGTCGGTCTGATCGGGGTCGGCTCGATCGCGAAGTCACTTCTCAAACTGATCGAGCCTTTCGGCTGTCGGGTCAGGGCCTATGATCCCTGGCTGCCGAAAAGCGTCATCGAGCAGATGGGATGCGCGCCCGCGTCGTTGGAAGAGACTCTGCGTGAAAGCCGGATCGTCATCCTGCTCGCCGTGCCGACCACCGAGAACGAAGGGCTGATCGGTGCGCATGAACTTGAGATGATGCAGCCCGGCAGCCTTCTCTTACTAATCAGCCGCTCGCACCTCGTCGACTTCGATGCCTTGACCGATGCGCTTTACGCCAACCACCTGCAGGCGGCGATCGATGTCTTTCCAGAAGAACCCTTGCCTGGCGATCATCCGATCCGAAAGGCGCCGAACGTCATCCTGTCAGCCCACCGCGCGGCCTCGATCCGAAAAGAGCGACAAGCGATCGGCAGGCTGGTGGTCGACGATCTCGAACTGATGGCCCGTGGCCTCCCACCGATCCGTCTGCAAATCGCCGAGCCCGAACTGGTGCCGCTCTATACCGGGCGATCAAACTAGGCCGGCTGGTGACGTCAAGGAGCGGCAAGCGAAAGCAGTGCGCTCGTTACGCCACGTTTTGAAGCGATGTTCTGACGGCGTGCAGATAGGAATTCGCCGATGACGAGGCTGACAACAGCAAAAAGGAATTCTCGCCATCCCGACAGATGAAGGCACCCATATGCTCCATGGCGGTGCGTGCGACGCGGTCTTTCGGAAAGGCCGAGGCGTCGAGATCGATCGGGCAGATTCGCTCCAGCGCTGTGCGCGCTAGACTGCCTGCAAGTCGAAGTGCAACCCAGTTGTCGGATTGCAGCGTGACATAGGCCTTGCCGTCCAGCTTGGCCGCGACGTCTGAAGCTGTGGTCGGGCTGGCGCTGTCGATGAGGGCGAAAAGCTGATCCTGCGCAGTCCAAAGGAAACGCGTCCTTCCATCCTTCGATATGACCGACTGACCGGCTGCTGGCCTCTCAACACCATAGGCATCGAGAAGCGCCGCCTCGAACGCGGCTTCACCCTGGAGCGGGATCGCAAGCGACACGATCGCGATGTCCGCGACTTCGGCGAGTTCCGTTTCGTCAAAGCTCTCGCGAAAGCCGCCGAGCGGCAGTTCGGCTTCCAGCTGCAGGCTAGGCACGGAGCCGTTCTCCTTCCGGATCGATGAAATGGGGGGAGACGATCTCGACCTCGATCCTGCGTGCGCGCAAGGGATCGTTGGCGACGACCACCTCGCCCAGTCGCTCATGCCCGCGCTTGATGAAGCCAAGCGCGATCGAGCCGCCGAGTTCGGGCGAGTAGGCGACCGAGGTCAGCCAGCCTTCGTCGTTCTCCAGGAATGAGGCTTTGCCCATGGCCAGGAGATGTGCGCCGGCCGAAAGGTCTCGACTGCGCTCCACCGGCCTGAAGCCCATAAGCCGAAGACCGTCTTCGCTGTTGAGCGCTGGGCGTTCGGAAAGCGTGTTGCCGATGCAATCCTTTTTCTTCGAAACCATGCGGCCGAGGCCAAGGTCTTGCGCGGTCGTCGTGCCGGTCAGTTCGTTGCCGGCGGCATGACCTTTCTCGATGCGCATCACGCTGAGCGCCTCAGTGCCATAAGGCGTGACGTCAAACGCTTCGCCGGCAGCCATGAGGGTGCGAATCATCGAGTTCCCATAGCGCGCAGGCACCGCGATCTCATAGGCAAGCTCGCCCGAAAACGAGATGCGGAACAGGCGGGCAGGGGTGCCGCCGCAGACGGTCAGCTCCGCGCAGGCCATGAAGGGAAAGGCCTCGTTGGAGATGTCATGTTCGGCATCCACCAGCTTTTGCAGCAGCTTTCGCGCATTCGGACCGGCAACGGCGAACTGCGCCCAGCCGTCGGTGGTCGAAATCAGATGCACATCCAGATCCGGCCAGAGACATTGCCGGCAGAATTCAAGATGGCGGAAGACCGATCCGGCATTGGCTGTCGTCGTGGTCATGACGTAGTGATTGTCACCGAGTCGCGCGGTGGTGCCGTCGTCCATGACGATCCCGTCCTCGCGCAGCATGATCCCGTAGCGAACCTTGCCGACCGGGAGTTTCGCAAAGCCGTTGGCGTAGACCTTGTTCAGGAACAGGGCGGCGTCCCGACCCTGAATATCGATCTTGCCGAGTGTCGTGACATCACAGACGCCGACGGATTTCCGGGTGGCGGCGACTTCGCGGTCGACGCTTTCGCGCCAATGGGTTTCGCCCGGTTTCGGGAACCACTGCACTCGGAGCCACATGCCGGTCTCGACGAAGACGGCGCCTTGCTCTTCAGCCCAGCGATGGCTGGGCGTCAGACGGTAGGGGCGAAAATCCTTGCCGCGCGCCCGGCCGGCAAGCGCGCCGATCGGCACCGGCGTATAAGGTGGGCGGAAGATCGTGGTGCCGGTTTCGGCAATCGACTTTCCGGTATGCGTTGCCATGATCGCAAGGGCTGGCACATTCGCGGTCTTGCCCTGATCGGTCGCCATGCCGAGGGTAGTATAGCGCTTCAAATGCTCGACCGCGTGAAAACCTTCCCTGAACGCCAGTTTGACATCCTTGACCGTGACGTCGTTTTGCAGATCCAGCCACGCACGCCCCTTGCCCTCGGTCACATGCCAGAAGGCCGAGATCGAAGCAACTTCGTCATCCGCTACAGGTGCCGAGCCGGCACTGGCTTTACTGCCGAGATCCTCGGCGATCGCCTCGCCCGCATGATATCCTTCACGCAGTGCCGATCCCAAGGTTAGTGAGCCGGAGGCAGCGCCGACCACGCTCAAGCCTTTCGGCAAGTCGCCACCCGGAACGAAGGCGGCGATGTCGTCCCGCCAGACAGGGCGGCCGCGATGGTGGCAGGTCAGATGGACGTTCGGGCTCCAGCCGCCGGAGACGGCGAGGCAATCCGCTTCGATCGACTGGCCGTTGGCGAGCTGAACTGACTTCAGGCCTGTCCGCCCCTTGGTGCCGACCACCCGACCGCCCATGATAATCCTGGCATCGGCGATGTCGGTGCGTTTGGGACCATCCCGCGTGTCGATCACCGCAGCAATATCAACACCTTTCGCGGCCAGATCGGTGGCGGTGCGCCAGCCGTTGTCATTGTTGGTGAAGACGGCGACGCGTTGTCCGGGCGCTGCGGCGAAGCGGTTCACGTAAGCGCGAACCGCGCCAGCCAGCATGACACCGGGACGGTCATTGTTCGGAAAGGCGATCCCGCGTTCGATGGCGCCGGCTGCGAGAATGGACCGCTTGGCGTAGATCCGCCAGAGCACCTGCCTCGGCTTACCGCCGCCGTCGGCGACATGGTCTGTCTTCTTCTCGAGGGCGCCGTAGATGCCATGATCGAAGACGCCGTAGACCGTGGTGCGCGCCATCAACCTGACATTCGGCAGCGATGCAAGTTCGGCAAGGGCCGAGGCGGCCCAGTCCGAACATGCTTGATCATCGATCACGAACGTCTCGGCGTTCAGCCGGCCACCCAAGCGAAAATCCTCATCACAGAGGATGACGCGAAGACCGGCCCGACCGGCGGCGAGGGCGGAGGCCAGGCCGCTTGGCCCGGCGCCGATGATCAGGAGGTCGGCGTGCAGGAAGCCTTTGTCATAGTGATCGGGATCCGGGAGCATCGCGCTTCGGCCAAGACCCGCGGCGTTACGGATGATCGGCTCATAGATCTTTTCCCAAAACGCCTTCGGCCACATGAAGGTCTTGTAGTAGAAGCCGGCGCTCAGGAAGGGTGACAGGAAATCGTTCACTGCCATCAGATCGAAGTCGAGCGGGCCGCGATGGTTCTGACTGTTGGCGGCGAGATCGGCGAACAGCTCGGTGATCGTCGCCCGCGTATTGGGCTCGCGCCTATCACCTTCGCCCAGCTCGACCAGGGCGTTCGGCTCCTCGGAGCCGGCGGTGAAGATGCCCCGGGGGCGATGATATTTGAACGAGCGGCCCACCAGGCGCTTGCCGTTTGCCAGGAGTGCGGAGGCAAGCGTATCGCCCCGGTAACCTCGAAGCGGCTGATCGTTGAAGGTGAAGTCCAGGACGTCACCGCGATCGATCAGGCCGCCATCAAGGCGGTTGACCTGGGTCATGACTAACGTCTCCCAGCGCCGGCGACTTTGGCCGGCTGCTCTGCGGCGGCATCATCATTGGCGGCGGCCGGCGTCAGGGTGACCGCCGGTGCATCATCCGCGTCCCGACCCCGTCCTCGCGCTCTTGCGACATCCCTCGCCAGTTCAACCTTCAAGATGTCGTGGGTCAGCGTATCGCGGGTCACCACCAGCCATGAGCGATCACCTTGCTCGTGATACCAGAGCTCCTGATGCTCACCCGCCGGGTTGTCGCGCATATAGAGATAGTCATGAAACTTCTCGGCGGCGTTCTCGTCTCGCCAATTGGGTCGGTCGATCAGCGACGCGTCACCTAGATAGACGAATTCGGCGGCATCACGCGGGCCGAGAAGGGGATGGTCGATGATCATGGCTCGCGTTTCCTCAGTGCAGGTTCGGTTGGGCGCCGGAGCCCTTTTCGTCGATCATCGCGCCGGTTCGAAACCGGTCCAGGCGATAGGCGGTCGCGGTCGGATGCGGTTCGTCCCTTGCGAGAAGATGGGCGTAGCAGAGGCCCGAAGCCGGTGTGGCCTTGAAGCCGCCATAGCACCAGCCGCCGTTGAAATAGAGCCCCTCGATATGGGTCTTGTCGATAAAGGGTGAGCCATCCATCGACATGTCCATCACACCGCCCCACATGCGCAGGACCCGAAGCCTGCCCAGGATCGGCAGGATCGCCATGCCGCCTTCGGCAACATCCTCGACCACCGGCAGGTTGCCGCGCTGGGCATAGGTATTGTAGCCGTCGATATCGCCGCCGAAGACCAGCCCGCCTTTGTCCGACTGGCTGCAATAGAAGTGGCCGGCGCCAAAGGTGATCACACCATCGAGCACCGGCTTCAGTCCCTCAGTGACAAAGGCCTGGAGCACGTGACTTTCGATCGGAAGGCGCATGCCGGCTTGCGCCATGACGCAGCCGGACGATCCCGCAACCACGACGGCGACTTTCTTCGCCCGAATTTTTCCGCGCGACGTCTCGACCCCTTTGCAGACACCATCCTGGATGTCGAAGCCGGTGACTTCGCAGTTCTGAAGCAAGTCAACGCCGTGCGCATCAGCACCTCGCGCATAGCCCCAGGCGACCGCATCGTGGCGCGCGGTGCCGCCGCGGCGCTGCAAGAGGCCGCCCTTGATCGGAAAGCGCGCATTGTCGAAGTCGAGGAACGGGTAGAGCTCGCGCACCTCATCTTGATCCAACAGTTCGGCATCGGCGCCGGCCATCTTCATGGCGTTGCCGCGCCGGGCAAAGGCGTCGCGCTGCGGATCGCTGTGATAGAGGTTGAGCACACCCCGTTGCGAAACCATGGCATTGTAATTGAAGTCCTGCTCCAGCCCTTCCCAGAGCTGCATCGACAATTCGTAGAAAGGCTCATTGCCGGGGAGCAGATAATTCGAGCGGATGATTGTCGTGTTGCGCCCGATATTACCGGAACCGAGCCAACCTTTTTCGAGTACCGCTACATTGCGCACGCCAAAAGTCTTGGCGAGGTAATAGGCCGTTGCGAGACCGTGTCCGCCGCCGCCAACGATGACGACGTCGTAATCAGGTTTGGGATCGGGCTTGCGCCAAACTGGTTTCCAACCCTTGTTACCGGTCAGGCCTTCCCAAAACACCTTCCATCCGGAGTAGTGCATGTTGCGCTTTCTTTGTGATCAAGTGCGTATGCCTGTACGAGGCCCTACGGCTTAGCTTTTTCGAAAATAGCATCGACATTTAGGATATGGCTGACGGCCCGGCAATAGGCGTGACCAGGCAAAGGGTTTTTCCTCGATTTAATTTTGAGGAAACATGCTTGGTGGGCGAGTCTTCTACCAAGACCGAGAAACTGTACAATGATCTCGAGATCGCCAAAGGCAAAGCGGCATTCGACGAAGAGCGAGGCCGAACAGGCTCAACGATGGAGAACGACATGAAGCGACTTTTGGGAACGGTTGCGGTTCTGGCGCTGGCGGCGCAGTCGACGGCTGCCTTGGCTGCCGAGTGCACCAATGACGTCTGGAACAAGGTGATGGAGAGCGGCAAGATCACCATCGGCGTCAAGGCGGACTACAAGCCCTGGGGCTTCCGCGACGAGAGCGGTGAGCTGGTCGGCATGGAAATCGACATGGCCAACGAGGTCGCGGCTGCGATGGGCATCGAGGCTGAGCTGGTGCCGGTGCAGTCCTCGAACCGCATGCAGTTTTTGGAGCAGGGCAAGGTCGACATGTTCATCGCGACCATGTCGGACCGCGCCGATCGCCGCGAGATCGTCGGCATTCCCGGCCCGAACTACTACACATCAGGCACCAACATCATGTCGCCGAAAGCACTCGGCTTTAAAGAGTGGGAAGATCTTCGTGACAAGCCGGTCTGCGGCAAGCAGGGCGCTTTCTACAACCAGATCGTCGAGGAGCGCTACGGCGTCGAGATCGTCGCATTTACCGGCAATGCCGAAGCTAAGCAGGCGCTGCGCGACAAGAAATGCGTCGCCTGGGTCTATGACGACAGCTCCATCGGCTCCGATCTCGCATCCGGTAACTGGGAAGAGTTCGAGATGCCGCTTGCCTCGGAGGACGACAATCCCTGGGGCCTGGCCGTGCCGCTCGCCGAGCAGAGCTGCGTCTTCGGCAATTTCATGTCCGGCATGCAGTACAACTGGCACCGCTCCGGCAAGCTGATCGAGCTGGAAGAAAAATGGGGCATTCAGCCCACGGCCTATCTGAAGGATCAGGCCGAAAAGTTCAGCGACTGGATCGAGTAACCACCTGACGGAACCCGCCCCCTCCATGCCAGGAGGGGGCGCCTTCTTCGGAGGGTGGATGTGGAAGATTTCTTCCGCGAGCTGGCGGCTGATGCGCCGCGCTGGAACTTCATCTGGATGTATGACGAGCGCCAGCAGGGAAAGGTGCTCGCCGGCCTCTGGATGACGGTGAAGCTGAGCGTGCTCTGCCTGATCTTCTCGGTCGTGATCGGTCTGGTCGGCGCCTGGATGCAGGGTGCGCGTTCGCGCATCGTCCGCGCCATCGTCCAGGGCTACATCCAGTTCTTCAGAAACACACCGCCTCTCGTTCAGCTTCTTTTCTTTTACTTTGCCCTCGGTCAGTTCACGCCCGTGGTCACCGGACCCGACGGATGGACCGTGCAGCCAATCATCTCCAATGTCGGCTGGGCGGTCATCTCGCTCTCTTTCTTCGCCGGCGCCTTCAATGTCGAGATTTTTCGAGCCGGTATCGAAGCCGTGCCTGAGTCGACGGTGGAAGCCGCCGAGTCTCTCGGTTTCTCCAGGCTACAGATCTACATCTACATCGTCCTTCCACTTGCATTCCGCGTCTGCCTGCCGGCCCTCAACAACAATCTCGTCAACCTGGTCAAGACGACCACACAGGCCTACGCAATCGCCGTGCCTGAGCTGCTCTATCATTCCGTTTCGATTTGGAACGACTTTCCGTCCGCGCAGTATCCGACGATGATGCTGGTCTTTTTCGCCTATATCATCCTGGTCGCGATCCTGGTCTTCGGCATGCATCGCTGGGAGCGGGCGATGAAGATTCCAGGCTACGGCACATGAGGCGGATCGCCGGCATCACGTCGCCCGGAGCGACGGACCTTCCGGTCCTGAAGCCCTTCGACGTTCGGGCCCATTCGCCGGATGGCTACATGTTCGTCCGCTGGCTGGCAGGCCTGCCCTGGTACACGCCCTTCCTCATCCTTGCGGTCGCTCTACTCTGGCCGGCATTGTCCATGGCGCAAAGCCGCTACGGCACCGCCGATGCCTTCGATGCGCTCTGGCGTTGGATGCCGTTTCTCGTCTGGTCCGGCTTTGTCTTCAACGTGCTCATCTCCGTGCTGGCCATGGCGATCGGCACGGTTGCGGGTGCTGCGGTCGGTCTCGCTCAAATCTCACAAAGCCGTCCGGTCCGCGCCATCGCCTGGTTCATTACCCAGCTCTTTCGAAACTCACCCTGGCTGGTCCTCCTCTTCATCGTGCTCCTGGCCTTCCCCTTTCAGATCCAGATCTTCGGGATGACCATTCCGATCCCGGACTGGATGAAGGGCGTCATCGGCCTCTCGCTGCCGGTCATGGCCAATATCTCGGAAGTCGTGCGCGGCGCGGTTCAATCCGTACCCACGGCGCAATGGGAAGCCTCCGAAAGCCTCGCCTTCACCCGCCGGCAGACCCTTTGGCAGATCATTCTGCCGCAATGCTACAAGCGCATGCTGCCCCCCTGGATGAACTGGTACGCGATCCTGACCATGGCGACGCCGCTCTGCACGCTCTTGGGCATCGAAGAAATCATCACGCTTTCCCGACAGGCGATGGAAGCCGAGGACAACCATCCCGAACTCCTGGTGCCGTTCTACGGCTTCGCCCTCGTTCTCTTCTTCCTCTACTGCTACCCGATCGCCCGCTGGACCATCTGGCTGGAGCGCAAATACGCGGTGAAACTATGACCTGGACACCGGATCAACCGATCATTTCCCTGAAGGACGTCCACAAATCCTTTGGCGAGCTCGAAGTGCTGAAGGGCGTTTCGTTCGACGTCAGGAAAGGCGAGGTGATCTGCATCATCGGCCCCTCTGGCTCCGGCAAGTCGACGCTCATTCGCTGCATCAACGCCCTCAATGATATCCAGGCGGGCTCGATCACGGTCCAGGGACAAGAGGTGCACGACCCGAAGCTGGACAAGCTGGAGCTCAGGAAGAAGGTTGGCATGGTGTTCCAGCAATATAACCTCTTCCCGCATAAGACCGCGCTTCAGAACGTCATGATGGCGCCGGTCCTCGTCCTGAAGCAGGAGAAATCAGAGGTCGAGGCGCGCGCGAAAAGGCTGATGGCGAAGGTGCGTCTCGAAGGCAAAGAAAACAGCTACCCCGGCGAGCTTTCCGGCGGTCAGCAGCAGCGCGTCGCCATCGCCCGCTCGCTCGCGATGAACCCGGACATCATGCTGTTCGATGAGGTCACCGCCGCTCTAGACCCAGAAACGGTCAAGGAGGTTCTGGTGACCATTCGAGAGCTGGCCGAAGAGGGCATGACCTGCATTCTCGTCACCCATGAGATGGGCTTTGCGCGTGAGGTCGCCGATCACATCTACTTCACCGATAGGGGCGTGATCGTCGAACACGGCCCGCCCGCCACCTTTTTCACCGAGGCCAGCGATCCGCGCACACGCGAGTTCCTGAGCCAGATCCTCTAGGGCCGGCAGCGGCCGGCGCCGTTGACCCACGAAACCAAAGCCGACCTCCATGCTGATGATCCAGCATAACGAAGGACTAGGACCTGCGTGATCGACATGAAGACCTCCATGCAGGTCGGAACAAGTGACGCTGCAGCATTGCCGATCGAGACAGGCGCCTATCTTCTCCTGATCGATTTGGACAGGTCTGTCGAACTGCCGCCGCGCTTTCGAGATCAGCGTCTGCCGGAAGGCCATTACGTCTATGCCGGAAGCGCTTATGGTCCGGGAGGGATTCGCGCCCGCTGCCGGCGCCATCTCGGGCGCCCTTCGAAGCGCCGCTGGCATATCGACTGGCTGACAAGCGCGGCGACCAGCGTCCGGGCGATCCCGTTCCCTGGCGGATCGGAGTGCGCTTTGATCGATGTCCTGTCGAAGCGACCGGAGGTCGACTATCCGATCAGAGGCTTTGGCAGCACGGACTGCGGTCGGTGTCAGGCGCATCTGGTTCGGATTGCAGCGCATGCTGATGGGAAGGAAGTCGACGTCGTCTCCCAGCTTGGTCAGCCGGTTCGATAGAGACAAATAGACCTTGCAACATCGATCGACAGCTGATGCGCTAAGGTCTCTTCATGACGAAGGAACCGAAAGGGGCGATGCGTGTCGATAAGACTGGCCATCATCGGCGCCGGCGTGATGGGCGCGGACCATGCGCGTATCGTTGCGGAGGATCTATCCGGCGCTGTCCTGCAGATCGTATGCGACGCCGACGAGTCGCGCGCGAAACATATCGCTGAGAAGCATGGTGCCTTCCATGTCGGGACCGACCCGGAAACGGTGGTCGCGCGCAAGGACGTCGATGCCGTCCTGATCGCAAGTCCCGATGACACCCATGCGCGACTGACGCTTGCCGCGATTGCTGCCGGCAAACCGGTTCTCTGCGAAAAACCGCTATCGCCGTCGTCAGCCGATTGCCTGAACGTGATCGACGCCGAGGTGCAGGCTAATCGACAGTTCGTCCAGGTCGGTTTCATGCGTCGTTTCGATCCGTCCTATACCGAGATGAAAACGGCTCTCGAAAGCGGCGTGCTCGGTCCCGCGATGATGATGCACAACGTCCACCGCAATGTTCAAAGTCCGGGCCCATGGTTTACCGGCGACATGGCGATCACGAACTCCGCTCCCCACGAGTTCGACATTGCCCGTTTCATCCTCGATGCCGACTGCAAGAGCATCACGGCCGCACAGCCGAGCCGCTCCGACGATCTTGTGGCGCCTGTCTGCATGACGTTGGAGACAACCGCTGGCCAGCTTGTAACGATCGAGATCAACAACAATGCCGGTTACGGCTATGACGTCAGAGGCGAGCTGGTCGGCGAACGTGGCTCGGTCTCCTTGAATGCGCCCGTCTGGAGCCGAACCCATGCCGATCTTGTCACAGCGGAACGTTTCGCGCCCGATTGGCGACCGCGCTTTGCCGAAGCCTATCGCCTGCAGAACAAAGCTTTCACGAACTTCGTCGAAACTGGCATGCCATCAGCCATCGCCGCGAATGCCTGGGATGGCTATTGCGCCACCTTGGTCGCCGAGAAGGGCGTCCTCGCCCTCGCGTCTGGCATTAGGGTTGATGTCGAGACGCCGGCGATGCCCGATCTTTACGGGAAACGAACGACCCAATCATGAAACCTGGCTTCGTTTCCGACGTCAGACCAAAAGCGATCTGACGGTCACGTTCGGTAATTCGACAAGGCCGGCGCACCTCTACCAGCAAGCAGGATTGACACTTCCGTAGCTGCTGGTTTCATCCCCAATCCGCAGGTTGTCGAAGTAGGCGACCGCATGTTTCTGGTCGTCAAATTTATCGTAGCCCCAAAAATAGAGACCGTGCTTGAGGTAGGGGCCTTCTGAGCCGCTCTCTTTGGTTATCCCCGTTCGATCGACCACGAGCTCGTCATCGAGCCACATCCTGATGAAGCCATCCGTCTTGGTCGATGGCTTGAAGTTCACGACCATACGCGTCCACCGGTCGAGATAGGGCGTGATGTCGACATCCATCAGGTCGCCGAGAGGATCGTTCGTCGAACGCAACCTTCCATCCCAGGTGAACAAGTTCCAAAGGGTGCCTTTTTCCGGAAAGTTGTGCAGTTGAAAGATGGCGGTGCCGTTATTGTCTTCCATCGGATCGCTGGGAAGATAGAACGCTGCGCCGACCCAGCCTTCTTTCCCGCCTTCAAACTTCCAATCATTCCAGGAAAATTCCGCTCTTCGCTTCGGCCCTTTCCCGCTGTCTTCGCTCCATTGAGGATCGCCCGGCTTGATCTCGACTTTGATGCTGGCGCGTCCCGATGGCGCCAGGCCTTCAGGCGAAGCAATGGTGATCCGATTATGCGTTTTTTCCGGTGTCGGGAAGTTGAGCGGGCCGGACCAGTTGTCGACGCCGTCTTCGCCACGGAACTGGTGCACGATTCCCCCGCTCGCATCGCAGACCACTCCCTGTGATGGTCGATCCTGGCGCTCCGCCACGGGCGAGCCTTGCATCGTCCCGCCCTTCGTGACTCCGGCATTGGAAGCCGGCGTGTTGATCAGAACGCAGAAGACGAGCCCGCTCGCAAGGAGGATGCTTTTCGCGCCGATGGGAGACAGGCTCGTCATGCGGAGGGATCAGCGGGAAAAAACGCCATGTTTGATACCTGCGCGTTTGAATGAATAGGCAGCCTACAGGACCTGCCGGTTCTGAACTTGGGCTGCCTTATCGAGAGGCCCGGCTTGCCATGGGGTGAACCGGCGCTCTCGGCCTGAGCCGCCGTCCAGCCATCTCCGGTTCTGGCTCATCGATGAAGCCGGTCGCCTCGCTGTTCTCCAGCTGATCCTGACCCAGCCTTGATGTCAGCGCGCGTGCGCAGCCGACGATGGCCACCACCAAAATCCATTCGAAGCTGTGCCTTTCCATGAAGACCGGCTCGGACATGCTGATGGTCATGATCGCAAAGCAGCTGAGCAAGATCAGGATGCCTGGCGTCGTGTCGGTATGGTAGCGTGCCAGAATGAGACCGCGAAACATGGTGAGGGCCATGATGCCGATCATCAGCAGTGCAGCCGGCGCCCCGAGGCCGATGAAGATTTCCAGCCAGGCATTGTGCGAATGAGGCGTGTTCCAATTCGCAGAGTAGTTTGCGCCGGGGCTGAAGTCGCCGTTCCAGAAGGCGTCATATCCGTAACCGGTCAGCGGCCGATCAAGACCGGCGCTGAATGAATACGCCCAGATATCGGTTCGACCGGTCA
>JBCCUL010000026.1:0-88233 GCA_039197065.1 Pseudomonadota bacterium | reverse complement strand
TCGACGTCTTCTTCTTGAAGCTGCTTCTGCTCGTCGCCGATTTCGGCAGATCGGGGGTTGGCGAGGGGCAGATCGACGGTAAAACGCGTCCCTTCGCCCGTCACCGATTCGACCCTGATGTGACCGCCATGTCCGCGGGTGACATACATGTGGGTAAGGGCAAGGCCTTCGCCACTGCCGCGGCCGGGTTCTTTGGTGGTGAACAGAACGTCGTAGATGCAATCGAGATCGCTCTGCGGGATGCCGCAGCCATTGTCTTCGACCTCGATTCGCGCATGGTCCTGATGGCAGCTCATGCGGATCGATATCAGCCCCGGCTCGCCAGCGCCGCGGTCTTCGATGGCGTGCGCCGCGTTGACGATCAAATGGCGAAGAACCTGTCTGATCTGATCGGTCTGGCAAGGGACCAGCGGCATGTCATCGGGGACGTCGGTTCGGATCTCGGCAATCGAAGTCCAGCTATTCCTCGTGTCGTCGATCGCTGACTGCACGACATCGTCGAGCTCCACCAGGCTGATGGCGGTGCCGTCCGGCTTTGCGAGCTGCTTGAACGTCTGAATGAGATCACGCACGCGCCCGGTACCATCAGCCATGTCGGCGAGGGCCTGCGGGATTTCATCTTTGACAAACGCCCAGTCGATCGCTTCAAGCCGCTTCGAAAGACCGTCCCTGTCGATGTCGTCTTCCGACAGCTGATCGACCATCTGGATGATCTCGCCGATGGTCTCGGCAACGAAGGTGGCATTGTCGGCGATCACCTGGACGGGCGTATTGATCTCATGCGCCAGGCCGCCTGCAAGTGTTCCAATCGCTTCCGACTTCTTGCGTTGGATGAGTTCTTGCTGCAGCAGGCGGTTTTCTTCGAGTGCTTGGTAGAGTTCGCTGACATCGGTCTGAACGATCACGGCGCCACCCGTCGACATGGGTTGCTGCGCAATCAGCAGATGCCGTCCATCCGTCAACTTCGCTTCCCAACGGGGCGCGGTCAGCGGGGTCGCCAGTTTCTCAAGACGCGCTTCGACATAGTCCTTCGTCTGCCCCTCGTTGCGCTCAGCTTCCGCGGCAAAGGCGTTCTCGGCGCATTCAGGGTAAGCACCTTGGCAGTAGAGCCTGCGGTAGCTTCGATTGGCAAGGACGACACGGCCTTCATCGTCGATCACCAGGACATGATCGCGCATGCTGTCGAGCGCATCTTTAAGCGTACTCTCGGCGAGCTCCCTGCCAGCTTCCGCTTTGCGCCGCGCGTCCTCGGCCATTTCCGCATAGCGTGCGAGCGCCGTCGACATGCTGTTGAAGCTATCGGCGGTCTCTGCGAGTTCGTCGCGTCCGTCGATCGGAATCTGATAGCCGAAATCACCGCTCGCCACCTGCTTGGCGCCACGCTTCAGCATCATCAGCTGGCGGGTGAGGTAATGGCCAAGCGCCAAGCCGAGCAAGGCGACGAGCACCATCTCGGAGAGGGCTATGCCGACCATCCAGACTAAGGCGTCGCCAAAGATGCTATCCAGTGTCGCTGTTGAAAGGCCGATCTCGACCTGGCCGAATTCGGATCCGGCGACGGTGATCGGCGCGCTGACGTCTAGCCTCTGATCAGACCGGGCCTGCGCGACCGTTTCGTCCTGGACGAAAGAAGCCGCGAGCGCCTCTGCTGTTCCGCCTTCACTCAGCACCGTGCCATTGGCGGAGCGGATGCGCAGGTAAACGAGATCCGGATTCCTAAGCGCCTGTTCGACCAGAACATCGAGCGTTGCCAGATCGACGGCGATCACGGCATCGCCGGTCATGGTCGCCACCAGCTTTGCCGTGGTCGCCGCGCGCTGCTGCAACTGATCCGCATTCGAGCTGCTGAGATAGTTTAGCCCGCTGATCACCAGAATGGTCAGCAGCAGCGCCTCGATACAGGCGATGCCGAGGACGGTTTTCAGTCGGAATGACATGCGATCCGTTCGCCGAGCACAATTTCCGTCTCGCTGCGGGAAAGGCGAAGCGAGCGCACGTCGTTCCAGTCAGCATCTTCGGAGGACTGGATACCGCCCATGCCAACGGTCTTTAAAAGCTCCGGGCGCTCCTTCGACATCGCGACCATCATCTTGGCGATCCGGTCGACCAAAGCGGCGTCGACTCTCGGATGAGCAGCGAAGGCGTGAGGCGTGTAGGCGTCGGTGCGATAAAGCACGCGAAGCTTCGCCCGGTCGGCTTCGGGCACATTGTTGAAGGTGCGGAGCACGCCACCGCCTGCAGGGAAGAGGCCAGCGATGACGGCGCGATAGACCGAATCATGGGACTTCACATAGGACGGCCTGATCGCCATCTCCCGGCTTTTCATTTCGGCCCGAGGAATGACGCTCGCCCCGAATGCCGCGGGCGATGGGAAGGCGATCGACTGATCGTCTAGTTCTTCCAGATGCTCATAATTGCTGTCGGCGCGCACCACGATCAGGCCGCGCAGCCTCTTCTTCTCCTGCCGGGCAAAGGCTTCATAGCCGGACAGAGTGTGGAAGGTGGTGTAGTGGTAGGGGTTCATGTAGGCGAAATCATAGGCGCCGCGCGCCAGGCAGGCCTCGAAGGCGGGGATGTCCTTCGCGGTCGCGAATTGAATCTTCGTGCCTGTTTGCTCGCTCAGATGATCGAAGACCGGCACCCAGATCTGGGCAAGCCGGCTGGCTGATTGTTGCGGCACGACGCCGAAGGTCAGGGTCTGCGTCGTTTCAGACGCTGCCATGGCTGCGGGAAGCGAAGCGGTCAGGATCGCGGCGAGCGCGATCACGTTCCTAAGACGCATCAGCGGTGGCAACATAAGGCAGCTCCTTTTCGCTACATTTCCAATAATCGAGCGGAGGACCAGATCAGGCCGACTCGGCCAAGGCTGACCCATCGACATTTCGGCGCACCAGCACCTTGGGTGACAGTTTGCGAACTCGGTTGAGATTTTGGAGACGTTCGATATAGAGCTCGGTGATCGTCGAACCCTTGGCGAGAATAAGGTCTTCGTTGTCTTGATCGGTGATGGCGGATTGAAGGACGTCACCCGCGCATAAAGAACCAAGCAGCACCTCGATCACTTGAGCCTTGGCGTCGTCCGTCTCCGAACGGTGACTCATGATGATGGGCGCGATCTTCTTCAGCAGCGCCTGGTCGTAGAAATCATCGCGTTTGCCCATCAGGCCAAGGGTGTCCCGTGCATCGATTCCCTGATCGACGCTTTGCGCGAAGTCATTGATGATTCGAAGTATGCGTGCACCGACGGGAATGTCGCGGCCGGCCTTGTCATCATCCGGAAAGCCGCTGCCATCCATGTTCTTACGCTGATAGAAGACGTAGTCGGCCACTTCTTGCAGCCGCGGGATATTGCAAATTAGCTTGTGGGCCGTCGCCGCCGAAGCATCGACCATCTCCCGCTCGACCGGTGTCAGGAGATCATTGCTCCTGGCCTTTTTTGCGAGCCCGGGCGGCAGAGCGACCAGGCCGATCGGCGCCAGCATCGTCGCCATCTCCAACTTCCAAAGATGGCGTCCGAGGCCGAGCGATTCCGAGACCTCCTTGATCAGCCGACGCGCGCGTTCGGTACGTCCGAAGCTGTCGGCGTCGATCAAGGCGAGGACATCCGTGAGGACCTTGATGCTGCCGGCAAGCGTCTTGTTCAGGAGATCCCGCTCGGCCGTCACCAGCCGGTATTGTTCGAGCCCGGCGTCAAGACCGCCCGCCAGAACATCGGCCGCGCATGGCTTGGTGTAGAAGCGAAAAATATTGCCATGGTTTACGGCATTCATCGCCGTGGTCAGATCGGCTTGACCGGTCAGCATGATGCGCACGGTATCAGGCGACTGTTCGGCAATGTCGGCAAGAACCTCGATGCCCGAACGTCCGGGCATGTTCATGTCGCAGACCACGACAGGTATCGGATCATGCTCGCGAAGCTTGGCGAGACCTTCATCGCCGCTTTTTGCCAGAACGAGATCAAAGCGCTGATGCAACTGGCGTCGAAGCCCAAGGAGCACGTTCTCTTCATCGTCGATGATCAGAACGCGGCCTTTCGGCGACTTGGCAGATGTCTCCGGCATGATCAAGCGCGCTCCAGTTCAGGCTGCCTTGGGCGATCCGCGGTTTTTTCAGCCGAAATCCCCTCGGCATCCAGACCCCAATAGGCCAGCAGAAGCCTGCCAAGCGCCTGTTCACCCTCCCGATCGAGCGGTTCCGGCGTTTCGAGGGCTGCCAGAGGGCCGGCAAGCGACAACATCGCCGATATTTCAGGCGCGATCTCGACGCTTGATGCCACCCCATGTGATCGACAGGAGGAGATGTGTTCTTGAACTCGGTCATTCAGCGCGATAACAGCGTCCTCTTCATGCCTTGCCGCTTGATCGATGGGGCGGAAAAGTTCGACGTCATCGAGAAGCCTCATGAGAATATCGGCGCCGAGAATCGATACGGCCTTGCGCGGGTCGAACGTCCGGGTCGGTGGGCCAAAGAAAGCGCAGTTCACCAGGCGCAGCAGCTGGATGGACATCGCGATGTCGCCACTGACGATCGCGCTGAACTTTTCGAGATCCGCCGGCGTTTCCAAGAGCGCTGCTCGAAGCGCATCGATCATTGCGGTAGGCGAGGGAAGACGTCGATGGGTGCCGAGCTTCGTGCAAAGTGCATCCGTCTTGGGGTCGAAGCCGGTCATGCGGATACGTTGAAGCGCACCCTCCAGGAGCTTCGGATCGCAGGGCTTGGCGAGAAATTGATGGGCCGGCCGAACGGCGCGCAGTATGGCCTCAAGCTCGGCATGACCGGATAACACCAAGCGGGCGGTCGCAGGGTGGCGCGCGGCGATTTCGTTCAGGAGCGTGGCGCCGTCCATTTCCGGCATGCGCATGTCGGAGACGACGACGGCAAAATCGCCACCGTCCAGAAGCTCAAGAGCTTCTCGACCAGAGTTGGCGAAGCTCATGTCCCAATCGTGACGGAGACTGCGCAGCATGCGCCTAAGGCCGCTCAAGACCAGCGGCTCGTCGTCGACGAACAGAGCTCGGCTCTTCATATCAGGGCCTCCTCTTCGGATGCAGCCTTGCTGCTTTCCGGCGTGATCGGCAGGCGGATGGTGAAGCGCGTACCGGTGCCGACTTCGCTCCAAAGCGCGATGTCGCCGCCATGCTGCTCGGTCACGATGCTTCGGCTGATTGCAAGGCCCTGTCCGCTGCCTTCACCCGAGGCCTTGGTCGAGAAAAACGGTTCGAACACGCGCTCACGCACGTCATCGGTCATGCCGGTGCCGTTGTCGGCGATGGTCACTTCGACCATGCCATCGCGCGTGCCTGTCTCGACGCTTATCAGGCCGAGCGGCAGATCGTCTCTTGCCTTGATCGCGTGGGCGGCGTTGACGATGACGTTCAGCCAGACCTGGCTGAGTTCGCCGATGTGGCAGGCGATCTTCGGCAAGGCGGGATCGAGGGAAAGTTCCAGATCGGCGTCATATTTCCATTCGTTCCGGCAGATCGCCGCCGTCAGATCGATGGCCTGATTGATATCCGCCATCTCCTTTTCCGAAGCACCGCGGCGGGCGAAGGTCTTCATCGCGGAGGCGATGCGCGCCACCTGCTGGATTCCGGAAAGCGACTGTTCAATCGCGCTTGGCAGCTCCTCGCGAAGGAAATTGAGCTCTGCGTCCGCGACGGCTTCCGTTACGGCCTTGGCTTCAGCCTCCAGAGCATTGCCGGCGACGGCAGCGCTGTGAAGGGCCGCATAGCGTTTCAGCAGATCGTCGATGGTGGCGAAGCTGTCGCCGATGAATTGCAGATTGTCGCCAATGAATTGTATAGGCGTATTGATCTCATGCGCGATGCCGCTCACCATCGCGCCAAGGGTTTCCAGCCGGGCGTTATGAGGGCGCATCGACGCCTGATCGGGATGGGCGACCATCTTCTACTCCCGAGCTTACTTTGATTGGTTTGTTTTCTGATACTATTTCCGAAAGATTTATAATTGTTTAAATATAAACAAATAGACTATTTTGTCTAAATTGCAGTTATTTTTGATTTATTAACAAATCTTCTTCAATTTAGAGATATCTCTCGATGCAGATGTTGCGCATGTGATCACATATGAAGGGTAGGGCCCATGTCGAAGCCGCTCATCCTCCTGACCGACGACGATCCCGCGACGTTGGCCGCCTACCGACGCCATCTGCGAAGGCACTTCCGGCTGATCACCGCCGGAAGCGGGCAAGAAGCTCTCAGCGTCATTCAGTCCGAGATACCGGATGCGGTCGTCAGCGATTTGCATATGCCAGCGTTGAACGGCATTGCGCTCCTTACGGAAGTCAGGCGAATTGCACCCAATGCCTTGCGCATTTTGCTGACGGGCGAGCCCGATATGACCTACGCCATCGACGCCATCAACTCCGGCGAAGTCTTCCGTTTTCTGGTCAAGCCCTGTTCAAGCAAGGCCATCATCGCGACGATCGACGAAGGCCTCGGTCGCCGCCAATCATCGGCCGCTGCAAGTGCTGTCGCCGATTGCCTTCCGAGTTCGGATCTTGATCTGAGCGTTCATGCATCCAACCGGGCTCAGCAGCGGGCCATACCGCCGATCATCATCGAATGGCTGATGCGCTTCGGCACACAGCGCTGGTCTCGGGGCGCATCGGTCTACGAGTTCGACAAGAACAGCCGTCGTCGTCTCCGCCGTCATATCGGTCAGCGCCTGTTCGCCTCGGTCGAACATTGGCTGGACGCCTACACGGTCGTTGGCGATGGGCGACGGGTCGTGACCGTGGGTTGGCGACAGGCGCGGCAACATCGTTAACCCTCAGCCGATCCATCTGGGATTTTAGCTTGGCATGACCCCGCTTCGTTCCTATCTGCGGTCCCCCGAGGACATTCGCGTCAATCATGTCACCAGGATCTGGTCTTGACGGACGACGCCGGCTAAAGGAGCCACCCCCATGCCAAAGACGATTCTAATTACAGGCTCGACCGACGGCATCGGACTGGAAACGGCGAAGATGCTGATCGAAGCCGGCCAGAAGGTTCTCCTCCACGGACGCAATCCGGCGAAATTGAAACAGGCGGAGAACTTGCTGGCCGCCCTCCCAGGCGGGACTTCCATCGAAAGCTACGTCGCCGATCTGTCACGCATGGCTGAGGTCGAAGCCTTTGCCAAAGCGATCTCCGAGAAGCACGACAAGCTGGATGTGCTGATCAACAATGCCGGCATTTTGAAGGCGCCAAACACCACCACCGAAGACGGTCTCGACATCCGCTTCGCAGTCAACACCATCGCCCCCTATCTGCTGACCCGGCGGCTCCTTCCCTTGCTCGATCGATCCGCGCGGGTGGTCAATCTCTCTTCGGCGGCGCAAGCGCCGGTCGACAGGGCTGCACTGGAGGGGGAGGGACATCTCGAAGACATGGCGGCCTATGCGCAAAGCAAGCTCGCGATCACCATGTGGTCGCGCGTGATGGCAGGCGCGCAGGGAGACCAGGGGCCCTCGATCATCGCCGTCAATCCCGGATCGCTGCTCGGCAGCAAGATGGTCCAGGAGGGCTTTGGCGTAACCGGCGGTGATATCCGCGTCGGCGCGGACATTCTGACCCGTGCGGCGTTGTCGGACGAGTTCGCCGAGGCGTCAGGCCGGTATTTCGACAACGACAAGGGCCAGTTCGGCTCGCCCCATCCCCATGCGCTCGATCCCGTCAAGGGCGACGAGGTGGTGCGGAGCATAGAAGCCATTCTCGCCAGGATCTTGCCGTCGTCAGCTGTCTGAGATCATCCTGGCGTTCCGGTTCGTAATGGATTGAACGCCTAACGGTCTCGGTCGCTTCGCAATTCAGAGGCTGCTCGCCGCTGACCGCGATCGGTCCCTCATCATGATATCGTCATCGACATTCCATTATCTGTGGCTTCGTCTATGGTCTGTCGGATCAGTGAGGGGTAGCGTTGTCGGCGACAGCGCGAGAGCGGCTTTGGGAGAGAACGCATCATGTTCGAAATGCTCGTTAGGACGTCGGTCATCGGTCTGGCCGGTCTGGCTTTTCTGTCGACGCCGGCGCTTGCCGAGTATCGGCTGACCATTCTGCATGTGAACGACACGCATGCGCGTTTCGAGCCGATCAACAAATACAATTCGAGCTGCAGCGATGAGGACAATGCCGCTGGCGAGTGCTTCGGCGGTCTGGCGCGTCTCGAAACCGCGATCGAACAGCGTCGCGATGCGCTCACGGCGGACGGTCGGAATGTACTCACCCTGCATGCTGGCGATCAGTTCCAGGGCTCGCTCTTCTACACGACCTATAAAGGCGAGCTCAGCGCCGAACTGATGGATGCGTTCGGCTTCGATGCGATGGTCGTCGGCAATCATGAATTCGATGACGGACCGGAAGCTCTGGCCGCGTTCGTCGACGCCGTCGATTTCCCCGTCCTGTTCGCCAATACCGATCTGCAAAACGAGCCGTTGCTCGCCGGCAAGGTCCCGCCCTTCGTCACCAAGGATGTCGGCGGCGAGACCATCGGCATCATCGGTGTGCTCGCGGAAGATACCGATGAAACCTCCAGCCCCGGACCGAACGTGCCGTTCATCCAGGCGGAAGAAGTGCTGCCTGGCATCATCGAGACTCTGAGCGCCGATGGCGTCGACAAGATCATCCTGCTTTCCCATGCCGGCCTTAGCCGCGACATGGAGATTGCTGCGGCAGTTGACGGTATCGATGCCGTCGTCGGCGGCCACAGCCACACACTGTTGTCCAACGCGATCGACGATGCGGCAGGCCCTTATCCGACGATGGTCACCTCGCCCGACGGCACGGCCGTCCCGATCGTTCAGGCCTTCGCCTACACCAAATATCTGGGCGAGCTTGAGCTGGTGTTCGACGATGCCGGCAAGGTGACGGCGGCGACCGGTGATCTGATGACGCTGGATGCCAGCGTCGAGGAGGACGAGGCGATCGTCGCGCGCATCGACGAAGCGGGCGCACCGCTCGAAGAGATCAAGAAAGAGGTTGTCGGCGAAGCGTCCGCGGCGATCGACGGTGAGCGTGATAACTGCCGGGCGAAAGAATGCGCCATGGGCGTGCTGGTGACCGACGCCATGCTGGAGCGTGTCGCCGATCAGGGCGTGACCATCGCCATTCAAAATGGCGGCGGTCTTCGCGCCTCGATCGATGCGGGACCGATCACCATGGGCGAGGTGCTGACGGTTCTCCCGTTCCAGAACACGCTGGCCACCTTCGGTCTGACGGGGGCAGGCATCGTCGCGGCGCTCGAAAACGGCGTCGGCCAGATCGAGGAAGGTGCCGGCCGTTTCCCGCAAGTCGCCGGTCTGCGCTACAGCTTCGATCCCAAAGCTGAAGCGGGCAAGCGCATCACCAAGGTGCAGGTTATGGCGGATGACGGCAGCTTTACACTGATCGATGAAGCGGCCACCTACCTCGTCGTGTCCAACGATTATATGCGTGGCGGCGGCGACGGTTACGCGATCTTCAGTGATGAGGCAACCGACGCCTATGATTTCGGACCCAGCCTCGAAGAGGTGGTTGCGGACTACCTCCGCGCCAATCAGCCTTACGAGCCGCGCCTGGATGATCGCATCACGATCGTTGAGTAAAGCCCTACAATGCAGATGAGCGGCAATGGCTGTGACAGTCATTGACCGATGGATGACACGCAATCCGACCGTTGATGGCTTCCGCCATTGTCCGTTCGTCTCAACGATGTCGTGAAAAATTGGCAAGGACACCGCCATTTCGTAGACGATGCCTGCGCCGAAGATCGCTGCGACCTGCATGGAAATCAGCCAGAAGCAGGTGCTGCTGAGATCGCTCGGGCCTCGCCTGGGCATTCGGCATCCATCACCAAAGGACGGAAGGACCCTTCATTGATGTTCATCGCGATGAACCGTTTTCAGGTAACCCCCGGCTCGGAGGCAGCCTTTGAGGATCTCTGGCTAAACCGCGAGTCGCATCTCGAAACCGTGCCCGGCTTTGTCGAGTTCCACCTCCTGAAGGGGCCCAAATCGGATGACTACACGCTGTATTCCTCCCACACGATTTGGGCGTCGCGCGAAGCCTTCGAAGACTGGACCCGCTCCGAAGCGTTTCGCAAGGCCCACAAAGGTGCGGGCGACCACAGCGATCTCTATCTCGGGGCCCCCAATTTCGAGGGGTTCGATGTCATGCAGACGGTGAAGCCCTGACCGAAGGGCGTCCAAGATTTTCGAATCTTGAAAGCCTGTCCCGCCATGATCACGAAACCGCTTTGACGATCCAGATCTGGCGTTTGCCATAGGCGGGCGGCGCGCTGTCGAAATCCGAATACTGAGCTTCGATCGCGAAACCGCATAGCTCGAACAGATAGGCCATCTCCTGCCGCGTCGCCCAGCGGAGATGGTGCGTGGCGTCGTCACTCTCCAGGAGCGTTCCCGAACCATCGATCCGCTCCAATCGGAAGGTCTCGACGAAGGTCTGGCTGAGCGGATCGTTCCTGCGGCTGATGCTGCGTCTCCGAAGCACATGCCCGCTCACGGGGTCGATCGCTTCCCGGTCCGGATTGGGTGTGGGGGCATCGGGGACGCAGGCATCGAGGATCGGATCGAAGACATCGAGAACCAGCCGCCCATCTTCGGCGAGGTGTCTTCGAATGCATGACAGGCAGGCCCGCTGCTGATCGGCCGATGCCAGATGCTGAAACGTGCTGAACGGCATGATGGCCAGGGGGAACGTTTGGTCGAGGTCGAAGGCTCCGATGTCGGCCTCGACGAGATCGAGCCGGCCGACAGCGCCCGCATGCTTCTCACCCTTACGCCGCGCAGCATCGAGCATGCTCTTCGAGCGATCGATGCCGACCACCTCATGCCCGGCCTCAGCCAACGCCCAGGCAATACGCCCGGTGCCGACGCCGAGTTCGAGCACCGGACCGCCGTAGCGTAGGGCGCAGTCCAGATAAAACGCGACATCGCCCGCGATCTGCTTGTTCGCCTGCTCGGTCAGGAGATCATAGGTGGCGACGACAAGGTCGGAGTCGAAGAAGTCTTTGGGCAAGGTACGTTGGCCTACGAGTCTTTGACCAAGCGGAGCATGATCTTCACGTTGGTGCAATAGTTGAGCTTGCGATGAACTACTCGGTAGCGGAGCTGCCTCTGAGTTGTGAGAGATTTCTTTCTGTCAAATCGATAAGATGCTGCGCACCGATCTCGCGGAAGATCGACTGCGCCTCTTCGAGAGAGTTGATAGCGCGTTTCGTTTCGCCAAGGTCTTGATAGGCGACGCCGAGATTGGTGAGATCTTGGCCTTCGGCTAGCCGAAGGCCGATCTCGTATGAGATCGCCAGAGCTTGCTCGTGGAATTCGATCGCGCGTTTGGCTTCGCCGAGGTTTCGATAGGCGCTGCCGAGATTGCCGAGGGCATTACCTTCGCCGCGTCGATCGCCGATCTCGCGTGCGATCTCCAGTCGTTGCTCAAGGGTATCGATCGCGCGTTTCATTTCGCCTAGATCTTGATAGGCGCTGCCAAGATTGCCGAGGGTATTTCCTTCGCCACGTCGATCGCCGATCTCGCGTAACACTTCGAGAGATTGCTCGTGAAATTCGATGGCGCGTTTCGTTTCGCCGAGGGTTTGATAGGCGTTGCCGAGATTGCCGAGGGCATTTCCTTCGCCGCGTCGATCGCCAATCCCGCGTGCGATCTCCAAGTGCTGCTCGTAGAAATCGATCGCGCGTTTCGTTTCGCCGAGTTTTTGATAGGCGATGCCGAGATTGCCGAGGGCAGTTCCTTCGCCGCGTCGATCTTCAAGCGCCCGGCAGGCGTCGCGTTGGGTTTCTAGCCATACGATCACTTGGCGTGGGGTGAGACGAAGCTGAAGAATATAGACGCCGGCATCGGCGTAGTCGGCGGCGAGGCGGGCGGCTTCGTTCGAGCGGTCGAGCCGCGTCATCCCCCAGCGCTGGCCGGCCTGGATTTGATGCTGCTCCTGATCATAGAGTCGAAGACCGTCCAGCACTTTGCCTTCCAGATAAAGGTCGTCGGCACTCGCCAACACATCCTTGTAGTGCGCTGCGTGGCGAGCATCTGCGGCCTCGCGCTCGTCGGCGGCCAGTGACTCGAGGGCCATTGCGCGAAGGATGTCGTGGAGGTGCAGCCGTTGTTGCTCCGATAGGGTGACGAGATGGCGTTGCTCCAGCTCGTCAAGCAGGTCCCGAGCATTACCTTCGTTAAGGACCGCTGCAGCCGCCGCCACCGAGAAATCGCCCTCGAAGACGCCGAGCTTTTGCCAGGCAGCACGCAGTTCGGGCGTGAGCTGATCGATGCTCAAGGCGAGAACGGCCTTCACCTCATCCATCCCAAGGGCATCGCGACCGACGTCGGCGAGCTTCGCGAGCTGGGCGTCGGCATCCAACAGCTTGGCTTTGCCCAAGCTCGCCGCCGTGACTTTGATCGGCAGCGGAAGATAGCCGCAGAGCCTGGCGAGTTCTCCCGCCTGCGCCCGGCTGACCCGGCCTTTCTGCCAGCGATTGCCGAGTGTGTAGGCCAGATCCGTCGCCTCGTCTGGCTCCATGACATCGAGGCGGATCGGCGTGATGCCATCAAGATCGAGGCGATTGCGCGAGGTCGCCAGCACCTTGCAGCTCGGATGCCCCGGCAGCAGTGGGCGGATCTGCGCCTCATCGCGCGCATTGTCGAGAAACAGCAGCATCTGACGGTCAGCGGTGGTCTGCTTCCAAAGCTGTTGGAGCCTCCCATCGTCATCCGGCAGCTTCGCCTCCGACCCGACGATCGGCCGCAGCAGCGCCTCCAGCGCCTCCTTGGTGGTCAGCGGATCGCGCGTCGCACTAAAGCCTTCGAGATCGACAAACGGCACGCCGCCCAGAAACAGCCCCTCATCCCGAAGCGCGTTCGCCACCTCGATCCCAACCGCCGTCTTGCCAATCCCGCCCATCCCCTCAAGCGCGGTAATCACCGCCCCGCCTTGGTCAAGAGCGCCGCGGATCTTCGCCATATCCTCCTGACGGCCGACGAAATCCGGATTCCTGGCGGGCAGGGCATGGAGGCGGGCTTGGCTGGATGGCGGATCGATCGAAGGGGCAGGGGAAGGGGCAAGCTGATTGATCGTAACCTTCGCATGGTCGCCAACGATTTGCGGCGCGACATTCTGGTGACCATCGATATCCGATTCTTGCCTGATCTTCTTCTTCGACTCGTTGTGCTCAAACTCGGAGTCCGCTTCCGCCAAGCCAGGCTTTTGTTCCGCGGGGTCCTTGGCGAGGGCCGTCATGCCCCACCACACCGCAAGCCAGGTGCCGAGCCATGTCAGCACGCCGCTTGCGATGATCACCCAAAACGGAAAGCTCTCGGCATAAGCCGTGATAGCCGCACCCGCCGCCGCGATGGATGCGATGACGAGAGGAACAACAGCTCTCAGAGCTTTCGATAGCCAGGATCGGCCGGATTTCGGACGCGAACGCAGATCACGCACAATGCTACTCCCGCTCAACGCGGTAATCTCTGAAAAATCAGCGGGACCATAAGCGATGTCGCAGCAAATGCCAAAGAACTCAGATAGACGCAACCGTTGCGTTCCGACAGAGCCCGGCGGCGGGCGCAGCAAAACGAGCCCTACCAACCTTGAAGCCTCCCGTCTCACGCCCAACCTTGTTGTCAGCGCCCAGGCGGAGCGATGACCTGTGCCGTCTGGATTGCCGACCGTGACAAGCTGACCCTGAACCTGAAACGCATGTCCAATCCCGAGCCTCTTGACCGCGTCGTCATTCCGTTTCCGAATGCCTGTGAGCCGGCGCCGGCCAGACCGGTGCTGCTCGATGCCGAAGATCAGGCCCTGCTCGAGGCGGCGCGCTGGTGGCTGATCCGGAGCAGGCTGACCGCGAAGGCCGCCGTCGAGGAGGCCTGTTTCCTCCTGGCCGGCGACATCCCGTCCGAGGCCAGCGCCTATGCGACCGCGTTCTTTCGCCTGCTCGACACCCACGCCAAGCGCGAACTTCGCTTCTTCACCGTCGGCGTCATCGCCGTGACCAATGACGAGCTCTGGTTTCTCCAGATGCTGAATGCGGCCATGAACGGCGATCACGCCAACGCCGAGACGCTGGTCGGCTGGCGGGTCGGTGCGGCGGCACAGCGGCGCGCGGCCTTTTTGATCATGCAGCTCGGGCGACTTTTACAAGAAAATGATCTGGAAAGCGGCGGCGGTGTCGCTATATAGAGGACGGGTTTAGAATGTTTCTAAATTGATCCAATCGCCGCGGCCAAGAGAGGAGCACCGAGATGAGCAACGTCGTCACCGCCCTTGAACCCAACGCCAAGCAGGAACTGGTCGAGGGGCTGACCCAGGCCGTGGCCGAGACCGCGATCGCGACCCTGAAGGCGCAGAATTATCACTGGAACGTCGAAGGCATGGGCTTCGGTCCGCTGCATGAGCTGTTTCAGAAGATGTATGAAGATCATTTCGTGGCGCAGGACGACCTCGCCGAGCGCATCAAGGCGCTCGATGCCCATGCCGAGGGCCGCTACGCCGAATTCCTGCGCCGCAGCGCCATCGAGGAATGCGACGGCAAGATCGACGCGAAGGCGATGATCAAAAACCTGCAGCAGGATCAGGAAACCCTGTCCGCCACGCTCACCGCCCTTGCCGCCGTCGCCGACAAGCATGGCGACGTGGTCACCAACGATCTCGCGATCGAGCGCGCCCAGATCCACGACAAGTTCGCCTGGTTCCTCCGCGCCCACCTCCGCGGCTGACGAGCCGCGCGTTACTTGGACGGCGACGCGCCGCAGCGGCACCGACGCGGTGCAACGTTGACTTGGGCGGCGAACGCGCCGCGGCGTTGACTGGACCTCGCCTGGTGCGGGGGGGCGTGTGGGGTGACGATGCGTTTTGAAAGAGCGTCCGGGGTTCGGGCGCTCTTTTCTTATGACGTGAGCTTGGCGAGCGGCGACACACGACCCTTCTTGCGGCAGCGATAGTCGAAGGTGCGCGCCCAGTGGTTGTAGCCTCTGGTTCAGCGCAGCCCAGCCATTAGATTTTGCAGCTGAGATTTTAGATCCGAACCTCGCCCGATATGGCCATGACAGGGAATCAGGATCTCCGGCGGCCCCGATCGGAGAAAGCCATCGAGCCATTCGATGTATTGGGGGCGATTCCCGATGCCGAATTTTGGAAACGTACCCAACAGGCGAACATGTTCGCATCCTTCTTCAAGCGTTCCTTTCCCGCCAGCGAAGGCATCGACCACGAGCCAAGCAATGCCCTTGCCTGCGGGGATGACTACCCAGACCTCGCCGGTTTTCAGGCCTTGGGGGATCACGAGACGCATGCCGTCTTGCAAGCTGTCGGAAAGTTCTTCCAGCCCCTGAAACTCGAGGCCGGTAACGCGCTCCAAACGCGGCCTGCTGACCTCTGACGACACAGTTCTTGCAGTCGGGTAGGCGGCCTTATACTCGGACAAGCCTTTGTTGTGGTAATGGTTGGGAGCGAACAGAAATTCGGCCTTACCCAGGTCATCAAGGCTGTCTTTGGCGCGAGCGCTCAATCCCGCAACCGGGCTGTACAAGCAAAGCCCGCCCGATCGCAGCATGATAGCCGTGCAGCGCAGCTCCCCCTTCATTGCCGTGAACAGGCCATCGACCCCGGCAATCGGTTCAAATCTGGAAAGTTGAGCGGCCATTTACCTTTTCCACGACGTGATCAGATCTCGCACCATGCTGACAAGCGATGCGCCTGCGTCATGCGCGCTGGAAACACGGTTCATCGTGTGAATTCCCATGACCGCCGTCACAAGCCCTTTGGAGGCTTCGCCGACATTTAGCGTCCGGTCGATCTCGCCTGTCTCGATCGACTTCTTCAATGCGGTCTCGAAATGCTGACCCAGTGTTGCCCAATAATCGTCTGACGCCGCCTGTAGGGCCGGTCTGTTCAGTTCGGCATTTTCAATGCCGGTGTTGACGATCAGACACCCCCATCGGCTGGAATTGATGCATCCTTCGGTGACAAGGCCCTCGAAGAACGCCTCGATCGTCTCAATTCCCCCTGAGCACATCGGTGCCAGGACGGTCACCTTCGCCTCCTCGGCGTAGTAACGTAGCGCCTCAAGATAGAGTCCCTCCTTGCCACCGAACTCGCTGCGGATTGCGAATTTGTTGAGCCCGGTTAGCTTCTCCAGCTCGCGCACGCCCAGCGCGCCGTAACCATGCATCCAGAAGGCATGACAGGCACGCTCGACGGCCTCCTCTCGATCGTAGGTCTTTGGACGTGCCAATCGTCACCTCATGAGGTGATGGTGAGTTCCAATACAGTTGTATAGTTATTTCTATACGACTGTATTGAAAAAATCAAGCGGAACAGGAATGTCAACCGCTGATCGACGTGGCGGTGCCCACTTCATCATACCCATAATGTCCGGCTTCAGGATTTCTCGATCGCGTTTATGCCAGGCCTTACCCGGCACGACCTCAATGCCTGGCGCGCAAAGAGGAGGGCTTACGTTCCTGTCAAGCGATCATCGAGGCGGTCATCGTCGATCCCGGCTGGCTCAGGATGGATGACGATCTCAGCGTTGGGAAAGCGTTGATCAAGCTTCTCTTCGATCTCATCCATGACCTTGTGGACATCATCCAGACTGAGCGCGCCGTCGATCTCGCAATGCACGTCGATGAAAACCTTGGGACCGGCGCCGCGCGTGCGCAGGTCATGAAGGTCGTGGACATCTGGGTGGTCGGAAATTAGCGCTTCGACCTTTTTCCGATAGGCGGCTGGCAGTTCCCGATCCATGAGTTCGTCGATCGCGGCCATGGTGACGCGCGCCGCATTCGAGAAGAGCCAGAGCGCGATCAAAAGGGCGGCCAGCGGATCGACCCACAAAAGCCCCGTCGCATCAGAGAGCAGGAGCGACAGAAAAACCGCCGCCATGGTCAGAAGGTCGCCGGTATGATTGAGGCAATCGGCGCGTATCGCCTGCGAGCCGGCTTGCCGCACGACCTGGCGCTGATACAGCACCAACAGGCAGGTGATGGCGAAGCAGGCGATCATCGCAAAGAGCCCGATTTCTGGCGTCGCCACGGGTTCGGGACTGATGAGGAGACGCCGTCCGGCATCGGCAACGATCAAGAGCCCGGCTGCCGCGATGAAGACGCCATGGGCGAGCGCCGAAAGCGCATCCGCCTTGCCGTGGCCGAACCGGTGCTTCTGATCGGCGGGCTTCGCGGCTTGGTTCACGCCGATCAGCGTAACCAAGGCCGCAACGACATCGGCGGCGCTGTCCAGGAGGGTCGACATCACGGCGACCGATCCGGTGATGATCACGGCACTGAGCTTGATTAGAACGAGCGTAACCGCGGTGGCGAGACTAGCCGTCGCCGCGCGTTGCCTGAGACTAGTCTGATGGTCGAGCGGTGGCGATCGCTCAGGCAAGGGCATGGCTCTTGCCGTTGACATCGCCGATCGACGCCGTCAGCAAAAAGAAGTCGTCGGTCACGCCATCATAGGGCGAGCTTTCGAAATGCTCGGTCCAATGTCGAAAGGCGCTGAAGCCGGCTGCCCTAACCATCTGTTCAACGGCCGCTGTGCTGACACCGCGATAGAAGGGCAGCTTCTCGGCGATTGGGCTGTAGAGCTCGATGAAGCGCTTGTGGCTCCAATGGGCATCATCTGGCGCGTCTTCGCCAATCTGATGATCCCAAAAACCATCCGCGATCAGCAGCACGCCGCCGGGGCGAAGGGATTTTCGGGCCTTGATCAGCAGGTCTTCCGGGTTGGGGAGGGTCCAGAGCAGATTGCGCATGGTGACCAGATCGAGCGAGCGCTCCGGCATCGGCAAGTCATCGACATCAGCCTGCAGCGTCGAGATCTCCAAGGCTTCGGCAAGGGCCTTTTGTTCCAGCTTCAAAAGCATCGCTGAAGAGAGATCAACTGCCGTCACCCGATGTCCGAGCCTTGCCATCGGAAGCGCGCAGGCCCCCGTTCCGGCGCCGAGATCCAGGACCTGTGATCCTTTTGGCAGATCGCCGACGGCCAAGGTCAAAACCCGCTCCCAGGCATAGGCCTCCCGTCGATGCGAGGCGACGTCGTCGAACGCATCGGCCCTTTCCTGCCAGTAGGTTCCGATCTGATCTTTGAGGTCGATGATCAAGGCGCGGTCCAATGATGGTGTCGGTGCGGCATAACTGAAGGATCGTCTTATGAGAGATCGGGCGGATTTTCCAGCGCCGACATGGATGAATCGGCGAACAAAAAGGCCTTGATCGCGGCCGATGCAGAGTTGGTTATTCGACGTCAGGGTGATCGCCGAGGAGATAGCGGGGGCCGGCGCCATGTCGGCGGGCGCGGTCGTCGGGGTTGTAGAGCCGGCATCGTTGGAGCGACAGGCAGCCGCAGCCGATGCAGCCATCGAGATGATCGCGAAGGCGTTCGAGCGTCGCCAGCTTGGCGTCGAGCGTCCGCCTGAAACCGCGGCTGATCTTGGCCCAGTCCTTCTTCGTCGGTGTGCGCTCGTCAGGTAGTGTCTGCAATTGGGTGCGTATCTGCTCGATCGAGAAACCGAACTGCTGAGCGATCAGGACGAAGGAGAGCCGTCGGATATCCGAGCGTCTAAAGCGCCGATGCCCCCCGGCATTGCGTGCAGCCGCCACCAGACCCTCCGCCTCGTAGTAGCGAATAGCGGAGACGGCAAGCCCTGTGCGGTCCGCAAGCTCACCGATCGAGAGGAGATCATCTGCGCGCAAAATTCATCTCCCGCATCTTTGAAAAAAATCTTGATCTCAAGTTAGCTTTAGAAATTAGACTGTCAATCATCACCGGCTCGACAAACCTCCTTGAGGAGAACGCCATGACTGAGGCAATGCTTGAACATGTGAATATCACGGTCGATGATCCATCAAAGACGGCGGAGCGTCTCTGCGCGCTCTTCGGTTGGCGCATTCGCTGGCAGGGCGATGCGATCCATTCGGGACGCACGGTTCATGTCGGCGCAGACGGCAGCTATATCGCTCTCTACCGCCGCCCTGAAAGCCTTGCCGTAAACGCCGACAGCTATGGAACCCGAGGCGGCTTGAACCATGTCGGTGTCTTGGTCGAGGATCTTGACGCGGTCGAGACGAGGGTCCGCGAGATCGGTTATGAGCCCCACTCCCATGCCGATTACGAGCCGGGCAGGCGTTTCTATTTTCATGACGACGACGGGATCGAGTTCGAAGTGATCAGCTATGCGTAGGAGAATTCCCAAGCTCCTGACAAAGGCATAGCCGTTCGCCGGCGTGCCGCGTGTCCTTGGGCAGCGGCTGGTTGATGAGGTGGCGCACTTTCCGCCGATCGGTCCTCCATCGATGATGGTTCCGTTCGCGCGCAACCGGCTCTAAAGTCATGGCATCATGATGTGGAACCGGGGAGGAGCTGGCGTGACGAAGCTTGCGAGCGATGAGGTGTTGAATGGGGTCTGGTGTCCGGCGTTGATGCCGTTGGATGCGAAGCTGGAGCCCGATGTCGAAAAATTCATCGATCATTGCCGCTGGACGCTGGAGGAGGGCTGCCACGGCCTCGTGATGTTCGGCACGACCGGCGAGGCCAACTCGTTTTCGGTCGAGGAGCGCATCCGCGTTCTCGATGCGGCGATCGATGCCGGCGTCCCCGCCGATCGTATGATGGTCGGCACCGGCTGCGCCGCCCTGCCTGATACCGTCCGTCTGACCCGGCATGCGAACGATCGGGGCGCGCTTGGCATCCTCATGCTGCCGCCCTTCTACTACAAAGGTGCTTCCGACCGGGCGCTTGCCGAGAGCTATGATCGGGTGATCGAGGGTGTGGGCACCGATGACTTCAGGCTGGTGCTGTATCACATTCCCCAGGTCTCCGGCGTGCCGATCACACCCGAGCTCGTCGACCTGGTGCAGGCGCGCCATCCGAAGACGCTCGCCGGCATCAAGGACAGCACCGGCGATTGGGAGCACAGCAAGATGCTGATCGAGCGCTTCGCCGACCTTGCCGTTTTTCCAGGTGCGGAAAACCTCGTGGCGGCCGGGCTCGAAGTCGGCGGCGCCGGTTGCATCAGCGCCGGCTGCAATGTCAATGCATCGGCGATCCGTGCTCTCTACGACGCTGCGCTTGCAGGCGAGGACGTGACAGAACGCCATGCCGATGTCGAGCGCATTCGCCTCATTCTGCAGCGTTATGCCCTGATCCCGGCCATGAAGCAGATGATCGCCGACGCCAAGGGCGATCCTGGCTGGACGCGCCTGCGCCCGCCTTTGATGCCGCTCAATGAGGCCGATGCCAAAGCGCTTGGCGCCGATCTGCAGGATCTCGATTTCAGGCTCGCCGCCTGAGCCTGGGATCGGCGATGATGCCGCGCTTCGCCGGTAACGTCGTTTTGGTCGCCGGCGGCTTCTGAGTTGCCGTCGTGAACACGCTCTCCCTGCATGCGCTGCCGGGAATTCCCGCCATCGACACGGGCGATGATCTGGCGGTCATTCTTGGCGATGCGCTGGAGAGGGCAGAACTTCGGCCGCGTGATGGGGACGTTCTGGTGGTCACCCACAAGATCGTCTCCAAGGCCGAGGGGAGGTGCGTCAGCCTCGCCGATGTCGAGCCTTCGAAGGAGGCAGACGCGCTTGCTCCGGAGACCGGAAAGTCGCCCGCGGTCTGCCAGCTCATTCTCGACGAGTCGCAAAAGGTTCTTCGTAAACGCCGGGGCCTGATCATCGCTGAACATCGTCTCGGCATGGTGATGGCGAATGCCGGCATCGATCAGTCGAACGTTGGCAAGGCGGAGGGTGACGAGCATGTTCTGCTGCTGCCCGAAGATCCAGACGCCAGCGCCGCTGCACTCGCCGCTTCGCTGTCAGCGCGCTTTCGGATGACCTTGGCCTTGGTGATCAGTGACAGCGTCGGTCGCGCCTGGCGAAAGGGCGTCGTCGGGCTTGCGATCGGCGCCGCCAAACTGCCGGCGGTCATGGATCTTCGGGGGCGAAAAGATCTCGATGGCCGCATGCTTCAGGTCACCGAGGTTGGCCTTGCCGATGAGATTGCATCAGCCGCCGAGCTGCTGATGGGCGAAGCGGACGAGGGGCAGCCCGCAGTCCTCCTTCGAGGGCTTCGGCTCGAAGGCAAGGCGAAACCGGCCAAGGCGCTGCAGCGTCCGAGTGACGAGGATCTGTTCCGATGAGCGACGGAAACGCACTGAGCGCCCGAGTTCTCGCAATCTCCGGCGGTATCGGCGGCGCGAAGCTGGCGCTCGGCCTCGATCGGCTCCTGGGAGGCGCTGATCTCGCCGTCCTCTGCAATACCGGCGATGATTTCGAGCATCTTGGTCTGCATGTTTCACCCGACATCGACACGGTCATGTACACGCTCGCCGGCATCGCCAACCCCGAGACCGGCTGGGGGCTGAAGGGCGAGACCTGGCGTTTCATGGACGCGCTGGAGGCGCTCGGCGGTGAAACCTGGTTTCGTCTGGGCGACGGCGATCTCGCCACCCATATCGAGCGCACCCGGCGCCTTGGAGACGACGAGGGGCTGACCTCAATCACCCGAGACTTTGCGAAACGGCTGGGCCTACGCGCGCATCTCTTGCCGATGAGCGATCAGCCCGTGCGCACCATGGTCGATTGCGATGCCGGCCTCCTTCCTTTTCAGCGTTATTTCGTCGAGCGTCGCTGCGAGCCGAAAGTCAAGGGCTTCACGTTCGAAGGCGCCAAACAGGCGGGCCTGCCGCCCGGCCTAAACGAGCTTCTGGCTGATGACAGGCTGGAGGTGATCGTCATCTGTCCGTCCAACCCCTTCATCAGCATCGACCCAATCCTCGCCGTTCCCTGCATGCGCCAGGCGCTGATCGCATCAGCAGCGCCCGTCATCGCGGTCTCGCCGATCATTGGCGGCCGGGCGGTCAAAGGACCGACCGCTAAGATGATGCAGGAACTCGGCCTGCCGACCACATCCGTTGCGGTCGCCGAGCATTATCGCGGCCTCATCGAAGGCTTCGTCCTGGATGAGGCGGATGCGGCCGAGGCGCGGATGATCGACATCCCCACGCTCGTCACGCCGACCTTGATGCAAACCGAAGACGACAAGAAGCAACTCGCCGCCGCCGTCCTCAATTTTGTGGCGTGGCCACCGCATTGACTTGGGGCGTTGTCGAAGAACGTGCCCGGGTTCTCGATGGGTATGCGGACCTTTGTCGGGATGGTGGCGGGGATGTGCTGCTCTGCCTGTCCGGAGGGGAAGGCGTGGTCGAGGTGCTCCTGTCGTCGATCGCGGGACAAGGTGTCGCCCGGCTGCGCAAATGTGGTGATCGCGCTTCAGGAAGCCACTGTGACGAAGCATCCAGGGCATCGATCCCGACAATGCTGTCAGCGTGTTCGCCGAAGAATGGGCTCAAGATCAAAGAGATAGGGTAGCATCGTCATGCCGCTGTTTCGCTGCATCTCCTTGTCGATCAGCTGTTCCGTCCTGATCGGAAGAAGCTCTGGAG
Source organism: Pseudomonadota bacterium (assembly GCA_039197065.1). Taxonomy (GTDB): domain Bacteria; phylum Pseudomonadota; class Alphaproteobacteria; order Geminicoccales; family Geminicoccaceae; genus JANQPX01. The sequence goes on along the minus strand of JBCCUL010000026.1, from coordinate 65,789 downwards.
GTCGTGCATCCCAGGGCGTGTCGTCACCGGATTGGTAAACGAGATCTTAAGCATTTCTGCCTGAAGTCCACCCTTATCTGGTCCATGCGACCCTGGGATTCCGTCCGCCTGCGAGAAACAAGGCCAAGCCCGGATTCCCATGGTCGCATGGACCAAAACCACGTTGGCATGAAAGCGTGAACGGACGGTTAAGGCCTTGCCGCCTTCGATGATCGGAGACAGATTGTCGAAGGCGGCTTTGGCTCTCTACGCCGCTGAATCAAAATCCGCCGAGATGACCTGATCGAGGGGAAGACACATGTTGAAGGAATCCGGGATCGATGGCCTGTCTCCGAAGGACCGTCCGGATCTCGCCGCGTTCAACTGGGAAGACCCGTTCCTCCTGGAGGATCAGCTCACCGACGAGGAGCGGATGATCAGGGATGCCGCTGCCGCTTATGCGGCGGAAAAGCTGCAGCCGCGGGTGACCGAAGCCTTTGCTAAGGAACATAGCGACCCCGCCATCTTCGAAGAGATGGGCGAATTCGGTCTGCTCGGCGCGACCATTCCAGAAGCCTATGGCGGTGTCGGTGCGGGCTACGTGTCCTATGGCCTGATCGCCAGGGAAATCGAGCGCGTCGACAGCGGCTATCGCTCGATGATGTCGGTGCAGTCCTCGCTCGTGATGTACCCGATCTACGCCTATGGATCTGAGGCGCAGCGCCAGCGCTACCTTCCGAAGCTCGCCGCCGGCAAGGCGATCGGCTGCTTCGGCTTGACCGAAGCCGATGCCGGCTCAGATCCGGCCAGCATGAAGACGCGGGCGGAAAAGATTGATGGCGGCTACCGTCTTACCGGCTCCAAGATGTGGATCTCGAACAGCCCGATCGCCGACGTCTTCGTCGTCTGGGCCAAGTCGGACGCCCATGACAGCAAGCTCAGAGGCTTTGTGCTGGAAAAGGGCATGGCCGGCCTCACGGCGCCCAAGATCGAAGGCAAGCTCTCCCTTCGCGCCTCGATCACCGGCGAGATCGTGATGGACGGCGTCGAGGTCGGCGAGGAGGCGCTGCTGCCCAATGTCCAAGGCCTGAAAGGCCCGTTCGGCTGCCTCAATCGCGCCCGCTTCGGCATTTCATGGGGCGTGATGGGCTCGGCCGAAGCCTGTTGGCATGCCGCCCGTCAATATGGCCTGGACCGCAAGCAATTCGGCCGTCCCCTGGCGCAGACACAGCTTTTCCAGAAGAAACTCGCTGACATGCAGACGGAGATCGCGCTCGGTCTCCAGTCCTCGCTTCGCGTCGGCCGACTGATGGACGAGGCGAAGGCGGCGCCTGAGATGATCTCGATCGTCAAGCGCAACAATTGCGGCAAGGCTCTCGACATCGCCAGACAGGCCCGCGACATGCATGGCGGCAACGGCATCGCCGAGGAGTATCAGGTGATCCGTCACATGCTGAACCTGGAAACCGTCAATACCTATGAGGGCACCCACGACATCCACGCCCTCATCCTCGGCCGCGCCCAAACCAACCTCCAAGCCTTCTTCTAATGGCATGGCCATCTCATGGACTTTGGGTGCGTTGTCGATGAACGCATCTTAGTTTGGACGGTATGCGGGCTCTACTCCGACAAGGGGCACGCATAACCCTTCAACATCCGGGCGCATTCGTCGAAGGCGGTTCAAGTCAATGAGGTGGCCACGCCACCCCGACAAGGGGCACGCATACCCCTCGACATCCGGGCGATTTCGTCGAAGGCGGCTCAAGTCAATGCCGTGGCCACGCCACCCGTGTGTAGGCGAGGCCGGCGCCGGCGAGCAGGCCGAAGAGATGACCTTCCCAGGAGACGCCGGGTTGGCCTGGCAGAATGCCCGATATGATCGACATCCCGTAGGTCACGCCGACGAAGAGCGCCACGACTGCCGGCACCAGCCGGCGTTCGAGAATGCCTGCGGCGATCAGAAAGCCCATCAGCGCGTAGATCAGTCCGCTTGCGCCGATATGCAGGGCAGGGCGGCCGAACAGCCAGAGCGCCACGCCTGAGATCAACGTCAGGAGGATCATCGTCGTCCAGGGACGCGGCCGGCTTATCACCATCAGAACCAGAAGGATGATCAGCGGCAGGGTATTCGAGATCAGATGGGCGAAGCTGCCATGCAGGAACGGCATGGTGACGATGCCGGTAAGGCCGAAGAAACTTCGCGGCACCAGCCCCAGCTGTTCAAGCGGCAGCACCAGATCGAGCAGATGAATGACCCAAATCGCACCGACGAAGATGAGGATCGGCCGCGCCCGATCGATCAGCGAAGGTGCTCCGGCATTGTGTCCCGTTGGTTCGAGCCCCAATCGATTGGTCATCGGACGTCTGCCTCGCCATGCGTTCCAAACGACAGCATGGCTCCAAATCTGCGGTATTTCTCAGCTTGGGCCAAGCCCGTCCGTGTCGAACGGATGCGGGTCACCCGAAGGCGGCCCGCTCCTAAAGTTCAGTCGCCCGCAACCGTCGGCACGGGCAGAGCCTTAGTCATGCTTGCTGTACGACTTCTCCTCGCTCCTCGCACCGATGATGATGACGCCAATGCATACGGCAATGGCAAGCAAGAGGATGATGGTTGGACTGGCGCCGCCGGCGCCGGTGAAATAGGCGGCGGCTCCCTCCCAGCTATCGATTGGTGAACCCATTTGGTTTCTCCTGGTCTCTGAAGGTTAGGATCGAACGGCTATTCGGCAGGCGTGGCCGCCGGCGCCTTCGAACCGTTCGGGTCTGGGCTGTGCATGCCTTCCGGGTAGGCGAGAGCCGGCACCTTGGCAGCGTCCATGCCGAGGATCTCGACATTCTCCGGAATGCGCAGCAAGCCTGCCTGCTTCAGGATCAGCGATGCGACATAGCCGGGGATCAGACCCAGCAGCAGCATGGTAACCGCACCGATGAGCTGGGCGAGGAAGTTGGTGTCCGGATAGTCACCGTTCGGATAGCCAGATGCCACGATGCCGAAGGCGAGCACGCCGAACAGGCCGGCGAACCCATGGACGGAGACAGCGCCAACAGCATCGTCGATCCCCATCTTCTCCAGCCATCTCGCGCCGATCGGTGCGATGACGCCGCCGCAAAAGCCGAGAAGGAAGGCGAGCGGTGGCCAATAGACATCCAGGCCGGACGCAGCGGTGAAGATACCGGCAAGAGCGCCCGACATCATCCAGAACGGATCATTGGTCATGATCCAGCCGCCGATGATGCCGCCTGCAAAGCACATCAGCGTGTTGAAGCCGATCGCGGACAGCGTCGTCGGATTGCCGAAGATCGTCACCCACTGCTCGCCACCCATATAGATGATGCAGCCGCCGAGGAACCCGAAGAAGCCGACGATCAGCACCATCAGACCGAAGGTGGCCATGGGCACGTTGTGCGGAACGATGGCGTTGGCGCTGCCATCGGGATTGAACTTACCGATCCTGGGGCCGAGATTGATCAGCACGCCAAGCGCGAAGAAGGCCGCGACCATGTGCACGCAACCGGCGGCGCCGAAGTCGTGCCAGCCGAACTGGGTCAGCAGCCAGCCATCGCCATGCCAGGCCCAAGACGCGCCGAGGATCCAGACGACCGAGCCGAGCAGGATCGCGAGCATGATGAAGCCCGAGAGCTTGATCCGCTCAATCACCGCACCCGAGAAGATCGATGCGGTCGTCGCCGCGAAAAGGGTGAAGGCCGCCCAGAAGATTCCGGTCGCATTGTCGGTGAGATTGGGACCCATGGCTTCCGACCAGGGAACACCGCCGGCACCCGCTTCGAAATCCGGAACGAGACCGCCAGGGAAGGCGAGATAGATCCACCAGCCGAAGAAAAAGAACGTTGGGATCATGAACGCGAAGGCGAGAATGTTCTTGATGCCCGACGCCAGCACGTTCTTCTTGCGCGATGCTCCCATCTCATAAGCGAGAAAACCCGCGTGAATGATGAACATGAACGCTGTGCACCACCAGTAAAACACTTCGAGGTTGACGGTGGTGGTCCAACCGGCTCCCTCCTCCAACGCCGCTACCTTCGCAGCGAGATCAGCGAGTTCTTGCTCCATGGCTCTCTCCCTTAGTCCGCCCCCTTAGAGCTTGAGGCATGTTCTTCGGGTTTGAGCGAAGCAAAGACGGTGCCAGCCGCAGAAACGTTGGAATGATGCCTCTTCATGGCGAAAATTTGACCCGAAAGGAAAAAATTGCCGAAAATTTGAGCATTTGTTGGGTTTCCACGTGTTCCCATCAGCCGCTCCGATCAGTTGCCGTATGCCAGCGAACTGGCCGCCCTTGCCGGTGCTTGACCGTCCTTGCCCGGAACGTCACTTTGTTGTCAGGCGAAATTCACGAGTTTCGGAGAGGGAATTGGAGCGTGGCGTCCATCCTCTTGTTGGAGGAGACGGATGAGCGGTGATGCGCTTGAGATCGACGATCTCAGCCACAGCTTCGGTCAACGCCAAGCTCTGAAGAATGTCTCCTTCACCATCGCATCAGGCGCTTTCACCATTTTGCTCGGCCAGAATGGCGCTGGCAAAACGACCCTCTTCAACCTGATCACCCGTCTCTACAACAACCGCACCGGACATATCCGAATCTTCGGGGTCGAGATGCGCGCCGATCCCGGTAATGCGCTGGCGCGGCTCGGCGTCGTCTTTCAGCAACGCGCCGTCGATCTCGACCTCACCGTGCGTCAAAATCTTCACTACCACGGCGGGCTTCACGGCCTGTCGTCGTCAGAAGCGAAAGAACGCTCCGAGGCCGAGCTTCAGCGCTTCGATCTTGCCGAGCGCGGCGACGACCGGGTGCGGGAACTCTCAGGCGGCCAGGTGCGTCGGGTCGAGATCGCCCGAGCGCTTATTCACCGCCCGAAGTTGCTCCTCCTGGACGAGCCCACCGTCGGCCTCGACATCGGATCCCGCCAGACCATCCTCGACCATGTCAGGCGCCTTTGCGACGAGGACGGCATCGGTGTCCTTTGGGCCACGCATCTGATCGATGAGGCGAGCGACGCCGACAGCATCGTCATCCTCCACCAGGGCGAAATCAAGGCCGTAGGTGCTGCCCACACCGTCTGCAAAGAGGCTGGCGCTCAGACGCTGCGCGACGCCTTCACAACCCTGACAAAGGACCCGGCAGCCGAGCCGGCGCCAGCGTGAACGACATCATGTCAGCAGAGTCTGAGGCAAGTCAGCGACGTGGCCGCGCCACAAACTTTCTCAGAGCGGCTGATGTCATTATTCGGCGCGAGAGTTTGCGCTTCGTGCAGCAGCGCGGACGCTTCATCGCAGCCCTGGTGCGCCCCCTGGTCTGGCTCTTCATCTTCGCCGCCGGTTTTCGCACCGTGCTCGGCGTTTCCATCCAGCCGCCCTATGTGACCTACGTCCTCTACGAGGTGTATATCACCCCCGGTCTTTGCGGCATGATCCTCCTGTTCGCCGGCATGCAAAGCTCTCTCTCCATGGTCTATGACCGCGAAATGGGCTCGATGCGCGTCCTCCTGGTGAGCCCGCTGCCGCGCTGGTATCTCCTGATCTGCAAGCTCATGGCAGGCGTGATCGTCGCCGTCGTTCAGGTCTACGTCTTCCTCTTGATCGCCTGGTTCTGGGAAGTGGAACCGCCGCTCTACGGCTATATCACCGTGCTGCCCGCCCTCCTGCTCGCAGGTTTCATGCTCGGAGCGCTCGGTCTTCTTCTTTCATCGGTGATCAAACAGCTCGAGAACTTCGCCGGCGTGATGAACTTCGTGATCTTCCCGATGTTCTTCGCATCCTCCGCCCTCTATCCGCTCTGGCGCGTGCGCGAGAGCAGCGTCCTCCTCTGGCAGATCTGCTCCGTCAATCCCTTTACCCACGCCGTCGAGATGATCCGCTTCGCCCTTCACGGCCAATTCGATCTTCTCTCCACCGCAATTACACTAGGCTGCACGCTCCTCTTCCTGGCCATCGCCATCTATGGCTACGACCCCGGCCGCGGCTTCATGCAAACCAGGCGCTAGTGGCATGGCCACCTCATTGACGTTTGGACGCCGACGCTAAACGTGCATTTCATGAGAAGGTATGCCGGCAGACTTGGCGAGCTGGGCTGACTGTTCATTTCTATGAGTTGAGGTGTTGGGTGCCTTGACCGGCAAGGCAACGCCTTCATGTCGGCGGTAAGTTTTGTTTCGGTAAGCGGCCATCTGGTCAGAGGGGCAGCCATAGATCGTGCGACCGGATGTCTCCCAAAGTTCGAGGGGTCGTTCCACGCCTGGCCGCTTGACGATATGCGCAGGATCGGTGCGTAATTCCTGGCAAGGCTGAACAGAACGTTGTCCAGGGAGTGACATGCCATGAAGCTTACCCGACGCGGATTCAATCTCACCACGGCTGCGGGCGTTGGCGTGCTCGGTCTAGGCGCCATGCCCGCACGCGCCGACACCCTCAAGGTCGCCGGCATCTACACCCAGCCGATCCAGCAAAAATGGGACGCGCGCCTGCATCAGGGGCTGACCGCGGCGGTCGAGCGCGGCGAGATCGAGTATGTCTTCTCCGAGAAGGTCGCCAACACCGACTACATCCGCGTTCTTCGCGAATATTGCGAAAGCGGCGTGCAGCTGATCGTCGGCGAAGCCTTCGGCATTTCCAAGGAAGCCCGCAAGGTGGCGGACGAATATCCCGACATCGCGTTCCTGATGGGTGATCCCTTCGAACCCCACGGCACGAACTTCGCGGTGTTCGACAATTACATCCACGAGCCCTGCTACCTGATGGGTATCCTCGCAGGCTCCATGACCGAGACCAACAATCTCGGTATGGTCGGCGGCTACCCGATCGGCGAGGTAAACCGTCTGTTCCACGCCTTCATCAACGGCGCCAAGTCCGTGAACCCCGATATCGAAGTCAAGGTCACGTTCATCGGTTCCTGGTATGACCCGCCCAAGGCCAAGGAGGCGGCGTTCGCTCAGATCGAAGCGGGCGTCGACGTGCTCTATGCCGAGCGCGCCGGCGTGGTCGACGCAGCCCGCGAAAAGGGCCTGATCGCCTTTGGCAATGTCAACGACATGAACAAGGAGGAAAACGGCACCGACGTCGTCGTCACCTCCGCACTCTGGCATATGGAAGAGGCGATCGCGCATGCCATTTCCCGGGTCAAGGACGGCACCTTTGCCGCCGAGAACTACAAGGAATGGACCATGATGCAAAAGGGCGGCGCCTCACTAGCCCCCTATTACGAGTTCGAGGACCGCATTCCGGCCGATGCCAAGGCTAAGGTCGAGGAGCTGAAGGAGCAGATCCTCGCCGGCGACTTCGTGGTCGAGATCAACGACGAAGAACCGACCTCGACATTCTGAGGCCCGAACGCGGCGGGAGAGCGATATGGCGATGGTCGGGTATCGGGCTTACTCGTCAACCAGTCTTGGTCCAGATCATCGTCGTCGCCCGTCGAAACCGGAAGAGCCTGCGAAGCAGCGGGCCCATCTCGATCGTCTCCTCGGCAACGAAACCCTGTTGCTCGTAGAGCCTGCGGGCTCGTGGATTGTTGTCGATGACGTCGAGCCTGACGTGAGAGCATCCGCGGGCGACCGCACGCTCCTTGATGGCCGTGAGCAAGCTGGTGCCGACGCCTTGGCCGCGCGCATCGTTGCCCACGAAGATACCGTCCATCAACAGGGTTTCCGCCTGCAGAGGACGTTCGAGCAATGACAGCAGGAGACCCCGCCAGAAGCCGCCGACGATCCCATAGACCGCGCACATGTCGCCGAGGCCACCGCCGATGAACGCACCGTTCGCCGTCTTGAACCCGGCGATACCGATGACGCTGCCGTCCGGCGACAGGGCCGAAACCGCATGGGTAGGATCGGCCACGCGCCGGAGAAAGGCCTGGGCTTTCGTTTCCGGTTGCATCACCTGGTTCAGCTTTTGCCTGAATGCCTGCCAGAACAGGCGGACGACGAGATCTCGCTGGGATTCCGGAAAACCGTCGACAATCGAAAAAGGAACCTTCTTCATAAACGCTCCCGAGATCGCGGACGCTTCATGCAACAGGCCTATTCCTAGCTGCGTGATGGCCGGCGTGAAAGCAGGTCGGGGCGGCCATGCCGTGAACGTCGATGCTGACCTTTAGGAACGTAACCAAGCGTTTCGGGACGCTTGCTGCGAACGATGGCATCTCATTCGACGTCGAACCCGGCGAGGTCCTCGCCTTGCTCGGTGAGAATGGCGCCGGTAAGACCACGCTGATGAACATCCTCTTTGGCCATTACCAGGCCGATGAGGGCGTCGTCGAGGTCGATGGTCGACCATTGCCGGGTGGCTCCACCGATGCCGCGATCAAGGCGGGCATCGGCATGGTGCATCAGCATTTCACGCTCGCCGACAACCTCACCGTTCTCGAAAACATCACGCTCGGTACGGAAAGCCTCTGGTCCCTGCGTCAGGACAAGACTGGCGCGAAACGGAAAATCGCTGGCCTCGTCGAGACCTTCGGCCTTGCCGTCGATCCGGATGCGCCGGTCCGCTCGCTATCAGTGGGTGAGCGTCAGCGCGTCGAGATTCTAAAAGCGCTCTATCGGGACAGCCGCGTCCTTATTCTGGATGAGCCGACGGCCGTTTTGACGCCTGGAGAGACGGAGCAGCTGTTCCGAACCCTGAAGGCGCTGACCGCCGATGGCCTCGCCGTCATTTTCATTTCGCACAAGCTTCACGAGATCCTCGCGATCAGCGATCGGGTTGCCGTGCTCCGCGCTGGAAAACTGGTCGGCATCGTCGAGACCGAGGCCGCCGATCGCCGCAGGCTTGCCGAGATGATGGTCGGCCGCGAGGTCGAACGGCCCGCCCTCGACCGGGTCGCCGCCGGCGACGCGGTTTTGGACGTCGAAGGCCTAATCCTTAAAAGTGACGATGGGCGTCTGCTTCTTGACCAAGTTGACCTGAATGTGCGGGCCTATGAGATCGTCGGCATTGCCGGTGTTGCCGGCAACGGTCAGTCAGCCCTGGCCGATGTGCTCTCCGGGCTGCGGCCGGATTTCGAAGGCAAGGTCGAGCACCTGGGGCAAAGCATCAGGGGCGTGTCCCCCCGTCACCTGGTGGAGCGTGGCGTCGGCCGCATTCCCGAGGACCGGCAGGCGAGCGGCGTGGTCGGCGAGATGGCGGTCTGGGAGAATCTCGCGAGCGAGGACCTTCGAAATCCCGCCATCAGCCGCGCCGGCTTCATCGATCGAAAAGCCGCGCTCAGCCGTGCCGACCGGCTGATCGAAGCGTTCGATATCCGCTGCAAGGGGGCGTCGGCCGAGACCCGGCTGCTTTCGGGCGGCAATATGCAAAAGCTCATCCTGGCCCGCGCTCTTTCGCCGGAGCCCGCTTTCATCCTCGCGAACCAGCCGATCCGCGGTCTGGACGAGGGCGCCATCGCCTATGTGCAAAGTCAGCTGCTCGAGGCCCGCGAGCGCGGCGCCGCCATCCTCCTGATGTCCGAGGATCTCGATGAGCTGATGGCGTTCACCGATCGTCTCGCCGTCATCCGGGACGGCCGTTTGAGCGACCTCCGCCCGACCGCTGAATGGACCATCGCCGACCTTGGCCTCCAAATGTCGGCGCAGCGCGCGACAGGGCGCGTCGAGGCTGGACTTGTCGGAGCCGGCCATGCGGATTGAGCCCAGGGAGACGGTCTCCTGGCTCAGGGTCGGGCTTGCGCCGGTCTTTGCGGTCGCTGCAGCGCTCTTTCTCTGCTCGGCGCTCATTCTCTGGGCGGGCGTCTCGGTACCCGAAGCCTATGTGCTTCTCCTCAAAGGTGCGTTCGGTTCCGCCTTTGCGCTGAACGAAACACTGACCCGTTCCATTCCGCTGATCTTCACGGGCCTTGCGGCAGCCGTCGCTTTTCGCGCAAAGTTCTACAATATCGGCGGCGAGGGTCAGCTCTATGCCGGCGCACTCGCCGCAACCTTCTTCGGCACCGGCCTGCTCACCTTGCCACCCGTTCTGATGATCCCGTTCCTTATGATCGCAGGCGCGCTTGCCGGCGGCGCCCTCCTGATCGTTCCGGTCCTCCTGAAGACCCGCCTCAATGTCGACGAAGTCGTTACCACGCTGCTTCTCAACTTCGTCGTCATCCTTCTGGTCGGCTATCTGATCGAGGGGCCCTGGAAGGACCCGATGGCCCTGGGCTGGCCGCAGGCCGCCTCGATCATCGATGAGGGCGTGCTGCCGCCGCTGCTCGCCAAGGGGCGTTTGCATCTCGGCCTGATCATCGCCCTGGCGGCGGCGGTCCTTGTCTTCGTGATGATGCGCACGACCGTTAAGGGCTTCGAGATCCGCGCCGTCGGCCACAACGCGAAAGCCGCCGAGTTCGCCGGCATCCCCGTTGGCCGCACGATCATCGTCACCGCGATGATCTCGGGCGGCCTTGCCGGCATGGCGGGGGTGAGCGAGGTCGCCGGGCTCAAGGGCTATCTGACGCTCGATCTGTCGCCGGGCTTCGGCTACACCGGCATTGCCGTCGCCATGCTCGCCCAGCTTCACCCCCTCGCGGTGGTGCCCTCAGCGATCTTCCTGTCCGCCATGTTCGTCGGCGCCGACGCTATGAGCCGCGCCGTCAACATCCCGACCTATCTCGCCGATGTCATGGTCGGCATCTCCGTGCTCGCCATGCTGGTCGCCGCCATGCTCGCCCAATACCGCGTGCGCTGGAGGGGGTGATGGGCGAGATCCTGGACATCCTCCTCACCGCCGGCTTCTGGGCCGCGACCGTGCGCATCATGAGCCCGCTCATCTTCGGCACGCTCGGCGAGCTGATCTGCGAGCGGGCAGGGGTGTTGAACCTCGGCATCGAGGGGATCATGACCGTCGGCGCCATGTCCGGCTGGATGTGGGTTTATCAGGGCGGCGGCCTCTGGGACGGGGTCCTGTTCGCAGCAGCCATGGGCATGATCTTCGGGCTCCTGCACGCGCTCTTCACCGTGCATCTCGGCCTCTCGCAGCATGTCACCGGGATCGGGATCACGATGGCGGCGGCGTCGCTTAGCTATTTCGTCTACCGTATGCTGCTGCCCGATGCGACCACGCCTCCCAAGATTGAGCCCTTCAAGGCAGTGCCCATTCCCTTGCTCTCGGATCTGCCGATCGTCGGCGAGGCGCTCTTCACCCAATCCCCGCTCACTTACCTGGCCTTCCTCACGGTGCCGACGGTCTGGTACGTGCTTTTCCGCACACCACTTGGTCTCGCCGTGCGCATGGCTGGCGAGAACCCGGTCGCTGTGGAAGCCCAGGGCCTCAACGTGCTGGCGATCCGTACCGGAGCCGTCATGGTGGGCAGCGGTCTGATGGCCATCGGCGGCGCGTTCATCACCATGTCCTGGTTCGACGCCTTCTATTTCAACATGATCAACGGCCGCGGCTGGATCTGCGTGGCGCTGGTCATCTTCGCCTCCTGGCGTCCCGGCAAGGCCCTGCTCGGCGCGCTGATCTTCGCCGGCCTCGAAGCCCTACAGGTGCGCGCCCAGCAAAGCGCCGGCGCCATCATCCCGTATCAGTTCTTCCTGATGCTGCCCTATCTACTGTCCATTCTGGCGATGATCGTGATGGCGAGAAGGGCAGAATACCCCAAAGCGCTGCTGCAGCCTTTCCGGCGCGGCGACAGAGTTTAAACTGCAAGGAACGCAAACGGAAAGAGCGTCTGACCATGGACCTGAAAGCCCACATCCGCACGATTCCCGACTTTCCGCAGCCGGGAATTCTGTTTTACGATATCACCACCCTGTTGATGAACGGCGAGGCCTTCGCCCACGCTCTCGACAAGCTGCACAAGGTCGTCGAGGACACCAAGCCGGATCACATCGTCGCCATCGAGAGCCGCGGCTTTCTCTTCGGCGCCCCGCTCGCTGCGGTCTCCAAGATCGGCCTGGTGCTTGTGCGCAAGCAGGGCAAGCTGCCGGGTGCCGTGATCAACCACACCTACGATCTCGAATATGGCACCGACACGATCGAGATCTCGGAGGGCTTCATCCAGCCCGGCAACCGGGTGCTGATCGTCGACGACCTGCTGGCGACCGGCGGCACGGCGGGTGCGACCAAGACACTGCTCGAGAATATCGGCGCCGAGGTTGTCGGCACGCTCTGCCTGATCGAGCTGATCTGGCTCAAAGGACGCGAGACGGTGGGCGGAGACGTGCGCAGCATTCTGACCTACGAGGTCTGAAGCCGCGGCGCGGTGCCCTCCGAGCGTTCCCTCCCGACGTCCGAACGTCGTCTCAGCGGCGGCTGAACACCATTTTCTGGTTCAGCAGCTTCTCGCGCGGACCGATCCATGCGTAAGCCATCAGTGCGGGCTCGCGGTCGGATACTGTGATGCGATGGTGCTGGTTGGGTGGATTGAAGATCAGGGACCCGGGCGCATAAACGCCCTGGTGATTTTCGGAGACGGCGCCGGAGAGGCAGATATAGCTTTCGGTGATGCCGTCATGAGCATGTGCCGGATAGGTGCAGGCGGGCGCGAACAGAACCAGCCCGAGAATGACCTCTTCGGAAACGATCGGCCCTGAGGGTGCGCAAAGCTCGGCATAGGCATACTTGTCTTTGAGCCCGCGCGGCACCTTCTCATAGCCATATTGCCAGTTCAGATGATCGCTGATGACATCGATCGATCTGATCATGTCGGCGTGACGCTCTCTGCGTCCCTCGTCGAGCGCGCGCCGGAAATGAGCGGTCACCGATTTGTCGATCCGTTCGCCGAGTTCCAGGACCGCATTTGCGGTCATCACGCGGCTGATCGCTTCGCGCACGGCCTTCTGGTGCGCTCTGATCAGGGAGCTGCCGCCCGATGGCAGATAGCGATAGACCTCATAGAACTCTCGCAGCAGATAAATCCAGCTTGGCCTGCTGCTGAGGCAGATTTCCGTCACTGGTTATGATCACCTTTGTTGTGGGTCTGTCTCTGAGCTAGAGACACGAAGCTCAATGGCCAGTCAACGCTGCTGAAATTGTGAGCGGAGCCTGGAAAGACGTTCATTCCGCCAGCGGCACGTCGGAGGCCTGCCCACGCGGGCAGCACCTCGATGCATCGTCGGCAGTGGTCTTTTGCGTGTCACGGTTTTACGGTAGTCGCATGGGATGGCTTCTTTGCAAAAATCCGTCAAACAGACGGAGAGGGAGAGCGTGATGAAACGGACATCGTTACTGGCGGCGGCACTGGTGAGTGCGAGCATATTGCCTCTAAGCGCTGCCCAGGCGGCCACGGAGATTCAATGGTGGCATGCCTTCACCGGTCGATTGGGCGAGCTGCTGGCGAAGCAGGTTGATGACTTCAACGCCTCCCAGTCCGACTACGTCGTCGTGCAGAGCAACAAGGGTAACTATTCGGAAACCCTGAATGCCGGCATCGCCGCGTTCCGCGCCGGCGAGCAGCCGCATATCCTGCAGGTGTTCGAGGTCGGCACGGCAACCATGATGGCCGCCGAGGGTGCCGTCAGGCCGGTCTATGAGGTGATGGCCGAGAGCGGCCTGGAGTTCGACCCGAGCGCCTATCTCGCCGCGGTCACCGGCTATTACACCACGCCCGAAGGGGACATGCTGTCCCTGCCATATAACAGCTCGACACCGGTGCTTTACATCAACAAGTCGGCGCTTGAAGAGGCGGGGCTCGATCCCGAGGCGGCGCCCGCGACCTGGGGTGACGTCGAAGAGCTTCTGGTGGCGCTGAAAGACGCCGGCAATGAATGCCCGCTGACCACGGCCTGGCAGTCCTGGGTGCATCTGGAAAATCTCAGCGCCTATCACGATGTGCCATTCGCCACCGAGGACAACGGCTTCTCGGCGCTGAACACCGAGCTTGCCTTCAACGGTGAAGTGCAGGCAGCCCACGTCGCCAAGATGGGCGAGTGGTCCGAGAACGGGCTCTTCATCTACAGCGGCCGGCGCAATGAGGGCGGGGCGCGGTTCCGTTCGGGCGAATGCGCGCTCTTCACCGAGAGCTCGGCCGGCTATGCCGGCGTGAAGGCCGAGGCCGAATTCCCGTTCTCCGTGGTCAATCTGCCCTATTGGGACAGCGTCGGGAGCGCGCCGCAGAACACCATCATCGGCGGCGCCTCGCTCTGGGTGATGGCCGGGCATGAGGACGAGGCCTACAAGGGCGTCGCGGCGTTCTTCAACTACCTCTCCTCGCCGGAGGTGCAGGCCCAGTGGCATCAGGACACCGGCTACCTGCCGATCACGTCCGCCGCCTACGAGCTGACCAAGGAGCAGGGCTTCTATGACGAGAACCCGGGCACGGACATCGCCGTCATCCAGATGACTGGCAAAGCGCCGACCGCGAATTCCAAGGGGCTGCGCCTCGGCAGCTTCGATCAGATCCGCGCGATCATCGACGAGGAGCTGGAGGCGGTCTGGTCCGGCGACAAGGAAGCGCAGGCGGCTCTCGACGACGCGGTCAGCCGTGGCAACGAACTGCTCCGGCGCTTCGAGCGTTCGGCGCAGTAATTTTTTGGGACTTGGCGGCGGAGCGCGCATATCCGGGCTCCGCTGTCCTCCCGAACCCTTGCCAACAAGCTGTCCGCAACCCCTTCCCGTGAAGGACGCGTTCGTGGAAAGCGCCCACAAGTAAACGAGGTGGTCGCACCACATGGAGAAGAGGGTCGTTTTCCATAATAGGGCGCTGCCCTATCTGCTGCTCGCGCCACAGCTCGTGGTCACCGTCGTTTTCTTTCTCTGGCCGGCGAGCCAGGCGATCTATCAGTCCTTCCTGGTGGCAGACCCATTCGGCCTCGGCAGCCAGTTCGTCTGGTTCGAGAATTTTTCGTACGTTCTCAGTGACCGTTACTATGTAGAAGCCCTTTGGGTCACCGGCGTCTTCAGCTTCGCCGTCACCGCCCTTTCGATGAGCGTCGCTTTGCTGCTCGCGGTGTTCGCCGACCGTGTGATCAAAGGGGCGACCGGCTATCGCACGCTGGTGATCTGGCCCTATGCCGTAGCGCCCGCAATCGCCGGCGTCATGTGGCTCTTTCTCTTCAACCCGTCGATCGGCTTGATCGCCTATGGCCTCAAGGAAATCGGCTATCGCTGGAACCATGTGCTGAATGGCGGCGAGGCGATGCTGCTTGTGGTGATCGCCGCCTCCTGGAAGCAGATTTCCTACAACTTCCTTTTCTTCCTCGCGGGCCTGCAGGCGATCCCGAAAAGCGTGGTCGAAGCCGCCGCCCTCGATGGCGCCGGGCCCTGGCAGCGCTTTTGGAAGATCGTCTTCCCGCTCCTGTCGCCCACCACCTTCTTCCTTTTGGTCATCAATCTGACCTACGCCTTCTTCGAGACCTTCGGCATCATCCATACGGTCACCTCAGGCGGCCCGGGACGCTCGACCACCATCCTGGTCTACAAGGTCTATGCCGATGGCTTCGTCGGCCAGGACCTCGGCGCCTCCGCCGCCCAGTCCGTGCTCCTGATGTTCATCGTCATCGCGCTCACGGTCGTCCAGTTCCGCTACATCGAACGAAAGGTCCACTACTAGCGCCGCTAGAGGGGTTACTTGCCTGTGTACAAAATCGAGACGTCCATCCACTTGGTGACGCCAGCCATGTCGGAACCGCGACAGCCTCAAGGCGGATCATCCCATGGTCGGTGAAGGGGGGTGGCGGACTTGGGTGACGCATGGGGTGCTGATCCTCGGCATCGCGATCGTGATCTTTCCGATCTACTTGACCTTCATCGCATCCACGGTGACCAACCGGGACATCGTGCAGCCGCCGCTGCCCCTGGTTCCGGGGCCGCATCTGGTTCAGAACTATAGCGACGCGCTGTTCGCCGGCATCAACGTGCCGGTCTCGAAGATGCTCTGGAACAGTCTGGTGATGGCAACAGGCATCGCGGTGGGCAAGATCGTGATCTCCTTTCTCTCCGCCTTTGCGATCGTCTATTTCCGCTTTCCTTTCCGGCAGCTCTGCTTCTGGACCATCTTCATCACGCTGATGCTGCCGGTCGAAGTCAGGATCGTCCCGACCTACGAGATCGCCGCCAATCTCGGCCTCCTGAACAGCTATACCGGCCTGATTCTCCCCCTGATCGCATCAGCGACGGCGACCTTCCTCTTTCGTCAGTTCTTCATGACCGTGCCTGACGAGCTGGTGGAAGCGTCCCGAATCGACGGTGCGGGGCCGCTGCGCTTCATGTGGAGCATTCTGCTGCCGCTGTCGCGCACCAATATCGCGGCCTTGTTCGTCATCCTCTTCATCTATGGCTGGAACCAGTATCTCTGGCCGTTGCTGATCACCACCGATCCCGAGATGAACACCATCGTGATGGGCATCAAACAGATGCTGCCGACTGCCGATGACTGGGGCAACTGGCCGGTCACCATGGCGACTGCGATCCTTGCCATGGTCCCGCCCATTATCGTGGTGGTGGCCATGCAACGCTTGTTTATCAAAGGCTTGGTCGAAAGCGACAAATAAGCGTACCTGATGTCGCCCCAAGCGGCTTGCGGCCCTGCCGCATCGGCGATATGCCGAAGGGATGAGCGCGCAATCCTCCGATGTCATCGACCTCGCCGGCCAGCAGCTTGGCGAGGGCCGTGAGACCATCTTGATCCTGCATGGCCTTTTGGGCTCCGGGCGCAACTGGACCAGCATCGCCAAGCGTCTGGCCGGCCAGTTCAAGGTCATCACGCTCGATCTCCGCAATCATGGAAGCTCGCCCTGGGCCGACGCCATGTCCTACCCCGTGATGGCTGCGGATGTTCGCGCCTATATCGAGCAAAACGCGCTCGGTCCAGTGACCGTGATCGGCCACAGCATGGGCGGCAAGACGGCGATGCGTCTGGCGCTGGACGCGCCCTCGCTCGTGGAGCGGCTTGTGGTCGTCGATATCGCACCGGTCGACTACGACCACAGTACGGGTGCCTATGTCGAAGCTTTGCGGGCTCTCGATCTGTCCGGTCTCACCAGCCGGAACGCGGTGGACGAACGCCTGACCGACGACGTTTCGGAACCTGCGATCCGGGCCTTTCTTTTGCAGAATCTCGTGCGCGGCGAAGCGGGCTTCAGCTGGCGCGCCAATCTCGATGCGCTCTCGGCCGCCATGCCCGGGCTCATGTCGTTTCCAATCGGGGAGCATGACAGCTACCGAGGCCCCGCCTTGTTCCTCTCCGGCGCCAATTCCGACTACGTGCAGCCACAGCACCGGTCGGCGATCGAGAGGCTTTTCATCAAGGCCGATCTCCGCAGCATCGCCGATGCCGGCCATTGGGTTCACGCCGAGCAGCCCACGGCCTTTCTCGCTCATCTCCAGCATTTCCTGGACAGTTGAGCGCGAGTTCGATGGTCGTCTGACGTCAAGCCGCACTGCGACGAGTCGACCTTTGAGAACGGGCTCCAAGCGCTTTACTCAGTCTGGTTTCATTCTAAACTTGCGTAAGCAAGGAGATCGATTTGGCTGCTTATTCGGAACATGGCTATAACGGTGTCGCGCGAGCGTTTCACTGGCTGACCGCCTTTCTCATCATCATCCTTTTCCTGCTCGGCTGGTATATGGCCGACCTCGAGTTCACCGATCCCCTGAAGTTCAGCCTCTATCAGGTCCATAAATCCATCGGCATCACGGTGTTCGTGCTGGCGGTGTTCCGCCTTCTTTGGCGCGTCACGCACAAAGCGCCGCCCTGGCCGGATCATATGACATCGTTGGAACGGATGGCTGCAACCGGGGCCCATTGGGCGCTCTATGGTCTCATCCTGGCGCAGCCGCTGATCGGAATCCTGCAATCCAACGCCGACAATTTTCCCATCGTCTTTTGGGGCCAGATCCAGCTTCCAGCACTGATCGGACCGAATGAGGCGCTGGGCGTCCTGCTGGCCTGGCTGCACTACATCCTAGCCCTGGTGCTCGCCTTTCTCATTCTGGTGCATGTGGCCGCAGCACTTCGCCACCATATCCAAATCAAGGACGATGTGCTGCGTAACATGATACCCTCGCCGAAACTGGGCATGAGCGTTATCGCGCTTGCGCTCATCGTGACCCTGCCGCCCTTCGTCCTGATGCGGCCATCGACGCCCGTTGCGAGCGCCGGCGGCACGACCGCGCCGGAGGCCGCCGCCGAGGCGATCGTCGAGGAAACCGAGCAGGACGAAGCCCTGCCTGAAGGTCTGGCGTGGACGATTGAGGAGGGCTCGGCACTTGGCTTCGTTGCGCTTCAGCAGGGCTCCGAGGTGCTGGGCGGCTTCGATAATTTCGACGCCACGATCATCTTCGATCCCGACGACCTCGAGAGCAGTCGGATCGATGTCGACATCGACGTCACCAGCATCAACACAGGTCAGGATTCAAGGGATCAGACGCTGAATTCAGCCTCCTTCTTCGAAACGGCCACCTGGCCGTCCGCCGCGTTCAAAAGCGGAAAGATCACCGCAACCGGCGAAGGGCAATACGAGGCCGCCGGCACGCTCACCATCAGAGATGTCACAAAGGACGTCGTTCTCGCCTTCACGCTCGACATCCAGGCCGATCCTGCGGATTCCTCACGCTCTCTCGCCGACGCCAACGGCGAGCTTCCCATCCTCAGGCTGGATTACGGGGTCGGGCAGGGCGACTGGACATCCACCACCACCGTCGCCGACGAGGTGGTGATCACCATCGACATCAAAGCCTCGAAAGCCAACGACGGCGAAAACCCTTCAGGTTAGTGGTGCGACCACTTCGTTGACTTGGATCGTTGTCGCCTGGTTCGACGGTATGCCGCAAGGTTTGCGGACGCCGTTCGACCAGTCGTGACTGGCGAACTGACCGACCTATCCGCGAGACACAATGCTATCCGCCGGGAACACCGCCGCCTGGGCCAAAAACCGCGACAGCGTCAACGCCGGCCGCGCGTCGCGGCCTAATCGACGAGGGTTAGGTGGATGCGGCGATTGTGGCGGCCCTTGCTTTCGATCTTGCCGACGGTGACGCCGCCGATTTCGCCGGTGCTGCGCACGTGGGTGCCGCCGCAAACCTGGAGATCGATGCCTTCGATGTCCACCAGACGGATCTTGCCGTCGACCACCGGCGGCTTGACGTTCATGGTTCGCACCAGTTCCGGCCGCCGTCTGATCTCATCCGCATCGACCCATTCCTCGCGGATCGTGCGGTCCTCGGCGATCCACTCTTCGATCTTCTCGCCGATCTCGGTCTTGTCGAGTTTGATGCTCTTCACGTCGAAGTCGAGCCGGCTCTTGTGCTCACCCACCTGGCCGCCGGAGACTGGCTGATTGACCGCGGCGCAAAGCAGGTGGAGCGCCGAGTGCATGCGCATAAGCCGGTGGCGCCTCGGCCAGTAGACCTCCGCAATCAGGCGCGTGCCGACATCCGGGCGCGGCGCCCTGTCGGAAACGCGATGGACCACATCGAAACCATCCGGGCCCTTAATCGTATCCACGACGTCGAGCGAGCTGCCATCGGACAGAAGCAGGCGTCCCCGGTCGCCGGGCTGACCACCACCGGTCGGGAAGAACACGGTGCGGTCGAGGCGAAGACCGACATCGCCGACAGCGATGATCTGAGCGTCGCATCGGCGGGCGTAGGCGTCTTGGCGGAACAGTTCGATGGTCATGTTCATCAAGCAGTTGTTTCTTTGTGGTTCAGCGATCGAGCAGATGGCCGCTGCGAAGCGCTTTGGTCTCTAGATAAGCCTGGTTGTGCGGGTTGGTGGGCATGGCGTGCCGCACCCGCTCGACGACGTTGACGCCCTCGAGCGTCATGGCCTCGACCTTATTGGGATTGTTGGTCAACAGTCGAATTTCTTCAATCCCGAGATGTCGGAGGATGTTGACGGCTGCCCGGAAGGATCGTTCATCGGATTCGAAGCCCAGATGCTCGTTGGCGTCGACTGTGTCCAGGCCGCGATCCTGCAGCTGATAAGCTCGGAGCTTGTTGACGAGGCCGATGCCGCGTCCCTCATGGGCGAGGTAGAGCAGCACGCCATGACCCTCCTGACCCATCAGCTCCAGCGCACGATTGAGCTGCGGACCGCAGTCGCAGCGCATCGAACCCAGAACATCGCCGGTGAAGCATTCCGAATGCAGGCGACAAAGTGCTGGCTGATGGGCGACGGGGTCACCGATCACGATGGCGAAATGCTCGGCCCCGCCAGCCGTAGGCTGAAAGCCGATGATGCGCGCATTTTCCGCAGCAGCAAGCGGCAGACGTGCTTCGCTCACGGGGCGGAGCGTATCGGCGGCAAGATTGGTGTAACGGGCGATCGCGTCGGCATCGACACGCAAGAGATCCCGATTGGCCGCCGAACCGTTCAGCCGATCAAACCAGTCGCTGGCAAGCGGGATTGTAACCGCAGCTGGCAGTATCTCGGCCAGTTTCGAAAGACGAATGGCTGCTGAAGCAAAGCTGTCGTCATCCGCCTCGAGGAAGGATATCGGCTTCGGCAGGCTCGGTGTCGGCGCTGCTGCGGACCAGGTCGGATCGACCAGACCGCGCACGGTGTCCGCATTGAACGAACTGGTGATCGGTAGAAGAACCACAGGCGCCGTCGATTCGGGAAAATCAAGAACGCGCGCGCGATTGGCGGTCAGGGCCAATCGAGGCTGACCTTGACCTGAACGGCCGAGCAGCTCCAGGCTTTCCGGCGTCACGGCTTCGGCAGCCTGCGTCAAGGCGGCCTCGCCATCGCTTTCAATGACGACAAAGCTGCCGCGTCTCAGATCGGCAACTGCCCGATTGACGGATACCATGGTCACCGTGTCGGACATCGCTTTGCCGTTTAAGTCGGAACTCATCAAAGCGTTCCTCAAACCTTTACTTGCTTTGCGGCGCCAGTTCGGGGCCGTTTTAACAGGCAGGCTACCCTGCCGGTCATTCTGGTCGAATATGATATCCGTTGGACGTCGATCAAGTGTCCGCCCTTTTCTCTGCGTCTCGATCCGGCGATGAATCTCGGTACAAGGCCTTGATATCGAGGCCGAACGAGAAGATCAGAGCGGCGAGTGCAAGCGACGCGATGACCGAACTCTCAGTTTGATCGAGTGGCGGCAGGAGGCAAGTTAAAAGAGCGATACCCTGCAGCGCACAAACCGTTTTTCTCCGAAAGCTGGGTCGAAGCGGTCCGGTGAGCGGTTTTGAAAACCAGCTTGCCGCTACGAAGGCGTAGCGCATCAGACCGATCGCCAGCACCCAGGCGCCGGCCTGACCGGTCTGCCAGACGAGAAGCGACAGGATCAGAAGCAGAAGCGCATCGATCTCCATGTCGAAGCGTGCGCCAAAATCGGAGGCGAGGTTGAGCCGGCGCGCGAGAAAACCGTCGACGCCATCAAGCGCAAGCGCCACCGCGATCAACCCGGCGAGATGCCAGCTGATGTCCGGCTGCTGACCGTTCACCATGAGCGTGCTGCCGATCAAGCAAACCAGGCCGGAGCGCAGCAGGGTCGCTTGATTGGCCTCGCCGAAACGCGCGCCCGCACGGTGCGAGATCCCTTGTTGAGCAATCCAGAGCACGCTGATCAGCGAAGCAAGCGCCAGAAAGCTGACCACGCTTGCAAGAAGATGGTTCGGCTGCCAGACGGCTTCCTGGACGAAATACCAGCCGATGCCAGCCGTAACGGCACCAACCGTCAGGCTGCTCGCCAGCACGCCTGCGGCATCCCATCCGGTGTCCGCCAAGGCTTCCTGGCGAGAATAAACTCTTGATTCGGACATGACGTCTTGCGTTTCCAACCTAGTTCTTTTTTGCAGTTACGGGATACCCTGGGCTTCCGATCCGAGGAGCGCCGCTCAGCACTGTCGAGCGGTCAGCATCCGAAACTCAGTCGGTTTATTGTTGGCGGGCATGAACTTAAAGACGATGCCCTGACCCCGGGTGACCAAGAAAACTACCTCCGATGCGGTCTTTTAGCTCAACAGGGCTTTTTTGCCAGCATGCCCTGGGTTACAGCGGCGATATCGCCTAGCACAGAAAGCTGGTCCTAAATGCGCCGAGCAGGGAAGTCGCCTTGAACAGTCATTCCGAGGGAGCAGAAGAAAGCGCCGCAAGGCTGGACCTTGCCTGGCAGCTACTGCTCGATAAAACGGAAAATCAACCTTCCTCCTTCTCTCGACCGGGAGACACTAGCAATGAATTAACAACGTCTCAACTGGCGAAACTATTCCAGAATGGCGACGAGAGAACACGCAATCTGATCGAAATCTACCGACCGTTGAACGCAGCCAACCGAGCGGGATTCGTCGTCGCCCATCTCGGCCAGAGCCTTGATGGCAGAATAGCGGCGCTCAACGGCGCATCCCGCTGGATAACGGGCCCGGAAGACGTCACGCACAATCATCGCATGCGCGCACTATCGGACGCGGTGGTGGTCGGCGCGGGCACGGTTTGCTATGACGATCCGCAGCTGACCGTGCGCGGCATAGCCGGCCGTTCGCCGATCAGGGTCGTAATCGATCCCAAGCGGCGCTTGGAGGCTGGCTACAAGGTCTTCTCGGATGGCGAGGTAGAAACACTTTTGCTCTGCCGGCGAGATGCCTGCCGCGATGGCGATCGCCATGGTCAGGCCGAGGTGATCGGCATTGCGGAGGAGCGAGACGGCCTGTCGCCGCTTGCGATCCTGGCGGCCCTGCGCGCAAGGGGCCTGACGAGAATTTTCGTGGAGGGCGGCGGTATGACGGTGTCCGGATTTCTCGAAGCTGGCTGCCTGGATCGGCTGCAGATCACGGTGGCGCCGGTTATCCTGGGGTCGGGACGGCCGAGCATCACCTTGCCGGAGATCACTGACGTGGCTGACGGCTTGCGGCCGACCGTCCGTCGTTTTCAGCTCGGCGACGACACGCTCTTCGAATGTTGTTTCGACGGCCGCGATTGATGGCGTCCGAGGATGGAACGATACCCTTGGAGGCGAGCGCCTTTTGGATCTTCGGGCCCCGCCAGGGCGCGCTTCGCGCCGAACAGATCGAGGCGCCCGGGCCTGAAGACGTTCTGGTGGAGACCCTGGCGAGCGGTATCAGCCGCGGTACGGAGACGCTTGTTTTTCAAGGCCTTGTCCCCGAAAGCCAGCACGAAAAAATGCGCGCGCCCTTTCAGGAAGGCGGTTTCGGTTTCCCGCTGAAATACGGCTATGCCTCAGTCGGCCGCGTGGTCCGGGGGCCGGAGGCCTTGCTGCAGCAGCGCGTCTTTTGCCTGCATCCCCACCAGGATCGATATGTCGTGCCGGCCGACGCCGTCGTGCCGATCCCCAAGGCCGTGGCCAGCGGCCGCGCGGTGCTCGCGGCCAATATGGAAACCGCGGTGAACGCCCTTTGGGATGCGCCGCCACGTATCGGCGATCGGATCGCCGTGATCGGCTGCGGTGTGGTCGGCGCCCTCGCTGCATGTCTCGCCGCCGATCATCCCGGTGTCCAAGTCGAGCTGATTGACGTCAATCCCAAGAAGGGTGCTCTGGCCCGTGCCCTCGATCTGCCGTTCTCGACGCCGGACAAGGTGGCCGGTGAATACGACATGGTGATCCATGCCAGCGGCCATCCGGACGGCCTGCGGACCGCTTTTCGCCTTGCAGGATTCGAGGCCAGGATCGTCGATCTCAGCTGGTATGGCGACCGCGAGGTCAGCCTGCCGCTCGGGGAGAACTTCCACAGCCGGCGACTGCAGCTGATCTCGAGCCAGGTCGGCGCGATCTCGCCGTCGATGCGCGGCCGAAAGTCCCATCGGGACCGCATGTCGCTCGCCATCCATCTGCTCGCGGATCAGCGTTTCGACGCGCTGCTCGCCCCGCCTCGCCATTTCTCCCAGCTACCAGCCATCATGGCCGAGTTGACCCAGGGGGACGACGACGTTATGTGCCAGCTCATCACCTATCGTTAAAAAACCTCCATAACCTACGGGAAAAACAGCATGTTTCGCCTTGTCGTGAGAGAACACATTATGATCGCCCACAGCTTTCGGGGCGAAGTCTTCGGGCCGGCGCAGAAGCTGCACGGCGCCACCTTCGTCGTCGATCTCGAGCTCAGCCGGCCGACCCTGGATGAGAACGGCATCGTCTGCGATATCGGCCTTTTGAGCGAACTCCTCGCCTCCGTGCTGAAGCCGCTGAACTACCAGAATCTGGATGAGCTGCCGCAGTTCGAAGGTATGAACACCACCACCGAGGTCCTCGCCCAGCACATCACCGGCGAGGTCGCGAAACGCATCCATGACGGCGCGCTCGGCGCTGAAGCCAAAGCCGCGATGACCGGGATCAAAACCACGCTCGGCGAAAGCCACGTCGCCTGGGCCAGCTACGAGATGTCATTGCAGAGCTGATGTCGACACCGCTCCACTGGATCGTCCCGGGCTCGATCGAGCAGCGCACCGGCGGCTACATCTACGATCGCCGCATCGTCGAAGGCCTTCGAGCCCTGGGCTGGCAGGTCGAGCTGCATGAGCTGGCTGGCCGGTTTCCCGATCCCGACGATCCGGCACGGGCCGCTGCCGGCAAAGCCGTCGACTGGCTGGGCCAGGACCTCACCGTCATCGACGGCCTGGCCCTGCTCGCCTTCGAGGGCCAGATCGAGCGGCTGCCGGAGCGCTGGGTCGGCCTCATCCATCATCCTCTTTGCATGGAAACCGGTCTCACGCCGGCGGAGCGCGAACGCTTCGCCGCCATCGAAGGCCGGCTGATGCACCGGGCCGCGCGGCTGATCGTCACCAGCCCCGGCACCAAACGCGATCTGGCCAGCTTCGACATCGGTCCTGCGAGGACCTCGGTGGTTTTGCCGGGCGTCGAGCGGGCGCAGCCGGCGCGTGGATCGGGCGATCATGGACCGCGGCAGTTACTCACCGTCGGCTCGCTGACCCGGCGCAAGGGCCATCTGACCCTGCTCGAAGCCCTTGCCAGGCTCATCGATCTCGACTGGCATCTAAACCTGGTGGGCGGCGCCCACTGGGATCCGGAGCATGAGGCGGAGATTAGCCGGACGATCGCCGATCTCAGCCTCGCCGAACGCGTGACCTTGGCTGGCGAGCAGGAAGAGGCCGGACTCGCCGGCTATTACGACCGCGCGGATCTCTTCGTGCTCGCCTCCCATCACGAAGGCTACGGCATGGTGCTGACCGAAGCGCTTGCCCACGGCCTGCCGATCGTGTCGACCACAGCAGGCGCCATCCCCGAGACCGTTCCGGCAGCCGCCGGCCGGTTGGTTGCGCCCGGCGATCCGACGGCGCTCGCCGACGTCTTGCGTCAGGTCCTGACGGACGGTGAAATTTATCAGCAGCTCGCCGATGGCGCTTCGGCCGCGCGCGAAACTCTGCCGAGCTGGGAAGACTCCACCCGCCATTTCGCGGCGGTTCTCGATGAGGTCATGGGCAGATGAGCGGCTTCGATCCCACATGGCTGGCCCTTCGCGAAGCCTATGATCACGCCGTCCGCGATGTCGGCCTCACCAAGGCCTTCGTCAAAGCGCTCGGACCGGAGCCGCGCCTGATCGATCTCGGCTGCGGCACCGGCTCGAACCTCCGTTACCTCGCGCCTCATCTGCCAAAGACCCAACGCTGGCTTTGCATCGATTACGATCCCATCCTGCTCGAACAGCTTGAAGCGACCAAGCCGGCAGGCATCGAGGTCGAGACCCGATGTCTGGATCTCGCAGCAAGTCTGGACGACGTGCCGATCGAACCAGGCGTCGGCGTGACGGCCGCAGCGCTTCTCGATCTCGCCTCGGCGGCCTGGTTGGAGCGCCTGGCCGAGCACTGCCGTGAAGCCGTCATGTTGATGACCGTCTCCTTCGATGGCCGGATCATCTGGGGCCCCGAAAACCCTGCCGATGCCTCGGTGACGGACGCCTTTTGCCGCCATCAGCGATCGGACAAGGGGTTTGGTCCTGCGCTCGGACCCAATGCCGCCGAACATATCGCCACTTATCTGCAGCGCCACGGCCATCAGGTCCGCCTTGCGCCAAGCGATTGGATCTTCGGGGCCGAAGATCGGAGGATTCTGGACGCGATGATCGACGGCATTGCGGGTGCTGCCGGCGAAATCGACCCGTACCTATCGCTCGAAACCTGGCGCGCCCAGCGCCTCGGCCAGGCCAAAACCAGTGAACTCTCCTTGACCATCGGCCATCTCGACCTTCTGGCGCTGCCGGCATGACCGGCATGACCGGCATGACCGGCATGACCGGCATGACCGGCATGACCGGCATGACCGGCATGGCACGGCCATGACCGAAGCCGGAACGCCGGCTGCGACCGGAACGCCGGCTGCGACCGGAACATCGGCTGCGACCGGAATGCCTTCTGCGGTCGTCACCCTGACGCCCAAGGGCCTCTACTGCCCGGCCGGCGACTTCTATGTCGACCCCTGGAAACCTGTCGAGCGCGCGCTCATCACCCACGCCCATGCCGACCACGCCCGTCCCGGCTCGAAGCAGTACCACACGGCAGCAAGCGGCGTCGGCCTCCTGAAGAAAAGGCTAGGGGAGAACACCACCATCCACCCCCACGCCTACGGCCAAAAAGTCCAGCTCGGCGGCGTTGCCGCCTCGTTTCATCCTGCCGGCCATGTGCTTGGGTCGGCCCAGGTCAGGATCGAGGTGGACGGCGAGGTCTGGGTCGTCTCCGGCGACTATAAATGCGACGAGGATCCAAGCTGCGAGACGTTCGAGGCGGTGCCCTGTGACGTCTTTATCACGGAGGCGACTTTCGCGTTACCGATCTATCGCTGGGATCCCATCGAGCAGGTCATCGACCAGCTCATGTCCTGGTGGGCGGCAAACGCTGCTGCGGGGCGTACGTCCGTTGTTTTTTGCTACGCGCTCGGCAAGGCGCAGCGCCTGCTCGCCGAGATTGGGCGGCATCCGCAAGCTGCAGGTCGCTTGATCTATCTGCACGGCGCCATCGACGCCCTGATGCCCGCCTATCGCGAGGCCGGCATTGCGCTTCCAGAGACCACGCCGGTCCTCGATCAACCCAAGGAGAAAAGCTTCGCGGGCGAACTTGTGATCGCGCCGCCGTCTGCCTTCGGCTCGCCCTGGATGCAGCGCATGGGCGATCCTGGCACGGCGTTCGCATCAGGCTGGATGCGCGTCCGCGGCCATCGCCGCCGTCGCGGATTCGATGAAGGCTTCGTTCTCTCCGACCACGCAGACTGGCCTGGCCTATTGCAGGCGATCCAGGCGACCGGGGCGAAAAAGGTCTTTGCCACGCACGGTTACAGCGACACGCTTGCCCGTTATCTGAGAGAGGAGATGCAGATCGACGCCGAGCCGCTTGAAACCCTGTTCGAAGGCGAGGGAGACGACACATGAGCAAACGATCCCAACACCTTGGCCATGCAGCGTTTTAGTCAGCTCTACGCGGATCTCGACCGCACCACCAAGACCAACGCCAAGGTTCAGGCGATGGTCGACTATCTCCGCGACGTGCCGCCGGAAGATGCGGCCTGGGCCGTATTTTTCCTGACGGGCCAGCGGCTTAAGCGGCTGATCTCAGGCAGGGTGATAAGGGATTGGGCGCTCAAGGCCTCAAACCTCCCGGAATGGCTGGTGACCGATGCCCATGCCGCGGTCGGGGACAGCGCGGAAACGGTTTCCTTGCTGTTGGACCGCGGTCTCGTCGAGCCTGCAGGCGAGGTCTGCTCGCTTAGCCAATGGATGGAGGCGCGCATCCTGCCGCTTCGTGGCCAGCCCGCAGACAGCCAGGAAGCCCAAGTGACCGAGTGGTGGAACCACCTGCCGCGCCAAGAAATCTTTCTTTTGAACAAGCTCCTGACCGGCGGCTTTCGGGTCGGCGTCTCCAAGCTCCTGGTGGTCAGAGCGCTTGCCGAGGTCGCCGATCTGCCGCGGCCCGTGATCAGCCATCGCCTGATGGGCCAATGGCAGCCAAGTGCTGCTTGGTATCGTCAACTGCTGGATCCCGATACGGCGGACGACGACCGCTCCAGGCCCTATCCCTTCTTTCTGGCCTCGCCGCTGGAGCAGGATGCCGAGGCGCTCGGCAGCGTCGATGAATGGCTCGCGGAATGGAAATGGGATGGCATTCGCGGCCAGCTCATCCGGCGTGCCGGCGAAACCTATCTTTGGACGCGCGGTGAGGAACTGGTGACCGACCGCTATCCGGAACTCTCAGTGATGGCGGAGAAGCTGCCGGACGGCGTCGTGCTCGATGGCGAGATCCTTGCCTGGGACGAGGACGGCGTCATGCCGTTCGCCGTCCTGCAAAAACGCATCGGCCGAGAGAAGCCGGGCCCGAAGATCCTGAAGGAAGCGCCGGTCGGCTTTCTCGCCTATGACCTCCTGGAGGAGAAGGGCGAAGACATCCGCTCTCGCCCGCAGGCTGAGCGGCGCGAAGGTCTGGAAGCAATCGTGCAGGCCGTCGGCTCGCCCCTGATGGCCTCGACATTGATCGACGCCGAGGATTGGCAGGACCTCATGTCGATCCGTGACGAATCGCGCTCACGGCGGGTCGAAGGCCTGATGCTCAAGCGCAAGACATCCGCCTACGGCACCGGGCGCAAGCGCGGCGACTGGTGGAAATGGAAGATCGATCCGCTCACCATCGATGCCGTGATGATCTACGCGCAGGCCGGCTCAGGCCGGCGCGCCAATCTGTTCACCGACTACACCTTCGCCGTCTGGAAAGGCGAGGATCTGGTGCCGATCGCCAAGGCCTATTCCGGCCTTTCGGACGAAGAAATCCAAAAACTCGACCGCTGGATCCGGCGCAACACCATCGAGCGTTACGGCCCGGTCCGCTCGGTCACGGCGCACCACGTTTTCGAACTCGCCTTCGAAGGCATCAATGCCTCCACCCGCCACAAATCCGGCGTCGCCCTTCGCTTCCCGCGCATCGCGCGCTGGCGCAGCGACAAAAAGCCCGCCGATGCCGATACGCTTGAGCAGGTCAAGACGCTACTGGAAGATTAAAGCGAAAGGAGTGCCACCCTCGCGCCGCGCTAAGGCGCCAGCCGCTCGATCACCCACTCGCCACCGGCGAGGCGGTAACATAAGCGGTCGTGGAGGCGGGAGCTGCGTCCCTGCCAGAATTCGACGCGATGCGGTGCAAGACGATAACCGCCCCAATGGGGTGGCCTCGGCACCTCGCCATCGGCGTAGGTCTCGGTGAGCTTGCGCTCGGCCTCGTCCAGCACGCTTCGGCTCGCGACCACCTGGCTTTGCGGCGATGCCCAAGCGCCGATCCGGCTGCCAAGGGGACGGCTCGCGTAATAGGCATCGGCCTCGTCGGCCGCCACGTCCGAGATCGTTCCCTCAAAACGCACCTGACGTTCAAGCGGTCCCCACCAGAAGGTCAGCGCCGCCTTGGCGTTGGCGGCGAGATGCTGGCCCTTTCGGCTGTCCTTGTTGGTGTAGAAGGCGAGACCGCGATCATCCAGGCCTTTCATCAGGACGATCCGGGCCGTGGGCTGGCCGTCAGGATCCACCGTGGCTAGCGTCATCGCATTGGGTTCGTAAACACCGCCTTCGACCGCCGCATCGAACCAGCTTTGAAACTGCATGATCGGATCGTCGGCGGCATCGGCCTTGGCAAGGCCGCCCGCACGGTAGTCCTCGCGCATCGCCGCCAGTTTCGGATCCATCGACATCCTCCCGTTTTCTCAAGCCGATACCATCGCCATGAAACTAGGATGCGCATCCATCGAAGACCAGCGTTGATCCAAGAACTTGTCACGATCCGTTGATGAAGCTTTGCGATCCTTGTACCTGAATGCGGGTGAAACCACATCTCGCGCACACCGTCTGTCAAACACCGGAGTATTCCATGTTGAAATCCTTGACATCCCAGGCCCTCGGCCTTGGCGCCGGCGCCCTCATGCTAGCTGGCGCGATCGCGATCTCCCCGACCAGCGCAAAGGCAGAGGCGGCGGACTTCGTGCTCGATCCGACGCACACCTCGATCACCTTCTTCGTCAGCCACATCGGCTATGCCGACACTGCAGGCATGTTCCTCGAAAGCGAGGGCACCTTCTCCTATGACGAGGAAGCGAAGGAGCTGAAGAGCGCTGCGATCACCGTCAAGACCGACAGCGTCTTCACCAATCACGACAAGCGGGACGAGCATCTGCGCAACGCCGATTTCCTGAACACCAGCGAATTCCCCGAGATGACCTTCGTCGCCACCAAGGCCGAGAAGATCTCCGATACCGAAGGCAAGGTCACCGGCGACCTGACCCTCCTGGGCGTCACCAATCCGATCACTCTGGACGTCACCTTCAACAAGGCCGGCAACTATCCCTTCGGCGACGGCCATTATGCGCTCGGTTTCGACGCCACGGGCAGCTTCAATCGCAGCGACTTCGGCATGAGCTACGGCGTCGACGGCGGCATCGTCGGCGATGAGATCAAGCTGGTAATCGGTGCCGAAGGCATCCGCCAGGATTAGGCGGAAGGTCTACCGGTCCTGATCATTCGGCCCGGCGGCGCTGCCGCCTGATCGGCGCCGAAGGCATCCGTCAGGACCAAGCTGAAGGCCCGCACCCCCTGCTTGTCCAGCCAGGCGGCGTTGCCGCCTCTTGCACGACGTCGCGTCCTGGTCCAGGAATAGGGCCGGCGCAAAATCAAGGGAGATGCGGGGATGCGGGCCAACCGGCTTAGGGAGCTTTGTGCGAGCGGCGGTGCTGCGATCAATGGCTGGGTGCAGATACCGAACGGCTTCGCCGCCGAGATCATGGCGTCCCAACCCTGGGACAGCCTGACCATCGACATGCAGCACGGCCCGGTGGACTACCAGGCGGCACTCGGCATGCTGCAGGCGATGTCCCACAAGGACCCCACGCCGACCGTGCGCGTGCCCTGGAACGAGCCCGGCATCATCATGAAGAGCCTGGACGCCGGCGCCATGGGTATCATCTGTCCGATGATCAACACGCCGGAAGAGGCCGAGCAGTTCGTCAAGTCCTGCCGCTATCCGCCCAAGGGTTTCCGCAGTTTCGGACCAACCCGCGCCATGCTCTATGCCGGCGCCGACTACCCGGCGCATGCCAATGACAGCGTGCTCACCTTCGCCATGATCGAGACCAAGCAGGCGGTCGACAATCTCGATGGGATTCTCGATACCGACGGCCTTGACGGCGTCTATATCGGACCGGCCGATCTCTGCCAGAGCTATGGCGCCAAGGAGCGTGTCGATCTCAAAGAGCCGGAGATGGTCGCTGTTCTCGACAAGATCCTGGATGGCTGCAAGCAGCGCAAGCTGATCTGCGGCATCCACACCATGGATCCGAACTATGCCCGCATGTGCGTCGACAAAGGCTACCAGCTCGTCACCATCGCCTCCGACGGCCGGCTCCTGGCAGGCGCTTGCCAGGATGCGATCAAGGTGGCGCGCGGCGAGGGTGCGGGCGGTGACAAGGCCGGCGGCCCCTACTAGGTCGACGGTCGACCTCCCTGATTTGACAGCGCCCTCCTGGGAAAAAGCATGAGCAAACCTGACGTCCTCGCACTCCTCGACGTTCATCCCGGCACGACGGCGACGCTCGATGCCGACTACACGCTGCACAAGCTCTGGGAGGCGGGCGACGAGAACGCGATGCTCGCCGAGGCCGGGCCGTCCGTCCGCGCCGTCGTCACCAACGGGATCGCCGGCATCAAAGGCGAGATGATCGAGCGCCTGCCCAAGCTCGAGATCATCTCGGTGCTGGGCGTCGGGGTCGATTCGGTCGATCTGGAAACCGCGAAGGCGAGGGGCGTTCGCGTCACCAACACCCCCGATGTCCTGACGGTCGGCGTCGCTGAGCTGGCGCTCGCCATCCTCCTGGATGTCGCGCGAAAAATCACCTGGAACGACCGTTATCTCCGCGACGGCCGCTGGCCGAAGGAAGGTGATCCGCCTCTATCGAGTTCGCTGTCCGGCCGGACGCTCGGCGTGCTTGGCATGGGCAGAATCGGTCAGGCCATCGCCGAACGCGCCAAGGTCTTCGGCATGGACATCATCTATGGCGGCCCCAGTCGGAAGGCCGACCCCCCTTACGATTATCATGCAGATCCCGTCGAACTTGCCAAAGCCGCCGACGTGCTGATGGTGTCCTGCAAGGGCGGTCCGGAAACTGCCGGCCTGGTCAGCGCCGAGGTGATCGACGCCATCGGTCCGAAGGGTTGGCTGATCAATGTATCGCGCGGCTCGGTGGTCGACGAACCCGCGTTGATCGACGCCCTCCAAAACGGAAGGCTCGGCGCAGCCGGCCTGGATGTCTTCGCCAATGAGCCGGACGTTCCGGCGGCACTGATAGCGATGGACAATGTCGTGCTGCAGCCCCATCAGGGCAGCGGATGCGTCGAGACACGCGACGCCATGAGCAATCTCGTTCTGGACAATTTGAGCGCGCATTTCGCCGGCAAGCCGCTGCCGACAGCCGTGATCTGAGACCGGACCGGCGAGACAGTCGACGTTCTGCCATGAGTGCAGGCTGAGACAGTCAACCATCAAGAGGATCTTGGCTATGCATTTATATGACTACTGGCGCAGTACCGCCGCCTACAGGGTACGCATCGCCCTTCACATGAAAGGGCTGGACTTCGAGCAGACGCCGATCGATCTGCGAGCTGGCGGTCAGCGCACCGAGGAGTATTTGGCGGTCAATCCCCAAGGCCTCATTCCGTTCTTCGTCGACGGCGACCTCGCCATCGGCCAGTCGCTTGCGATCATCGACTATCTCGAAGAAACCCACCCCGAGCCGTCGCTTCTGCCCGGCGACCCTGCCGCGCGCGCGAAAATTCGCGCGATCGCCCAGGTCATCGCCGCCGACATTCATCCCCTCAACAATCTCCGCATCCTGCAATATCTGGAGAAGGACCTCGGCCACGATCAGCTAAAACGCCTGATCTGGTATCATCGCTGGGTGGCGGATGGCTTCAAGACGATCGAGGCGACCATCAAGGACACCGCCGGCAATTTCTGCTTCGGCGACGAGCCGACCCTCGCTGATATCTGCCTCATCCCGCAGGTCTACAACGCCAAACGCTACGAAGTGGACCTCGGCCCGTTCCCCACGATCCGCACCATCAACGATCACTGCCAGGAAATCGAAGCTTTCGCCAAAGCCGCCCCCCAGCACCAACCCGGCTCCTAGCGGGCGCGGCCCGCTGCATAGACTTGGGTCTCAGGCGGCGGGGCGGGTTTGCGGTGGTGCTCTCCGGCGTTGAGGCTGGTTGGTTGATGTCTCCATGAGATGACCAAGCTGTGGGAATTTTGCTTCTCAGTCACATCCCGTGCCGGACGGGCATGCTCCAGCCGCTCTCAAGGAATTATTAAGGATCGACCAGTAGGCTGCACGCTCTCTCTGACAAGGAGCATGTGTTGGCCCGCCGCTACGACCTTATTGGCGAATCCAAGCCGCCGGTGTTCGGTCGAAGATCGGATTCCGGCCGACGAAGGAGTGAGCGCCGGAAGAAGGACCTTTCGCCGGCCAGGATTTTAAAAGGGCTTGTCGTGCTTTTGGTGTTTGAAGCCGCGATTGCATTCTTCATCTATGGTTCCGGCTTTCACAGCTTCAGCACGCCGACCGACTCGCTCGAGCGTCCCGGCATCAGAACCAACATGTGCCACAAGGTCTTCATCTTCATTCCCGACAGCTGGCAGACGACGACGGTTTGTCAGCTCTCGAACGCCGTGCCCTTCCTTGTGATGCCTGGCATTATCCTGCTGTTCCTCGGTCGCCGCCTGGCGCAAGGCGGCAGATGACGGCCTTACCGGTCGATCCGATCAGCCATCTCAGCCTGATTCCCATACATCCTGTGCATCCACCGTCAGGAGTTCATTGTTCTCCATCAGTGGCTGCAGGGCAGGCGCCAGGGACTTCAAAAGCTGGGCCGGTAGCGAGCTTGTGAAGCTGTAATCCTCAGCCTCCTCGCCTGACACGAAAATCGTGAGATTGCCGAACAGGCTGTCGCCGATGAAGAACATCACCGTGGCTGTGCGGTTGACCACCTCGGAGCTCACCAGATTGCCGCGGCGATCGAAGGTCTTGTTGCGATGATCGCCGGTGCCGGTCTTGGCGCCGATCTCGATCTTCTGGCCGGAGGCGAGATCGAAGCCGCCGTTCAGGCGTCTCGCCGTGCCGTTTTCCACGATATCGACCATCGAGCGGCGCACGACATCAGCCACCTCAGGCGCCATGACCTGGACCGCTGGCTGCGTTCGGCGCTCGAAACGGGTTTCGTAAGGCGTACCTGCCGCGAAATGCAGGGCTCTTATACGCGCCGATGGCCGCATCATGCCGTCATTCTGGATGATGCCGACCAGGGTGGCCAGCGCATCGGGTCGATCCGCGGAGCTGCCGATCGCCGTTGCATAACTCGGCACCAGGGATGGGAAGGGATAGCCCAGCCTCGCCCAGCGCTGGTGGATGAGCCTGAAGGCGTCCTCCTCCAGCATCTGCTTGATGCGCACATCCTGGACCTGCTTTCGCCTGGTCTTGAAGAGCCAGGCAGCGCTCGCCGTCTTGGCCTCGCCGCTCAAAGCCCAGGCATCGCTGACGCTCGGCGCCCGAGACGTCTGCAGGTGACGCGCAAGCCAGAGATGGAGCGGGTGCAGGCGCACCAGGAAGGCCTGATCCTCGAAACTGAATTGTTCGGGCGCGTAATCCTCGAACAGCTTTTCGAGTTTCTTCAGGGAGAGGTTTCTGGTCGCCGGCTGCTGTTGAAGAAAAGCGACCAGTTCGTCCTTCGAGTCCTCCGGGCGAATGAAACGATAGAGCGTAGCGAGACGATCCTTGGTCGGGCGGATCACCTCGGTCATCACCGCCAGCACCTCATCGCCATCGAGATGGGCGAGCTGACTGTGGAAACGCCTCAAGAACGTCATGGCCTCGCGATCGGCAAAGCGCTGCAGATAGGCCGCTCGCTCCGGATGCTGTCGATCGGCGAGCACCGCATCGCCCCGCTCACCGACATGATAGTCGACGATGTCGCGCATCATGCGGATCAGCGGGAGGTTGATCGAATGGCGCATCGCGTTGGCGACGGTGACGATTCGGTCATTGTCCCGATCGTTGAAATTCGCGAAGTGATGCAGCCCGCCGCCGGTGCGAAATCGCTGCGTGTTGCTGGCCGAATAACGCTTGTTCATGGCGGCATCGAGGAGGGCCGGCAACGACCGGTCGGCACTGGCCTGAAGCGTGCCCGCGACCCAGCGGGTCAGGGCATCCGGACCAGTCTGCGCGGCATCGCGAAGACCCTCGAAACCCTTGTTTGCGAAACCCGTATGGATCTCGGCGATCACTTCGAGATAGGTGATCAGCGTCCTGAGCTTGGCGGTCGATCCGAGGTCCAGCTTGGCGCCGCTATTGATATCGAAGGGCTGATCCAGATTGTCGGCCTGCACCCGAAGATAACTGGCATCCGCGCCGCGCTCATAGACCGTAAGGCTGATCACCAGCGGATCCTTGCTGTCGCCGGGCTGCAGCAGCCGATGACCGTAGAGGCCGAGTTCGCGCGCAACGTCGGGATCGTCAAGGCTCTGCAAAAGGTCGGTCACTTGGCGCTGGGCGTCGACATCGATGCTGCTCTCCAGTGTCAGATCGAGGCGATCCAGGCCATAGAGATCCGAAACGCCGAGCATCGACATCAGCTCGGTGCGGATCGCGGTTGCAGCCTTCTGCTCCAGATAGGAGGCGATCTCGACATCCGGCAGCTGATCGACGAAACGCAGTTCCACACCGAGCGCCGTCTCGCCGAGCTCGGCGTCGACGACACCCTCGCGCATCAAAAGACGCAGATGCTGATCGGCAAGGGCCCCCAGCTCATCCCGCCCGGCAAGCAGATAGTGAGACGGCCGCCGCTGCGCGATCAGAAGGGCAAGCACCTGCTTATAGGCGCGTGCTTTTCTCGCGAGCATGAAGACATCGGTGGCCTCGCGGATGAGGAGATCATTGACCTCGCCGAACTCGGCGCCGAACCAGACATGCAGCCCATCGCCGACGCCGTTGACCTCGCCGAAACCGCGCCGCGCGCTGAGCGGCGTGCCGTTTACATAGTCGAGCGCCACTTGGCGGCGATGGTCCTTGGTGTCGGCGCCGTTCTGATAGGCGCGAAAGCTCGCGGAGACCATCTGTCGAAGCTTCTCCTTCGCGCCATGGGTCTGGCCGCCCGGCGAATGGCGGAACTTTTCGATCTGGGTCGCGAGGGTGCTGCCGCCGGGCGCATTTTGGCTCGGATCGATCAGCTGTTTCGCCAGACCCGGCAGCAGGGCGGCCAGCCTGCTCCAGTCGACCGCGGGGTTGCGCCTCGCTTCGAGCGGTTCGAGCAGTTCGCGGTTCTCGATGAAGAGAAGCGTTTCCAAAACCAGTGGCGGGATGGCCTCGAAGGCGGGATAGATGCGGGCTGGAAAACGCGCGTCGTCGATGACTTCGCCCCGATGATCGAGGAGCTTCAGACCGGCGCGGTTCTTCTCCTTGAAAATCGGATAGCCACCGGCCTGGACGAACTGCCAGTGCCTCGGCGACAGGCCGGCCTGACGGGTAAGCTCGAAGCCTCGCTCGTCTAGACGTGCTGCGAAATCATCAAGATCGATATAGCCCAGACGTTCGTTATGCGGGCCGGCCTTCGGTCGATGGGCTCGCTCATGCTGTCCTTCGACGACATCGAAGGTCAGCTCGCGCCCGATACTGCTCATCAGTTCCGACTGCAGCCAGGAGGTCTGGAGCTCGAACGCGCCGACCGCAAGAACCACGAGACCCGCCGCCGCCATAATGCCACGCGCCAGGACCTTCGAGATGCGATGATGTCGCCGTTGCGTTCGCATGGACACTCCCGACAAATGCTGGATCGGGAGTCGTTATATAGTCGCGCAAAAGCGGTATCGATTCCTATTGTTGGTTAACGATTGCTTAATAGAATGCGCGCATACTTGGCTATCGGGAATTAACCAGCAATCATTATTCGGAAGGGAATTCCGGCAGGTCTTCGGTCCGCTTTCACTGGCCGGATGGTCTCTTAGAAAAAGCCCTTAACCCTCGGCTTTCTGTGCCCGCACGAAGCCTGCTTTCTGCTCTTCCGTCGCCTCGGTCTGGTAGGCATCCTTCCATTCGCCATAGGGCATGCCGTAAACGATCTCGCGGGCGTCCTCATAGGAAAGGTCGATGCCGCGCTCCTCGGCTGCGGCGCGATACCATTTGGAGAGGCAATTTCGGCAAAAGCCGGAAAGGTTCATCAGGTCGATGTTCTGGACGTCGGTCCGCTTCCTGAGGTGACCGACAAGCGTGCGAAAGGCCGCGGCCTCCAGCTCCGTGCGCTTTGCATCATCCAACGTGGTTTCGCTCATGTTCTTCCTCAGCTTCGTTCCAGGTCACCGCCGCCATCGCATCGTCGGATGATGAGCGAAGGCCGGTGACCGTTTCCTCGATCAACCAGTCCACCACCTGACGGCAGGCTTCCTCGGGCTCGGCGCCGTCGGCGCGCGCACGGGTGTAGATGTCGAGCTGCCGATCGGCGCTTGTGCCGCGCTTCAGGATCGTATGGGCATGCTCGACCTCGGCAAGGCAGCCATAGCGCGCCGCTTCGATCTGGACCAGCTCGACGATCTCGTCAAGAAGTTCGCCGAACGGTTTGCAGGAAAGAGCGCCGAAATCGGCAAGCGTGCTGTCGATGCCGTAGCGCTGGGCAAGCGATTTGTTTTCCGCGATCAGGATCGTCCGATAGCGCCGCCAGCTCTGGTTCTTCGAGCGCGAACGAAACAGCGCCGCGAGAATGGCCTGATAGAGGGCCGCGATCGTGATGGTGTCTTCGAGCGTCGTGCAGATATCGCAGATGCGCATTTCGAGCGTCGGAAAACGGCTGCTCGGCCGAATGTCCCACCAGATCTTGCTCGGATCCTGAACGAGGCCGGTCTGGGCGAGCTGACTCAGCATTTCATGCCAGCTGGCGGCACTGGAAAAATATTCGGGAAGACCGGTGCGCGGCAGGTCGCCGAAGCAGGTCGGCCTGTAGGATTTCAGCCCGGTATTGTCGCCCTCCCAGAACGGCGAGGATGTGGAGAGCGCTAGGAGATGCGGCAGGAAATAGGTCGCCTGATTCATCAGGTCGATCCTGAGTTCCTCATCCTCGACCGCCGCGTGGACATGCATGCCGCAGATCAGCATGCGATCGGCGAGCGCTCTCAGATCCGAGATCAGGCCATCATAGCGTTCATTCTGGACCCGAGTCTGGTCCTTGCAGCGGGCAAAAGGATGGGTCGAGGACGCCATCATCGCCATGCCGAATTCCTCGGCGATCTCGGCCACGCCCAGGCGGAGCTTGGTGAGTTCGGATCGAACCTCGGCAATGTCATGACAGACAGGTGTGCCGACTTCGATCTGCGCCTGCAGCAGTTCATGCCCGACACCATCGCCGAGGCGATCCTTGCAGGCCTTCATAAATCCTTCAGGCGGTGATGTGACAAGATCTCGAGTCGCAGGATCAACCAGCAGGTATTCTTCTTCGACCCCGAGCGTCAGTGACGGCGGCATAATCGACATCTACCAAACGCCTCCAGCTCCCCCATAGTCGGTAGAGTGTGGGATCGGAAAGCGATGGTTGCAAGACCCTTGCTAGCCGATCAGCCCACGCTTCGGCGTCCGACTTGGTTGCGATCTGGTCTTGACGCACCTCGAAAGCGACGTTCGGAAATCCCGGGCGCAAGGCGTGAAACTGCAGGGAATAGCTGTCCGGATGGTTACCGGAGTAAGGCTGATTGGCGCCGATGCAAAATGATGTCTCCGTGCGCAGGCGCTCCAGAACAGGCATTGCCAGCCGATCGTCCTCACCGAAAAGCACCCCGGCTTCCCAGGGGCGCCATTCCCGCTGCATCTCGGGTGTGAAGCTGTGCATCGCGATGATGACGGGAATACCGACCTCGCGGCGCAGGCGCGCGATCTCTTTGGAAATAGCCCGATGATAGGGAATGAAAGAAATGCGGATTCGCCGCTGCTGCTCTTCCAATGACAGATCCTGATTGCCGGGAACGAACGTGCCGTCGGCAACCGCCGGAATCGATGTTGCTGAGTAGGGATCGCGGTTGGGATCGATCACCAGGCGGGAGACATGGTTGAGCACGGCTGTCGCGTCCAGGCGTGATGCCAGGCGTCTTGTCATGTCGGTCGTGCCGATATCCCAAGCTATATGTCGGCGGCGCTCTTCTAGAGAAAGTCCAAGATCGTCGAGATAGGCCGGAATGTCGCAGCCGGAATGATCGGAGAGAATAAGGACGGGGGCCTTACCGCCCGGATTGAAGACCTCGACGGCTTCGATGCCGGTGCCGACGTTGGCGTCATCCGCCGGGTCTGATTGCGACGTTTCCTGAGACGGATCGATGTGATCGTGCAGAGCGGGCTCAAATGCATGCATGATGTCTGCTGCTACCAAATCGAGGCGAGATATCGGCGATCACGGTTGGTCAGTTCAGTCTCGTTGATGGCACTGGCTTCATGGACAGCTCGTGCACGACGCTCTTGGTTTATCACATCATGCTTACCGAAACGTTAAGGCGCTGTGCTGCCAGTCACAGGCATCCTTCACCCTAAAGTTTCGATGTCGTCCACAAAGCCGATCAGCCACCCGCTGACCTGATCCACCGCAATGGAGGACAGGGGAGATATCGGCCTCGGTCTGACGTGTGCCTCCCTTCGAATGTTGCGTTCACCAAGTGTGATCGAGGCTAACCGATGCCTCGAGAGGGTCGGGTGATCTCGAACCCTCTTTTTCACGTCCCGGTAGCGTAATTGACCCTGGCAAAACTGCCACAGTCCAAACGCGCCCAACCGAGTTTTCCACATATCTGTGGCTAAATTACATCACCATTTAGTTGTTGCGCCGCAACAAATGAGTCGATGGAGTTCTTATCAAGCGATGTTGATTTTTAATCAAGAGAACAAAAAGTGGCCGTATTTCAATGGATTGTGGATAAA
The DNA here is from genome assembly GCA_039197065.1 of Pseudomonadota bacterium. Taxonomy (GTDB): domain Bacteria; phylum Pseudomonadota; class Alphaproteobacteria; order Geminicoccales; family Geminicoccaceae; genus JANQPX01. The sequence continues at coordinate 26,012 of JBCCUL010000026.1, read as the reverse complement.
AAAAGGGGCCCGGCACATGAATGCCGGGCCCGCAGGCTTGGGAGGAGGAAGTTTAAGTCTCTGCTACGTTGGGAAGTGCAGCCTTGCTACATTGAATGCCATTACGAGCAGCCCGTCGTCGAACCGCAGGTGTCGCATTTCAGGCAAGTGCCGCTACGCACCAGAGTGAAGTTGGCACAGCTAGGGCAGGGATCACCTTCGTACCCTTTCAGCCGCGCCAGTCTCGCCTGAGCCAGCCGTTCGTCGAGAACGGCCGCTTCCGGCGAGTCACTCACCGCCAGCGCGGTTCCGACGGCTGCGCCATCGGATCCATGCCGGCTGTGAATAGGTTGATGGGATGCTTCGGCCCGGTCGGCATCAACGCTGCCGCCCTGCAGGAGCCGAAGATTGCCGCGCACGAAGCCGCTGCTCGCGATCCGCGCCAGGGCATCACCGTCATCCCGTTTGAGTTTCTGTTCCTTTCGGCTGTCGCTCAGGCTGTCCGGCTGCAGATTGGACGGATCGACATGGGCGAGGTCATTGCGATCGAGATAGGAGATCGCGAGCTCGCGGAAGATGTAGTCGAGCACGGAGCTCGCCATCTTGACCGTATCGTTGCCCTGCACCGGGCCCGACGGCTCGAAGCGGGTATAGGCGAACGCTTCGACGAACTCCTCGAGCGGCACCCCATATTGAAGGCCGATCGACACGGCGATCGCGAAGCTGTTCATCAGCGAACGGAAGGCAGCGCCTTCTTTATGCATATCGATGAAGATCTCACCGATCTGCCCGTCGGCATATTCGCCAGTCCGGAGATAGACCTTGTGCCCGCCGACCGTCGCTTTTTGCGTGTAGCCCTTACGTCGATTAGGCAGACGCTGGCGCTCGACCGCCGCGCGCACCACCTTCTCGGCAATCTCCTTGATGCGCTCGGCCGACGGCGCTTCGACCGCGTCCTCCTCGTCATCATGAACGTCATCGCCGAGAGCGATCGCGGACAGCGGCTGCGAGAGCTTCGAGCCGTCCCGATAGAGCGCCATGGCCTTGAGGCCAAGCTGCCAGGCTTCGATATAGGCTTCGCCGCAATCCTCGACCGTGGCCGTGCCCGGCATGTTGATGGTCTTGGAAATAGCGCCTGAGATGAAGGGCTGAGCGGACGCCATCATGCGGATGTGGCTGGATGTTGCGAGAAACCGCTTGCCGAGCCGGCCGCAGGGATTGGCGCAGTCGAACACCGGAAGATGCTCGTCCTTGAGGCCAGGCGCTCCTTCGACCGTCATCGCGCCGCAGCAATAGAGGTTAGCTGCCTCATATTGTGTTTTCGTAAAGCCAATCTCCGCCAGGAGATCCAGCTCGAAGTCGGCGAGCTTCTCGTCCGAGATCCCGAGAACGTCTTTGCAGAAGTCCTGTCCCAGCGTGTAGGGATTGAACGCGTATTTGATGTCGAAGGCGCTGGGCAGCTGCTGTTCCAGCCGTTCCAGAATCTCTGGCGTGAAGCCCTTCGCCCGAAGCGTCTGGTGGTTGATCTCGGGCGCGTCCTTCAAGGACCCGCGGCCGACCGCATAGCGGATGATGTTTTCGATCTGATCCGGCGCATAGCCGAGCGAGGCGAGCGCTCGCGGCACCATGCGATTGATGATCTTGAAGTAACCGCCGCCCGCCAGCTTCTTGAACTTCACGAGCGCGAAATCAGGCTCGATGCCGGTGGTGTCGCAATCCATCACCAGGCCGATCGTGCCGGTGGGCGCGATCACCGTGGTCTGGGCATTGCGGAAGCCGTGGGCTTCGCCAAGTTCAAGAGCGCTATCCCAAGCCGCTTCAGCCGCATCGACGAGATCCCGCCAGTCGACATTCGCGCTGTCCAGCGGCACCGGCCGAACCGACAGTGCTTCATAGTCGCGCTTTTCGCCGTGGGCGGCACGCCGGTGATTGCGGATCACCCGAAGCATCTCATCCTTGTTCGGCTCGTAGCCCGGGAACGGTCCCTGCTCCTTGGCCATTTCCGCCGAGACGGCATAGGTGACGCCGGTCATCAGCGCCGTGATCGCGCCGGCGATCGCCCGTCCCTCGGGACTGTCATAGCTGATGCCGCGCGCCATCAGCATGCCGCCGAGATTGGCGTAGCCGAGGCCGAGCGTGCGGTAGCGATAGGAGAGTTCGGCGATCCGCTCGGACGGGTATTGCGCCATCATCACCGAAATCTCGAGCACCACCGTCCAGAGACGCACGCCATGGGCGAAGCGCTCGGTGTCGAAGGAGCCGTCTTCGTTAAGGAACGTGATGAGATTGAGCGACGCCAGATTACAGGCGGTGTCGTCGAGGAACATATATTCCGAGCAGGGGTTGGATGCGTTGATCCGACCCGAGATGGGGCAGGTGTGCCACTCATTGATCGTGGTGTCATATTGCACGCCGGGATCGGCGCTGCCCCAGGCGGCTCTCGAAATCTGATCCCAGAGATCGCGCGCCTTCAGGGTCTTCGCAACCTTGCCGCCGGTGCGCTCGGTGAGCTCCCAGCTGCCGCCGCCCTTCACCCGCTCCAGAAAATCATTGCTGACCCGGATCGAGTTGTTCGAGTTCTGGCCGGCCACGGTCAGATAGGCGTCACTGTCCCAGTCGGTGGTGTAAGTGGGGATCTCGAGCTGGGTGTAGCCCTGGCGCGCGAACAGGATCGTCTGTTGGATGGCGTTTTCCGGCAGCATCACGAGGCGGGCCGCCTTGATGGCTTTTTTCAGCTCCGGATTCTCTTTGGGATCGAACCGCGCTTCGCCGTCGAGGGCGCCTCGATGGCAGGCGCCGAGAACCTCGTTCAGATGGCGGTTCATCAGCTTGGAGCCGGCGACCAGCGCCGCAACTTTTTGCTCCTCCACCACCTTCCAGTTCACGAACTCTTCGATGTCGGGATGATCGACGTCGACGGTGACCATCTTGGCCGCGCGCCTGGTCGTGCCTCCCGATTTGATTGCCCCCGCAGCGCGATCGCCGATTTTGAGGAAGCTCATCAGCCCCGAGGACCTGCCGCCGCCGGAAAGCGGTTCGTCGGCACCACGCAGCTTCGAGAAGTTCGAGCCCGTTCCCGACCCATACTTAAAGAGCCTGGCCTCGCGCACCCAAAGGTCCATGATGCCGCCGGCGTTCACCAGATCGTCGTCGACGCTCTGGATGAAACAGGCATGGGGCTGGGGCCGTTCATAGGCGCTTTCGGATTTCTTGACCTCGCCGGATTTCGGATCGGCGAAATAATGTCCTTGGGCCGGTCCATCGATACCATAGGCCCAGTGCAGGCCGGTGTTGAACCATTGCGGCGAGTTCGGCGCGCAACGCTGGGTGGCGAGCATGTGGCGATGCTCGTCATAGAACGCCAGCGCGTCCTCTTCGCTGTCGAAGTAACCGCCCTTCCACCCCCAATAGGTCCAGGTGCCGGCGAGGCGATCGAAAACCTGCTTGGCGGACAGCTCGCCGCCGAAGCGCGCTTCCTCCGGCAGCTTCTTCAACTCTTTGCTGTCCGGCTTCCTCGGCCGCAGCCAGGCCGGCACGCCTTTCTCTGCAGCCGTCTTCAGCACGGCCGGCACGCCGGCTTTCCTGAAATATTTCTGAGCAAGCACATCGACAGCCACCTGCGACCAGGCGGCCGGCACGTCGATATCGTCAAGCTTGAACACCACCGAACCGTCGGGGTTGCGAATCTCACTCGTCGCCGTGCGGAACGCAATGCCCTCGTAAGGGCAGGTTCCGGCGGTGGTGAAAGCGCGCTCTATCTTCATCAACCAGGCTCCATTCCGGCATCGACGATCGGCCCGTTTCGGAACGGGTCGTCGCGTTTGTCTGCAAGCCGTAGGTCCAGTTGAATCAACACAGTTACGCTCAATCTTTATCAGCTCAACTGAGTTTTAGGCTCTTCCTGACCACACGGCAACGATTAAGTCACAAAATTCGGCGTCAAATCCCGACGATGCCCGCCGTCATCCCGTCCGTTTGTTTTCAGATCCTTCAAGCTTAGCAGGCAGTTAGCATTTTCATCGCTTCGCCGCCGGTCTCGACATGGGATTTCGGCGTCGCTGCCGGCAGGCTTTTTCAGCGTCGATGATCATATATCTATCCCCTCGATAACGCAACGGCCACTAGATGTAGTATTTTTCCGGCGGCGCAGTGGAAATTTCCGGGAAAACTCGAAAGGCGTTCGCAAAGGCGATCTCTCGAAAGGCAGGCAAATTCGGGTCTGGAGATGCTGGATGTGGATCCTATTGGAGGTCGGCTAGGGTGGAGGAATTGGGTGCTTGATCTCAATCTCCAGCCGCTGGAGATGCTGGATTTGGAACAAAAAAGCAACGGCCGGGAAAAACTTATCCACATCATGTGGAAAAGATGGGCGCGACAAAATCGAGCTGGACCGGTGACCATCCGCCGCTCATAGTGCGACGACGTGCGATGTCGGCGCGCGATCGCCAAAGGAGTGGTTTCTCGGCCATGGGCACCAACAGTTTCTTCACATTGTTCAAGACTTGGCTCAGCGGTGAGCAGGTCGGTGAGGACGCCTACGGCAATCGCTATTATCGTGAGAAACGGTCAGCGCCCGGCCAGCGCGAGCGGCGCTGGGTGGTCTTCAGTAAAGAGGCGGAGCCGACCCGGGTGCCGCCTGGCTGGGTTGGCTGGCTGCACGGTCGGATCAAGGAACTGCCCTCGGAAACGCCTCTTCCGTCGCCTCATTTCGAGAAGGAGCCGATGCCCAATCCGACGGGCACGACGGAAGCCTATCTGCCGCCAGGCGCCGTTCAGCGCGGCGGGGCGCGGGCGCGCGCCACCGGTGACTATGAGGCGTGGCGACCGGAGTGATCTGTGAACGCTGGAGGCCGTTCGCTTGGCGGCTGCGGATGCGTTTTAGACCTGGATAATCTTCTTCGGCAATCCCATCGGTTTTTTTGGGGCTTGGCTACCCTGTTGATCCGGTGTCATCAGGTCATTTTCGAGTGAACGATCACAAGGATCACCATCATCCCAGGACTCCTGCTTCTTGTGTTTCGATCACAAGAGCCTCTTGTGATCGAACTGGACCAGGTGAGCTGTTTCCGATCAGGTCGAAACGCCTGATCGATAGGAGAATGGGACAAAAAGATTAGATGAAGCGGGGCGACCACAATGGTCGTCTTTCTTTGCGGCGATCACAGCCGATTGATCTTACAGGACGAAGCCTCAGCGCATGGGGGCATCGAATGATGTAGTGACATCAACGGGGCAGGGACGTCTTCGGAAGAGTAAGTCTTCGGAAGAGTAAGATGTCGCTGCTCTGTCTCGTTGGCGATTTATCGGTTCTTGCAAGCGCCGCTGATTGCTTTGTTCGGATCGATGTCCCGGAGCGGATCCCGATCGGACGTCATCGGGATGCGCGTTCTATCTCTTCGTTTCGCGTCATTTTCTCTCGGAACAGATGGTTCCGCCTGTTCAGGAAAAACGCTCGTGGTTCGTCTCGATCATGAGACGCTCTCATGATCGAGACACAAGAACCAGGAGTTCTGGGCTGCTTGCGGCCGCCGCGATCGGTTACTTGAGAACTGCTCGATTGAACCGGACCATTAGGCAACCTCAACGAGCGTTCGCTTACCTGAGGCCTTCTGACTTCCTGCCGTCCCGGATGCGGTGCGGTGCGAAACCTTGTCGATCTTGAAGAAGTCCATGAGCTGGGTGAGCCTGCCGGCCTGATCGCCGAGTGCGCGTGACGCGGCGGTGCTCTCTTCGACCAGTGCGGAGTTTTGCTGGGTCATCTCGTCCATGCTGGTGATCGAGTTGTTGATCTCCTGCACGCCCAGGGCCTGTTCCTGCGATGCCGTCGAGATGTCCTTGACGATGGAGGCGACCTTGCCGACGGAGTCGACGATCTCGGACAGGGCTTCACCGGCCTGGCCGACGAGCGCCACGCCGCTCTTGACCTGGCCGTTACTGTCCTGGATCAGCGATTTGATATCGGAAGCGGCCTGAGCCGATCGCTGCGCCAATTGCCGGACTTCCTGAGCAACCACGGCAAAGCCCTTGCCGGCTTCACCGGCGCGCGCGGCTTCGACACTGGCGTTCAGGGCGAGAAGGTTGGTCTGGAACGCAATTTCATCGATGACGCCGATGATTTCGGTGATTCGCTGCGCCGAGTCCTCGATGCCCGCCATCGCGGTGACCGCCTGCTTGACCACATCGCCGCCCGTCTGAGCGGTGCTGTCCGCCTTGCTGGCGACATCGCTTGCCGTCCTGGCGTTCTCGGCATTCTGCCTGACTGTCGCAGCCACCTCTTCGGTGGATGCCGCCGTTTCTTCGATATTGGCGGCTGCCTGTTCGGTGCGCCTGGACAGGTCTTCGGTGCCGGCGCTGATTTCGGACGCTGCATTGCCGACCTCGCCCGCGGCTTCCTGAATCTGCCTGACGATATCGGCAAGGCGGTCGGCCGTGCCGTTCGCGTCATCCTTGAGGTCGCCAAGCCGGCCCTGATAGTCGGTGTCGATGCGCTTGGAAAGATCACCGTTCGCCATGGCCTTGAGCATCACGGCGAGTTCGTCGACGGCTCGGCCAACCACGCCGTTCAGCTGATTGAGACCGTCGGCCAGCTTGGCCTGAACGCCATCGACACCGGAGCAGTTGACGGTCTTCTTGAAGTCGCCTTGACGGGCGGCTTGAATGACGCTGTCGATTTCTTCCTGGATGGTGAGGTCTTCCGTGAGATCGGAGCATTCCAGGACCGTGCCGAGATAGGTGCCCGACTGGTTGGCGATGGAATTGGCGACATAGCGAAGCCGTCGGTCGCCGAGAGCCGCCTCGATCTCCCGCGCAGCTTGTCCGCCGGTCTTCGAATCGACCACCTCGGCTTTCGACAATCCCAAGGCTTCGATGTTGGTTCCCATCAACTGCTTGATGTCCGAGAGACCCAGATGCTGCATCTGGCCGGCGAGAAGCTCTTGCATGGTGGGATTGACGTATATGATGTCCGCCCGGCCGTTGGTCACCAGGATGCTGGTGCTGCAGCTATCCAATGCGGAGCGCAAACGTGCGGCTTCGAGGCCTTTTTGATAGACGGTCTCGAGGGATCGGCACAGCCTGCCAAGCTCGTCTTTGCGATTGCCGCCCTTGATTTCCGCCTTTTCTCCGGCAGCGAGCTTGCTGATCGCGGCAACGATGTCCTGGATCGCATGCACCACATCCTTGCCCAGATACCAGCCGAAGGCGCAGATGACGACGATCCCCATGGTGAGCGACGCTGCCAGAATCCAGAAGGCCAGGGAGGCGCTTGTTTTGCCCTGGTCTGCAAGGCTCACGAGATCGGCGGCGAGATAATCTTCCAGCTGCTTCATCTGCTCGATCTTGTCGGTGATGGCGGCAAACCAGACGGGACCGGTCACACCCTGGAGATCAGCCGTGAAGGGGCTGCTGATCGCGATATCGCGCAGGCGCTGGACCTCGTCGATGATGGGGCCGTTCAGCAGACTCTCAGCGAGGGCCTTCTGCTTTGGCGTTGCAGCCGCCTGGAAGGTGGCGAGAAAAGCTCTTTGCTGACCGACAAGATCGACGAAACGACGGTGGATATTGGGCGCGAACTTGCCATTACCGAAGCCATTGGCGCCCATGGCCCGCTCGAGGCCAGCGCGCTCCTTGGCCAGGAGAACGGAATCATAGGCGCGTGTGGTCCTGATCAGCTCGTCGCCGCTCGCAGCCAGCGAGACGACGTTGATGCTTTCGAGAAGCTTGTTGATCGTGCCGGTGTAGTAACCCGCCATCTCGCCGACCGTCAGCGAAAACGCGCTGACCTGACGGCGTTTTTCAGCGAGCTGCGCAAGCCTCTGATCGACTTCGTCCAGCAGGACAGGGAAGTCCGGACCATAGGCGGATCTGTCCAAATCTTCGAGTGTTGCCCGATATTGTTCGATGGCCGCGTTTGTAACGGGCCGCTGCTGATTGAGTTGCTGGCTGAATTGCTTGCCACGACTGCCGATATAGCCGGCCGACCGACCCCGTTCCTTTTGCAGCTCGTGAACGACGCCGCTGATCATCGGCGCCGCTTTAGCCAGCGTGCCGAGGCGCGTCAGGTCATCTGCAGTCTGCCACCGCTCGACCATGACCCATGCGCTCACCATCAACAGGAATGCGGTCGGAAGGCCGAGCAAGGCAAAACACCGCTGACCAAAGCTCAAATTCAGCTGCATGATGGCTCCTTATCAGGCATTTCTCAAAACATCGCGGATGACCCTATGCCAACAGAACCCAAAAAAGCGTTAACAGAGATAGAGAATGCTGATGATGCAAACGCCCTGATTGCAGGCAGCCGGACCAACGTTCCAGCGGCGTCACTTTCGACGCTGAAAAGGGCGGGTGCGATCTCCTGACGCTGCGCACGTCCTTAATGGCTTTCGAAAACCGGGCCGCATACCGTCGAGCCAGGCAAGGGCGGCCCGAGTCCTATGACGTGGCCACGCCACTGCCACTAAGATCCGAGGAGACCTTTGCCGGAATGGCGGCGCGCGCGCAGCGTGGAAATGGGGACTTCCTTCATGAGCGGCTTGCCGCAGTGGGGGCAGCTTGGCGGCTCAATCCGGGCCTCGCGCAGCACATTGTGCAGGATCATGTCAGCCTCAGCGCTGCGCAGGCCGAGGCGCTTCCTGATCTCTTCGAGATCCGCTCTCTCCTGCTTGGAGATCTTGCCGTCGACCAGCCGGGCTTCGACCTCGGTTTCAAAGCGGTGATCGCGCAGATGAAGCTGTTCGGAGAAAGCCGCCGCCAGGAGCCCGGCGGGCAGCGCCACCATGCCAATGCCGATCACTGCGATGATGGAGCCGATCACTTTCCCGAACGGCGTCATCGGCACGACATCGCCGAAGCCGACCGTCGTCATGGTGATCACCGCCCACCAGAGCGCATCCGGTATGGTGCCGAAGGCTTCGGGCTGAACATGCTGCTCGGCGACATAGGCGAAGCTGGCGGCGATCAGGACAAGAAGGCTGAGGATGAAGATGGCGGCTGCGATCGCGCGCGCCTCGCTCCTTAGCGCATCCAGGAGAAGCCCGATCGAGGTGGAGTAACGGCTGAGCTTGAGCACCCGCAGCAGGCGAAGGGCGCGCAGCATGCGGAGGTCGATATTGATCAGCGCGCTCAGATAGAAGGGGAGAATGGCCAGTAGGTCGGCGATGGAAAGCGGGCGCAGCGCATAGCTGAGACGCGCACGCCAGGGCTTTTTCGCGGTTTCCTCGTTCTCTTCGACTGCGGACCAAAGGCGGATGATGTATTCGATCGTGAACACGGCGACCGAGACACGTTCGAACCAGAGAAAAGCTCGGGCAAAACGCGCCTCGATGCTTGGCACCGATTCCAGAATGACCGCCAGCACGTTCAGAACGATCAGGCCGATCAAGAGGCCGTCGATAAACCAGGACGCCTTGATGATCCCTCGATGCTTGGCCTCGTTATTGGGCTCCGCCGGCTCGAGCGTCAGATAGCAGATCCGGCGCGGCGTGCGCTTTCTGGGCTTGTGCGATGCGCTCTCGGTTCTGGTGGTCATGGCCAATCTCTGCGATCGATGGCGGGTGCTCGGGCGCGCATCGTCTTTCTACACGAGATGGGATCGGCCGCCAGACCCTTCCTTTTTCCGGCTATGAAGATGTCTCGACCATGCTAGGGGTACGACCACATCGGAGGATTCTCCTGATAGACCTCCAGAACCTCAACGCTAGATATGCGCCACCTCGTCACGGCGTCTCAAGGCAACGTGGGAGCGCAAGATTATGCAGGACGATGGCTATTTTGGTGAAGACATCGCCGCCGCCTATGATGACGACGCTCACATGTTCGACCCGAAGGTGGTCGATCCTGCGGTCGACATTCTGGCGGAGCTTGCAGGCGAGGGCAGGGCGCTCGAATTCGCCATTGGCACCGGCCGCATCGCTTTGCCGCTGGCGGCAAGGGGCGTTCCGGTCGCCGGGATCGACCTGTCGAAGGCGATGGTCGAGAGACTCCAGGCAAAACCGGGCGGCGCCGATCTCGATGTGATCATCGGCGACTTTGCCTCGGCGCGCGTCGAGGGCTCATTTTCCCTCGTCTACCTCGTCTTCAACACGATCACCAACCTGACCTCGCAAGCCGCTCAAACCGCCTGCTTCGAAAACGCCGCCGCACATCTGGAGCCGGGCGGGCGCTTCGTCATCGAGGTTGCCGTTCCGCCCCTCCAGCTGTTGCCGCTCGGCGAAACCAAGCGCGTGTATCGGCTGGAGGAGACCTATTGGGGCGTCGATGAGTTCGACGTGGTGACGCAAGCCTTCACGTCGCACAAGATGCGATCCGTCAATGGCCGGACCGTTCGCCGCTCGCTTCCACTCCGCTATGTCTGGCCCGCGGAGCTCGATCTCATGGCGACGTTCGCCGGCATGACGCTCGAGGAGCGCTGGAGCGGATGGCGCCGGGAGCCGTTCACTCATGTCAGCCTCAGCCATGTTTCCATCTGGCGGAAGTGGCGTGGCCACTTTATGGACTCGGACCGCCATAGCCCGGATTGACGGTATGCTCCCGGTCTGCGGGAGCAAAGCTCCGAAGATCCGGCATGGCGGGCCCGACCTTCGCCGCGATGCGGCTGCAGGCGGGGATGCCGCCAGGTTTTATAGGGATATCGAGGGACTCTACCGATGTGGTCGCACCACTCCCGATATGGTCGTACCACTAGCCGATTGGACGGTGCGCGCGAAGGAGCACGAATAATGCAGGCGCTATTAGCGGTCGCCGCGGGCGGCATGTTCGGGGCGGTGTTGCGCTATGCCGTGAACGTCGCCGCCATGAAGCTGGCCGGTCCGGGCTTTCCGCTCGGGACGATGATCGTCAACATCGCAGGCTCGTTCGCCATGGGCGCCCTGGTGGCCCTGATGGCCCATTCCTGGAGCGTCAGCCAGGAAGTGCGCCTGTTCCTCGCGGTCGGCCTTCTCGGCTCGTTTACCACCTTCTCGACCTTCTCGCTCGACGTCTACACGCTCTATGAACGCCAGGCCTATGGCTTGCTGGCCTTTTATGCGCTCGGTTCGTTCGCATTGTCGCTTTTCGGGCTGGTGCTTGGGCTCGCGGTCGTCAGGCGTGTGTTGGTAGGGTAGGGAAGGCGGCAGGTTTCAAGGAAACGAAGAAAGCGACGGCATGCGACGTCGTCTGCAGGAGGAGAGGTCAGGCGTGCCGAGCAACGAAAACGCAGGCCAGGATCAGCTCGCCAGCTATCCGTCCCTGGAGGACGCTTTGTCTTCGGGGTCTTCGGCGGCGGCTTTGATCTCGGCCCTGGATCCGGAAACGGACTTCGAGCAGATCGCCTTTCTGCTTTATGCCTACGAGTTCTCCTGGGACATCGAACGCGCGCTCGAGCTCGCCCTCTTCCGGACCTACGCGGTGCCGTCGATTTCGGGCTTGCTCGCAAAGACGCGGGAATTCGAGACGCGGCCGCGAAAGCGCTATGACGATACCGAGCTTCTCCTCGCCGAGACCATCGAGCACGGCCTCGACAGCGCCCATGGCAAGCGATCGATCGCCAGAATGAACGCCATGCATGGGCGGTTCGCGATCAAAAACGACGATATGCTCTATGTCCTCTCGACCTTCATCTGCGAGCCGATTCGCTGGCTGGGTCGATTCGGTCGAAGGCCGATGAGCGAGCGCGAAAAAAGGGCCTGGTTTCTCTATTATCGCGGGCTCGGCGAGCGCATGGGCATCCAAAACATTCCCTCGAACCTCGATGAGATCATGAGGTTCAACATCGACTACGAGGCCGAGCATTTTCAGTTTGCCAAGTCGAATCAGCGCATTGCCGAGATCACGACCGATCTGCTGCTGAGCTTTTACCTGCCGCGCTTTCTCTTCTGGCTTGGCCGACCGGTCGTCCGCGCCCTTCTCGATCCTCCCTTGCTGGAAAGCATGGGCTCGCCTATCGCGCCAGCCTGGCTTCGCGCATCCGTCGTCGGGATGATGAAGCTGCGCGCCGCTGCTCTTAGAGTTCTGCCGCGGCGCAGGAAACCCAGAAGGCTGACGCAGATCCCGAGGCCGACCTATCCCAAGGGATACAGGATCGAGGAACTCGGCACCTTTTAGCGTCCGTCGGTCGGATTGATCCGCCAGGGCGATTGCGGCAAGGTCTGGTGAATAAACCCACGCAAGGACAAGAAACATGCCGCGTATCGCTGTCTTCGGATGTGGCCGCATCGGACGCATGCACGCCGACAATCTCGCCAGGCACCCGCGCATCGAGCTGGCGTCGGTCCTCGATGTCGTGGGCGATGCAGCGAAGCAGACGGCCGAGGCGACGGGCGCCAAGGTCGCGGACACGGTCGACGAGATCCTGAATGACGACAGCATCGACGCCGTCCTGATCGCGTCCTCCACCGACACCCATGTCGATCTGCTGACCCGCGCCGCGAAGGCTGGAAAAGCCATCCTCTGCGAAAAGCCGATCGATCTCGACATGGCCAGGGTCGAGGCCTGCTGGGATGAGATCGGCGGGCTCGATCCGCTGATTATGCTCGGTTTCAATCGCCGTTTCGATCCGACCTTCATGGAGCTTCGAAAGCGCCTTCATGACGGCGCCGTCGGCAAGCTCGAGCAGCTCACCATTACGTCCCGCGATCCGGGCCCGCCGCCCGCCGCCTATATCAAGGTCTCAGGCGGCTTGTTCCGCGACATGACCATCCACGATTTCGATCTCGCCCGCTATTTCGCCGGCGACATTGTTTCGGTGCATGCATCGGGGGCCAATCTGGTCGATCCGGAAATCGGGACGCTTGGCGATATCGACAGCGCCATGATCACCATGCGGGCTGCAAATGGCGCACTGATCCACATTAGCAACAGCCGGCGCGCCGTCTACGGCTATGACCAGCGGGTCGAAGCTTTCGGTGAGCGCGGCATGCTGCAGGCCGGCAATCAGCGCGCGACCAGCCTCAGCGCCTGGGGGGAAGGCGGCACGGATGTCAAAGACCCGGTGATGGACTTCTTCATCGAACGCTACACGCCCGCCTACATCGCCGAAATCGACCACTTCGTGGACTGTTTATCTGGTGGTGTGTCGCCCTTGGCCGGCTTCAAAGAGGGCCTGGAGGCGCTCCGCCTGGCCGATGCCGCCTATGAGAGCCTGCGCACCGGCCAGACGGTTAACTTGACCTGATTCGAACGCGCCATCAGCCTGCCGGCATACCCATCAAGTCAAGGGCACGTTCAGCGACGCCGCCCCCAAGTCAACGCTGTGGCCGCGCCACCCGCGCCACCTAGAGGGCTTCGAGGATGGCGTTGGCGCTGCTGGCTTCAGCCTGGGTCGGGACGTCCTCGACGAGGAGCGTTTTGACCGTGCCGTCTTCAACGATCATGGCATAACGCTGGGAACGGGTGCCGAGACCGAAGCCGCTGGCATCGAGCTCCAGGCCGACCGCCTTGGTGAATTCGGCATTGCCGTCGGAGTAGATATCGACCTTGCCGCCAGCGCCCGTGGCCTTGGTCCATTCGCTGACCACGAAGGGATCGTTGACGGTCACGCACGCCACGCCGTCGACGCCCTTGGCCTTGATCGCATCGGCATGCTGCATGAAGCCCGGCAAATGCTGCTCCGAGCAGGTCGGCGTAAACGCACCCGGCACGGCGAACAGCACGATCTTCTTGCCCGCCGTCAAATCAGCGACGCTCACTTCGTCGATCCCGCCGTCGCCGAGCCGTCGAAGCGTCGCGTTCGGAAGCTTGTCCCCAACCTTGATCGTCATGTCTCGTTCTCCCCGTCGATCCGATAAGTTTATGGTCTGACTGCAATCTGGCATGGGGAACAGGTCGAAGCAATGGCCGCCTGTTGGCCCATTCCCGCGGGTCCCGGAGATCGGCTTTCCGACGATCTTATGGCGATCACAGCAGAGTATGCCGTCCCGGCCTTGCTGGGGAGGTAAGGACGGTCTACATCAACTATATGGTCAGCATCGAAACCACCCAATCCGAAATCTCGCTGAGCGGTCAGCTCCTGGTTGCCATGCCGCATATGGAAGACCCGCGTTTCGCGCGCACGGTCGTCTATGTCTGCGCCCACTCCGACGATGGCGCCATGGGCCTTGTGGTTAATCGCCTGATCGACAGCATGCGCTTCGATGCGCTGCTCGACCATCTCGGTCTGGATACCGAGGAACCTCATCCCGATCTGCCCGTGCATTTCGGCGGACCGGTCGAATCCAGCCGCGGCTTCGTGCTGCACAGCGCCGACATCGTCCAGGAATCGACCCTCCTGATCGATGACGACGTGGCGCTCACCGCCACCACCGAAATGCTGAAAACCATCGCGGGCGGCAGCGGCCCCGAACGCTGCGTGCTGGCGCTCGGCTATGCGGGCTGGGGTGCGGGGCAGCTTGACCAGGAAATCCAGGACAATGGCTGGCTCCTGGTCCCGGCAGACGACCAGCTCATTTTCGGCATCGACAACGAAGCCAAATGGGAAGGCGCGATGACCAAGCTCGGCATCGACCTCTCCCTCCTCTCGACCCAAGCCGGCCACGCCTAGCCGGCGGCGACGCGCCGCGGCGTGGACTTGCCTGAGACTCGCGTCGGGGCCTGGTGCAGGCCTGACGGCCGTTCGGTTTTGTCCGCGTCTTTGGCGATCTGGCTAAACGCCGATTGCGGAACGTGAAACGTGACGTTCCGCCGGTGTGAACGCTTTCTTAACCCAATGCCGTTAAACCGATGGGTGGTTTGCTGGTCCATGAGACCCTGGGAGTCCGTGCCTCGCCCCACACTCTCCGCGGGCGGGCAGACTCCCAGGGGCGCATGGACCATCGAGGCCGAACCTTCATAGGCGAGCGCAGGTTAACCAAGCCTTAAACTTGAGCCTGCAGCCATTGCTGATGGCACTGACGGCGGTCGCCAAACATGATGAGGGCCAAAGCCGCTTGATGCATCGTCATAGTGCCGTTTAGCAAAGCTCGATCGCCACATTTTCCCAACCGAGCAACGGTTTGTCTGCTCGTTGCCACGCATGCGCAAACACGTCGATTCAAACCCCAACCGCAAGCCTAGGCTCACCCGCAATCGGACACGGACCTCCATCGCATTCACCAGACTAAAGTCAACGCCGCGGCGCGTCGCCGCGTCGGTTAGTGGGATTCGCGGGGGATGGCGTGGCCGCGGCATCCCTGGAGGAAGTCGAGATCGGCGCCTTCGGAGGCCTGCATGACATGGTCGACATAGAGTTTCTGGTAGCCGCTGGTCATGGCGGGTTCCGGGGCTGTCCAATTTTCGCGGCGCTTGGCCAGCTCATCGTCGGACACGTCTAGATGCAGGCGCCGGCCTTCGACGTCCAGCTCGATCATGTCGCCGTTCTGAACCAAAGCCAACGGGCCGCCGGCTGCGGCTTCCGGGCATGAATGCAGAACCACCGTGCCGTAGGCCGTGCCGCTCATGCGCGCATCCGAAATGCGCACCATGTCCTTGATGCCCTTCTTCAGCACCTTTTCGGGGAGGCCCATATTGCCGACCTCGGCCATGCCCGGATAACCCTTGGGGCCGCAATATTTGAGCACCAGGATGCAGGTTTCGTCGACGTCGAGAGCGGGATCGTCGATGCGCGCCTTGTAGTCCTCAATGCTTTCGAAAACGACGGCGCGTCCTTTGTGCTGCATGAGCTCCGGCGTTGCAGCCGATGGCTTCAAGACGGCGCCTTCCGGCACGAGATTGCCGCGCAGGATGACCATGCCGCCTTCTTTGGTGTGCGGGTTGTCGAAGGTTCTAATGACCTCGGGATTGTGGTTTTCGGCGTTCTTGACGTTCTCCCACATGCTTTGCCCGGTGACAGTCGGCGCGTCTTTGTCGAGGAGGCCGTTTTCGCCGAGCATGCGCAAAACAGGCGGGAGACCGCCAGCGTAGTAATAGTCCTCCATCAGCCATTGGCCCGAAGGCAGAATGTCCACCAGGGTCGGCACATTGCGGCCATACTCGTCCCAATCCTCGAGGCTGAACTCCGTGTCCGGCAGGCGCCCGGCGATGGCGAGCAGGTGGATGACGGCGTTGGTCGAGCCGCCAAGTGCGCCGTTGGCGCGCACCGCGTTCAGGAAGTTCTTGCGGGTCAGCACCTTCGAGATGCGGAGATCTTCCCTGACCATCTCGACGATACGCCTGCCGGTGAGCTGCGAGATCACCCGGCGGCGGCTGTCCACGGCCGGGATCGCGGCGCAGCCGGGGAGGCTCATGCCGAGCGCTTCGGCCATGGAGTTCATCGTGGACGCGGTGCCCATCACGTTGCAGTGGCCGGGCGAGCGCGAGTTGCCGGCCTCGGCCGCCATGAAGTCCTCGAGCGACAT
The DNA here is from genome assembly GCA_039197065.1 of Pseudomonadota bacterium. Lineage (GTDB taxonomy): Bacteria > Pseudomonadota > Alphaproteobacteria > Geminicoccales > Geminicoccaceae > JANQPX01. The sequence goes on along the minus strand of JBCCUL010000026.1, from coordinate 9,729 downwards.
CTCGCCGGCGCGCACGGCTTCGGAAAAGCGCCAGACATGGGTGCCGGAGCCCAGCTCCTCATTGCGGAACTTGCCGTTCAGCATCGGCCCGCCGGAGCAGACGATCGCCGGCACGTCGCAGCTGGCCGCGCCCATCAGGAGGGCAGGGGTGGTCTTGTCGCAGCCGGTCATCAGCACGACGCCATCCACGGGATTGCCGCGGATCGCCTCCTCCACGTCCATCGCCGCCAGATTGCGAAACAGCATCGCGGTCGGACGTAGGTTGCTCTCGCCGGTCGAGAAGACCGGGAACTCCAGCGGAAAGCCGCCGGCCTCATAGATGCCGTTCTTCACACGTTCGGCGAGATCGCGCAGATGGGCGTTGCAGGGCGTGAGTTCGGACCAGGTGTTGCAGATGCCGATCACCGGGCGGCCGTCGAACAGGTCGTGCGGAAAGCCTTGGTTCTTCATCCAGCTTCGATGCAGGAAGCCGTCCCGATCCGGATGGCCGAACCAGGCGGTGCTGCGAAGTGGCTTTTTTTCGTTGGACATTCTTGCTGCTCCCCGAGTCTTACCGCGCCAATCTGGAAACTTTCTAAGCACAAATGATGCGCCTGCGCGAGGGGGCAGCGATCGTCTTGTTGCGGCGCGCCTTGCATCACGCTGCCGATCGGCCACATTCAAACCATAGGCTGCCAACCGCACGAAGAATGGAGAGGAAACGGCATGGTCGACTTTGGTGATCTGCTCCGGCAGATTCAGCAGGATGGTCTTTCCAGCAAATCGCTGGATCGCATCAAGCACGCGGTGACCGACGGCGGGCTCGGCTCGCTCGGGGATCAGATCAAAGACATGCTGTCCGGCGGGCAGGGTGGCGGCGCGCAGGATGTTCTCGATAAGGCCAAGGAGCTTCTCGCCAAACGCGACAAGCGTATGGTCGGCGGCATCGGCGCCGCCCTCGGCGTGCTGCTCGGCGGCGGTATCAAGGGCGGCATCGGCGGCGCCCTGATGGCGATCTTGGGAACTGCAGCTTATGACGCCTTGAACAAAGGCAAGACCATTCAGGAGAAGATGGCCAGCCAGCGCGATCAGGACCTGCCGGTCGGCATGCGCCCGCCGGAAACCGTCGACGAGGCGGAAGCCCTCGAAAATCGCGCCGTCCTCGCCTTGAAGGCGATGCTGTCGGCCGCCAAGGCCGATGGCCAGATCGATGAACGCGAGCGCGAGCGTATCCTGGACAAGCTGCAGGACGCGGGCGCCGATGAGGAAACCCGGCGCTTCGTCACCGAAGAGGCGGCCGCACCGCTCGACATCGACGCGCTGGTGCGCGACGTGCCCGATCCGCAGACGGCGGCCCAGGTCTATGCGGCATCGCTCCTGGCGATCAACGTCGATACCGCGGCCGAGCGCGCCTATCTCCGCGAGCTGTCCTCGAAGCTCGGTCTCGATGATCAGGTGGTGGCGAGCCTGCACAATGTGCTCGGCGCTCCGTCGGTGGCCTGAGCCGCTAGCCTTCAAGTCATCTTGAGAGGCGAAAAGGGCAGGTGCAGACCTGCCCTTTTTTTGTTGCCGTTAACCCTTTCATAGATGTTCGGGCGTAGGCTTAACGGCCAGGACCTATCCGCTCCTTCGCTGCTGGGCGGAAGATCAGTTCGATAGAAGCCGGATGCTCGACGATGGTAACCGCTGCCGATTTGATGACGACGGACGTCATGACCGTCAAACCCGATACGCTGGTTACTGAGGTTGCAGGCATCATCCTCAAAAACAAGATCACCGCCTTGCCGGTGGTCGATGATGACAGACGGCTCCAAGGGATCGTCAGCGAGGGAGACCTCATTCGGAGCGCCGAAGCCAGGCGGGATGCCGACCGGTCCTGGTGGCTGACCCTGCTGACCTCGACCACTTCCGATCTGAAGGACGTGCTCGGTCAGGGCGAACGTCGGGTCGAGGAGGTCATGTCCCGGGACGTCCTGCTCATTTCGGAACGCGATGGGCTCAAGAAGCTCGTTTCCATGCTCTCAAGACGTCAGATCAAGCAGCTTCCGGTCGTCCGTGACGGCAAGCTCGTCGGCATCGTCAGCCGTATAGATATCCTCCGCTATCTGGCGGGAGAACGGGTCGAGATTTGAGGCGCTAAGGCGTCGGAATTCCCCGCCTTCCTTCCCTCCAGGTGCCGAGGGATCAGGCCCTTACATCTTTGTTTCTTTAAAATTAACCCATGGGCGCCTATATTAGGCATGTCGGCTTGTCCGACTATGGCGATAAACGCTGTTCGGAATAGGCGTAGCGGACCCGGGGGCAGTACCCGGCGCCTCCACCAAATCCCGCCGGTTTCCAAGGTTTGATGGGAAACGGGCTTTTATGGGGGCGAACCAGGCTCGACGCGCGTAATAAAGGGATAGTTTTCGCCCGGCATGGTACCACCGATACCGGACCAATCTTAGAGATGCCAACGATAACCGTATGGCTCCTGCTGCTCTCGCTGCGTAAGTAGTGCGAGTTAGCGCGGTTTGAGGGGCACCGGGCAACAGAAGCCCCTCACGGACCCGGCCGCGAAAGCGGCCGGGTTTTGTTTTAGGTGCCGCTTTTTATCTTGAAGCACATGTCGAAGCTTGTAAAAAACGCCGCAGATCCTTTGGTAAAGGGCGTTGTCCAGCGCCATATTCAAAGCGGCTTGCCCCTGGACCGCTCGGTCTTCACAGACTAACATCAGAACTTCATTCCAGCTTCGTTAGACGAACCTCCAGAGCACTGCGCCTTCATGTCCGATCAGACCATCGACTATCCTAAACTCGTCGAACATGCGCTCAGGCATGTCGTCCGCGATACGCTGACACTGGTGGCAGAGCATGGCCTCCCGGGCCGGCATAATATCTACGTCACATTTCTGACCAACCATCCCGGCGTCTCTCTCTCGGACGAACTCAAAGCCCGCTATCCCACCGAGATGACGATCGTCCTGCAGCATGAATTCTGGGGGCTGGAGGTGAATGAAGACGGGTTCAGCGTGACGCTGAGCTTCAACAATGTGTCTCAGCCAATCACCATTCCCTTCGAAGCGATCACCGTCTTTGCCGATCCGAGCGTCGAATTCGGCCTGCAGTTCAATCTCACGGCCAAAGGTCACAATGACGACGTCGAAGAGGATGAGCCCGACCTCGAACCGGAAGCGGGCGAGGGTGATATCACAGCCATGCCGCTGCCGGAAGTTGGCAATGAACCGGCGGCAAAACCCGCCGAGGCTGCAAAGGATGGCGACAGCGCCGAAGTCGTGACCCTCGATCAGTTCCGCAAGAAGTCCTGAAAACGACCCGTTGACGTGCCGAGCCGCTTGGCTGCTCGGATCCATGACGCATTCGCTGTAAATCCCTGATTGACATCTGCCCGGCCGATGGCCTTCATGCGCAGGCGAAATCCAGGACAGCCAGCGGACGTCATCATGTCATCAACCGAGCCCACCGCCACCCGTACCGAAAGCGACACCTTCGGCCCGATCGATGTCGCCGCCGATCGCTATTGGGGCGCGCAGACCCAGCGCAGCCTTCAGAACTTCAAGATCAGCTCGGAAACCATGCCGCCCGCCATGGTGCGCGCACTCGGCATCGTGAAGCAGGCCGCCGCCCGCGTGAACCGGACCCTCGGGGTCCTCGATGACAACCTGGCCGGCGCGATCGACCAGGCGGCGGGCGAGGTGGTCGACGGCAAGCTCGGCGATCACTTCCCGCTGGTGGTCTGGCAGACCGGCTCGGGCACCCAGTCCAACATGAACGCCAATGAGGTGATCTCCAACCGCGCGATCGAAATCCTCGGTGGCGAGCTCGGCTCCAAGTCGCCGGTGCATCCGAACGACCACGTCAATCGCGGGCAGTCCTCGAACGACACCTTCCCGACCGCCATGCACATCGCGGCGATGGAAGAAGTGCACCACCGTCTGCTGCCCGCCCTTCAGCATCTGCACGATGCGCTGAAGACAAAGTCCGACGCGTTCGCCGACGTCATCAAGATCGGCCGAACCCATCTCCAGGACGCCACGCCGCTGACCCTCGGCAATGAATTTTCCGGCTACGTCCAGCAGATCGCCTACGGGATCCAGCGGGTGAAGCAAACCTTGCCGCGGCTGGCGGAACTGGCGCAGGGCGGCACCGCCGTCGGCACCGGCCTGAACGCGGCGCCCGGCTTCGCCGAAGCCTTCGCAGCCGAAGTCGCCAAGATCACCGACCTGCCCTTCGTCACCGCCGCCAACAAGTTCGAAGCCCTCGCTGCGCACGATGCGCTGGTCGAGCTGTCCGGCGCGCTCAACACGGTCGCGGTCAGCTGCATGAAGATCGCCAACGACATCCGGCTGCTCGGTTCCGGTCCGCGCTGCGGCCTGGGTGAACTGGCGCTCCCGGAAAACGAGCCCGGTTCCTCGATCATGCCGGGCAAGGTCAACCCGACCCAGTGCGAAGCCATGACCATGCTTTGCGCTCAGGTCATGGGCAACAACATGGCGGTGTCGGTCGCGGGTTCGAACGGCCATTTCGAGCTTAACGTCTTCAAGCCCGTGATGATCCATAACGTGCTGCAGTCGATCCGCCTGATCGCCGACGGTGCCGTGAGTTTCACGGACAATTGTGTCGTCGGCCTCGAGGCGAACCGCGATCGGATCGAGACGCTGCTTCACGAGTCCCTGATGCTGGTGACCGCACTCAATCCGAAGATCGGTTACGACAACGCCGCCAAGGTCGCCAAGAAAGCCCATGCCGAGGGCACGACGCTCAAAGAAGCGGCGATGGCGCTCGATCTTCTGACATCGGACGAATTCGACGAATTCGTCCGTCCCGAAAAGATGCTGGGCCCCAAATAGCCGGCGCGCATGGCGCGGCCATGGCGTTCACTTGGAGGGCATGATGGACGCCGTCATCTACAAAATCGTCACGGCGGCGCAATGGGCCGAGGCTGAGAAAGACGGCGTCTTCAAGGGAGCGCCCGTCGACCTTGCGGATGGCTATATCCACTTCTCCACCGCCGAACAGGCGGCCGAGACCGCTGCCAAGCATTTCGCGGATCAATCCGATCTGCTCCTCGTGACGGTCAAGGCCGATGCCTTGGGCGAGGCGCTGGTCTACGAGCCGTCACGCGGCGGCCAGCTCTTTCCTCACCTCTACGGCGATCTGCCGCTCGAAGCGGTCGCCGCCGTGAACGCCCTCCCGCTTGGAGAAAACGGTCGGCATCAGTTCCCCGCAGCGGTCACGGCGGCCGGGCGGTCAGGTGGTCCGAACAAGCGGTAGACGGGGGAAGGGGCCGTCGCTTCTTCACTCTCTGTGTCGCGGCGAAGCGCAAGATCGAGCACCCAAAGAAGCAGATCAGCAGAGCCCTCAATCACGAACGCGCTGTCATCCTCTGCTGTCGAGCCAAGCGCGAGACGGCTGTCCTCGAACGACAGGACGCCGCGGCTAAGGCCGGCTTTCGCGTCGATCTCGTTGAACTGCAAAGACAGCGCTCGATCGATCGCCACATCATCGCTTCTAACCGGCAGCAGCGCTTTGCGAAGTCCGGGAACGCCAAGGCCTCGGATTTCCCCCGGGCCCGCCCTAATCGTCATCTCGCCGGAAAGCCCCGCCATCAATTGATAAGGCGTGCGCCCGAAGGTGCTCGCCTCGACATCGATATCGAGCGGCCCGCTGAGCCCGCTCTTGACCCCAAGCCAGGTGGCGAAATCAGCGGCTTCGACCTGATCGAGATCAACGGCCACGGCGAGAAAGGGCTGGTCCCGCTTCTGTTCGAGGGTGATCTCGGCCTGCATCTGCCCCTGCCAGGGACTGGCCTCCAGCTGTTCGACATAGAGGAGACCGTCGGCAAGCCGCGCCTCCATGGTCAGGCCATCCCCCGCAAGACCGCCCTTGCTGGCAAGCGAGATCGTGCCTTCGGCCTTATCGAGCCATGCGGTGCTGAGCCCGATAGTCGGCAGTCGTCCCAGCCAGCGGGCAGGCGTCCAGTCGCCGGTCAGCCGAATGCCCGACAGGATGAGAAACGGGGCAAGGCTGTCCTTTTGAGGGGCGCCGACGCTGAGTTTGGCTTCGAACGGCCCGTCCGGCGATCCATCGCGAAATGCCAGGCTGCCGGTCATCGTTGTCGGGCCAAGCTGCACGCTGCCGGAGGCGATCCAAGGGGTTGTCGCCTTGTGACGAAGCCTGCCTGCAAGCCCGAGCGCGCCCCTGGCATCGCCACTCGCCACCAGCGGCGCAAGTCCGAACTGGCTCGCCAGCGCCTGGTGATCGGGATGCCGCGCGCTCAGCGTCAGATCATACCAGGGGCGTTCCGGCGTCCATCCGGCCTCGCCTTCGACGACGGCGCTGCCCTCATCATAGTCGGCCTCGACCTTGAGCGCGAAGCTCTCGAAGGTGCCGTTCATGCCGCCGCTGAGCTTGAGCGCGCGCGGGCGGCTGGAGGTAAGCGGCAGCGGCACCTCCAGATGACGAAGCGCACGCACCGGATGTTCGCTCTGCAGCTCTGCCGTGACATCGGCGACGCTGTCCTGGAGGTCGATCTCGCCGCTGACGGAAAGCTCCGTATCGCCGATGGTTTTTGCAACGATCCTGCGAAGCGTCAGTTTGCCCTGGTCGGCGTCGGCCGCGATCTCGCCCTCTTCGAGATGCAGACCCTGCCAGTTCACTCTCTTGAAACGCGCGTCGATCTCGGCATCGATCGCCTTCAATCCATCTGCAAGTCCGGACGCCAAGGCCCGCATGTCGCCGCCATCGCCATAGAGATCCAGGTTCGGCCGCTCGACATCGGCGTCGAGCGTGAGGTGCCGCCTTTCGCTGAAACGCAGGCTGGCATCGCCTTGGAGCTTCGACGAATCCAGGCGCATATCGATAGCGGATAGCGCAATCTCGACGCTGCTGACGTCGATAGCGCTCTCCAGGCTGAAACCGCGCCAGCCTCGGCCTCCGCCATCACCGTCGAGCAGACCGAGCCAGGCGAGCGTGCTCGCCAGATCATCGCCGACCGCCGCGAGCTTTCCTTCGAGGCGGGGTCCGATCTCACCTGCATAAAGCCCGCCCTCGAACGCCAGGTCGACCAGCCCCGGCAGCTGCACCTTCGCCTGCTCGACCTTCGTCACCCAGTCCGATCCGGTCTTCAGCGTCAGGCTTCCCTTGCGTGCCGCTTCGCCGCGATAGATCAGCTCGCGCAGCCGAATATCGATCTCGCCCGGAGGAACGCGCAGCTTGGAGAGAAGGTCCAGCGGCAGGAAATCGGAGAGGCCGGCGTCGTCAGCCAGGCGGAACGCGGGCAATTCCGCGCCCAGATCCAGCCTTGTCTGCGGATGGAGCTGGAGGTCGATACGTCCCTTGCCCAGCTTGTCCGAGAGCTTGAGCTGCAGGTCTTCGGAGCGCATGCCGGCTTGATCGACATCGATCCGGCCCTCGATCGCGAAGGGTTGAGCCTCGGCGAGAGACAAAAAGGTCGAGGGATAACCCGTAGCCGCCGAGATCGCAGCCAGCCCATGCTGCAGGTCGGGGCCGGAAAGCGTGACCCGCCCGCTAAGCCCCTCATCGTCGCCGGCGTTGGCGAGCCTGCCGCTGAAGCCAAGCGCGGTCGTCTCCTCGACGCCATTGCGCGCATCGATCTGCACCTTGGCCGAACGCACGCCGTTCCGGTCAGACCGGCCGAACGCCGCCGTCACGGTGAATTCGTGGCGCTTTGTCTTGAAAAGGCCTGCGGCTTCGAGCGGTCCGTCAGGCCCGCCGATCTGCAGCTGCATCGAGATGTCACGGAGCGAGAAATCGCGCGCCGAGCCATCCTCGGCGATCTCGATCCAGCCGTCGGCGATCTCGATCGTCTCGAGATCGAGCCGTTGGAACAGCGCCGACCAATCCCGCCATTTTGGCGGCCAGGCGCTGAGCCGCCGGCTGTTGTTGTCATCGACGCTCAGCACCGGCCGCTTCAGGCGGAGGCCCTGAACCACCGGTCGCCCGGCCAGAAGCGGGCCGACCTCGAGCGTTGCCTCCGCCTGATTGGCGGACAGCTTGAAGCCGATCGCGTCTTCCGTCCTGCCGCTCAACGTCATGTCCCGGAAGGTCAGCACGGGACGCGGTAGCAGCGTCATTGTGATCGGGCCGCTAATGGTCACGTCATGGCCGGAAAGCTCGATCGCCGCCGTCTCGATGTCCGGGCGATAGCTGTTCCAGTCGACCATGCCCGGAACGGCCGCCAGCCCGAGGGCGGCGATCCCGATGAGACCTGCGGCGGCAATCCAAAGGCGCAATCGACGTTCCGATGCAAATAACGGGAGAAACCAACGTGTTATCAGCTATAGGCGGGCGGCATGGCAGGGGCAACCGATGTCACGCGCGTTCCAGGCCTGTTTTGGGCGGCTGACATCGATCGGAGGCCTGATCTTCCAAGCGTGAAAGGGCAGGGGAATCAGGGAGGAAAGAAGGCTCTGGATTTTCCAAGGCGATGAGAATAACTTTTAGTTGAAAATTATTGCGCTTAAATCGATCTATAGGCGCGGTCACGGAGAAGTTCACCATGCATTTTGCCAACGGACACTCCTCGGTCACGCCGGAGGACGATCTGGACGGAACGCTCGCCATCGATGGCGAGTTGTCCCACCCTGCGGATCGGCTCGCGCGTCTCGGCCTCGAGGTCGCCTATCGCGGCGACAATGACGGCATTCCCGCCTATGTCATCCGCGGCGATACCTATCCGCTGAATGACTGTCTCGAAGCTGCCGGCGGACGCTGGGATCAGGAGCAGGAGGCCTGGCTGTTCGACGGCAAGCACGCCTTGCAGAAACTCTTGGCCCAGATCGAAGCCGCAGACATTCGGGCGAGCGGCCCCGGCCTGAACGAGGCCGCCGGCAGCTTCGAGGGCTTCGCCAGCCGCGATCCGCTTCTGGCCCGCCTGCTCGACGTCGGTCCCCATGTGATCAGCGACGAAGAGCTTATCGAGCTTCTGATCGCATCGAGCGACGCGCCCTTCGATCCGCGCAGCATCAGCCGCGAATTGCTGGATCAGTTCGGCAGCCTCGGCGCCATCTTCGCCGCTGACAAAGGCCGCCTCGGCGCGCTCGCCGGCATCACCGATCGCATGGTCGCCCGCCTGAAGGCGGTGCAGCTGGCGCTCGAGCGCATTCTTCATCAGCCGATCAAAGAAAACCCGATCATCGGTTCCTGGACGTCGCTCACCGATTTTCTGAAGGTGACGCTCCGCCACAAGACCACCGAGCACCTGCTCGTCCTCTATCTCGATCGCAAGAACCGCCTGATCCGGGACGAGGTGCAGCAGCAGGGCACCGTGGATCACACGCCGCTCTACCCGCGCGAAATCGTGAAACGCGCCCTCGAACTCGCCGCCTCAGCCGTGATCCTAGTGCACAATCACCCGAGCGGCGATCCCACCCCCTCCAAAGCCGATATCGACATGACCAAACAGGTGATCCGCGCCCTCGACTCGGTCGACATCACCGTCCACGACCACGTCATCGTCGGCCGCAACGATTTCCTAAGCTTCCGCGCCCAACGCCTCATCTAGGTGGCGCGGCCACTGGGTGGACTTTGGGGTCTGGCACCTCCTTACCCGTACAGCCATTCGAGCTCAGTCTCTTCATCTGCGAATGTCTGCTTTCGATCTTGGTCGTTACGAAACGTTTGGATGTTTCTGATTTTTTGACACTGCGGTGGTGATGGCGGTTTTTTTCCGATGCCCGCGGTTCTTTGCGATTCAGCCACTGTAAGGCCGTCAGATCGACGGTATCGG
>JBCCUL010000025.1:0-127101 GCA_039197065.1 Pseudomonadota bacterium | reverse complement strand
CCGTCGATCTGACGGCCTTACAGTGGCTGAATCGCAAAGAACCGCGGGCATCGGAAAAAAACCGCCATCACCACCGCAGTGTCAAAAAATCAGAAACATCCAAACGTTTCGTAACGACCAAGAACCAAACACGACACTAGCGAGATGGCCGGCGATAGAGCCAGAGCGTGGTCAGCCTTCTGAATAACAGACAGCTTGCAATTTGTTACCTTCGGGGTCGCGGACGTAGGCTGCATAATAGTTCGGACCATAGTGCGGTCTTGGCCCAGGCTCGCCTTCGGACATGCCGCCATGCGTCAGAGCTTGGTCATGGAATTCGTGCACCTGAGATCGATTGTCCGCGATGAAAGCGATATGTGTTCCATTGCCCCAGGTAGCGGGTCGACCATCCGCTGGGGGATAGATGTAGATCGTCGGCATGGTCCCACCCTTTTCATAGGCCAAGGGCTTGTCCGGGGGCTTGGGCAGGCGGGAGAATCCGAGCGAACCGAGCACCGAATCATAAAACCTTGCCGACCGCTCCTTGTCATTTGTTCCAAGCGTGATGTGGCTGATTACGGACATAGCAGGGTCGCTCCCAGTTGAGGTCTGCCTAACAATAACCGCCCCTCCTGACAACGGGTGTCAGGAGCTATTCGCCAGCGTCCATTTCTGGCACGAGAAAGCCTGCGCAGCCGCCGGCGGCGAATGCCCGAAGCTGTCGAGAAAAGCGGCCTCGAGCTGGTTATCTCGGCCGAATGGCAGCTGACCGGCGCTAAGCGCCATCTCACCACGGCCCCTCTTCCTACCGTCTGTGACCCTACCCAGTCATTACGCCTTAGGGCGGAGCTTGCTATCGTCGACCCAACTCAAGCAACTGCGAGATTGAAATGTGGATCATGATCGCTGGCCCATATCGAGGTGGTTCGAAAGACGAAGTCCACTGGGGATCAAATCACAGAAAGCTGAATCAGGTTGCGCTCGCTATTCTTGAAAAAGGTCATGTCCCGATCATCGGCGTAAACTTGGCCTTGCCGATCATCGAAGTGGCTGGCCAGGAGCGTTATCAAGAGATCATGATGCCTCTTTCTCTTGCTGCCGCTGAACGCTGTGACGCCTGCCTTAGATTCGGGGGACTATCCGGCGGAGCCGATAGAGAAGAAGAATTCTTCAGCGGCAGAGGGCTACCTGTATACCGATCATTGGATGAGGTTCCTGATGGGGGTTAGTGGCATCCAGTGTGAACGAGCTCAGCGGCAGGAAATCGGGGTAAAGCGGGAGCGCCAAGAGATCTCCGACCGGCGTGGCCGCTCTACGGCGTATTTTCCGCGCTACAAGGCCGGACGCCAACGCGTACAGCTGACCCATGATTGTCAAAAGGGTCAGCTGCCGCGATGGTCAAGTAGAGTCCACATCGAACGCTCTAGTCTTGGTTCTGGGCACGCGGAGCACTCGTTTTAGAAGCGCCACGAATACCAGCATCGCCATACGCACTTGGCGATATGGAGATGTGCAAGAGCGCCTCGAATCCTTGCTACTGATCGGCGACGGTGATCGTCATGCCGTCTGCCGAGACTTCGATGTCCATCTTGTTGTCGCCGACATTGCCGACGAACTCGTAGCCGATGACATGCATGCTGGGCGAGTGGCTGGCCTCGATGAAATCGGGCTGGAACTCGGGCAGCTTTTCCTGAATGGCGTTCATCACGGCGCCCGGCACGTCCTCGATCTTGAACTCGATTTCGATCTCTTCGACGTCGCCGTCGGGTTCGATGTCGATCTCGACCCTGCGCCCGTCCGTGACCGTGCCCTGGATTTCGTAGACGTAGCTGCCGTCGGCCTCGGTCTCGGTGTTGGCGCTGACCAGCTCTACCTCGCCCAGAACTTCATAAGCCAGGACCATGCTGTCGTCGTCGACATCCACCACCACGGAAGCAGGATCGGCGCTGGCCAGCTTCAGATTCGCCAGACCAGCCTTCGCGACCTCCATCACATCGGCCGGAATCTCGCCAAGCTTGACCGGCTTCTCCTCGCCCGCCATGGCCGTTCCGGAGACGGCAGCGGCAAGCCCGAAGGCGACGAGGCCGTTTCGCATCCACATCGTCATGCGTCCTTCCCCGTCTTCCCGGAACCGCCGCTGAACAGTTCCTTGATTTCTTCCCGCAGCACCTTCCAGAATTCCTGTAAGTTGGCGTGTTTGTTGTCGAGATCGCCGAGATACTGCTCCAGCCGGTCGATCGCATCATGCTGCTCGCGTTCGTTCTCGGCCTTGAGCTGCGTTTTCAATCTCGCCAATGTCTCTTCGAGATCGTTAATTCTTTCTTCGAGATCTGCTCTGCGGTTCTCGTATTCGCCCATGGTCCTTCTCCCTATCGTTTACCAGCCCATGATCTGACTGACCCCGATCAGAACGATGGGGATGACGAAGAACACAAGCCCGATATAGGCTGCGACATAGAGCTTGTTCTTCATGGCAAGATCAGCCAGCCATTCCGCCGCGTAGATGGGGATGTTGCGAAGGAACGGCAGGCCGTAGATGACGATCACGCCGATCACGTTGTAGCTGAAATGCACGAGCGCGATCTGGAGCGCGAAGATCGCGTTCGCACCCGACACCGCCGTCGCCGCCAGGATGGCCGTGATGCAGGTGCCGATATTAGCGCCGAGCGTGAATGGGTAGATCTGCTTCAGGCTGAATACCCCGCTGCCGGCGAGCGGCACCACCAGGCTCGTCGTGGTCGATGAGGACTGGACCAGAACGGTGATCGCCGTGCCCGAGAAGATGCCGGAGATCGGCCCGCGGCCGACGGCGGCGTGCAGGATCGCTTTCGCGCGTCCGACCATCAGCACCTTCAAGAGCTTGCCGATATAAGTGATGACCACGAAGATCAGGGCGATGCCAAGCACGATCAGGGCGATGCCCATGACGAGGTCGCTCATACCGACGCCGTGGAACATGTCCTTCATGGCGGTCACCGGCGGCTTCACCAGCGGTTTGATGAAGTTGAAGCCCTTCACGGACATGCTGTCGCCGCCGACCAGGAAGTCGGCGAGGTAGGCGCCGATCTTCTGGAGAAAGCCGAACATGATCTCGAGCGGCAGGAAGATCAGGATGCTGAACAGATTGAAGAAGTCATGCACCGTGGCGGCGGAAAAGGCCCGGCGGAACTCCTGACCCTGACGCACATGCCCGAGGCTGACGATCGTGTTGGTGATCGTCGTGCCCATATTGGCGCCCATGATCATCGGAATGACGATGGAGACCGGCAGGCCGCCGGCCACAAGGCCGACGATGATTGATGTGACGGTGCTTTAAGATTGAATGAGCGCGGTCGCAACGGTGCCGACGATCACGCCTGTCACCGGGTTGCTGGCAAAGGCAAACAACTCTTTCGCCTGATCGCCCGCCGCAGCCTTGAAGCCCGTGCCGATCATGTCGACGGCGACGACCAGCAGATAGACTAATCCGAGGACGAGAAACCACTGGATCCAGCTCGACTTGGCCGCCTGGCTTCCAGGTTCGTCAATGGTCGTCGATGACAATGTCGTTCCCCCATGCGGCGCATTCATTGAACGGCAACCGGTAGCCTGCCCTGGGAATGCGATCGCAGGAGACGGAGCGAGCGGGAGCATCGATGACAGGCTCCATGGCACCCCAAACGTCACTCTTTAAGGGCAAAGCATTACTAGGTTACAGGCGCAAGGTCGCGGAATTGTGACAGCCGGCGGCGGAGACGGCTGATGAGCAGCTGAATAAGGGACCACTTTAGTAAACTTTCCGGCCTTTCAGCGCTTAACACCTCACTTCCAGTTCTGGCACTCACCGCCATCGACGCCTGGATGGCCGGTACGTCCCAAGCTGCCGAGCAAACCTGCCGTAAGCTCGGCCGGCGCGATCGGGAGACCGCTTCCTCATCCAGCAGCGGACGCGGCGACAGGCTAGACTCGTCGCCAATGGCCCGCGCAGAAGAGTGAAGTACTTCACAGTCTTTGCTTCGAAGATGTGAAAGAGTGCGGGCAGTGTTTCGCCTAGAGGTTCTTTTTCAACCCAGCACCAGCCTGCGGCGACGGCGCGGCGGTCATCATTGGATCTCCGTTCGTTCCGCTTTCGAGCTGACCGATCATTCGGAGGACGACTGTGGCATTGATCGATGACATACGCAGCATGTTGCAAACATTGGCTGATGAGGGGTGGCGCGAACTCTTTGCAGCGCATGGCCTCAACATCGATGCTGCTGATCTCGAAGGCGAGCTCGGCAAGGTGCTCCCGGTCGATCGAACTTATCCCGGTTTCGAAGATTTTGCCTTGGAGGGCGTTCGGGGGGTAACCCCCGGGCAGCCCGCACAGAGTTTACTCTATCACGCCCTGGCCAGCCCTAACGTCGTAAGCAGCGCGGACGGCCAGCCGCTTGGCGCCTTTCCCACGCTTACGATGATTGAGCTGGTCGAGAACTATGTCTTTGCAGCTGCGGCGCGCAACCTCTCGATCCTGCAGGCCGAGGCGGCGAGGGATCTTAGCCAGTTGGCGATCGTGGTTTTTGCCTATGAATACCGACCGGCGACCGGCACCCCCCACCGACGCCATGCCGATCTTTGTTTTTCGCGCACGGGGATCAGTCGGGTCGGTACTGCCGGCGCGCGCTATGAAGGCCATCTGCGCGGATTTCACCCCGAGGTCGATGGCGATCCCGCCGCTTTAGCCGCGGTGCCGGCGCGCTATAGCGCCTGGCTGGCGGTCGCGCGATCGGGTTCGGTCGATGCGGACCGACCGATGCGCCCCGGTCAGGGCGATGGCGGACGGCAGTTCTGGGTTCCCGTGCACAAGCTGTTCAACGGCCCGGAATGTCTCGAAGGTTTTGACTTGGCGCTGACCTTCGAGAGCTTTCATCTTAACGAGAAGCTCAAGCGGATTCACGAGAATTTCGACCGACTGAAATCGGGCGGCAGCCAAAGCCCCGTTCCCGCAGCCCTGCTCGACGAAGCGCCCTATCGTTTCACCGACGGCATCGCCAAGTTATCGAATGATGCTAACCATGGCGGTGCGCTGTTGGCGCCGGTGCCACATGCAGCCTTGGTCGAGCCGGCCAGCAATGCTGCAGGCGAGCTTGTCGGTTTTCCCGTGCCGGCCGGCGTTATCACATACGACGGTGGCCCGACCATCCGGATTCCACCGTTGGACGTCAATTCGCGCGACCACAATCCGAGACTGGCGCCGGAATATGTCCACGCGCGTACCGAGCTTTTAGAGGATGGCACCACGCAAGACCTGAACGATATTGCGGATGTCGGAGCGGCTGTCCGCGGTGGCAATTATCAGGCCCTGCACTATGTCGATTACACCGGAGACGGCTGGATCGACGTGTCGATCCCAGCACTCGGATTCCAGTTCCCGACAACCAAAGCGGCCTACTCCCTGGTCACGGCGCCGGATTTCTTCGCGCGCGCCGAGCAACGGGAACTGGCTGAATGGGGCGACCGTGTCGAAGCTACGTTCGGTCCGGGGACTCTTTGGCGTCTGGATCCAGCTCCCTTGAACGAGGGGCGTCTCCCCGCCAATCTCCAGCTTCCGGGTTCGAAATTCGCCCCCGAGGACGACACCATCACAGCGATTGTCGCCTTCGAGACCGGGGACGCACGCGGTCAAACGGCGTCCGGCGGCAGGAGTGCCCAACGCAGCCCCTGTCTTCCCGATTCGGCAGGCCATGTATTCGAGCCGGGCTGGGATGTCTCGAAGGGCGTGGTTGAGCAGCAAGGACAGTTGATCGAGCACCTCGCCGCCTTTGGCCTGGGCAGCCCGTTTCCGGAAGATGCCAAGCTTTGCTCGGCACTCTCTGCGTTCTGGCCAGGCGCCAGCCCTGATACGAGCCAGATGTACCCGCCCGGCAGTCACTGGCCGACGGTCACGCCGCTCACGGATGAAGAAATGGGCCGGGGCGGCGAGCCGGCATGGGATGGCGTGCCCGGCCCCCGCGAGATCGACGTCGACGGTGTTCCCCACATCGACTTTCCCTCTTTTGATCATGCCGACTATACGCTGAATGCCGCCAACAACAGCTTCCTGCCTGAGCGGTTTCGGGACGTTGGCCGAGGTGAGTTCTTGAACCGCACCGCAGTTATGTTCCTGGCCTATCGCGCCCTTGGCCTTTTGACGGCTCCGGATCCCTCGGAGCTTTGGCGACGTCGCGCCGAAGAGCGGGTCAGTCAGTTTCGCCGGGTGCCCGCCGATGATCCCGAACTGATTGCGGCAACCGGGGAGGCCGGTACAACCATGAACGAACCGGTCTATCGTCTGGAGCTGGTGCCGGCGGAGCCGGTCGCTGCCCATCCGAATGATCCGCAGCGGCGCATCATGCCGATCACCCGGCGAACCACCATGTTCATTGGCAATGGCCCGGTCATTCGACGCGAGAACGATGGCAACTGGATCAATAGCGATGCACTGATCGCATGAGCGTGGTCATTGTTGGTGCCGGGCCTGCGGGCTCAGCCGCCGCAATTCTACTAGCCCGCGCCGGGGTGCCGACATGCCTTGTCGAGGGGCGAAAGGGAACCTCCAAAAGGCCGGGAGAGAGTCTTCATCCCGGTGTCGAGCCGATATTCGAGCGCTTGGGTGTCCGTGACCGCGTGCAGGCCTCCGGCTTTCGGCGTCATCTCGGTCACTGGGTTTCATCTGGAACAGCTTCGCGATTCCACGCCTTTGGCGGACCCAAGACTAATCCCTGGCGGGGCTTTCAAGCGCCGGCGGCGGTGCTCGATCAGCTTCTCCTCGACCAGGCGCTTGCTGAGGGCGCAGGGCGGATTGCCAGCTGGGCACGTCGCCCGTTGCTCGACGGGCAGCGCGTGGTCGGGATCGAGACGAGCGATGGTGGCGACATCCCGGCATCCTGGTTGATCGATGCCTCCGGCGGCGGCCATTGGCTCGGCGGACAGCTTCGTCTGAGACGCCGGATCATGTCGCCGCGCCTGAATGCGACCTATGGCTATCAATCTTTGGACGATGAAGCCAGCGATGGCCAGCCTACGCTTTGTTGCCTTCGAGAAGGCTGGCGATGGCAGGCTCCACTCGGTGATGGGCGGACGGCCTGGGTCAATCTCGATCTCTCGGAAAACGGCCATGCAGATGCGCAAAGCCAAGGCGTCCGCGCCAACGTCACCTGGCGCCGCCAGATCAATCTTGCTGGTCCTGGTTTTCTGATCGCAGGCGATGCTGCCGGCGTTCTCGATCCCGCCTCGTCACACGGCGTGCTCCGTGCCTTGATGAGCGGCATGATGGCGGCGCAGACTGTGCTTGCCTTGATCCGGCAGACCGAGAACAGCGACCAACTCTGCGGCGCGTATGCGGGTTGGCTCGGAGGTTGGTTCGATCACGATGCAAACAGCCTAGCCGGATTTTACAAAGCACCGCCATTTTACTGTCACTGGGCAAACGGCTAGCTCCGCCAAGTAGGCCTAAATGGTGCTGCCATGACGGATGAGGCGTCGGTGTTCATGGTCAGCGCTCCCAATCTGACGATGCACCCGAAACATAGGCAGGCGGCGGCTTTCCGGCGAACGGCTAGATTGAGACCGGGCGTCCTGCTGGTGATCGGGATGCACTCGGCTGCGAGATCGGAGCCAAGCGAGCATGAAAAGAATGCAGTCGGAATACTGCTCTGAATTCCCAGCTACAGTAGATCGTTGGGGCTGGCTTCGGGCGCCGATTCTTGAGGCGGCTTGGTGCCCATGCGGTACCCAAATCCCCTTCAATGTTCCGCCTTTGCTCGCTAACTCTTTGAAAAGATTGGTGACTCCGAGAGGATTCGAACCTCTGACCTACAGATTAGGAATTTCGTGATTTCGTTATGTTTTCAATATTGTTTCAGATTTCGTTCTCATTCTGGCCGACTTCGAGATGAGCCGGCGCTTATGACGTCGAGAACTGCAAGAATACATTTCCCGTTTCGACGGGGTTGGTCAGCGTCAAGCGATCGCCGGTCGTCTCGTGATCGAGACCGCTGTTCTCGATCCACCGGCCGAGCTTTGCCGGGCTCTTGCACCGCAAATCCAAGGCGACGATGCAGGGTGCGCCACTGGCGCTGATGGCGCTCGGGAGCGTGGCGAATTCCCTTTCGATGGCCTGTCTCGTCCGCACCCTGATCCGGCCATTCGCCGTGCTGATATCGAAACCGTCTTCGGTCATTTCGGCTGATGCGTAGAGGCCCTCGAACTTGCCGATAAGGGCAACGTGATCACTTTCGTCGGCCAGAACCGTGATCCCGGAAATCCCACAGGCCGTGTTCGGATGTTCCAGCCATTCGGGGACGTAGATCAGGTCCGGTCGATGCTGCTGGCAAAGAAAGAAGGAGAGGCGTGGCCAATGCCTGTCCGGCATCAAGGCGAGTGTGGTTCGGGTGCGCCCGGTTCGCCCGTCCGGCAGGGTGACGTCCCGGCCGAAGTCGAGATGGCCGCTCACAGTGAAGCCCGCGTCCTTCGCACGCTCAGCATCGGCAGTCGCATCGGTGCTGTGCAGGGCGGTGAGCGCGATCCCCTCGCGCTCTTGAAGATGCTCGTAAACATGGCGGCCGAAACAAAAACCGCCGGCGGGGTGTTCGTCCAGCAAACGCTTGTCATGGATGCCCATGATCTCGATCAGGCATCCATCGAACATGGCGAGGCTGGTGTTCGTGCCCCAGGGATGCCTGCCGATGGCGGTCATGTTGAAGCCGAGCGAGATCATCCGATCCCGAACAACCTCGATGTTGTTGACGGCGATCAGCGGGTGGTCGATGCCGAACGAGGCGTTCATGCTTTTCGCCTTGCCGTCACCTGACACGCCTCAAGAAACATAGCCAAACGCAATTTTCGGTGTGGCGGCGCTGTCCAGCCAGATACTCTTGGCGGCCGTATACTCCATCAGCGCGTCCGTGCCACTCGATCGCCCAAAGCCGGAATTCAGCGACCCACCAAACGGCGAGGAAACGTGGATCGCCTTGTAGCTGTTGATCCAGAACGTACCCGCGCGAACGGCTTCGGCGACCCGATGCGCTCGCCCAACATCAGCCGTCCAGACGGCGCCGGCGAGGCCATAAGACGTGTCATTGGCGATCCGGATCGCTTCCTCCTCATCCTCGAAGGGGATGGCCGCGACCACGGGTCCAAAAATCTCGTCCTGCGCCGCCTTCGCCCGATTGCCAAGGCCTCGGAGAACCGTCGGCGGAACGAAGAAGCCGTCATCCGGCCGGGTCTCGCGGGTAAGAACGTCCGCCCCATCGGCGCGCGCGCCATCAATCATGCCAGAGATGTGGGCGAACTGGCGAGCATTGCTGATCGGCCCGATCTCTGTGGCTCCATCGAGGGGGTCGCCGAGGCGGATTGCATTCATGCCGCTTGAGAGCATGTCCAGCAATTCGTCATGCACCGTACGTTGGACCAAGAGCCGCGATCCGGCGACACAGCTTTGCCCGGCAGCGGAGAAGATCGCGGCCTGCGCACCAAGGCAGGCGTGTCGCAGATTGGCGTCCTCGAAGACGATATTGGCGGACTTGCCGCCGAGTTCGAGAACCGCAGGTTTCAGCGCTTCGGCCGCGGCGATCGCCACCCGACGCCCGGTTGCGGGCGAGCCGACGAAGATGACCTTGCGCACCGTCTCATGTTTGATCGCGACCTGACCAGCCGTCGGTCCCAGGCCTGCAAGAACGTTCACGAGCCCCTTCGGCAAGCCTGCCTCCTCCGCCAGCTGCACCAGGGCGACCGTGGTCAGCGGCGTCAGCTCGCTCGGCTTGATGACCACGCCGTTGCCGGTGGCAATCGCGGGGGCGATCTGCCAGCCGGCGGTGAAGATGGGCGCATTCCAGGGCGTGATCTGAAAGACGACACCCAAAGGTTCGCGGAGCGTGTAGTTCAGATGCCCCGACGGGACGGGAATGACCTCGCCATGCAGCTTGTCCGCCCAGCCGGCATAATAGGCGAACATCTCGGCGACTTTGGCCACTTCGACACGGCAGTCGCGAAGGGGCTTGCCGGCTATCAGCGATTCGAGATGGGCCAGAGGCTCGGCCTTGTCGACAACCGCGCGAGAAACATCCTGCAGGACCTGTCCGCGCGCTGCGGCCGAGCGGTGCTTAGCCCAGAGCTTCTGCGCATCACGTACCGCAAGGCAGGCCTTTTCCGCGAGGTCGGCGCCCGCATCGGCATACTCCGTCAGGACTTCCTCGGTGAACGGATCGACGAGCGAGATCGTCTCGCCAGTGCCATCAACAAGCTCACCGCCGATCAGGCTTTGAGGTCGAGGCCCAAGGCCGAGGGCGGAAAGGTCGTCTGCAAAGATCCTCCTGCGTTCACTCATTTTCCAGCCCTCTCATCTCCATGTTTTGTGATTTCATTGAAATCGGCCGTATCAGAAATGGCTCTCGAATCCTCCAGCCAGATGCGGGCGATTGCATCGAAACCCTCCAGGGCGACGCCACTCTCTTCGGCAAGCTTCCGGGCAAGCCTCATGTCCTTCCGCATCAAACCCATGGTGAAGCCGGAATCGAACGCCTCATTTAGAATCCATCTCGGAAAATTAACCTCGCTGACGCCGCTTCGCCCCGAACCGGCATTGACACCCTCCAGCAAATCCCTGGCGCTAACGCCCGCCGCCTCACCCAGGCGAACGGCCTCTGACACGAGCACGAGATTGGCGGCGCAGAGCATGTTGTTCACGATCTTGGCGGCGTGGCCTGCCCCGGAGTCGCCGACTACGACCGTCATGGCCGTAAGGAGATCGGTCACCGGCTGCAGCCGATCGATGACGTCCCGATCGCCGCCGATGAGCATGGTCATCGTGCCCAGACGGGCCGCAGAAGGCCCACCGCTTACCGGTCCGTCGACAAACGCAAATCCCTTGGAGGCGCCCAGAGCAGCCATCTCCTTCGAGGTCTCCGGCTCGGATGTCGAGGTGTCGAGGACCACGCTTCCTTCGCGGAGATGGGGTGTGATCTCGGCCATGACGGCACGCACGACGGCGGCATTCGGCAGCGAAAGGATGATGAGATCACATCGTGTCGCGAGAACCGACACCGAGGCAGCCTTGATCGCGCCAAGCGCTTCCAGGCTGATCAGGACGTCCGGGTTTGGATCAAAGCAATGCACCTCCTTCTCATTGTCGAGCAGATGTGCCGCCATGCCGCCCCCCATATTGCCACAGCCAATAATGCCGATCCGCATATCAGTTCCCTTCAACGAGCAGCTTTTCGAGCCAGCATTGATGGCATGATCAATTCAGTTGCGCACGGCCCATTCTTGCTCTGAAATTGACGGCTCGAAGATCCCGACGTAGATCAACTGCGCCTTTAGCCGCATATCGGCGTTCGCAACGCTACGCTTTTGACCACCGCAAGGATCTGCAAAGCGGACTGCTCAGCATCTCTGCCAGAATTCACTACAGTCCATGTCATCTCGCCAACGCTTTGCTCGATCTGCCTTTTGAGGACATTGATGTCGGCATCGGAGGCGTCGCCGCGGCGTTCCTGGATTCGGCGTTCTAGTACATGTCTCGGCGCCTCGAGCCAGACCCCCTGGAACGGAATGGCGATCTCATCGGCAAGGTCTTCGATCTGGGATCGTTCCACCGGATCGAGAAAGCTTGCATCGGCGATGACGGTTCTTCCTGCGCGAAGGAGTTTTTCGGTGCGATCGCGAAGATGCCCATAGACCTCAGCCGTGCGCGATGGACGATAGGCCTCGGCATCAAGCCGTGTCGTTGGCTCAACGCCGAAGAGACGTTTGCGCATGACGTCACTTCTAAGGACGACGGGCCAGGACTGTTGACCAAGCTCTTGCGCGAGTAGCCGTGCGGCGGTCGACTTGCCTGTGCCGGAGAAGCCGCCGATCGCGATCAGGCGAGGTCGCTCGGCAGTAAGCAGGTTAGCAGCGAGGTCGAGATATTCGAGAGCATTGACCCGGTGTTTCGAGCCTTCGTCCGACGATCCAGCCGTCCTGAATTCGAAGCCCTCGATCTTGGCGCGGATGGTCGCGCGGATCGCAAGGAACAAGGGTAGCAGGGCCGTGCCGTCGTCGTCCTCGGTGCGATCGAGATAGCCAGTGAGCAGATCGATCGCGTGATCCTCAAGACCGCGATGGCAAAGATCCATCACGAGAAAGGCGAGGTCATAGAAAACATCGACCGTGGCGAGCGCCTCGTCGAATTCCAGGCAGTCGAAGAGGACGGGCTGATCATCGTCTAGATAAATGTTCCCGAGATGCAGATCGCCGTGGCAGTGACGGACGAAGCCTGCCTCAGCGCGGTCGTCCAGACGCGTCCTCTGACGGGCAAGCTCCGCACGGGTTGCATCAATCAGCGAGGCGATTTTTTCGCCTTCGCCAATGTCGCCTTTCAGTGACTCGAGATCGCTTACATTGCCGTCGACGATCCATGCCATGGCGGCATGGCCACCACCGCTTCGGACTGGCGCCTCATCATGCAGGTCTGCGATTTCGGATGCGAGTGCAGTGATCAGCAACGCATCCAACTTGCCCTCCTCGGCTTGGTGATCGAGCAGCATAGTCTGATCGAAACGCTTCATCTCCAAAAGCCAGTCGACGGCCTCACCCTCGCCTTCCAAGGCGAGTTGACCGGCTTCGTCACGCGTTATCGGAATGAGCCGTCGATAGAGATCGGGTGCCGTTCTAAGGTTAAGACGGTATTCGGCGTCGAGGATGCGATGCCGTTTTCCGATCGTCGAAAAATCGAGAAAGCTATAGCGAACCGCGCGTTTGAGCTTATAGGCGCGATCGCCGATGAGAAAGATGATCGCGGCATGGGTGTCGATACGCTCTACCTGCTGATCGGGGAAGCCGAATGCACTGCCTTCACTCAGGAAGGCTAAGACTTCATCTTGATCATCCATGAGTTCTTCAGAGCGTGTCAGCGTTCCCAGCTTCCTCTATCGTGAGTGGCCATGCGTATGCGTTGAGCAGCATAGCAAACAAGGCTGTCCTCTTATCCCTTGCCTTCGAAACCTTCACAGGAATAACCGAACTGCGATAGGCCTTCCTCCAGATAGTCGGCGAGTAGCGGTGTGCCCAGAAGATAGTCCGATGTGTGCATCTCGCGCACGTCGCTGATTTCGCCCATGATGCTTCGCCATTCGTCGGCAGTGTAGTCGCCACGCCCGATCCACGTCAGGGCCAGTAGCTCACGGAGGACATCGTCGCTCTGAGCGCCAAGAAATGCGTTCAGTTCCTGATAAGTGGCGTCGTCGGCGTAGTCTTCGAGAATACGCTCCATATCATCGCCGTCATCAGCAAGTTCTTCAGGTGCAACTTTGACATTGATCTCCCGTGCCTTTGCGACGACGAAGCAGACCGTATCGGGATTGATGGTGAGCGGCATCAGACAACTCCGATCGACATGTACCAAATGAACGTCTACGCGCTTTGGCCAGCAGATTACGTCGCTTGATGAGTGAGGACTTGAGCTAGATCAAAGGATCAACGCAAAGGTCGTGTAGAGCTGGAATCACCGATTCAACATGGTGATCAGGGACCATCGATCATGTCGCATGTGCCGCACGAACTGGCTGAAGAGCTGCCCGAGTACAAGGAACGGATTCACGAGCTTAAGACGACCGACGCCCACTTCGTACGGCTGTTCGACGACTATCACGATGTGAATCGCGAGATCCACCGGGCCGAAGCAGCTGGGCTTAACATCGCAGACGATCATCACGAGGAGCTGAAGCGCAAGCGTCTCCGTCTAAAAGATGAGCTTTTAGCCATGCTGCAAGGCTGAGGATGGCAGCATGATGTCCAACGCAGGGAACGATCGATGTCGCAGCAGGACGTGACCGAGAGGATCGAAGCCGTCGCGATTTTCCATGATGTCGCCAGCTTGGACGACGCCGTGGAAGCCCTTACCAAAGCCGGCTTTAATAAAAGCGACATCAGTCTTCTGGCGAGTGAGACCGCGGTCGAAGAAAAGCTTGGCCACCGTTACCAAAGAGTCGAAGAGTTGGAGGATGATCCAGACGCGCCACGCGTCGCCTATCGAACGCTCGCTGATGTCGCCGACAATGAACGCACAATCGCCAACTCACTCACCTATCTGCCTGCCGCGATTGCCGCGGGCACGGTGGTTGCATCAGCCGGCGTCGTCGCGGCGGCGATCACAGGTGCTGCGGTCGGCGGCGCTGTCTTGAGCACCGTTCTTGCCAGCTGGCTCGACAAGAGCCATGCGGATCATCTCCAGGAGCAACTGGAGCATGGCGGTCTGCTTGTTTGGGTGAAGACGCCGACACCGGAGAAGCGAGACGCCGCCGTCCGTATTCTGTTGGACTATGCGACCTCAGACGTTCATGTCCACAAATTTACCTAGGCCTTAAGGTGCACGTTTTCTCAGTTGATCATCCAGCCGCTCCACATCAGCGCGGCGGCAGAGTTCCGTTCCCATGGTCATGATGGCGGCCGTGCCGGCGGCGATGGCGAGGCGAAGCGATCCCCGGACGTCACGGCCTCTGACAAGCCCGAGTGTCATGCCGGCGACGAAGCTGTCGCCTGCGCCAACCGCGCTGTGCATCTCAGCAGGCGGTGCTTCGAGATCGAAGCAGCCTTCTCGATCGGCGACGAAAGCGCCATCGGCGGCGAGGCTGACGGCGACGAGTTCTGTATGTCCTTTCGCGACAATGTCAATCGCCGCGGCGTGCTGCTCTTCGCGGGTCGACAGATCGGCGCCGGCGACATCGGCGAGCTCGCGAAGGTTCGGCTTCAGCAGATAAATGCCCTCGCTGAGCGCTGCCTTCAGAGGTTCGCTTGACGTATCGAGAACCAGGCGGATGCTCCGCTCGGCGGCGATCCGTGCGACCCGCGCGTAGAAATCCGTCGGCACCGTATGCGGAAGGCTGCCGCTCGCGACCAGATAGTCGGTATCGATGGTCGAAAGCACCTCCAAGCAAGCCAGCCACTCGGACTCGTGAATCTCTGGGCCTTCCGGCACGAAGCGATACTCCTGGCGCGTGCTTCGCTCGAAGATCGTGTGGCTGATCCGCGTGTCGCCGGCGATGGGGATGGTCGTTCGCGAAACGCCGATCTCGTCGATCATCCGCCCCAGAGTCTGTCCGGTGAGACCACCGGCAAGGTAGATCGCATGCGCCGAACCACCCAGTTCCTGCACCACCCGCGCAACATTGATGCCGCCGCCACCAGGATCGAAGCGCTCGTTGGTGATGCGGTTCTTGCGCATCGGCCGAACGTCGTCAGCCTGCGAGGACGCGTCGATGCTGGGGTTCAAAGTGAGGGTGACGATGGACTTCATACCATCTCCGATGTGTAGCACTTCATGAAACCGCTGATCATACTATCGCGAAAAAAACGACAGCAATTTGATCGAGTGCAAAGACGGCTCCCAAGGATTGAGCGATCGTAGGCATGGGTTACCCGAAGGCAGCCATCGATTTGACCAAATAAAGTCGAGGAGACGAGCCATCGAGGATGCGACAACGGATGCACCTGGTCGTTACGCGATCATCCGGCCGAAGGCGCTGGATGGTCTGATCGCCGCCCTCCTGCAGGATGGCTTTCGGACGATCGGACCGACGGTCCATGACGGCGCCATCCTTTACGACGATGTCGAGACGGCTGACGATCTGCCGATCGGTTGGACCGACGAGCAGGAAGGCGGTCACTACAGGCTGAAGCGGCGCGATGACGGCGCAATGTTCGGCTATGTGGTCGGCCCTAACGCCATCAAGCGCTTTCTTCACCCCCCGAAAGCGCCGCTTTGGCAGTCGGTCAGGGACGGGGACAGCTACGGATTTCAGACGCCACCAGCACCGGAGCGCCCCTTCGCCTTTATCGGTGTCCGTTCCTGCGACATCCGCGCGATGGCCATCCAGGATCGGGTGTTCGAGAACGGCGCTTACAAGGACGTACATTATCAGGCCAGGCGGAAGGAAGTTTTCATCGTCGCCGTCAACTGCGCCGAAGCGGCACCCACCTGTTTTTGTACTTCGATGGGGGCAGGACCGAAGGCTGAGCACGATTTCGACCTGGCGCTGACCGAGCTCGACCCGGCTGACGATCATCGCTTCATGGTCGAGATCGGGGCTGAACGCGGCCAGCGTCTACTAGACGCTGTCACTCATGAAGCGGCTACGCCGGAGGACGTCAGCGCCGCAGCGGCCGTGTCATCAAATACGGCAGCTGATATGACCCGGAAGATGCCCGAGAATGTCCGCGGGCTGCTCGCCAGCAGCCTCGATCATCCGCGCTGGGACGAGGTCGCCGAGCGTTGCCTGACCTGTGGCAACTGCACAATGGTTTGCCCGACCTGCTTTTGCACGGAGGTCGACGAGGACACGGTGTTCGATGGTGAGGTCGTCGGCCGAAGCCGCCAGTGGACCTCCTGCTTCGGCATCGATTTTTCCTACATCCACGGCGGCAGCGTCCGGCATTCGGCGCGCTCGCGCTATCGTCAATGGATGACCCACAAGCTTTCAAGCTGGCACGACCAGTTCGGGGAGAGCGGCTGCGTCGGCTGCGGCCGCTGCATCACCTGGTGCCCGGTCGGGATCGACATCACCGAAGAGGCGAGAGCCATGCAAGACAGTGAAACGGCGTGAGGACGACATGCAGCAACAGGGCCTCGGCGATATCATCCAGACGCATCGGTTCTTCAGGGATCTCGATCCGTCCTTCTCCGAGCTGGTCAGCGGCTGCGCGAAGAACGTGCGCTTCGTTTCCGGGGACTATCTCTTTCACGAAGGCGACGACGCCCAGGCCTTCTACCTGATCCGCCACGGCCGTGTCAGCCTCGAGATCAAGGCACCTGGACGCCAGCCGATGCAGTTCATGACGGTGGGCGAGGGCGAGATCGTCGGCATCTCCTGGCTGGTGCCCCCCTATCGCTGGAGCTATGACGCCAAGGCGCTCGAGCTGGTGCGCGCCATCTCGTTGGACGCCACCTGCCTCCGGAACAAATGCGAGGCGGATAACCACCTCGGCTACGAGCTGATGAAACGCTTCGTTCCGGCGCTGGCCGAACGGCTACACAATACGCGCCTGCAGCTCCTCGACCTCTACGGCAAGCCGGCATGACGGCGGAAGCATCCATCGCCGCCAACCTGGCCACGGCAAGTGCTGCCGGCGTCGATGCAATGATTCCGACTCTCGCCAGGGTGGTCGAGCGCCGGCAGGAGCTGGGCGACAGCTGGACGATCGAGCTGGAGGTTGAGGAGCCAGACCTTCTGGCGTTCAAGCCCGGCCAGTTCAACATGCTGTATGCGCCCGGCATCGGCGAGGCGGCGATCAGCGTGAGCGGGCATGCATCCGTCGACGAGCGTCTCGTCCATACCATCCGCGATGTCGGCAAGGTGTCCCATGCGCTCGCCTCGCTGGAGCCCGGCATGATCGTCGGCGTGCGCGGGCCGTTCGGCAGCGCCTGGCCGGTCGAGGCGGCCGAGGGTACGGATGTCGTGATCGTTTCCGGCGGCCTCGGTCTCGCACCGCTTCGCCCGGCGATCTACCACATCCTCGCGCATCGTGAACGTTATGGTCGCGTGACCATCCTTTCGGGCTCGCGCGGTGTCAAAGGCATCCTGTTTCCGGATCAGCTTGCTGAGTGGCGTCGCCAGCTCGACCTGCAGATCGAGATCACCGTGGATCATGCCGACACCAACTGGCGCGGCCATATCGGCGTCGTGACCCATCTGATCCCGCGCGCCGATTTCGATCCGGCTGACACGACAGCCTTGGTCTGTGGTCCTGAAATCATGATGCGTTTTTCCGCAGAGGCTTTGGCTAAGGCCGGTGTCCCCGACACCGCGATCCATCTCTCGATGGAGCGCCATATGAAATGTGGGCTTGGTCATTGCGGCCGCTGCCAGTGCGGTCCCTATCTCATCTGCCGGGACGGACCCGTGATGAGCTACGATCGCCTCCGTCGTCTCCTGACCATCAAGGAACTCTGAGATGGCCGACGCCCCAAAGAAGCCAAAGCTCGCGGTCTGGAAGTTCGCGTCCTGCGACGGCTGCCAGCTTTCGCTTCTCGACTGTGAGGACGAGATCCTGGCGGTCGCGGGTGCGGTCGAGATTGCCATGTTCCTCGAAGCCACACGCACCGAACTCGACGGTCCCTACGACGTCTCCCTGGTCGAAGGCTCCATCACCACCGCGCACGACGCTGAGCGGATACAAGAGATTAGAAGGCAGTCGAGAACGCTGATTACCATCGGGGCCTGCGCGACCTCGGGTGGCATCCAGGCGCTCCGGAATTTTCGGAACGTTACGGATTTCGTGAACATCGTCTATGCGCGCCCGGACTATATCGACACGCTCGCGACCTCGACGCCGATCAGTGACCACGTGCCTGTCGATTTCGAGCTGCGCGGCTGTCCGATCGACAAGGGGCAACTGCTGGAGCTGCTCGCCGCGTTCC
Source organism: Pseudomonadota bacterium (assembly GCA_039197065.1). Classification (GTDB taxonomy): domain Bacteria; phylum Pseudomonadota; class Alphaproteobacteria; order Geminicoccales; family Geminicoccaceae; genus JANQPX01. Next base: position 108,731 of record JBCCUL010000025.1, on the reverse strand, counting down.
TAGCCGGGCGCAAGCCGGCGATCGCCAATCACAGCGTCTGCGTCGAGTGCAAACAGCGTGGCAATGTCTGCGTCATGGTCGCCAAAGGCACGCCCTGCCTTGGCCCTGTGACCCACGCCGGCTGCGGCGCGATCTGCCCGAGCGTCGATCGCGGTTGCTATGGCTGCTTCGGCCCGATGGAAAGCCCGAATGTCGACAGTCTGAGGCCCTGGCTGAAGGACCTCGGTATGGACCAGCAAGCCCTCAATCGCGTCTACGGTACGTTCAACGTGAACGCTGAACCCTTCCGCGAGGAAAGTCAGAGATCATGACGACCAGAACCATCAAGGTCGGCGCGCTCGCCCGGGTCGAAGGCGAAGGGGCGCTCAAAGTCACGATCCGAGACGGCAAAGTCAAACACGCCGAGCTCAACATCTTCGAGCCGCCGCGTTTCTTCGAAGGTTTTTTGCAAGGCCGCGCCTTTACCGAAGCGCCCGACATCACCGCGCGTATCTGCGGCATCTGCCCGGTCGCTTATCAGATGAGTGCGGTGCATGCGATGGAGGCGGCGATCGGTGCCACCATCACACCGGAGATCCGCGCGCTTCGACGGCTTCTCTATTGCGGCGAGTGGATCGAAAGCCACGGCCTCCATGTCTACATGCTGCACGCGCCCGACTTCCTCGGCTATCCCGGTGCGATCGAGCTTGCCAAGGACGAGCCCGAGATCGTGAAGCGCGGTCTCGCCATGAAGAAGGCCGGCAACGCGATCGTCGCCATGGTCGGCGGCCGTGAGATCCATCCGGTCAACATCAAGGTCGGCGGCTTCTACAAGGCGCCAAGCAAGAAGGCGTTGAACGGTCTGGTCGAGAAACTGAAGCAAGGGCGCGACATCGCGCTCGATACCGTGCGCTGGGTCGCCGGCTTCGACTTCCCCGATGTCGAGCGCGATTACGAATTCGTCAGCCTCAGCCATCCCGACGAGTATCCCTTCAACGAAGGCCGCATCATCTCGAACCGCGGGCTCGACATCGACGCCACCGCCTATCCCGACCATTTCGAAGAATTCCACATGCCGCAGTCGACAGCGCTGCACAGCCGGATCAAGGAACGCGGCTTCTACTTCTGCGGACCGATGGCGCGCTACAGCCTGAATTTTTCGAAGTTGCCTGACATCGCCAAAGACGTCGCGAAGGAGGTCGGCCTCGGAACAGTTTGCAAGAATCCGTATCAGAGCATCATCGTCAGAAGCATCGAGCTGGTCTTCGCCTTCGACGAGGCGCTGCGCATCATCGACGGCTACCAGCCGCCGGATCCTCCATCGGTTCCGATCGCAGCCAGGGCCGGGGTCGGTCATGCCGCCACCGAAGCGCCGCGCGGCATGCTCTATCACCGCTACCAGCTCGCCGAGGACGGCGCGATCGAGCACGCGACCATCATTCCGCCGACCTCGCAAAACCAGGCGACCATTGAGGAGGATCTGACCACCTTCATCCCGCAGTGGCTCAATATGAACGACGACGATCTGCGCTGGCGCTGCGAGCAGACGGTGCGCAACTACGACCCCTGCATCTCCTGCGCCACCCACTTCCTGAAGCTCGACATCGATCGTGACTGAGCCGCGCAAGCTGATCATCGGCGTCGGCAATCCAGACCGAGGCGACGATGGGGCGGGCTTCGCGGTCGCCGCGCGACTTCGGGAATGCCTCGATCATCGCGACGACGTCCGCGTCATGCAGCATTGGGGGGAGTCGACGGGGTTGGTCGATGCGATGACCGGTTGGGGCAACGTGCTCATCGTCGACGCCGCCCGCTCTGGGGCCATACCCGGCAGCTGCCGGACGTTCGACGTTGGGGAGACGGGGCTGCCGTCCGACCTTGCCGACATGTCCTCCCACGGATTCGGCATTCCGCAGGCAATCGAACTCGCCCGCGCGCTCGGCACGCTGCCGGCGCACTGCCGGGTTTACGCGATCGAGGGCGCTACGTTCAATCCCGGCGCACCGCTCTCCGATGTCGTGCAAGCAGCGGTCGAGGACGTCGCCCGGGAGATCATGCAATCGCTGGAGTCCGTCGATGCATGAGGCGTCCCTGATGATCGGCCTGATGCGTCAGATCGAAACCATCGCCAGGCAGGAAAAGGCGGAGCGCGTCACCAAGGTCACCGTCTGGTGCGGCGCGCTCTCGCACATGACCGAGGCCCACTTCGCCGAGCATTTCGAGCAGGCTGCGAAAGGCACGCTCGCCGAAGGGGCGACGCTCGACGTCACGATCTCCGACGACCTCACCGCCGATCATGCGCAAGACGTGCTCCTGGAGAGCATCGATGTCGTCGACGACTAAGGCGGTGGCCGTATGCCTGGACGAGGTCGACGCTCCGATTTCGCGACAGCGAATCATCATCGAAGGCCGGGTGCAGGGTGTGGGCTTTCGCCCCTTCGTGCATCGTCTCGCCCACGCACTCGATCTGACGGGCTGGGTGGCCAACGGTCCGGAAGGCGTCGTGGCGGAGGTCCAGGGCTGCGCCTCGGCCATCGCAACGTTCCGTCGCGATCTGCGAGCAAAGGCGCCGTCGCTGGCGCGCATCGATCACATCCATCACGAAGCCAGCTCACTTCGCGAAGACAGAGGCTTCGTTGTGCGCACGAGCCTGCTCGCCGGCGACGTGCGCCCCATCGATTTGGTTGATCGCGTCACTTGCGCTGATTGTCTCGACGACATCCGCGATCCTGCGAACCGGCGCTATCGCTATCCCTTCACAACCTGCACCGCCTGCGGCCCACGTTTCTCCATCGTCGACGCGCTGCCCTATGACCGTGCGCGAACGGCGATGTCGGGCTTCAGCATGTGCGCTGCGTGTCGGGCCGAATACGAAAACCCGGACGACCGTCGCTTCCATGCCGAGACCCAGGCTTGTCCCGACTGCGGTCCGACTCTGGCTTATCAGGAGGGTGCCGGGCGGACCTTGGCGACATGTGATGAAGCGCTCGAAGCCGCTGCCGCGGATCTCAGGGCTGGACAGATCATTGCGCTAAAGGGGCTCGGTGGTTTCCAGCTGCTTGTCGACGCACGCAACGAAGACGCGGTCGCGCGTTTGCGCGCAAGGAAGCAGCGGGCGGAGAAGCCCTTCGCGTTGATGGTCCAAGATATCGATCAAGCCTCTAAGCTGGCAATGCTCGCGCCTAGGGAACGGGACATGCTGGCCGGCCCCGCCGGTCCGATCGTTCTCGTCACGGAAAGGGATGATGCGCCCGTCTACCCTGCGGTCGCCCCTGCATTGCCCTGGCTCGGGTTGATGTTGCCGACCACGCCCTTGCATCACCTGCTGTTGGACGCTGTCGGTGTTCCCGTAGTCGTCACCAGCGGCAATCTCAATGGGGAGCCGATGGCGATCGAGATCGACGATGCACGCACACGTCTCGGCAGCATCGCCGATCGCTTCCTCACCCACGACCGCCCGATCCGCCGGCCGCTTGACGACAGCGTGCAGCGATTGATTGCGAGAAGGCCGATCACTCTTCGCCTCGGTCGCGGATTGGCTCCGCTTACAGTGTCGCGCGAGGGCGCCCAGCCAACAATGCTGGCGCTTGGCGGTCAGGAGAAGACGGCGGTCGCCATCGCTTCGCAACACGGCATCGTGCTCGGTCCGCATATCGGCGATCTCGACACATTGGCGGCGCGCGCGGCGCATGAGGCGGCGGTCGTCGATATCGAACGGACCCAAGGTGTCTCGCCCGAACTCGTGGTCTGTGATCGTCATCCCGACTACGCCTCGACCGGGCTCGCCGAACGCATCGGCAAGCCTGTTCGAAGAATCCAGCACCACGCTGCGCATGTCTTTAGCCTGATGACCGACAACGATCTCGCATCACCACTCCTCGGCTTCGCCTTCGACGGCACCGGTTATGGCGAAGACGGCACCATCTGGGGCGGCGAGGCGATCCTGGTGACGGAGGATGGCTGGCGACGCGTCGCGTCCTTTCGGCCCTTTGCCCTTCCCGGCGGCGAGATGGCGATCCGCGAGCCGAGACGAACGGCGATCGCCCTGCTCCTGGATGCGCTCGGCGAGGACGTCGTGCGCGAACAACAGGCGCTTATGCCGATCAGAAGCCTGCGGGCCAGTGATCTCGCCGTCTTGAAGCGCATGATCGAGACCAAGTTGAACACGCCGATGACTTCCAGCGTCGGCCGCCTGTTCGACGCCGCTGCCGCCATCATCGGCATCAGACAGATCACCAGCTACAGCGGTCAGGCCGCCATCGAACTCGAGGGTCGCACGGGTCGCACGGCGACCTCGTTGACGGGTGCTTATCCATTCGATGTCGACGACAATGGAAACCACCTCGTGGTCGATTGGCGTCCTGCGATCCGTGCGCTTGTCGACGACGTTGGAAAGGAACGCGATGTCGGTGAGATGGCGACCGCCTTCCAAAACGGCATCGCCGACGTGATGGTCGACATTGCAAGAAAAATCGGCCGGGCACGTATCGGCTTGACGGGCGGGTGTTTTCAAAATCGCTATCTGACCGAGTGCGCAAAGGATCGGCTGGAGGCCGCCGGCTTCACGGTACACCTGCATCGAAACGTACCACCCAATGATGGCGGCCTGGCAGTGGGGCAAATCGCCTGCGCGGCCTTCGAGCACAAGAGGGAGACGCCATCATGTGTCTAGCCGTGCCCGCTAAAGTGATCGAGCTGTCATCCGGCGATCCGCTGACCCGCACCGGCAAGGTCGACTTCGGCGGTGTGATCAAGGAGATCAATCTCGCCTTCACGCCGGAGGCAGAGCTCGGCGATTACGTGCTCGTCCATGTCGGCTTCGCGATCAGCGTGCTCGACGAGACGGAGGCGAACAAGGTGCTGGACGAACTCGCAGCACTCGACGAACTCGAAGACGCGAAGTCAGCCCTGGCCGGCGGACCGGCCCGATGAAGTTTCGCGATGAATTTCGGGACGCTGAAGCCGCCAAGGCCTGCCTGCGCGAGATCGAAGCGATCACGACTCGCCCCTGGTCGATCATGGAGATCTGCGGCGGTCAGACCCATGCCATTATGCGCTGCGGCATCGATCAGCTCCTGCCGGATGATATTGCGCTGGTCCACGGCCCCGGCTGCCCGGTCTGCGTCACGCCGACCGAGGTGATCGACAAGGCGATCGAGATCGCGAGACGGCCGGACGTGATCCTCTGCTCCTTCGGCGACATGCTGCGCGTGCCCGGCAGCGACGCGGATCTCCTGCAGGTCAAGTCGACCGGCGGCGACGTGCGCATCGTCTATTCGCCCCTCGACGCCCTCACCATCGCGAAAGCGAATCCTGGCCATGAAACGGTCTTTCTGGCGGTGGGTTTCGAGACGACAGCGCCCGCCAACGCCATGGCGGCATATCAAGCCAAGGCGAAGGGCATCGAGAACTTTTCGATGCTGGTCGCGCATGTGCTGGTGCCGCCAGCGATCGAGGCGCTGCTGGATGCGCCGGACAATCAGGTCGACGGCTTTCTCGCTGCCGGCCATGTCTGCACGATCATGGGCATCGACGAGTACCAGCCGCTGGCCGAGCGTCACCGCGTGCCGATGGTGGTCACCGGCTTTGAGCCGATCGATATTCTGACCGGTGTGCTGCACTGCATCCGCCAGCTCGAAAACGGTCAAGCGGTGGTCGAGAACGTCTATGGCCGCGCCGTGCGGGAGGATGGCAATCGCCCCGCACAGGACCTGATGCACGAGGTCTTCGAGGTGCAGACGCGACGATGGCGCGGCCTCGGTGACATTCCCAAGAGCGGCCTTGGTCTCAGGCCAGCCTACCGCGACGTCGATGCCGAGCACCGCTTCGGTCCCGCCGACGGTCAGGCGATCGACAATGCGGTCTGCATCGCCGGCGATATCCTGCGCGGCGTCAGGAAGCCGTCGGACTGTCCGGCCTTCGGCATGCAGTGCACGCCGGAGAAACCGCTCGGCGTCACCATGGTTTCGTCCGAAGGCGCCTGCAGCGCCTATTACCGCTACCGGCGCTCCGAGAAGGTTGCGGCTGAATGACCGGCGCGGACGACCTTCACTGCCCCGTTCCCCATCAAGGCGGCCGCCTAGTGCAGCTTGCGCATGGCGGCGGCGGGCGGGCGATGGCTGATCTGATCGACGGGCTGTTCGCCAAGGCCTTCGCCAACCCGCTGCTCGACGCCCGTCATGACGGCGCGGTTTTTGATCCGGGTGGACCGGTTGCGCTCACCACCGACAGTTACGTGGTGCAGCCGCTGGTCTTTCCAGGCGGCGATATCGGAACGCTCGCCGTCAATGGCACGGTCAACGATCTCGCGATGTGCGGCGCTCGGCCACTGCATCTGAGCGCCGGCTTCATCATCGAGGACGGTTTGCCGATGGCGACGCTTGAGCAGATCGTCGGCTCGATGAGTCAGGCCGCGGCGGCAGCCGGCGTCACCATCATCACCGGCGACACCAAGGTCGTGGAGCACGGCAAAGCGGACGGTCTGTTCATCAACACCAGCGGCGTCGGCCGCATGATGACGTCATCGACGCCCACACCTGCGCTGATCAGTCCGGACGACGTGGTGATCGTTAGCGGCGATCTCGGCCGTCACGGGATCGCTGTCATGGCCGCACGTGAAAATCTCGGCTTTGAAAGTATGATCGAAAGCGACTGCGCGCCGCTGATCGATCCAGTGCTGGCCTTGATCGAAGCCGGCATCGCCGTCCATTGCTTGCGTGACCTCACCCGCGGCGGCCTCGCCAGCGCCCTTGTCGAGATCGCCGAGACAGCCGGTGTCGCTGTCACGCTCGACGAGGAGGCGATCCCCGTGCGCGAAGACATCCGTGCCGCCTGCGAACTCCTCGGCTTCGATCCGATCCACGTCGCCAATGAAGGCCGCTTTGTCGCCATCATCGCCCCCGACGACGCCGAACAGGCGCTTGCCGTTCTCCACGGCCATGAAGTCAGTCGGCAGGCGGTCATCGCCGGTCGTGTTCGAGGCGCGACAAGCGGACAGGTCACCCTTCGAAACGCCTTCGGCAGCGCTCGCACCGTCGACATGCTGAGCGGCGAGCAACTGCCGCGGATCTGCTAATCGCGCGGCGGACGTCCCAGCTTTTCCTCCAGGTCGAGCACCGCAAGCGTCGTCTCGATCACGGTGTCCGCCGTCAAGCTCATGGATTCGATGCCGATGCGCACGAGATATTCGGCGATCTCCGGATAATCGGACGGCGCCTGGCCGCAGATGCCGCAATGACGGTCGTTGCGCTTGGCGCCATCGACCGCAAGCTTCAGCATTTCGAGCAAGCCGGGATCACGCTCGTCGAATTCGAAGGCGACCAATTCGGAATCGCGGTCGACACCAAGCACCAGCTGGGTGAGGTCGTTGGAGCCGATCGAAAAACCGTCGAACAACTCGGCGAACTGATCGACCAGGATGACGTTGTTCGGGATCTCGCACATCACGTAGATTTCGAGACCATCATTACCGCGCTCGAGGCCGTTTCTGGCCATGACGTCGAGCACCTTCTTCGCCTCGTCGATCCGCCGGCAGAACGGGATCATCAGCTTCAGGTTCTTCAAGCCCATGACGTCGCGCACACGCTGCATCGCCTGGCATTCGAGCGCAAAGCCCGGCTCGTAGGCGGGGTGGGCGTAGCGGGCGGCACCACGGAAGCCCAGCATCGGGTTGGCTTCCTCCGGCTCGAACCAGCGGCCGCCGATCAGGGCGGCATATTCGTTGGTCTTGAAGTCGGACATGCGAATGATGACCGGCTTCGGATGAAAAGCCGCGGCGATCGTGCCGACGCCCTCGGCAAGCGTCTCGACGAAATAGTCGCTGGGCGAGGCGTGATGTGCGGTCAGGCGCTCGATCTCGGCGCGCTCGGCCGGATCCTCGACCTTCTCCGGCTGGATCAGCGCCATGGGGTGGACCTTGATCGACTCGCTGACGATGAACTCCATGCGCGCGAGGCCGACGCCGTCATTGGGGAGTTGGCAGGTCTGAAAAGCGAGATCGGGATTGCCGAGATTGATCATGATGTGGGTCGCCGGTCGCTTGATCCCGCTGAGATCGGTCCGCTTCAGCTCGAATGGCAGGATTTTCTCGTACACGCGGCCGGTGTCGCCCTCGGCGCAGCTCACCGTGACCTCTTGACCGTCATGCAGCGTCTCGGTCGCATGTTCCGTACCAACCACAGCGGGAATGCCGAGCTCGCGCGAGATGATCGCCGCATGGCAGGTGCGCCCGCCGCGATTGGTGACGATGGCGCCCGCTGTCTTCATCACCGGCTCCCAGTCCGGCGTGGTGATGTCCGCGACCAGCACCTCGCCCGGTTTGAAGTCGCCGAGCTTGTGTACGTCCTTGATGACGCGCGCCTGGCCGGTGCCGATCTTGGTGCCGACCGCGCGGCCGGTCACAAGCACCTCGCCCTGCTTTTCCAGTTGATAGCTCTCCATCACGGCGCCGGAGCGCTGCGAGACGACGGTCTCCGGGCGCGCCTGGACGATGTAGAGCTTGCCGTCCAGACCATCCTTCGCCCACTCGATATCCATCGGTCGAAAGCTGCCGGCGGCCATGCTGTAATGCTCCTCGATGATGATCGCCTGTCCGGCGAGCGCCAGTATGTCCTCGTCGCCGACGCAGTAGCGCTGACGGTCGGCCTTCGGTGTCGGAATGTTGGTGACCGGCTCGCGGGTGTGGCCGGACGCGTAGATCATCTTCACCTGCTTGTCGCCGATATGGCGGCGCAGCACGGCGCGGTAGCCGTCTTTGTAGGTGGGCTTGTGCACATGGAACTCGTCGGGATCGACCGTGCCCTTCACCACGTTCTCGCCGAGGCCGTAGGCGCCGGTGATGAAGACAGCGTCCTTGAAGCCGGTCTCGGTGTCGATCGAGAACATCACGCCGCTGGAAGAGAGATCGGAGCGCACCATCTTCATGACGCCGGCTGATAGCGCGACCTTGAAGTGATCGAAGCCCTGGTCGGTCCGATAGGAGATGGCGCGGTCGGTGAAGAGGGACGCGTTGCAACGGCGGACAGCGTCCAGAAGGATCGCCTCGCCCTGGATGTTTAGGAAGGTGTCGTGCTGGCCGGCAAAGCTGGCGGTCGGCAGATCCTCGGCGGTTGCGGAACTGCGCACGGCGACACTGAGATCGTCGCCATACTCGTTTCGCAGTTGATGATAGGCCTTCAGGATCTCATCGGCCGCCTTATCGGGCAGGCCCGCCTTGTAGACCAAGTCACGCGCCCTCGCTCCAGCTGCCTGAAGGGCAGGGACATCGTTCTTGTCCAGATCGTCCAGGAGCGCGTGCAGCTCCTCCCAAGCCTTCGCTTCGGTGAGTGCATCACGAAAGGCATCGGCGGTGATCGCAAAGCCGTTCGGCACGTTCAGGCCGAGACCGGTAAGCTCTCGATACATCTCGCCAAGCGAGGCATTCTTGCCGCCAACCAGCGGAACGTCATCCAGGCTCAATTCCTCGAACCAGCGGACATAGCGTGCGGTCATGCTGCCCTCGTCTCTTGTTTGATTGCCTCGAATGGCTGCTATGCAACCACGCCGGTCGGTCGTGCTGATTGATAAAAATCAAGGTCCTTTCTTTTTCGTTGCGCTTAGTCGGAAGGGCAGGTCGTTTTTTGGAAATTGTGGTGATGCATGTCGCTTCTGCCGCTCGACACCGACCATGTCGACGCCGTCCTCTTCGATTTGGATGGTGTCCTGACTGACAGCGCTGCCCTGCACGCCCGAAGCTGGAAGACGCTGTTCGACGCGTTCTTGCTGGACAGGGGCGGCGACGGTTTCCGGCCGTTCGATCTGGACAGGGACTACCGCGCTTATGTCGATGGCAAGCCGCGCCTGGATGGTGTCAGAGGATTCCTGGCCTCGCGCGCGATCGATCTTCCTGAAGGAACGGAGGACGATCCGCCGTCGGCCTCGACCGTCCATGGTCTCGGCCGCCGAAAGAACGGCTATTTCTTCGACGCACTGAGCACTGAGGGGATCGCGACCTTTCCCGCCGCGATCGCCTTTCTCGACAATGTGCGGGAGGCCGGGTTCAAGACGGCGCTGGTTTCTTCCAGCCGCAATGCGCGCGCGATCGTCGCGAAGGCCGATCTTGCCGACCGGTTCGACGGCTGGATCGATGGCGACGACGTCGCACGAACGGGCCTCCCCGGAAAGCCCGCACCCGATATGTTCCTGGCTGCCGCCAAAGCGCTCGGCGTTCCGCCCGGGCGGGCCGTCGTGGTCGAGGATGCGATCGCCGGCGTCGAGGCCGGGGTGCGTGGCGGCTTCGGCCTGGTGATCGGCGTCGATCGCACTCATCACCCGGAAGCGCTCGCCGCCGCCGGCGCGCATCTCGTGGTCGCGCGTCTCTCCGATGTGCCGCTCGCCTGGCGCCAGATGCAGCCGATCGACGATCTGCCCCCGGCGATGGCAGCGATCGGGGACATCGGCGATCGAGCCGGCGGCAAGCGGCTGGCCATCTGCCTGGACTATGACGGCACGTTGACGCCGATCGTGGATCGGCCGGAACTGGCCCTTCTGTCCGATCGCATGCGCCGGACTTTGGCGGGGCTCGCCGAGATCGCGACCGTCGCCATCGTCAGCGGCCGCGATCTGAGGGATATCAGGCGTCTCGTGGCGCTTGATGGCCTCTACTATTCCGGGAGCCACGGCTTCGAGATCGGCGGTCCCGATCAAACCGAGCAGGCGGCGGAGCATGGTGCAGAGTATCTGCCACTGCTCGATGCGGCAGAGCGGGCGCTCAGAGAACGGCTTACCGACATCGACGGCGTGCTGGTCGAACGAAAACGCCTGAGCGTGGCCGTGCACTACCGTCTGGTTGCCGAAGCGGATCATGAAAACGTCAAAAAGATCACCGACGAGGTCGTCGCCGCGCATCCGGGGCTTCGGCGGACGCTCGGCAAGATGGTGTACGATCTGCAGCCGGACATCGATTGGCACAAAGGCAAAGCGGTGGCGTCCCTGCTGAAGGCGCTCGGCCTCGACGGCGATGACGTGCTGCCCCTCTATATCGGCGACGACGTGACCGACGAGGACGCCTTTCGCGAGATCCGGGATCGAGGGTTCGGCATCGTCGTGCGCGGGGCGCGCCGATCGACCTTCGCGACCCTGGCGCTTGTCGATACCGACGAGGTCCAGATGTTTCTCGAAGCGCTGCTCCAAAAAGCGTCGGACCAACCCCAAGCCAAGGGCGCCAACCCATGAGTGAATGGTCCCTGATTTTCGAAGGCTTCGATCCCGACCAGGAGAAGCTGCGCGAAGCCCTTTGCGTGCTCGGCAATGGCTATATCGCGACGCGCGGCGCCGCTCCCGAGAGTTCCGCCGGCGATTGCCATTACCCCGGCACCTATCTCGCCGGCGGCTACAATCGCCTGACCACCGAGATCGCCGGGCGCATGATCGAAAACGAGGATCTGGTCAACCTGCCCAACTGGTTGCCGCTTCAGATACGGATCGACGGTGCCGGCTGGTTCGATCTGCACAAGGTGGAAATTCTCGACTATCGGCAGGAACTCGATCTGAAGAACGGCGTGCTGCATCGCTGGGTGCATTGCCGGGACGCGAAAGGCCAGGAAACGCGCATTGATCAGCGCCGTCTCGTACACATGGCCAACCCGCATCTGGCCGCCCTGGAAACACGGATCGAATCGGTCAACTGGTCGGGACGCATCGAGATCCGCTCCAGCCTGGATGGCCGTGTCTTGAATGGCGGTGTCGCCCGCTACCAGACGCTCGCCAACAAGCATCTCGAGCCGCTGGGCAGCGAACGCCAGGGCGACGATGTTATTTTGCTTGTGGCGCGCACCAGCCAATCGCGCATCGAAATCGCAGAAGCGGCGTGCACCCACGCTTATCTGAATGGCGAACGGCTCGATATCGGCCATGAGGTCGAGCATGGGAAGGACCTGATCGTCAACAGCTTCGCCCACAACCTGGAGATCGGCGATCGCCTCACCATCGAGAAGATCGCTGCAATCTATGCGTCACGTGATCAGGCGATCGCCAGCTCGGCGCTAGCCGCAGCGCAGGCGGTGCGCAGAGCACCCGAATTTGCCGGCCTTCTGGCGACTCATGTCAAAGCCTGGCAGGAACTCTGGCGGCAGTTCGAGATCGATGTCGTCTACAACGATCATGAGGAACGGGATCTCGAAGCGCGGCGTATTCTTCGTCTTCACACCTTCCATCTCCTGCAGACGGCCTCGCCCCATGTCATCGACAGCGACGTCGGAATCCCGGCACGCGGCCTTCACGGCGAGGCCTATCGCGGCCACATCTTCTGGGACGAGCTCTTCATCTTTCCGGTGATCAATCTGCGCCTGCCGTCGATCACCCGAGCGCTTTTGAAGTATCGCTATCGCCGTCTGGAGGAAGCGCGCCTCGCCGCGAAGACCGCCGGCTTCGAGGGTGCCATGTTCCCCTGGCAAAGCGGCAGCGATGGGCGCGAGGAGACCCAGCAGGTCCATCTCAATCCGAAATCCGGGCGCTGGCTGCCGGACAATTCCCACCTGCAGCGCCATGTCAGCGCGGCCATCGCCTACAACATCTGGCAGTATTATGAGGCCACTTGGGATCTCGAGTTCATGGCCTATTACGGTGCCGAGATGCTGTTCGAGATCGCGCGTTTCTGGGCGTCGGCGACCAGCTATGATGGCGCGCTGGATCGATTCGACATCAAATCGGTGATGGGGCCGGACGAATATCACGACGGCTATCCCGACACCGAAGAACCAGGCTTGAACAACAACGCCTACACCAATGTCATGGCCGCCTGGTGCCTCGGCCGAGCCCTCGACATGATCGAGCGCCTACCGCCGGATCGCTTCGCCGAACTCAGCCGCAGCCTAGCCCTTTCAACAGACGAGACGGCGCGATGGCGGGAAATCAGTCGAAAGCTCAAGGTCGTCTTCCACAAGGATGGCGTGATCAGCCAGTTCGAGGGCTACGAAGTGCTCGAGGAATTCGACTGGGACGGCTATCGTGAAAAATACGACGACATCCAGCGGCTTGATCGCCTTCTTGAAGCCGAAGGCGACAGCCCCAATCGCTACAAGCTCTCGAAGCAGGCCGACGTCCTCATGCTGTTCTATCTCTTCTCCGCGGAAGAGCTGGAGCGTCTGTTCAAGCAGCTTGGTTACGATTTTGATCCTGAGATGATTCCGGAGACGATCGACTACTACACCAGGCGGACCTCCCACGGCTCGACCCTCAGTCGTGTGGTACATGGCTGGGTTCTCTATCGCTCCGATCGCGCCCAAGCTTGGCGCCTCTTGCGCGAAGCGCTCTACAGTGATGTCGCGGATGTCCAAGGCGGTACCACGGCGGAAGGCGTCCATCTTGGCGCGATGGCCGGCACGGTGGACGCGATGCTTCGCGTGTTCACCGGCGTCGAGATCCGCGACGACACGCTTTGGCTCAACCCCTTCCTGCCGAAGGACCTGAAGGAGCTCAGGCTTCGGCTTCGGTACCGAGGCAATGAGCTGAAGATCGCGATTGGCCAGAAGGAGGCAATGGTCGAATCTGTCGACTTTCCAGCCCTGCCGATCCGCATCGGCTACGGAGATAAGACGTTCGAGCTCAGGCCGGGATCGTCGAAAGAGATCAGCCTTTAGTGCACGCCCTAGCCAGTGGCACTCGCACGATCGAGAATAATGATCGTCTCACGATAGAAGCGATCGGCGCTTTCCTCGCTGTCGCCAACGCAAAGCACGCCGAGCTTCCCGAACTCCGATAGGGCGCCGATCAGATGGAACGCGACGCCCTGTTGGCTGGCGCCATGGAAATGCAGGCCGTCAGCAACAGCAATATCGATCAGATCGTCGGGCGTCAGGCGTCGATAATTGGGGTTCTCCAGATTGTCGGAGGCGTAGTAATAGCGGGGCTGGCCGGCGTCTGTGTAGAAGAGCCCATCATCGGGGTCGTAGAGCCCGTCGGTCAGGAACTGCAGCATCAGGAAGGGATGCGTTGTGCCGCCCTTTCTCAAGTTGATCTCGATCGCATAATGACGCCAGCCACTCGGCTCCTTGACGGAGATGAAATCGACGCCGAAGCGGCCGATGACGCCGTGGTCGCCGAGGACCGCTGCCGCCTGTCTGCCGGCTTCCTGAATGGCGAGCCGATATTGGCCATCGGCCGGGAAACGGCAACCAAGGAAGATCTGCTCCGAGCAACCGCCCAGGACCTGGTCATGGGTCGAAATCACCTCGACCTTGCCGGTCGGATCGATCCGGTACTGCCCTGAGGGCGAACATTTTTCCTTACCCTCGATGAAGGCTTCGACGATGGCTCCCATCTCGTTGATCTTTGGTTGATATTTCTCCCAGGTCATATTGGCTGCCTCGAACGCTAGCTTGCCAAGGCGTTCCCGGATCCAGCGTTTCAGCGACGCACCCATCGGCGCGCCGTCAAAGCGAAAGATGGCATTGCCTTCGCCGGAAAATCCTTCATTGAGCTTGACTACCATGCGCTTGAGCGAAGGGTGCTCCGTCTTGAGTTCGTAGAGTGCGCTGGCGACATCCTGTTCATCCGTGAGATCCTCATAGCCGGGCGGCAGACCGATTCCGGCCTTTCGAAAGATCTTGCGGCTACCGCTCTTCGAGCCGTGAGCAAGCAAAGCGGGATCGCAGCCATAGATCGGAAGGCCGAGGCGGACGGCTAGGTCTTGCTCCAAGCCTGAGACGTTGAAGCATGTCATATGTGCCGCCCGACTGTCCGGGATAGCCTCCAGGATGCGGCCGATGATTCGCGGCCGTTCGAGTATTTTCTGTGTGAGCGGGCGGTGGCTGGCGTCGTGGCAAGCGATCATGGTGAGACGCCGGCGCGCATGGACGTAGGGCACGTCCGGAAGAAGATGGAGATAATAGTCGACGATGCTCTCGGCGACCGGCGTGCTGCTAAAAAAATGACGCGGCAATGCGGAAGCCGAAGGAGGAGCAACAGACAGAGCATGCGTTCTTCATAGTGGTGAACGCCCGCGATCTGCGCCAGGACATCTTGATCCAGACTCATGCTCGGCACCACCATCACCGTGCGTGGCGCCTTTCGGTCGGCGAAGATGCTCCGATACTGCTTGGACAGTCTCGCCTGCAGTGACTTGAACGCCAACTCGGTGGCCAAATCGGATTCACGGGCAAGACCGGTTCTATCGTTTTCTGCCATGTGCTCCCGATCCGTGTTCATGTTGCCCAAGACTAGGAACCCACGAGCCATCGCAGGAGCAATTGACTTCGATCAAGGCGTCCTCGGGTTCTAGCTCCAACGATAAGCCGTAAACGCCCAAACCCTCGCAGCCAAGGGATTAAGATGAGCCAGATGCCGGGCGACCTGACCGCACAACCTGATCTCGGCAATGAAGGTGGCACCGGCCCTCTGCGTGTTCGCCGGCCCGTCTATGTCGATCTCCTGCCGCCTTGCAATCATGCCTGTCCCGCGGGCGAGAACATCCAGGCCTGGCTCGCCGAGGTTCAGTCCGGGCGTGATGAGGAAGCCTGGAGAATCCTGACCCGGGATAATCCACTGCCAGCGGTTCATGGCCGGGTCTGCTACCACCCCTGCGAGGACAGCTGCAATCGGAAAGGCCTCGACAGCTCCGTCAGCATCCATGCGATCGAGCGCTATCTCGGCGATCTGGCGTTACAAAAGGGTTGGCAGTTCGAGCGGGAGGTCGAGGCGAGTGGCAAGCGGGTGCTGGTCGTGGGTGCCGGACCTTCCGGCCTTTCCGCCGCTTACCATCTAACCCGCCTCGGCCACGAGGTCGAAATCCGGGATGCAGGCCCTTTGCCCGGCGGCATGATCCATTTCGGCATTCCCGCCTACCGCATGCCGCGTGACGTGCTTGATGCCGAGATCGCGCGCATCCAAGAGTTCGGAGTGACCATCACCCTCGATCACCGGGTCGACGATGTCGAAGCCGAGATGATCGAGGGCGGTTTTGATGCGGCCTTCGTTGCGGTCGGTGCTCACCTCTCGAAGCGCATCGACATCCCGGCGCGCGATGCCGGCAAGATGCTGGATGCCGTCGGTTTTCTGAAAGACGTGGAGCAGGGCGTCGCCCCGAAGCTCGGTCGTCGGGTCGCCGTCTATGGCGGTGGCAACACCGCGATGGATGCCGCACGCGTCGCCAAGCGGCTCGGCGCTTCCGAGGCGATGATCATCTACCGCCGGGACCGCGAGCACATGCCCGCCCACGACTTCGAGGCGGACGAGGCCCTGGCTGAAGGCGTCAAGATCCACTGGCTCAGAACCATCAAGTCGATCGATCAGACCGAGGTGACGGTCGAGGTGATGGTGATCGGCGAGGATGGTCGGCCAAAGCCTACCGGCGAGTTCGAAACGCTTGCTGCCGACGACATGATCATGGCGCTCGGCCAGGACACGGACACCGGATTCTTGCAAAAAGTCGAGGGCATCAGGTTCGAAAAAGACGGCACGGTGATCGTCGATCGGAACATGATGACCGGCCGGCCGGGCCTGTTCGCAGGCGGCGACATGGTTCCGTCCGAGCGCACCGTCACCGTTGCCGTTGGCCACGGCAAGAAGGCGGCGCGCCATATCGATGCTTTTCTTCGTGGCGACGTCTACAAGCCCGCACCCAAGCATCCGCTGGTCGGCTTCGAGCGGCTGCATGTCTGGTATCACACGGACAACATCCAGCAGCCTCAACCTCACCGTAGCCCGGCGAAGGCTTCGCAGGGTTTCGACGAAGTGGTCGGCGGGCTGAGCCAGGATGCTGCGCGCTACGAGGCGTCGCGTTGCCTTTCCTGCGGCAATTGCTACGAGTGCGACGGCTGCTATGGCGCCTGCCCGGAGGGCACGATCATCAAGCTCGGCGTCGGCAAGCGTTATCGCATCAACTACGATCTCTGCACCGGCTGCGCCGTCTGCTTCGAGCAGTGCCCATGCCACGCCATCGACATGGTGCCGGAGCCGGCATGGGCTGGACTGGACACCGTGACTGGGGAGGCAGGGACATGAACGCGCCGACCGTGACGGTCATGGAGGGTAACGAGGCCTGCGCCCATGTCGCCTACCGGGTCAATGAAGTTTGCGGGATCTATCCGATCACGCCGAGCTCGCCCATGGCCGAGCTTGCCGATCAATGGTCGTCCGAAGGCCGGGAAAACATCTGGGGCATCGTCCCTGATGTCATCGAGATGCAGAGCGAAGCCGGTGCCGCCGGCACGGTCCACGGGTCCCTTCAAGGCGGTGCCTTGACCACCACCTTTACGGCATCCCAAGGCCTCCTTTTGATGATCCCCAACATGTACAAGATCGCGGGTGAGCTGACGCCTGCCGTGTTCCACGTTGCCGCACGCTCGCTCGCCGCCCAGGGGCTTTCGATCTTCGGCGATCATCAGGACGTCATGGCCGTGCGCCAGACCGGTTTCGCCCTGCTCGCATCGTCGTCAGTGCAGGAAGCCCACGACATGGCGCTGATCGCCCAGGCCTCGACCCTGGCAGCGCGCGTGCCGTTCGTCCACTTCTTCGACGGCTTTCGCACCTCCCATGAGATCAACAAGATCGCGCTGCTTTCGGACGACCAGATCCGCGCCATGATCGATGACGATCTGGTGCTCGCCCACCGCCGTCGTGCCCTCAATCCAGACAATCCCTTCATCCGAGGGACAGCGCAGAACCCCGACATCTACTTTCAGGCGCGCGAGACGGTGAACCCCTATTACGACGCCGTGCCTGGGATCGTCGGCCAGGCGATGACGTCATTCGCAAGCCTCACCGGACGCCACTACGACCTGCTCGACTATGTCGGCCATCCCGAAGCCGATCGGGTGATCGTCATCATGGGCTCGGGTGCGGAAACCGTCTGCGAGACGGTGCGTTATCTGGTCGAGCATGGCGAACGCGTGGGCGTGATCAAGCTTCGGCTGTACCGGCCTTTCCCGTCAAAGCCGTTTCTCGCGGCCCTGCCGCAGACGGTCACGTCGATCGCGACCCTGGATCGGACCAAGGAGCCGGGCGCGGTCGGCGAACCGCTGTTCCTGGATGTGGTCGCGACCTTGCACGATGCCCCCGACGAGGTGGATTTGCCCTATGTCATCGGTGGGCGCTACGGCCTGTCCTCCAAGGAATTCACGCCGGCCATGGTCAAGGCGGTGTTCGATGAGCTCTCGAAGCGCGAACCGAAACGCCGCTTCACCATCGGCATCCACGACGATATCAGTCAAACCAGTCTCGCCTTCGATCCGGAATTCGACATTGAGCCGGAAAGCGTCACCCGCGCCATGTTCTTCGGCCTGGGCGCCGACGGCACTGTCGGGGCTAACAAGAACTCGATCAAGATCCTGGGCGAGGACCCGGATATCTTCGCGCAGGGCTACTTCGTCTATGATTCGAAAAAATCCGGCTCGCGCACGGTCTCTCATCTGCGCTTCGGGCCGGAACCGATCGAGAGCCCCTATCTCATCCCGCATGCCAACTTCATCGGCTGTCACCAGTTCAAGTTCCTGAACGAGATCGACGTGCTCGGCCATGCCGGAACCGAAGCGGTCCTGCTGCTCAACACGACGCATGGGCCGGACGATGTGTGGGCGGAGCTGCCGCGCGACGTACAGGCCCAGATCATCGAAAAGCGCATCCGCGTCTACGTCATCGACGCCGGCAAGGTCGCGAAAAGTGCTGGCATGGCGGGGCGGATCAACACCGTCATGCAGACCTGCTTCTTCGCGATTTCCGGCGTGATGGAACGCGACCGTGCAATCGAAAAAATCAAAGCAGCAATCGAGAAGACCTACGGCAAAAAAGGCCAGGATGTCGTCAGGCGGAATTTCGAGGCAGTCGACCAGGCACTCGCCCATCTCTACGAGGTCGAGATCCCGAGCGCCGTCACCAATGTAACCAAACTGGCCGCGCCAGTGCCCGATACCGCGCCCACCTTCGTGCGTGACGTCACCGCCATCATGATGGCTGGGCGCGGCGACGAGCTGCCGGTCAGCGCCCTTCCGGTTGACGGTACCTTCCCCTCGGGCACGACCGCGTTCGAAAAACGCAACGTCTCCGACACGGTGCCGCTATGGGAACCGGACATCTGCATTCAGTGCGGAAATTGCAGCTTCGTCTGCCCACACGGCGTGATCCGCTCGAAGTTCTTCAACGAGAACGCACTCAACGATGCACCGGAACATTTCCGGTCGGCGCCGATCAACGCGCGTGGCTTTCCCGAAACGCGCTATAGCCTCCAGGTCTATGCCGAGGACTGCACGGGCTGCGCCCTTTGCGTCGAAGCTTGTCCGGTCCAGGACAAGCAGCGCTCCGGCTTTCGAGCCATCAATATGGGCGCGAAGGCGCCGATCCTCGAAGATGCCAAAGCGGATGTCGCGTTCTTCGAGACGCTGCCGGTCAATGATCGCTCGAGCGTCAGCTTCTCGACGGTGCGCGGCGTGCAGTTCCTGGAACCGCTCTTCGAGTTCTCCGGCGCATGCGCCGGCTGCGGCGAGACCCCTTATGTCAAGCTGGTCTCACAGCTATTCGGGGACCGGCTTCTGGTCGCGAACGCCACCGGCTGTTCCTCGATCTATGGCGGCAATTTACCGACCACACCCTGGACCAAGAACGCCGAGGGTCGTGGCCCCGCCTGGTCCAACTCCTTGTTCGAAGACAATGCGGAATTCGGCCTCGGCCTTCGCCTTGCTGCCGACAAGCACCACGACATAGCGGTGCAACTCCTCAAAAGCATGGCCGATCAGGTCGGCCATGATCTGGTCGAGAGCATCCTGGGCGCGGATCAGCGGATCGAAAGCCAGATCCGGGCGCAGCGCGTCAATGTCGCCATCCTCTCCGAGAAACTGGTTGGCCTTGACGATGACCGCGCCAGGCATCTCCTTTCGGTGGCCGATCACCTCGTGCGACGCTCTGTCTGGCTGATGGGCGGTGACGGCTGGGCCTATGACATCGGCTCCGCCGGCCTCGACCACGTGCTCTCCACCGGGCGCGACGTCAATGTGCTGGTGATGGACACCGAGGTCTATTCCAATACCGGCGGTCAGATGTCCAAGGCGACACCGCTCGCCGCGGTCGCCAAATTCGCCAATGCCGGCAAGCATGTCGGCAAGAAGGATCTGGCGATGCAGGCGATCTCCTATGGCAATGTCTATGTCGCGCGCATCGCCATGGGCGCCAACTCGCAGCAGACCCTGCAGGCCCTTCGGGAGGCCGAGGCCTATAAGGGGCCATCTCTTATCCTCGCTTACAGCCACTGCATCGCGCATGGCATCGACATGACGAAAGGGCTCGCCCAGCAGGATCTTGCCGTGCATAGCGGCTACTGGCCGCTGATGCGCTACCATCCCGAGCGGCGCAACAGCGATCAGAACCCCTTCGTGCTCGACAGCCTGCGCCCGGACCGCCCTTTCAGGGACTACGCCGACAACGAACTCCGCTACCGCGTGCTCCGGCGCACCAACCCGAACGAAGCTGACGCCTTGATGAACCGTGCTGAAGCCTATGTCCGGCGCAAATGGGACCTCTACGAGGTTATGGCGACCTCGGGTGAGCATCCGGCACTGGCCGCGGCGGCGGAATAAGGATCATCAGGGAAGGCAAAAGCCATGAAGCTCGACACAAAATATCTTGGGCTTGATCTCAAACATCCGATCATCGCCTCCGCCGGCCCGATCTCGCAGAGTCTGGACGGGATCAGGCGCCTGGAAGACGGCAACGCGTCGGCGATCGTCATGTTCTCGTTGTTCGAAGAGCAGATCCGGCGTGAAAACGAGATCGCCGAACAGCGGCTCGCCGCCGGCACCGACAGTTTTGGGGAATCGCTAAGCTACTTTCCCGAAGCCGCCGAGCGCGAAGCCGGACCGGAGGACTATCTGACCCTGGTCAGAAACGCGGTCGAGGTCACCGACGTGCCGATCATCGCCAGCCTGAACGGCATGACCAATGAAGGCTGGGTCGACTATGCGCGTCTGCTCCAGGACGCCGGCGCCCATGCGCTCGAGCTGAACGTTTACTACATCCCGGCGGATCTCGAGACCATGGGCGCCGACGTTGAGCAGCGCTATGTCGAGGTGCTGTCCGCCGTGAAATCCGCCGTGACCATACCAGTCGCGATCAAGCTCGGTCCCTATTTCTCCGCCTTCGGATCGATGGCCAGAATTCTCGTCGATGCCGGTGCCGACGGCCTCGTCATGTTCAACCGCTTCTACCAGCCGGACTTCGATCTGGAGGCAATGGCGGTCTCACCCAGCCTCGACCTCAGCGAGTCGAACGAGATGCGCCTGCCGCTGCTCTGGATCGGCGTGCTCGCCGGCCGTATCGAGGCGTCGATCGCCGCGACGACCGGGGTGACGAATGCCGAGCAGGTGATCAAATACCTGCTGGCCGGCGCCGACGTGGCCATGACAACGTCATCGTTGTTGCGCAACGGCCCCCGTCACATGGCCGATCTGGTGCGTGGCCTCGCCCAATGGATGGCAGACAAAGGCTATGAAGACGTCAACCAGTTCCGCGGCGTCATGAGCAAGCAGCAGGTCGCCGACCCCGCCGCCTATGAACGCGCCAACTACATCAAGGTTCTGCAGAGCTACTAGCGGTGTGACCACTAATGATGAGCCAGCCAATCTCATAGCAGCTGGTGTGGTTTTGAGGGGAAAAGGTCACCGCCTCCAATGGTTAGAAAGGCGAGGGTGATCGCGGCAAGCACTTAGTCCGTCAGCAGACCCGCAAGAAGCGCATAAGCCAGTGATTGCGGGATGAGCATTATGTTGACGGTCACCGCCGCCACCAGATCGCTGGTCAGCGCGTTCCAATCATAGCGCCGTTCTCAATCCAGGATCGGCATATAGTGGACAAGCGACCTCATCACCTCAAGCGTTCGCACCGCTCGAGACCGTTACCTTTTCGGGCTTGGCCATCCATTCCCGACCGCGCAGGAGCTCGTATCTGGGCCCTTCACCACATAGCTGAAGGTGTTGCTGTCCTCCCCGAAGAACGCTTTCACCTCCGGCTTTGCGGAAAGATCGATCGGATAGTCGGCCATGTTTTTCTCTCCCTCTTCACTCATGCGTGTTGTGACGACGGCGTATTCGTCGTTCGTTGGCTCATCTTCATCGCGAGGCGGGTCAGCAGCATGCCGGCGATGAGCGCAACCACGAACATCATCACCTCGCTCCGCCCTGTCCCGAGCGCCGGCAGTGCGCCGCCCGGGCAGAAGCCGGCGATGCCCCAGCCTAGGCCGAACAGGGCCGAACCGCCGACGAGACGCGCGTCGATGGCGCTGTTGGTCGGCACTTGAAAACGCCTCGCTAGCAATGGCTGTTCACGGCCCGGAACCAGGCGATAGCCGACGAAGGTCACCAGAAGTGCACCGCCCATCACGAATATGAGGCTAGGGTCCCAGCTGCCCGCGACGTCGAAGAAATTCAGGACCTTGGCCGGGTTGATCATGCCGGACAGCGCGATGCCCGCCCCGAACACCAGGCCGATCAGATAAGCCGAGATCAGACGCATCCTTAACCTCCGATCACGTGGCGGACGACGTAGACCGTTGCGAAGGTGACCAGCATGAAGGCGGCCGTCGCCACGATCGAGCGCGGCGAGAGGCGTGCCATGCCGCACACACCATGGCCCGACGTGCACCCGCTTCCAAGCGTCACGCCGATGCCGACGATGAAGCCGCCGATCAGGAGTGCGATAGTCGAGACAGGGACCTCGATGGCCGGCATCGTTCCCGTAAGCAACAGTAAAAAACCCGGCGCGCTCACCATGCCCAGCAGCATCGCCGCTCGCCACGCCCAGTCGTCACGGCTCGTCGGCAGGAGAACCCCTGTGAGAATGCCGGTGGCGCCAGCAATCCGGCCATGGATCAGCATGAGCAGCACGGCGGCCAAGCCGATCAACGCGCCGCCGGCAAGCGAGGCCAATGGGGTGAAGGCGGTTTCCATGATCAAGCCTTTCCCGGTATCGGCCCTATGCGCTCAGCGATCACAACTTGCAGGTACGGATGCCGAACAGACGGTAAGCCGGGCAGAAACGGAAGAGGGCGGTGACGATCAGAACGACTCCCACGATCGGCGCGCCAAATGCGACGATCGGGCCGGCATTCGTGACGAAGGGCAAAAGGATGAGGATCAGTCCCAAGACGATCCTGATCAAGCGGTCAGCAGATCCGACATTGACGGTCATGGCCATTCCTCCCGGAAAGCGTTGCGATGACCGCACTCTTACCGATCGGGATCGGGATGTCGGTGACCAAGTCACCGAGCGCGCTTTTGAGGTCGCAACGTTAGGCGACTTCGGCAAAGTCACGAAGGGCTGGAATGTCGGTAAGGGCCACCTCGCCGCGCGCGCCGTGCACCCAGCCGCGGCGCTGGAATTCATGAAGCTGACGCGACACCACCTCACGGGCAGTGCCGAGCTCGGTGGCAAGCTGGTGATGGGTGAGATGGATGCGACCGGACGCACCGCCGAGCTCCAGGAGTTTTTGCGCAAGCCGAAGATCAACACGCTTGAAAGCGACCTCCTCGATCACCTCGAAAAGATCGGTGATACGCCGGGCATACGCGGTGAACACGAAGCGTCTGAAGACAGCGGAGCGGGCGATCAGGTCGTCGAACACCGATCTAGGGATCGCAGCCGCCTTGATGTCGGTTTCGGCCAGCCCCTCGGCGCTGTAATCCTCATAGGCCAGCAGACAGGCTGTCGTCAGCACGCAGCTTTCGCCAGCCTGAACCCGATAGAGAACGATCTCCCGTCCGTTCTCACCCACTTGCTGCACGCGTACCGTCCCCTCGAGCAGCAGGAGAAGACTTTCAGGCGCCTTGCCTGGCCCGAAGATCACCGTTCCCTCGGGCAAGGTCGCGATTTGGCTGTACTCGATGAGACTGTTCCGGATGGGCTCATCAAGACCTGCAAGGCCTGGAAAACGGTTGACCCAATCGGACATGGAAGCCTCCCTCGAGCGGTCGAATGACGTGTCTCTTTGCGCCGAATTCAATCATCCGCTTGCGATCAGCGCCGACCAAAAAGCCGCTTCTCGATTTCGATGATCAATAGCAGGGCGACGCCGACAGCGATGATCTGCAAACCCTGAGCCATGTTGAGCGGTTCTGCATCGAAAAGCACGGCCATGAACGGCGCATAGGTGAAAAGAAACTGCAGCAATACCACGACGCCGACCGCCGCCAGCACCGCCGGTGTGCCGAGCACGCCTTCCAAGGTGATCGACGACGTTCCGAGATAGCGGACGTTGAACAGATAAAAAATCTCCAGCACGACCAGCGTGTTGACAACGATCGTGCGCGCTTCCGCCGTGCTGGCGCCTTCCGCTTTCGCCAGCGCGAATTGCGCGAAGATGGCGATCATGAACAGGATCGAGACGAAGACGGTCCGCCAGATCAGGAACCGGGAGAGAATGGGCTCGCCAGTGGATCTTGGCGGACGTTTCATCACATCGGGCTCGTTCGGCTCGAAGGCGAGCGCCAGACCGAGGGTCACCGCGGTGACCATGTTGACCCAAAGTACCTGCACGGTCGTGATCGGCAGGGTGGTGCCGAAGAGGATCGCGCCGATCAGCACGAGCGCCTCTCCGCCGCTGGTCGGCATGATGAAGAGGATGGCTTTCTTGATGTTGTCGTAGACGGTGCGGCCAGCGCGCACGGCGTCGGCGATGGTCGCAAAATTGTCGTCGACCAGGACAATCTCGGACGCTTCCTTCGCCGCCTCGCTCCCCTTTTGCCCCATGGAGATTCCAACATCCGCACGCTTCAGGGCGGGCGCATCGTTGACGCCGTCACCGGTCATCGCGACGACCAAGCCCTCCGCCTGGAGCACTTCGACCAGCCGCAGCTTATGCGCAGGACTGGTGCGTGCGAACACGGAGGTGTCCTTGACGCGGCTGCGAAGAGCCTCGTCGTCGAGCTGATCGAGCTCGACACCCGTCAGGACGCTCGACGGATTTTCCAGACCTAGCTCGCGGGCAATGGCGGCGGCCGTGGTCCCGTGATCGCCGGTGATCATCTTCACCTGAATACCCGCTTCCCGGCAGGCTTTCACGGCAGCAACCGCTTCCTCCCGCGGAGGATCGATCAGGCCAACTAGGCCGAGCAGCGTCAATCCGTTCTCGACATCGCCGAAACCGATCTCGGTCGTCGATGCATCGATGGTCTTGGTCGCAATCGCGAGAACGCGCTGGCCGCGCGATGCAATGACGTCGATGTCGGCCAGCCACTTTTCGGGGGTGAGCGCTTGGTCACCATCGGCACCGCGCTCATGGCGGCACATCGTGACGATGCGTTCGGGCGCTCCTTTGACGACGATGCTGGCATGTCCACCCGGATCCCGATGAAGACTGGCCATGAACTGGTGGCGGGAATCGAAGGGGATCGTATCAAGCCTCGGCCAGGCTTCGCGCTCCGCCGCCGAATCAAGACCGGCTTTGGCGGCGACGACCAGGAGTGCCGCCTCCATCGGGTCGCCGTCGATCCGCCATCGGCCGTCAATTTGCCGAAGGCCGGCGTCACCGCAGAGCAGTCCGGCACGGGTGATCTCAGCGAGCAACGTGTCGTTGGCGGCATCGACGTCCTCCCGATCCGTCCAAAACTTCCCTTCGGGTCTGTAACCGACCCCACTTACCGCATAGCCGCGTTCGGCCATCTGGATGGAGGCGACCGTCATCTCGTTGCGCGTCAGCGTGCCGGTCTTGTCGGTGCAGATCACCGACACCGATCCCAGGGTTTCAATCGCGGGCAGACGTCGGATGAGCGCATTCCGTCGCGCCATACTCTGGGCGCCGATCGCAAGAGTGATGGTGAGGATCGCCGGCAGGCCCTCGGGAATGGCGGCGACCGACAGGCCGACCACCGCCATGAAGATCTCGGAAAAGCTGTAGCCGCGCACCACCAGCCCGAACGCCAACACCAGAGCGGCAAGACCGATGATGGCCGCGGCCATCCACTTGGCGAACGTACGCATCTGCCGCAAAAGCGGCGTCTCGAGCTTCGTAACGCTGGTCAGCATGCCGCTGATCCGACCGATCTCGGTTCGAACGCCCGTCGCGACCACGACGCCTCTTCCCTGGCCGTAGGTCACCAGCGTGCCGCTGAACGCCATCGAGCTGCGATTGCCGAGCGCGGCCTGGCCCTCGACCGGGGCGGTCGCCTTGTCCACGGTCATGGACTCCCCGGTCAGCACCGCCTCGTCGATCTTGAGGCCATTGGCGTCAATCAGCCGGAGATCGGCGGGCACCCGGTCGCCCGCTTCCAGCAGCACGATGTCGCCCGGCACCACCTCCTCGCCCGAGATCGCCTTCCTTTGTCCGTCCCGGACCACGCTCGCCTTGGGGGCAAGCATGTCGCGGATCGCAACCAGCGCTTTTTCCGCCTTGCCTTCCTGGATGAAACCGATGACGGTATTGACCAGAACAACAGCGAGGATGACGCCAGAATCGATCCCGTGCCCAAGAACGGCCGTGATCACGGCGGCGGCGAGCAGCAGGTAGATCAGGGCATCATGGAACTGAGCCAGAAATCGCAACAGCGGCCCCCGCCTCTTGGGCGCCGGCAGGCGATTGGGGCCGAAGGTCGACAGACGCTCACCAGCCGCCGTCTCGGTCAAACCGTTCGGGCTGCTGTCCTGTGCGTCCATCACCTCGTTGACGGCAGCAGCATACCACGCGCGGTTCTCGTTCGAGGTTCCCGTCATCGATGTGTCGCTTTCTGAAGCATCATCGATAGTCTTATACGCCATGATCGACGCTCAGGAGCCCATCGCCACGATGCTCTTCCGAAAGCGAATGGCGGTCAGCGCAAAGAAGAGGATTCCGATTCCGGTGACGGCGGCGAAGTGGGGCCAGACGATGGCAAGGTCGGCACCGCGGAAAAGGATGGCCTGGGCGAAGCTGACGAAATGGGTCGAGGGGACAAGCTGCATGAAGGCTTGGAGGGCATCCGGCTGGGCTTCGAGCGGCGTTTCGCCGCCGGAGAGCAGGTTCATCGGCAAGACCACCAGCATGAAAAGGAGGCCGAACTGCGGCATGGTGCGCGCGATAGTGCCGAGAAAGATGCCGAGGCCAGTGGCGAAGAAGAGATAGAGAAGGGTGCCGGTCAGAAACAGCGGGATCGAGCCCGCGGTCGGCACGGCGAGCAGGGTGCGCACCACCAGGGTCAGGGCGAGCGTGACGGCGATCAGGATGATGAAACCGTTTGCCCAGACCTTGGCCATCATGATCTCGAACGCCGAGATCGGCATGACCAGCAGATGTTCGATGGTGCCGTGCTCGCGCTCGCGGATGAGCGCCGCACCAGCGAGGATGATGGCGAGCACGGTGACATTGCTGATGATCTCCGTGACGCCGACGAACCAGGACCCGTTGAGGTTGGGGTTGAAGGCGAAGCGGGTTTGCAGCTCCACCGGCAAAGGGGCGTCGCCATCCGCGGTGAAGGCGGCGATCTCCTCGGTGAGAATGCGGCTGATATAGCCGTCGCCGATGCCGGCCTGCGACATCGCGGTGGCGTCGATGTCGACTTGCAGTGTCGGCTGGCGGCCTTCGAGAAGGTCGGCCTCGAAGCGGGGTGGGATGACCACCACGAAGGAATAGCGGCCTCCGTCCATCGCCGGGTCGATCTCATGGAATGCGATCTGTTCCGGGCGTCGGAAATACGGCGGCAGAAAGGCGTCTTGGAGTCGCGCGGAAAGCTGCGAGCGGTCTTCGTCGACGATGGCGATGGCGGCGTTGTGCAGGTCGTGGGTGACGCCGGTCGCGGCACTGTAGATGCCGAAGGAGAATGAGTAGATCACCAAGAACAGCATGACGGTGTCATGGCGAAAGCTGTAGAGCTCCTTCACGCCGAGACGAAAGATATTGCTGAGCCGCCGCACCCTCAGTGCTCCTGGGGCCTTAGCAAGGCCATGCTTAACAAGGTGAGCACCGGAAAGAACACGAGCAACGCCAGCGCGTCGCCCTGCAACTCGGCAAAACCCAGCGCCTTGGTGAAGCTTCCGACGCTGATGTTCAGGAAATACATCATGGGAAAGGAATGGCCGATGACATAGGCGCCGCCTTCAAGCGACGAGACCGGCTGCATCATTCCGGAGAACTGGATGGACGGGAGGAGCGTCGCGATCGCCGTACCGAAGAGGGCGGCCGTCTGGGTCTTGGTGAAGGCGGAGATCACC
This sequence comes from Pseudomonadota bacterium, assembly GCA_039197065.1. Classification (GTDB taxonomy): domain Bacteria; phylum Pseudomonadota; class Alphaproteobacteria; order Geminicoccales; family Geminicoccaceae; genus JANQPX01. The sequence goes on along the minus strand of JBCCUL010000025.1, from coordinate 80,618 downwards.
AGGCCGACGCCGGTGGTGGCGATCACGAACAAAAACGCGCCGAGAAGGAGCACCAGAGCACTGCCCTCGATCGGCACGCCGAACAGGAAGACGGCCATGGCGGCGAGGATCAAAAAGTTGATGAAGCCGACGAGCACATAGGGCGTCTGCTTGCCAAGCAGGAATTCCAGGCGCGTGACCGGTGTGACATAGAGATTGGTGATCGAGCCCAGCTCCTTTTCTCTGACCACGCCGACCGCCATCAGAACAGCCGGGATCAGCACCAGGAGCAACGGGATGATCGAAGGGACCATCGCATAAATGCTGGCGAACGCCTGATTGTAGCGATAGCGCGACTCGATGATTGCCGCGGAGAGGTCGGGCGTTTCGCCATGGTCGCGGCGCGAGAGATCGGCGAGATAGCCATGATGCAGGCCTTTGATGTAGCCCTCGACGGTCTCGGCGCGAAACGGCATGGCCCCGTCGATGCGCGCGAATACCTCCGGCTGCTCATCCCGCAAGAGCGCCTTGCCGAAGCCCGGCGGGATTTCGATCGCCACGGTGATGTCGCCGCTCGCGAGACGCCGGTCCATCTCGTCATGGGTCAGAATCGGCGGGCGTTCGATGAAGTAGCGCGAGCCTGTTAGTCCTTCGAGATAGCGCTGGCTCTCCTGGCTCTGGTCGCGATCGAGCGCGGCGTAGGGCAGATCCTCGACATCGAAGGTGATGCCGTAGCCGAACACCAGCATGAGGATCGCCGTCCCAAGCAGGGCAAAGGTGAGCCGGATCGGATCGCGGATCAGCTCCAGCCCCTCACGCAGGCTGTAGGCCGCAAGACGCCTCAGGCTGAAGGTGGCCGGCGCCACCGGGCTGGACGTTGGGTCGGCGGCAGTTTCAGCTGCGGCGGAAGATTTGACCTCGATTGCGTTCTCTCGGCTTGCTTCTTCTAGGTAAGAGACGAAGGCCTCTTCGAGGTCGCCATGCCCATAGGCATCAGCAAGCACCGCCGGCGCATCGCTCGCCAGCACCCTGCCGGCGTGCATCAGCGAGATGCGATCGCAGCGCTCTGCCTCGTTCATGAAATGGGTGGAGATGAAAATGGTCACGCCTTTGTTGCGTGAAAGATCAATCAAGAGTTCCCAGAAGCGATCGCGCGCGATCGGATCGACGCCGGAGGTCGGCTCATCCAGGATCAGCATCTCGGGCTCGTGCATGATTGCGACCGCGAGCGACAGGCGCTGGCGCACACCCATTGGCAGATCGGCGGCGAGTTCGTCCTGATAGCGCTCCAGGCCGAAAGCGGGAACGAGGTCGGCCATGCGCTCGTCGATGCGGGTTGACGTCAGATGAAACAGGCGGCCATGAAGCTCGAGGTTCTGGCGGACGGTCAGTTCGCCGTACAGGGAAAAACTCTGCGACATGTAACCGACGCGCCTTCGCGTCTCCAGATCATGGGCATCCACCGGACGGCCGAACAGAGAGGCCCGGCCTTCGGAAGCCGGCAGGAGGCCGGTCAGCATTTTCATGGTGGTGGTCTTGCCGCAGCCATTCGAACCGAGAAAGCCGAAGATCTCGCCACGCTCGATGCGAAAGCTGACCTGGTCGACCGCGGTGAAATCACTGAAGCGCCGGGTCAGCCCGTCCGCCTCGATCGCCGCTTCGCCGTCCCGACCCAAGCGTTCGGGAATCGTGATCTTTCGATGGTGCCGGCGCTGGTCTTCCGGCAGAAGGGCGATGAACGCCTCTTCAAGGCTGGCCGTATCGGTCTCTCGGTGCAGGTCCTTCGGACTGCCCGTGGCTAGGACCTTGCCCTGGTTCATCGCGATCAGCCAGTCGAAGCCCTCGGCCTCGTCCATATAGGCCGTGGCGACGATGACGGTCATGCCGGGCCGTGATCGACGAATGCGATCGATCAGCGCCCAGAACTGTCGGCGCGAGAGCGGATCGACGCCGGTGGTGGGCTCGTCCAGGATCAGGAGGTCAGGATCGTGAATGAGCGCGCAGCAAAGGCCGAGCTTTTGCTTCATGCCGCCGGAGAGTTTTCCCGCGGGGCGGTCGATGAAGGGTGCGAGGCCGGTGCTCTCGGTGAGATCCGCGATGCGTGCGGTACGCTCTGCCCGGTCCTGGCCGAAGAGGCGGCCGAAGAACGCCAGGTTCTCGCGGATCGACAGCGTCATGTAGAGGTTCTTGCCGAGCCCCTGCGGCATATAGGCGATACGCGGCGACATCGCACGACGATGCTCGGCACTGGCCATCGATCCATCGAAGACCTCGATCATACCGCTCTGGATGCGGCGCACGCCGGCGATTAGACCGAGTAGCGTCGACTTGCCGACACCGTCGGGGCCGATCACGCCGACCATCTGGCCAGACATGATATCGAGGGTGACCTCGTCGACCGCTGTTGTCCTGCCATAGGCATGGCGGAGGTCGCGCAGGCGAACCGATGAGGCCGTCATACGGCTCATCCGCTCGGCCGGGGTGGCAGGTTGACGGCGAAGCGCTCCGGCCAGGCGAGCTCAGAGGTCAGACTGATGAAGACATCGCCTGGCAGGCCGGTTTTGACCAAATCGATATATTGCAGGAGGAGGTCGGGATCGATCTGGACCTTGACCCGGAACATCAGCTTTTCGCGTTCGCTTCGGGTCTCCACCTCCTTCGGCGTGAACTGCGCGTTGGCGGCGACGAATGATACATTGGCCGGGATCACGTATTCGGGCGCCGCGTCCAGCTGAATGCGTGCCTCCGCGCCGTAAGCCAGGCGACCGGCTTCCGAGGTCGGCAGGAAGATCGTCATGTAGACATCGGTCAGATCAAGAAGCGTGATGACCCGTCCGCCATTGGCCAGGACTTCGCCGGGCTCCGCGAGACGATATTGCACGCGCCCAAGACGCGGCGCGCGGATGGTCGCCTCATCCAGCTGTACCTCGATCTGCCGCGCCGCCGCTTCGGCCGAGCGCACGGTCGCCTTGGCGGTGGCGAGCTGGGCCTTCGCGGCGCGCAGTGCGGCGCTCGCGGTGTCGCGTTGAGTCAGGCGCTGATCCACAATCTCCTGGGAGGTATGGCCTCTTTCGACCAAGGTCGAGGCGCGCTCCAGCTCCTGCTCGGCGAAAGCAAGCTCGCTCTCACGCTGGGCGATCAGCGCTTCGGCGCCGACCACGGATTCCTCGGCCTGATGGATCTCTGCCTCGGCGCGGGCGAGATTGGCATCAAGCTCGGCCGTGTCCAGCCTGGCGAGAACATCGCCGGCCTCGACCATGTCGCCCTCATCGACCAGAACCTCGTCGACCCGTCCGCCATATTTGACCGCAACATGCACCTCCTCGACCTCCAGCCGGCCGTGGCCGGTGGCGATACCGTCCGGGAGCACATCTCGCCCGAGAAAGTGATTGTACGCATAGCCGCCGGTCACGCCGATGACGGCGAGAAGGAGAAGGCCGAGCCCGATCTTGCTGCGTGTCATCATCGTCTCACTTAGTGCTGGAGCACATAGCTGCCGGGCGCGTCGGCGAGCGTCGGATACCCTTTGTCCGCAGCGCTCCTGGCTGGCGGCGTTGTTGCCGCCGTCGACAGTCCAGCAAGCCATGCCTGCCATTCCGGCCACCATGAGCCTTCGCGCACCGGAACCGTCCAAAGCCAGCGATTCGGATCGAGATAGCGATCGCTCGCCTGCTTGGTGGCGGCCCGATAACGACGTCGCGGGTGTCCGGGCTCGCTGACGATGCCGGCATTGTGACCACCGCTGGTCAAAAGAAAGGTGACGTCGGCCGCCGGGTGAAACGTGATCTTGTGCACTGAGCGCCAGGGCGCGACATGGTCCTTCTCCGTGCCGACGGCGAAGATCGGTGCGCGTATGTCGGCGAGGTTGATCGGCCGGTCGTTCACCAGATAGCGGCCATCGGCAAGGTCGTTGTTCAGAAAGAGGCCGCGCAGATATTCGGAATGCATGCGGTAGGGCATGCGCGGGACATCGGCGTTCCAGGCCATGAGATCGTTGATGCCCTGGCGCTCGCCCATTAGATAGTCCTGGACCAGGCGGGACCAGATCAGGTCGTCGGAGCGCAGCAGCTGGAAGGCGCCGGCCATCTGCAATCCGTCCAGATAACCCTGATCCCACATCATGCTTTCGAGAAAGGCGACCTCGCTGTCATTGACGAACAGCATCAGCTCGCCCGATTCGGAAAAATCCACCTGCGTTGCAAGCGTGGTGATCGACGCCAGCCGCTCATCCCCGTCCCGCGCCATGGTGGCGGCTGCAATCGAAAGCAGGGTGCCGCCGAGACAGTAGCCGACGGCGTGTACCTTCTGTTCAGGGATAATCGCCTCGATCGCGTCCAACGCCGCCATCGGGCCGAGTCTACGATATTCCTCCATGCCGAGATCGCGGTCCTCGGCCGTCGGGTTCAGCCAGGAGATCATGAAGACCGTATGGCCGTGCTCGACCAGATAGGTCACCAGCGAATTCTCGGGCGAGAGGTCGATGATGTAATACTTCATGATCCAGGCCGGCAGGATCAGCACCGGTTTGGCATGGATCTGATCGGTGGTTGGCGCATATTGGATCAGCTTGATCAGCCGGTTGCGGTAGACCACCTTGCCGGGCGTCACCGCGACATCCCTGCCGACGACGAAGTCGTCGTCCTCAGGACGCTTCCTTCCGGCGATCGTTCGCTGCCAGTCCTCGACGGCGTTTTGCGCGCCACGCAGCAGATTCATGCCGCCCTGTTCGATGGTGCGTGCCAGCACTTCGGGATTGGTCCAAAGGGCGTTGGAGGGCGCATAGCGATCCAGGATCTGCCGGGCAACGAAGGACAACACCCGCTCGCGTTCGTCCGACAGCCCGTCGATCTCGGTGGTGGCGTTGTGCCACCACTGCTGGGTCATCAGGAAGGACTGATGGATCAGATTGAACGGCCATTGCTGCCACGACTCATCGCGAAAACGCCGGTCCTGCGGCAAGGGCTCGATGGCGGGTGCTGGGTTCGTCCCGGCGGCAGCCTGCCCGAGATAAAGCGCCAGACGCACCGCTTTTCTTGATGCCTTCTCCATGAGCTGCAACTGCTTCCCCGGCGACAAGGCGAGATGGGCGAGCCAGTCGACATAGAGCGCCATCATCCCCGCCGGACTGATGCCGGTGGTCAGTCGCGCAATGTTCGCTTTGAACGCCCGATCCAACGCATAAGTGCCGTAATAGCCTGGCGTCGAACGCTCGCTAGCTGGACGCTCGGCGCGATCGGCATGGGTTACATCAATGTCTTTTCGAACAAGACCGTGCATCACCCGACCCTCGGGCTTCGACTTTGGAGGATGAGCACACCCTCGCGACCTTTCTTCGGTATGAAGCATCAGCACCGTCCTTTCAAAACGATCCGCGCACCGACGACGGTCGATCACTGACGGCAATCGAAAACCTGGCCCACGATGTCTTCGACCAAGCCGGCCACATCATGTTGCACTGCAGCGGCGCGCGCTTTGACGAATGTCAACATGATGGGCGAGGATCGCTTGTTGAGAGTGCAGAGCAGGGATGATTAAGACAAATCAAGGCCGAGCCGGCGTCGATGAACATGTCGCATCATCAGATTGATCGGGATCAAGAGTACCTCTGTGTTTCCGTGGTACTCTCCATTTGACCAAAAGAAAATTCTGCGATGCGTCGTGTGACGGCGCGGGAAGGTGCGACGTGTATAAGACCATCATGCTTCCGATTGATCTGGAGCGCGTGGATCAGCTCAAGAAAGCAGTGTCGGTGGGGGCTGATCTGGCAAAGCACTATCATGCTGAGCTTTTTGCCGTGGGCGTTACAATCTCGGGACCCAGCGCTGTGGCCCACAATCCATCGGAATATACGGAGAAGCTTGAAGCGTTCGCGGCTGAGCAAACATCTTTGCACGGCGTTCAATTCAAAGCGAAAGCCATGGTCTCCCATGATCCGGCTGTGGATATCGATGCCACGCTTGAGAAAGCAGGATCGGACATCGGTGCCGACCTCGTTGTCATGGCGTCTCACGTCCCCGGTTTCGTCGACTATATTTTTGCATCTCGGGCAGGCTATCTGGCCTCACACTCGGACCTTTCGGTCTTCGTGGTGAGATAGCCGTCAGGCCGGGCATGGCTTGCTGTTCTGCCTCCCCGCCGTCTCAGAACGCCTGCGACGAGAGGTCAGCCAATCTCAATTCTTGATCTCGCCGCCGACCGCCGGAAAACCGGCGCGCATATAGGTGATGATCTGCCAAATCTCATCCTCGTCGAGTTTGTCTTTGAAGGCAGGCATATCGCTTCCCAAAAGCTCGCCTCCTTCGGCGATCGACCAGATCAGATACTCGTCCACACGAGAGGGCAAACGCGTCAGATGGATCAGCAGGGCAGGCGGCGGATAAAGCGAAAGGCCGGCCTCACCTGGACCCTGGCCGCCCGCGTCGTGGCAAGATGCGCACTGCTCGATGAAGAGCCCATGGCCGGCTTCGAGGATGTTCGGGATGCGGGGATGGGGATTGCGCGCCCCGCGATAGGCTTCGGGAACACCCTGATCGATGTAGATCTGATGGCGCTCCACCCTCCAACGCAGGGGCTCATCCGCCTCCTGACCCTTCCATATCTCCCGGGTCGACCACGTCGGATCCCAGACGTCCCATCCCAAGGGCGGGTCGAGATGCTGCGCTTGCACATGGGTTGTCGCAACCATCAGCGCGGTCATGAGACAAACCGCCAAGAAGCGAATGATCGGGAAGACGTCGAACCGCGTCGTCGGTGCCATCAATCCAGGCATACCCTTGCTCCTGTCTCGGAACGTCGCGGCTTCTGCACCAAGCCGCCTGGATGAGCTAACGAGATCTTTCGGATCAAGCTTTGATCTCGCTCAACGATCAGCAATTGACCTGTCTCAACAGCAAGCTCCGAAAAAAACCGTTTCATGAGTGGCCAGGACGCCATCGGCTTGAGAGGAGGGGCAGCGATGACGACCGATCGTTCCATGGAACACGGCCACTCGAGCGATGAGATCGCGGTTCGCCTGGCCGACGGTCCGAAAGCCAACTATCTCAGGGACTGGGTCTATGGCGGCATCGACGGCGCCGTGACCACCTTCGCGATCGTCGCCGGCGTCGTCGGTGCTGATCTGTCTTCGCGAGTCGTCCTGATTCTTGGTGCTGCCAACCTGCTTGCGGACGGCTTTTCCATGGCGGCCGGCAATTACGCCGGTACCAAAGCGGAACTCGACGACTATGAACGCCTTCGTCGGATGGAGGAGCGCCATATCCGTCTCGTGCCGGACGGAGAAAGGGAGGAGATCAAGCAGCTCTTTGCCGCCAAGGGGTTCAAGGGCACTGATCTCGAACGGGCTGTCGACGTGATCACCAGCTCGACCAAACGTTGGGTCGATATGATGGTGGCCGAGGAGCATGGTGTGCCCATGGTTGATCGATCACCGATATTGGCAGGGTTTGCGACCTTCATCGCCTTCTTGATCTGTGGTCTCGTGCCGCTCATCCCCTTTGTCGCTGGCCTCGGTGCAAGCGTATCGCTTTCCGTCATCGCAACCGCTGTCGTCTTCTTTCTCATCGGATCGCTGAAGAGCCGCTGGTCAACCACTCCCTGGTGGTGGTCGGGGGCGGAAACGCTCACCATCGGTATGGTCGCCGCCGGCATGGCCTACGGCGTCGGGGTGGCATTGAAGTCCATGGTCTGATTTCAGACAGAGTGGTCTTATAACCAGCTCTCGTGCTTACTCACCGACAATCTGCTGACGATCACGCTGCCGAAGCCGCCCGAAGTCAAAGCCAAGGTCAAAGAGATCGCCATCGGCAAGTAGCGGGCGATGCCCGCGAGCTTGACCTGAGGCTCGATGAGGGAGGCCACTGCACCTTCCTTTTTTCCGATCACGACTTTCAGACCCTGTTGATCCGCATCAATGCGTCGCTTGTCGGTTTGGTCATCCTGTCTGCAGAGATGGGGCCATTGACGATGGGACATTCGGCATGGCGATCGGGTTTTGTTCACACCACCGGCAAGGACCATGAGTTCACCGACTGGGAGGATCTCGAACGCTTCGTCGATGCTTTTCTTGTGCAGGTCGCTGAGCATCGGGATCAGTCGGAAAAACCTCTCGAGAAGCACCCCTTGACCGCTGATAAGTCCGAACTGTTTGCGCGCAAGAAGACTGTATGAGCGCGCAGCGTTCACCCCCCCATCAGGAAAGGACGGACCGATGACACAGAAATCGACGACACAGCCCAATCAGGCGACCGAGGTCCAGGCGCTTGCTGAGTGGTCGCAAGCCTATATGGAAACCGCTGCCGCGCTCAGTGCCGCTTGGTATGACTTCGTCGGGGAACGCTGTCACGCCTATGCCCATGTGATCGACGATGTCAGCCATTGTCATGATCTGAACGAAGCCTGGAAGGCCCAAGCGAGCTTTGGTAAGGAAACATTCAAAGCCTATAGAAACCAGGCAGCCAAAGTCAGCGACCTGATGATGCAGGTCGCAAATGGGAGCGGTGGCAAAACAAAACACTAGTGGTGCGACCACATCGGAAGACGCCCTCGGTTTACCTTCAAGACTGGCGGTAGACAGCCGCTCTTGGCATTTGGGGCGGGAACCAATGATGTGTTCTCACCAATAAGTGTCCGGTCCTGCGGTGTGGTGATACGAAAGATCGCCACATCTGGAGGGATAGACTTCGGACCAGCTTCTACAAGGCAGCGCCAGAACGCCATAACTTTTGATTGGGGCAACTCGTCTCGCGATCCAGCTTAGCGAAGAGTGCATGGGGGTTCTGGCGGGGGATTACCGCATCAAGTTCTGCTCGGCGGCAACACCAACTGCGCCCCCAGGCTATCGCTTGGCTAAGCGCCCTCGGCCATCTGCTGGAGCTGGTCGGTGTCCAGCAGCTGGACGGTGTGCGCATTGGCTAGCTTGACCAGTCCCTGATCGCGAAGGACGGTGAAGGTGCGGCTTACAGTTTCCAAGGAGAGGCCAAGATAGTCACCGATATCGGCGCGTGACATTGGCAGATGGATCGGATTATCCGGCACACCTCGATGCGGTGCGCGCTTGCCAAGATGGAGCAAAAATGAGCACAACCGCTCCTCCGCGGTCTGTCGACCGATAATCAGCAGATGCTGTTGGGCTTCAATCAGCTCGGTCGATACGGCGTGCAGCAGCCGATGTTCGATCTCCGGACATTCCTCGGCCAGCGCTTCGAAGGATTGACGTGGAAAACGGCAGAGCTCCACCGGTGTTACGGCTTGCGCGGTGCAGCTGTAGTTTTCCTCGTCGGCTACACCAAGAAAATCGCCTGGAAACATGAAGCCGACAATCTGACGGCGACCATCGGCCAAGGACTTCGAAATACTCACGACGCCGTCGACAATCGTAAAATGATGCGCAGCCGGCTCCGCTTCGATGAAGAGCACCTGCTTCGGCGTTAGATGAATGCGCGATGTAAGGCTGCGCAACCGTGCTGCACACTGGGGTTCGAGCGCACCGCAAACTGCAAACTCCTTGACACCACAGTGCTCACAAAGGCCGTGGGATGCGCCCCTCAAGCGAATCGGCCGATATCGGCAAGTATCCTCATTTTTCGCCATCGGCCTTTCCCCTGGAACCGGTCTTCTTGAAACTGGAGCATGTCACAGTCACTAAGCTAAAGAAAGTTCACGTCGATCTTCAGCGGCTGTCTTGACGCAGCGCAACGACAACGATGGTGTCGGTCATGTCAAGATCATCTGACAGCAATGACCTGATGAGTTTTCGTGATGGCGGCCTCTTCTGTGAAAAGCCTGCAACTGAAGATCCGTCGGTTGCAACAAGATCAGATCGATCAAGCCTTTGCAGGTCTCGACCTCGCCGGACTGCCGGTTAGCCTGCAGGCATGGCGGGACTACGCGAAGGACCGCATCGACGTAGGCCGGTCGCAAGCTGGCGTGCTGTCGCTTCAGTGCGCTCGCGGTTATCTGCATGGCTTACTCGGCTATGAAATCTTGCTCATCGGATCCGAGCGCCACATGACCGTGGATCTGTTCCGGACCGTGAACTATCTCAGTCAGGAGACCAGCGGCTCGCTGTTCGAAGCGGCTGAGACGATCGCTAAACACCAGCAATGCGTTGCCATCCATCTCGCTCTTTCTGATTTCAAGGATGCCACCATCATCGCGTTGAAGCCGCGTTCCCTTGCGACCCTCTGCCAGCGTGGCTACGCGATCGAGTCGATCCAGCTGTCAAAAACGCTCGCCCCATAGTTGTCACATCGCCGACGCTTTTGATCTGGATCATGGGGTCAACAGCCGCCCCATGGCCGAATGGTCGAAGCTGCTGTCGATGACATCATGGGGATAGGCGCCATGTGGCGAGCAATGTTGGTCAGTGTTTTCGCAGGAGCTTGTCTCTTACCGGTCGAGGCCGCGGGATCGATCGTCGGTGGCGTCGGTGTTTCCGGTGCACCCGGCGGCGAACAGGATGATCGCTGCGCCCGAGACGGAATCGACGCCGCGGTCGAACAGCTGGAGTTCTGATCCATGTCTCCTTTTTTGACGGCTGCTCTCGTGGGTTTCACGGTCATATCGACAGGCGCCATGGCCGACGAACTGCTCGGCGATCCCGTGGCTGGTCGCAAGCTGGCGGAAGATGTTTGCTCGGCCTGCCATGTGATCGCGCCAGGGCATACATCGACGACCGATATCGATGCACCCGCCTTTCCCGACTTGGCGAACACACCACGTGTTACGGCGCTCAGCCTGCGCGTCTTTCTGCAGACACCTCACGAGCGTATGCCGGATCTTCACCTTGATCGTAACGAGACCGATGATGTGATTGCCTACATCCTGTCATTGGAGGAATAGGGCAGACCTCGCCTTCGCCGAGCGATACTACGGTCGAGCAGGCGCAGCTCTTCACCGATCTCCTTCGCGATGATCTGTCGCCTGTTTGTCGCTTCGCGTCATCAATGCGCCATGACAACCGGCATGGTCATTGAGCGCAGAATGGTGCGGGTGGCGCCACCGAGAACCCATTCGCGCAGGCGTGAATGTCCGTAGCAGCCCATGACTAGAAGGTCGCTGCCACGATCGGCGGCGTGGGACAGGAGCGCGTCGCCAACGTCGATGTCCTCGCCATCCAGGCGCTGCACGTCGACCTTGATGCCATGTCGGGCCAGATGGAGCGCGATGTCGGCGCCGGGCAGCTCGCCGTGTGCGTCTCGTCCCTCGCGCGGGCGGAACGTGACCACATCGACGGCGTCCGCCCGTTCTAGGAACGGCATGGCGTTCTTGACGGCGCGCGCCGCTTCGCGACTGGCGTTCCAGGCGATCATCGGCCGCTTGCCGAAACCTTCCGTCATACCGATGAAAGGAATGACCATCACTGGCGCTGCGGCGTTCATCACGACGTCTCCCGGCGACGGTCCGTACGGAATCTCAGCGACTTGATCAGGCTGTCCGATGACCAGAAGGTCGGTGTAGCGACTATGAACCTGAAGTCGATCGGCGAATTCTGCAATCACGCCTTTATCGATCCGCGTATCGTACTCCACATCCTTTGCGTCGGCAGCTTGGCGAAACCGGTCAAGAACTGCATCAGCCTTAGTTTGTTCCTGCTCCTCGATGCTGGTGTAGATATCGGCGCCGATGTAACCCTCGACTGCCATAGGCAGCGTGATCTCCGGCACGAGATAGAGCGCTGTCAGATGAGCGTCGAAGCGGCGTGCAAGCTCGATCGCTGCATCGGTCCGCGCCTCGCAGGCCGGGCTGTCATCGACCTTAACGAGCAGATCCTTATAGGCCATCGTGGCAACTCCCAGGCAATCGTTCGGTGATTCGAGTTGTCCGACAGTCTAGTGGGTCGAGCGGATATGCCTTTGATGCCGATCAACATGTCCCCTTCCAGGGCATATCGATGGCGTCCGCGCTGAGCCGATTTGCAGCATGGCTACTCCGATGGCACTTCAGCGGCGATGGTGGTCAGCTGCTAGGTCAGCATGTCGAGCATGACCTGCTGCTCGCCACTCTCAAGTCGGCCGTGATAACTTAGAAGATCCTCGACGGACTGGCCGGTGTAGCGGTCGATAATTCGTCCCTCCCGCATGATAAGCGTCTGTCTTGCCAGGTCCTTGGCCGGGTCGTGGCAGAACCGACATTTGCTCTCGTAGAGTCCACCGGACAAGATCTGATGCCGAAACATGTCCACAATCTGGTCGGCCTTCGCATCCGGGAGTTTTCCGAAATGGCTCGCCAAGGTTTTCAGAACGGGCTTACTCGATCGAAGCCTCACGACCTCGCCGTTTTCAATCGTCAGCGTTTCCCGTGCGAAGGTGCCGGCATGTTCATGGCAGCGGCCGCATTTCTCTTCGAACAGCGCGTGGGGATCGATCGGCTGCGCATGGGCGACCATTGGAAGGTAGAGGAGAAACACCCTAATAGCGAGAACGCTCATGGGCGTTCCCTCCAGTTTATGACCCGCTTCGTCGTTACGAGCGGCCTTCGGCGTGGTCACCAATCTGGCCGGTCACGCCAAGATTGCCTTGACCTTCATCAGTAGCTGTTCTGTTCAGAGGTCCTCGAACGGCGATGGCGTGCCATCGGGCAGGCTTTCGAAGGGTGCCGGCCAATCGTCGCCCTGCCAATGCGGCGCATCGATGATCCAGGCGCGAAGGTCCGGCGGGATATCGTTGCGAGAGAACGTGCCCTGCGCTTCCAGGTCGGAGGCGAAGGCCGCCAGATCCCGAAGCTCCTCGCCCGTCATGCCGATCTGATAGCCGAGTTCGGTGAACTGAAGCGAGATCATGGCGGCTGCCCCTTCCCACATGGCCGCGGCAAACACCATGGGATCGACCTTTCTGCCGTCCGGCGGCGCATCGAGCGGTAAAGCGGCGCGGCCGCCGACGCCGTTGACGCTGTGGCAGATGACGCAGCCCTTGCCGATGAACAGGTCCTTGCCCGTTCGCGGATCGCCTGCTGGCCAGGTCACCGGCTCCGTTCCCGTCATCACGACATCGTCTGGAGCGTTGGACGGAGCAAGGCATGATGACAGAAGCGAGGTTAGGGCGATCGTAAGCGCAAGGCGTCTGACCAGGCGCCTGCCCCCAGCGCCGTTGCATGTTCCGTCTTTGATGATCATCAAGTCCTCGCATATTCGGGAAACGCCCCAGGCCGCTCGACTGAGGGCGCCTGATCGCTCACGATCTCTGCTCGTCGCTCAGCGTGATGCCGGCGTGATGCTCGAGGAAATGCTGCAGAACCTTCCAGAGCTTTGCGGCATGAGCGAGATCGCCGCGTTCTCTCGCCGCTTCGATATCCTCAACGATCATGCGCTTCACGCGAAGCGCGCCCTCCGCCGTTCTGCAGAGATAGTCGCCCAGTTCGATGGCGGGCATATCCGGCAGATGCTCATGTTCGGCAATCGCGATGATCTCGTCCTCGGAGAGCCGGCAAAAGCCGATGCAGTCTTGGATGTTCAACATGACCTTGCCTCCATTCTCATCCCGGAAGGCATTCAGGCACGGTCGCTGATTTCATCAAGAGCGCAGAATGGGCACTAAGCAGCATTTGGCGCAGATTGCTGTCGCCCTGCGGTGTTTCATTCAACGCCCGGATACCCAGGTGGTTCTCAGCGTACTCATCATGCCCCATGAAGGCGTGGGCTAGCTCATGGGTCTAAATCGCGTCGAGCGCCATGCCTGTAAAATAGAGCGCTGCCTGTTCCCTGATTTCGCAATTCGGATGGGAAAGGTCGGTCTTGAAACGGATCGGTTCGGACTCGTCCTTTCGGAAAAATCCGTATCCGACCGGTTTTTGTCGGGCGGTAACACGCGGGATATCTTCCTTCTTCGGATCGCCGATGTCCTTGAAAAAAACCGGACAAGCAGTTGCGAGCGAAAAGAGATCCAGCATACTGTAGGCAAGCGCGTCATAGACGAGGAAACAGAACTGATTGTGTCGCCGAGCGGCACGCGCATCACACTCGGACCCCTTCACGTAGTGGCAGTCCACTTCATTGAACACGTCGCCACCAGCTCCGCATCCCCATGCTCGGCATGATACCCTGCCAGACGGTCATGCCAGACATCCGAGATATACTTCAAAAAGAGCATGGTCAGGACGTAGTCTTTATAGATCGACGGATCGACCACGCCCCTAAACGTATCGCAAGCCCCCCAGGCCGCTTTGTTGATATCGTCCTGGGAAATCTGGCTGCTCGTCACCTCGCTCATACCCACATTGAGAGCGAGGCTCGATTGCGCATTTGCGATCGCCAAGGGATGTCTCCAGAGCTGTTTGCCGACGGCAAGACCCGTTGTTGATCAACGGGAAGTAAAGCCTTTTAACGCCTCAGGGGTGTGTTGTCTTGCGGGAATCTGACAGCTGTAGCGAAGCGTTGGCGCTCCCAACCGTCCGAGGCGGGCGCTCAGATGGTTAGTAAACGATCTCCATCCTAAGACCTGCCGAATCGGTCGGAGGATTTCCTGGTAGCGTTGCCGCCTCAGATCGCTCAATCCTTGCCGCGGTCCAAAGGGCCGCTATTGCGTCAAGGATGTCGTCGTCGGCAACATGTTTCTTCAAGTGCCGACCACGCGCTGAATCCATCACTTCGGGGCCGAGCCATTGCTCCGCAAGCGCCTGTCGCTTCGCCTTGCCGGCAGGCGTCTTCTTTGACTCGACAATGGCCTTCCCATCTGTCCACGACCAAAACGATATCTCAGGATGAATCTCTCGAATGCGCGACCTTGCCTCTGCGCTCGTGCGGAGCAGTGCGTCAACCTCGCGGATCTTGGGAAAAAGGCCAAAGGCTTGAGCACTGACCATTCGTCCGTCGATGGCGAGCGTGATGCCGGACGCCTCCGACTGGCTGGTCGCATTTATGGCTCGCCGAATCGGCGCAGGAAAAACACTGTTCCGCCGCGGCCAGCCTAGGCATCGACGTGCCATTCGATCGCATTCGCGAGCGCCACTGTCCGGAAGACCTATGGGAATATCGATCGCCAGCATGTCGGGCTGAGGCCATGAAGACAACAGGTCGGCGACACATTCGAACACCCCAAAATGCACCTGTCTCGAAGCGGTTTCTCGGCATGCTCTGAACCAGCCAAGTCTACACGCGTCCGCTCCGCCGATCCAAACCACAGCGCTGCTCCCGCAATTCTTGATGCTTTTATTTTTACAAAGTCACAGGGTAATTTCTCGAAAACCCTTAGACCGACTTCGCAGCGCTCGCAACAGGTACCAAATCCAGCCGAAGCCGATCACACAGGTTGCCAATTGGTTGCCAGTCGATTTTTCGATTTCTCGAAGCTCTCGTTAACCCATTGAAAAGATTGGTGACCCCGAGAGGATTCGAACCTCTGACCTACAGATTAGGAAACTGGCAGTAGCAGTGAGCATTTGTGAGCGTGAGCGAATTTAACGCTTAACATCAGTGGTTTATCTGACTATACCCACAGTCTTAGGGAAGCATATGTGAATTCTGGGAAGCGCTGGGAAGCAATGTCGTGCTTCCCATATGCTTCCCAACAAGACGGGGAAGCGCGATGAAGCTCACCAAGGCGGCTGTATCGAAACTGCGTATTCCTGAGGGCAAGTCCGAGCTTCTGGTTTTCGATGACGACATGGCCGGCTTCGGGCTGAGGCTTCGGGGCGGCGGCTCGGCCACATGGCTCATCCAGTATCGTCAGGGCAAACGACAGCGCCGCATGGTGATAGGCAAGTATCCAGCCATGGCGCCGGAACCTGCTCGCACCGCTGCTGCCGAGCTGCTCGCCAAGGTCAGGCTCGGCGAGGACCCGCAAGGTTTGAAGCTTCAATCGCGCCGTACGGTGCCGGTGAAGAAACTCACCATCAGCGAGCTCGCTGAGATGTATCTCGCCGCGGCAGCCAGACGGCAGAAGGCGAGCACTTTCAAGGAGACGCGCCGCCACGTGATGCGAAATTGGCAGCCCCTGCACGACATGGCTGTGGATGAAGTCGAGCTTGAGCATGTCGCGGCAGTCCTTCGACGTCATGGAAAAGCTGCGCCTATAGACGCGAACCGAGCGCGGGCCAGCCTTTCCGCCATGTTCGCATGGGCGATGGGCGAAGGCTTGGCGAAACGCAATCCCGTCATTGGAACAAACCGGGCGATTGACGAGACGCCGCGGGATCGGGTGCTCGCCCCTGAAGAGATCGCCGCAATCTGGAAGGTGACCGGCGAGCCAGGCGACTTTAATGCGATCGTCCGCCTGCTAATGCTGACCGGGCAGCGATGTGGCGAGCTGTCTTCCATGAGGTGGAGCGAGCTTGATCTCGATGACGCCATCTGGCTGTTGCCGAGTGAGCGCACCAAGAACCGGCGAGCGCATCTGGTCCCGCTTTCCTCTGCGGCCGAGAGCATCATATCGGCTCTTCCAAGGCGAGCCGGACGAGATCTTGTCTTCGGGCGTGGGGCAGGTGGCTTCAGCGGCTGGTCGCAGTGCAAGCGACGCATGGACGATCGCCTGAAGCTGCCGCCCTGGCGGCTTCATGACATTCGAAGAACCGTCATCACCGGCATGTCGGAATTGAACACTCAGCCGCACGTCGTCGAAGCGATTGCTAATCACGTGAGCGGATTCAAGGCAGGCGTCGCCGGCATCTACAATAGGGCCACCTATCTGCCAGAGAAGCGCCAGGCCATGGCCATCTGGGCTGATCACGTCGCGTCGATCGTGGCGGACGAGCCGGCGACGGTGGTGCCATTCCAAGGCGGTGCTGTAGTATCGTAGAAAGAGATTGCCCCCGCGCCGCGCCAACGGCCGAGGGCATGCCAATCCGAGTCGGAGCCTCGAAATGGATTCTCATCTTAGGCCAACATCCGCCTCCAGCAAATCGTCATCATGGTTTCCGTCTGGCTATGCCGACCGGAAGGCGGCGCTTGATTGGGCCGGTATTGACCTGTTCGGTCTTGATCGCTGGTCGAGCTTTCAGACCACGAAGGCGAAACGTGTGGTCCGCTGGTCGCCGTCGCTGGGCGGCAGGGGAAAGGGCCGCCGGGGTGGAGAGAAATACGTTCCGATATCTCCACGGCAGCTCTATCGGGAACATTTCGAAGCGGCAGAACACCATTTGCGGACAAGATGCGAGGATGACACGATCAGAGTTTTCGAATTGAGTCCGCTAGGAGATCGTGCCTATTCGCGGACCGTCTGGCGAAGCGACAAGAATGCCCTGATGCTGCGAAGGGGCCGTTCGGCAAATGGTCATCATCTCGGCTTCATCCTGCCAGCCGAGTCAGAAACGAACACAGCGTCTGATCCAAAAACGATCGAGCGTCAGGAAGGCGCTAGAGAAAAGTCGGTAGATGAAAGCGAGGCGGACCAGGCCAGCACCGAGAAAAAGAAGCTGAGGAGAGGGAGAAAGCCCCAGCCGTTCTGGCTCGAAATTGATGAGGCGCTATATCAAAAGGTCCGCGACGACGGCATTCCACAGGATGGCGATGGCGGAAAGGCTGAGTTGGCAAAGTTTGCCGCTGAGGAGGCAGCCGAGCTGGGAGAGTATCCAGACGCCGGCACATGCTATCGGCATGTAAGTGCAGCAATCGAACGGCGAGAGAAGGAGCTAGCACAGATAAAAGGATAGCTCTCGCACATGTCGCATTAGTCGCATAATTGAAGCCCACGCGACTTCTGCGACTAGTGAGACGACGGCGCTTTTTCGCGCCGGCATAGTCCCCGACAAGTTCTCAAAGCTTGCTTAAGGGATCAGGACTATGCAGGCGAACGCCGAAGTTCTCTCCGATGCCAATTGCAGTCTTTCCGATCATCTGATCGGCGAGCGCGTCATTTCCGAACAGGAGCTTGCCGTATTGACCGGGCTCCATATTCAGGAAGTACGCAGGCGCAGACGTAAGGATGCTGAAGAGGGTACGCCGGGCAAGCGCACGCCACCGCCCACTTGGGTTTCCGAGCGCCGGGTGGGCTACCGATGGAAGTTCGTCGGTCCTTGGATGGACAGCAAGACCGATGGCGTCGAATCCGCTGATAGTCCTACTCAGAACCCCGCCGCCAAATAGGAAGGGCGCCGCCCCGTTCGGCAACGCCCTTCCTGCGATCGGCAAACACCCTCAGCTTCTAGCTGATCGCAGCGCTGGCGTGAACCAAGACGGTGACGGCGAAGCCGTACATGTCTTCATCCTTCATCGAAACCGACGCCATCAAAGCCGCTGCCCGTGGCCGCGAGCTTGAGATTCTGAAAGCCGCCGGCATCGAATGGAAAGGCGGCAAAGGCCATATCGACTGCCCCTACCCTGACCACGGCGGCACCAATGACTGGCGCTGGGACTACAAAGCGGCGAAGGCACGGTGCACCTGCATAGACGGTGGCGACGACATTTTCACCATCATTCAGAAGGTGCGCAGCTGCAGTTTCAGGGATGCCAAGCTTTTCATCGCCGAGACCATCGCGCCGGATTTGATCAGGAAGCGAGGCGACGCCAAGTCCGGCACGGCGGCGAAGGGCTCGAAGGTCGAGCGGGCGTTGAACCCGGCGGCGGCGAACCGCGGCGACGATCTTGTGCGCAACTACCTTGGCGACCGCCTTGGGATCGACCCTGACGACATCGTTCCGCCGTCAACCCAATCTGCCGGCCACAAGCAGCGGGCCTGCTATGTGAAAAGCGCTGGCGACAGGCCGGCCAAGCTCGGCGACTGGCCGTGCGCCGTGTTCGAGGCCGTCGCGCCGGATGGCCGGACGGGCGCGTTCCAAATCTTCCTGAACCGTGACGATCCGCAAAAGAAAGCCGTCATCGCTGATCAGGACGGCGAGCCTGTCAAGTCGAAACGCTGGCTCGGAAAGGAGCGCGAGGGTGACAGTCTTGCCGGCCTCGCCATCTGGTTCGGTGAGCGCGCCAAGGCGAGCACGGTTTACGTCTTGGAAGGCATCGAGGATGCCGCGGCCGTGGCCGTCATCCACCGGGACTCGCTGCAGATCGGGACGGAGGCCGTCGCCGCATGCATCGCCACGGCGGGCGTGGCAAGCTTTGAGCCGCCTAGTCAAGTGACCGATGTCATCATCGTCGCCGATCGGGATGAGAGACCCAACGCCAAGGGCATCGTGTCGAATGCCGGCCAGAAGGCTGCGCGCAGGCTGGCGCTGAGGCTTCATGAGCGCGTCCGCGTCCGCATCGCCCTGCCGGGCAATCCCGGCGAGAAGTGCGACGTGCTCGACATGGTACACAACGAGAGCTGGGACGCGACGGAGAATCGCATCTCCGAGGCTGTGCCCTTCGTGCCGACGGCGGACGAGCTGGCCGAGGTGCAAAAGCCGGTGATCACCGTCAAGGCAGGCAATCTTGCGACTGTAGTGAGACAAGGCGCCGAGGCGCTTGCGAGGTCTGGCGAGATTTATCAGCGCAGCGGGCTCCTCGTGCGCGTTCTTCGAACACCGGAGCCGATGGCGCGGGACGAAGGCGACGGCATCGAGCGACCGCGCGACAGTCTGGTGATATCCGCGATCCGGCCAGAGGCCGTCGACCTTGATCTATCGAAGGCAGCGGACTGGCGGCGTCAGGACAGCGAAGGCAAGGTCTATTCAATCGATCCGCCGGCCAAGGTCGGCAAGATCATCGCAGCTGCCGATAGCGAGTGGAACGCGGCTGGCATCCCGAGATTGATCGCCACGACTGAAGTCCCGTTGATCACGCAGAGCAGTAGGATCATCAACAAGCCGGGCCTGGATCGCGAATCCGGTATTTTGTTCGAGCCGGGCTCGACCGCGTTTCCTGCCATACCTGACAAGCCGACCCAGAAGGACGCCAAGGCGGCGCTCGCCGTTCTTTTGGACGTCATCAAGGGTTTCCCCTTCGTCGACGAAGCCGCGCGAGCAACCTTCATTGCAGCCGTGCTGACCCTGGTAGTGCGGCCGTTCCTTCGAGCGGCACCGATCATCGTGATTTCGGCGCCCAAGATGGCAAGTGGGAAGAGTTTGCTTGCTGCCATCCCCGGCTACATCGCCACCGGTAGATCACCGGCCATGATGACGGCCGCAACCAGTGCTGAGAACGAGGCAAAACGCGGCTTGGCTCTCTTAATGCAGGGCGCGCCAGTGTCCGTCATCGACAACATCACCGAGCCCTTTTCGTCCGACTTTATGTGCACTGTGGCGACCGAGCCGACTTACAGCGACCGTGTGCTCGGGCTCAGTCGGGTTGCAAGCGTGCCAACGGCGACCGTCTGGATTTTGACCGGGAATAACCTTGAGATTGTCGGCGACCTTACAACCCGATGTGTCGTCTGCAAGATCGATCCGCAAGTAGAACGCCCCGAAGAGCGGTCCTTCGACGTCGACCTGCACAAGGATGTGCCTGCCAGGCGCGGTGAGCTGATCGCTGCGGCGCTTACCATCCTCAAAGCGTACCACGTTGCCGGGCGGCCAATGGATGGCGCGTTGACCACGTTCGGGCGCTTCGAAGGCTGGTCTCGGATGATCCGCGAGCCGCTGGTCTGGCTTGGTATGCCGGACCCATACGGCACGAAGCGGCACCTTGAGGGACAAGACCCGATCCGCGAGATCATCGCCAACGTCCTCGAAGCCTGGGAAGAACAATTCGGCAGCAGCGCCATGACACCAGGCGCGGTGGTCCAAACCGCCGAGGAAAATGCCAAGCCTGCCCCGCGCGACAGCCAAGGCCAAGATGTCGACACCACACCAGACACGACACTATTGGATGCGTTGCGGGACGCCTTACCGGGGCGCGATATGCTCACCGGACGGACCCTCGGCTATTGGCTTCGAAAGCATGAAAATCGCGTCGAAGGCGGGCGCCGTTTCGAACAGGCCGGAGCCTACAAGAAAACCACGATGTGGCTCGTCAGGAATGTCTCAGCCACCTCTGAGCACACCTCTGAAGGTGGTGGTAAAGGTGGTAACGGTGGCTTATTTCCAACCCAACACGAAAAGGGTCTGACCGGAGAAGGCCTATTTCCGGACAGTGCTGCAGAGGGTGCGGACGCTCGTAATGTCCGTGCGGACCCTTTTAATAATCAGTCAGAAAATAGCCACCGTTACCACCGTTGCCACCGTCCCTTGAAGAGGGGCGCGATATGAGTGTCGCGAGCCTTCTTGCCGAGGCGAATGCAGCAGGAATCCGGCTTCTTCTGGAAAATGACGCGTTGCAGTGGGAGGCCGAAACCGATCCGCCTCCCGGTCTCCTGGCACGCTTGCGGGCCTCGAAGTCCGACATCATCGAACACCTGCGAAGCCTCGAAGCCGAGCACCAGGCGGTCGACACGGTGGCTGCGCCGGCACCGACCACACCTACCGAAACCGACAGCACCGAACCGCGCCACCGCTCACCCGTCCCAACTGATGCGGACGGCATGCCGGTGTTCGACACCAGCGACGACCACCTGTTGGGCGACGGCATCGTCGCGTCGGCCATCCGCAACCAGCGCCAGGCGACGCGGGAGGCGATGGAGCGTGCCCGCATGGCCGTCGATCCGGCGCTGGCTGACGACGAGGCGGAAGTCTGGCTGCGGGGTGAGTTCGATGAGTGAGCGACGTCGACGTCGTACCAGGGCTCAGATTGAGCAGCTGCGTACTCAGATGCTGGAGGAGCTGGAGGGCGATCACCCGCAGTCAGTTCGGCACGTTTTCTACCGAATGACAAACCCGAACCTGCCCGAACCAGTAGAGAAGGATCAGCAGCAGGGCTATGTCCCGGTCCAGCGCCAGCTGGTGAAGATGCGTAGGGAGTTCCTGGTCCCTTATAGCTGGCTCGTCGACACGACCAGGCGAGGCTATTTCACCACCACCTACAACCACCCATCCGAAGCTGTCGCTCACGTCGCTCAGCTCTACAGACGTAACTATTGGGCATCGGCGCCGGTTTATGTCGAGGTGTGGTGCGAAAGCCGATCGATCGCTGGCGTGATCGAGGATGACTGCATGCGTTATGCGGTGCCTCTCTATCCCTCTGGCGGATTCACGTCTTTGTCACTCGCTTGGCAGGCCGCCGAAAACATCAAGGCCTCAGCTGGCGATCGGCCGGTACACGTCCTCTATATTGGTGACTACGATCCTGCCGGCGTTCTCATCGACCGTCAGATCGAGCAGGAACTGAAGGCTCATCTGCCAGAGCAAGAGATCATGTTCCATCGCATCGGGATCAATCCCGAGCAGATCGCCTTAATGGGCTTGCCCACTAAACCGCCGAAGAAGAACGACAAGCGCGGGGGTTGGTCATCCGATCAGGGAACCGTTGAGGCCGAGGCCATGCCGGCGGGCGTTATGCGCCAGCTTCTCTGCGACGCCATCGTAGAATTTATCGACCCCCATGAGCTTGCGGTTCTGGAGGAAGCCGAGAAGTCGGAGCGCCTGGATTTGTTTGAGTATGCCCAACGGATGCGTGCGGCATGACAGGTAATCGCCGGCGGCACTCGGGGGGTCTTGAGCGCCGCCGGCTTCGAACGGGACGACTGATCATGTGTGACGATGAAGAACGAGGGCAAGTGGTGAATTTCGAGAACGCGCACCGGGATCGTTTGCACGAGCTGCAGGAGCGTCGTCGACAGCAAGCCAGGCAGCGCGCTCTGGCCGAACTGTGGCGCATCCGCGAAGCAACCGGTCTCTACCCGCCGCACATGCTTACTGGCGGCGATCCTGACGAGGCCGCTTAGGAGGAGACGATGAGCGAACCCATGGCCTATGTGAGCGGCCGCGTCTGCTGGGCCGGTGAGCTGAAGAAGACACGCAATGACAAGCCGATGCGCAACGTGCTGATTGCGCCCGGCCAGGACACGCCGGCGGTATCGGTTCTGCTGTTCGGCGACGAAGCCGAACGGGTGAATGTCGGCGACAGCCTGGCCGTCGAAGGCCCGGCCGAGGCGAAGGTCTGGCAGAAGAACGGCGAGGATCCGAAACCGTCGCTCTCGGTGCTGGCTAGATGGTCGAAGCTGACCGGAAGGGCTGGCGCTCGCCAGTGTCGAGATCAGCGCCGCGACGACCGGCAGCACGGCCAGGGCAATGGCGCCCAGCACCATCACCACGGTCCAGCCGGCCTCGCCGGTCCCGAACCACCTTATAATGACGAGTTCCCGATATGACTGACGAACCTGATAACTCAAGTGGATCTCAGGACGGCCGAGACCCTCGAGGACGCTGGAAGCCGGGGGTGAGCGGCAACCCGGCCGGTCCGCCGTCAGGATCGCGCCATCGAACGACAAAGGCCGTAGAGAGCTTACTGGACGGCCAGGCCGAGGCCTTGACCCAGAAGGTCGTCCAGCTGGCGCTGGATGGCGATCCCACGGCACTGCGGCTTTGCTTGGAGCGCATCCTACCGCCCCGTCGCGAGAGGCCGCTGGAGACCACGCTACCCCCTATCGAGAAGTCATCCGACTTACCCCGCATCACGGCGCGGCTGATCGAGGCCGTCGCATCCGGCGAACTGGCGCCATCTGAGGGCGAAGCACTCTCGAAACTGGTCGAGGCGCATCGAAAAATTGTTGAGACGGCGGAGCTTGAAGAGCGGATTTCTCGACTTGAGCAACGCAACCCGAGGAGAATGTGAAATGCCGATTGGACGTCTTGAAAGCCGGCTCTCACGGCTGGAGCCCCCGACCCTCCCGATAATCGGCCACATCGACCTGATGCTGGCGAAACCGCCGGAGGGCGAGGACAAACTGGAGTGGATCATCAGCGAGTATGAGCGCCAGTACCGCGCGCTGGCTGGTCGAACTCTCGATCACCTGATCGTCCAGCTGCCATACTTTCCCTCGCCTGAGCGCGAGATGCTAGATGAGGCCAGAGAAGCTATCCACGACCGGGTGGCGGCCGAACGGGAGGGCGGCTGATGCACCTGAAGACGCGCTTGTCACGATTGGAAAAGGGCAACAGGGCAGACGGCAAAGAGGAGCTTAGAATGCGCACGCCAGAGACGCGGCAGCTCGATATGGAGCTTTGGCTGCACATCGAAGAGATCCGGCACGGCGAGATTGACCGGGATCGAGCGCTGGCCCGTGCGCGCGAGCTTCATGAGAAACCGATGATCGTATCGCCATGCCCGCCCATGCCGGCCGAGGTTCGAACCGATCTGCGGCAGTATTCCGAGGACATCGAGAGCGAGCGTGCGGCATTGCCGGCGGAAGAAAGGGCCATGATCGAGCAAGACGCGCTCCAACGTGGAGTGCAGGCCAAAACACTCCTTGACGAAGCAGCTGGGCTGATCGCAGCGTGAGTGCATACCTCGCCGTCATCCTCCGGGGCACGGTCACCTGGATCGCCCGATCCTTAGAGTGCAGCGACGGCCGGTTTCGATCTGTCGTCGTGCGCGTCAGTCCCGAAATGCCGCCGGCCGTCGTCACGACGCCTGGCGCGCTCGCCGATCAACTCGCCGTAGGGGACGAGATCGAGGCAGCGGGTCCGGCTTCGATCTGCCTGACAAAGCTCGGTTCACTGCCTGACATCATGGTGCATGTCCGCGGCGATCTCGGTGAAATCGTGCCATGCCCCCGTGTCCAGGAGGCCCCCGTCTGCGACGGCAGCTTTCTCATGTGAGCCACCGTATCCGAACCCCATGGATGGCCTGCCATCCGGCCTATCCCAATTAGTCTCAAAATGAGACAAAATCGGAAAAACATGCTACGGCTGCCGAAGCACGAATTGGCACCCGTCTCATCCCAGGAGATCGATTGATGCCACTCTTCCAAGCCCTTCTCGAACGTCGCGCCCGTCAGCCGCAATTCCAAGCCGGGGTGGCCCCGCAGCTGATGCAGGCGCAAGCAGCGCCGGTGATCGACGGCGGCATGGCGTTCTCCCGGTCTTTCGACGCAGCTCAGGGCCGTAGCCTGCAGCGTGAGAAGCTCGGATTTGAAAAACAGCAATATAGCGATGCCATTCTCCGGCAAGAGGCTGCGCTTGCGGAAGAAGACGAGCGGCTCGCCCAAGGGCGGGAGGCGTTGTTCGGTGCCGTAGCCGCCGGATCTTCGACGCCCGAATCGCTCATGCTGTTTGACTCGCTCGACGCCGACGGAAAGCTGGCCATTTTGCAGCAAGAGCTTGGACCAGGGCCGGGGCCGATGGCCATCGGCGATGCCTTGATTGATCCAAGCACCGGACGGGTGATCTACGAGCCGCTGCAGGCCGCCGAAGACAAGTTCATTCAGACCGATGGCGGGCTTTACGACGTGACCACCGGCCAGCTTGTCGAAGGCACCGGCAAGGCAGGACCAGGACCTTTGACGCTTAGCGCTGGCGAGGTGGCGGTCAATCCGCAGACGGGAGAGCAAATCGCTGCGGGGCCTGCGGAACAGGCAGATAGCTACAGCCAGGTCACTGGCCTTGATTTGGGCTATCCCGAGAACGACCCGAATGCCGGCCGGATCTTCAACGTCAACATGCGCACGGGCGAGGTCGACGCGGTCGGCGGCGGCGGAGTGACGGTGAACACCGGAGCCGGCGAAAACAGGCTGGGCAAAGTCCCGGCCGGCATGGCGGCGATCCCTGATCCAACCACAGAGGCGGGCTATCGGATCGTCCCGATCGAGGGCAGTCCGGCAGCCGCGGAGAGGGCATCGGCGGAAGAAAAAAGCGCCGTTCGAAGAGAGCACGAAAAGCTCGGGCTTAATCCATTGATGCGAGACATCAACCGCGTCCTGGACATGAGTCGTGCTGGTGCGGGCGGGCCAATTCAAGGGCAAGCCAAGGACGTTCCACTAATCGGTCCGCTGACGCAATCGGGCCAAATGGCGAAGCATCTGGAGTCCATCAAAGCGAACGTGGCTTTTGGCGAGCTTCAAGAGATGCGCAACAACTCACCAACTGGCGGCGCTGTTGGAGCGCTTTCGGAAGGCGAGCGCGAATCCTTGTCATCCCTGGCTGGCTCCCTCGATCCTACGCTGCCGGAAGCTGACCTTCAGAAGAACCTGATGGACCTTGGTGTTCAGCGCATCACCACCGTCCATGGCACGGATGCGCAGATCGATGCAGCCGTAAAGGCCGGGAAGCTGACGGCGGAACAGGCGCGACAAGGCAAGGCGCTTCGCGACCAGCAAATCGCCGAATTCCGGGGTAGTGAGAGTGGCCAGGCGGCGCCGGCCGGCAGTGGTGTTTACCAGCTGAGCGCGGCCGATCGTCAGCTGAGCGACGCCGACCTGGACGCGGCCATCGCAGCGGAGGAGGCCCGTCTCCATGGCGGCTAATCGAGCGAGACTCGACGCCTTGATTGCTGAACGCCAGCGCCGGCAGAGCGGCGCAGCAGGACCGGCACGTCTCGAAGCACTTCGCGCGGAACGGGCTCGCCGGCAGGGCGGGGGCGGAATTATCAGCACCGCACATGCTCAGCAAGACCCGGAGGCGGCCTTGGCTTTAGCGCAGCAAGAGCCAGGCTTCCTTGATCGCATCGGTTCGGCAATCGAGACCGGCAAGAACGTCACGTCCGGCATTGCCGACATGCTGTCGTTCGGGCTGATGGATGAGGCGGTGGCTGCGGTGGGCGCGCCGTTCGTCGGCTGGGAAGAAGCCCGGCGGCGGGTGGCCGAAGATATGGCGCCGACCACGGACTCGACGGCCTACAAGGTTGGGCAGGTTGCCGGCGCTGTGACCGCACCCGCGACGGCCGCTCGCGCCGTTCTCGGCCGGAAGGCGTTCGAAGCGTCAGCGGGCGTTCTACCCCGGATCTTGAAAGGCGCTGGTATCGGCGCGGCGGAAGCTGGCGCCTACGGCTTCGGCTCGGCGGAGGGCGACCTTCAAGAGCGTGCCCGGTCAGCTGCTGGTGATGCCGCAGTTGGCGCTGCGATCGGTGGCCCGCTCGGCATTCTCAACCGTGTGAGGGCGACGCCAAGGGTGAAGGAAGATGCCCTGGCCGCGCAAGACCTCAACATCCTCCTGACGCGCGGGCAGATGACGGACGATCTGGCTACGCTCAAGGCTGAGGAGAACGTCCGGCAGACCGGCGGCGCATTTGCCGATCCGCTGCGACGTTTTGAGGGCGAACAGGCGGATGCGATCGATGCAGCGGCGCGTGGCATCGTCCCGTCTGCGGATGATATCGGCACGGCTTCGGCGCGCGGCATCGAAGATCTCACGGCCGCCCACAATGCGCAGAAGGCCGAAGTCCGCGCCGCTTATGATGCCGCCAGCAAGCAGGACGGCTCGATCGCTCGCGAGGCGTTCAATCCGCTGGTCGACCGCATGCGTCGCTCCGCCGACGAATTTGCCGGCTTCGACCCGGTGATGCGCGAGCGGCTGACCGGCATCGTCGACAACTTGTCGGAAGCGGTCAGCACCAAGCCCGGCGTATCGCCGCAACGGGGCGTGTCGATCGCCGAAGTCGAAGGTTTGCGCAAAAACCTGAACAGCACCCTGGCCAGCCTGAAGGGGCCGGACTCTGCAGCGGCGCGGGCGGGCGTCCAGAAGCTGAAGGGCGACTTCGACGCTTGGATGGATGATGTCGTCGACAGCAGCCTGTTCAGCGGCGATGAGAAGGCGCTCAACGCGATCAAGGATGCGCGCGGGCTTCACCGTCAGTTCAAGCAACGGTTCGGGAACAATGCCGGCGATCCGGCCGGGCGCATTGTCGACAAGCTTCTGGACGAGAGCGTGTCGGACAGCGTCAACGCGCTCTTCGGCAAGTCCACGCTTGGCCTGTCAGGCACGGCCGAGGCGGTGCGTCGGATCAAGTCTGCATCGCCGGAAGCCTTCGGCAGCTTCAAGCAGGCGGCCTGGCAGCGCATCATTCAAGACCCGCAGGGCAATATGAAGACCGCCGGCAACCTGTCGAACGCGATCGAGAAGCACCTGAACCAGTTCCCCGAGCTGATGGATGAGCTTTTCGAGTCGGGTGAGATTGGCCAGATGCGGAAGCTGGTGAAGGCGCTTGCTGCCACCAAGACGCCGGCCAAGGCCATGAACCCGCCGCGCTCAGGCTGGACCATGCTGGAAGGCCTGCAGAAGTCGATGTTCGGCGCCGGCTTGGTTGGATCGGTCGCAGCAGGTCCGGGCTTCCTGGCGCTTTCCGCGCCCTTGGCGAAATCCACGCTTCGCGACTTCATGACGACCCGCCGCGCGCTGGGCGAGCTCAAGCTTGAGCCTGGCGTGGTGCCGCGCATCCTGTCCAGGAGCCCGCAGGCAGCCGGCCGACTCAGTGTCGATGACCAGGACGAGGCGCCGGCGTCCGCGGCGGTACCGAGGGTTCTTGCGCGTCCGCAGTCACGCCATGCCGCTGCCCTCGATGATCGCCAGCGATCGCTTGGCGCCTTGATGTTCCGGCCCGACTTCGAACCTCGGACAAGCCTCTAGAATGCCCGTCAGCGCCCGCTACGCCCTTTCCGACAGTTCCTCATCTGAAACCCTGACTTCGGCTGCTGAGCATCACCTGGCAGCCAGGAGCGACGCATGAGCGGGCGCATCAAACCATCCAAGACGCCGACGGCAGCGGCGATTAATGCTGCAATCTCAAGTCTCCATGCTCTGGCAGCTGACGGGCCTCTAGAAGTTCGTCTGACCAATGCTCTCCAGGCGATGGGAGCGCTCGTGTGGCGGGATTTAGGCCCGGACTTCGGTAGCCAACTCCGCCGGCTTCAAAAAGCCGCTGAGGCCCCGCCCATAGACGCCGACCGGCTCGGTGTCGCTCTGGCCGACTTGAGCATGGACATCTTGGCGGAAGGGGCTCTTGTCGAGAACAAGCGGTCACTCTCAATGCGAACCTTCGTTCCCGCTACCCGCAAACCGCTCGCTTGCGTGGAAGGCTGAATATGCCGGGAATACTCTCGGGCTACGCCCAGAAGAAGGCGCCAGGCCAAACCGGAGGAACGCCTCTCGGCCAGCTGCTTTTTGGCATCGAGACTCAGAAAGATCCGCGCCTTCAGCGTGCTGCTCAGATCATGCAGGAACAGCCCGAGCTTCCAGCGCTGTTTCGGCGTCGGGATCATGAGGGCAAGGAAGAAGCGCCGGGCAATCCTTGGCTCGAAGCGCTCAGAGCTGCCGCCGGCCTCGAAGTCATCGAGTCAGGCTCCCGAAGCATCCCGGCAAATTTCGGCGGCACCGGCAGTTCGTTGCCCGAGATGCTGGGCATTCCCGTAGCGGGGCCATCTTCTGCGGTGGGGATCATCGATCTTGGCTTGAAGTTGATACGCGCCGGCCTGCTGGACCCGACGGACGTTCACCCGCCGAAGCAGCGGCGCCGTGCGCCGGCAAAGCCTAAATAGGACGTCCTGATCGTTCCTGGCATCTCGCCAGATCGCCGTCGTAAAAAAGGGAAGTTCCATGCCTCGCGGAGTCCAAGCGTTCTCAAGCCCCGATGAGCTGAACGAGCTGGTCGACGGCTACTTCGAAAAATGCGCGGATAGCGGATCACGCGGCAGCATGGTCGGGCTCGCC
Source organism: Pseudomonadota bacterium (assembly GCA_039197065.1). Classification (GTDB taxonomy): domain Bacteria; phylum Pseudomonadota; class Alphaproteobacteria; order Geminicoccales; family Geminicoccaceae; genus JANQPX01. The sequence goes on along the minus strand of JBCCUL010000025.1, from coordinate 51,326 downwards.
AATCATCTGGCCGTGCCAACCCGCACGCTTCGCGATTACCGAGATCGCGAGGGCTTCGGCGAGGTCCTGGAGTTTGCCAAGCAGCGCATCGAGGCCGATCGCATCGACATGCTGTTCCGCAAGGATGTACCAACGGCTGGCGTGATCTTCGACCTGGTCAACAATTTCGGCTGGCACAACACCATGCGCAACGAGCACAGCGGTCCGAAAGGCAGCCCTGTCCCGATCGGCAGCGCGCAGATGCCGGCCGGGCTGAGGGCGGAGATTGACGCCCATGTCGCGGAGGTGACAAGCGTCGTGTGAACACAGCCGGAATATTCAAGCTCAAATTCCGTCTAGCTGCCCGCCCGCTGGATGCCTGTGAGCGATGTCGGAATATCTGCTGTCCTGGTGTTTAAAACGGAATGCCGGCCGCTTACGGGCTCTGAGCGGCTCAGGAAAACGTCGGTGGCTTAACCACTAATTAACCATGTTCCTCCACGATCAGGTGATACCCCTGAGTTGGAGGACGAACATGGCGAACTTTGCGGTACCTGAACATCATTCCGTCGCGCACTTTGCCCTTGGCGTTCTGCTGGACCGTGCGCGCCTTCAACGCATCGGGTGCGATGGTCGATATCAACTCACCGTGTCTCTCGTGAAGGACGACGTTGCCCTTCTTAAGGAAATGGGAGTGATTCAGGGCGCCTGCGGCTCTCTTGAAGCAGCCGAGGAAGAAACGGACACGCAGACGATGGAATCTCAGGCGTTCGAGGAAGAACTCGCCGACCTGCAAAAGAAGGTCGAGGAAGCGCTCGTCAAGGCTCGCACGCCATCTACGACCGAGCCATCAATGGCGAGCATGTGATGACAGAAAAATAGATCGACGGCCTGGTTAACTGGTGTATGCGCGGAAAGCCTCAGCTCGTGACTGATGAGTTGCAAAACAGTTCCTGTTCGAGCTCGCAATCCATGCATTGAACTCGTTGATGTCGTCAACGCCGGTCGCTTACGGTGGCTGGCATCCTGGCTACCATCGCGCTCTTCATCGTTTCTCAACCAACTCCCGCTACAGTGGTCCCGCTCCCCCATGGAGTAGACCCGAGATGCTCCCGGCAGTTGTATCTCGGGTCACTCCACCTTGCCGGACTTATCCATGCGCTCCTTGAGGTCGGCGAAGGCTACGGGATTTTCGTCGGCCGCTTTGGCGACTTCCTTCGCTTTCGCGAGTGTCGGGCGCGACATGCCGACAGATTTCGCTACTTTGGCGGCGACCTTTCGGCCCTCGCTATCGCTCGATAATGAGGAAAACTTTTCCTCTTTGGACGGCCTTCCTCGCCTTGTGTGTTGGCGCTCCACCTCCTCGATTGCCTCCGCGATCTCCACGGCTTCAGAAGGCGCCCAGGGCTGTCGCTGCACGTTCTCGTCACGCTCGGCAACGGCGGGTTGCAGAATCGGTCGATTCTGAAACGACCACCGCCACCCCGCAATTTCAATAGCTTCGGCGTTGCAGAACTTGGTTGCAGAATTCAGGCGGGCTGACGGCAGGTCTGGTAGGTCTGAGTTGACGGTCGTGACTGTTGGCGCTGGCCAACGGTGTTGATCCGAACCGCCCGCCGCGGACGTCATTGCAATCTCGGCTATTCGGCGAGCCGCAGGTTGCTGAGCTCGTCAGCGATCTGAACGAAAACCTGCTGCAGATCGCTGTTGCTTGGCGAGTTGAAGTAAAACCCTGTATCGCTGGCGCAATCACGGTAGAGCTGCTGCGTCGCCGTATCACTTAGCTGAAAGGTGATCGTGTAAATCACGATCCCTTCGGCTTTCATCGCTGTGCAGAGTTCGAGCAAGCGATCGTTGATCACCGATTTCGCAGCACCGTTGCTCGACGTGCCGAGCCTGCCCTCGTTCAGGCGGCCGTAGGCGGTATAATCGGCGCCCGGCCAGGTCGTCCTGAAGTCGTCATCGTAGTCATCGAGATATCTGTTGCTGCCCGGAATGCCGGAATAGTGTGTCTCGCCATCGACCGTCCAGGTTGTGCCCGGCCAATCGTACCACTGGTTCTGGCCGTCGGTGAGCAAGATCACTGCCTTTGTCGAGTTCGTTTCCGCGTAGCTCTTCGGCAGATCGCTGGGCGTATCGCCACCCCACATGCCCTGCCATGCAGGGGATAGCATCCGCCAGCCCCAGGCCAAGCCGAGATTGGCCATGGTGCCACCCCGGTGCCAGGGCAACATCTCGTCAATCGCGGCCAACACATCGGTCTTGCTGGCGATGAGGGGTGTAATTGCCGGACCGCACCCCAGGTTCGGGCCCGTGCCATCGTTCTGATCGTTATTGTCCTCTTTCAAATCCGACTGGAGGCCATCCGGATCCCACTCGTTGTCGCCATTCAGAAATTCGCCCCACGTGCTCGGATCATCTTCATCGTAATCGTCTGCAGCGATCACGTGATGCGGATTAGGATATTGTTCCGACGTCGTGGGCCAAAGAAAAGGCCGCCACAACTCCACATCCGGCAGAGCATCGTTGCTGTCATTGGGGTAGCTTCGGGCTTCGACACAGCCTTTCCAGCTGCTGGGCTGGAAGTCGTCAGGGTCGAAGCCATCCATCCAGCCGACACGACTGCTGCCGATGTTCACGGTCGCCGAATAGGGAACGAGCCCGACCCAGAAGTTCTCAACGGTTTCGCGATCGCCATAGAGGATGTTGATCAGGGCGGTCGCTGCATCCTTCATGGCGCCGATCTTGCCGCCGCCGCGCATGGAACCGGTATTGTCCATTACCAGGGCCAGCTCCATTCCCGGAAGCTGCCTCTGAACGACGGCTTTTGCCGAGACCGTGAGTTCAGGGACGCCGGCGATATTCATGAGGCGCGTGGGGATAGTCGCAGCAGCTTCGATCGTAATGGTGTTGGCCTCATCATCGAACGTGATGTCAGGAGCGCCGCCGACTAGTTCCGCATCCATGAATCCCGAGGGAAAATTCGCCTCGAAGAACATGAGGATATCGTCTTCGCGGAATTCAGTGTCGAAGGCTCTTCCGCCGGCCAGTCCCGCAGCGTCGACGGCATAGGATAGCTTGGACTTCACCATGTAGCCCCGGGCGCTGTCTACTGCGAGCCCAAGCGCAGCGAACAGGGGGATGACGGCCAACCCGACGATCATAGCGACCGCTCCGCGCTGATCAGAAATCAATCGAGGTCGAGCGCCATGTCGTTCTAGCGCAATCATCAGAAAAACAATTCCTGTGACATCTTGTTCACGTGACCTAACACTGTAGCCAGCCTTCCGCTGGTGTTCGCATAGACGACCGCGTCCAAGTTTGATCGATTAAGATGAAGAATTTCTTAACTAGAGATGGGACTATCCTGAGCCCAAATAGGCCGGGCTAGCTTCCGCTTCTGATGGCACGAAAGGTCAAATGATCTGCCGTACGGCTTAAGACTGCTTCTGACTCACCGAACCGCTATTCACCCAACCCGCGCCACCAACCTGCAGATCGTCGCCTTGGACACGCCCAGCAGTCGAGCAGCGTCCGCCTGGGTGAGCTCACCCGCCTCGATCCGCCGGCAGATATCCCGCTGCTGACGAATGCCAAGCTTCGGCTTCCGGCCGAGGCGGCGACCCTCGGTCTTGGCACGCTTAAGCCCCGCCTGGGTGCGCTCCACGATCATGGCGCGCTCGAACTGCGCGAAGGCGCCAACCATCTGCATCAACATGGTGCCGGCCGCGGTCGACGTGTCGATATGCTCGGTCAGCGAGCGGAAGTGGATGCCACGCTCCTGCATGTCCTCCAGGATCGTCAGCAGATCCCACAGTGACCGGCCGAGGCGATCGAGCTTCCACACCACCAGCGTGTCACCGGGCTGCAGCTCGGCCAGCATCCGCTTCAGCTGCGGCCGTGCCGTGCTCTTGCCGCTGGCGGTCTCCTCGTAGACCTGAGTGCAGCCGGCGCGCTTCAGCGCATCGACCTGCTGGCCTGGATGCTGGTCGGCGGTCGACACCCGAGCGTAGCCGATCTGGGCACCTGCCTGCCGGGCAGCAGCGATCGCGGCGGTCATGACGCCATCCGTGCCAGCATGGTGGCGGTGCTGTGAACGTGACGCCCACCGGCCCGATCGACATGTTCCTGCCGCTCAGCCTCGCTGCACTGGCATCCACCGAACAGCGAGCACCCCGAACGCACAAACCCGGCAGGATCGCTCGCTGGTGTCCTGGCGCCGCCGTAGCGCTCCCAGCAGGGCCGATCATCGGCGAGTGCCGCCTTCAGGCTTCGAGTAATCTTATCGCCTGTCAGGGGCTCGGCAGCGTCCTCGATCTGCTTCCGCTTCCACGCCGTCACCCAGCGTCGCCAGTTCAGCGACCAACTCCTGGCGGTCTTGCGGATCTCCTGATTGTACTCGACGAACAGCGGCACCTGCAGCGCGATTTCTTTGTTGTCCATCCCGCTCATTGAAGCAAAACCGACATCGCGATCGGAGGGACGCCAATCGTCTGGCATGACACCGACGGCAGAAGTTCCCTGTTCGGATTCCCTGTTCAAACAACATGTTTGTAGGACACCGGTGTCCTCACATGTCAGGACGGTGCCGTCCTCACAAGCCGGGACGGTAGTGTCCTCACGGGGGCTATCCGCGCCCGCTGCTGTCGGGACAGGGATGTCCTCACTACGCAGCACCAGGTCGTACTGATTGCTCTTGAAACCGCAGCTCCGCACCTGGATCAAGCCGGTGCGCTTCAGCTCGGCGATCGCCCGGCTGCCATGGCTGGCCGAGGTGTTGGCCTCGATCGTCTTCCTGTTGGGGTTGCACTGGCCGGTAGTGCTGTTGCAGCAGGCGAAGAGGTAGATCGCCACCTTCAGCGCGTCCGGGCTCTTGAGCGGCGACTGGCATACCTCCAGTAGCCACTGCAGCCGTTCCTCCAGCGACCGGGCGTAGACACGCCCGGCCTCCGGTGATGTCAAGGCGGTGCTCATGCCGGGTTCTGGGCCTCGAGGAACGCCAGCGCCATCTCTTGGGCCCGCAGATCGAGGTTGCCAGCAACGTTGCTCTCGATGATCCCCTCAGTGCCGCACACGACGTCCTCCATGTGCCAGTCGTGCCAGAACCGAAGCTGAGCTAGCGCACCGGTCGCCGTATTCGGCGGGGTCAGGGAGATGCATTCGCGGAGTTGCTCTACACGGGCCCGGTTAGCCTGAAGGTCGCTCGCCGTCTTCGACAGCTCCTGGTGCTCCTGGACCCAAGCATGGTGTGGATCAGGCGCCGGCACGACTGGCGGCACACTGGCTCGTCTGGACTCCAGATACGCCGCCACGCGCTGGACTGTAGCGAGGGTTTGGCTCTCCCAGACGGCCGACTCTTCCTTGATCAAGCTCTCGGCGAGGCGCAGCTGAAAAGCAGCGTCGGCCATGCAGGTCGGGGCGTGGTCGGCAATCCGACGGATCAACGCGTTCTCTGCGTCGACGTTTTCCGCCCAAGCGTCGTCATCATCTATGGCCTCGCGGGCATTCGCCAGCGTCATGCGGCACTCTTCCATAGTGGCGAGCGTAGCGCCGACACCCTCCAGCTTGCCGGTGGTGGTGATGATCGACATGCTCAGCCCTCCTGCGCTTCGAGAAACGCCATGACGCTCGCCGCCAATTCCGGCTCATACCGGCTGCGAGCACAGCGGAGCCCGCCAGACGCTTCCGATAGTAGCTCAAGCTGAGAGCGGGCCCCTTGAGGGGTCTTGGCTGGCGTGGTCGCGATCAGGCGTTCCAGCCTGAAGTCTTCCCAGTCACGAGCTTCTTCAACGTCCTTCCAACTGAGGATTTGACTATTCTGAACGAATTGTTCCCTCTGAAAGATCCGGCGGGCATCCCAGCAATCTCTGCTGATAGCCTGCCAGCGCCCGAGCCAAGCCGGATGCGGGTCGACGACGGCAGCCTCTGCCGTTTCGGTGGTGGTAGATGCCGCCAGAAGGCCGGTACCAGCGGCCGCAGCGGACGTGACAAGGAGCGCACGCCGAGACGTCGGCGCATCGGATTTCGAGATGGTCATAATGAGCTTCCCAAATCTTGCGTGTTCGCCCGTGCCGAAGCCGGACATGCCGGCCTCGGTCAGGCGCTTGATGGAATGTGAGGAGCGGTCAGCCGAAGTAGCAAACGCTCGCGGCGGCCCCGAGATTGAACCCGACGGCGACGCACGCCAGGGCCAAGGCTATGGCGGTTGGCGCGCTCATGAGGAGCAGGCCGCCGCCAGCACCGGACGGCGCTTGGCGGAGATCGACACGCGGTTGACGGGCCGGCTGTGTTCGGCCACCCAGGCGGCCGACATCGAGGCTTTGACGGCCTTGGTGTCCAGCTGGTCATAGGACGTGGACGAGACGGTAAGCTCGAAGCTCTCGCCGAGTTCGCCACCGGCAAGACCACGGCGCTTGATCTCGTCTTTGAGATCGTCCAGCCGCTTGGTGAGCAAGCCGGCATGCTCCTTGGCCTCGCCAAACTTATCGATCAGTGCTGAATCGGAAAGCTTGTCGCCCGGACGGGCGGTGATAGAAACAACGGTAGCCATTCGTCGACTCCTCGTAAGTCGGTTGATGGTCAGGCCTCGGTTGGTGCTCGAACACCTTCCGGGGCCGTCTTATGTTTGTTATCTTTCATGCTAAAAATGTGTTGTGTCAACTAATTTTTCACTCTATTGATACGCCACCATGATTACCGGACTTCAAGTCAAACTGGCGCGTACTGCGCTTGGATGGTCTGCGCCAACGCTGGCGAATGCGGCGGGTGTGGCCACGAACACTGTTTCGCGGTTCGAGAACGATAAAGGTGCGAATGTCGCAACAATGACGGCTTTTCAAGCCACCTTAGAAGCCGCCGGCGTCCAGTTCATCGACGACGGCGAGCGGATCGGGGTGACGGTAGCGAAGGCAAGCCAAAGCGCATGATTTCGGACTGGCATGCTACGGGTTGGCTCGCCGCCTATGGTGCAGCTGTAGGGACTGTCGCGTTGTTGCTGAACTTCGTCCGACTGTCGGTATTTGTACGGCGAGGTCGGCGAAGACTCAGACTAATGGTCTGTCTTGCTGAGCAAGCAGCAGAATATGCCCAAGCGCTTGACAAGCCCAGCGCAGACCCTGCAGCTCCGTGGAATGGAGGCAGCCGAAGCAGCTATCCGTTCTGGGCATTGAATGTGGCCAACCCCGGTTCGGTCACGGTTTGCCTTAGCGATGCCGGTCTCTTGATCCGCGATCGAATGATGGGTCCCAAACACAAACTTCCAGCACTAATCCGCGGGCGAGACACTGGCCGGCTCGTCTCCCTTGGCGACGCCATCAAGCAAGGTATGTCAGAATGAGTAGAGGTGAGGCCGGGCAGTATGCTGGATTGCCAAATCAAATTCACAAAGGAACGTGCTAAAGACCATCGTGTAAGGGTCGTTGGTGCATATGCGATCGACCAGACTGGGAAGTCCTGGACCCGACGATATTACGGAAAACAGATATCTAGCTTGATCAAACAAGTCTCCTCAGCAGGCACTGCCTCGGCGACATTGGAGAAGGAGACATGAATCCCAAACCCAAGCGCCGCAGCACCCCAGCCCGCGCCCTGACATCCACGCTGTTCCGACAGCGAAAGCGGCCGAGCAAGAAGCTCTGCCTCCGCCGCGCCAGAACGAAGAACGCCAGCTTGAGAGATCAGGCTGGCGGTTTTGTTTGCAGGGACGAGAGCGCGGAGTGCGGGCTTCTGGCGAAACTATCGATCGAACAACCGCATGTGTTCTGCGGCATCGAGAAACTGCCGTGCCATTCTTGGCCGATGTGTTCGAATCAACCGCGCGCCTCTCATAACGCCTACAAGAGATGTCAGCTGCGACAGAGGATCTCGCTCCTCCATAGGCACGGATAAGAAGCCCTTGCGTGATGTGCTGACCATGACAGGAATAGGTTGAAGCCGCTGGACCAAGCCCTCGAATGCAGCGAGTAGTTGCCAGGTGTCCGCCGGATCGAGACTGATGAAGCGCCCCCAACCTGGATCGACGACGAGGTAGTCTTCGGCGATACCTGCAGCAAGCGCGTAGTCGACACGCCTTTGGAGAAAGTCACCGATCTCGAGGATAAGATTGTCGTAATAACGCGGTGTATCGCTGGCATGGGGCAACGGCCCGTCCTTGGCGTGCATCATGATGAGAAGGGCACGATGCTCCCGGACTACGGCAGCCAGGTCGGGGTCGGCACGCAGCGCAGAAACATCGTTGATGACCTTAGCGCCGAGTTCAAGGCAACGAGCGGCCGTAGCGGAGCGATAAGTATCAATAGATAAGGGAAACTCCCCACCTAACGTGGCCACAACCTCCCTCACTCTCGCCAGCTCGCTATCGGCATCGATCGGCCTGCTGCCCGGTGCCGTCGACTCGCCGCCAATGTCGAGGATGTCGGCGCCTTCAGTGATTAGGCGTCGGGCATGTCGAACCGCATCATCGTAGCTTGCGTACATGCCACCATCAGTGAACGAGTCAGGAGTGATGTTCAGCACGCCGATCACGCTCGCCGATGATGTGCTGATGTAGTCGTCGAGTATGTGCGTCATGACAGAAAATCTATTGCGTCCGCGTTCAACTTGAAGGGCGCAGCGCCCGTTGATGGATCTGAGGAAAAACGGCGGCGAGCTCGTCCATGGTCATACCCGGCGTGACAGCGGGATCGTTTAACATTCTCAGCAGCAGGAAATCGATCGAGGTCCATGCTTGCCGCGCGCTGTCGGGGCTGAGCACCGAGTCCACGCCATCCGGGAGAGGATGCCGAAGGCCAAGCACATTGAGAACAACGCGATGGAGGCAGCGGGCGAGCTCGGCAGCGTCGACGTCACTTTCAACAAGCGCCAGCCCGCCACCTATGGACGCATTGCTTTCAGCAAAGAGCTCGGCTCGGCAAACCGGCGATGTTCCGGATGCGAGCCGGTCATAGAGCGCCGAGCGGCCGGCAAATACGCCTTCGAGAAGCGCTAAGAAGGCTTGGTCACGGTCCCGGGCGAAATCATCGCTGATCAGCAGGACGAAGTTTACGACCTGATCGGCATCCCCTTCTACCTGGCTGAGATCGCTCCCTGCGAGGGTCGCAATGACACCCATCTGCTGATGCCAACTGCTGTTGGCTGCTTGGACGTCATCTGCAACCTGGCTGCCGATAAAGCTCGCGATGTGGACAGGCCTGCTCCACTTAAAGAGCATGCGTGGCCCTTCATCAGACGCTTGATCCCCGCCGAACACCGCATGCTCGAAAAGGTGGCCCATACAATCAACATCTTGGATGCAGGTGTCGGCCGCTTCATCGGAAAGCAGCATGATGGTGTCGTCGCCCACAGCGCTGGGATCTGCTGCTCTGGTCGCGCCGGAGGAGAGTAGAGGCAATAGGCAGATCAGCCATCCGCAGATCGACCATCGCGATGGTGCATGCATGATTCGCTGCCGTCAAAAAGTTTGTGGGACAAAGAGTAGAACAGCGAAGGCCAGCGAAACTTCACATTATGTTGGTTCACCTTTGTGAAAAATGACAACGTCGAGCTGTCGATGGCTACCGCTGCCCAGGTTGTTCTAAGGTTTTGCCGGACGGCAGAGAGTAGGCGGAGCGCCGACAGAGCCAGTCATCCCCTACTAGATGGCTTCCGCACAACGGAGCGGAAAACCCGACATCGAGCACGAAAGGCCAAGGACGACTCGCGTACAAGACCGCCCTGCGCATTCAAGCGCGGGCGACGAGGCGCTGTGAGGAGTTGCTGAAGCTGTTCAACAATAAGCGCTCGCGAACTGATCTGGTTAACGGCAACGACATCCAGACACAGACCATCACCGCCCTTGCCAAGCAGGACACCAAGAAGCACGATTGGTCGCCACCGTCCGGTTTTGAGGAAGCAACGAAGCTAAGAAGACCGCAGGTCATAGCGCCAAATCTGCCCGACAAAGTGACGGACAAGATACCGCCGACCGCTTGGGCGAAGAGTACAAGGCCGGCGGTCGCACGATCGAGCTCAACGCCAAGTCCATCGAGGCGGTCGACAAAATTACCGGAAGCGTTGCCGAGGATGCGGACCGGTTACGGGTGGATTTCGGACGCTGGCGGGAGGGGGGGGGGCCGTAGGTGACCCCGAAGTGAACCCTAGCTATGGATGTAATCTCTCGTTTTTTTTAGTTGGTAGTGATCACAAGTCTGGTTCCAACGCTTCAGGACCCTTTGCGCTGCATCAGGCACATAGCAGCGTTCGTAGTCGTCGCCCTGGAATTCGATCACGCTTTGGATGGAATCGAACGTCATGATCGTGACGAATTCGACCTCATCATCAAGCTCTCTGCGCAGCAGTTCAACACCACGACATCCTCGGATGTTCTTGGCCTGTATCCCAGGAAATACTTCATCATTTAGGAGGCGTTCATAGCGGTCAGCGTTTTCCGGTGTCGTCCAACCATGCCAAATCCGCTTTACTGTCACGCCTAACTCTCCGGTCAAGATCGGCCAGCTATTCTCTGGAAGACTATCCGTCGGCCAGGGCTCATGTCGATGCCTAATGTAGGATACTCGCCGTTCGCATCACGAACAAAGGTGGCACCGGGCCGAAGAAACGCTTGCGGCAGAAAACCGTGGCAAAGCTGCAGCGCCACGCAAAAATTGCCCGAAAGGACCGCTTTCCGCCTCATAGCCCGTACGCCGATGGAGGGCGCTTCCTACCGTTCGTTGACCCAGAACGGCCCTAAGGCGGTGCGATCTTTCCGGCAGAAAAGAACCCAGACCTACCAAATGCTGCACTCAGCGCGAATGGCTGCTATCGCTCATTGAGCGATGTAACGACCTCATATGCAGATGACGCGTCATTGAGGTGTTTCACCGCAGCGTTTCGTTCGTTCGCAGAATACTCTGCCGCGATCCGTTTGATCTCTTCGGCAACGCCGGAATAGATCGGTCCAAGCGCCTCAAACAGGTAGTGTGTCGGATGAACGATGATCCCTCGCCTGTCGTCCGGGTCACGTTCGCGCCTCGCAAGGTCTGCTTTTTCCAAACGGTCCAGCAAGGTCGTGACGGACCCGGTGGTCAAACCCAATTCGGCTGCGATCTTGCTCGGCTTGACCGGTGCTTCCGCGAGCATGTTTAGACACCGCAGATCGTTCCGGCTGACCCCGACGGTGTTGGCGGCCTTCGTGTCGAGTCGGTCAATGCTGGCATACAATCTGCGGCACGCTGCGACGAGGTCTTGAGGCGTCGCTTCTTCGAGAGATGGCATTCGCACCTTCCATTTAACTTGACAATCAAGTTACTTGATATAGATCATCGCCCAAGTGAGAATTGAACGCAAGAACAGTGGAGATTGGAATGGAAATCGCGCTTTGCGTCGTGCTGGTGCTGGTTGCTATAGTTGCTCTGCTGTCCGCACTCGCGCCGACACAGGTGGAATACACCGAAGAGATCACGGTCGATGTGCCAATTAAGGACGTCTACGACGATATACGCCTGCAAGAGCATCTGATGCGGTGGTCGGCTTGGCCAAAAGAGACCAAGTCGACTTGCACTGTCGAGGGCACGGATGGCGAGACTGGCACCAAAACGGTCTTCTTCACCAAGGGCAAACGGGTCGGCCATCAGGAAGTCGTCCGCCTGAAAGAGAACGAGGAAGTGGTGCTCACGCTTGTCGGCCCCGGCCCCCCACATAAGCCGAAACTGACCTTCCGGCTTCGTCCCGAAGGCGAAGGGCGCACCCGCGTGCTGGCCCATTTCGTCAATGAACTGCCACGCCCGTTCAACGCGATCTGGAAGTTCGCAGGCCTCTCAAAATGGACGCGAGAGATGCACCGAAAGGACCTTGCCGGTCTCAAGGCTTTCTCCGAGCCGCCGCATCGAGACATGAACGGTAACGCCGTGGGACGCCCACCGAAAGGCGATAACCCTTACGAACATAACAAGCGGGCGGCATGATAGAGGTATGAGTTACTTCACCCATGATTTTATCGGCGAAATTGCCTTGCATGGCGTCGGGAAGTCGCGGGTCATCACCTACAAGGTTCTGTTCATGCCGCCGCGCTTCGAATCCGAACTGCCCTTCCAGACCTACCCACGCCTGAGGGTCGAAGGAGAGATCGCCGATGTCCCGGTGCGTGGTGCATGGATGCCGGTCGGTGACGGTCGGCGCTACTTCATTGTCTCGCCTGACATCAAGACCAACACCGGTCTGGACGTCGGCGATGAGGTCGAAATGCGGTTCAGGGTAGATGACCAAAATCACGTCGATGTGCCTACCGCCTTAAAGGCGGCTTTGAACTCAGACGATGCCGTCTTGGCGCAATGGGACAAGCTTACAGCCGGAAAGAAACGGATGTTCACCAACCACGTCTTCTCCGCAAAGACCGCCCCGACTGAACAACGTCGCGTGGCTGAAGCAGTGGCAGCGATCACAGAAGGGATCACGCTGCGCGACCTGCAAAGACGGAAGAAATAAGTTCCGCCTGTTAACAAAAGCTGCCATTGGCGCGGGCGTAGTAAACGGCAGCAAAGTCAGCATTTCTGCCATTCGGGCAACTTCTGCTAGCGGCAAGAGTTGGCACTCATGAGAAGAAACGCTTGTTCCCGCAATCCGTCAGAAAGCGGCCTCTATAACAGCAAAGGCTCGATCAGCACCGCATCGTTATTCCTGACGTTCCCGACGCGCTCAGCGACAGCGTTAACGGCGTGTTTACCATTATTGCTTAAGGTGAACGAATCGCGGGGTTGGTCGTTGTTCTTCGTACCGTGGAGTTAGCTTCTCATGGCGAAAATCGTAGTTATCGAGGACGAGCCTGAACTTCGGGAATTGATTGTAGATGAGCTTGAAGATGCGGGCCATCACGCCGTAGAAGCAAGCGACGGTGTTGAGGGCCTGGCCGCCATCAAAGCTGAAAACCCAGACATGATCATCTCGGACATCGGAATGCCGCGCATGGACGGCTATGAGCTTCGGCGACGCCTGCAAGGCTGCGCCCGTTTCAGCGATACACCCTTCATGTTTCTCTCGGCGTATCCGCCTCAAAATGCGCTCGCCGAGGGCATCGACGTCGGCGCCGTCAATTATTTCACCAAGCCCGTCGACTTTGGCTCCTTGTTGGCGCGTATCGAAACCATCACCATTTGATTAGCGGCCTTTATGACCGCAAGGGCTCGATCAGCCCGGCATCATTGTTCCTGACATTCCCGACGCGCTTGTCGACGGGATAGGCCTCCAGCCATTCCGATGGGCAAGGCTTCAGCACCTCGGTCGGATCGGCGTCCAGATCGAGCCAGCGGTCATGGTCGTCGGCGCCGAGGATCACCGGCATGCGGTTGTGGATCTCGGCCATCAGCTCGTTCGGCTCGGTGGTCATGATGGTGTAGCTGGTGACGTCCTCGCCCTCCGGCGATGTCCACGTCGACCAGAGGCCGGCGCAGGCGAACGGTCCGCCGCCCTTCATGCGGATCAGATGCGGCTGCTTCTCCTTGCCGTCGCCCCGCTTCCACTCAAAGTACCCGTCAGCCGGGATCAGCGCCCGCCTGCGCTTGAAGGCATCACGAAAGGCAGGCTTGCTGGCCGCTGTCTCCGAACGGGCGTTGATGGTGCTGTAGGCGATCTTCGTGTCCTTGGCCCAATGCGGGATCAGACCCCAGCGGGCGATGGCGAGCTCGTTTCGGCGGTCGCCTTTCTTCCGTCGGACGATCGGCATCTCGTGGGTCGGCGCCACGTTCCAGTTCGGGCCCAGATTGGTCATCTGGTCGAAGTTGAACATCGCCTGGATGGCTTCCAGCGGCGAGGTGAAGACGTATCGGCCGCACATGTCAGGCATTCCTCGCTATCTTGAACACTTTCCAGCGCCCACTTCCTTTGGCCCAGCACCGGCAACACCGGAAGCGGTCGGCGAGTTCGGCCACCCGCGTATCCGCAGCGTAGCGCTTCTGAAGCGAAGCCGGATAGACCCTGCCGACGCGGCTGCATGCGGGGCAGGTCACCTCGACGCAATGCCACTTCTGCAGATCGCCGACCGTGACCTGATCGCGCTCGTGCTCGAAAACGACGATGTCGTCGTCACGGCTCACCCTGCTTCCGGCACCCTGACCGATCCGTCCTCACGAAACTCGACGCCGCGCTTTTCCAGCAGCTCGACCATGATCGCGAAGATACCCGGCTTGACCGCCAGGCCCGACATCGCGCGCTCCAGATTTTGGCCTCCGAACGCGCGCCGGAACCGTTCATCGAGCCTGGCCATTCCGAGGCCGTTCAGCGCCATCTTCAGCTGGATGCGGGTGGGCGTCATCGCTGAGTCCCGTCAGATCGCGGCTGTCGAAGTCAACCAAGTTGTTCCTGCTATGTTCTCAAAGAGAAAAACCTGCAGCCTGGACCGGGCGATTGTCCATCACCGATTCTGCATATCTGCCCTGCGGCGCATCAGGGTGCGCAGTCGTCCCGGTCGTCGTCGCTGTCTTCGAGGTCGGCTTCATCCTGCTCGGCATCCGTGGCGCCGTACATGCTCAGCAGATCGATCTGCCAGCCTTCGAGCCGGACACTCAGCATGCCGTCATCGTCGATATGAGCAGGCAAGCTGTCTGCGCCCTGTAAGGCAGCTTACCGGAAAGGTACGGACGCTGACACGAGCGGTGCTGGTGCCTCAAGATGACCCAGATTCGTCATAAGCTCCGATCGCGCTTGCGGCAGAAAAGAGTGGATCTTCGGACAAATGTGGCTCGTGCTGCTGAAGGTCTACAAGCGAAAGAACCAACCCAAGCGTTGGCGAGAAATGACCTCTTTTGGCGGATATTGTCCCGCATTTGGCGAGGATTGTCCTATGCGCCTGAGCCGCCAGCGTTCATTTTGGTCTCATCACCGATCGCCCAGAGGGTTGAGATGAAACGCTTTTTTCAGAAATCCGCCGCGAGCAAAATGTTTAGCTCCGACAGATCACTCTCTGGACTGCGTCGTACTTTGCCCCGGACAGAGTGCTCGGAGGCCCGATCATGACGACAGTCAGCAATGGCACCGTCATGTCTGTCGTCGCATCAGCGCTCTCACGCGGATTGACGATATCTGAAGTTCAGAATGCTGCCGGCATCTCGTGCAGTGTTTTGATGAACCCCGAGGCTCGTCCTCCCGAAGACGTCATGCCAAGAATTGTAGCGTTGCTGGGCGAACGGTTTCCACACATACCGATCACAATGGAAATTGCGCGTGCCGCTCCCTTCTCTTTCTTCGGAGGCCTGGCTGACGGTGCCCGATATGCCGATGACCTTCGGGCGGCAATAAAGCTTCTGACAAGTAACTGCACGGTCATATCGGATCAATTGGAACTCACATTCCACGAAGGCCTTTCGGAAGCGAAGATCTTCTCCAACCATCCCATGAACCACATGGATGGTGGCCGTTCGGCGGAAATAGGATCTGCGTTGATATCGCGGCTCTTCTCGGAGTTTCTTGGAATACCCGACTCCTTTGAACGCATCACCTTCTCACATGAGCCTCATTACGATGTGGCGCACTATGTCGACTACTTCGGCGTCCCTGTTGATTTCAACGCCAGTGAAATCAGTCTCATCGTGAAGCCAGAAAAACTGGACGAGCGGATCAAGCAAGCAAACGTCCAACTCTTCAACTATGTTCAGACCCACTTGTCGGGCATCAAAAAGCAAATTGAAGCTGCCAAAGAACCGAAGGAGCTAAAAGCACTCAGAAAGGCAGCCGCAGAGAATGCGCAGGCAGGGGTATTTGTTGCAGCCAGTGTAGCCGCTGCCGCAAATATGAGTGTACGCACCGCGCAGCGCATAGCCGCGGAACACGGAACGACCATTCAAGGTTTGATCGACAAAGTCCGACAGCATCGAGCGACAGAGCTTCTTCGCGACAACCGCAATGACATCGGCTCGATCGCATTCCTCCTTGGCTACTCAGATGAACGGGCTTTTCGAAGAGCCTTTCAACGATGGACCGAGAAAACGCCCTCGGATTACCGAAAGCAGCTCAGTAAGCAGATCGAATAGGTCTCGGGAAACATCCGTGATCAGCCCCTTGGGATGATCTGAGGACCCGCCATCACACACAACCAAGCGAAGTCTCACCGATGCGCTGCAACGGCTGATCCTTTGCGGCCTGAAGTCACGCGAACCGCAACCAAAGGAGAAACAACGATGAAAGCACTTTCACAACTGGCGACCACCATGTTTGGACTTTTGGCTGGAGGCATGGTCCTGATCGCAGCAGGGCTTGTGCCTTACTGGCGCTCACTGGATCCCGCCGAGTTCACAGAAGCATTTAGCACAAGCCTGCCCACAGTGGCCGGAACCATGATCGTCCTGACGATCCTGGGAACAGGCTCCATGGTTTTGGCGGCCGGGCTCTCTCTCTGGAAGAAGCTTCCGAACCGGATTTGGCTTGCGGCTGGTGCCGCAGCCACGCTGATCATGCTTGTAACTGTTCCGATCTATTTCGGCTCTGCCAACGCGCTTCTTGCTGGTGGAACTTTAAGTACTGAGGCCATCACCGCCGAACTTGCAACGTGGCAACAGATGCACTGGTTCCGGACAGTCATCGGAATTCTCGGCCTCTTCTGCGCGGTACGCGCCGGATATGCCAGCATTCCAGCCAGCAAATAAGTAGGCGGGATCATGCTACGTCTACAAGGCATCAATGCCATCATCGCCCTAATTGCGGCCTTCGTCCTGTTGCATCTCGCCTTCGTCCCTGAGCAACATGCCGTCAGGACCACCATGTCAACGCTTCTGGGCGGTATCGGTTTCTTGCTGATGACCTGCTCGGTGGTGTTGGCGACGCGGTTGGAAGTCTTTGAAGACATATTTGGTGGGCTGGATCGGATGTATCAGGTCCACCGCGTAGCGGGTACGTTCACGGCAGTCTTCGCCCTGGTGCATTTCTTCAGCATCCCGAAAGAGCTGCCAGCTAGCGTCGACCCACTCCTGAATTCAACCTTCCCATCGGCGCAGATCGGTATGGCCTCGATGGTCCTGCTGGTGATCGGTCTCTTCGTCGCTCTCAACAGGAAGATCAGCTACTCCCGGTGGCGGAATCCACACAAGGTCATGGCCTTGGTTTATATTCTGGTCATCGGGCACTTTATGAATGCACCTGGCATCTTCTTTGAACGCTTCAGCGCATCCGGCATTCTGTTGATCATCGCCGCGCTGATTGGCACCGTCGCACTCATTTACACGATGTTCGGCATGAATAAACGCACGGCCATGCGCTTCACCATCGAGGCGGTGAACTCTCTGGAAAGGGCGACTGAGGTCGTGCTGAAACCGGTTGGTGACATGCTGAAGTTCAAACCTGGTCAATTCGCCTTTGTCGAGATCCAGGGCAAGGAGTGGTCGGAATCTCATCCGTTCACCATTTCCAGCGCCCCTGGCGAGGACCGTCTGCGGTTCACCATGAAGGTCCTCGGTGATTGGACCAGAAAGGTTCGTGAGGAGTTGCAGCCAGGCGGCGACGTCATGGTCCGCGGCCCCTACGGACGGTTCGATGCATCGGAGGCCGAATGCAGGAAGCAAGTCTGGATTGCCGGCGGTATTGGCCTGACGCCTTTCTTGTCAAAACTCCGGGCAATGGAAGAAGGCGACGACCGGGAAATCCACTTCGCCTACGCCGCCCGGAACAAGGAGGAGGCTATCTTTCTTGACGAGCTGAAATCCTTCGCTGCCGACCTTGGCAACGTAACCCTTTATCCTCTCTTTTCCGACGAAGGTGATTTCGCACGTATCGACATAGCGAAGGAGAGATTGCCTGATCAACTCTCGGAGTATGAGTATTTCATCTGCGGACCCAAGCCGATGGTCGATGGACTCATGAGAGACCTCAGGAAAGAAGGCGTAAAACGCAAACGCATTCATGTCGAAGCGTTCGAATTTAGGTGATCAGAGCCGACGCGGTCATCGAGGTAAAATCCCGATGACCGCTTAGCCCACATTTCTGCCTCAACGCCTGAACGCGCTAGAGGCAGAAGTTCGCACGAAGGGTGAATCAGCCTAGAGGCAGTAATCCTACCCGCTAAGCAGACCGCCAACCGCACGTCGCCACGGTGCAGCCAGGCGCCATTGTCTCATTTTGACACTATCCGCACTGCTTGAACGCCGAACCCGTCACGACCCTATCTGGTAGGTGCCGGCTGCCGCTGATGATGAGCCATGATGAGAATGCGGCTCGAGCTACCGAAATTCATCATGCGCCCAGACGTCCACCGGCAGCTCCCAGGCCGCGATGGCCTCCTCCAGGCGCAAGCGATGCACCAGGCACTTCCGCGGCTTCTCACGGCAGAGCAGGAAGATCCCCGGCCGAAGCCCCGTCGATCCGGCATAGGAAAGCGCCTGGCCAAGCCCTTCGGCCCAGTTCTCCGAGAACTCGACCTCGATCGCGTGGGTGCTGCTCAGGCAGTCGGCGCGGCTGCCGTTGGGCAGGGACACCTCCTGGCGCATGCTGGCGCAAGGCTCGTCCTGGTGATCGCGCTCATCGGCGAATAGCGGCAGGGCGGCAATCGAACCGATCAGGCACAGGAACAGGATACGCATGCCGGCATGGTAGGCGTGGCGTGGTTAAGGGGGGGGGGTTAACTGTTCGGATTCAGAGAAAGACCCTGCTGGAGTTTTCCAAGCAAACGTCGGTTTGCTGATGTTGAAGAAATCACGCCTGGCTTGGCTCTGTAATCGCTTTTTCGTAGGCCGCCTCTACGAGCTTGTGAAAGCGCATCTGTTCCTTGGTCAGGCTTGCAAACTCTGCGCGAGATGCTCGATTTCGCTGCCAAAACGAGCGAAAGTGCGGGCTTCTTTTCATGTGTCGGTCGAGAAGATGTTCTAATTCTGGTTCTGATATCAGGTCGTCATTGAACACCATATGCCAGTGCGAAAGTATAAGGTTAACATACATTGTTTGCTTCAGTTCGATGGGATCGCTGATCTTGCTCCCCCAAACTAAAGAAAGGTCTTCATCACCCATCGAGAACCTGAGAAGCTCTATATGAGCTTGCCGAGTCTGCTGGGAGATCATCTTGGACATTTCTTCCCTTTGGAGCGAGAGTTCCCGCTGCTGAATCGTTATCGTCCAAAGAACCAGCAGGAATGCTCCGCCAGTAAAAAAGGCGTTAAGGAAGCCGAAGCTGTCACCAAATAGGGCGGCGTTTCTGATCGACATGTCTCCGATAGGCCAGCTTTGAACAACCAGCAGGGTTGTGTAGGCAGAGGAGATAGTGATCGTTACAACGCCAATCACGAGGAAATGCCAAGTCTTCATAACGCGCCTCTCTATGCATAGTGGGAGAAATAGAGACTAGGCGCATTGTCTCTCCGGCCAAACTGGGGAGGCAGCAGTTAGCATTCCATCGCTCCCAGCCCGGCGCCACCAATCGACCCCACAGCCGCCTCGGGGCGATGATGCGCTGCGGGTGTGGTGGGGTGGTTTTCGCTCAATCGCCCGATTTCATGCTGGCAGCCGCTTCGTTGGCGACCTCGGTCAGTCTCTTAGCCGCCTTCAGTATATCTTGCATTCCCCTGTCGTGCTTGATGCGATCAACGATGCGTAAGAGGTGGCTTGCCACCATCACGAGTTCGACCGCCTCTCGAAGCGTCTCGATGTTCAGATGCCTATGGCTCAGCGGATTCTTGTAGCTGCCCATAGCTCCGGAAAACAGATTGAGTCGGGCTTTGCGTTCAGCTTCCGAAGCTCTCCGATCGGTTAACTTGCCGTTATCAGTGCCGAAAGCTGCATTGAGGAGTCCAGTGCTGTACTTCTCGCCTGGATGAAATTCGGCAGCTTTACAAACGGCAACTTCTACCTCTTTGAAGGCTTGGAACACGGCGACGTCATAGCGCCCGCGCAAGAGATCGGCGCGAACCTCCTCTTGCAGAATCGGGTGGAACAAATCTCGAGGGACTGAGGCAGCAAGGCGGTAGGCTTCGAACGCCTCCGGCGTGGAAAGGCCTTTTGCCTTCCGGGCGATGATCTGTGAATTGCCTTTGTCGCTCGTCGGATCGGGCGCGAGGAGACCTTGGTTGGTCAACCAGCCCCAGCCTTCAGCGATCGCCGCCTTGACCTCATCGCGCCGCACATCACCATAGAGCCGGGAAGCCCCGCTCTCCTTGGCTTGGTCGAAGCGAGTATACAGATAGTGGTTGAGCGAAATGGGCTTATCGCTGCCCACCAGCTCAGCCAAGAGGAGTTGAGCGACGGCTTCGACGTCAAGGCCTAGGAAGTCATCGACGTTCGGGATCTTCGTTTCGATGAAATAGATCGTCACAGGATCGGACATCTCCCAAAAAAAACGGTCTACTGCTTCCCATGTGCTTCCCAATTAAAATTGTCTGGGAAGCATCGACGGTTTGATATGCATCTAACCTATTGAAAAGATTGGTGACCCCGAGAGGATTCGAACCTCTGACCTACAGATTAGGAATCTGCCGCTCTATCCTGCTGAGCTACGGGGCCGTGGTCTTGGCGGCATGTGTTGATGACGATTCTTCGCGAATTTAGTGGATTGCAGGGGGATATGACAAGAAAGAAGGGAGAAGATCGAAACTTATAAGGAATGTCGATTTGGCTCTGTCGCCTTATGGTAGTAACGTTTCCGTCTTGGAACGTTGTGCCAGTGAGGGTTGCAGTGGTTTTACGGTCGGTGGTGGCGGGGCTGAGTGTGCTGGTGGCGGTCGGCTGTCTGAGCGTTCAGGCTGCCGCAGATGCCCGCCGATCGGTTGTCGAGATCGACAAGGTGAGCGAGCGCGGCCGTCTGTTGCTTGCGAATGGTGACGAGATTTGCCTTGCGGGAATACGGGCACCGATGGCCCCGAATGTGCGTGGCTGGCGGGCGGCCTGGCAAAGACTCGTCGAGGACGTCGATCTTTTCCAACGAACCGACAGGCCTGACGAGCATGACCGCTATGGCTGCGTTTTCGCGCGCCTCGAAAATGTCGACGGCGTTCCCTTGCAGGAGCTGCTCCTGACGGCCGGATGGGCGTTGGTGGATCCTTTGTCGGGGGTGGATCAGGTCAGCGACATCGACGCCATGCTTTCCCTGGAAGATCGGGCGAGAGCGGCAAAGCAGGGGATGTGGAAGGCCATTTCGTCGAGACCCAAGGCGGCTGACGATCTCTCGGACTGGATCGGAACGAGGCAGCTGGTCGAAGGTCGGGTTCGACGGGTTTCCGAGACCAAGCGCTACGTCTATCTTAACTTTGGTAATGACTGGCGAACCGATTTCACCACGCGCCTGGACCGCAAGATGATCCAGAAAACTGGCTTCGACGCAGAAGCCCTCGACGGAAAGAGACTTCGGGTCCGCGGGGTGCTGGTGGAATCCCGCGGACCGCTGATCGACATCACCCATCTGAAACAAATCGAGTTTCTGCCATGACTGCCAAGCGAAGACTGATCGCCAGCCTGGCGCTTGCCTCGTCGCTCGCTCTGACCAGTGCCTGCACCCAGGTTGTCAATCCCGCCACGGGGAAAACAGAGCTCACGGCGATGAGCCCCGAACAGGAAAAGGCGGTCGGCAAGGATCAGCATCCGAGAATTCTGCAGCAGTTTGGTGGGACCTATGATGAAGGTAACCTGGAGGCTTATATCGACGAGATAGGCACCAGGCTACAGGCTGTTTCGGAATTGCCGGATCTCGACTTCACCTTCACGCTTTTGAACAGCGACGTCGTCAACGCCTTCGCCCTTCCAGGCGGATATGTCTACATTTCGCGCGGGCTCATGGCGCTTGCCGAGAATGAGGCCGAGGTGGCTGGCGTGATAGCTCATGAAATTGGCCATGTGACTGCGCGTCACTCCGCCCAGCGCTACAGCCGTGGCGTTCTGGCCCAAGGCGGCGTGACGTTGGGTGCGGTTCTAGCCGGTGTGCTCGGTGGTGGAGAACTTGCGAGAACCGTGCAGCAGATCGGCGGTACCGGAGCTCAGGCCTATCTTGCCGGCTATTCGCGCGAACAGGAGTTTCAGTCGGACGAACTCGGCGTGCGCTACCTGACCCGCGCCGGCTACGATCCGAGAGCGATGGCGACCTTTCTCGAGAAGCTCGGCGAGCACAGTGAGCTTTCCCGTAAGCTCGCAGGCAAGGAGGACACGCCAGACCCCTCCACCAGCATGTTCGCGACCCATCCACGAACCCCGGATCGCGTGCGTCGCGCCGCGGAAAATGCGGCGCAAACCAAAACGACTGCCGGACGGATCGGCCGCGACGACTATCTGCAGCGCATCGATGGCATGGTCTATGGCGAAGATCCGTCCCAGGGCTTTGTCCGCGGACGGCAGTTCATTCACCCCGAGCTGCGTTTCGCCTTCGAAGCGCCGGACGGCTATCGCCTGCAGAATACACCGAGCGCCGTCCTGGGCGGCGACAGGAGCGGCAACGGTTTGAAGTTCGATTTCGCGAAGACTCGATCTTCGAGCCTCCGTGACTATGTCGCCAGGGAATGGGCGAAGGAGCTCAAGATCCAGAATCTGAAACAGATCAACAGTTTCGATCTGGACGGTCTGCCCGCGGTCAGCGCCGGCACCACAGGCAAGACCAAAGACGGCAAGACGGTGGATGTCGGTCTTGCCGCCATTCAGGTCGAGCCCGGCAGCATTTACCGATTCATCTTCACCAACCCAGGCGGCGCCAGCAATGCGGAGGCCCGTGCAACAAGGGCGACCGTCGAGAGCTTTCGCGTGCTGAGCAGTTCGGAGGCCGCGCGCTACCAGCCGAGGCGTATCAAGGTCGTGCGCGCCCAACCGGGAGACAGCAAAGCGTCGTTCGCTCGTCAGATGGCGGTCGAGGGGCTGCCTGAATTGCAGTTCGACGTGCTGAACGGTCTCGAGCCTGACGAGCGCCTGGCCGGAGGCGAGCTGGTCAAGCTCATCTCGGAGTGACGGCGTCCCCCAACGTCACCATTTCGGCCATCGAGGATAGACAGCGAGGCTTTTCGTGAACCGCGACGTCGAGCAGTGGACCGTCACAAAGCGCGCGGTCGCCTCGACGGCCGGTGTGGTTGCCGCACAGCACAAGCTGGCGGCGCGCGCCGGCGCCGGCATGCTCGCGGATGGCGGCAATGCCGTCGACGCAGCGGTCGCCGCAGCGCTAGCTCTCGGCGTGGTCGAGCCCTGGATGTGCGGCCTTGGCGGTTCGGGCTATATCGTGGTCTGGCTCGCCGAAAAGAAGCAGGCGCGCGTGATCGATTTTCAAGGCATGCTGCCGGCGGCGATCAGCGGCGACGACTACCCCCTCGATCCGGATGTTCCTTGGAGCATCATGGGCTTTCCGGGGGTGATCGATCGGCAAAATGAGATGGGCTATCGCTCGATAAGCGTGCCGGGCGCCGTGATGGGCCTTGCCCGCGCGCTTGAGCTTTACGGGCGTTTCGGCCTGGATCGCGTGCTCTCGCCGGCGATTGCCCTTTCTGAGCGTGGGCTGCCCAGCAGCTGGTTCACCACGCTGCAGACAGCGCTCGCCATGGCGGATCTTCGACGCGATTCGGCGGCGAGCGCCATCTATCTCCCAAACGGTGCACCGCCGCAGCCGGAACAGTTCCTGCCGCTCGGCAATCTCTCACAGACGCTTTGCACCCTCGCCGACGAAGGCCCGGACAGCTTTTATCGGGGCCGGCTTGCAGACAGCATGGCATCCGATCTCAAGGCCGGCGGCAGCAGGATCGATGGCGACGACCTGGCTGCCTACAACCTCCTGGAAAGCGAGGCCCTTTCTGCGGATTACCGACATGCTTCTCTTCACACCGCAGGGCCGACCAGCGGCGGACCGCGCCTGATCGACACGCTCGACCACATCGGCCGCCATCTCCAGCCGGAGATCGGCGTCGGCCCCCAGAGTTGGAAGATCTACGCCGATGCGCTCAATCAGGCCTGGCGCAAGCATAAGCAGAGGCTCGGGCGCGTGACCGAGGTCGGCAGCTGCACCAGCCACCTGTCAGTGGTGGATGCCGACGGCAACATGGTGGCGCTGACCTTCACGCTGCTGAACCGTTTCGGCAGCTGCGTGGTCCTGCCGTCCACCGGCATCCTCATGAACAACGCCGTCAGCTATTTCGATCCAAGGCCGGGTTTCCCCACCAGCATGGAAGGGCGAAAGCGGATCAACGCCAGCAATATGTGCCCGACCATCGCGACGCGGGATGGCGAAGCGATCTTCGCGCTCGGCGCTTCGGGCGCCAACCATATCATGCCCTGCACCACGCAGATCGCCGCCCTGATGCTGGACTTCGGCATGACCCTTGAAGAGGCGATGAACCACCCGCGCATCGACGCGTCCGACCGCGGTTCGATCCGGGTCGATCCCAGGCTGGGCGACGACGTGCTTGGCGCCTTGTCCCAAGAATTCGAGCTGGAGGTGGCGCAGCTCTTGGTGTTTCCAAAACTCTATTCCTGCCCGTCCGGGGTCAGCCGGGATCCGCTAAGCGGCCTTTGCCATGGGCTGAACGATCCCTCCCAGCCGATCGGCGGCGCTGCCGCCGCTGCGCCCTTCGAACTCCAGGAGGAGGAGGCGAGGGGAGGCCCGCGCGCCTAGTGGTGTGACCACCTCATTGGTTTTCGATTGCGAGAGCCAAGATCTGCGGTCTGTGGCCGGCACTCGTTCAGGATCGTTCTTTTAAGAATGCCTTGAAGGCCTGCAGCGTCTTCTCGCTGGCGTGATGCTCGATGCCCTCGGCATCGATCTCAGCGATCTCGCGCTCGATGCCCAGCGCCAGGAGAAAATCGCGGACGATGCGGTGGCGTTCGCGTGCTTGCTCGGCGAGCATTCGGCCCTGGTCGGTAAGGAAAACCGAGCGGTAGCGCGCCTTGCGGATCAGCCCGTCGCGAGCGAGGCGCTGCAAGGTGCTGTTGACCGTCGCCGGCGTGACGCCGGTGCGCTCCGCCAGATCGACGGCGCGTGCCTCCCCGGTGGCGTCGATCAGATCGGCGATCAGCTCGACATAGTCTTCCGCGGTCTCCTGCTGATGGGCGCGCCGCACCTCCTCGAAGCTTCTCGCCTGGCGTTTCGCCTCACGCAACCGCATGCTTGTTCCTGCGATGGGTCCGTCTCCTCGTCATGGTGACCATGTCGTATCATGGCACGAATGAACAAAGTTAGGCAAGGCTAATAAGATTAGCATATTGACTTATCCGATGGCGAAACAAAGATAGAAAGCATCTGGGCAACAAAGCCCTTCGGGCATGCCATCGAACAGGAGCTTTCGACGATGATCCGTTCTGTTTTCGCCGGTGTTCTCTTGGCGACCTCAGCCATCGCTTCAACCGGTCATGCCGCTGCCGATAGCGGTCTGAAGGCTGTCGCCACGATCGGGATGATCGCCGACGTCGCGGCGAATGTCGCGGGCGATTGCGTGGCCATCGAGACCATGATGGGCCCTGGCGTCGATCCTCATCTCTACAAGGCGAGCGCCCGCGATGTGAGGAGCCTGCAGCAGGCAGGCGCGATCCTCTATTCCGGCTATGCCCTCGAAGGTCAGCTCGGCGACGTTCTGGAGAAGCTCGGCGAGAAAAAGCCGACCCTTGCCGTCGCGCCGGCGGCCATCGATCCCGGCGATCTGATCACGACCCAGGACGTCTACGGCGTCGACCCGCATCTCTGGATGGACGCCAGTCTCTGGTCCGACACAGCACCTGTGATCGCCGAGACCTTCGCCGAGATTGCCCCCGACTGCGCTGCCGATATGACCAGCCGCGCTGCTGCTTACAGCGAACAGCTCACCGCGCTTGATGGCTGGATCCAGGCAAGCGTCGCCAGCATCCCGGAGGAACAGCGCGTTCTGGTGACGGCCCACGACGCTTTTGCCTATTTCGGCCGCGCCTATGGCATCGAGGTCGCAGGCGTTCAGGGGATCAGCACCGAGTCCGAGGCGGGCATCGCCGATATCCGCGAGATGGTCAATACCGTGGTCGAACGCGCGGTGCCGGCGGTGTTCATCGAGAGCACCATCAACCCGCGCACCATTCAGGCGGTGATCGATGCTGCCGCCGAACGCGGTCAGGCCATCGAGATCGGCGGCGAGCTCTATTCGGATGCCATGGGCGAGCCCGGCACGGTCGGCGGCACCTATATCGGCATGCTGGTGGAGAACACGCTCACCATCGTGGAAGCACTCGGCGGCGAGCCGGCGCCGCTGCCCGCATCGCTTCTGGACTGGGCGACCACCTGGAACATCGAAATCGCTCAGAACTGACGCTGAGATGGACGCGCCCGCCACCGGATCCAACCTGTCGACGAAGGCCAACTCATCCGGTCTGGTTCCCGGTGCGGCGCTGCATGAGCCATCGCTCGCCGTTCACGTCGAAGACCTGACGGTCAGCTATCACGGCCGGCCGGTGCTCTGGGATATCGACGTGAACATTCCGCCTGGTGTGATGGCGGCGATCGTCGGCCCCAACGGCGCCGGCAAGAGCACGCTGATCAAGGCCATTCTCGAACTGGTCAAGCCGACCGCAGGCCACGTCACCGTCCATGGCGCGCCCTATCGCCGGCAGCGCCGCCGGGTCGGCTACGTGCCGCAGCGCTCCTCGGTCGACTGGGATTTTCCGACGACCGCGCTCGACGTCGTTATGATGGGGCTCTATGGCCGCCTCGGCTGGGTCCGCTGGCCAGGCCGGCGTGAGCGCGAAAAGGCGATGGCGGCGCTCGACGAAGTGAACATGGCCGACCTCGCCGACCGCCAGATCAGCCAGCTCTCCGGCGGTCAGCAGCAGCGCGTTTTTCTGGCGCGCGCCCTGGTGCAGGAAGCGGACGTCTATTTCCTCGACGAGCCCATGGCGGGGGTCGACGCCACCACCGAACGCACGATCGTCGATCTCCTGCAGAGACTGCGCGCCGCCGGCAAGACCATCATCGTCGTCCACCATGATCTCCAGACCGTACGCAGCTATTTCGACTGGCTGATCATCCTGAACGTGCGCGTGCTCGCCCAGGGACCCGTCAGCGAAGTCTACACGATGGACAATCTGCACAAGGCCTATGGCGGCCAAATCAAGCTTCTCGAACGCGGTCCGCTTGAGGGCGAGCGCGGTACCGAGGCGCCGATTGCGCCAGATGCGCCTTCTCCTCTCTGAGCCGGCGCGGCCCGGCTGATGCTCACGCTTCTAACCGACTACACCATCCAGAACGTGGCCCTCGGCGCTGTGATCCTCGGCATGATCAGCGGTGTGCTCGGCAGTTTCGCCGTCCTTCGCCAGCAAAGTCTGCTCGGGGACACGCTCGCCCATGCCGCCCTTCCCGGCGTCTGTCTCGGTTTTCTGATCGCGGGCGGGCGCGAGCTTTCGGCCATCCTCGGTGGCGCTCTCGTCACCGCCATCCTCGCCGCCCTCCTGATGCTCACACTCACCCGCTATAGCCGCCTCAAGACCGACGCCGGGCTCGGCATCGCGCTCAGCGTGTTCTTTGCGCTCGGCGTCGTGCTGCTCACCTATATCCAGGGCACGGCCAATGCCAGTCAGGGTGGGCTGGAGAGCTTTCTCTTCGGCCAGGCTGCGGCCATCCTGCGCTCGGATCTCTGGGTGATGGGCGGCATCACCCTCATTTCCCTCGGTCTGGTGGCGCTGCTCTGGAAGGAGTTTAAGCTCGTCAGCTTCGATCCCGATTTTGCGCGGACGCTCGGCTTGCCCGTCGCGGTGCTGGAAACGACGCTCACCCTCATCATCGCCTTCGCCGTCGTCGTCGGCCTGCAGATGGTCGGCGTGGTACTGATGGCTGCGATGGTGATCGCGCCTGCAGTCGCGGCGCGTCAGTGGGTGAAGAGCCTGGAGCATATGGTGCTGCTCGCCGCCGTCTTCGGCATGCTGGCGGGTTTTTCGGGCGCGATGATCAGCGTGGCTGGCCGCGGTCTTTCGACCGGACCGTTGATCGTGCTGGCGATCACCGCGCTGGTCATCCTGTCGATTCTGATCGCACCCGAGCGCGGCGTGCTCTGGGAGGAGCTGAAGCGTTTTCGCGACCGGCGCGAGCTCAGCGGCAACCAGCTGCTCGCCACCCTCTACAACCTCGCATCCCGCCACCGCGATCCGGAATACCCGGCCGAGCTTGGCATGATCGACGCCTATCACGGCCTCCGTACCCGCCGCACGCTAAGGCGTCTGGAGCGTCGCGGCCTGGTGACCGAGGTGAGCCATATGCCGAACGAAGGCCGGCATTGGGAGCTGACCGAGGCCGGCATCGAGGAGGCGAGGCGGGTGCTCGATCGTCTCGGCATGAAGGAGGCCTGATCCTGCAGGCGCTCTTCGACAACACACCTCTGATGATCATGGCGACGGGCGCGCTGGTCGGCAGTGCGGCGACCCTGGTCGGCGTCTTTCTGGTGCTCCGCAAGAACAGTATGCTCTCCGATGCGATCAGCCATTCGATCGTCTTCGGCATCGTCATCGTCTGGCTTCTGACCCATCAGCAAAGCGGTCCGGTCCAGCTCATCGGTGCGGCGCTCACCGGTCTGATCACGGTCTTTTTGACCGAACTCCTGGCGAGCACGCGCCGGGTCAAAGACGACGCGGCGATCGGCCTGGTGTTTCCAGCCCTCTTTTCCATTGGCGTGCTGCTGCTCAACATCTACGCCCGGGGCATCCATGTGGACGTCCACACCGTGCTGCTCGGCGAGATCGGCTTCATCTGGCTGAAGACCATGACCGTCTTCGGCTATGAGATCCCAGAGGCGCTTGTCTGGATGAGCGTGGTGACCTTGGTCAACGCCGCCTTCGTGCTCCTGTTCTTCAAGGAACTGAAGCTCACCACCTTCGATCCCGGTCTCGCCCGCGCGCTGGGCTTTGCGCCCACGGCCGTGTTCTACGCCCTCCTTATGCTGACCAGCACCACCGCGGTCGCCGCGTTCGAGGCGGTCGGCGCCGTGTTGTTCATCGCCTTCGTGATCGTGCCGCCGTCTGCCGCCTATCTCCTGACCGACCGCCTCGGTCTGATGCTCGTATTGGGCATCGCGATCGCGACCGCCTCAAGCGTCATCGGCTACTGCGCGGCGGTCGCCCTCGACGTCTCGATCGGCGGCATGATGGCGGTGACCACGGGCGGTTTTCTGATCATGGCCTTCCTGTTCGGCCCGCGTTACGGGGTGATCGCCGGCCTGATGCACCGCTGGTCCGAGCGCTACGTCAATGAAAGCCGGGCGCTGGCGGTCCATCTCTACCACCATGAAGGCCAGCCGGAATGCCAGGACGAGTCGGCTAGGGTCGCCCTTCAGACCCATCTCAACTGGACCCTGCAAAAAGCGGATGATGTTGTCCGCCGAAGCCTCGCTGCCGATCTCGTGCGTCAGGAAGGCGGCCAGCTGCTGCTCACCGACAAGGGCAGGGATCTCGCACGCCAGCTGCTCGAACCCTGGCTGGCGAAGGATCATGCCTAGTTCAGAGGGTCATGACCGGCGTCGATCCAGGGCGAAGTGAAGGAGCGAGGACACGAGCGCGCAGGCGAGGATCGGGGCCATGACGAGGCGCGACTCGGTGAATAGGAACAGGCGATATTCGTGGATCATGGCGCCCCATTCCGGCCGTCCCGTATCCGCCGACAGACCGATGAAGCCGAGCGATGCGACCACGATCACCGCGCGTCCCGCATCGGCGCCGGCGAGCGCGCCGAGTGCAGGCCAGGCATTGGGCAGCATGTGACGCCTTACCGCCCCGTATAGGGGAGCGCCCAGCGCAAGGCTCGCCTGCCAATAGGGTTCGCCGCGGATGCGGTCGAAGAGGGCGGCGATGGTCAGCGCATAGGGCGCCCAGCTCGTCACGAGAAGCGCTGCCGCTACGGTGACCGCGCCGGCGCCGAAGATCGCTGAGAGAACCAGCGCCGTGACCAGGGTCGGCACGGCCAACGCCGTCTCGGCGAGCCAACGGGTCGTGTCACGAATCGGAAGCGGGCCAAAGGCGACAAGGCCGCCCGCGACCATGCCAAGTCCAAGCCCGCCTGCCAACACGATGGAGATCGCCGTCAGCGAGGGAAGGGCGCCCCAGACCAGCCGCGTAGCGAGGTCGCGGCCCAGATGATCCGTGCCCAGCGGATGCGCGACGGACGGGGCGGCGAGCCGGTTGGACAGATCGACCGCGTGGGGATCCATGCCTGATATGAGCGACCACAGCACCGCGAGCCCAACGAGCATGATGCCTAAGAGGATCAGGGCTGGCCGGATCATGGAAGTCGCGGATCGAGGACGCGTCGCAGAAGGGCGGCCCCTTGCAGAACGAGGGCGATCCAAAGAGCGACCAGGGCGATGTAGGGTTGCAGGACGGCGTAGTCCCGATGGTTGACGGCCTGCACGACTCGTTCCGAGAGCCCGGGTACGCCAAACACGATCTCGGTGACCGCTGTGCCGCCGACGAGCCAGGCCATCTCAGGTGCGAGGCCTGCGATCATGGTCAGCATGCTCGCCGTACGTCCGTGATGCCAGAGCGCTCCAGCGTGGGACCGGCCCTTGGCGAGCGCCGTCTGGTAATAAGCACTCTGCTTGACCTCGACGAAGCCGGCGCGCGCAAGCCTCGATAGCGAGCCGATCGAGAACATGGCGACCAGCGCGATCGGAAGCAGCAGCTGCTCGATGGGGCCGCCGCCGAAGGGGTTGATCCATCGCAGCTGCACGCCGAAGACCCAAATCAGGATGAGGCCCACGGCGAAGGCGGGCAGCGCCTGTCCGGCCACGGCGAGCCCCCGGGATAGCGCATCGGCCCATCCGTTCTGGCGGTGTGCGGCCAGAAAACCGAGCGCGAAGCCGCCAAGAACGGCGATCGCCATGCCGCCGAAGCCGATCGCCGCGGAGTAAGGGAGGCGTCTTGCGAAATCGGCGGCGACGGGCTGGCCGGTCTGGAAGGATGAGCCCCAATCGAGGGTGACGAACCCGCCCAGCCAGTTGAGAAACTGTCCGCCAAGCGAGCCGTCCAGACCCCATTGGGTGCGATAGGCGGCGACGGTCTCGGGACCTGAGCTGACATTGAGTTCTGCCAGAAACAGCTCGACCGGATCGCCCGGCATAAGCCTGAGCAGGACGAATGCGGCAGCGACGACCGCCAGCCAGGACAGGCTAAGCCGTCCCAGCAGCCCCGCCGCTGCCGCAGCGGTCACCGGGCGGCGACCAGGTCCGGGCGGATCACATAATAGTCCGCGCCCCAGGGCTCATAGCCAGCCAGCGCCGGCGAGAGGCCGACATGCCATTCCGGCGTCACCAGGAACGAGACCGGCGCTTCTGCGGCGATCATCGCCTGCGCCCTGAGCGCCAGCTCGATGCGCGTTGCTGGATTGCCTTCGGCGCGCAGCTCGGCGATCAGCGCGTCATAGTCGGCGTTCGACCAGCCGGTATAGTTGCGGGATGCATCCGTCTCGAAGAACAGGGACAGGAACAGGCCCGGATCGCCCGCCGGCGCCGTGTGCTGCGCCCAGAGAAACAGATCGAATTCACCGCTCGCAGCGTGGTCGCTCGGCGACTCGGTCACCTGCGTGGTCACGGCGATGCCGAGTTCGGCCAGGGCTGCACGGATCACCGGCTGAAAGGTGACGAGATCGGGGCGCTGCGGATAGGCGTAGAGCACCAGCTCCAACCGCTCGCCGTCGCGCATGCGCATCCCATCTTCGCCGAGAGCCCATCCGGCCTCGTCCAGAAGGGCGGCAGCCGCGTCGGGATCATAAGCCAGCTCGCCCCTGGCGGCGAAGGGATAGCTCTCTGCAAAAGCCCCCGTCGCCGGCACGCCCGCCTCCACCGCCGTCACCAGATCCGCGCGATTGACCGCCATGTCGATGGCAAGGCGCACGTCAGGGTCGGACAAGGCCGGCGAGCCCGTGTTCATCCACATCATATATTGATAAGCCACGGGGAAAGAGACGGTCTCACCCTCGGTCGCCTCGAGCATGTCGAGCGTCTCGACCGGCAGGTTGAACGCCATGTCCAGCTCGCCCGAGGCAAAAGCGAGCGCCATCGACTGGCCGTCCGCGATCCGGCGAAGCGTAATGTCCGGCCGCGCCTCGGCATTGTCGTAATGGGCGTTGGGCGTCATCTCGATCGATCCGCCGGGCTCGAAGCTCTCGACCGCAAACGGCCCGGTGAAAATCGGCTGATCACCGTCCATTCGGTAAATCGGAAAGGCCCATTCCGCGAGGATCGAAGGGAGGATCCTCGTCGGCTCCTCGGTATCGACACGGAGCGTGACCTCATCGATGGTGGTGAAGGTGAGCCGCCCGGCGGTGGCGCGCGCCGAGGGATTGGCTTCGCCTGTGCGGTTCAAAGCGGCGGCCACAACCTCGGCGGTTACGGGTTCGCCGTCAGAGAAGAAGCGGTCCGGCGCAAGCTCGACCGTCCAGCTGCCGTCGTCATTACGCGTCGCCATTGAGGCAAGGTTCGGCACCACCTCGCCTTCGCGCGAGACGTGGAACAATTGCTCGGCGATGCCATGGCTCACCAGCGCCCAGCCGTTCGATCCCTCTGCAGGATCGAGGCCGGATGCGAGAAAGGTCTGACCGATAACCACCTCCTCGGCATAGGCGAGGGCGGGCGCCAGCATCGAAGCCGCGATGGCCGCTGTGGCGAGCGTTCGGGATAGACGGAATGGGGTCATCGTTCTTCTGCCTCCTTCGTTGGATCTTGGAATGTCGGAAAAAGCGGTTCGACCAGATCGCCGGTAAAACCGAGCGGCGGAATGCGGCCAAGGATGCCACTTCGAAACACCTCTGGCCGTGCGGATCGCAGCAAGAAACCATCGTCCACATCGGCATAGGCGGCGGCCAAAGAGAGAACGTCGCCGGCGTGCCGCGTCGGATCGAGATCGCCGAAGAGATAGGTGAACCGGTCAGGCCCTAAGAGCGCTATGGTGCAGGGCCGCTTGCATTGGCTCATGCAGTTCACGCCGCGGAGATGAACACCCAGCTCCTCGGCCGCGCTGCCCGAAAAAACATCCGCGACTGCGCACGCAAGGCGGCGACCGCCCCGCTGATCGAGATCGGTGTCGCGATCCTCACGCCCATCGCGACAGCGCAGGCAGATTGAAAGGGTCAGTCGATCGTCCGCCATGCCCGCCTGCCTCTAAGACGAGGACAGGTCGGTCCGGTCGGCCAGATGGCCGTATCGATGCTTAGCAATGTTTGCGCCGGATTGGCGTCATGCATCGGCCCGCTCCTACCAGAACACCCCGCCCGGTTGATTGCCGTTCATCAGCAGGCAGGTCTCCTGGCTCACGGAGCTTTGTCGACGCTCGCCTTCCCAGCCAAGCGGCCAGTGGCATGTCAGGCGTCAACGCTCCGCTTACAGTTGCGGGGGCAGCCGAGGCCTTGGGCTTTGATCACCCGCACCTCGTTCCCTCTTAGCGCCACCGGGAAGTAGCGACCATGCTGACGCTGTCATTAACGCTGAAAGTGCCTGGGAAAGTCAATTAAGATAATACGTCTAAGATCATGTTTCGGCCTTTGAAACCGCTGGTGATTTGAACCATGGCTGACCATCAAGACAGGCCTAACGCTGGAAACTGGCAAGCCTTGACCGACAGACGTCTTGATGCGCCCGCGTTTCATCGAAACCATGCCGCCATCGGGGACGTGCTTCTTCGCCTGCTTGGCGATAGGCAGGGGAACGTCATCGAGATCGGCAGCGGTACCGGCCAGCATGTGGTCACCTTCGCGGTTGCATTGCCTAACCTCACCTGGTGGCCGTCAGATCCCGATCCTTCGCACCTGGCCAGCATCGATGCCTGGCGTGCGGAACGCGATCTCGCGAATGTCGAAGCGCCGATCGCTCTCGATGCGTCCGCCTCAGATTGGCGGCTCGATCAAGATGGACGGCCGCCAAGCCGGGACATCGAGGCGATTGTCGGCATCAACGTCCTGCATATCAGTCCCTGGTCGGTTTCGCTCGGATTGTTGAGAGCTGCTGCCCGATATCTGAAACCAGACGGCCTGCTGATCGTTTACGGCCCCTTCTTACGCGATGGTGTGCACACCGCGCCGAGCAATGCCGCCTTCGATGTTCATCTCCGCCAGCAGAATGAGCAGTGGGGTGTTCGCGACACTGCCGATCTCAAAGCCGCTGCGCGAGAAAGCGGCCTTGGCCTTGCCGAGATCATCGACATGCCGGCGAACAACGCCATGCTGGTCTTTGAACATGCCTAGCGGTGTGACCACACCATTCGCATACCGCCCTTCAGTCTCCAGCGCCGACGCGCGCAACGGTTACGATGGCGCTGCCCTTGTTGTTCCTGTAGGCCGCCACCGCGGATTTGAGGGACTTGGTGTGTTCGGGGTTCTGGGGAATCGATAATCCCAAAGCGTTGACGGTATCGTTGACGTAGAGATAAAGCCGGCCGGTCGCCGGTGCGGTAAAGGTTATCGTTTCCCGGTTGATCGGAAAGATGTTGCCCGAATCTCGGCCGATTTCGCCCACCAGGCTGAACCATGGCAGTGCGAGATGCCGTTTGGTTGGCGACATCAAAAGAAACAGCGGCGATAGGTTCGTCAAACCATTCTCGAAGCCGCCATAGCTCGCCGGGATCGTCAGGTCGAGCCACGGATCCTTGATGGTGCGAACGTCAAGCCTGTACTTCTGACCCTTCTCAAGCAGGAAGTCGGTCTCGAAACAGGGATCACTTGTCTTGAAGTCGTTTGACGGGCGTGGCTCGACCGGCTCCGGGGCTTGCTTGTCCGGGGCGAACGGGGCTCGCGACGTCTCCTTGAGAAGGGCGCAGGCACCGGCGCTGACCGCGGGATAATGAACGGCGATACGATAGATCGCACCCAGGACAATCGCCAGGCACAACACTGAAAATCCAACCGGCAGCAAAAACCGTTTGAACGTGGTGCTCAGCCATCGGCTGAGAGACGTGCCGCGATACCAGTCCGCCAGTGCCTCCCAAACGCCAAGTTTGCGATCAGGCGAAGTGGACGTGTGACCCTTGATATGCCACCAGCCACTCTCGGCGAGTTCCTGGATGTTGCCTTTGACGTAGGAGCTCCAGACATAGAAGCCTGCCAGACCCGCGAGCAAGGCGATGAACCAGCCGGGGCTTTGAACCCAGGCTTCGGTCCAGGTCGTGAGGAAATTCGGCAGGAAACCCGTGATGCGATCGAAGATGGCGCCGAGAGCCTTGCTGAAAGCCGACGTGCGATCCAGGCCTGGAAAGGGCCAGGAGAGGAGCGGCGTGATCGCGAGCAGGAAGGTGATGCCGACCAGGAAAAAATAGGTGAAACGACGCCAGAAGATGTGGTTCCTGGCCCGCTCCTGAAACCGGACCCGGTGGTCGCGCTGCGGATCATCTTCATAGTGACGATCGCCCGGCTGCAGCGCGAGCGTCTGGCCATCGCGCCCGACGACCTCGAAGTCGCGCGGCAGTCCGGAAGGCGCGTAACCGACCTTGCTCTCGGCAATTCTGTCCAGCACCGTGTGATGAAGCCTCGGCGTCTCGACCTCGATCCGCCAGTCTTGGCCCTGCTGATGGGACAGGTCGTCGACGTTACGCGGTTTGTAACGGTAGTAAACGGCGGCGCCGCGGCGCGAGTCGTAGATCTTGCCGAGCGCGCTGGCCTGCTGCCGGATCGACGTCACGGACTCGTCATTGAAGGCGAGGCCGTCGCGCTCCGGCGATGATCGGCATTCATCGATCATCCAGGACAAGGAAATATAGGCGAGACCATCCTCCGGATAGCTGCCGCCGACATTGGAATGCGCGCCGGCAAACCAGACCTGCTCAACATCGGGCTTGACGCCGTTCTCCTCATCGGCGTCTTCGTTCCAGAGAAGCGGGTGAAAGGAGTGGCGCTCGTCGTCGATCGCCAGCGCCTGCCTGCCGCGCGCGACCCCGACCGGAAAGTCAAAATCCGTGAATTTGTAAGGATAGATCATCTTGTCGAGTACGGTGGAGAGCTCGTCGATCGGAAGGCCGACCGCATCGACCGTATCCCAGACACCGACGAAGGCGACCTGCTCTTCGACGGCATCAGGCTCATGGCTGCAATGTTCCCTGAAGTCGGCGGCGGGCAGCACGCGCCAGCGGTCCACCAGGTTGCGCAACGTGCGCGGCAGGTAGGACACAAACTTCAGCCAGAGCGACGCCTCCTGCCAGTATGTGTGGCGGTAGCTCTTATAGGCGCGCTTAACGCCTTTCTTCAGCCCGCGGTCGGTGTTCATGCGGCATGTCGGCCTGCCCTGAACGGACTTTTCGCGATCGAGGATGCCGCAGGTGCAAATGAAATGCGCGAGGATGCGGGCGGTGAAGGCGCCGCGGGAAAAGCCGAAGACGTAGATGCGATCGCCCGGCTGATAATGGCGGCACAGGTTCTCGTAGAGCTGGCGGACATTGCGCGAAAGCCCCCAGCCGAAGGCGCCGCCCAAGACTTGCAGAGGCTTGAACCCGAGCGTGCCGACGCCGCTGTCATAGAACGCCAATTGCCGGCTACGACCGTCTGCTTCATTTTGAAGATCGAGCGCCTGATAAAGTCGCCAGACATTCGTCTTGAAGGGGGAGAGGGAACTGTTGCCAGTGCCGTCGGATAAAAGAATGATATTACGTGGCATGAGATCAGTCTCAGCATGATCGTTTGTCTAAAAAAACGTCGGCGCTTCCAACCGGCTAGCTAGCGGCCGTCGATCGGGCGTCTCGAACCCGCTCTTGGCCGCGAGCCCGTCCGAACCGGCATGGCGCCTCCGGTCTCATTGTTGCTTGTTTCTTCCAGGTGCCCTGGATCAACCTGACGATGCGATTAATCCGACCGCAGCACTCAACGGTCCACGCCTTAAGGCTACGATCCTTCAAACGTTCCGTCTGTGAAGCGTTTCACAGCGCTGCAGGCGCAAAGTCCGGTCAAGAAAGGGTCTTCGCTTCAAAAGCGGGGTAGCGAGATCAATCGCTTCCAGGACAAAGCTTCTTAATTTATTGGCAGATCAACGCCCGATGGCGAGTGCAATGCACCCTAGATCAGGCCGTCCGCACAAGGCAATCAGTTCGTCCCGGTGCGCGGTCAGGTCGCTGTCGCCGCCTCCGTCTTGTGCCGCCACCTGCGTTTCGGCTTGCCCGAATGTTTCTGATCGTCCAGCTCGACTGCGTCCTCGTCTTCATCGGTCGAACCTGCATGACACACATCAAGGATGATCAGAAAAACCGACCTTGTCCCCTTTGACGTCAAAGAAAGGCGCGTGTAAAGCTCACCGAGATTGGTGTGCAAACGGATCTTTCGTGCATCCTATTAGATATAGCTGATCTCCTCTTCGCGCTTGGGACGATTTCCTCTGTTCCGGCCGATTATGCAGAATCCGTGCACCCTGCTGATTTGATGTTTTTATGGAAACAGCGATGGCCATAAACTTGCGTGTGCTGCGCTCGTCCGCACTGGGTGCAGCAATTTTGTTGGCGTTTGCCGCCCTGACGGTACATGCCGATGACCGGCCGGCAGCCGGCGTGAACAATGTGTGGTACGCGACTAACGACGCCGGCACCGTGTTTATCTTCGTCCATGGCCTGATGTCGGACAGCCGAGGGGCCTGGGCGGACGAGGAGGCCGGGACCTACTGGCCGGCCTTGATCCGTGATGACCCTAATTTCGGCGATCCCGCTATTTTCCTCGGTGGCTTCTATACGGAACTGGACAGCGGCGATTATGACAGCCGCGATGCTGCCAATGAGTTGTTCCAGTCTTTAGCGATCAGTGTCGACGATGCCGACGAGGCGGTGCTCGACAAGCCGAACATCCTATTCATCACCCACAGCGCTGGAGGGATCGTGGTGCGCCACATGCTGGCCCGCCACAGCGCCGATTTCGCCGACAAGACCGTCGGCCTGGTGCTGATCGCCTCTCCATCGCTTGGCGCACGCGACGCCGACCGTTTCGATTTTCTGACCGGGGTGGCGCGGCACAAGCTCGGCAAGCAACTGCAATGGAGCCATGCGTTCCTCGAGGAGTTGGACAAGGATTTCAAGAATCTGGTCAATGAGCGGCGCATTCCCGGGCTGCTCGGCACCGAATGGCTGGAGCATCATTTGCCGTTCAGCAAATGGGCCGGGATCGCGCGCGGCTCGGTGCTGGTCGAGGCCGAATCCGCCGGCCGCTATTTCGGCGAGCCGATCCGTCTGCGCGATACGGATCATTTCTCGGCGGTCAAGCCGACCGATAGCCGCCATCCCGCCTATAGAAATCTGCGCTTTTTCTACGAGCGCAAATTCCTCCCGGCGACTTTATCCGGCGAGGCGGTTGAGGCAGCGGAGGCGCCCCTGGATGTGGCGGCGGACCCAGCCGCCGCATCGGCGCCGACCGCAACCGGTGCTATCACGATCACCAGCCATGGCGGCATTGCCGCAGGCGGCAATGTCACGGCCAGCGGCGACATCGTGATCGGCGACGCCCAACCTGCTCCGATCGATTTCGAACCGGCTGCCGGACGATCGCTCGAAACGATTGAGGCGCTGGGGGTGGCGTTCGATCTCGATGGCTGTGATCGCAATGGCGTCGACATTCGCTGCCGGCTCATGGCCACCAGCCGGGACCATGACGTCAAGCTGTTGATCAAGGCGCGATCGCGATACGGCTATTATACCGACGTTCACTCCTCGCTGTTCGACCAGGCCAGCAGGGAATATGCGATGAGCGAGGTCGAAATCGGCGATATGCGCTACAGGCCGCGTTTCGACAAGAAGGGCCTGGCCAACGTCACCGCCGATCGCGAGACCTACGCCAAGCCGATCATCGAAGGGGCGCCGGTCGAGTTGGTGCTGGCCTTCAAGGGCGCGGCCGAGACCACGGCGAAGATCAGCAATCTCGCCATTGGCGGCGCGATCGACGACGAACCGTTTCTCGTGACCTTCCAAAACATCAATCTGGATTAGCGCCATGACCGACCTGCTCGCCCTCTGGCGTACGGCCAGCCTGCCGCTCCGCCTCGCCGCCGGACTGGTGCCCGCGGCACTCCTCGTCACCTGGGTCGGCACGCTCGTGGTCAATGTCCAGCAGACCCATCTGAATTGCGACATCGAGGCTGATGAGAGCCTGGGGACCTGCGGCGACCTCTCCGCCCGCGACATCATCATCAATAACGGGTTCAACCAAGACCAAATCATCGCGCTCATGCATGCGTCGCGCGCCGATGGCGGCGACCAGAGCGAGGTCGTGGCGCTGGCCGGCTCCCTCGGCATCGCCGACGAGGCGGTACAGACCTTCTTCGATATTCTTGAGACCGAGCGGGTGCCCGACGACCAGTTACTGGATAAGTTCGCTGCCATTGCCGAGAATTATGTCTCCCTGCGCGACCGTGAAGCACGCTGGACGGCGGATTCTGCGCAAGTGCAGACTCTGCTCGACCAGGCCCAGCAGGCGATCGCCGAGGGTGATTTCGACGCCGCCGAGCAAGTTC
This sequence comes from Pseudomonadota bacterium, assembly GCA_039197065.1. Lineage (GTDB taxonomy): Bacteria > Pseudomonadota > Alphaproteobacteria > Geminicoccales > Geminicoccaceae > JANQPX01. The sequence continues at coordinate 12,051 of JBCCUL010000025.1, read as the reverse complement.
TGACTGAGGCGGAAGCCAGCGGCATCTCGGTCGTCCAGCAGGCCGCGGTGCAAGGCTATCGTGGTGAAATCAGCCTGACTAGGTTGCGCTATCTGGAAGCCGCCGACCATTTCAGCGCGGCGGCACGCCTCCTGCCGCCCGAGGAAAAAGACCCGCAGATCGACTATCTCGCCCAGCAGGCCCGCGCTCTGCATGTCTATGGCTATGACGCCAATGACGCAACGGCGCTGCAAAATGCACTGACCACTTATCAGACCGTGGTCGGGATGGTCGACCGCAACGAAACGCCCAGGGAATGGGCGCGCGTGCAATGGCAGATCGCCAGCGTGCTGCACACGCTGGGCGAGCGCCGGCCGAACAACGAACTTCTGGCCGAGGCGGTCGCGACCTATGAGCAGGTGCTTGAAGTCTATACCAGGGAAAAGGCGCCCCATGACTGGGGCAAGACCCAGTTGGCGATCGGCGCGGTGCTCTCGACGCTCGGCGCGCGCAAGCAGGACCGCGCCGACATGGAAAATGCCGTCAAGGCCTATCATGGCGCGGCCGAAGCGTTCGATCGCGAAGAGGCGCCGCTCGACTGGTCGCGCGCCAAGACCGGATTGGGTTTTGCGCTGGCCGTGCTGGGCGAGCGCGAGATCGGTAATGAGCGGCTCGCTCAGGCGGTCGATGCCTTCCGCGCTGCCCTGCAAGGAACCACCCTCGAGCGGATGCCGATGGATTGGGCAAAAATCCAGACCGGCCTCGGCTATGCCCTGGCCGCTCTTGGCGAGCGCGGAACCGGGATCGAGCAGTTGACCGAGGCGGTTGAGGTGTTCGAGCAGGCGCTTGAGGTCTACAGCCGCGAGCGAGTGCCGCTGGAATGGGCGCGCATCCAGACCGGCCTCGGCTTCGCCTTCACCATTCTCGGCGAACGCCAGGGGGACGGTGCCCATTACCAAAAGGCCCTAGAGGCGGTCACCGCCGCACGGGTGATCTTCGTCGAGGATCGCGGCCTGATCAATTACCGCGATTCGCTCGACCACAAAATCGATGACCTGAACAACCGCCTGATGCAGATCAACGCCAGCGACCTGAAACCCTGAGTTCTCGTGTTCGGTGTCGTTCATCCTGCGGTCGACGGCATCGGCATGTGTGAGACTAATCGAAGAGAGTGATAGAGAGAGGAGTGCTTCCAATGGCCCGATATCGCATGGCGACCATGGCGCTGGTTCTGCTCGCCGGCTGCGCGCCCAAACCGAATGCAGCACCTGAGACCAATACCGGCGTCGAGGGGGTGGATGGCTTCCTTAGAGGCGGATGGCAATCGATCACCACGATCTTCACGCAAGCGGATCCCGCTCTGCTCAAAGGCCCCGACCGCCCGGTCGACGAATTGCTGCCTGGCCAAACCGTCTATTTCAGGAATGCCGACAAGAACCAGGTCTTTCTCGCCTATTACGACCCGGCCGGCGTGGCCACCTATGATTTCGGCGGCGGCCAGGTCGGCCAGATCCAATGGCGCATCGACGGTGGCGAATATTGCGAACGGGCCAAGATGGAGATCTGCTATCGTTTTCGGCGCGAAAGCAATGGCCGGTATTTTCTGAACGCCGCCGACACAAAGCTGGAGGTGTTGAAATCCGATCCCGGCGACAGCACCGACGTCGCCAGCACCTACGCCTCGCTCCAAGAGAAGACGGCGACCAACGGCTCGATGGGCCTTTTCCTTGCCGGCGCATTGGCCGATTCTAAGACCGCCCCGCCGCCACCCGCCCGCGACTGATCCGCGGAGCGGATCGGCGGACTTGGCGCCGCCTGCTCGGATTATCAGCGGGGCAGCTTGGCATGTCAGCAATGTGTTGGGAATTCCGTTTTGAAACCAGCACGAGGACATAGAAAAGGTTACGAAAGGTTACTTTTCTCCAAGACGTGATCTTCTGCAGCGCCAATGGCACCGGGACAACTCATTCAAACTACGAGAAGAATTTGGAACGGGCGATGAGATTCGAACTCACGCCCCCAACCTTGGCAGGTTGTGCGCAAGCGGTTGTAGATTGGTCCTTTTCTTCCCGTTGAGCAGAGCTCTGCATGGCAAAAGAAAGCTGTCAAAGGCAAGGGCAGCAGCGGCCGGTAGTCTCATGGCTCGTGCTCGTTGGAGCAATGCCTTCAAATCTACCTGATGACTAAATGCGATTTTGTTCCCTCGTCCAGTCATCAAAAAATTTACAACATATTGTGCCCGATTTGAGACGTAGGTGACAGAACGTTCTCGAGACATGGGTTACAACCTCGAGCCGAACGCTTTGTCGACTCAGCTGCGGCACTACGATGACAAGCTCCCGGGTTTTGGTCTCTATGTCGGCAAGAGCGGTATCCGAAGCTATTTCCTCGAATATCGTCCCGGTCACGGGCGCGCGGTTGCCAAGCGACGAATCACGATCGGTCGCCACGGCGCACCTTGGACGCCCACCACGGCCCGCGATAAAGCGCTGGAGTTGCTGGCGGCGGTGAAAGCGGGCAACGACCCTCTGGATGCGCGGGACGCTCCCACAAGCCGCAACGTGGCAGCCGTGGTGGACGAATGGCTAAAGCGTGATCAGGCCAAGAGCCGATCGGTGAAAGAGGTCGAGCGCATCATGAACCACGATGTGCTCCCGGTGTGGGGCAAGCGCCCGATTGATGAGATTCGAAAGCGTGATGTGATCGCCTTGATCGACAGCATTGCCAACCGGGGCGCTCCGATCATGGCCAACCGTGTGCTGGCCCATATCAAACGCCTCCTCAAATGGGCGGCGAGCCGTGACATCATCGAGAACGACCCCACAGCCCATGTCGAAAAGGTCGTGCCCGAAACCAAGCGCGAGCGCGTCCTCACCGATGATGAGCTGGCGTCCGTTTGGAACGCTGCGGAACAGACCGGCTATCCCTTCGGCAGTGCCGTCCAGATGCTGATCCTGACCGGTGCCCGCCGCGAAGAGATCTTCAGCCTGTCATGGTCCGAGATCGAGGGCGACGTGATCCGCCTGCCTGCTGAGCGCTCGAAGGTTAAGGACGGAAAGGTCCATTCCGCTGTCACCACAAGCGCTCGCTGTGCTACGCGAGCTGCCCCGCTTTGATAGTGGCGATGTGGTCTTCAGTTTCACTGGAGAAAAACGTTTCGACAATGTCGGGCGGGCAAAGCCACGGCTTGACAAGCTCATCACACCTGCCCTGCCTCCTTGGCGTCTTCACGACATCCGCCGCACGGTCGCCACCGGGATGCAGCGGCTCGGCATCCGTCTCGAAGTGATCGAGACCGTTCTTGGCCACGTCTCGGGCTCCAGAGCAGGTGTGGTAGGCATCTACCAGCGCCACCGTTTCGAAGATGAAGCGAAAGCCGCACTCGCGGCCTGGGGTGAGCGTGTCACGGCGATGAACGGGGCTTGCAGCTCGAACGTCTTACCCCCTGCCATAGCTGACAGCGGGCAAATTTGAGCTTCCCTATAAGTGACCACGTTGTGTCCGGTTTTCATGGGAGAAGCGGGCTCGCCGACTGACGTGGATGTGCGGAACAACGATTCAGGATTTGTCGAACCGCGCGGCCATATCCGCAGCTTTCCGGTGGATTGCCGAAACAAGCTCTTCTTCTCATGTGTGCCATAGGCGGCCCCAAGCAGATCATTGACATGTCACCGCAATATATATGTTTCCGGAAACATTGTTCGTGGACAGCCAATGCGAAATAGTATTCTGACGCCCAACGAATTCATGATCCTCGATACGATTGCGTCTGAACGCGGTGAAGCGTACTTAGCGTCAATCCGGCGAATGGTTAAAGTGAATCACAGCAAAGATCTGTCATATGGACGCCAAGCCGATATCCTCGAAAAGTTTGAACGCGCGGGCCTAGTAGAATTCCGCTGGAGCGAGCCAACTAGCAAACCAGGAGGCCGCTACAAGAAGCTCTACATGATCACAGGCGAGGGTAGAGCTGTACTGCACTCAAACGCATCGGCATTGGAGAATAAGCCTCAAGTGGCTCCTTCTGCGATTCCAGTGCTCATGGGATTGTCGAGGTTTACGTTATGAATGTCGAGACGAATGTCGAGGAATTCATTAAAGTTAGAAATCTCTTAAGTAGAGACTGTATAGAATTAAATCCTGCTAGAAGGATCCTCTTTCCGCTTTTTACTCTTCGCTATCGCAAATATTAATATGAAAAGTTACAGCAAATTGTACGCCAGTCAGATAAAGAACGCACAGATGAATTAATATTTATACCAAGATTGATGCGCACATTACTCATTATGACGCTAGATAAACGTTTCGAAGCTGCAGTTTTATCAGGGAAAATCAGTAATTGTAGCGCTTGTTTGAAAATAATGAATTCGGGGATGGATACGTGTCCGCGTTGCGGCGCACAAGTTTTCATCCAGACAGCGTTTCCTTTTCGGGAACGGATCATCTCATGGTATTCAATCCTCGTGCCGCCGGGTCAATTTCGCAACGTGGTTGAACAGCTTCGCGATGACTACGAAGAGCGGACGAGCGAGTTTGGCCAAAGAAATGCAAATATAGCGCTAGTTTACAATGTGCTGGCGGACGTGCGTGCTCGCATGGAAAGTAGGCTAAAGAAGCTGTTGATTGGCGCTGCAGGTTTTGCAGGGCTAGGCGGCCTATTTGTATGGATTCTTGGCGAAGACGAATAAAGTGAGCCCTCCGCATCAAAGCATGGTTTGCCAGTTGAAAACGATCCTGAAGTTAGCAAATCGATCTCTTAGGCGAGAAGCCCTCCTGGCGAATGAGTGACAAAGTTCATTGGTTTGAGGTCGTTGGGTGGTTGTTTGGGCCGAGATCATTAATGTGGCAGCGAGGTGTTAGAGAGGCCGCATTGGGTCAACGATACGCATAAGCGCGCTGTCCCGTCGCGCGGAGGATGCGCCCGAAACCGGTCCCCCTCGACCCGACCGCCCTTGTCGCGTCGGCTTTCTGGGGCCTACTCACCGAAGGGCTTTCTTCTGAGTCGTGCCAAATGGAGACCTAGCGCAGGCGTCAGTGGAACGCAGCGGGGCCAGGATTGCCGAGGCTAGAACGATCGTTTCGATCAGGAGACGTGCTGGATCAAATGCTCGCCTCTTGAAGGCGATAGGGCGAGTCCATCGAAGCTCTGCTAGAGGTCGGCGACATGCCACCCGTTGCTCATCTCGACGTGACGCACCGAACATTCGTCGATGAGTTCGTCGTATCCCTCTGGCATGTATGAGACCTGCCAATCATCGCCAAATCGTTCCTTGACGGCGGCCAGATCCTTCCAGACAGAGACGAATAGGACGGTGTTTTCGCCCTCAGGCACACAACGACCAAAGAAGTAGCCGCGATTGCCAGGCTCGCCGAGAACGACATCAGCTGATGTCGTCGCAAAGTTCTGAAGGAGCTTCTCGGCACAATTAGGTTTTGTGCGTGCTTCGAAAACGCGCAAGACAGGGCCATCCGAATTCATTCCATTCCCTTCCGGCTGAGTTGTCCGATAAAGTGACGTGTCAGTGTCAGTTCTAAGTTGCTGCTCGCATCTCCGGTACTTCGCTCTCGTCGATCGGCCAATGAAGGGCGGCGGACAGCAGTCCGAGCAGAACACTCAACCACCACATCGCGTCGTAGGATCCGAACCTGTCGAAGGCCAAGCCTGCGAGCCAGGCGCCCAGAAACCCGCCGAACTGATGGCCGAGAAAGACGATGCCGAACAGCATGGACATGTAGCGGGTACCGAAGATGTCACCGACCAGCCCGCTGGTGAGCGGTACTGTCCCGAGCCAGAGGAATCCCATTGTCGCACCGAAAAGGAGAACTGAGGCTTCGTTGATCGGCGTGACGATGAAAAGGAGGAAAACAACAGCGCGTGCGAGGTAAAGGCCGCTCAGAAGCATCTTTTTTGAATAGAAGCCGCCGAGGGTTCCGAATGCATAGACGCCAATGATGTTGGTAACGCCGACCGCCGTCAGCGCAGCCGTTGCAAGCCAGGGCGCGAATCCCTCGTCAGCGATAAAAGCCGGCAGATGAACACCGACGAAAGCAAGATGGAAGCCGCAGACGAAGAACCCGGCATTCAGGAGCCAGAAGCTTGGGATGTTGGATGCCGTCTTGAGAGCTTGGCGAATATTCTGTGACCCTGCACTCGCATCGCTCTGCGGCCTTCCAGCGATCCCATAGGCGAACGGAACGATGAGAAAAGCCGTCGCAGAGAGAATGCCCAGCGCGATTATCCAGCCAAAGCCTTCGATCATTGCATAGGTGTAGGGCAGAGCAGCGAACTGGCCGATCGAGCCGCCGACCGACGCCAGTCCGAGCGCCTGGCTGCGAAGGTGCTCCGGCGCACTGCGGCCGACAACGCCCAGCACGACGGTGAAACCCGTGCCGCTAAGGCCGAGGCCAATCAGCGTGCCGCCAACCAGCAGATGCTCGCTGCTCGGAGAGGCCATCATGATCAGGAGCCCGGCCGCATAGGCCACGCCACCAAGAACCGCAACCCGACCGGCGCCATATCGATCGGCAATGGCGCCGGCGAAGGGCGCGCCAAGCCCCCAGAACAGGTTCATCAGCCCCATCGCAAGCGCGAAGGTCTCGCGTCCAAGACCGAGTTGAATGGACATGGGGTCCAAAAACAGCCCCATGGCCTGACGCAACCCGACCGACAGGCCGATGATCGAGCCTGCACAGATGATGATGATCCAAAGGCGCTTGGACATGAGACCTGCCTGATGTGGAATGCTTACGTCCTTGCAATCTGGCGGATGCACATTCATCATTCCAATAAATTGATGCGATCAATCAATCATGAATGGTGATGATGAGGCCGACCTTGCCGATCGATAGCGCTCTTCTCAGGACCTTTGCTGTGGTTGCGGAGATGCAGCACTTTACCCGTGCAGCCGAACGCCTGAACTGCGTCCAGTCCGCGGTCAGCATGCAGATCAGAAGGCTGGAGGAGATGCTGAAGGTCCGCCTGTTCGAGCGACGGGGGCGCGGCATCAAGCTCACGCCGGAAGGAGAAATTCTGCTCCGTTTCGCCCATCGCATGAACCGTATGACCGATGAGGTTCTGGTCGAGCTGGGACGGCAGATGTCGCCAGGCCAAGTGAGGTTAGGCACCACGGACATCACCATGTGCTACATGCCGAAGGTCCTGGAAAAACTGCACGCGCGCCATCCGATGATCGATGTTGAGCTGCGCTGCAATCGGAGCTGGGAGGCCTTGGACGCGCTGGATGCGGGAGAAATCGACATTGCCTTCGTCACCCAGCATGACAACCGCGACGGTGCGAAACGGGTCAGCCGCTCGCCGCTCGTTTGGGCCTGCGCGACGCACTCGGACGTCAACGGGCAAAGGCCCGTGCCGCTCGCAATCTTCGGCCTTGGATGCATCTATCGCAAGGCAGCGCTATCCGCCCTTGATGAATGCGGAATTCCCTACCGCCTCGCCTATGAGAGCCCGAGCCGCGCTGGCCTCGAATGTGCCGTCAGTGCTGGACTGGCAGTTACCGTCGCTCCGAAAGATCTTGTGACAAGTGATCTGCGCATCCTGCAAGATAACAAGGACGGATTTCCAGCACTCCCCATTCTTAACACCTTCGTTTTCGCAACGCGTGCAAACAGGCCTCCATCAGTCAATGCGGTTTTGAGCTTGCTAAACGAGACTGTCGACAAGGGAATTTAGCCAGGAAACTCGGCCGATCGACCTATTCGGACCGCGTAAAGACTTCTCCTTAGTCGGCTAACGTGTCAGCTTTCAGACGCTTACTGACCGGAACGCCTATGACGAGATCGTGCCAACAGCGGTCGTCTAGGCCAAGTGGTCGCTTTGCGCCGAACTCCTTCGGTAAAGTCATCGAATGTGACGCGTTGGACGATTGGGTGAGATGCGCCGTTCATCTATGATAGTGATCGGCTGATATCGGCCTGGCTGATCGAGAGAGGAATCGTGCAGAGAAGGCTCGCGGCAATTCTGGTCGCCGACGTGGTGGGCTACAGCCGCCTGATGGAGATTGACGAAGAGGGTACGCTCAAAGCGCTTCAGCAGCGGCGTGAGGACCTGATCAACCCGTCGATCGCCGACTGTCGCGGACGCATCGTGAAGCTCATGGGGGACGGCGTTCTTGCGGAATTCGGGAGCGTCGTGGATGCCGTTTCCTGCGCCGCAGCCATCCAGGCCAGCATGGCGAAGCGGAACGCGTCGGCGGCGAGCGGCCCCGGGCTCGAGCTCAGGATCGGTATCAATCTCGGCGATGTGATCGTCCAGGACGACGACATCTATGGCGATGGCGTCAATGTCGCGGCTCGGCTCGAGACGGCCGCTGCAGCCGGCGGCATCTGCATCGCGCGTTCGGTGTACGATCAGGTCAGGCACCGCCTCGACCTTCCTTATGAGGATCTGGGTGCGCTCAAGGTCAAGGGCCTTAAGGAACCTGTGCACGCCTTCGCTATCCACACCAGCAACGGCAAGACCAGCCATCCGTCGCGCCACCCGCCGCCGCCCCGCCCCGAAGACGCCCGCGGTTCCGTCGTCGTGCTGCCGTTCGAAAGTCTGTCGGCCGACGCTCAAGACGCCTACCTCGCTGACGGCATCGCTACCGAAATCGTCGCCATGCTGTCTCGGGTTCCCGATCTTCGCGTGGTTTCCCGCGCGGCCAGCGCAGGACATCGCGAGGACGATCCCTGGCGTGCTGTCGGCGACCTTGGCGCACGCTATGTGCTGACCGGCAATGTGCGCCGATCAGGCGAGCGCGTTCGGGTGTTCGTCGAGCTCTCCGATGCCTCTGACCGCTCGCAGCTCTGGTCGGCGACCTATAATCGCCGGCTCGCCGATCTGTTCGAGCTGCAGGACGATATCGCAGAAGCGATCGTTGTCGCGTTCGGCGGCGAGCTGCTGCGGGCGGAGTGGCGCCGCGCGGGCAAGCGCGCGACCGAAAGTCTGGACGCCTGGGGCTTGGTCCAGAAGGCCAAGTCCATGAATCTTCCCGTTGCCGGTCGGGCTGCTATCGATGAGGCCCTGGTACTCGCAACCCGTGCTATCGAGCGCGATCCACGCTATGCCGGCGCGCACGCTTGCCTGGCCTCGATCTTGATGCAGCGGATGATCAATCGACAGGGCGGCGACCCGGAGCAGGATCGAACGCAGGCCCTGGCGGCGATCGAACGGGCAGTCGAGCTCTCGCCGAATGACCCCACCGTACTGCGGACGCTGGGCAACGTCATGAGCTATTGCGGCCAGCACAAGAAAGCGGTGGACGCCTTTCGGCGCGCCGTGGCGATCGCTCCCTTCGATTTTCATTCCTGGGGCCGGCTTGGGCGAACCCTGGCTTATGGAGGCGATGACGGCGAACTGGCCGAAGGTCATGCGATCCTCGATCGGATTCTCGCCAATGCGCCCAATCACCCGATGGTTCCCTACTGGTTGTCCTTCAAGGCCAATGCCTATAGCCGAGAGCATAAATACGAAGACGCCGCCCGCTGCGCCCAAGAAAGCGTCGACGCTCAGCCGGGCTATGCCGGCGCGTGGCTGACGCTCGGCTACGCCCTCGATCAGCTCGGCCGAACCGACGAGGCTCGAGAGGCAACAGAACGCGCACGCCGCGCCAATCCGGCCATTGCATCGGTCCCGCTAAACGAGAGCGACGCCGTGCAGACCGCGGTTCATGCCCGCGATGGCAGGTCGTAGATGAGTGTCGAGGCCGAAGCACAATTCATCACGGCACAACCGAAAATCCGAAGTATCGCCTGAAAGTTGTGGCTAGAATGGGTCAACTTTCCGCATAAGCGCCGAGGCCTGCAAGGTCGGCTCTGCGTCTGAAGACCGGCCGCTACGGCGGGAGGCCTCTTCGGATGGTCGGTAACCGCGCGTTTTCTGTCACGACGGCTGCGGCAAGGGAGTGCCATTTCCTGCCGCAACGTCTCTGACAAAAGCCGCCTATCTTGCAAGGCCCAGTCCGGTTCTGCTGGTATGATTCAGGCAGCGAAAGCATGGGCGCTCAACAAAGACGTCTTCGTCGCTCGCCCCTTTGATCAACTAAGGCCAAAATCCACATTATCTGTCTGTAGAATGGAGCTAGAATCTCATCTTCAGGCGTTTCGTAGTGGCTAATTTCGGTGCTCCAAGAGATATCTTGAACGTATGCTTCACCAGCTAATGGTCTGCCCGGATTTTCAATTTGGTACCCCTTGATCTGAGTTAAGCCGCATTCGAGTCTGAGCGGGCAGTCAATGCCTAGATATTCCTTCGAAAAGCTAAAATAGCGGGTCAGTGTATTTAAATACACATCCTTAAGTTCTTCAATCGGAATATATAAAGCGTATCTGTAACTAGCGCGCTGGCGGAGGAGTTAGTTATCAAACCCCCAGAGTTCGCGACTAGTATGTAGCTGGGTAAAGAAGCGGAGCTCGTCATTGATAGCACCAAAAACTGCAGCACCGAATTCGTTACGACAAACATCGAAACCGGAAGGGGTCGTACTGTCACGCATGGGATGCAAATTCCCTTTTTTGACTAGTTCCTCGGCATTCGTTGGGTGTATTTCCTCAGCACACTGAGTTGGCTGAAGTCGCATGTAAGCAGATGGGCAGCGTCCCGGCGCGTAATGCTTTTGGTCGGGGTGCGAAATTTTCGCAAGTACGCTACCGGGCCCTGCCCATAGTGCTGGATTATTGTGATACGCACTTACGGGCTCGAATTCCTCTCGCACTGTCCCAACCTCGACAATCAGTCGTATTGCTTGTTCAAGCTGTTTTATTAGATTGTCTCGAGCGCTGGTTCTCGTCTTCTCATCTTCTCATCGTGGTCTATTGGGAGCCAATACGTCAGCGGCTTGCGGATGTGCCGCGTGTCAAACGGGCGATCTCTCTCCCAATCACCGAATGCAGTGTTGAAAACTTGGACTATCTGTCGGCCGTCGCAGGTCTTCGTCCTCCTGCCATATTCAATCATCACGTTGGCATTCGGCATTGGCCTTGGCGCTTCTGCGGCAGTGACAATCGAGATATCAGCAACGAAAATATCACAAGCATCAACGCGCTCGAAAATCTCCTTTGCAACGTCTGGGCTACCTGGCAAACCTTCAATGCCTTGCTCAAACTTGATAGCATCTGAAATCTTGATGTCCGAATTTACCGCCTTCAACGCTTTCCTGAGACAGCTTTCAATAGAACCACGGTTGATGTTGTTCGGCAGATCACTCTGCCATGAGTAAAAGCAAACGGGCATTAATCACCTCCGAATCACATAAGCGGTCGGTAAATGACACACAGATCTTGGCATGCCTAAAGAAGCATGTGCTATCTGACGATCCTTTTTCTCTGGATCAGGCCAATCCTGTATCGATCGAAGCGCCCGCAATGGGTCATACCTGCGCACAATGCCGGCTTCTCGCCGCGTCAGCTGTTGGATAACGGAAGAGGTCGTTCGATTGCGTCGGTCGCGCTTTCGGCGGTTCTGCTTGGCCGCTCCAGACCTTCCCGACGAGAGGGTTGGACGCGTAATGCCAAAATCGGCTCAAAGGAAAGTTGTCCGATCTGCTGTAGCTGTTTTGATTGGATGCCAGCACCATTCGTGTCACCACGGAGAGCCTGATCCCCACTACGATCCGGAAAACGCCCCTGGACATGGTCGATGTGGTCGGCCATCCCTCTATCGACTTGGGGACGGCAGGGCAATAGCGGATCGGGGTCAGCATGGTTTTCGAGGTCTTTGCGATCAGCGCGGCATTCGCCTTCGGTCTCCTGGTGCGCCAGGTCGGGCTGCCACCTCTCGTCGGTTTTCTCGGCGCAGGCTTCGCCATCAATGCCTTCGGCCCGCAGTTCGGCATGCCGTCCAGCACCGGGCCGATCCTAGACTATCTGGCCAATCTCGGCGTGCTGCTGCTGCTGTTCACCGTCGGTCTCAAGCTCAAACTCAGGCAGCTCGGTGAGCCCCACGTGATCGGCGGTGCGGTTCTCCACTTCATTCTGTCGGTCGCGATCTTCACGCCGGTGGCGCGGCTCCTCTTCATCAGCGATTGGATGGTCGCGCTTCTCATCGGCATCGCGCTTGCCTTCTCATCGACGGTT
>JBCCUL010000024.1:0-64054 GCA_039197065.1 Pseudomonadota bacterium | reverse complement strand
TGATCGGGCTCCGAGAGAAGAAGAGATTCACGGCTTCGCCATCTCTTCTTCTCTCGGAGCCCGATCATGGACATTACTACCCTCACGCTAAAGCGGTTCGTCTCAAAAACGAAGGCTTGGGACCAGATCGTGGATAGTCAATGACGTGGTCACACCACCTGATCAGGAACGGGCTGCGAGGGGTAGGTTGGCCAGGATGTTCTGCGGTTTGACAGTCAAGCGCTCGCCTTCGGTCATCATCAGCCCGAGATAGACCGGCCGGCCGCGTACCCGCTCCAGCATGTCGGCAGGATCGACGAAATCCAGGCGAAACAGGCTGAGCAGGCGCGCGCGCCGCGCTTCGTCGATATCCTCGCCGCCATAGAGATCGTTCAGGAAGGCATTGGCTTCGGCATCCAGACCGATATGCCAGCTCCATTTTTCGTCACTGATCTGCTGGACCGGCTGAATGCGCACATCGACGCCGCGCAAATGGGCTACCCAAGCTTCGAGAACCCGGCAGAAACCATCGAGACCGGGGCGGGTAAAGCCGAGGTCGAGCACCGTGTCGAAGCGATCGCTGCGTTGCCAGTAGCCGTCGGCGTTATCCTCGTCGAGCACATCGAGATCGACGCTGGCAAGCTTGGTTTCCGCCTGCACCAAAAGCCTGCCGAGGGAGCCGAAACCCTGACCGGAGGCGTGCATTTCGACCGTTTCCTCGTCGGCGAGCATCACGCGCCCATCCTGGATCGACACATTCTGCGTTCGAAACAAAAGCTCGGCGGCCCGGAGGCGGATCGGATCGGCGCAGTCCCGAAGGATATGCCGAAGCAGCAGATGGACGAGTTGATCGAGAAACAGCGGCGGGGTGCCTTCGATGCCGTTCTCGATCATGTCGAGATAGCCGGCCTCGATCGACGGCTTGGCAAGCATTCTGTCGCGGTAGTTCCGATAGATCCGGTAATTGCTGCGAACATCGACGTCGGACAGACGCTCGAGGGCGCTCTCATCGAACTCGGCTCCAGGCGCCTCGATCAGCTTTGCATGCAGCGCCCGCTCTTCAGGGCAAGATTCCTCGACCGGCGCCAGCTCGGGCCGGAAAAGATAGGCGCGCAGCCAGTCGTCACTTGCCTTAATGCGTCCGCCTTCGGCAGGTTCGACCAGCTGCCAGCCTGCGCTTCGCCAGAAGTCAGCCATGCCGGATGCCGATCATGCAATACCCTGTCGCGACGTCTGGATCGCCGCGTCGAGGGGGATGACGTGGTGTCGACCGTTGTCGACGAGCTCGAGCCCGCACTGCTCGTTCAGGCCCTTGAAGGTTCCCTCGCGAACCCGACCGCCGAGATCGATCTTGACCGACTTGCCGACTTCAAGCGTTCTGCTCATCCAGGCCTGCTGCACCGGCTGCACGCCGTCGCCCTGCCAGCGATTGATCCAGGCAAGGAAGTGGCGGCTGAACGCTTCCAGAAGGTCGAGCAGATCGACCTGGCAGCCTTCCTCGTTAAGGGTCGTGACATGCTGCCCGCCCTTGGCGCCATGGCGCCAATGGCCGGAATTGGCGACGTTGAACCCGATAACCAGCCAGTCAGGGATGGCCGTCGGGTTCGGCGTATCGGAAATGATCAGGCGAACTCGGCCAACGATGCCGCCATTCATCTCGATGCGATGCGGCCAGCCGAATGTGACAGCGATGACCGGTGGGATAAGCGCACCCAAGGCATCGCCAAGACCGAGGCTCGCAGCAAGCACGACCGGCAGGGACATCTCCAGTGAATTCTCGGGCGCAAGGACGACCGCGCATTCATAGACATCCTGCCTCGCACTCCAGAGCAAGGTTCCGGCATCGACGCCCTCATCGGCCATCTCGATCGCGCGTTCGAACGGATCCAGATCGGCGGTGATGGCATAGGGACTGAAAGCGGGGGGGAAATCGGGCCGTTCCGTCATCGCAACATCGCATCGGCTGGGGAGGCAAGAATAACCGCGAGACCATTCGCGGGACCGTAACATCCATCGATTATCTCGGTGCCACCGAACGAGAACGCATTACCCGGCAGATGCGGCCGATTTAGTCCTAACATCGTCCACCCTCGCGGATATCGAGCGTCTTCAGGCGCGCATCCATCTGAACGTCCCCGTAGTCGAAATGAAAGCTGAGCACGATGCCGGTCTCATGCAGCAGAAATTCGCGAGTAAAGACCGGGGGCGCATAAGCATCGTCAAGCGGGAAGTACTCAATTCGCACCGGCCAGTGACGCCCGTCCGGCAGCCGATCCGATGTCCTCGTGTCCAACTCCGTCCGAGCTGCAGCAACCCTCGGGTTCCGGTCATCAGAGCGCAGCTGCCGTCCCACCGTGGTCACAGCGCGGTAGGGGAAGTTGTTGCCGCCATCGAAAACCGTGGTCTCGAACGCGGTCTCCCGGCCTCTCGCCTCGGATAAGGTCTGGCGCAGATGCGTCACGGGAAAGGTCAGGTCATCGGGCAGGAACAGATCGGGGATCTCAGGAACCTGAAACCGCGCCATGAAACCGCCGTCGATCGCGATCACATCGCCAATGAAATCGGTGCGCTCGCCAAGGTGCTCCTTGCTATAGGCGAAGACGAATTTATCAGCGGACCTGATCTCGGAGGCGCGGTAAAGAAGATTGCTCTCATGGGCGACATCTTCCTGATCATGGAGATTGAGATCCCACTTCTCCTGCAACGTCCAATCGCCACAATCATCGACCAATTCGACCGTCAAGCTGCCATGCGCACGCTTGAACCTGGTCGTGCTGAAGCCGGTTTCATGAACGGCATAGTCGGCAAAATGTGGTAGAAGATTGCCAGCACCTCGTCCCAGACGCCGGCTGGTGCGATCACGGCGAGCGGCACTTCGCCGCTCCCGCTGACGATCGCTGACCGTTCTCGAGGCCGGCCGGATCTGACTGACGCGGTTGCCATCATCGACACCGATCGAACGACTCCACGCCGCATCATCCCGGCAGGCGGTGAGGCCGAATCCTGTGAACAGGATCAGGACAGCAAGGCCGATGATGGATCGTGCCGAACGCAAGCCGGCTCCTCCTCTGCTTAGGAATGGCCGACAGTCGCGCGAAGCGGCGATCCGGTCAACCGTTCCCTGGCGCGCCCGTCCTGGTTAGCTCGTCGAGCCGGAACGTTCGACATTGGCGCTTCTAAGAGGGATCCCGGTTTCCCGATGGCAGATCTCGGCGAGTTTCGCGATGCCCTCGCGAATGATCGCCTCGGATGGATTGGCAAAGCACAAACGCAGCTTTCGCCTGCCGGCATCCGGGTCCGCAGACCACTCGGCCCCGGGATTAAGCGTCACGCCTTCCCTTGCCGCCGCCTCGGCAAGCGACGTGGTGTCCGCGGATGGCGGCAAGGTCAACCAGATGAAAATTCCGCCCTTGGGCGCCTTGAAGTCGGCGGCTGTGCCGAAATGCTCGTCCAATGCGCTCATCATGACATCACATTTTTGCTTCAAGCGCCGCTGCAGACCGGAGACATGGTCATCGAAACCATCGACGTCATATTCGGCGAGGGTCATCTGTTCGAGCGAACCGCTGCCGGCATCATTTTTCAGTGACACAAGACGGCTCAGCACCGGCCAATCCGCAACGATGTATCCAACCCGAAGCGCCGGCGCGATCGATTTCGAGAAGGAGCCGCAATAGATCACTCGACCATCGTCATCCAAGGCGCGAATGGCCGGCGGACGCTCGCCCTCCCAAAGAAGATCGGCATAGCAGTCATCCTCGACGATCGGAAAATCGTAAGCGGCGGCAAGCCGCAGCATTTCCTGCCTCCGCTCACACGGCAACACGCTGCCGGTCGGGTTCTGCACGGTTGGAATCGTGTAGAGGAACTTCGGACGGCTGGCTTTGTTCTTAAGGTCGCCCAGGACGGCAGCGAGATGGTCCATGCGCAAACCCTGGTCATCAAGCTCGATGCCGATGACTTGAGCGCCCGCCGCCCGAAGGCGACTGAGCGTGCCCGCATAGCAATCCGCTTCGACCAGAACGACGTCGCCAGGCTCGAGAAAGGCCGCGTTGACGAGATCCAGGGCCTGAAGCGAACCCGTGGTCACTAAAACGTCGTCGGCGCCATCGGACATTCCCGCCCTCGCTTTTAGCTTGGCGGCGATGAGCTCACGAAGGCCGATATAGCCGAGCGGGCCGCTTTCCAGCCGGTAGGTGGCCAGGGTCTTGCCCTCACGGCGCAAGACAGCGGCTGCGGCATCGGCCAACTTGTCGATCGGCACATGATCGGCATCATTGTGACCGCCGATAAAATTGTAGCGGGGGAACCCGTTCCACCTGCCGGCAGGTGCCGGCAGATCCGACCGGAAGAAAGAGGCGACGTCGAAGGTCATGGAGATCCTCGCTGTTTTTTGTGATCTTAAAGGCCGCTCGGGAAGTTATCGAGTGATTTCACAGCGATGGTATTGATCGCTTGACAGCAGCAGGGCGTGCCGTGGTGAGGCGCACCAAAAGTCATTTGGGACGATGGGAGCCAAAGGCGAGAACGCGCTTTCGCAGGAATGGGTCACCCTTTGGGCCGTCTGCAAACAGTCCAAGTGTTCTTGTTAGTTTCAAGCCCCCTAACACGTCCAACCTCGTGCATCATGCGTTTAGAACACTTGATTCAAAGGCCAGGAGATAGGGCAGCGGTATCTTACTATTTCGAAGGCGTTCCTGCACGAGACAACAACACGATGACATCAATTGCTGATGTCCCGAAGGGTCTTCCGATCGACAGGCCAGCGACAACAACAGCCCGCACATCTCGCTTGCCATGTCTGTACCAGCATCAACGTGGAGGCCAAACACTGGAAAAGCTGGTTACACGACCATTTTGGGGGACTCCCACGGCCCCCCCCTCTCAAACTCGGCGGCATACCGTCAGTTTGGGCATTGAAAGTACGAAGCGAATGATGTGGTCACACCACTGGACTCTACTGGGTGAGGCGAAGCGATGAGAGCTGACGGCCGATGCTGCTAAACGCGCTCTTCAACTCATCTCCGGTCGCCGAGTTGAAGAAGAACGCCGGATCCGAGGCACAATCTCGGTAGGTCGTCTCAATGGTCGGATTGGTGACGGCGAACATGACCGTAAAGATCTTGACGCCTTCGTCCTTAATCGCCTGGCATATCGTGCTGAGCCGCGTGTTGACCTCGGCTTCGGCCAGAGTTTCGTTGGTGGTACCGAGATTACCCTCGTCCAGAAACCCATAGGCCATCAACTCCCAGCCGATATCGGCGATGCCGTCGGTCATGAAGACGATGGCCTTGATCAGGTCGGGTTCATCATAGTCAAAAGGCATTTCGGTCGGTGTGGGCGAGCCCCAATAGCCCCGCCATCTCGGAGAGACTGCCCGCCACCCCCAGACAAGGCCGGTGCTGGTCTGGGTTCCGCCGCCCGAACGCGCAACCAGCGCCTCGATGCCATCCGAGATCGTTGAGCGTTGGTCGGTCAGCGGAATCACCTCGTTGATCGGGCAGACGATGTTCGGGTCATACGGGCCCAGAACATAGTCCATCCACCAGCTCCATTCGTCCGTCGGCCAGAGATAGGGGGGAAACTTGTTGCCGACGCCATTCGGCGGCCTGTCATCCTGATCTTTGGGCGCGTTACGAGCCAGGACACAGCCGCGCCAACCAAAGGGATCGAAGTCCTCTTCGTCATAGTCGCGCAGCCAACCTGTCCTGGTGGAACCGACATTGACCGCGGCCCGATAGGGCACCAGCGACAGATAGACGCCAGGCAACGACGTCTCATCGCCATAGATCGTCTGAAGAAGGGTGGCGCCGGCCGACTTGAGCGAGTCGATCTTGATGTCGCCGCCGGTATCGGTCCAGTTCATCGAACCCGTGACGTCGACGACGACGGCAAGCTCCAAATTGGTATGCTTAGCCGCAACCTTGGCTTCGCTGCTGATGACCATCTCATTCATACCGAAGATCTGCATGAAGGTGGTCGGGATCGTCACGATCGCCTGGACGACCATATTGTCCGTGCTCTCGTCAACGCCGGCGTCGAAATCGGTGATGTGGCCATCCATGAAGTTGTCGTCGTAATTGGCATCGAAGAACATTCTCGCTTCGGCAGAAGCGTTCTCATCATTTTCCACAAAGGCTTTGGCGCCAGCGAGCGCGGCAGCGTCGACCGCTCCCTGCAGCTTGCTTTTCGCCGTATAGCCCCGAGCACTGTCGATCGCGAAGCCCAAAGCCGCTGCGAGGACGAGGATCGAGAGGCCGACGATCATGGCGACACCGCCTCGACAATCGTCAAGAAAGCGAAAGACGAGCGATTTCGACATCATGGATTAGGCGCTCACGCGGTTGACCGAACGCGATCACTTTGCCGCAGAGTTCCTAATTAAGAGTTAACCATGTCCCGATTTTGCCGGATTTATGGGTCTAGCGGTCCGCCTCAATGGCCAGCCGCCGGAGCCCTTTGATGGCGTCATCCAGGATCAGACAAGCCGCGAGAGCGTCGAGCATGTCGAGCCGTTTCCTGCCTTTGAGCCCCATTTCGTCGGCGCGCTCAGCGGCGGCGAAGGTGGTCAGGCGCTCGTCCCAGAGAAGGATCGGGAGTTTGACCGTTTGATCGACATCGCGCGCGAATTGGCGGATGGACTGGCAGCGCGGCCCTTCGCTGCCGTCCATGTTGAGCGGGAGCCCGATAACCATGGCGCCCGCCTCGCGCTCGTCGAGCCAGCGCCTGAGAGCTGTCAGGTCGTTCTTCAAGCCGCTCCGGCGTATCGACGCCAAGGCCGTCGCCAGCCGCCAATCAGGATCGCTGCCGGCCAGACCGATGGCAGTTTTCGAGACGTCGAGCGCCAGCAGACTCGTCCTGCCGCCGCCGGCCGACGACATGGCGTCAAGGAAGTCCTGAAGGTTGCTTAGGATCGGCAAGGGGTGTAGCTTTCGCCGCGAATTTTCGAGGGTTTTTACCCCTTACCCCACGAACACCCGGGAGACCAGGAGCGATGTCGCTCGATGAAGCCACCGTGGCGCGGATCGCGAGACTTGCGCGGATCAGGATCGAGCCCGAACAAAGGGCCGCTCTTGCCGGCGAATTGTCCGGCATTCTCGGCTGGATCGAACAGCTCGACGAGGTGAACACGGACGACGTGCCGCCGATGACGTCGGTGGGTGACGTGACGCTCACCTTGCGCAGCGATCAGGTCACCGACGGTGACAAAGCGGATAGCATTTTGACCAATGCGCATGAACAGCAGGATGGGCATTTCGTGGTGCCGAAGGTGGTGGAATGAGTCTTCTGGAACTGGATCTCGCCCAGGCGCGCGAGGGTCTGGCGACCCGGGCGTTCTCCGCAGTGGAACTCACGACCGCCTATATCGAGGCGATCGAGGCGTCGCGCGATCTGAACGCCTTCTTGCTGGAAACGCCGGAAAAAGCTCTCGCCATGGCCGAGGAATCGGATCGCAGGCTCGCAGCCGGAAGTAACCGTGCCCTGGAAGGGCTGCCGCTTGCGATCAAGGATCTTTTTTGCACCGAGGGGGTCGCCACCAGCGCGGGCTCCCATATCCTGGACGGCTTTGTTCCCCCTTACGAATCGACGGTCACCAGCCAGCTTTGGGACGCCGGCGCCGTTCTGCTCGGCAAGACCAATCTCGACGAATTCGCCATGGGTTCGTCTAATGAAACGAGCTATTTCGGCCCGGTCAAAAATCCGTGGTCGCAAAACAAGGCTGACGAGCCTCTCGTCCCGGGCGGCAGCTCCGGCGGCTCGGCCTCTGCGGTCGCGGCCAAGCTTTGCTTGGGCGCTACCGGCACGGACACCGGCGGCTCGATCCGTCAGCCCGCGGCCTTTGTCGGCTGTGTGGGCATGAAGCCGACTTATGGGCGCTGCTCGCGCTTCGGCATCGTCGCCTTTGCAAGCTCGCTCGATCAGGCCGGCCCGATGACCCGGACCGTCCGGGACGCGGCGATCATGCTGCAGCACATGGCGGGCCATGACCCTAAGGACAGCACGTCCGCGCCCGCGGACCTGCCGGACTTCGAGGCCGCTCTTTCCGGCGACATTCGGGGGCTCAAGATCGGCATTCCCAATGAATATCGCATGGACAACACGCCGAAAGAGATCATCGACATCTGGCAGCAGGGCGTTGACTGGCTGCGCTCAGCCGGCGCCGAGATCCGTGAGGTCAGCCTGCCGCACACGAAATATGCGCTTCCCGCCTATTACATCGTGGCGCCGGCCGAAGCGTCCTCCAATCTCGCCCGCTATGACGGCATGCGCTACGGCCTGCGCGTCGATGGCGAGGACCTGGTCGACACCTATGAGAAGACCCGTGGCGAAGGCTTCGGCAATGAGGTCAAGCGACGCGTTCTGATCGGCACCTATGTGCTTTCAGCCGGCTATTACGACGCCTATTATCTCAAGGCGCAGAAAGTCAGAACGCTGATCAAGCGCGATTTCGACAAGACGTTCGACGATGTCGATCTGCTTTTGACGCCGACCACACCCTTTACGGCCTTTCCCATCGGGGATCGGGTCGACGATCCCATCAAGATGTATCTGAACGACGTGTTCACGGTGCCCGCCAACCTCGCCGGCCTCCCCGGCATCTCCGTGCCCGCCGGCCTCTCAGAGGGCAACCTGCCCCTGGGATTACAACTGATCGGGCGGCCGTTCGACGAGGCGACGGTGCTGCGTGCAGCCGGTGTCCTCGAGGAAGCCGCCGGCTTCGATGCCGTTCCTCCTTATCTGACTTCGGGAGGCAGGGCATGAGCGACAAGAACCTCATCCAGGGCGCTACTGGCCCATGGGAAGTCGTGGTCGGCTGCGAGGTGCATGCGCAGGTCAGCTCGAAGGCCAAGCTGTTCTCGGGTGCATCGGCCGAATTCGGCGGCGCTCCCAACACCCATGTCTCGCTGATCGACGCGGGCATGCCGGGCATGCTGCCCACGGTGAACGGCTACTGCATCGAGCAGGCGGTGAAGACCGGCCTCGGCCTGAACGCTCTGGTCAACAAGCACTCGGTGTTCGAGCGCAAGAACTATTTTTATCCAGACCTGCCGACCGGCTACCAGATCTCCCAATTCGCCGAGCCCATCATCGGCAAGGGTGCCTTGACCATCGACTTCGAGGATGGCGGCTCGAAGGAGATCGGGATCACGCGGCTGCATTTGGAAGCGGATGCGGGCAAGAGCGTCCATGATCAACGCGCAGATGCGACGCTGATCGACCTCAACCGCGCCGGCGTCGCCCTGATGGAGATCGTGTCCGAGCCTGATATCCGCTCCTCGGAAGAGGCAGTGCTCTACATGCGGAAGCTGCACTCCATCCTCCGCTATCTCGGCACCTGCGACGGCAATATGGAGGAAGGCTCCCTTCGCTGCGACGCCAATGTCTCGGTCCGCCGCCCCGGCGACGCGTTGGGAACGCGGGCCGAGATCAAGAACCTGAACTCCATGAGGTTCGTCGGCCGAGCGATCGACTATGAGGCGCGCCGCCAGATCGAGCTGATCGAGGCGGGCGAAGAGGTCGTCCAGGAAACCCGCCTCTACGACAGCGAGCGCGGCGAGACCCGCTCCATGCGCTCCAAGGAAGAGGCCCACGACTACCGCTACTTCCCGGACCCCGACCTGCTGCCGGTCGTCGTGGACGACATCATGATCGAAAGGATCAAGGCCGAACTCCCTGAGCTCCCGGATGCGAAAAGGGAGCGGTTCGTCCAGAATCTCGGCCTGACCAAGGACATCGCCTCGGTGCTGGTGGCTGAAAGAGCGGCTGCCGACTACTTCGAGGCGGCTGCCAGTGGCCGCGATGCCAAGCTGGTGGCCAACTGGATTACAACGGATCTGTTCGGCCACCTCAACCGCGAAGATCTCGAGATTGAACAGTCGCCGGTCGCTGCGAGCGACCTCGGAGCGCTGACCGACCTCATCAAGGATGGCACCATCTCTGGCAAGATCGCCAAGCAAGTCTTCCAGGACATGGTCGCGTCAGGCGAGTCGCCCGGCGACATCGTCGAGAAGAAGGGCCTGAAACAGATCTCGGACAGCGGCGCCATCGAGCAGATCATCGCCGAGATCGTCCAGGCCAACCCAGCGCAGGTGGAGAAGGCCAAGGAGAACCCGAAGCTGATCGGCTGGTTCGTCGGTCAGGTCATGCAGAAGACCAAGGGCCAGGCCAATCCGCAGATGGTGAACGAGCTGTTGCGGAAAGCGCTGGACGACTGAGCCTTCGCTCCAGTAGGTCGCCTATCTTTAGAGAAGATAGCGGTCGACGCCGGCCGCATGGAGGCCGAGAGCGAACAGATAACCTGCCGTCATCGCCAGACCCGAACAGACGGCGACCTTCGCGGCAAGGGTCGAATTCCCCGACCATTTGAAGTCCTGAAGTCGAAGCGTCAGCTCGCGCATATGTTCAAGCCTTCGCTCATTGTCAGGGTCCGCCACTGACTGATCACTTCCGGAAGCCGGTGTCGATACGCTTTCCCAGGCGCTGACTGGGGCGACATTCTGACGGACAGGATGCATTTATCAGCCTCGAATTGCCTATCGAAAGACCTGGATCGCGCCAAACTAGCAAGAAATCGTTAATGCCGGTTTAAGCAGCGCTCAACGCTTGGCAATTCGCTGATCCGGCAGAGCGTGGCTCAGTGCTTCACTTCCCCGACTGCAGCGCCGCCATCGTCTCCGGCACCAGAAGATCACCGGCGCGGCAGACGTTCCAAAACGCGTAGTCCACATGGTGGATGATCGTGTTTTCGAGGGAACGCACCACGAATTCGCCCTCGCGACTGTGGGCGCTTGCGCAGTGGGCGACTTCTTCGGGCAGGCCAACGGTGAGGCAGATATGGACGCCGAAGGCAGGGTGGCGGATCGCGGGCAGGCCTGATCGATAGGGGTTGGCCTCCCAGCGCTTCCGGTTCTCGGGATCGAACTCGTAAGGCTTGCCGACGTCGTGACAAAGGGCGCCGGCAATCAGCATGTCCTTGTCGACCACGAGATCCGGCTGAAGCGCGCACATCTGGTCGGCAACCGCGACCGCCATCTTCGTAACGCCCCGGATATGATCGCTCTGCTTGCCGTTTTTCAGGCGGTTGACGCCGGGATTGGCGGCGGGCTCGATCGCATCGATGCTCTCAAAGCTGCTATGGGCGAGACAAAGCGCCCAGGCCTCGATCACCTTCTGCCGAAGTTCGGAATCCTGGATATCGTCGACCTCGGGCAGTTCCTTTCGGACCGTCGCACGAAGCTCATCGGTGACCTCTCGACGCGGCTGCATCGCCTCTCTCCCATCCTGTTCAATCATCCAAGTGACCGTTGGCCCGCGTCGGGCCTCAGCCTAAATCCGGATAAGGCGTGATCGTCGCCTTAACGCTCTTCATGGTGATGGCGCTCTCGATCGCTTCGCTGACGCCCGCTTTGGTGAAGGGGAAGAGCGTCTGCATCGCCGTCCAGGGATAGCGGTCGCGGGCGCGATCCAGCATCTTGATCCCCTCGGCGATATCGTTGGCGGTAAATGCCCAGCTGCCGAGGAGGTTGATGTCCTTGGTGCAGATGCGGTGCCAGTTCGTCTCGATCGCCCCGGCGTCGGTGAACTGACCCATCTCGACATAGGTGCCGCCATCCCGGAGCATCTCGATGCCTTCGGGGCCGGCGGACGGATGGCCGGAGCAGTCCATCACCAGATCCGCGCCGAACCCACCCACCATCTCCCGAACCGCCGCGATCCGCGCTTCGGGCGTCTTGTGCTCGTCCAGATTGACCGTGGCCTCCGCCCCAAACTTTCTGCAGAGCGCAAGCCGCGGTTCTTCTGGAGCGCCAACAACCAGCACCCTGCCTGCCCCCATCTCCTGCGCCGCCGCCACAGCGAGCACGCCGATCGGCCCCGAGCCCTGGATGACCACCGTCGACCCGGCCTTGAAGCCTCCAGCACCACGGGCCCGATTGAAGGCGCGTATGCAGGAAGTCAGCGGCTCGGAGAGGGTGCCGAGCCTGAGGCTCATGTCGTCCGGCAGCTTGTAGATCTTGGTGCCGGGCAGCTCGCCGAGGTCGACATAGACCATCTCCGCCCAGCCGCCCCAGAGATGCGGCGCTTTCTCGAAGCCGAGATAGCGGCCGTAATAGACGGGCGTCAGGCATTTATTGGCGGTCTCGGGATAGTGCACGCAGTAATAGCAGCTGCCACAGGGCATGAGCGGCGGCAGCATCACCTTGGAGCCGACTGCCAGGGGCAGACCCATGAAGTCTTCGGTGAGTTCGTCGCCTTTTTCGACGATGATACCCGCCAGCTCATGGCCAAGGGTAAAGGGCCAGGGCAGCGGCTTCGGCCAATGCCCCTTCAGGATGTGCAGATCGGTGCCGCAGACACCACAGGCGCCGATCTGGATCAGCGCCGCTTTTGCCGGCACGTCCGGGCGCGCCACGGTGCGGATCGCAGGGCTCGAGCCCGGCCCGTCAAACGTGGCGACGCGAATGTCGTTCGTCATCATGCAAAAGCCTCCCCCTTCCGGCATAGCACCGGCGCCGCCGGCGGGTAAACCAGAAGGAGGAGGACGACAAAAACCAGGTCAACGACCCAGGCTGAGCCTGGTTAGCTGGCTTCGTCTTCGTCGGATGCGGTGCTTATAGTCGGCGCGATGCCGCCTTCCACGCCGAGGACGTAATAATCCATGGTGAGCAGATCGGCATCGGAGAGCACCTTGCCGGACGGCACGCGGATCTCACCGCTGGCGTCGCGAATCGGGCCTTCGAAGATGCGCAGCGACTTGTCGACGATGGCGTCGCGGCGCTGTTCGACCAGTGAGCGCACATCCCAGTCCACCTTGTCGGAAATCGGCGCCAGATCGACCACGCCCTGATCAAGGCCGGACCAGATCTGATCGGGCTTCCAGACGCCATCGGCCATATCGGAGGCGACCTGCTGGTAGAGCCCGCTCCAGTCCCAGACCACCGAGGTCAGCGTCGCCTCGGGGGCGAAGGCCTGCATGTCGCTGTGATAGCCGATCGCGAGCTTGCCGCGCTGCTGTGCCGCCTGCAGAGCCGCCGGCGAATTCTGATGGATGGTGATGATGTCGGCGCCTTCATCGATCAGGGCGTCCGCCGCCTCGCGCTCAACGCCGGGACCGTACCAGGTGTTGGTCCAGCGGACCTTCACCTGCACCTGCGGATTGACGCTTTGCGCGCCTAGCGTAAACGCGTTGATGCCGCGAATGACCTGCGGGATCGGGAAGGCTGCGGCAAAGCCGATGACGTTCGATTCGGTCATCGCACCTGCAACGATGCCGGACAGATAACGGGCTTCGTAGATGCGACCGAAATAGGTGCCGGCATTGGGCTGGGTCTTGAAGCCGGAGCTGTGCATGAACACCACATCGGGGTGGCGCTTGGCCACCTCCATCATCGAATCCATGTAGCCATAGCTGGTGCCGAAGATCAGGTTGTTGCCTTCCGCCACGAGATCTTCGAGCGCAGCGACCACGAGCTCCGGGTCCTCCGGCACGGATTCGACAAAGCTGGTTTTGGTGACGAACGGCAGCTCTTCAAGGGCCTGTCTGCCGCTGTCATGGGAATAGGCCCAGCCGGCATCGCCGACGGGTGCGGGATAGACGAAGCCCGCCTTGACCTCATCGACGGCGGCGACCGCAGGCGATGCGGTCGGGTTCAGGCCGACGAGGAACGCGGCAGCGCCCTCGACCCGGTCGACCGCGTCCCGTACCGACGAGACGTAGCGCTCGGAAACCCAGCCTTCCAGACCGTCTTCGCGGATGACCCTCAACCAGTTGATGCCCTCGTCGCTATTGAAGGTCTCACCGGTCTTGAGAAGGAATTCTCCGTCCTGCACCACCGATACCGGCGGTTCGGCGATGGTCGGGGAGCCTCTGAAATTGAGGGCGCGCACGTTCACCTCGAACGTCTCGTCAAGCGTCGTCGGATCGACATCGTTGAGCGTGACATAACCTCCGGCCTGTGCGTGGACCGAAGATGAGAGCGCCGTCAAGCCCAGGGTCGCGCCGAGGACCGCTCCCGAGAGGGTTGCGGAAAAAGTGGGTTTCTTCCCCCATGCCAACGTCATCAAGGAAACCTCCAGAGGTTTGTTTCGCCAAAACGTTCGAATACGGTGAATGGCCCGCTCGCCTGACTTTGCACATTCGGTGCAGAAGATGTTCATCACCCGGGAATGTCTTCCGAAGCTAAAGGAAGCCTTCCAGGCAATCCCGGCGAGCAGTCCGTCGGCAAAGCCGTCATCGCGAATACGCCGGCAGGTAGTAACCCGTTTCGATATTGACTTCCAGCAATTTGTAATAATAACTTTCGAATTTAAACCATTATACATCGCATTTTAGTTAATTCTGATGGTATATTAGAAAATCTACTATCTCTATGTTCCTCATCCCGTTGTTTGCTCTTTGTGTGTTCCGACTTGCGTGGAAATGACTGTCTTGGCCGCAAACTCGATAGTCGCTAAAAGGAGGCCTCAACATGAGTTCGAGGAAGCCCGATGCGTGAAGCCGCTGACCATTCCGGCCCGATTAGGCCCGTCGGCAACGGGCCGAAACGAGGACGTTCGGAATTGACCATGCATTCTCGTCAAAAACTGGTTCGATCGGCCCTTTTGGCCTCAGCCCTCATGTTCGGCGCTTTGCCGGCCTTTGGCGCTGCGACCGAATTCGTCGTGCCAAGCGGGCCGCTCATCACGTTGCAGAACGGTCGGACCATCGACGGTCATATCATCCGGATCGATCAGACTAACATCGTCATTCAGACGAAAGACGGCGCCAGCGAGATCCTGCCGCGCTCGACCGTACGGACCGTCGCGTTCAAGACTGTGACCGGACAGGAACTTACCGGCGAGCTGGTTGGCTGGGAACCGGGTGTTTATCAGATCGCCACCGCCGAGGCCGCGCTCAACATCTACAGCACGATGCCGGCAACCGCCTCATCGAATGAGACCCGCGTCGCGGTCGACATCAGGGAAGAGGAAGCCGCCCCTGCAGGGGGCCCGGCGACGGAAGACGCTGGTCAGGACAACTCGCAGGCCATCGCCGCCGCGTCCCTCGACGGCAGCGCCGGCGAGCTTAACGAAGGGGCGCCGGATGCCGCCGTCGGCTCCGAGCAGGCCGCCCTTCCCGCCACCGCTAACCTCAGCATCAAGGTCTCCGTCGAGAACTCGAAGGAGAACGGCCCGCCTGTGGCCTTCAACATCGCCCTTTCGGAGCCCTCGGACAGCTCTGTCGTCCTGATCTACGCTACGATCGACGGCACGGCGATCAATGGCGAAGACTACGAGGCCAATCGCGGCGTCGTGGTCATCAAGCCAGGCGAGCAGAGCGCCCGGATCGAAGCGCCGATCATCGACGACTCCGAAAAGGAGGAGCAGGAGCATCTGCAGCTCTTCCTGACGGTCGATCCCACGGTCGCCGTCGTCGAAAACCGCCAGATCATCGCCACCATTGACGACGACGACCAGGGCTAGGGGCGGGCCGTCCCCGGCTTACATGCAGGCGAGCTGAACCCAGCAGAGTTGCGGTGCGGCTCATCCGTATTATAAAGGCGTCACGCTGACAGCGAGACGCATGACATGACGACATCATCGATCCTTCTGGCCTCGGACCACGCCGGCTTCGACCTGAAGGCCGCGCTTGGATCGGCGCTTATCGAACGGGGACGCGAGATAAGCGATCTCGGCCCTGGGGATCGGAGCTCCGTCGACTACCCCGACATGGCTGAGAGGCTTGCGCGGGCGCTCCTCGAACATGAGGACGCGCACGGCAAGGGGAGCGCGTTCGGCCTTTTGATCTGCGGCACGGGCATCGGCATCGGCATCGCCGCCAACCGCCTGAGCCGGATCAGGGCCGCGACCTGCCATGACGTGACCACCGCCCGCCTCGCACGCGCCCACAATGATGCCAACGTGCTTTGCCTGGGCGCCCGGATCATCGGCCTCGAAGTGGCGCTGGATTGCGTCGACGCCTTTCTTGCCACCCCCTTCGAAGGCGGGCGTCACCAGCGGCGTATCGACAAGATCGAAGGCCTCGACCGCCCATGACCGAAGAACCAAAGAGATGACGCCCCTCAACAAGCCCGGCACCGCGGGTCCTCGATCGGCATCCCATCGCCGAACCGGACGCGCGCTGGAAGACCAGGGCGGAGAACGGAACGATGCACTGCCCCTTTTGCGGATCTGACGACAACCAGGTCAAGGACTCGAGGCCGGTCGAAGACGGCGGCGCCGTGCGCAGACGGCGGCATTGCAATGCCTGCGGCGCCCGCTTCACCACCTTCGAGCGTATTCAGCTGCGCGAACTGTTGGTGGTGAAACGCGATGGCGACAAGACGCTGTTCGACCGCAACAAGTTGAAACGCTCGATATCCATCGCATGCCGCAAACGCGGCGTCGAAGAGGAGAAGATCGAGCGGATCGTGAACGGCATCGTGCGCGAGCTGGAAATCTCCGGCGAGACCGAAATCGAAACCAGGCGGCTTGGGCGTCTCGCCATGGAGCGCCTGGCCGAGCTGGACGAGGTGGCCTATGTCCGCTTCGCCTCGGTCTACGAGGATTTCTCCGGTGCGCGTGACTTCGAGCGCTTCATCGCCCGCCTCTCCGATCAGCGGGAAGAGGATGCCGCCGAGTGACGTGAAACCGCGTGACAAGCCATGGCATCCGGCGGACCGGCGCTATATGGCCATGGCGCTTGCCCTCGGCGAGCGCGGGCTTGGGCAGGTCTGGCCGAACCCGTCCGTCGGCTGCGTCCTGGTCAAGGATGGTCGGGTCGTCGGTCGTGGCTGGACCCGGCCGCCGCCCGGCAATCACGGCGAAATCGAGGCGCTTCGTCGTGCCGGGGACCAAGCGCTCGGCGCCACCGCCTATGTGACCCTGGAGCCCTGCTGCCATTATGGGCGCACGCCGCCCTGCACCATGGCGCTGATCCATGCCGGCGTGCGCCGGGTGGTGGTCGCGGCCACGGACCCCTTCTCGCGCGTCGACGGACGCGGCATCGAGCAGCTGCGGCAAAGCGGTATCCAGGTGGATATCGGGCTCCTCAAAGACGAGGCCGAAGCCCAGCATGCCGGCTTTTTCACTAAGATCAGAGAAAACCGTCCGCTGGTGACCATGAAACTGGCGACATCCCTGGATGGCAGGATCGCGACAGCCTCGGGCGAAAGCCAATGGATCACCGGGGTGCGGGCGCGCACCAGCGGGCACAAGCTCCGCGCTTCCCATGACGCCATCATGGTCGGCGCCAACACCGCACGCACTGACGATCCAAGTCTGACCTGCCGCCTGCCGGGCCTCGAAGACCGCTCGCCGGTGCGCGTCGTGGTCAGCCGCGGCGGACGCCTGCCGACCAGCAGCCGCCTCGTCCAGACCGCAGGCAACCCGCCGACCTGGATGATCGTCGCCTCAGGCATGCCACCGGAAGCTTTGGTCGCCCACGAAAAGGCGGGTGTCGATATCCTTCGGATCGGTCACGATCCGGAAGACGAGAAGCTCGACCTAAAGCTGGCGCTACGCGCTCTTGCCGAGCGCGGCATCACCCGTCTTCTTATCGAAGGCGGCTCGGCGCTCAATGCCTCCATGCTCAAAGCCGGCCTGGTGGATCGGCTGGTCGTCTTCCAGGCCCCCATCCTGCTCGGCGGCGACGGCCTGCCCGCCATCGGCCCCTTGACGCTCGATCGCCTCGCCGATGCACCGGCATTTGAGCGAAAGGCGACGGAAGTGCTGGCCTCCGACCTCGCCGCCACGTATATCACCAGGGAACCTTAGGATACGCTCATGTTTACCGGTATCATCACCGATGTCGGCCGCATCGCCTCGATCGACGATCGAAACGGCCGGCAGATGACCATCGAAACGGCACTACCGCTCGACGATATCGCGATCGGCGGCTCGATCGCGACGTCGGGCGTCTGCTTCACCGCGGTCGAAAAGACCGAGAACTGGTTCTCGGTCGTCGCTTCAGGCGCGACCCTCGAGGTCACCACAGCCGGGCGCTGGCAGGTGGGCGACCGGGTCAATCTCGAACGATCGCTCAGGATCGGCGATGAACTGGGCGGCCATATCGTCTTCGGTCATGTCGACGCCGTCGGCAGGGTGACGGCGATCGACCCCGTCGCCGAGTCCCACCGTCTGGAAGTCGAGGTGCCCTCTGAGCTGGCGTCATTGATCGCCGTGAAAGGTTCGATCACCGTCGATGGCATCTCGCTCACGGTCAACGAGGTGGACCGCACCCGCTTCGCCGTCAACATCATCCCCCACACCTTTGCCGAAACCAATCTCGCAGACAGACAGATCGGCGATCCGGTGAACATCGAAGTCGACATGCTCGCCCGCTACGTCGCCCGTCAGTTGGCGTTTCGCGAGGGGCAGCGGCCATGACCGACATGGGACAGGCAGAGCGTCCGAACGGCTCTCGGCCGCACATCCTGATCGTCGAGGCCCGCTACTATGAAGAGATCGGCCAGATGCTGCTGACCGGCGCCGAGCGCGCGCTTGACGAAGCCGGCGCCACCTTCGATCGGCTGAACGTGCCGGGTGCGCTTGAAATTCCAGCCGCGATCAAGATCGCGCTCGACGCCGGCGGCTATGATGCCTTTGTGGCGCTTGGCTGCGTGATCGAAGGCGAGACCTGGCATGACCGGATCGTCGGCGGCGAGAGCGCGCGCGGGCTGATGGATCTCACCCTTCAGCATGGCGCCCTGATCGGCAACGGCATCCTGACCGTGCATAGCGAGGCGCAGGCCAAGAAACGCGCCGATCCGAACGGCAAGGCCAAAGGCGGGGACGCCGCCCGTGCTGCCCTCTCGCTCCTCGACATCAGATCCAGGCTCGCCCGATGAACCGACGGCGAGCCGCCAGATTCGGCGCCGTTCAGGCCCTCTATCAGGCCGAGCTTTCGGGCCAGGACATCGAGCTGGTCACGGCGGAGTTCCAGGCCTTTCGGCTCGCCGACCTGCTGGAACCGCTCGACCTCGACGATCCGGCACCCGAGGTTGATCGGGAGTGGTTTCTAAAACTTGCCAAGGGCGCTTACGAGACCATCGACGATCTCGATCAGCGCATCGAGCAGACCCTCACCTCGGGCTGGTCGCTGAGCCGGCTTGGCTATCTCTTACGCGCCTTTCTGCGCGCCGGCGCTTATGAGCTTTTCCATTGCCCCGATGTACCGGCCAAGGTTGTGATCAACGAATATCTCGAACTCGCCCATGCGTTTCTCGAAAAGGACGACACCGGCTTCTTGAACGCGGTGCTCGATCGCCTAGCCGCCGATGCGCGCCAGGAGCTGGTCGACGCCTTCACCAAAAAACCGGCGGACGGCGATGCCTGATCCGGAACTCGCCGCCGGCGAGGGCGAATTCGGCTTCATCGCCCGCCATCTTCGCCCGCTGGCCGCCGGTCACCCCGGCGCCCTCGACCTTGCCGACGACGCCGCCCTTCTCGAACCGACCGCAGGTGCGCAGATGGTGCTCGCCAAGGACGCGCTGGTCGAAGGCGTGCATTTTCTGCCCCATGACAAGGCGGACCACATCGCGCAAAAGGCGCTTCGGGTGAACCTATCCGACATGGCGGCCATGGGGGCGACGCCGCGCGGCTATCTGCTGGCCCTCATGCGCCCGCAGCGCCTGCCGCCGGAGTGGCTGGGCCGCTTCAGCCAGGGTCTGGGTCTAGACCAGGCCGCCTACGGCGTCACCCTGCTCGGCGGCGATACGGTCGTGACGCCTGGCCCGCTCTCCCTGTCGATCACCATGCTCGGCGAAGCGCCGCGCGGCCAGGTGCTGCGCCGCAGCGGCGCCCGTTCCGGGGACGACATCTACGTCTCCGGCACGCTTGGCGGCGCCGCTCTCGGCCTGCAGGTCCTGCAAGGCCGTCTCTCGACCTCGATGTCCGCCTCCGAATTTCTCATCAAACGCTATCGACTGCCGGAACCGCGGTTGGGCCTCGGCGAGGCGCTTCGCGGCGTCGCCCATGCCGCCATCGATATTTCCGACGGCCTCGTCGCCGATCTCGGCCATGTGCTGGAGGCTTCGGGCAAGGGCGCTGAGATCCATACCGACCGGATCCCGCTATCACAGGCCGCAGCCCCTCTTCGCGGTGCCCTCGAAGCCGCCCTTGCCGGCGGCGACGACTACGAACTCCTGTTTACCGCCCATCCCGAGCAACGCCCCGCCATCCAGGCGATCAGCCAGCAGCTCTCCCTTTCGCTGACCGTGATCGGTCAGATCACCGACGGCGAGCAGCTCGACATTCTCGACGTCAACGGCCGGCCGCTCGCCATCGACGGCACAGGCTGGCGGCACTTCTGAGAGATCGTCATTTGGGACGCTTTCCGACGTGAAATTTCACCGTGGGCGTGCTACACACGAGCCATGATGAATCGGCCACGGTTAGCTCAAGAACATCGACGATGCGACGGCGAGCCGTTGTAACTTTAGCGTTCTTTGCTATACCCGCAGGCTCGATTCGGCAAAAGAATAACTCCAGCTATCGACACTTGAAGCGAATGGGACATTCGCCTTGAAAACGTCACTTACAGCTGTGACGATGGTTGCAGCACTGACGATTTCCGGCTGCAGCGTCGATCGGAAACCGACGGCGGAAACCGCCTCCGAGCATGCATTGGCGCGGCATATCGAGATCGAGGTCGAGGATCTGGAACGGGGCCTGCCCTGCCGGGTTGTCGATCGGCGCGCGCCCGATGCCCGCGACATTCTCTGGCGCGCCGAGTTCCAGGCGGATTTCTGTCGCCAGAAGGCAGAGGAAACTCGCATCGTCCTGCAATCGCGCGGCTGGGCGTGCCGCCCCACGAGCGCTTATGAGCGACAGGATCTCTCGACAAAGACCGATCCACGCCGGTCCAGTCCACCTTATGTCGTCGCCGCCTGGCGCTGCCTCGAAGGCCTAAGACCGACCAGGCAGCTGGCCTCGATTCGCCCCCATGTGCCGGCCGCCCGGCCGGACGCGCCACAAAAGCCGGAAACCTCACCCGACGACAAGGACGCATTGCAGGTGGCGGTCGCGCGTGATCTGTCGGTGATCGGCCAGGACGAGATCGACGATGAGACGACCTTGGACAAGGCGCTCGGCGATCTGAACGGTGATGGTCGAGAAGACGCCGTCGTGATCCTGACCCGCGAGACCCTTGGTGGAGCGCCGCATCGCATGCTCATGGCCTATCTCAGCGGCAGAGGGGGCTACAATCTCGTTGACGTCTGGATCCTGAAGACCTCCGGCAATCCCGATGCGGACAAGATCGACCTCGCGATACGGGACGGCAGGGTCCATCTCGGCGATTGCTGCACCGATCGCCCGGGCCCGAAGGTCCTGGTCCTGAACGATCGGAAGCTCGCCTATGCCGATGAAGGCTGAGGACGAAGCTCGCGGCCGTGAACAGCCGTTCTGGCGAACCAAAGCGCTTGCCGACATGACCGCCAGCGAATGGGAGAGCCTTTGCGACGGCTGCGGCCTTTGCTGTCAGATCCGGCTCGAAGACGAGGACACCGGCGAGATCGCGCTTTCCGATGTCGCCTGCCGCTTCCTCGATCTCTGCACCCATCGCTGCAAGGACTACGCGAACCGTCAGAAGAACGTCCCGGACTGCGTAAAGGTCACGCCCGACAACGTGCATGATCTCACCTGGCTGCCCCATAGCTGCGGCTACCGGCTCGTCGCCGCCGGCCACGATCTCCCGGACTGGCACCCACTCGTCTCCGGCGACATGGAGACGGCGCACCGGGAAGGCCCCTCGATGCTCGGGGACCTGGTCTGCGAGGATGAGGTGAACTGGGAGGATTATGGGACGGTGGACACTTAGAGCGGATCCCGATCAGGTTTGATCGGGATACACGCTCTATCTCTTTGTTCCGCGGCATTTCCTTATCGAAAAGGTGTTCACACCTGTTCGGAAAAGGCTCTAGCTAAAGCCGCTGGACACCTACTCCCCGTTATCCTCTCGGTCTACTCGTCCAGTGACTCCTGAATCAGGTCGCCCAATCGACGTCTGGTCCGTTCCCGAAGAGTTTTTGAACTTTGAAGCGCGACCTCGGTGCCGATTTGTCCGACCTCAGGCTGCAGATCGAACATTTTCTGTACGCTCGGCAGTTGCAGAGCCGCGACCAGCTCCTCCAGCTCTTCGCGCGACAGTCTTTCTGCATAGAAAGCGGCGGAGCGCGCCTTCAATTCCGGCAAGATCTCGGCTAGAAAGTTCCTCATCTCCTCTTTTATTACGGTCTCAAACTTCGGAAGCGCATTTGTCAGCCGGTCGATCTGCCTTTGCGATCCGCTCTGCCTTATCCGTTCGACCTGATTCATCCAGCCCTGTCGTATACCCTGGACCATAGCGGACTCCAGGACATCCATCGACTGTTCAAAGCGTGTGAGTTCGACCACGCGCTCAGCCAGCCCTGCGTCCTGAGCCGATACCGTCGGCCCGGAAATCAGGACACCGACGCACAACACCAATGGAATGACTTTAGCTTGCATGGGGCATCTCCTCTTCTGCGCCATTGTTTGACGCAAGCGTTTTGCGCAGACTGGCCGAAATCGGGACTCTATAGACCGCTGACGGTCGAATGGGCCAGCCCCGCATCTGACACTTTGCAAAGCGCCAGCCTCAACTCTATTCTCGATCAAGCCGTTCAAAAGCACTGCGGCCGGGGAGACAAGCCTTGACGCTTCAAATTGTCGAGCTCGACGACAAATACACCAAAGACGACGGCCGCATCTATCTGACCGGCATTCAGGCCCTGGTCCGCCTGCCGATGATGCAACGGCAGCTTGATCAGGCGGCCGGCAAAAACACCGCAGGCTATATCTCCGGCTATCGCGGCTCGCCGCTCGGCAATCTCGATCAGCAGATGGCGATCGCCAAACGGTTTCTCGATCCTCATCACATCGTCGCGCAGCCCGGCGTCAACGAGGACATGGCGGCGACAGCGCTCTGGGGCACGCAGCAGGTCAATCTCTACGGCGACGGTGCTTATGACGGCGTGTTCGGCATGTGGTACGGCAAGGGGCCGGGCGTCGATCGCACCGGCGACGTGTTCCGCCATGCGAACCTCGCCGGCACCGCCCCGCTCGGCGGCGTTCTGGTCCTGATGGGGGACGACCACACCTGCGAAAGCTCGACCACCGCGCATCAGAGCGAATACGGCCTGGTCGATGCGATGATCCCGATCCTGAACCCCGCAGGCGTTGCGGAAATTCTGCAATTCGGCCTGATCGGCTTTGCCCTTTCCCGCTTCAGCGGCTGCTGGGTCGGCATCAAATGCGTGCATGACACGGTCAACACCGCAGCTTCAATAGACCTGGCGCGGGTCGCGCCGGACATCACTTTACCTGACCGCTCCATTCTGCCGCCCGACGGCCTGAACATCCGCTGGCCCGACACGCCGATCGCCCAGGAAGCCAGGCTGCATCTTCTGAAACACGACGCCGTCAAGGCGTTCGTGCTCGCAAACCAGCTGGACCGGATCGTTTACCCGACGCCCAAGGCCAAACTCGGCGTGATATCCACGGGCAAATCCTATCTCGATCTCATGCAGGCGCTCGACGATCTCGGCATCGACGAGGCGATGGCGAAAAAGCTCGGTCTGCGCGTCCTGAAGCTTGGCCTCACTTTTCCGATCGCCTCCGAGACCATCACCAGCTTCGCCAAAGGCTTGAAGCAGATCGTCGTGGTCGAGGAAAAACGCGGCCTGATCGAGTCTCAAGTGAAGGAAATCCTGTACGGAGTGCGCGCCGCACCGAGCGTCGTCGGTAAGAAGGACGAGGAGGGCAACTGGCTGTTTCCGTCGAACGGCGCACTGTCATCCAACCAGATCGCCGAGGCGATCGGCGCCCGCCTCTTAGCCCTCGGCCAGAACGACGACCTCAAAGCCGCGCTCAACGTTCTGGGAGTCCGAAAAGAAGCGGAGAAGGCGATTGTCAGCCCTGTGCTGCGCACGCCCTATTTCTGCTCGGGCTGCCCGCATAACAGCTCTACCCATGTGCCAGAAGGCAGCGTGGCGCGCGCCGGCATCGGCTGCCACTACATGGCCCAGTGGATGGACCGGGACAATATCGGCTACACCCAGATGGGCGGTGAGGGCGCGAGCTGGATCGGCGAGGCGCAGTTTTCCAAACGCAAGCACGTCTTCCAGAACATCGGCGACGGCACTTATTACCACTCTGGCCTGATGGCGATCCGGGCCGCGATCGCCGCCAAGATCAATATCACCTACAAGATCCTCTACAACGACGCGGTCGCCATGACCGGCGGCCAAGCCGTGGACGGGCAGCTTTCCGTGCCGCAGATCAGCCGCCAGGTGGCGGCCGAGGGCGCAGTCGCCATCGTCGTGGTCACCGACGAGCCGGAGAAATACCCGCTGTCCGCCGGCTTCGCGCCTGGCGTCACCGTCCGCCATCGGGACGATCTCGATCAGGTCCAGCGCGAGATGCGCGACATCGAAGGCACTTCCGTCCTCATCTACGATCAGACCTGCGCTGCGGAAAAACGCCGCCGGCGCAAACGCGGCCAGATGGTCGATCCGCCCAAGCGCGTGCTGATCAATGAGGCGGTCTGCGAGGGCTGCGGCGATTGCGGCCTCGCCTCCAACTGCGTCTCGATCCTGCCGCTGGAGACCGAATTCGGCCGCAAGCGCCAGATCGACCAATCCAGCTGCAACAAGGATTTTTCCTGCCTGAAAGGCTTTTGCCCCAGCTTCGTAACGATCGAGGGCGGCAGCGGCAGCGACCCGCTGCTGGGGAAACAAAAGAGCGCGGAGGCCTCCGAACTCAGCGAGGTCCAAGTCCCCGAGGTGGCCGCGCCACCCGTGGGGGATGGTTATGGGATCGTGGTTGCCGGGGTCGGCGGCACCGGCGTCGTGACGATCGGCGCCCTTCTCGGCATGGCGGCGCATCTCGAGGGCAAAGGAGCGGCGGTGCTCGACATGACCGGGCTTGCGCAAAAAGGCGGTCCCGTCATGAGCCATCTGCGCATCGCCTCCTCGCCGGACGCCATCAAGACCACCAAGATCGCCTCCGGCGGCGCTCGCCTGCTCCTCGGCTGCGATCTCATGGTCGCGGGCGGCAAATCGGCCTTGTCGACGGTGGATCCGGAGAAAGGACACATCGTCGCCAATGACAACCCCTCGATCACCGGCGACTTCACGCGCAACGCCGATCTCACCATGCCCGCCGACGATCTGCGCGATGCGATCAAAAAAACCGCGGACGGCCGCGCCGTCTTCGTCGAGGCCAACCGCCTGGCGACGGCACTGCTCGGCGATGCGATCGGCACCAATCTCTTCATGGTCGGCTACGCCTTCCAAAAAGGCTTCCTTCCGGTCTCGGCCGAGGCGATCGAGCGCGCCATCGAGCTGAACCGCGTCGCCATCGAGATGAACCGGAAAGCCTTCCGCTTGGGACGCCTCGCTGCCCATGATCCCGATGCCATCCAAAAACTCGCGACGCCCAAAGGCGCTATCACCTCCATGCAGCCGGCATCCGGCCTGGATGAGATCGTCGAACGTCGCATCGCCTATCTGACCGCCTATCAGGACGCCGCCTATGCGGAGCGTTACCGCGATCTGGTGACGCGGGTCGACAAGGCTGAAGCCGAGCAGACGCCGGGCCGGCGCGGTCTGGCAGAGGCCGTCGCCCGCTATTACTTCAAGCTGCTCGCCTACAAGGACGAGTATGAAGTCGCCCGCCTCTACGCCGACGGCGCCTTCAAGCAAAAGCTCGCTGAGCAGTTCGAGGCCGGCGGCAAGGTGAGCGTCTATCTGGCCCCGCCGCTGCTCGCCAAGCGCGATCCGGTGAGCGGCCATCCCAGGAAAAAAGCCTACGGCCCCTGGATTTTCACGGCTTTCAACTATCTGGCCAAGCTGAAGGTCTTGCGCGGCACCGCCTTCGACCCCTTCGGCTACACGGCCGAGCGCAAAACCGAACGCCGGCTGATCACCCATTACGAGGCGCTGATCGTCGAAATCCTGACCCGTCTCGACCACGACAACCACGCACTCGCCGTCGAGATCGCGTCACTGCCGGAACAGATCCGCGGCTTCGGTCACGTCAAGGAACGGCATCTCGCCGAGGTCGACGCGCGAGAAACCGCCCTCCTGGACGCGTTGCGCCGCCCCGCCGAAGCCCTGACCGCCGCTGAGTGATGCTGCGCATCAAGGCTGACATCAAAGCAGAAACACGTCGCCGATAATGCTGATGCGCGCGCCAAACTTGGCCGATAGGCAAGGCCGTTTGATAAAAACCCGCTTACCTTTTGGTGAGACCGGTCACCACCGTCGCCCACTGGGATCGTAACCATTCCTTAACCAGAACGCATTAAGAAGGCCTTGTCTTACTGGTCCATGCGCCCCTGGGAGTCCGAACCTCGCGCACCTTTTCCTGCGGGCGGGCGGATCCCAGGGTCGCATGGACCAGAGAACAAACTTGGCGGACAAAGGTTAAGGAAAGATGACCGACAGTGTCATTTCAGGCTGCTAAGGGAGGTTTTCTGGAAGCGTGATCACAATCCTTGGATGCGTGCCCCGCGCAGGAAGCGAAAGAAGGCGGCCTAAAAATTCTGTGTGGCTGGCGAGCGCCGGTCGGCATGAATTACAATTGAGAAAAAATAACAATATTTAACAATGTAATTCTATTTTTAGTTGATAAAAAACTTTTCGGCAATCTGTTCTAACTAATTCAAAATAATAGAAATTTTCGAAACGAAAAAACTTCTCCAGTCGATCAAAATAAGTAATATCTACTTATGCGAGAAATCCCACTTTAGAAAAACTTTGAGGCGAACTATGGCTGCCGCCCTTGATCGCATTCGTATAGAATCCCACACCAACGGAAATGCGCAGGAGAGTGCCTTGCCCCCTGACCGAGGCGTTCTGACCGATAGGGACTTGAGTGAAATCCAACGCCGCATTGATCGATCCGGGTCAAGGCGTGGAGTGGGGCTTGGGCTGATTGCGACCATTCTCGGTATATATACAGCGGGGCTATTGGCACTCGGTTTTGAATATCGGTCCGTTCAAAGTGAACGGCTGGCATCATATGAGAAATCTCAGCAAGAACACCTAGCAGCTTACGAAAAGTCACAGAACGATTGGCTATCGGCTTACAAAACGTCGATGAAGAATGTGACGGACGATCTAAGGAACCTGCGTATTGAAAGCGTTAGGAAAATGGAAGATCTATCAGGCCGATTTGACGGGCTGAGCAATGCAATTCTCATATCCAACAGCTCTGTTGATGCGGCGGCTTCGCCAAGCTCCGATCGCCTACCAAGCATTGGGGTTGTTCCTAACGGAAAGACAATAGACTAAGCCGCCACCCGACTTGACCTGAGGCTGTGTCGTTCAAAAATCACGCTTC
Source organism: Pseudomonadota bacterium (assembly GCA_039197065.1). GTDB lineage: Bacteria > Pseudomonadota > Alphaproteobacteria > Geminicoccales > Geminicoccaceae > JANQPX01. Next base: position 36,730 of record JBCCUL010000024.1, on the reverse strand, counting down.
ATGGGATGAGCGACAGCGCATCGGGCCGAGCACCGCGACAGCGTCAAAAAAAGATCAACGGCGGGAAGCGGCGTTGCCGATGTGGAACATGCCGAGAAAGCGCTGCCAGCGCGGACGCCGGTTGGCGCGTCTGGCGATGGCAGCGTGCATCTGTTCGACATGGCGATTCAGGACATGCTCCTTGCCGAGATGGGCAAGGGCGTAACGCCTGGCGGCCTCGCCCAGTTCCTTGCGGCGCTCGGTATCGAGGGTGAGCTTGCGGACGGCCTGGGCCATCGCTTCGGTCTCGCCCGGGCGCACAACCAGCCCGCAGGTCCGGCCGACGCGCGCAAGCTCCCCTTCCTCCGCCTGAATGACGGCCGGCCTGGCGCTCGCCAGCATGCCGCCGAATTTGGAGGGCAGCGCAAAGCTTGCGGTGTGGGGACGCTGCGGCAGGAGATGGATGTCGGCGAGGTTCAAAAGTTCGTTGAACCGCTCATCCGGCTGCAGCGGCATCATGGTGACATTATCGAGATCGCGGGTGCTGGCCTCGACCTGATCGCGCAGCGACCCGTCACCGGCAAAAACGAAATGGAGATGGTCGATGTCCCGACAAAGCCTCGCCACCTCAGCAAGGCTGTCGACCCCCTGCTTGCCGCCCATATTGCCTGAATAGAGCGCCACCACGGTGTCGTCGTCGAGGCCGAGCTCGGTCCGATAGGGGCTTCGCATGCCGAGCGGGCGGATGCGTTCCATATCGACCCAATTATGAAAGATGCCGCAGCGCTTAGGCTGAACGCCATAGGACGGCAGCTGCTCGCGCATCTGCAACGAGATGGTCGAAACGTGATCGAAACGGCGGAGCAGCACGCCATAGGCCCAGGCCGAGACCTTGATCAGCCAGGATCTGGAGAGCATGCGCAGCCCGAGCGCCGCTTCCACCTCGAGGTCCTGAATATGCAGGCAGGCCGTGGCGTCGCCGACGCGAGCGGCGAGCCAAGCATTTGGCGCGGTGAACGCCGTGGGCTCGACCGTCCAGACGATGTCGGGGCGCCAGGTCAGCCCCTGCCAGACGGCCGGCGCCAGGCTGGAAAGCGCAAAGGAGCAGAGATGCAGAATGCGCCTGAGCGTGGTCGGCGTCTTCGGCACCCAGAGCGGGCAGCGAAGCACGCTCATCTGCCGAAAGCTCTCCTCCCGATAACGGACGGTGCTGTAGCCATCACTGATTTTCCAGGCAGGGTAATAGGGCGGCGCTGTGATCACGCGCACCTCATGTCCCTGCTCGGCAAGCCAGGCAGCCATCTCGCCGGTATATTTGCCGACGCCGATCAGTTCCGGAGCGAAGTTCAGGCCCAGGATCAGTATTTTCACCGTCTGCCCTTCGGTCGGCTCATCTCATCACTTCCAGAAAAAACCAAAAAGTCGAAAACTTAGAAAAATTTTAAACCACAGATATTGCCAATCGACAATCCACAATACGCGCAGCGGGAAAGTGGTGACGTCCGGACATGCTTCGGCATCGACGTTGCTGCCGATTTGTGTCGAATCGGACATAATCAGCGCCAGCGGTAAACCGCGTCATCCAAACAACGAAACCAGCCATCCCCATTCAAATCATGATAGCCGGATTTCTTAAAAGGCTCCAGGGGCGCGATCATTTCGGACATTTTGCTCAACGCCCCAAAAGAACCTGGCGGCATACCGTCGTTTTGGTCGTCGACGATGGGACTCCACAATGTGGTCACATCACGAAGACTCCGGGCTGCGCCAGGCCATGAGACGATCGGGCACCTTTTCCTCATTGTCGCTGCCGTCGGTCTTGCGCACGGTCACGAAGCCATGGCGCTCATAAAAGCGTATTGCGCTCTTGTTGGGCTCGAACACCCATAGCCGCAGCTCGCCGCCCGAGCAGGTCTTGGCCATCTCCATCAGTCGGTGACCGATGCCTCTGCCCTGATATCCCGGCCGGATATAGAGGTTATGAATGGTGCCGCCGCCCATCGACAGCAGCCCGACAAGGTGCGTTCCGCCCGCCGCGCCGGCATGGCTTGTTGAAACGATACCGTCTGCCTCGGCCACCAGCACGAGCTGACGCGCGAACACGTCCTGCATCCAGGCGCGGTCTTCGGCTGGGCTGTGCAGGTCCTGGGGTACGAAGGTCATGCCGCGCCAGGCCTCACGATAGACATCGACGCAGGCATCGCTGTCACGAGCATCGGCCACGCGGATCGTGATGTCGGTCATGCACCCCCGTCGATCATGGCGTCCCGATCAGACCGGCAGGCAGCTCGGGCCGAGCGGCTCGAAGCTCTTGTAGCCGAGAATGAACTCCTGATGGCCGAGCGCCTCTGATTTGGTGGGGTGGCCGGCGGCCACCCGCTGCACCAAAGCAAAAATTTCTTCCCCCACCTCCCGGAGGGACGCGCCGTCCTCGATGATGCGGCCGGCATTGACGTCCATGTCCTCTTCGAGCCGCCGATAGGTTTCGGGATTGGAACAGATCTTGATGACAGGTGCGATCGCCGAGCCGACCACCGAGCCTCGACCGGTGGAAAACAGCGTGATGTGGGCGCCGCAGGCGATCTGCTCGGTGATGGTGGCGTTGTCGTTGATATTGGCGAAGCCCCATTTCGAGCCGCCGTCCGGCACCATGTCCATCAAGTAGAGCCCGGGTTTGGGCGGACGGATGCCGGGCCGGATCATGCCCATGATCGGCTTGGTGCCGCTCTTGGCATAGGCGCCGATCGACTTCTCCTCGATGGTGGAGAGACCGCCCGTGATATTGCCGCCGCCGAAGCTGGACTGATCAAGCGCCGCATAATGCTGCCAGGCCTTGGCCATGGCCGCCTTGATCGCCTCGCCGAGTTCGGGCGTCACGGCGCGGGACGCCATATGCGCCTCGCAGCCGAACAGCTCGCCAAGCTCCTCGAAGATCGCGCTGCCGCCGCCGTCGATCACGTGATCGCAGGCGACACCTATCGCCGGGTTTGCGGTGATGCCGCTGCAGGCATCCGACCCGCCGCATTCCGTGCCGATCACGAGGTCGCCGAGGTCCAGCGGGACCCGCGGCGTTTGTCGGACGCTCGCAATCGCCTGTTCGATCCAGTGCCGGCCGGCACCGATCGAGCTGCGCGTGCCGCCGCTTTTCTGGATGACCAGGAGAGAGACCGGCCGTCCCGACTTTTCGATGACCTCCAGAAGCTTCGGCCGGTTCATCTGCTCGCAGCCGAGCGACACCAGCAACACGGCGCCGACATTCGGATGGGTGCAGAGCGCCTCCATCATGTCCTGGGCATAGGCATTGGGGTAGCAGCCGGGAAAACCGATGAGCTGCGCGCCCTGTTCGGCATAGGGCGTCGCGATCATTCGGGCGACGTGATGCGCGCATTCCACGAGATAGGCGACCAGCACATAGTTGCGAATGCCCTTTCGCCCGTCCTGGCGAAGAAAGCCCTGCATCGCCGGCGCCTCGGTCATCTCATCGGCTCCTGCTTCCTGTTCCACCGCGTCCTACCCAGCTACGCCTCATAATGATCGACGGCGTTGTTGATATAGATGCTCTCGATATTGTGGATGTGAACATGCTCGCCGGGCTCGATGGCGGCCCTGGCCCGGCCGATCGGCACGCCGAACTTGACGACATCGGCGCCTGAAGCGATCGCCCTGAGCGCGATCTTGTGGCCGAACGGTATTGGGCCTTTCACCGACAATTTCTGATCATCCGCTAGGACGTCGGATCCCGGTCGAACGTCCGCCGTCACGACCCCGACATTGTCGCCATTCGCCAGAACGATGACTTTCTGCGCCATGTTGGCCTCCACTCCTGTGCCCGCCCTAATCGGACACGCCATTCTTCTCAACATGACAGATTTTCAGGCCTAGAAAAGCGGCGCCGGTGCAAAACCCGCGATCGCCGAAGGCAACATGGACTTAACAGAGGCCGGGCGATGTTCTTTACTTATTGGAGATGATACCGATAACGCGGGGTCTCAACCGCATCGAACGGGAGCACGGAACGTGAGCGCCATCTATCCCAGCCTCGAGGGGCGATCGGTCTTCATCACAGGCGGCGGCTCGGGCATCGGCGCCTCGATCGTCAGCCATTTCGCGCATCAAGGCGCCAAGGTGGCCTTCGTGGACATCGCGACGGAATCGAGCGAAGCCCTGGTCACCGAGATCGAAGCGGAAGGGCATCCAGCACCGTTGTTCATCGCCTGCGACCTCCGTGAGATCGAAGCGCTTAGGGCAGCCGTCTCGAAGGCGGCCGCAACCAACGGCCCGATCACCGTCCTGGTCAACAACGCCGCCCATGACGAGCGCCATGCTCTGGAAAGCGTCACGCCCGACTACTGGGACGAGCGCATGGCGATCAATCTTCGCCACCAGTTTTTCGCGGCACAGGCGATCGCGCCGATGATGAAGGCTGAAGGCGGCGGGTCCATCATCAATTTCGGTTCGACCAGCTGGATGATCGGCCAAGGAGGCATGCCCGGCTATACCGCGGCCAAATCGGCCGTCATGGGCCTGACGCGATCGCTTGCCCGCGATCTCGGTCCGGACAACATCCGCGTGAACTCGATCGCGCCCGGCTGGATCATGACGGAAAGGCAGATCAAGCTCTGGCTGACACCGGAAGGCGAGAAGGAACTGATGCAGCGCCAATGTTTAAAGCGAAAGCTGAAGCCTGCCGATGTGGCACGACTGACACTGTTCCTCGCTTCAGACGATAGCAATGCCATGACAAACCAAACCTACATTTGCGATGGTGGCTGGGTTTGATCGTTTTTTGATATTTTTAATCCAAATCAATACAACTTATGAGATTTTGTTGCTCTTTGGCTGCATTTTGTGTGGTATAAAAATCACATGCCTGGAGCATTTTGTGGATATGCCGATGAAATGCTCTTATCAAATCGACCTTCACGTCTATAAACTTCGATTATCACTTCAGCCAAATTCAATCTGACAGAGACAGAGCGCCCGGCTGATGTGAGGAAGCCACATACTGTGGCCCTATCGATGGAGGTCAAGAGAGATGTCAGCTATCGGAGCGTCCCTGGCAGGAGCCGCCGTTTTCGCGGTCGTCGCCATCTGGTTGTCTTTACAGGGCTGGCTGGCCCGCCGTTCACCCGCTTTCGGTCTGCTCGGCGAAACCACCAAGATGCTAGCCACCGGTGTCATCGCCATCGGCCTTTGCCTGGTCGCCGCCTCGGTTGCGGTCACCGCCGGCCTCGGCGTTGGACTGGTCAGCATTCTCGCCCTGATGATCATTCCCATCACCTCCATTGCGATTTGGCGATCGGTCGATGTCGCCGCCCGCTCCTCCGGCGGTGATCGCACCGGCGGCGTTGCTTCGGCACGGCGCATCATCGATCTCGGTCACCAGCAGAACCTCCGGACCGCCTGACCCGTCTTTCCTCCTTCTCCCCCGACGGCAACGGTCCGAAGGCCGGCTCTCATCCTTGAGGATATCAAGAGAGCCATCCCGTTGAACCCGCCCCATTAGGTCTGGTTTCAAGTGGAAATGCGTGTCACGACAGTGACGCGCATTTCTGCCGTTTCCGATCGTCGCACTTTCTCCGAGCAAATCCCGCAGCGCCGCTTCAACACCCTTCGTGCCCGGCGCGAAATGATCTAGAGCATTTTCTAGTCAGGTTTACGCGGCACCGGCCCGCACCCCCTCCCGACCACCCATGGGGTACCCTTGCATTGGGTGATCGGGAGGGGGGCGGGCTGGATAGACTTGCCCCGGAAATGATCTAGAGCGGATCCCGATCAGGTGTGATCGGGGTCCGCTCTATCTCTTTGTTTCGCCGCATTTCCTTGTCGAACAGCTGGTTCCAACTGTTCGGGAAAAGCTCTAGTCTCGTGCGCCATGCCAGAGGCGAGACAATGGGTTTCTATCACCGACATATCCTGCCGCGGCTGATCCATAGCGCCATGAGCCAGAAGCAGCTTGCATCCGAGCGATCGTCTTTGATCGCCGGCGCGCGCGGCCGCGTGCTCGAAGTCGGCGTCGGCTCCGGCCTGAACATCCCCTATTACGGGCGGGACGTCGTTCAGCTAATCGGCATCGATCCGTCAAGAGCGCTGCTGGCGCAGGCGCAGAAGACCGCCGTCTGGTCCCGCTGTCCGGTAAGACTGCTCGAAGGCCGCGCCGAGACACTGCCGCTTGCCAGCGGCTCGATCGACCATGTGGTCATGACCTGGACGCTTTGCAGCGTCGCCGATCCCCTCGGCGCGCTTGGTGAGATCCGACGCGTGCTGCGTCCGAGCGGCGCGTTGCTGTTCATCGAACATGGCCTTGCGCCGGACGATGACGACCGCGTGCAGCTTTGGCAGGAACTGCTCACGCCGCTTTGGCGACGGCTTGCCGGCAATTGCCATCCAAACCGACGGATCGACCGGCTGCTCGAAGCGGCCGGCTTTGCGCCTGAGATGATGGATTGCGGCTATCTCATCGACGGCCCGAAGGTCCTGACTTTCCACTATCGGGGATGCGCCAGGGCCATCCGCGCCTGACGCCCGCCGATCAGCTGCCGCCGGCAGGCGTCGGCGCGCTGCCCGTCAATCCGAGCCCTTGGCCCAGACGCTCGCAATAGAGACGGAGATTGTCGTATTCCAGGCCGATCCTCTTGAGGTCGGTCTCCACCGGCGGAAACAGCAGATTGGCGAGAAAGCCATAGGCGATCGCATCGATGGTGGTCGGGCCGTCGCTGAAGAAATAGGGACGGCTGCCGAGCAGCACCGCTGTCGCGCGCAGATCCGCACGGCCCATGGCGTAGAGCTCTTCCTGGCTATGCCGACCGAGGCCTTCTTCATGCAGCGCCTTTTTGACCTGTCGTCGGATCAGTCCTGCCCCGACCTCTCGAATGCCGGGAGGCAGGAAGCTGAAGAAGACCGGACGCGTCGTCTCCCAGCCGACCGGGTCGATCCAACGGCTGTAGCTCAAGATGAAATAGAAGTGGTTCTCGAAGAGACGCTGCAGACTGATCGCCTCGGCGCGCTCACGCTCGCTCAGGGTGTGGTCGGGGTCGATCTGCCGCGTGCGCTTCAGATGGTCGATGATCAGACTGCTGTCGGCAACGCGCGTTCCGTCCTCGTCCTCGATGAAGGGAAGCTTGCCCTTTGGCGCTTTGCGCGGATTCGTCGATGGGATGACGCGATAGTCGAGCTGTGAGAGCTTCAGCCAGGTTTCGAGCTTAAGGGTAAAGGGGCTGATGTTCATGCCCCAGGACGACGGGTACTGATAAAGCTTGATCATATCAGCCGCCTCCCTCGGCCGGACCTTCTCGTCCAGCCCATTACGGCATCGTCACCAGCGTCCGACCTGCCAAGCCAGGGCAACTTGCCCGAGGATATAGGCCACCTGGCCTCCGGGCAGGCAGCCCGCCTCGGGCTCAGGCCAGTTTCTGGCTAACCTCGCCGATGGCATCGTCGAGCAGCGACTTGCCCTGCGCGCCCGCCATCTTATCGGTGAGCAGCCGGCCGGTGGTGCGGATCGCGAGATCTGCGGTGCGATTGCGCACCTCCTGAAGCGCCTTCGCCTCTTCCTGAGCGATGCGCGCCATCGCCTGATCCTCACGCCGCTTCAGACTGGCCTTCAGGTCCGCCTCATGGCGCTCCATCATGCGCTTGGTCTCAGCCTCCGCCTGCGCTGCAATCTTCTTGGCATGCTCCTCGCCGCCGCTGAGCTTCTTTTGATGCTCGGCAAGAAGGCTCTGAGCCTCCTCGCGCAGCTTCTTCGCTTCATCCAGCTCGTTGCGCACCTTGTCGGCATGGCCATCGAGAGCGCCGAGGATCAGGTTATGCATGCCGGTCTTCCAGATCACCACACCGAGGATGATCAGGGCCAGCAGCAGCAAGAGGTTCGTCATCAGGCGGCCTCCTTCAGCACCGCATCGAGGGCAGCCTTAGCGTCGGTCTTGGTAACCTTCACGCCCGCCAGACGTTCGGCGGCGGCCTGCGCCGTCGAAAGAGCCGCATCGTCCAGCTCCTTCAGCGCGTCTTCCCTGGCCTTGGCGATGCGCGTCTCAGCTTCGACGACCCGCTTGGCGAGTTTGGCGTCGAGCTTCGCCTGGGCTTCGGCCGCCTCGGCCTGCAGCTTCGCCTGGGTTTCGGCGATCCGCGCCTGCGCTTTCTGCTGGGCTTCAGCCGTCACAGCCTCATAGCTGCTCAAGGCGTCTTCCGCCTCTTTGCGCATGCGCTGGGCCTCATCGAGATCCGAACGCACGCGATCGGCGCGCGCTTCCAAAATCTCGGCGACGCGCGGCAACGCCTTTCTGCTCAAGAGGTAGTAGAGCAGGCTGAACGTGACGATGAGCCAGAAGATCTGGCTGACATAGGTCGAGACCTCAAGCTGGGGCATCGACGCACTCCAAGGCGTGAGCTGCGGGCCACAGCCCGCCTAACGTTTCCCGGCCGCCCGTCTCCCCTTGTGAAAAACGGGCCGCCAGGCAGGTCGAAAAATTAGCTGAACAGCACCATGAAGGCGATCAGCAGGGCGAACAGGCCGATGGCTTCCACCAGCGCGAAGCCGATCCACATCAGGCCGGAGACCCGGTCCTGGATCGAGGGGTTGCGGCCGATGGTGGCGATGGTGGTGGCGAACACATTGCCGATACCGACGCCGACACCGGCGAGCGCGATGGCGGCAAGACCGGCACCGATCATCTGGGCTGCTGCGATTTCCATGGATTTGCTCCTGTGTTGATCGAACGAGAGTTGTTGCTAGGTGATGTCAAACCGTCAAGGCCGACCGGCCTCCGGTCAGTGAAGATGCAGGGCCTCCTGCAGATAGATGCAGCTCAGCACCGTGAACACATAGGCCTGCAGGAAGGCGATCGCGAATTCCAGGCCGGACAGCGCCACGGTCAAAGCGAGCGGGGCGAGGGCCGGGATCACGAAATAACCGGAGAGTGCGATGATAAAGCCGGCGAACGTCTTCAGCATGATATGGCCGGCCATCATGTTGACGAACAGGCGGACGGAAAGGCTGATCGGGCGGATCAGGTAGGACAAGACCTCGATCGGCACCAGAAGCGGCAGCACCGGCCCCGGCACGCCCTTGGGCACGAAGAACGAGAAGAAGTGCAGACCGTGCTTCCTGAGCGCGATCACGGTCACCGATACGACCACGAACATCGCCATCGTGAAGGTGACGATGATATGGCTGGTGAAGGTGAAGCTGCCCGGGATCATGCCGAGCATGTTGCCGGTCAGGATGAAGGTGAACAGCGTGAAGAAGAACGGGAAATATTTCCGCCCCTCGCGACCGGCATTGCTCTCGATCAGACCGGCGATGAAATCGTAGATCATCTCGACCAGGGCCTGCAGACGTCCCGGCACCATACTGCTTTGGCGCGAGCCGAGCATCACCAGCGTGTAGACGCAGATGATGGTGATCACCATCCAGAGCGAGGAATTGGTGAAGCTCAGATCGAAACCGAACAGGGTGAAGTTCGGCGCATCCGTGATCAGCGGGTGGATTTCGAACTGCTCGAGCGGACTGTGCTCTTCACCGGGCGCATGCCCCTCGATCTCCCCGCCGCCGTGCGCTGCCGTCTCTTCAGATGCCACAGCAACTCTCTCCTATTCCCCCGGCCCGAAGGCCCAACCAACTGCCGGCAAAAAACCGGCCTACGCGTCGCCCTCGGGCGGATTCGAACCTTTGTTCATCCGGTTGACATACCGAAACGCGTTCAGCATGCCAGCACCGGAACCGGCGAAGAACATGACCATAAAGAAAATCGGCCACGTATCCAGCCAGTGATCGAGCCAATAGCCGATGAAACCGCCGACGAGAATGCCGGCAAGCAATTCGACCCCGATCTGGACCCCGGCCCCGTAACCCCTCGGACCGGCCGGCCGCTCAGGCTCATCGTCCCTGGCAAGGCCGCTATCCTGCCGCAGCTTTTTGATACGGCTGTCGAGATCGTCGAACTTGGACGACTTGTCGTCGCGTGTCATTGGCTTTCAGCTCTCGCTCCGGCGCGATACCGCAGATGAGCTGCACCCCTACCGAAAGCGCTGGCAACATAGGTTTTTGCTGTTGATAAAGTCAAGCGAACCGCTGTCACCTGCGTCAGGCGGTCGCTTGTGACGAAGCCGGCTCCTCCGGAAAGGAGAAGCCGGCCGCCGCATTCTCGATGGATTTCCTTAAGCGCCGGCACGCTCCAGCCTTGAAAGAAAGGCCTTGGCGTCCCGCTGCCCGGCATCGGCCGCCTTTCGCAACCATGTAAGGCCAAGCGTCTTGTCGGCCGGCAGGCCGCGGCCGAGATGATAGCCGAAGCCGAGCGCGCTCATGGCGTCGGGCGAGCCCTTCTTAGCGGCTTCTTCGAGCAGCTCACGGCCCTCATCCCACTCCCGCCCCGGCAGGTCGCCGCTCAGGATCGAGGTGCCGAGCGCGACCTTCGCGCCGAGGTGACCACCTTTCTCGGCTCGGCGCAGGAGCGTTTCACCGACCTTCGGCTCGCGCGCCAGCACATCGCCGCGCACCAGGGCGAGGCCGAGATGGACCATGGCGGATTTGCTGTCATTGCCGATCGCGCGCTCGGCGTAAAAACGTCCGACCGCGCCATTGGTGTCGGCCGTGTTCGGCGTCAGGAAAAGCTTGGCGAGTGCCGTCTGTGCCCTGGTCTCACCGGCATCGGCCGCGAGACGAAGCCGCCTCTTGCGCTCGGCCTGATCGCCGATCTTTCCATAAAGCCCCGCCAGGCGGAGGTTCATCTTGGGATCGTTATCTTCCGGCAGCCTTTCGAGATAGTTGACGGCGCGCACCCGATCGACCTCGACGATCTGGCCGCGCGCGAAGATGTCGGCGAGCTGCATCCAGGCGTTGCCGTCGCCCGCCTCGCCGCGGGCTTCGAGTGCGCTGACGGCGCGTCCCGCCGTCGCAGCGATTTCCTCCTCCGCCCCGCCGGTCTTGGTCAGCAATGTCGCCAGCCGGCGCGCGGCATTGACGTCTCTCGCTGACGCCTGGCGGTAAAAGCCGATCGCCGCGACGGGATCGGCGTCGACACCCAACCCCCTGTCATAGATACGGCCAAGACTGGACGCAGCCCTGGCCTCGCCGCCATCCAGCGCCTCCGACAGGAACGTCCGCGCAAGGCTCAGATCCTTCTCGACCTCTCCGGAAGGCCCATCGCCGCCTTTCATGTACAGCTGGCCGAGCTCCAACGCCGCTTTTGCCTTCATCGGCGAGGTTTTCTGGTACGCCTCCTGGAACAAAGCCGCCGCGCGTGACGGGTCCTGCTCGACGCCGTCGCCCTTGGCGAACAATCGTCCATAGGCGATCAGGGCGCGTGGATGACCGCTCCTCGCGGCAAAGGCGTAATGGTCAGCGGCGCTGTCGAAATCCTTGGCGCGCAGTGCCGCGGAACCCTTCTTGAAATAGGTCCCGTAGGACCCCTGAATCTGGCTCTTATAGCTGCCGGAACAGGCCGTGAGGCCCAAAAGCATTGCGGCGGCCGCAATGGCCGCAAGACTGGGCTTTTTCATCATCATCGATCAAGCGAGGCACCACCAGATTCAAGCCTTCGACGGGTCTGAAGATCTGGGAGGACAAGCCCGCTCCCTCTTGCTGTTTTGGTTGGTTCAGCTCCGAGCTTTTACCCGTGAGCGTGGTCCTGTTTTCGATGAACCGACCGCCAGGCGAGCGATCGACCTGTCCACCGTTCAAAACCGGCGGAAGGGTGCCATGACCGGGAGGTCGATGCAACCAAATCCGGGCTGATCACCGGTTGGCCGCACTGGAGCAGGCACCATCTTCCGCCTTGATGGTAGCTTCGGGATAGGCGCAGACCCACGCGTCAAAAATCAGCCCATGCGGCCGAAGGCCCTGAGCTTGTCGTGCATCGCATCGGCAAGCGGCGCGGCGCCGACATCGAGGGCGAAGATGTAGGCCTGCGTCCAGAAGAAACAGGCAGCGTCGGTCTCACCCTGACGTTCGTAAAGGGCGCCGCCGCGCGCATAGCTTACCGCCAGCTTTTCCAGCTGCCCCTCGTCATGTGCCTGCTCGATGGTGGTGTTGAGGTCGTCATAGACCTGCCGCTCGCTCGCGATCATCAGATCAGGCATCAGACCGCCTCGGGCAGGGGCGTCCTGCCGCGTGCCGGATCGGGTCGGCGATCGTCGGTCGTTTCCTCATCGCCCAAGAGGCGGCCCGCGACCCAGCCATGGAAGGCATGGGTCGCCTCGTCCATCACCGGCGAGAACACGCCGCCGTTGAAGGCCGGCGACGCGCGGCCCCGCTGCATGCCTTCGACCACGAAGACGTCCTCCTTGAAGACCTCCTGCCACATGTCCTTCAGATTGGCGCGATGATCGGCGAAATCGTCGCCGAGCGCCCGCTCGCCGGCGAAGTAGATCTCCACATGCTCGGTGGTGCGATCGGGGCCGTGCGGCTCGAGCCTGATCGCAAAGAAATGATCCCGATGAATGCCGAGCAGCACGTTCGGATAAAGCGCAACATATTCAGCGCGCGTCTGCCAGACATCGAGGGCGGTCTTCGGGCTCTCGGCCAGGCTCCGAAAGTCCGGAAACCGCCGGCCGTCGTTGGAGAGGCTCGGATTGTAGACCCGCGTGCCCTGGCCGGAATGCAGGCCTGGCTCGACGATGTTGTCGTGATCTTCGAGCTTCGAATAGCTGTTCAGGCCCGGATGCACCCAGGGCAGATGATAGCTCTCGCAGTAATTCTCGACCGCCAGCTTCCAGTTGCAGCCGACCTCCAGCTTGAACGAGCCGTCGGCGCCGGCATGCTTGAGTTCATTCTGATCGAAGACGGCCCAGCGTTCGGCAAGCGGCCGGATGAAGTCCTCGAAATCAGGCGCATCGCCTGAGAGATTAACGAAAATCAGGTCGAACCATACGGCCGTGCGCACCGGACGAAGGCCGAGCCGGCTTCGATCGACACAGCTATGCGCGTTATGTCCGGGGCCGCCGACATGGGGCGTGGCCTTGAGCGCACCGTCCATGCCGTAGCACCAGGAGTGATAGGGGCAGCGAATGACGGAGCGAACGCGCGTCGGCGCCTCGACCAGCACCATGCCGCGGTGACTGCAGACATTGTGAAAGACGGAAACCCCACCGTCCTTGTCGTGCAGCGCCAGCAAAGGCGTGCCGAGATGGTCGACCGGCACGGCGTCTCCCGGCTCCGGAATGTCCTTCGCGAAACCGATGCAGGCCCAGCCCTGGTCGAACAACCGCTGACGCTCCAGCGCAAGGTAGGCGGGGTCGGTATAGCAGCGGTTCGGCAGCCCGCCCGCCTCGCCGATCGGCAGGCGCGCCCTGTCGAGATCGGTCAAATCCTTGTGATCGGCATCCGTCGCGGTGGTCGTCGTCATCATGGCGCCTTCTCGAAAGGTTTTCCTCTCATGGCCCTATGCTGATCGAATCCGGCCGACCCTCTTGGCAAAAAGGCGTCATGTTCTTTGCCGCCAGCGTCAATGCCGCCCCGCCGCCGCCCAACCCTTCGGGCTGGCACGAGAAATGACGCTGTGGCATGGGTAGAAGGGACAGGTCAGGCGAAGGGGAGAAAAAAGACCATGGACGAAAGGCTGACACCGGATACGTCTTTGCCCGCAGACGGGCTCAAAGGCACGCTGGTCGGCCGCGCCGAAACGGCGGCCGGTCCTTCCGTGGTCGCCATCCGCGAAGACGGCGTCTTCGATCTCTCACCCCTCACCCCGACCATGACCGACCTTCTGGAGGCGGACGACCCTGCTGGGCTCGCCCAGAGCGAGGGGAAAAAGCTTGGTGATTTCGCCGAAGTCCTCACCAACAGCGCCCATGACAGGCGTGATCCGGCAAAGCCTCACTTCCTGGCGCCGGTCGACCTGCAGGCGATCAAGGCCGCCGGCGTCACCTTCGCACGCAGCATGCTGGAGCGGGTGATCGAGGAACAGGCGCGCGGCGATGCCGCCAAGGCGGACGCTATTCGCCAGACCATCAACGAAGTGATCGGCTCCGATCTCTCGCAGATCGTTCCCGGCTCGGAAGCGGCCATGCGCCTCAAAGCCCACCTCATCGAGCAAGGGGCCTGGTCCCAATACTTAGAGGTGGGGATTGGCCCCGATGCCGAGGTCTTCACCAAGGCGCCGCCGATGTCGGCGGTCGGCACCGGCGCGCTAATCGGCATTCGCCGGGACAGCACCTGGAACAATCCGGAGCCGGAACTGGTGATCGCCGTCGACAGCCAGGGCAGGATCAAGGGCGCGACACTCGGCAATGACGTCAATCTCAGGGATTTCGAAGGGCGAAGCGCCCTGCTGCTTGGCAAATCCAAGGACAACAACGCCTCCACGTCGCTCGGCCCGTTCATCCGTCTCCTCGACGAAACCCTTACCCTCGATCAGCTGAGGAAGACGACGATCAGGCTCCGCGTCGAAGGCGAGGAGGACGGCTTCGTCCTGGACGGCGAAAGCTCCTTGAGCGAGATCAGCCGGGACGTCGAGGACCTCGCCGGCCAGACGCTCTCCAAGCATCACCAATATCCCGACGGCTTCGTGCTGTTCACCGGCACCATGTTCGCGCCGATCGAGGACCGGGACCGGCCGGGCGAAGGCTTCACCCACAAGCCGGGCGACCTGGTCACCATCGCCTGCCCCGAGCTCGGCACGCTCACCAACCGCATCACCTATTGCGACCAGGCCCCGCCCTGGACCTTCGGCACAACAGCGCTCATGAAAAACCTCGCCACCCGCAGGCTCCTGGCAGGCGCCACCGGCGCCGGCTGACTCGCCTGGGCCTGGCACGAACGGAGAAACCAAGCATGTCGAGCCTCGACCCGTTGCCCGAATTTCCGCCGGTCACCGGCGATCCGGCGCCCGATGACAGCGGGCGCTATTATCATGAGGAGTTGAGCCTCGCTTTCCGTAATCGCGGCATGCCGCTGGAGGCCCTTCGCTATGCGCGCACGCCGACTGGCCTCCATTACCTCCTGATCCATTTCGACATCCCCGTGGTCGACGCCGCCGAGTGGAAGCTCGACATCGGCGGTCTCGTGGATCGGCCCATCACCCTCGATCTCGAGACAATCAAGGCGATGCCCGCGGTCACCCGTCCCGTCACCATGGAATGCGCCGGCAATGGCCGTGCACGCATGGAGCCGCGCCCCGTCAGCCAGCCCTGGCTCAACGGCGCCATCGGCACGGCGGAATGGACCGGCACGCCGCTCGCCCCGATTTTGGAAGAAGCCGGAATCAGGCCCGAGGTCGCTGACCTCATCTTCACCGGCGAGGATTCCGGCATGGAGGCCGGCGAGGTCCAACGCTATCAGCGTTCGCTGAACCCGGAAGAAATCAAACGGGACGAGCCCTTGCTCGTCTACGCCATGAACGGCCAGCCGCTTGAGCCGCAGCACGGCTACCCGCTTCGCCTGATCGTGCCCGGCTGGTACGGCATGACCAGCGTGAAATGGCTCCGCCGCATCGACGCCGTGAACGAACGTTTCACCGGCCACTACATGGACGGCACCTACCGCTACCGCGACACCGTCGAGATCGCCGGCGAGCCGGTCACGCACCAACGGGTGCGATCGTTGATGGCGCCGCCCGGCATTCCCGACTTCTACTTCAGAAAGCGCATGGTCGAAGCGGGGAGGCACCGCCTGGTCGGCCGCGCCTGGGCCGGTCCGAGAGCCATCGTCACCGTCGAGGTCAGCACCGATGGCGGCAGCAGCTGGGCACCGGCCCAAGTCGAGCCAGCAGGCGCCGCCTGCTGCTGGCAGGGCTGGAGCTTCGATTGGGAGGCCGTACCCGGCGAAACCACCCTCGCCGTCCGCGCCACCGACGATGCCGGCAACACCCAGCCCGAGGAGCCCATCTGGAACATCCATGGCATGGGCAACAACGCGGTGCAGAAGGTTGACGTGATCGTCCGCTGATCAGGAAGCCGGCAGCTTTCGGGCAAAGGCCCAGGTGCCGTCTTCGGCGAAGTCGCCATAGCCCGGATGCTCCTTGACCAGCAGTTCCCAGACCTTGCGCACCTGCCTGGTCTCCCGTTGCTCGCGGCCCATGCGGACGAGATAGTCCGGCGTTTCCTGATCCGGCTTGACCAGCTTTTGGTAGCGAAAGTCGAGATCGTCGAACAGCATCCAGCCATTGGGCGCCAGGAGCTTGTCGACCAGGAAGAACGCCAGGCCGGTATCGTCCCAGGTGTGGGCTGCGTCGAGATAGCAGAAATCGAAGACCGGCCTGTTCTCGTCCTCCAAAAGGCGCATCAGCTTCCAGTTATAGGAGCGCTGCTCATAGCTCACAGTGACCCATGACGCGAGATCGAGAGCTTCGAGCACCTGATGGATGTTCGGATCGTGTTCAAGCGCGTTTTGCCGATCGATCGTGAGCAGATGCCCCTCACCGATTTCGCTGAGCGTGGCGGCGATGAACGCGCTGCTCTTGCCATGCAGGAACCCCAGTTCGAGGCAGCGGGTGAGGTGATGCTCCTTGATGAAGCCATCCAGCTTCAACGCCTTTTGCAGCGTCATGTAGGGCATGTCGGGAAACATGGTTTCGACGTCGTGAACGGAAGTCATCAAGCGTTCCTCTCGAATAGGATCGCCATGAAGACATAGGACCTTCCGAGAACACAATCATTTCGTCAAAAAAATGCGGGCAGGCGCTTCAGACCGCCGCGAGCGCCAGCTTGGCCACCGGCGGCTGATGGCGCTCGGCGATCATGCCGGGCAGCTGATCGCCGGCGACCGGCTCGCCCAGCAAAAAGCCCTGGGCCTCGTCGCAGCCGAAATGACGAAGCAGGCTGAGCTGGGCTGCGGTTTCCACCCCCTCGGCGATCACGCCGACATTCAGGCCATGCGCAAGCATGATCACCGCCCTCGCCAGCGCGCCGTCGCTCTGGCTGCCGCTGATGTCGCAGACGAAAGACCGGTCGATCTTGATGCGGTCGATCGGGAAACGCTTCAGATAGCTCAGCGACGAATAGCCGGTCCCGAAATCGTCGAGCGCCATGCTGATGCCAAGCGCCGCAAGGCGCTGCAGCAGCTTGGTGGTCTCGCCTTCCTGCATCAGCGTCGTCTCGGTGAGCTCGAACTCGAGCTGGTCGAGCGCCATGCCGGTCTCGTCGAGAATGGCGCGCACGTCATGTTCGAACCCGCTGCGTCTCAGCTGCTGCGGCGAGATGTTGACGGCGAGACGAAGATCTTCGAGCCCCGCGTCTCGCCAATCGGCATGCTGACGGCAAGCCGTCTCGATGATCCAGAGCCCGAGGTCGTAGATCAGGCCGGTCTCCTCGGCGAGCGAAATGAACTGCTCGGGCGGCACCAGCCCCCATTCGGGATGCCGCCAGCGCACCAGGGCCTCGACGCCGACCACCTGGCCCGTGCGCAGATTGATCTGCGGCTGATAATCCAGTTCGAACTGCGCCTGATCGATCGCGCGCCTGAGTTCCGCCTCGAGCACGATCCGCTCGAAAGCGGCATCGTCCATGGCGGCGTTGACCAACTGCCAGCGATCCCGCCCCGCCGACTTCGCCCGATAGAGCGCCACATCCGCGGACTTCAAGAGCTGGTCCGCGCCACGTCCGTCGTCCGGGAACAGGCTGACGCCTATGCTGGCCGTGATGTGCAGCTCCTGCCCGCCGATCTGAAAAGACGGCCGCACCGCATCGAGAATGCGCTTGATCCGCGGCCGGACGTCCTCAACGTCGCCGATCCCGCGTATGATCAGGATGAACTCATCGCCGCCCATGCGCGCCACCACGTCATGCTCGTCGAGCGCCTCGGTGAGGCGACCGGCGACGGCGATCAGGAGATCGTCCCCCACATTATGGCCGAGACCGTCATTCACCAGCTTGAAGCGGTCAAGATCGAGAAAGGCGACGGCCAGGCGCTCGCCTTGGCTTTCTGCCGCCACCAGGGCCTCATCCAGCTGCTGACCGAAAAGCGCCCGGTTCGGAAGGCCGGTGAGCGCGTCATGGGTCGCCTGATAACGGATGGTCTCCTCGGTCGCCTTGCGGGCGCTGATGTCGGTGTAGATGCCGATCAGCTCGCCATCAGGTGCCCGAAACTCGCAAAGAGAGATCCAGCGCCCCGTGACCAGTTCGATCTCGCGCGCGCGCAGAATTTCCGGCTGTCCGCCGTCTTCGTGGTCGGCCCCAGCGCCTGCCCGGTGGTCACGCTCCTCCTTGCCGATCACCATCTGCTCATCGACCAGCGCCTTGAACCGGTCATGGGTCATGCCGATTTCGATCGCCGGCTCGATGGCCTCGAAAATCTCCCGGAACTGCCGATTGCAGAGGATCAGCCGATCGTCGGCGTCCCAAAGCGCGAACCCCTCGGAAATCGCCTCGGTCGGCTTGATCAGCCGGTCGCGCGAGGCCTGCAGCATGTTCAGATTCTCGGCCAGGCGGTCGACCATGCTGTTGAACGCACGCCCGACGCGCGCGACCTCGTCGCAGCCCGGCAGAAACACGCGGATGTCGCTCTCGCCGCAGGCCACCTTGTCGGCGGCGACCGCAAGGCTCCAGAGACGCCGCGTCAGCACATGGCCCATCAGCCAGCCGGCAAGCGCGATCATGATGGTGCCGACTACGGCGATGATCAGCCCGACCTTCAGGGTTCGCTGATAAGCCTCGCGCAGCGGCGCTTGGGAAAACTCGATCGCCAGACTGCCGAGATCGGTATGGGCGCCACGGATGTCGATGTGACGCCAATAACGGTCGCCCTCGTCTTCGAGCACCGGCATGATATCGCCGACCATACCGTTGTCGGTCGCGGCGATCACCCGCTCCTCGACATCGCCGATTATGACCGTCCGGATGTTCGGGTCCCGCTCGGTGCCGTCGATAAACGCCTGAAGCTCATCGAATTCCTCGGTGATCAAGGCAGCCTTGCTGAGATCGCCGAGCAGGTCCATGGTCACCTGCTGCGAGCTGTCGATCTGCTGATCCACACCCTCCATCGAATGGGTCAGCGTGATGTAGAGGACGGCCGCAAGCAGCACCATCTCAAGCACGGAAATCGTGACGGCGATGCGTGCTCGGAGCGACATCTATCTACCGCTGCGCCAGGGTTTTCAGGTGCGTCGTCTTCGCGCGGATGCTTGCATAATCGTCGTTCCCGATCTGGACGAAGCGTTTGTTCGGATAGAAACCATCGGCACCGCCCTCGCTCAGCGAAAGGACGAGATCCTTCAGCTGCTCGCGCTCCTCCGGGGGAACGCGGCTGTGCACCGCAAACGCAAAATGGCTGACCGGCGGCGCTTCGAAGATGATGCGCGCGTCCCGTTCAGCAAAAGCCTCCACCTCCTCGAGGACGAAGGCCGGCACGCCGCACGCCCCGACAGCGCCGTTGTCGACGGCCTCCAGGCATGACGCTTTGTTGCGGAAATGACGAATGCCCACATCGAGCCCCGGCCGAAGCCCCTCATCCATCAGCGCCGACTTGATCAGCTTGCTGACCGCCGCAAGTTTCGGCGGCAGACCGATCGTTCCGCCGACCAGATCGTCGAGAGTCGTCATGTCACCGTCTTCTGCGGCGACCAGCACGGCGCGAAGCGGCCGGTCCAGACGGGCGAGCGGGACATAGTCATAATGGTCGACCGCCTCGACGAAAAAGAACGGGTGCACGAACAGAATGTCGTAGCTCTGCTCTTCGATCGCATCGGCGAAGTTCTCGAAGGTCGACTTGGTCCGAAGTTTGACGAGCCGGTCCAGTCGATGGGAAAATTTCTCGGCGAGCGGCCCATAAAGCCGGTCGATGGTCAGCGCCGGAAGGTAGGGAAAGACCCCGAGACGATAGGCCGGTTTCGGCAAGGCCTCGGCGCTCACAGGCGCGACGCCCGGCAGGAAAAAACTGCCGATCATTAAAAGGAAGCCCAGGCTCCAGGCAGGTATTCTCGTTCTCATTAGTAGACGCCCCAGCATATCACGCACTTTGGTTGCTAAACCGATCATTTATCAACCCAAAGGATATTTTTCATACATTTTGGTTAACTTTTAGGCATGTTAACGCGAAAGTACATCTATCATTGCGATGATGCAAGCACCTGGAAAACGCTTTCGGCGTTAGTCCACCAGCCTGGCGACTTTCGGCCACACCACCCGCCCGAAAAAGGCCAGTAGGCCTGCGGTCCGGCGCTGGCCGAGGCAAGGCGCCCACCCTTTTTTCGGGAGATGACAGGGGGCCGCCGGTCTCATAATCTTGTGACGATAATCAGCGACCGAACGTCGAGAGCGGTAGGTTGGCGGGACTTTGCCTTAAAGTTGCATCAAAGCCTTACCATCCCCGCTCTCAACGCGTTCGCATGGGACGAGAGGAGCCGATGGCGCATCAGTTCAAGGCGCAACTCATCTGGTCGGGCGCATCCGAGGGGCCCGCCACCAGCTATGAGAGCTATTCCCGGGCCTACCGGGTCGACATCGAGGGCAAACCGCCGCTCTTAGGCTCTTCGGCCCCGGTCTTCAGAGGCGACGCCGGGCTGCATAATCCGGAGGATCTGCTGGTTGCCGCGCTTTCGGCCTGCCACATGCTCTGGTACCTGCATCTGTGCACGGATGCTGGCATTCACGTCAGCGCCTATGTCGACGATGCCGAAGGCAGGATAGGCCATGTCAGGGGCGAGATGGCCTTCACCGAGGTCCTGCTTCGCCCCAAGGCCACGATCATCCGAGGCGATGCGAAACAAGCGCTGGCGCTGCATGAAGACGCCAACCGCAAATGCTTCATCGCCAATTCCGTGAACTTTCCGGTGCGCCACGACCCCATCGTCGAACAGGGCTGACAAACGCCAAAAGCCCGATTCGGTACCTATTCGGGCCTTCATGCATCTCAGGCTCTTGGAAACTTGGAGCTGAGGCGTCTCGCCTCAGATCTCGTCCCGTTCCCGGCGCTTTCTCTGCAGCTTCCGGAAGCGGCGGATCGCTTCGGCCTTTTCCCTCGCACGCTTCTCCGAGGGCTTCTCGTAATGGCGGCGCATCCTCATCTCACGATACAGGCCTTCGCGCTGCATCTTCTTCTTGAGCGCGCGCAGCGCCTGGTCGACATTGTTATCGCGAACCTGAACTTCCACGGGGCCTTGCACTCCATTCGTCACATTCTGAACAAACGAAAATAGATCCCCCCGCACGAGCAGAGCGATCCGTTACACATGGTTATAGCAAGTTCAGACCTTCTTAACAAACTCTTTTCAGACCGGCAGATCCAGCAGCGCCATTCCGCCCCCTGCCAGGGCTGGCCAGCGGGCGACAACCGGCTTAAATGTTCGCCATGGCTATCTTGAAAATCGCCCGCATGGGCCATGATGTGCTGGTCGATCCGGCCGAGCGCATCGAGGACCCGAGCGCCGAACGCATTCAGCGCCTGATCGGCGACATGAAGGAGACCATGGCGGACGCCCAGGGCATCGGTCTCGCGGCGCCGCAGGTCTACCAGTCCCTCCGGCTCATCCTGTTTCTGGACGCGCCCGACCGGGAAGAAAGCGCCAACCGGCCGCCGGTCGTGCTGATCAACCCGGAAATCGAACCCCTGGACGACGGGATCGAGCTCGGCATCGAAGGCTGCCTCTCCATTCCCGGGCTGCAGGGGCTGGTGCCGCGCCATGCGCGCATCGGCTATCGCGGCCTCTCGCCCGAGGGACGCGTCATCGAACGCGAGGCGGATGGCCTGCACGCGCGCGTCGTGCAGCATGAAGTCGATCATCTCGACGGCGTCCTCTACCCGATGCGCATGTCGGACCTTACCCAGCTGAGCTTCGACACCGAGATGAAGCATGTCATCGAGCGCGCCCAGGCCGAAGCTCGGCTCGCTGCCGATGCTGGGCCCGATGCCGACGCTCGGCACGCTGCCGACGTTCGGCCCGATGCCGACGAAACCGAGGAGGCGAGAGCATGAGCAAAGCGGTCGAACGCCAAAGCCAGCGGGACCAGATCCTTGAGGTCGCCCTCCAGCATGTGCCCTTCGACGGCTGGAACCGGCGCGCTCTCTTCGCCGGCGCCGCCGACATCGGCGTCGATCCCGCGACCGCCAAGCGGCTCTTTCCGCGCGGCGGGGACGACCTGCTCGCCCATCTCGACGTCTGGGCCGATCGCCGCCTGGTGGAAGCCGTCGACCAACGCGCCATCGACCGTCTGCGCATCCGCGAGCGGATCGCCCGGCTGGTCAGAATGCGCCTCGAAATCCTCTCCCCCCATCGCGAAGCCATGCGCCGGGCCATCGCCGCCCGCCTTCTCCCCAGCAATGCGCTGGTCGCAGGCCCCGCCCTTTGGCGCTCGGTCGATCTGATCTGGGCGCTCGCCGGCGATCGCGCCGACGACGCCAGCTACTACACCAAGCGCGGCCTGCTGCTCGCGGTCTGGACCAGCACCTTCTTCTACTGGCTAGAGGATCAATCCCCCGGCCTGGAGGATAGCTGGGCCTTCCTGGATCGCCGGATCGACAATGTCATGCAGATCGGCAGACTGCGCGGTCAGGTCGAAGGCCTCTTCAAGAATCTCGACCGCTTCAATCCGCTCAAAGCTTGAGGCAAATCTCGCCAGGGATGACGAACCCATGCTCGCTCACCGTCTCAGCCTCGCCGCCCTGCTCACCCTGCTAATGAGCTGCTCCCACCACTCGGAAGCCGTGATCAAGCCGCAGCCGATCACCCCCCTCGTCAAACTGCCCTACATCGTCGACGTTCCGGCCGGCGCCTTCATCGCGGGCTCGACCGAAGCGGAGCGTGAGCTTGCCTATAAGCTGGACGAGGCAGCCTACAACCACAGCGTCACGCGGGATCAGGGCTGGTATGATCGGGAACGCCCCAGAGAAGAGGCAGAAACCGTCGGCTTCTCGATCATGCAGACCCCGGTCACCAACGCCGCCTACGCCCAGTTCATCGACGCCACCGGCCATCCCGCCCCCGACGTCGACGAAGGTACCTGGAAGAGCTACGGTCTCGTCCACCCCTATGAAAGCACCCGCCGTTATGCCTGGGCCGACGGTCGACCGCCCGAGGGACGGGACATTCATCCCGTGGTCCTGGTAAGCCACGACGACGCCCTGGCCTACGCCGCCTGGTTCTCCGACGTCACCGGCGAAACCTGGCGCCTGCCCACCGAAATCGAATGGGAAAAAGCCGCCCGCGGCCTTGAGGGCTACACCTTCCCCTGGGGCAATGACTGGGACGAAGAAGCCCTGAACAGCCACGACCTCGGCCCCTTCGATACCGAACCCGTCGGCAACTACCTCCACGGAGCCAGCCCCTTCGACATGCTCGACGCCGCAGGCCAAGTCTACGAATGGACGGCCAGCGGCCGTGGCGAACGCCGGTTCTTCGTCAAAGGGGGAAGCTGGGACGACAAAGGCTGCGGCGTCTGCCGCCCGGCAGCAAGGCATACGCGCCCGGCGGATCTGAAGCACATCCTGGTGGGCTTCAGGCTGTTGAGGGAGGGGTGAGGCAACTATTCGCTAGACGGCGCGCCTAGCCATCACGGCTGATGTAGTCATGGACTTCCTGAAGATGCTCGTAGAGTTCATCCTCAGTATCGAAGTCTTCGTTGGTCAGATCTTCGTATTCCTTGATGGTCATCAAGCGCTCATCAATGACCTTCTGGAAATCAGCAAGAAATGTCGGGTTTAGCTTCTTCCATTTTTCGCCAGCAAGATGATCTCTAAAGCCATCCAGATCGAAGGCATTTGCGTCGCAATGGAGGCCGATCAATTTGGATACAATTGGGTATGACGATGCAATGGTCATTTTACTTTCCTGGTACTGGGTACATCGTGATCAGCTGAGGCTCGGAGTCTGGTTTGAAACGATAAGCAGCGATCATGTCTCCGTTCTCTAAGTCCGTTGGCTTCGTCCCTTCAGGATTCCCTTTCGATCCAATTCGAGTTCTACCCTCAACTTTGTCAGCATACCCCTCCCCAAGGGCTTGGTCCAAAGGGATCCTGACCTTGAATGTCGGATCGTCAGACTCAAGAGCCGCATCTTTGGCATCTCGGTATTCTTGGCTGCCACGGACCTTGCCTTCCGCCGCAACGAAGTCTTCCGCTGACTTGATCCTCGTAGCCGTCCGCTCCTGACGATGCGTTCCGCCTGTGACGCCATCGGTGGTGCCGCCAGTCATCGGATCGTGCCCTTTGAGCACTCGATCCTCGAGCTGCTGCGTCGTCACGTTGGGACCATGGCGTTGAGGACCGTGACCTTGGCTCTTCAGATCATCGTAGCGTTGGGCGACATCAGGTGACGCCAGTTTAGCGTCTGGACCATCTGCCCCGTCCTTTCCGCCCATCTTGGCCAACAGTTTGCCGCCCTTATATAACGCGCCGCCACCGACGGCCGTGGCAGCAACGCCCACTCCTGTACCCACTCGATCACCAAGCGCGCAGCTGTCGCCGTTCTCGACTTCGGCCTTGAATTCCGCCCACTCATCCGACGCCACTTCGCCGATGGCTGCGCCACGAGCGGCTGTGCGTTCCGAGTGGCCCTCAAAGCCATCAACGCCAGCTTTGTCCAGCACGGCACCACCGACGTCGATGCCAGCTCCGGCAACATTCTTGCCGCCGTCAACCACCGCGCTGACCCGATCGGCCGTGCGTTCCGAATGCCCCTCAAATCCATCGACGCCGGCCTTGTCCAGCATGGCACCACCGGCGTCCTTGGCAGTGTCATAGAGACCTTTAACCGTTCCAACGACTACATCTCTAGCTGCGCCAGCAGCGCAACCCACAAAGCTGCCTTCTCGTTTGCCTTCTTGCCCACCACCGGGTTGCTCATCGCCAAGACTTGGCCGCCCCTGCACCGCATCGAAAGCGCGCAATTCCTGGCTTTGTTTCTCGGTCGGCACGTCGAGGCCCGAACGATCGCTGCTCGGCCGATCGCGATCGGCTTTGTCGCTACCGGCGCCCAGTTTGCCGCCGTCGCCATTGGGCAGCCCGCTTCGCGCAGAGCTGACGAGATCCGATGTATCAGGCTGCTTTCGTGAAGGGGACGCCGGAGTTCCCATGATCGTGCCGCCGCCCGCACCTGTCAGTCCGCCAAGAGACATAAAATCGCTCCGGATCAGCTTTTGAAATTCAGTATCGATGAACCATTATTGTTTTCGAAATAAAAAAAGAATCAACCAAAGTTTTCGGCGGAAATTCACGCTGATTTTCAATACAAGCGCGAGCTCTCAGCAATTGACAATAGCCGATGACTGTCAATTCTCAATTGAACCCGTCAGTAAAGCGCTTCGGAAGCTCAGCTCGCCAGCTTGGCATCCGTTCCGGGCTGGCCGCCGGCCGCCGACCGCGGCGCCTGTCTGGTGAGCGAACGCGTCTCGCAGACATTGGGCTCGAAATGCCGCGCAATCACGTCGAGCGCCGTCTGCTCGTCAAAATCCTTGCAGGAAAAAATATCGAAATAAGCCTCGCCGCTGTCATCGCAGAAGTGAGCGGACACATTGCTGGTCTCGATCAGCTGCACCAGCGTGAAGCCCGACGCCTTGGGCAGATCATGGCCGAAATGCTCGATCCAGGGGGCGCCGTAAGCCTTCATGTCGATCGCCTGCACCAAATCCTGAGCGAACGCGGCGATCGCGTCCCGGTCGCTGATCCGATCGTTGCAACCGGCGGCATCGACCACAAGATGTTGACCGAAGGCCTCGGACATGGGCTTTCATCCCTTCAATAAAATGCGTATGAACTGCCGCCTACAGAGGGTCTGCAATTCGCCATGACCGGCCTGCTGTCGACGACGGGAGCGCTGGGTATCATGGCCGGCAATCGAATGCAATCATGCGTTGGTAGAATGATGCAGGACTGGAGGACGGGGCTTTGCCGCTGACGATCACGACCTGGAACGTGAACTCCGTGCGCCTGCGCATCGAGGGCCTGGCACGCCTTGCCAAAGAGGTGGATCCTGACGTGATCTGCCTGCAGGAGATCAAGGTCGCCAACGAGCTGTTTCCACGAGACGAGATTGCGGCGCTTGGCTACCCGCATCAGGCGATCCACGGCCAGCCCGGCTATCACGGCGTCGCCGTGCTCGCCAAACGGCCGATCGAGAAGAGCGAGCCGCTGCACTGGTGCGCCAAGGACGACTGCCGCCATCTTCGGGTGCGCCTCGAAAGCGGCATCGATCTCCACAACCTCTACATTCCTGCAGGCGGCGATATCCCCGATCGCGCCAAGAACGAGAAATTCGGCCACAAGCTCGACTTCCTCGCCGAGCTCACCGACTGGTTCGAAAAAGGCGCTGTCGCCAGCGGACGCGCGGTCTTCGTCGGCGACCTCAACATCGCGCCGCTCGAAACAGACGTCTGGAGCCACAAGCAGCTCCTGAAAGTGGTGAGCCACACGCCGGTCGAGGTAGAGGGCCTGGATACGCTGCAATCGAGCGCCGGCTGGGTCGATGCGGTCCGAAAGATCATTCCGCCCGAGGAACGCCTCTACAGCTGGTGGAGCTACCGCGCACGCGACTGGTCGACCTCCGACCGCGGCCGCAGGCTCGATCACATCTGGGTGAGCCCCGACCTCGCCGCCGACGTGCAGAACGCTTCCATCCTGCGCGCCGCCCGCGGCTGGGACAAACCCTCCGACCACGCGCCGGTCACCGTCACAATCTAACAGTGGTGTGACCACCTCATTGACTTCCCACCGTCAACGCCTGGGCCGACGGTATGCCGCCAAGTTTCCGGGTGACGGCGAAAGAATATCCCCATGCGGCCACACCACTCGCTTCGAAGTCGAACCGGCCGGTGCCGGCGGCCACTTGCGCGAGCGGTCATTTCGGCTATCGTTACCTGGTATTCTGTCAGTGTACGATGACGGTGGGCTATTATGCCTGGTGAAACCAACGACGTTACGGCTCAGGTCAAGTGGTACAATCCCAACAAGGGGTTCGGATTCGTTCAGCCAGGCGATGGCGGCGGCGACGCCTTTCTGCACGCCTCGGTGCTGGGACAGGCGGGCTATCAGGAGCTTAACGAGGGCGACACGATCGTTTGCGACATCGCCCCTGGGCCCAGGGGACCGCAGGTGGTTGCCATTCACAGCGTCGAGCGCTCGACCCAGCCCAGAGACAACTGGTCCCGCGGCGGTAACGATGGTCCGACCGAAACCGTCGAAGGCACGGTCAAGTTCTTCGACGCCGCCAAAGGCTTCGGCTTCGTAACTCCCGATGGCGGCGGCAAGGACATTTTCGTCTCCGCGCGCGTCCTGACCAAGACAGGTCTCAACACGCTCGATTCCGACCAGCGGGTGCGCGTCACCACAAGAATGGGACCCAAGGGACCGATGGCCGAAGATGTGACGCCCATCTGAAGCGCCCGACCGTTCCGGCCCTGATCATGGGGATTTTGGCGTTTCAGCATTTTTGGTTTAATGTTCTGACATGATTTGATCGCAAAACGATTTTGAGGAGAGCTGCCATGGCGCAGCCATCCGATCGTCCCTCGGCTGCCATCGTTTCCCTCGATCTGCACGGCTACAGCCGCCTGACCGAGCAGGATGAGGTCGGCACCCATCGCGCCTGGATGGCCTGCTGGCGAGATAAGCTCGAACCGGTCATCGCCGATCATCGGGGCGCCATCGTGAAATCGACCGGTGACGGCGCGCTTATCAGCTTTTCCGATGCCGCCGCCGCCCTCGACGCGATGATCCGGTTTCAAGAGATCGTCACCGAGGCCGAAGCCCGCTTTCCGGAATGCCGGCGCCTGGTCTTTCGCATCGGCATTCATGTGGCGCCAGCCATCCATGAGAATGGCGACGTCTTCGGCCATGGCGTCAATCTGGCGGTCAGGCTGCAGGAAAACGCCGAACCCGGCAGCATCGTCATCTCCGAGATGGCCGTCTCCCATCTGGCGCCCGATGCCAGAGCCCCATTGGAAAATCTAGGCAAGCAACGGTTCAAGAATATCAAGGAGCGCGTCGGCGTTTATTGCTGGCGGGGCGAGCAAACGCCTGTCGCCTATCTGCCTACCTCCCTGATGCGCGCGGCCGCGGTTCTGCTTTTTGCCCTGGTCATGCCGACTGCAACGTCCGACGACAGGACGACGGCACAAAAAAGGCACAAAGTAGCGGAGGCAACCGGCCTTTCGGAGAGCAGCGCGGACATCCACATGGCGACCATCGCTGCTCAGCCCATGCGCGACCACGACATCGCAACGCATCTGTCTTCCGACCGGAAGCTGATAGCGAAAGCGTCCTCGATCATCGAAGCTGGCGAGCGAGCGGCGCTGGATGACGAATGGATCCAGCCCTTTCACGGCCTCGTTTCAGGACCGCTGAAGACGCCGGTCCGAACGACATTGGCCGCAGCAGAGCGCAGCCTGGAGAACCGATCGGAGATCGCGGAAGACGCCTATCTGCAGGCCCTTGCCCTTTACAACCGCCACACGCCCGGCAGCTTCGCCAAGGCGATCGAGGAACTGGAAAACGCTCTGACGCTGAAGGCGGACTACAGCGCCGCCCACGCCCTCCTGGCGGCCATTTACTGGGGTGGTCTGCAAAATCGCTGGCAGGTGGGCCAGGGCCTGACCCGTGCGGCGATGCTCGGGATTGCGGAACGCCATCTGGCGCTGGCGACCGACAACGATCCGCTGGCGCAACTGGTGACCTCGGAAATGCTGACCGCCCGCGGACAGCACGATCTGGCGATCAAACGGGCAGCGCGCCTGGTGGCCTCGTCTCCCGAAAGCGCGATTGGTCACTATACGAGGGGCAGAACCCTGCTCTTCGCGGGACGCGCCGACGAAGCTGAAGGCCATATTCGCATCGCCATTCGTCTCGATCCCCACGCACCCCGCTATCTTTTCGGGTTGGCCATGGTCCAGTTCAGCATCAACCGTTTCGCCGATGCGCAGCGCACATTGGCACGCCTGACCGAACGCAATGGCGATAACGACTGGCCGCATCTGCTGATGGCCGCGACCCAGGGCTATCTGGGCCTGAAGGCTGACGCGCGCCGGGCGATCGGCCGGTTCGATCGGCTCAGCGTCGAACGCCGTGGCTGGTTTGCAAGCCAGATCCCTTATGTCCATAGCTGGCCGTTTCAGGATGACGAGGATCATGACCGGCTGCATCTCGGCCTGGTCCTTGCCGGCATACCCGAACCACCTCACTAGCGGCGTGGTGGCGTGGCCACCTCATTGGGTTTCTGCCGCTCCCGCCGAACGCGCCGGGGATGACGATGGTATGCCGGCTGTCTTTGAAGCGTTTCAGCCTGTCTAGGCCGTCTTGCTTAATCCATCGGAGCTAAGCAGGATCATGCAGCCTTCAACCAGCGTCGCGTCCGAGGTCAGGCCATGGCCCGAAAAAAGAAAGTCATATCCGCACTTCTTGGCCTGATGGCGCTTAGCGTCGTCGTGCGCTGCGGCGATCATGAGGAGGACCAGGAGGACAAAGAACAGTTGGAGCGGCGCGCCGAAATCCATGCCCAGGACTTGCGGCCCTCCCAGGCGTCAGCCAAAGACGTGACCTCTCCTAGAGCCTTTTCTCGTCAGGTTTACGCGGCACCGGCCCGCACCCCCTCCCGACCACCCATAGGGTACCCTTGCATTGGGTGGTCGGGAGGGGGTGCGGGCTGGATCGACTTGCCCCGGAAATGCTCTAATCTTCAGTAATACCACCCCGCCGTGAGCTTGACCGTTTTCGCTGTCTTCTCATCAGTGTTTGATTTTCGATGTTGAGGTTTTCTTAACCCCCGTCTGTCACCCTGGCATCCTGGTCCATGCGATCGTGGGAATCCGAGCCTCGCCCCACCTTCTCCGGCGGGCGGGCGGACTCCCAGGATCGCATGGACCAGGAAAAGGCATAGCAGAACGGCGTTAACGAAGAGTTAGCAAGGCAGACTCCCTCCGCTCCTCGACAACGTGACGAAATGGTTGATGCCCAGGCGGGCCGGTATCAGTCAAGGCCGTCAGCCTGCCGACCCGCCGACCAACCATTCTTCGATCAGATGGCGTGCGATGCTGTCGCCGCTCGGCAGCTTCACCGGGCGTCTTGCCGGGTCGAGCAGCTCGTCACGGGTGAACCAGCGGGCATCCTCCAGTTCTTCGCGATCAATCACCAGCAGGTCATTTTTCGCGCGGGCATGGAAACCCAGCATCAAGGATGACGGGAAGGGCCAGGGCTGGGAGGAACGGTAGGCGATGTCCGTGACCTCGATGCCGGCTTCCTCGTAGAGCTCGCGCGCCACCGTCTCCTCCAGGCTTTCGCCGGGCTCGACGAAACCGGCAAGCGTCGAATACATGCCCGGAATGAAGCGCGGCGAACGGCCGAGCAGACAACGTTCATCCTGCCCTTCGCCATGGGTCACCAGCACGATCACCGCCGGATCGCTCCTTGGAAAATGGTGCGTGCCGCACCGGCCGCACTTTCGGACGTGACCGCCATGCTCCGATCTTGTCTCGGCGCCGCAGGCCCCGCAAAAGCGATGGCGCTGATGCCAGAAGATCAGGCCCCGGCTATAGGCGAGCAATCCCGCTTCCGCCGCCGGCATCAACGCTCCCACCGAGCGCAACTCAACAAATCGCGCCCCAGGCCGTACCTGGTCGCCGAAGTCGACGGCGAACGCGCTCACCCCCCGTTCTCGCCCCAGGAACAGCGCCTCCTCCGGCACGGCCTGGCCAAGATCGCCCACCGTAAGCCAGAGCGCGCAGGGCGGGTCTGCCTCGTCCAGCACCATGACCTTGAGACCGGACATCAACAGCACGCGTGTCGCCGGGCGCCGCCGCTCCTGTTCGAGCCAGGCCGCATCCTCGCGCGCTTTGGCGGCACGATCGAAAGCGCGTCCGGCATAGATATGAGGCGGTGGATTGGAGAGACGGCGCATGTTTTGCTCTTCTTGTGGCGCTACCCGACTTTCTACCCCACTCCGCCCCACCCGCACCAGTCCCATCGAAATCACCCCCCAAGGGCGGCGCCCTCGCCGGCCTTGCACTTCTGGGACAAAACACCGATATTGCGCCTGGGGAGTTGGCCACGGACGGTCCCCTCGCTAACCCGGTCAGGTCCGGAAGGAAGCAGCCGTAACGAGTTTCGGATCGGGTCGTTGGTTCAGCTCCCTCCCTCGGGGACGCCCGAGAGCGTGTCGGGACGCCCGACGGCGTTTACTTTGCGCTGGTGCGTGTCCTGAAGGCCAGCCAACATTAGGCCACCGTCATTGTCTGATCCGCAGCCAAGCCTCATCGCCGACATCGAGCCGGAACCGAAAGTGAACCCTCCCGGTGGTTACCGGGTGTTGGCCAGGACTTATCGGCCGCAACGTTTCTCGGAATTGATCGGTCAGGAAGCGCTGGTCCGAACGCTTTCCAATGCCATGCGCACCGGGCGCATCGCGCACGCCTTTCTGCTCACCGGCATTCGCGGTGTCGGCAAGACGACCACCGCCCGCATTATCGCGCGCGCCCTCAATTGCATCGGTCCCGACGGTAAGGGTGGGCCGACGCCGGAGCCCTGCGGCGTATGCGAGAATTGCAGGGCCATTGCGGAAGGCCGCCATATCGACATCATCGAGATGGACGCCGCCACCCATACCGGCATCGACGACATCCGCGAGATCGTCGACAGCGTCCGCTACGCGCCAACATCCGCCCGTTACAAAGTGTACATCATCGACGAAGTGCACATGCTCTCGGAAAAGGCGTTCAACGGCCTCTTGAAGACCCTGGAAGAACCGCCGCCGCAGACCCTCTTCATCTTCGCGACGACAGAAGTCCGAAAGGTGCCGATCACGGTCCTCTCGCGCTGCCAGCGGTTCGATCTCAGGCGCATCGAGGCCGATGTCCTCGCCCGCTATTTCAAGACGATCGCGGAACGCGAGAAGATCGAGATCGACGACCCGGCGCTCGCTCTGATCTGCCGCGCCGCCGAAGGTTCCGCACGCGACGGCCTCTCCCTGCTCGACCAGGCCATCGCCCTCGGCGGCGGCGATTCCGCAATAACGATCGAGCAGGTCCAGGACATGCTCGGTCTCGCTGATCGCATGCGCGTGCTCGATCTCTATGAGCAGATCATGCGCGGCCAGATCAAGGAAGCCCTGGGCAGCCTCAGCGATCTCTACGATCGCGGCTCCGAGCCGGAGGCCGTGGTCCAGGATCTCCTGGAGATCAGCCACTGGCTTACCCGCCTCAAGGTCGCAGGCGATCAGGATGACGTCGGCGCGTCAGCCTGGGATGCCGACCGCGGCAGGGCGATGGCCTCGGGCCTTTCCCTGGGCGCACTCTCCCGCGCCTGGCAGATGCTCCTGAAGGGTCTGGACGATCTCCGCATCGCGCCCAGCCCCCTGCTCGCCGCCGAGATGCTCATCATCCGCCTCGCCCACGCAGCAGACCTCCCCACCCCGGAACAACTCCTCAGGGGCGGGACCGGGGGCGTGCCGCCCCAGGCTGGGCCTGGACCTCGCCTGGTGCACGAACCGCCTGCGAAGGCCGAACCTCCCACGGAGGGCGCACCTCACGCGAAGGCCGAACCTCCCGCGGAGGTCGCCTCTCCGGCTGAAATAGCACCGCCCGCTGAGGCCGCGCCTCCCGCTGAGGTCACACCTCCTGCCGAACCCGAACCTCCCATCGAGGCAACACCGCCGCCGCAAATCAACGGCCACGCTCCAAAAGTCGACCGTCCGCCGGCGGCGGGGAGTTTTGAGGAGGTGGTTAAGCTTTTCAAGCAGCGCAAGAAGCCGTTGCTTTACGGCTGGCTGCATGGCCGTGCTCGTCTCGTGCGTTTTGCCGAGGGGCTGATCGAGCTGGAAAAGGGCGATCTGATGCTGAGCGAGCGGCGTCAGGAGATCGCTGCTCTCTTGAAGGAATGGACCGGCAAGCCCTGGCAGATCGTGGAATCGGACGAGCAGGGCGAGCCCTGTCTCACTGAGCAGGAAGCGCTTGCCAAGGAGCGACGCCTCGCCGAGCTTTCCGACGATCCGCGCCTGAAGCCCGTCCTCGACACCTTTCCGGGTGCGCAGATCATCGACGTGAAGCCCGCCAATCCCCATATGGGCGACAACACCGAACAGACGATGGAGCAGAGATGAAGAACCTCGGCAACATGCTGAAGCAGGCCCAGGAAATGCAGACCAAGATGGCCGAGATGCAGGAAAAGCTCGCCGAGATGGAACTCGAGGGTGCTGCCGGCGGCGGCATGGTCAAGATCACGGTCAACGGCAAGGGCGAAATGAGGAAGGCGAAGATCGATCCCTCGCTCGCCGATCCCAACGAGATCGAAATCCTCGAGGACCTGATCGTCGCCGCCTACAACGACGCCAAGGTCAAGGTCGAGACGGAGACCCAGGCGGAGATGGGCAAGCTCACCGGAGGGCTGAACCTGCCCGCCGGCCTCAAGCTGCCGTTCTGAGGAGCACCGCTCCTTGGCGAGCCGAACACTTGATGAGCTGGTCGACATGCTGGCGCGCCTGCCGGGCCTTGGCCCGCGCTCGGCCAAGCGAACGGCGCTGCACCTTCTGAAAAACCGGGATACGACCATGCGCCGCCTGGCAGCCATCCTCGCCAAGGCGGCGACGGACGTGCGCCATTGCAGGATCTGCGGCAATCTCGACGACGCCGACCCCTGCGACATCTGCACCGATCCGAAACGCAACGACAGCCAGATCTGCGTGGTGGAGGCGGTGGACGATCTCTGGGCGGTTGAGCGCGCCGGCCTCTTCAAGGGCCGCTACCACGTGCTCGGCGGCACACTGTCGGCGATCGATGGCATCGGGCCTGAGGATCTCGGCGTCGACCGCCTGCTCGCCCGGGTCGAAGCCGGCATCGACGAAGTCATTCTTGCAACGTCAGCGACCGTCGATGGCCAAACCACGGGCCACTATCTCGCGGACAGGCTAGGTGTGACGCGCGCAGCGGTCACGCGTCTTGCCCACGGCGTGCCGGTCGGCGGCGAGCTCAATTATCTCGACGACGGCACGCTCGGCGCCGCGCGGAAAGCGCGGCGCCCCGTCGAGCGTCAAAGCGACGATCTTTGAGCGCATCGACCATGGCCAAGCTCGACATCATTCTCGCCCCGGATTCTCGTCTGACCACGCCCTGTGAGCCGGTCGACGGCGTCGACGGGCCGCTAAAAAAACTCATGGACGACATGCTGGACACCATGTACGCGGCGCCCGGCATCGGGCTTGCCGCCCCGCA
The DNA here is from genome assembly GCA_039197065.1 of Pseudomonadota bacterium. Lineage (GTDB taxonomy): Bacteria > Pseudomonadota > Alphaproteobacteria > Geminicoccales > Geminicoccaceae > JANQPX01. The sequence goes on along the minus strand of JBCCUL010000024.1, from coordinate 2,698 downwards.
GGTCGGCGTCCTGAAACGTTTTTTCGTGGTCGATGTCGGCGAGAAGGATGCGCGCGATCCGCGCTTCTTCATCAACCCCGAGATCACCAGCCGATCCGACGTCAAAAGCGTCTACGAGGAAGGCTGCTTGAGCCTTCCGAAGCAGTTCGGGGATGTCGAGCGCGCTGAAGCCATCGGCCTTCGCTACCAGGATCGCACCGGCAAGGAGCGCAGCTTGGAGGCGGACGGCATGCTCGCCCGCTGCATCCAGCATGAGATGGATCACCTCGATGGCATCCTGTTCGTCGACCATCTCTCCGCCCTGAAACGGCGCATGATTCTCCGCCGCATGGCTAAGGTCAAACGCACGGGATAACCGCCCCCGGCAAGAGAACCAAATTGGCGGCACGACGCTGTCCCCTTGGCTTTTGATCGATGGCAGCCTATCACAGGCAAGCGTGGTGCAATCCGGGGTCAGAACACCGGCATTGCCCGATCACCTTGGAAGATTAGGTGCTTAGGGAGCTTGAACGCGTGGTGCTGTCGGCATGAACGATAGGGGCAAACCCGCCCTTCGTCTCGTCTATATGGGAACGGCGGATTTCGCCGTGCCGGCGCTTCAGGCACTTGCCGACAGCCGGCATGAGGTGATCGCCGTCTATACCCAGCCGGCCCGTCCCGCCGGCCGCGGCATGCAGCCCCGCCCCTCGCCGATCGCACGCGCCGCCACCGAGCTTGACCTGCCGATCCGCACGCCCGTCTCCCTGAAGGAGGCCCCGGAAGAGGAATCCCTCGGCGCGCTCACCGCCGATGTCGCGGTGGTCGCCGCCTACGGTCTGCTCCTGCCGCAGGCAATCCTCGACATCCCGCGCCTTGGCTGCATCAATCTCCACGGCTCCTGCCTGCCGCGCTGGCGGGGTGCGGCGCCGATCCAGCGGGCGATCCTCGCGGGCGACGAGGAAAGCGGCGTCACCATCATGCAGATGGAAGCCGGCCTCGACACCGGACCGATGCTCACCATGCAGCGGGTGCCGATCGGCGAGGAGACCACAGCCTCCTCCCTCCATGACCAGCTCGCCGGTCTTGCCGCCGAGATGATCGTCCCGCTCATCGATCGCCTCGCCGAAGAGAACGGCCTCATCGGCACGCCGCAGCCCGAAGCCGGCGCCACCTATGCCCGCAAGATCGAAAAATCCGAGGGCCAGGTCGACTGGGGTCAGCCAGCCAAAGTCATCCACCGCCAGCTGCGCGCGCTTAACCCCTGGCCCGGCTGCTTCACACTTGTTGGCGACCAGAGGCTGAGATTGTTGAAGGGCGAGGTCACAGGCAAAGCTCCGGCCGGCTCGGCCGCGGGTATCGTGCTGGACGATCAGTTGCGCGTCGCCTGCGGTGAGGGCGTGCTGCGCATCACCGAGCTGCAGAAGGCCGGCGGCAAGCGCATGCAGGCCGAAGACTTTCTCCGCGGCCATCCAGTGCCCGTCGGCACGCGGTTGGGTTGACGATGGCGCGCTTCAAGCTGATCGTCGAATATGACGGCCGCGCCTTTCAGGGCTGGCAGCGTCAGAAAAACGGCTTTTCCGTGCAAGAAGCGCTCGAGACGGCGATCCACGCTTTTTCCGGGGAAACCGTGACCGTGCAAGGGGCGGGCCGCACCGATGCCGGCGTCCACGCCAACGGCCAGGTCGCCCATATCGATCTCGACAAGGTCATGTCGATCGAAAGCCTGCAGAACGCCATCAACCACCACCTCCGCCCACACCCGGTCGCGGTGCTGCGCGCCACCGAAGTCGCGGATGACTTCCATGCCCGCTTCTCGGCCAAAGGCAGGTGCTATGTCTATCGCATCGTCAATCGCCGAGCCCCTTTGATCCTGGAAGCCGGACGCGCCTGGCATCTGCCGGCGCCGATCGAGATCGAGGTGATGCAGGAAGCGGCACAGCGCCTGATCGGCAAGCATGACTTCACCAGCTTTCGAAGCTCCGCCTGCCAGGCGAAGTCGCCGATTAAGACCCTGGACCGCATCACCGTACAACGCACCGGCGACGATATCCGCATCACCGTCGCCGCGCGCTCCTTCCTGCATCATCAGGTCAGGAACATCGTCGGCACCCTCAAGATGATCGGCGACAACAAATGGCCGGTCGACAAGATCGAAGACATTCTGGCAGCCAAAAGCCGCGCCGCCGCCGGCCCCACCGCCCCAGCCGCCGGCCTCTATCTGACAGCCGTCACCTACTAGGCCCGGACGCGGGCGGCGTTGACGGGTAACCTGCCAGACAGGCCTTCGCCATACCTTGCGCTGATCAGAAGTCGCTGCCTTGGAGGCACATTCAACTCGGATCGGGTCGTTCCATGACGACGTTGCCGGCAGGATCGACGATCTGAAGGCTCAAGGGCTCGAGCCCGATGGCGGCCGCCTGCCATCGGAGGAACAGCGCATTGGCGTAGCTGATCCTTCCCTCTTCGGGGATGGCGTTCCAAACCTCGGTCGCCATGACCTTGACGCTGCCGTCCTCGGCCAACTCGGCATCTTCGAACAGACTGAGGCCGGCCACCAACTGCGCTCGCTGGTCCATCTGGGTGAGATCCTCGCGAAACTCATCGATAGGCGCTTTGGCGCAACCTGCGAGCAGTGAGAGACCAAGGATCGGTGCAAGGATCAGCTTCCTGGGCATGCGAGGCATCTCCGAATTCATGATTGGCGGCGAAACAGCGCCGG
>JBCCUL010000023.1:0-62961 GCA_039197065.1 Pseudomonadota bacterium | reverse complement strand
CAGGACGCCTCGGCGCCGAACTCGCCGTCTCCCCGATCAGCGGCATCGAACTCGGCATCGGCTACGAAACCCTGATCGGCGACGGCGATCGCGACGAGCACACCGTCTTCGGCCGGGCTGCCATCACCTTCTAGTCCGATGCGCACACCAGTGCGGTGCGCACCTCATTGACTTTGACCGGTGGCGCCAGGAACACTGGTATGAGCCCCGGTTTACGAAGGTCAGGTGATGATGAGCCCGGATGAGTATCAAAGCCACGATGCGCTCGGCCTGGCCGATCTCGTCGCCAAGGGCGAGGTGACGCCGACAGAGCTTCTCAAAGCGGCGATCGACCGTCTCGAAGAGGTCAATCCGTCGATCAACGCGATCGCGCATCGCGCCTTCGATGCAGCCGCCGCGACGATCGATGCGGGTGTCCCCGCAGGGCCGTTTTCGGGGGTGCCGTTTCTGCTGAAAGACCTTGGCGCCGCCGCGATCGACGTCCCGTCCAGTTTCGGATCGCGGCTGTTCGCAAACACGCACTTTCCGGTCGATGGCGCACTGGTGGAGCGGTTGAAGCGTGCGGGTCTGGTCATTTTCGGGCGCACCACGTCACCCGAACTGGGCGTCGGCCCGATCACCGAAGCCAAGGTCTATGGCGGTCCGACTCGCAATCCCTGGAACCTGGATCACACCGCAGGCGGCTCGTCGGGAGGCGCTGCAGCGAGCGTCGCCGCCGGCATCATCCCCGCAGCCCACGGCTCCGATGGCGGCGGCTCGATCCGCATCCCGGCCGCCTCCTCCGGCCTCTTCGGCCTGAAGCCGACACGTGCAAGAGTCCCAGCTGGACCGCTGGTCGGCGAGGGCTGGGCGGGCATGGCGGTGGACGGCTTCCTGACCCGCTCCGTCCGCGATACCGCAGCCCTCTTGGACGCGGTCGCCGGGCCGGACGCCGGCGCGCCATACTATCCGCCGCCATTGGAGCAGGGCTTCGTGAAAGCCATCGGACGTCCGCCCGCACGTCTGAAAATCGCGTTTAGTTTCAAAAGCTTCACCGGCGAGCCAGTGCATCCCGATTGCCGAGACGCCGTGGACAAGGCAGCCAGTCTCCTCGCCGATCTCGGCCACCATGTCGAGGAAGCCGACCCCGCCCCCGACCTCATGCCGATGATGCAGGCCTGGACCCGGATCGTCGCCTGCGGCACGGCTCTCTCGGTGCGCCAGAAGGTAGACGCTCGCGGACAGCCGCTGGATCCGGACGAGGTCGAGGGCATCACGCGCGGCGCGATCGCGCTCGCTGAGACGATATCCGGTGCGGACTATCTGCAGGCGGTCAACCAGATCCACCGCTTCGGCCGAGATTTCGCCGCGTTTTTCGAGGGTTGCGACTTCCTGGTCACCTCCACCCTGGCCGAGCCGCCGGCCAGGATCGGCCGCTTCGCGCCTGACGACGAGGACTTCCTCGATCATCGCCTCGGCCCAGAAGGCATCCTCCCCTACTCGCCCTTCACGCCCGCCTTCAACGCCAGCGGCCAGCCCGCCATGTCGTTGCCACTGCACTGGAACGCCGCCGGTCTGCCGATCGGCGTGCACATCGCCGGCCGCTTCGGCGCAGACGAAACCCTTATCGCACTTGCCGCCCAGCTGGAGGCCGCCGCCCCCTGGTTCGGGACGATGCCGCCCCGCGGGTGACCGACGGCTTCGGAGGGCTGAGTTGCACGCAGCGAAGGCTGGGTCTAAAGCATGGCTATCGATCTGTGCGATGTCAGGACCAAAAAGAAAAAAGCTATGATCATCAGCCGCCGTCTCCTCGCCGTTCTCATCATGATCGTCGCCTTGCCGCTGGCTACGGTGTCAGCGCAATCGGTCCTGCCTTCAGGCGAGGAGCAGACCACCACGCCGGTGCTGGCCGACGAGGACCTCACGCCTGAGGCCGTGAGCGAGATGGTGTCCCGTCTGTCCGACCAGGACGTGCGTGATCTCCTGCTCCAGCGCTTGAACACCGTCGCGGAGGCCAACAAGGGCGAGGAGAGCACGGGCAGCCTCATCGCTTTCCTGCCGGAAGCCGCCGCAGGTGTCGGCATGGCGGTCGCTGATTCGTTCATTCGATTGCCGACGCTCGTGGACGGTCAGGTCCGCAGCTTCAGCAACTTCATGGCCGAGCGCCAGTTTCAGGACGTCATGCGCCTGATCGGCACCCTCTTGCTTGCGATCGCCGTCGGTCTCGCCGCGGAGTGGCTGGTCAACCGTCTCGCCCAACACTGGCGTGAGGAAATCCAAAACCAGCGGACATCCGACAATCTCGGCGAAGCCCTTCGTCTACTTGGCCTTCGCCTGCTGTTGGATGTGGTCGGCCTTGTGGTCTTCGCCCTGGTTTCCCGCGCAGTCGTCACCAACCTGTTGCCACCTCATGAGGTTGAAATCGGGCGGATCGTCATGATCAACCTGATCATGATCCCTAGGCTGATGGCGGCCATGTCGCGATTCTTCCTTGCGCCGACGCGTCCCGATCTTCGCATCGTGCATACCGACGACGAGACGGCGCGCTATGTGCACCGTCACTGGATCGGCCTCGGCATCCTCATGGGGGCGATGATCTTCATCGTCGCGTTCAACGCCATGAACGGCGTGCCGGCAGGCGAGACGCGCCTCGGCTTCTGGCTGAACCTTGCGGTCCATATCTACATCGTCGTGATCGCCATCAAGGCGCGCCGCGGACTCACCATGATGCTCAAGGGGCGGGATGGCGACGCGACGCCAGCAGAAGAAAAGGTGGCCAATGCCTATCCCTGGTTCATGGTTGCCGTATCGGTGGTGACCTGGCTGGTGGTCGAATATATCGTCTCGCTGGGTCGCTTCGATCTGCTGGTCGGCGGGCGGCACTACATTACCATGGTATTGCTGATGATGGCGCCGGCGATGGACACGATGATCCGCGGCCTGGTTAGCTATCTCCTCCCTCCGATGACCGGCGAGGGCGAGATTGCCGAGCGCGCCTATATCGCGAGTAAGCGCTGCTGTATCCGGGTCGGACGCGCGATGATGGCCGGTGTCGTGGTGCTGACCATCGCGATCATGTGGGGCCTCGATTTCCACAATCTCGCCAGCCAAGGCGTTGGCGCGCAAGCCGCCGCCGCCCTTATCGAGTTCATGCTGGTCCTCGCTGTTGGTTACCTGATCTGGGAGCTGGTTACGCTTTGGGTCAGCCAGAAGCTGGCCGCAGAGCACACGGCGCTCGGCCTGGATCAGAACGAGGAAGAGCCAGGCGGCGGCGAGGGCGGCGGACAAGGCGGTTCCAGGCTCGCAACCGTTCTCCCCCTGATGCGCCGCCTGCTGCAATCGGCGATCGTGGTGATCACCATCCTGGTGGCGCTCGGCAGTCTCAACATCGACATCACGCCTCTCCTCGCGGGTGCCGGCATCGTCGGCCTCGCCATCGGTTTCGGCGCGCAAAAGCTGGTGACCGACGTGGTCTCCGGCGCATTCTTCCTGATCGACGACGCCTTCCGGCAAGGCGAGTATGTCGATGTGGAGGGCACGGTCGGCACGGTCGAAAAAACTTCGATTCGTTCCCTGACGCTCCGCCATCACCGCGGCGCGGTGCACACCATTCCCTATGGCGAGATTCCGAAGATCACCAACTACTCGCGCGACTGGGTGATCATGAAGCTGCGTTTCACCGTCCCCTTCGACACCGACGTCAACAAGATCAAGAAGATCTTCAAGAGGATCGGCGCCGAGATGATGGAGATCCCCGAGTTTGCCGCCGACATGATGCAGCCTTTCAAGAGCCAGGGCATGCTCGAGGTCGACGATGTCGGCATCGTGGTGCGCGGCAAATTCATGGCCAAACCCGGAAAGCAATTCACGCTCAGAAAAGAGATCTACCAGCGGGTCAAGGCGGCGTTCGACGAGAATGACATCCAGTTCGCCCGCAAAGAGGTGCGGGTTTCGGTGCCAGGCCTGGAAAATGGCGATCTGACCAAGGAAGACCGGGACGCCATCGCGGCTGCGGCGGCCGAAGCAGCGGAGCAGGAGATGGCAGGGGCGGAAAACCAGAAACCCGGTTAGTGGAAAGGGCCATGCTATCCCCTGGTTGCCGTTGTGACTGTTCGGCAGATGTGTTTTTCCCAAGTCAGAACGATCTACCTAAAATAGATTTTTTCTATTTAAAATCACTATTAAATCGAAAAATATTCTACTCAAAATAAAATAAATCACCCATAAAATGTATGTTGATTTAATCTGACTTGCCCTATAGTTTGGCGACCTCAAAAAATCGAACGCCATCTCAAGTTCGAGGCTGTCAAAACATGAACCCAATCGGTTGCCTTCGCATGCTGGCCGCAGCATGCGCCCTGCCCTTTGCCTGCACCGCAGCGCTTGCCCTTGAGCGCGTTGAGTTGATTGGCGGTTCCACCATGGTTGGAACCATCCTCGAGCGCTCAGATCGGCTGTTGAGCATTCAACTCAATGATGGTCCTGTTCTCGAAATTCCGACCGACCAGATCGTGAATGTCGAAGACATCGTCAACGAACTGCGTTTCGCCGGCTCGAATACGGTCGGCGAGCGCCTGGTTCCGGCTCTCGCCGAAGCCTATGCCCGCGAAAACGGCGCATCACAGCTTCGTTGGAAACTTGGGCGAGACGCGAATGAGAAAGGCCTCGAGGTCGGCCGCAATCCGGCAAATCTTCCGGATCTCATCGACATTCGCGCGCATGGATCGTCGACGGCCTACCCGGCACTGGCCGAGAAATCGGCGGATATCGGCATGTCGTCGCGGCCGATCAAGGATGACGAAGCATCCGTTCTGGCCACACTTGGCGACATGCGCTCGGCTGACGCCGAGCATATTGTCGCCCTGGATGGCCTGGCGATCATCGTTCACCCCGACAACCCGATCAGCACGCTCAGCAAGCAGGAAATTGCCGAAATCTTCGCCTGCCAGAAGACCGATTGGCAGGACATCGGCGGCGACGCCGGACCCATCAGGATCTACGCACGCGACGCTAAATCCGGCACCTACGACACGTTCAACACATTGGTTCTCAAGCCCTTGGGCCTCGAGCTCTGTGACGCCACGACGCGCATCGAGTCCAGTTCCCAGCTTGCCGACAGCGTGGCCCGCGATCCAAACGCCATCGGCTTCATTGGTCTGGGCTACACGCTCGACGCCAAACCGATCGCGATCGAAGAATGTGCCTGGGGGTACAGCCCCTCGACCTTCAGCGTAAAGACGGAGGAATATCCTTTTGCCCGGCGACTGTTCCTCTATGCGCCTTTGATGACGTCTTCGCCGTGGGTTCGTGATTTCGTCGACTTTGCCCTGAGCGACGGCAGTCAGGCGATCATCCGTGACGTCGACTTCGTGGATCTGACGATCGACACGACGGAAGCCGACAGCGCCACCTATCGACTGGCGAAAATCGAAGCGGCAGGCAGAACCGCTCAACAACTCTCTGTTGTCAATGAGTTACTTGGAGAAACTGCCGACGCTTCGCGGCTGTCGGCGACATTTCGTTTCCGGCCGAGCATCAGCAACCTTGATGAAAAGGATGCTCTCGATAACCGTGCGCTGCGTGATCTCGGCCGACTTGCACGCTATCTGGAGCAGCCGATCGAAGACGGCGCGAAACTCCTGCTCTTCGGCTTCGCCGATTCTTCCGGCGACTATGGCGCTAACCTGGCCCTTTCTGAGAAGAGAGCGAAGGCCATCGCGGACAAATTGGCGTCACTTGGCATCGACGCTTCAGCGGTGAGAGGCTTTGGCGAAGAAGCGCCGGTTGCCTGCAATGATACCCCGGCCGGTCGCGCGAAAAACCGGCGGGTCGAAGTCTGGCTGCGCTCGCCCGACACCCCCCTGGACAGACGCCTTACGAAAGTCCCGATGTAATCAAGGTCAGCCATGCGCGTCGCCCATAGCAAGCGAGCAGACGGCGGACATGGATCCATCGTAACCGCGCCAAAGTCCCAAGCCTGGCTTTCGACGTGACATCGCCAGTTGATATGACGTCGCCGCCACGTTTCAGGCTGCGGCCGGCCTGTTTTGCTGCAGACAGCGGTCGATCGCCTCGAACAGGACCGCTTGATCGATGGGTTTGGAGACGTAGTCGTCCATACCACCCGCAAGAAAACGTTCCCTGTCGCCGGACATGGCGTCTGCGGTTAAGGCGATGATCGGCGTCGATGCCTGCGCGCCGGGCAGTTGTCGGATCCGCTGGGCAACATCGAGGCCGCTCATATCAGGCATGCGGCCGTCCATCAGGATCAGATCGAACGCTTCCTTGTCGAGCAGCTCCAGCACAGAGGAGCCATCGGGCACAACCGTCGATCTGTAGCTTCCGGCTTCGAGCATTTCCTGGACGAGATAGGCGTTAACCGGATCGTCTTCGGCGACGAGAATATGGGCAAGACCGCCCTCGTCCGCATTTGGGCGCTTGGCGGACGCGGCTCTCGCAGCACTCTTCGACGTTGCGGCTTGCGCGGATGTCGTCGTTCTCGACTGAGCTTTCGGGTCGGCGGGCCCTGCTGCCGCGGATTTCTCGGCCTTCTCCTCCTGGCTGGCGACCTCGAGCTCGACTTGCAGCCAGAAGGTTGATCCTTGCCCCGGTGAACTTTCAGCGCCGACATCGCCGCCCATCATCATGGCGAGCCGCTTGCAGATCGCCAGACCGAGGCCCGTGCCGCCGAATTGGCTGCAGGTGGAGATATCGGCCTGCTCGAAGGGAGCGAAAACCCGATCGATCGAGGCAGGATCGATACCGATGCCGGTGTCCTGCACCTCGAGGCGGATCTGGAAGCGATCGTCCCCGGCAGAGCGCGCGCTTGCGCGGATGGCGACGCCGCCTTCGCGGGTGAACTTGATCGCGTTGTTGAGAAAATTGGACAGGATCTGCCGAATCCTGAGCGGATCACCGAGCAGCGTCGGCACCGTTCCCAGCCGGTCCATCAGGTCAAACCACAGGTCCTGCTCCTGCGCGCGCGCCTGGAAGAGAGCGTGGAGATCCTGGACCAGCCCGCGCAGATCGAAAGGCTCCTTGGCGAGCTCGAGCTTGTCGGCTTCGATCTTGGAAAGATCGAGGATCTGATCAAGCAAGGCCAGCAGGGTATGACCGGAACGCTTGATGACCTCTATTCTCTGGCGCTGGCGTTCGCCGAGATCATCGGTGCTCAGCAGCAGATCGGTCATGCCGAGGACGCCATTCATCGGCGTCCGGATTTCATGGCTCATCGCGGCCAGGAATGACGATTTCGCATCGCTGGCGCGGATGGCTTTCATCCGTTCCAGCCTGAGCTCCAGCTCGTCGACGACCAGCGATGCGAGATCCTTCAGCCGCCCGGCTTCACAAGAGGTGAACCCCGGTCGCGCCTTGACGTCGGCGACGCAAAGCGAACCGATGCGCTGCCCGGAAGGCGTTACGAGGGGTGCGCCCGCATAGAACCGGACGTGGGGCGCATCGGCGACCATGGGATGATCGTGGAATTCGGGATGCTCACTCGCGCTGTGCAGCACCAAAGGCGTGTCATTGTAGATAACCTGCGAGCAGATACCGGCCGAGCGCGGCATCTCGGGACAATCGAGCCCGACGATCGATTTGAACCAGAGACGTTCCCGATCACACAAGGATATGGCGGCAACCGGTGTTTCAAAAAACTCCGACGCGAGCCTCGTGACGCGATCGAAGGCCTGCTCGGGCTGGCTGTCCAGAACCCGATAGCGCTCGATTTCGGTGAGACGGTTCGATTCCTGCTGATCGACAAGCTCGTTCATGAGACTCCATGTCCGCCGGCGTTTTCAACCATGCACCACCGCGTCCGAAGCGAATAAGGGCGCGCGGCCTCCATGTTATAGCGCATTGTCATTTAAGGGTTTCTTAACGCGATGCGGACAGAGCGTCGTCGAAGGCTATCCTGCCCCTAGGGGGAGATCAGGCCACATCCCAGCGAAGCGCCAGCGGATCGGCGGCGCGCGCCAGTTCGAGCAGGCCTTCGCGCGTCGCCGGCGGCAGAGGCGGAAGAGGATGGCGGACATGGTCGGAGGCGATGACGCCGCCTTCCATCATGACGGTTTTGGCGGCGCGCAGGCCACATTGTCGGTTTTCATAATTGATTAGAGGCAATACGTGAGCGTAAAGGCGGGCCGCCTCGGTCCGGTCGCCGGCAGAATGGGCCTGGACAATCGGCTTGATCAGATCGGGCAACAAGGCGCTCGACATGGTGCCGGTGGCGCCGGCATCGAGGTCGGCCATGAGGGTGATCGCCTCCTCGCCGTCGAACGGGCCTTCGATCCTATCACCGCCCGCCTCGATCAGGGCGCGCAGCTTGTCGGCGGTGCCGGGCATCTCGATCTTGAAATAGCTGACCGGGCCGAGCTCCTTGGCCATTCTCGCCAGAAACGGCACCGAGAGGTGGACCCCGGCAAGCGGGGCGTCCTGCACCATGATCGGCAGCCCGATCTCGGCAGCGCGAGCGAACTGGTCGTAGGTCTGTTCTTCCGTGCCCTTCATGAGCGCGCCGTGATAGGGCGGCATCAGCATGACCATCGCTGCGCCCAGTTCCTTGGCTTGACGCACCCGCTCGACGACGATGCCCGTCGAGAAGTGCGAACAGGTGACGATCGTCGGGACGCGACCGTCCAGATGCTCGAGACAGAGGCGCGTCAGGGTGGCGCGCTCATCGTCGGACAGGAGGAACTGCTCGGAATAGTTGGCAAGAATGCACAGCCCGTCGACACCCTGATCCACCATGCAATCCAGGACACGACGCATGCCATCCAGATCGAGCGTGCCGTCATCGTTGAACGGCGTCGGCGCGACCGGCCAGACACCACGATAGATTGTCTTGTCCCCCAAAACGCGACTCCCTGTCTGCTAAGAACGGCTCGTTCCGATCCTATTCCTGTCTCATCCTAACGGAAGGGCAGGCGGGGGTCGATCGATCCCCCAAAGAAAGACCATCGCAAGCTTACCGATCAATATGAGGTTCAGAGACATTACTGGTGCGGTGGCCAGATATCGTCATGGACAAGGCCGCTCGATGCATTGTCGCGTGCCGTTTGGCAACGCTCGGCCACCGCATTCGCCAACCTGGATCGAAACGCTTTCTTAACCTTCCCGCGCTACAACGAGATGGTCTCGCTGGTCCATGCGATCCTGGAAATCCGCCCGCCCGCGGAGGAAAGAACGTTAGGGTCGGACTCCCAGGATCGCATGGACCAGCGGGACGATACTGGCAGGGAAAGGTTAAGGAAGGGTTGAGAGACTTGAGCACTTCCGGGGCAAGTCGATCCAGCCCGCACCCCCTCCCGACCACCCAATGCAAGGGTACCCTATGGGTGGTCGGGAGGGGGTGCGGGCTGGTGCCGCGTAAACCTGACTAGAAAAAGCTCTAGCACTTCGGCGAATGGAGGGGCGCTTGCATTGGCCTTCCAGGACGCCCCGGAGGCCGAAGCGTATGATCGGCGGTGGGTTCCGGCTGACGACGTCGGGCTTGAGGCTTCCGAGGGCTATTGCATCGATCCGAACAGAGCGATCAGCGACGTCCGATAGGTTGATGCCTGACTGAAGAGATAGCGCAGCAACGTCAGTCTCTTTAAGGCGCCGCAATCGTCAGCGCAGTCCCTGTCGGATCCGCATCAAACAACGCAGTCCGCGTCGGACCTCAATCCAGTTCGCTCTTGAGGAATGACCTCAGTTCCGAGTGTTCGATCTCAATCCCCGCTTTGGCCGCGCCGATGCCATCCACCAGGATGAAGCGGGGGATGCCGGCTTCGACTTTCTTGTCGCGGGACATGGCGGCGATCATAGCGTCTGCGGTGATGTTGGTCTGAAGCGTGCGCGCGCTGGTCGGGAGATCGACGCTGCTAAGGTGATGCAATACCCGCCGAGTATCCTCTTCGGGGCAATGGCCGCGGCTTGCCGAGATCTTGAAGGCCAGCACCATGCCGATGGCAACGCCTTCGCCATGCAGAAGCTCTCCGCCATAGCCGGTGGTCGCCTCGAGCGCATGGCCGAAGGTGTGGCCGAGATTGAGAAGCGCGCGTTTGCCGTTCTCGCGCTCGTCGGCGGCGACGATCTCAGCCTTGGCGCGACAGCTCTCGATGACGGCGAAGCGACGCGCTTCAGCGTCACCTCTGATCAGCGCCGCCCCGTTCTCCTCCAGCCAGGCGAAGAAGCCGGGCCGGTCGATGAGGCCGTATTTGACAACCTCGGCATAGCCGGCGCGCAGCTCGCGCGGCGAGAGCGTGTCCAGCACGCCAATGTCGGCGAGAACCAGACGCGGCTGGTGGAAACTACCGATCAGATTCTTGCCGTGAACGCTGTTGATGCCGGTCTTGCCGCCGACCGAACTGTCCACCTGGGAAAGCAGCGTAGTCGGGATCTGGATGACATCCAGGCCGCGCAGGAGGGTCGCGGCGACGAAGCCCGCGAGATCGCCGATCACGCCGCCGCCAAAGGCGATGATCGATGTGCCGCGCTCGATACCGAGAGCGAGGATGCTATCTGCAAGCTCGCCGAATTGGACAAGACTCTTGGTTTGCTCGCCAGGCTCCAGCACAAGGCTCTCATGAGCGATGCCGGCCTTGTCCAAGCTTACGCCCAGTGCCTCCAGGTGACCGCTTTGTTCGATGTGCCGATCGGTGACCACGATGCTGCGCGGCTGGCGGATCAAGGGATGGATCAAGGCCCCTGCCTTGTCGATCAGATCTTCGCCGACCAGGATGCGGTAGCTGCGCTCGGCGAGATCGACCAGGAGTTCATCGGGCGCATTCATGATCCAGGGTCGCCATCAGCAAACAGTCGAAGGGCTTCCAAGGTCCGGGCGACGATCTCGGCGGGCGAACCATTGCCGCTGTTCAGCTTGATATCGGCCTCGGCGTAGGTCGACTGTCGCTCCTCAAGCAGCCGGCTTAGAGTAGCCCTGGGATCGCCGGTGGTCAGCAGTGGCCGGTCGTTGCGCCGGCTTGTGCGGCGGACCAGGGTGTCGATGTCGGAATCGAGCCAGATTGAGATTGCGCGTTTCTTGATGAGGTCCCGGGTCTCTTGGGCAACAAAGGAGCCGCCGCCGAGCGCCAGTACCTGCTGGTGGCGCTCATCCATAAGCCGCGCGATGACCTGACGCTCGCATCGGCGAAAAGCAGGCTCGCCGATCTCCTGAAAAATATTGCTGATCGATGTGCCGGCGGCATCCTCGATCGCCCAATCAGCGTCCTGAAAAGGCCATCCGAGCGCCCTTGCCAACCGACGCCCTATCGAGGTTTTGCCCGAGCCCATCATGCCGACCAGGATAACCGCGCGATCGAGACGGCGGCCGATCGCTTCGGGGTCGGAAGAGGTGTCGGCTGCCTTTGCCGTGTTCGGACATTCCTGCAAGTTGAAGAGGCCTGCTCAATTGGGACCGGGCGTTGAAACGTGTCTCAGCTATCGATATAAAGCTGTGATCCCTTGCGGAGGCAAGTCCCGGCGGTCTTCGGGTTGGCGACAAAGCCGCCCTGGCAGTACGGGATAATGCCCGGACAAAGCATGACGGACGTAAGAGATGGCGAAATTCGGAGGTATCCTGTTTTTGACCCTTCTGGTCCTTGCCCTCGGCGGCACGGCTTTTCTCGCCGTCTGGGATATCCCACCGCCAACGGCCAAGGTCGAGCGCATCCTCCCCGACGACAAGTTCCCCCGCTAGCGCCGGCGCGGCCGGCGGCGTTGACGCTGTCGCTCGCTAGGATTAGCGGCCGTTGTCGAGGCTCGATGAGGTCTCTCCGCTCCCTTTGCGTTCGATCGCGCGTAGAGCTTTTGTCGAGCAGATGGAAACATCTGCTCGATAGGAATATGTTGTGAAACAATGAGATAGCATATGCATTCCGATCGTATGTGATCGGGATCTGCTTAACCTCGCTATCGAGATATTCATAAATCGTTAACGCCTGTGCGCGATGATGACGATCTGGTCCATGCGATCCTGGGGGTCCGCGCCTGGCACTTCGTTCCCTGCGGCCGGACGGATTCCCAGGATCGCATGGACCAGAGGATAGCTGATGATCGCAGGCAGGGGTTAAGAAACGGTGAAGCGTTGGCTTTCACGATAAGCACATTCGGCATCGCCTCCGGATAACCGGGCACAAGCCAGTTTGAGCTGATAGGCTTTCGACCCTGGAGCTTTTGCCGAGCAGGCAAAAACGCCTGATCGGAAAGAAACTGCAGCGATACAAGTCGCTTTCGTGCCGTGACATCTGCAAGAGTTTCAGATGACGCCACCCGATCTCTGGATTGGTACATCACGTTCCCTGACGTCACCGATCGCTTTGTTGGGATCGATGCACTAGTGTCGCGTCATCATGCTGGATGCGGCTGCCGAGAGTTTTTTAGAGATGATGGCGGTGGAACGCGGTGCGAGCCGTCATACCATCGATGCCTATCGTCGTGATCTCGATGACTACCAACGCTATCTGAAGCGCCAGAACAGCGGCTCGATGACGGCGGACAGCGACGTCATCCGGGCGTTCCTCACCTCGCTCGCTTCAGCCGGCCTCGCCGCATCGACCCAGGCAAGAAAGCTCTCGGCGATCCGTCAGTTCCACCGTTTCCTGTTCCTGGAGAACCATCGCCAGGACGACCCGACCCAGACGCTGGACAGCCCGAAACAGGCGCGGGCCTTGCCGAAAACTCTCCATTCTCACGAAATCAATGCGCTGATCGATGCAGCGCGCGCCAAGCCTGGAGCGGAGGGCATGAGGCTGGTGGCCTGTCTCGAACTGCTCTACGCCACCGGCATGCGGGTATCCGAGCTCCTAGCGCTGCCGCTGTCCTCGCTCGCGCCTGACCGCCGATCCGTGATCGTGTTCGGCAAAGGATCGAAGGAGCGCATGGTGCCGATAGGCAGCTCGGCGCGGGACGCGCTTGAGGTCTATCTCGCGGTGCGCGACGGTTTTTTGAAGCAGCGCACCAAAGGCAGCCGCTATCTCTTTCCCTCACGCAGCAAGGAAGGCCACCTCACCCGCCAGCGCCTGACCCAGCTCTTGAAGGAACTCGCCATCGATGCCGGTATCGAACCGTCCCGCCTTTCCCCCCATGTGCTGCGCCACGCTTTTGCCAGCCATCTGCTCGAAGGCGGCGCCGATCTGCGCGCGGTGCAGATGATGCTCGGCCATGCCGACATCGCGACCACCGAGATCTATACCCATGTGCAGAGCGAGCGGCTGGCGGCCGCCCTGCGCGATCACCATCCCCTCGGCCGGGTCGCGCGGCGACCTCGTTGACATCAGACAACAGAGATGCGGCGAAGCTTGAGCGCGCGGCCGTTGGTCACATGGCAGCCGGCGCGCCGAGCGTGGATTTTAGCCGCCAGTTGATCCCGGATCCTTCGCCAAAGGAGACATCCATTGAGCTTCCACTATGTCGAGCCCTGCACCCAGCGTCTTCACCGCTCCGAACTGGCGGTGCCCGGCAGCTCGCCGAAACTCTTCGAGAAAGCCGCGAAATCGGATGCCGATGTCGTCTTTCTTGATCTCGAAGACGCGGTCGCCCCGGATCTGAAGGAAGAGGCCAGGAAGAATGTCGTCCAGGCGATCGGCGACATCGATTGGGGCGACAAGACGCTCACGGTCAGGATCAACGGCCTCGACACCCACTACATGTATCGGGACGTGATCGACGTGATCGAGCAGGGCTCGGACCGTCTCGATATGATCATGATCCCCAAGGTCGGCACGGCGGCCGACGTCTATGCGCTCGACATGCTAGTCACGCAGTGCGAGGACGCGGTCGGCAAAACCAAGCGCCTCGGCTTTTCCCATATCATCGAAACCGCTCTCGGCATGGCGAACATCGACGCGATCGCCGGTGCCTCGAAACGGAACGAGGCCCTGCATTTCGGCGTCGCCGACTATGCCGCGTCGACCAAGGCGCGCACCACCAATATCGGCGGCGCTAACCCGGACTATGCGGTGTTGACGGACACCGACCCCAATGTGAACGAGGGCCGTCGCATGGCCCATTGGGGGGATATGTGGCATTATGCTATTGCACGCATGGTGGTGGCGGCGCGCGCCCACGGCATTCGGCCGATTGATGGCCCCTTCGGCGACTTCAGCGATGCCGACGGCTATCGTGCGGCGGCGAAGCGTGCGGCCATTCTTGGCTGTGAGGGCAAATGGGCGATCCATCCGAGCCAGATCGCGCTCGCCAATGAGGTGATGAGCCCGCCCGCCGCCGAGGTGGACAAGGCGCGGCGCGTGTTGGCGGCGATGGAGCAGGCCAGAAAAGAAGGCAAGGGCGCTGTCAGCCTGGACGGACGCCTGATCGACATCGCCTCCATTCGCCAGGCCGCAACGATGGTCGCGAAGGCCGATGAGATCGCAGCGCGCGGCTGAAACCGTCCCGGTTAGCGAAAATCGACACGGCTGACGAAAACCGAGACGGTTAACCGAAAATTCACCAAGCTTCGCTATTCCTTCCGGAAGATCAGTGGCGGAGCTTGATGATGTCTAGGGTGATCTGGGTGGCCGGCATCCCGCGTTCTGGGTCCATGTGGACCTTCAACGTGGTGCGCGAGCTTGTGAGACGATCCGGATTTCGCGTGTTGCCGGAAGAGGTCATGATCTCCGACAAGGAATGGCTTGCTTATGCCAATCAGGAAATTGTCGCCAACCGTCATCCCAATACGGTCTTCGTCTTGAAGACACATTCGAGGCTGTCAGGACTGCCGCCAGACCATCTCGTGATCACCAATGTCCGCGATATCCGAGATGTCGCCATGTCGTATCAGCGGTTCATGCACTGCAGCTTCGAAGACGCGTTGAACAAGTGCAAGATCTACGTCGACACCGCGGATCATTATCAGGCCTTGCCCGAAGCGCGGCGCCTCACCATCCGTTACGACGAACTTATGGCCAGTCCAGCCGACATGGTGGCGCGTATCGCGGATCGGGTAACAGGTGGCTTCGGCGAGGATATGGCTCTTGAAATCGCGGCTCAGTTCAGCAGGGAAAAGGTAAGAGAACTGACAGAAAGCAAGGATCGACGTTGCCAACGCTGGCTGGAGACCGGGCAGCTTCCGGGCGATGAGACCCTGCTTACTCGACAGGACGGGGTCTACGTGACAATCGACCGATCGACCGGATTTCAGTCCAATCATGTCTCGGACTATCGGGATGGGGAATGGCGTCAGTGTCTGAATGCTGCGCAGATCGGCGCCATGGAGGACGCCTTCGGCGGCTGGCTCAAACAGCATGGCTATGCCGCTTGACCCCCGCAGAGCGGTCTGTTCTCAACGCCGACGGCAGACATCCCAGCGTTTCTGGGCAAAGCGAGCTGGAATTACCGGCAAATTTGCGTTAATTGTGGCCGATCATTGATGGATTGATGACATGACTCTTTGGGATTTCATATGGGCAGCTGGTCGCCGCATTTGATCATGGCGAGCTTCGGCAATGTGCTGGATCGCCTAGCCGAAACGCCATCATCCGCAGACAGCGGCTTGAGCGGCCCGATTGGTCCGGGTGCTGCCTTCGAGCGGGCGCTCGCGGAAGAACTGCGCCTGGCCGGGGACATCGATCCGTTTGACGCCGGATTAGGGCTGCAGAACGGCGCCGTCCTCAGCAAGGCGGGCGAACACCAGCGATCACCCGGGGGGCTGGACGCTGCCAGTGCGTCTCATCTCGATGCCGCCGAGCAGATCGATGGGAAAGCATCGGATCGACGGGTTGGCTTTGATGGCGACGATGGTGCGTCGCGTTCGTCAGCCGACGATGGTGGTCGTTTCGACCAAGCAGCCAGCCGACATGACCCTGCCGCGTTCTGGGTCGGCGACCGTCTCGCAAGTCATGCGGCATTTTCGAGCTTTGGATCATTGTCGGGCGACGAGCCCTTCGTCGAGCCGCTTCCTGCGGGCCGGGTTTTCTTCAACGGCGATGGCCGCCCGATCGTTCTACCGCCGATCGACGATGGCTATCATGACGAGGCTACCTCCGCCGATGTCCTATCGACAGATGCCGATCTGATGATCCTCCCGGACGGCGCTGTTCTCGCTTACGCCCCCTGGACGGCATCCGCAGAAGCGCCGATCTAGAGCTTTTTCCGATCAAGTGGAACCACTTGATCGATAAGAAAATGCGACGAAACAAAGAGATAGAGCATCTGTTTCGATCGCTTGCGATCGGAAACTGCTCTAGTGGTGCGACCTCGTCGAGTGATTTGGCCACTTCATGCCGAGCTTCTTTCGACCAGCGTAGCCAGCCCTGCTGATGCGCGCGCGGCCCGCGTCTGCTCCGCCCAGAACTTTGCATAGACGCCGTTTTGCGCCAGAAGCTCGTCATGGGCGCCCTCTTCGACCAGACGACCGGCGTCCAGGACCAGCAGACGATCCATGCCGATGATGGTCGAGAGTCGGTGGGCGATCGCAATCACCGTGCGTCCGTCCATCAGGCGCATCAGTGCTTCCTGGATCGCCGCCTCCGCTTCACTGTCGAGCGACGAGGTCGCCTCGTCCAGCACCAGAATCGGCGCGTTTTTCAGGAAGGCGCGCGCGATGGCGAGGCGCTGACGCTCGCCGCCGCTGAGCTTGAGCCCGCGTTCGCCGACCAGGGTGTCGAGACCGCCGCTTCGGCGTTCGATGAAGTCACGACAGCGCGCCGCTTCCGCCGCCTGCCAGATCTCGTCGTCATCGGCATCGGCGGCGCCGTAAGCGATATTGTCGCCAACGGAGCGATGAAAGACGTTCGGGACCTGACTGACCTCACCGATTGCTCGCGAAAGGCTGTCCTGCGTGACCGAGGCGATGTCCTGGCCATCGATTGTAATGCGTCCGGCTTCCGGCAGGAACTGGCGGGTGAGCAGACGGATGATCGTGCTCTTGCCGGCGCCCGAGGCGCCAACCAGGCCGACTTTCTCACCGGGACGTATCGCGATGTTGAGGCGTTCGAAGACCTGGGTGCCGTCGGGATAAATGAAGGTGACGTCGTCGAATGTGATGCCGCCTTTCGGAACCTGCAGCGCCGGGGCTCCCGGCCGATCGGGCATGGCATGGGACTGCATGATCAGCTCGACGCCATCCCGAAGCGATCCGTAGTCGGCGAAGAAATCGACCATACGCCGACCGAGCAGACGCACCACCATGACCACATTGGCGCTGAGTGTGCAAACCATGGTGAACTCGCCGATGGTCATGAGACCGGCGCGCGTCTCGGCCAATGTCGAGAGGATCAGCCATACAAGCAGCGCCATGCCCAGCGTGATGTGAAGAAACGCCATGGCGACGAAAAACAGCCGCGACCGCCGAGACCGCGCGGCTTCGTCCTTCAGGACGCCGGCCAGCACCTCCTGCTCGCGATCGAGCCGTGCGAAGCCGCGCACCAGTTCCCAATTGTTGATCGTGTCGACCAGGCGGCCGCTCACTTTCGAGATCGCGTTCTGCACGTTTTTGAACAGCAGGATGCCGTAGCTCCCGAGCCAGGCAGTTAGCCCGAGGAACAGAACGATCCAGGCGGCCAGTACCCAGCCATAGGGGCCCGAGAGCGAACCGAGAAGAACGCTCGATGTGATCATCAGGACGACCGTCTGCACGCCATCGATGGTCAGCGTGCTGATGACGCCTTGGCTGCTATTGGCCGCCTGCGTGATCTTCTGCGCGAGACGGCCGGGCAGATTGACCTGGAAGAAATGAGGCGAATGGCCCATCAGATGCTGGAAAAGCCGCGCCTTGATGGCGACCCGGAGCGCTGGGAGAAGATAGACATTGATGAACTGGGCGAGATGAAAAAAGAGTGGCCCGCCGATCCAAAAACCGAAAAGGACGAATGCCCAAGAGGTCGCGGAACCTGCGTCCTGCCCGCCAATCTCGGCGCCAAGGCTGTCGATCAGTCGGCTGAGCGCATAGGGCTGTAGTGAGAACATCACCTGCGAGATGATGGCGCAAATCACCACGATCAGTGCGCGGCCCATGAGCATCGAACGCACGATGTCGAAAAGAAACGGCAAGGCTTTCGTCGTCTTGTAGCCGGCCGGCAGTGGCTGGATCACTGGCGGCTCGTCCAAACGCATGAGCCGTGCAAACGCTTGGCTGAACCCATCCGAAAAGAGAGTTGACGCGGTCATGTCGCGCTGCATGGCGGTCTCGATCGATGGTGAGTGAACGGAATTCGTCAATCTATGGATTGATCATAGTCGTCAGCGCCGGCGTCGACGACATGAAGAATTTCATAGCCATGTCTCAAGGGTTGCAGCGATAATGCGGCATGACCTCAAAGCCTGAGCCGAACACCCGCTTCTCCTGGCAGCGACAGGAAATCCTCTTATACGTTCTCGCTGCGGGCGTACCGCTGTCTTTTGCGACCTGGCAGGCGCTCTTGAACAATTTCGCGATCGAGCGCGCAGCCTATACCGGCGTCGAGATCGGGATCCTGCAGTCACTTCGCGAAGTGCCAGGCTTCATGGCGTTCACCACGATTTTTTTGCTACTCATTTGGCGCGAACAGACCTTCGCCTTGATTTCGCTCGCCCTGCTAGGCATCGGGACGGCGATCACTGGCCTGTTTCCGAGCGTCATCGGGCTCTATTGCACCACCGTTTTGATGTCGATCGGCTTTCACTATTTTCAAACCCTGCAGATCTCCTTGTCGCTTCAATGGGTCGATCAGAAGAATGCGCCCGAAGTGCTTGGGCGCATGATCGCGGTCGCGGCATTCGCCTCCCTTGCGACCTACGGCCTGATCTATCTTACAAAGACCCTTCTGGATCTGGACTATGTCTGGGTCTACATCGCCGGCGGCGGGGCGACCGTCGCGGTGGCGCTGTTCGCCTGGCTCGCCTTTCCGCGCATCGATGGCGAGTATGAGCAGTACAAACATCTGGTGGTGAGAAAGCGCTACTGGCTCTATTACGCGCTCACCTTCATGTCCGGGGCGCGGCGGCAGATCTTCATCGTGTTCGCCGCCTTCATGATGGTCGAGAAATTCGGCTATTCGGTGGAAGCGGTCACCCTTCTCTTCCTGATCAACTGCGTCTTCAACATGTGCTTCGCCACCTGGATCGGCCGAATGGTAAGCCGCTTCGGAGAGCGTACCGCGCTCACGGTGGAGTATATCGGCCTGGTGTTCGTCTTCGTAGCTTACGCCTTTGTCGAGGACCCACTCATCGCGGCTGGACTCTACATCCTCGATCACGCCTTCTTTGCGATGGCCATCGCGATGAAGACCTATTTTCAGAAGATCGCCGATCCCCGCGACATCGCGCCGACCGCCGGCGTCTCCTTCACCATCAACCACATCGCCGCCGTGTTTCTTCCGGTGCTGCTCGGCTTCGTCTGGATCGTCTCGCCGGAGTTCGTGTTTCTCGCAGGGGCGGCCATGGCGTTCATCTCCCTTGTCCTCGCCCGGCTGGTGCCGATGCGCCCAGCCCAGGGCAACGAGGTCATCTGGCAGGAGCGCACTTCCTCCGTCCCCGCCGAATAGACTTTTCCAAGCCGCACCCGGCGATTGTTCGAGCGCCATCCCGCGGGATCGTCTATAAGGGCGCTCTCAGCCGCGCAGGGTGCCGCCGGCGACATTTTCCGGGAAAGGGGAAATCTGGTGTCGACGCCGTCGACCGGGTCCATCGGCAAGTCTGAGACGGCCGTCTCCAACAGCCCGATCCGCGGCATTACGCTGATGTTCGTCTCGACCTTCTTCTTCGCGGCGATGCATGCGGTTATCCTCCATCTGACCGAGACCCTGCACCCGTTCGAGGTCGCCTTCTTTCGCAATCTGTTCGGGCTGATCTTCGTCATCCCCTGGTTCATACGCCTCGGCCTCGAGCCGCTGCGCACCAACCATCTGAAGCTGCATGTCTACCGATCATTGGTGAACGTCGTGGCGATGTTCTCGTTCTTTTACGCGATCAGCATCACGCCGCTCGCCGAGGTGACGGCACTGGGCTTCGCCGCCCCGATCTTCACCACCGTGCTCGCAGCGCTGTTCCTGGGTGAAGTCGTCCGTCTCAGACGCTGGACGGCGGTGATCGTCGGCTTCTTCGGCACGCTGGTCATCCTTCGTCCAGGCTTCGACGAAATCGGTCTCGGTCAGCTCTTGGTGCTCAACTCCACGATCTTCTGGGCCGTAGCGCTCCTCCTGATCAAGACGATCGGGCGCCACGATTCCAGCGTGACCATCATCACCTACATGTCCCTCCTGCAGCTCCCACTCTCGCTTGTGCCGGCGCTGTTCGTCTGGACCTGGCCGTCATGGGATGTCCTGCCCTGGCTGTTCGCCATCGGCATTCTCGGCGGTGGTGCGCAATGGCTGATGACCGAAAGCCTGCGGGTCGCCGACACCAGCGTCGTCATGCCGCTCGATTTCTGCAAGCTCCCTTGGACAGCGCTTTTGGCCTATCTCGCCTTTGCTCAGGTGCCGGATATGTTCACCTGGATCGGCGGTACGGTGATCTTCGGCAGCGCTCTCTACATCGCCTATCGCGAGCGCCGGGTGCAGCAGGAGGGGCGAAGCAACGCCTAGAGCGACTTCCGATCAGACGTGATCGGACTATGCACTCTTTCACCTTGTTTCACGGTGTTTCCTTGTCGAAAGGGTAGGTCCACCTGGTCGGAAAAAGCTCCAGCAGGAGGCGCCAACCGTGCCGTGATCGCACACGTCAGACTTCTTCAAAGCCTGCCAGATCCCACCTTCGAAAATCCGGCGGCGTACCGTCGGTCTGGATGCTCAAGGCGAAAATCAAATGATGTGATCACACCACCTAGAAGAGCTGGAGCTGCTGATCGCCGGGCTTCCTCTTCACCTCGGTGCGCGAGGTCTTGAATAGCTCGCCGCTGATGTCGGCGAGGAAGGGAGAGGGCACCAGCTCCTGGGTGCTGCCGCGCCAGGTGCGTTGATCCGCGTGGGTCAAGAACAGCCGATCCATCGCGCGGGTCATGCCGACAAAAGCGAGGCGTCGTTCTTCGGCGAGATCGGTGTTGTCCGCGCTCTTCCCGAAAGTGAGCGGCAAGATGCCCTCCTCCATGCCGACCATGAACACGACCGGGAACTCCAGCCCCTTGGCGGCATGGATGGTAAGCAGCGAGACGCGATCGGCTCTGGGATCGAAGCAATCGGCTTCGGTCGCAAGCGGCACCGCATCGACGAACCAGTCCAGCCGGTCCTCGCAGCTCGCCGCCAAAGCGAGGAGCTGCTGCAGCGTCGCCTCCAGATCATCGATCTCTTCGTCTTCAGCATCGCGCATCACGGCCGCAGCCGCTGCCTTAAGCTCAGCCGACGCAGTCGCCTTGGCGACCGGATCCACCCGATGGAGGATCGCCTGCGCCGCCGGCTCCTCGATCAGCAGGTCATGATTATGCTTTTTGTAGGGCATGCCTGAGCGCTCGAACGCCTCGACCAGCAGCTTGGCCTGCGCCTCGGTCCGATAGAGAACGGCGAAGTCGGCAAAAGACAGATCACGCTTTCGATGATCGGGCAAATGCGCTTCAGGCGTATCGCCAGGGCCGCCGGCCCGACCGCCGTCGACGGTTCGACCGCTGCCGGCGGCTCGGCCGCTGTCGATGGAGAAGAAGCTGTGGCCGCCGATCAGGCGTTCGATGCTGTGAACCACGAACTCGGCTTCCGCCTTGTCGCTGGCGGCGCGATGGATGGTGACGCGCTCCTCCATTTGCCTGACATGCTCGATGCCTGCGGCAGCCCCCTCCTCGCCGGCTTCGATCACGTCAGCCGAGGCTTTGACGATCATGCCGCTGGAGCGGTAGTTGCGCCTGAGCGTCACCGCCTTGGTTGCGGGATAGTCTTCGCGAAAGCGCTGGAAGCTCCGGGGGTCCGCGCCGCGAAATCCGTAGATTGTCTGGTTCGGATCGCCGATCGCCAGGATATGGGCGTCCGCAGACGCCAGGAGCTGAACCATCCGATATTGCTGCTCGTCGATATCCTGAAATTCGTCGACAGAGATCCAGGCATAGCGCTTGCGGTATTGGGCGGCGAGATCGTCGTGGTTTCGAAGAAGACGGGCCGTAAGCCCGATCAGGTCGTCGAAATCGACCCAGCCGCGCCTGACAAGCTCAGGCTGGTAGACTTCGAGAGCCGCCGCCACCTCGTCGCCTGCGCGCTGCGCCGCGCGCTTGGAACGGGAGATGTCGGCGAGCAGCTTTTTCGCCTGCCGGGGCGAGATGTCGAGCAGCGCCTTGATCAGTTCGGTGCGCTCGATATCGTCCGCCACCCGAAAATCCTCCGGCAGGCGCGCGGCCTTCGGCTGTTCCTGCAGGATGGTCTGGCCGAGCGAGTGGAAGGTGTGGATCGGGATGAGATCGGCGTCCTTCGGCAGGAGCCTGGCCAGGCGTTCGCGCATTTCGAGAGCGGCGCGCCGGGTGAAGGTGATCGCAAGGCAGGACCGGGGGGCCACCCCTTCCTCGGCGATCAGATGGGCGATGCGATGGGTGAGCGTCCTAGTCTTGCCGGAACCGGGACCGGCGACGATCAAGGCCGGTCCACGGGTGATCGCCGCCGCCTTGCGCTGATCCTCATCCAGCGCCGCCAAAATGCCATGCTGCGGAAACATGTTCGACTGGTGGGTAGCCCCACCTGCTTCACTTGGCGTTGGTGTCTCGGTCGGTGGTTCGGCGCCCGGCTTTGCGACTTTGGGGATCGGGGCGGTTTCGATGGCGGCGGCAGGCCGTTTTGCGCCGATCGCTTTTGGCAGATCAAACAGCAGACCGCCGCTCTTGGCCTCGTTCAGCTCGTCGTCATGGAACAGGCGGATGACGCCATACTCGCCGTCATAGCCCGGTTCCCGAATGACATCGCCGGAACGAAGACGACTGATCGCCTCGGAGAGAAGATCGTCTCTGGCTTTGCGGATATCTTCGATCGGCACGTCGTTAAGAATGTCGAGTTCGGAGCCGAGCGAACCCACCAGATGCTGATAGCTCTTCTCGACCCGTTTGCTGCCCGGCCTTGTGCCTTCCAGCTCACCGAGGACTTCATGCAGCGGCACCAGATTGGAAACGTCGCCGGCGGTCGGCGGCGGCTTGACCTCGACGGGACGACGGTCAGCCAGTTCCTCGACGCGATGTAGCACGCCGACCGTCAGCGGCTCGCCGCAGACCGGACAGCGCCCGTCCCGCCGTCTCGTCTCATCTGGCGAAAGGCGCACGCCGCATTTTCGGTGACCGTCCAGGTGATACTTACCTTCGTCCGGAAAAAACTCGACGGTGCCGACGTAACCGTTGCCGGTCTCGAGCGCATGCTTGATGCCGTGATAATCCAGCGCGCCATCGAAGGCCGTGGCCTCGCGACCGAGCTTGATCGGCGAGTGCGCGTCGGAATTGGAGACCAGCCGGTAGCGGTCAAGCGACGAAATGCGCCAGTTCATCTCGGGATCGGAGGACAGTCCCGTCTCGACCGCGAAGATGTGATCGGCGAGATCGCCATAGCATTCGGCGATGCTGTCGAAGCCGGACTTCGATCCCATGGCGGCGAACCAGGGTGTCCAGATGTGGGCGGGGATCAGATAGCTCTGATCATGGGACCGTAAGGTGATCTCCAGAAGATCGCGGCTGTCCAGGCCGAGGATCGGCCGGCCGTCGGATTTGAGATTGCCGATGCGCGACAGGTCGACGATCAGGCGGTCGGCGGCCTCCAGATCCGGCACATAGATGAGATGATGAACCTTCCGGGTCTTCTCGCCTTTCTTGTAGATGGTCGAAATTTCGACTTCGAGCATGAAGCGGACGGCCTTGCCGCGACAGGCCGGCGGCAAGCGCTCGGCGACAGCGGCCTCGATCTCGGGACGCAGGCGAAATAGTCCGGGCTCGGCCGGCACCAGCTTGTCCTTGATCTCGGCGTTCCAGGCGGGATGGGTGAAATCCCCGGTCCCCACCAAAGCGATGCCCTTCTTGGCGGCCCAATAGGCCAGATGTTCGAGGTCGGCGTTCTTGCTGGTCGCCCGAGAATATTTGGAGTGGACGTGCAGATCTGCGTAGAAACGCATGAGATGGCCTTCCCGGCTGGCCTTATGATTGTCAATTTCGAAGCGTCGACATCAGCGATAGCGATCACTTGAGGCCCTCCCACTATAGGCGATCGATGTTCCGGGCTAAAGGGTCAATCGCGATCCACACTCAAGATATGGACAATTTTTATGTCATAGCCCCTGGATGTTGGGCTTTCCGAGCATTTCCAAAAGATTGGATCGATATTCCCGCCGATAGAGCACGAGCACGACCCAGAGGGAAAGGGCCATGAAAATCCAGGGGTGGAGGAACCAGCCGAGAGCGGCCAGACCGAAATAGTAAGCACGTATCCCGCGGTTGAAATGACGTCCGGTGGAGTTGGCGATCCCGGCGGCGCGATCGGCGATGCGCTTGCATTCGTCATCCAACCGGTCATGTCCGGCAACGGCACCAACCAGGATCAGGCAGTAATTATAATGGCGGAATGCCCAGGTGAATTTGAAGAACGCATAGACGAAAATCGCGATCAGCAGCAGCACCTTCAGATCCCAAAGCACGGTCGACGTCTCCGCCGTGAAGGGCAGTTCGCTGAGCACCATCATCGCTTTTTCACGCGCGCCCAGGACAGCCACCAGGCCTGCGATGATGAACATGGTTGTCGAGGCGAAAAACGACATGCTGCGCATCAGATTGCCTAGGATCTGCGTGTCCACCATGCGCACTTCGCGGTCCAGCATGCGCCTCATCCAAAGCAGGCGATAGTCGCGCATCGCAGAATTCAGATTGTGAACGCTCCGCTCCCGATCGGCATAGGCCGTATAGCCGAGCCAGGCCACGAGAAACCAGATCGGCGCCATCAGATCGGCCAAACTGGTGCGCGTGCCGAAAAGCTCGATCTCATAGCCTGACAAACCCAACGCTCCCATAAAGGATTTCTTCACTATGATGCTCTATCATGAAGAAAGCCTTAAGACCTTGCGCGAATATTCACACGCATTGCGTTCCCTGCCCGCCCGCCTTACGTAGAGGTGGCGTTTAAGAGGAGATCCCACTGTCCAGCCGCCCGACCCGCCCGCGCATCGGCCTGACCCTGGATGCCGAACCGCCAGGCGGTTTTTCGGCCCTGCCCTGGTATGCGATCCGCGAAAACTACTGCACCGCGATCAGCCGCGCCGGCGGCCTACCCATCGCCCTGCCCCACGAGGTCGAGCTTGCCGAGGACTATGTCGATCTTCTCGATGGGCTGGTGGTGACCGGCGGCGCGTTCGACGTCGATCCCTCACTTTACGGTGCCGCCGACCGGCATGATACGGTGGTCACCAAGGATCGACGAACGGCGTTCGAACTCGCGGTCCTCAATGGATTTCTCAAGGCTGATCGGCCGGTGCTCGGCATCTGCGGCGGCCAGCAGCTCTTGAACGTCACGCTTGGCGGCACCCTCATTCAGCATATCCCGGACGAGGTGACGGACTGCCTTGCGCATGAACAGCCGAATCCTAGGACGGAGCCAGGCCACGAAGTCGCGGTCGCGGCCGATACTCTCCTCCACCGGCTGGGAGGCGGCGCCGATACGCTAAGCGTCAACAGTGCGCATCATCAGGCGGCGGGCGTCGTCGGCGACGGCGTGGTGATCAGCGGCTACGCGCCCGATGGTGTGATCGAAGCAATCGAACTGCCGGAGAAGCGCTTTTGCCTTGGCGTGCAATGGCACCCGGAATACAGCATCTCCGCAGCCGACGACGCCATCTTCCGGGCCATGATCGAGGCCTCTCAGGTTGAGACGCGATGACCGAAGGTGACCAGGCAAGTCAAGCACCGGGCGGCACGCCCGAGAGGATTGCGAAACGGATGGCGCGGGCGGGGCTTTGTTCCCGACGGGATGCGGAGCGCTGGATTGCGGAAGGCCGCGTCAAGCTGGACGGCGAGATTCTTACCAGTCCTGCAGTGACTGTAACCACCGCCTCCAAAATCGAAGTCGACGGCAAACCACTGCCGGCGATCGCGCCGGCGCGGCTCTTTCGTTTTCACAAACCGACAGGTTGTCTGACCGCGGCGAGCGATCCCGAGGGCCGGAAAACCATCACGGATCTGATCCCCAAAGAGTTGCCGCGCCTGATGCCGATCGGCCGGCTGGACATGAACTCCGAAGGCCTCTTGCTGCTCACCAACGATGGCGGGCTGAAGCGCCAGCTGGAGCTGCCGACCACCGGCTGGCAGCGCCGTTATCGCGTGCGCGTGCATGGCGACGTCGATGAGGCGAAGCTCGCTTCACTGGTCGACGGCATCACGATCGATGGCTTCGACTATGGTCCGATCGAAGCGGTTCTGGAGCGAACGCTGGGCAAGAACGCCTGGCTGAGCGTTGCGTTGCGCGAGGGCAAGAATCGCGAGATTAGAAAAGTCATGGAACATTTCGGTTGGCCGGTGAACCGCCTGATAAGGGTGAGCTTTGGCCCCTTTCACCTCGGCAATCTCGCGAAAGGCACGGTCGACGAAATCAAGACGAAGGTGGTGCGGGAGCAGGTCGGCCTAGTTCTACAATCGACGACATCGGCAAGCCAGCGCAAGCGACGGCTGAAAGCCAAGAACAGCGCGCCCTCAAAAGCTAGAAAGGATGAGGAAAGCACAAGAACCAGGAAAGCCGCGCCTGCGAGAAAACCAGCCCCGCGCGCTAACGAGACGTTGAAGCTGAAAGCCGGACCGCGTGAAGACGGCAGCAGCGAGACCAAACGAAAGGCGGGCAGCGCATTCAAGAAACATCGACGGTCGGGACCGAAGCAGGCGGTTCCCAGCGGTCGTGGCCCAAATGCGAAAAGCGGCAGGAAAAGCGCGAAACCTGCATCAAATCGAACGCGTTCATAAAAGGACCGGGTCAGAACACAATGCCGATGCTTAAACATCCGGTGCAGTTCGGGCTCAAGACTTTAGGGAAACTCTGAGCAAACCTATCATACCGGGATCCGGTCCGGCCTAGAGCATTTTCTAGTCAGGTTTACGCGGCACCGGCCCACACCCCCTTCCGACCCACCCGTAGGGTACCCTTGCATTGGGCGGTCGGGAGGGGGTGCGGGCTGGATCGACTTGCCCCGGAAATGCTCTAGCGGCCTAAGGCGCGCATCGCGGCGCAGGCGGCGCCGTAGCCGTTGTCGATATTGCAGACGACGAGACCGGGCGCGCAGGACGCGAGCGCCGCGTTCAGGGCCGTCTCGCCGTTGCGCGAAGCGCCATAGCCAATCGATGTGGGCACGGCGATCACTAGGCCCGGTGCCAGACCACCGACCACGCTCGGCAACGCGCCATCCATGCCGGCGACCACGATCACCACGGGCATCGCTTTGATTTCGTCGATGCGCTCCACCAGCCGCCAAAGGCCGGCGACGCCGACATCGTGAACGGAAAGCGCGCCAATGCCGTTGAAGGCAAGCGTGCGCTCGGCTTCGGCCGCCACCGGGACGTCCGACGTCCCAGCCGTCACCAAGGCGACGCGGTGCGTCGAGATCGAACTGTTGGGACCGTAAAAGGCGGTGTGTGAGACAGGGTCGTAGTCGAGGGCTTCACGGTGGATGTCGGGAAGCTCGGCGAAGGCAGCCTCGTCCAGCCGGGTCAGCAGCATGCGTTCTTCGGCAGCGGCGACCTGGTCGAGAATGGTGGTGAGTTGGGCCGTCGACTTGCCGGCGCAAAATACCGCTTCGTCGAAACCGAGCCGGCGGCGACGTTCCCAATCGAGCTTGATCTGATCTTCGGTCAAGAGCTTGCCTCGAGGCTGTCACGAAGAAAGGCGCTGCCGCGACGATAGGGCTCGAAGATGATCGGGCCTTGGTGAGGCGCACCCAGGATCGCCGCAATCTGACCCATCAAGGCCGGTCGCCCCGCGGCCAGGCGGTCGAAGGTCGGCTGATCGAGCTCGATGACGATGCCTTCCTTGCGCAGCCGGCAACGCACCGTCTCTGGCGAGAGCCTCCTGCGCACAAGCGCTTCGACCTGGTCGATCTGAGGGAGGAGCTTCGCATCGATGCGCAAGCCGGTTTCGATGCGGCTGGAAAGACAGGGCGCCGCCGGCAGCTCAGCCAGATCATCGAGCCCAAAATGCGCAGCCAACCGGCGCACGTTCGTCTTGTCGATGCCGGCCTCGACGAAGGGGTGGCGCACGTCTTCGGCTTCGGCTGCTTTGAGACCAGGGCGCCAGTCGCCGAGGTCATCGAGATTTGTGCCGGACAGCAGTTGAGCCTCGGTCAGGCCGGCGAGCGTGCTGTAAAGGTTCATCTTGCAGAAAAAACAGCGGTTTGCCGGATTGGCCATATAGCGTTCATCGGCGAACTCGCCGGCATCGACGATGGAAAGCGCCCAGCCTTCCCTGGCGGCATAGGTCTTGACGCGCTCGGTTGCCGATGCCGGTACAGCCGGCGAAACGGCGTGAAAGACCGAAACGCGGCTTTCCAGCCGCCTGTGCGCGATATAGGCCATCGTCATGCTGTCGACGCCGCCGGAGACCGCGACGGCCGCGGGCGCGCTGTCATCGAGGGCTCGATGGAGAGCGTCCAGCCGATCAAGAAGCGTGCTCATTCCCGTTCCTCTTCCGCTCGCCGTCGGAGCAGGGCGCCTTTCTCGGCAGAACGCCTCGCCTGTTCGCGATCCGCATGGTCGCCAACATCTCGAAGTCCATCGCTTTCAGCTTTGGCGGTGATGCGGCCACCCGGACGTTCGGCAAGCTTGACGGCAACCCCATCATCAGCGCTCGACATGTGCCGCGCAAGAGTGACCCGCTGCTCAACATGCCAGCGTATGCCCAGTGTCGTGGTCTCGGCAAAACAGGCGGCGATCACGCAATCGATCATAGCCGGCTGAACGAGGAGACGGAGGCTTGTGGCCATGCGCCCCTTCTTGCCGAAGACCGGCATCTGCACAAGGTCCAGCACACCTTCCAGAACCCGCAACCGATCCAGGCCGATCGCCAGATCCTCGGGCGTCTGATCGTCAAGATCAAAGCTCAGAACCGCCACGCTGTCGCTGCCGGCGACGGCAGGCTCTACCGGGTCCGGGCCTGGAGCAAACGCCGTGACGCGCAGGATGTTGCTCATGCCGTCCAGCTTACGAAGACCGAAGCCCTGACCTGACTTCAGCAGCCGCTTGCTCCTGCCTGGTTCGAGACCGCGAGCTGGCGCAAGCTGCTTCAGGATCGCAGCCCCTGTAGGCGTCACGCGCTCGCCGGAGCGGCCATCGTCATGAAAATCGAACCCCTGAAGCAGTCGAACCGTCGCCGGAGCCGGGACCGGCAGTTCGCCGTGAGCAGAGCGTACACGCCCGCCGCCAAGCGGCAACAAGCTGAGCGACCATTCTGCAGGGCCAAGCGCTTCGATCAGGAACGCGGCTGCAACGATATCGGCAATCGAGTCCCAAGCGCCAACCTCATGGAACGTCGCCTTCTCGATATCGACGCCATGCACGCCGGCCTCGGCTTCGGCCAGCAGGGCGAAGATGGCGATCGCACGCTCGCGTACCGGCGGATCGAGGGGCGCGCGCGACAGCTGCAGGCGAAGGTCGCGCCAATGGACGTGCTCGTGATCGTCGCTGTCATCCGCGGCCCCCGTCCGGCTGACATCGAACCTGCTGCCGGTCAGCACGTCGTCCCGATGGGGCTGATGCTTAATCTGGATGTCATCGCCGAGCCCTGACGCGCGCACGGCTGCAATCGCACCCTCCGCAAGCTCCGGCCAGGCATCCAGCAGGGCTGCGACGAACATGTCGCCGGCGATGCCGCCAAGCGGATCAAGATGCAGGTGGAGGGGTTTGCTCATGGGCGTCAGGATTGCTGTATGAAACCGGAGAAGATCGTCTGCAGCTCATCGAAACCCGCAGCATCGCCTGCAAAAGAAAAACTGCCGTCGTTTACCATCTCCTCTCCTGCGCGCAGAAATGTGCCGAGCACCGCTCTGGCCAGCGCCGAGCCGACGCTGATGCGCTTGACGCCGGCTTCGGCCAACTCATCCTTGCCGAACGTCACGCCGGGCATGCCCATGATCACATTCACCGGCTTCTCGAGCGCGGCGCAGACGCTGCGAATGGTCTCGAGGTCGCGGAGACCCGGCGCGTAAAGCACATCCGCGCCCGCCTTTTCGAACGCCTGCAGCCGAGCGATCGTGTCATCGAGATCCGGCCGCTCCCAGAGAAAATTCTCGGCGCGCGCCGTCAGAACGAAGTCGTGATCGAGGCTGCGGCAGGCTTCGACCGCGGCCTGGATACGCTCAACGGCGAGGTCGATGGCGAAAATCGGATCATCGGGTCGATTGGTGTGATCCTCGATCGAACAGCCGGCGAGGCCCGTCGCCGCGGCGGCATGGATCGTCTCGGCGACGGCTTCAGGGCTGTCGCCGAAGCCTTTTTCGAGATCGGCGGAAACCGGAAGGTCAGTCGCCTCGACCATCATGCGGCAATGGGCCAGGACATCGTCTCTTGAGGTCTGGCCTTCAGGCTTGCCAAGCGCGAACGCCATGCCAGCACTGGTGGTGGCCAGAGCCTTGAACCCCTGGGATGCAAGAATGCGCGCCGTGCCGACATCCCAGGGATTGGGCATGATGAAAGCACCCTCCCCCTGGTGCAGGCTTCGGAAATAGCTCCCCTTATCCGATGAAGTGGAGGTTGCGCTCACTAGCCCACCTTTCTGAAGTCCCAGGGCTTCATCACGTCGCCCTTCCAGAACCCTCGGCGCCGCCGCCGGGCAGACTTTTCCGTGCGGCGATAACGGCTGCTGCCCGGTGAGGCGAAGGCAAAGCCTCGGCTAACCAACGAGCGGGCGACGTCGCGGCCGTCGACCTTCACGATGGCGATGGTGCGCTGATACTGATCCTCGCGCAGCACGTTGACGGCGAGGCGCTTTCCACGCACCAGGTCGCTCAAGGCCTCCTTCGACGACAGGCCCGCATCCTGCTCTCGCCCATCCCCATCCCACCAGGGCTGGCCAAGCTCGGGCGCATCGATACCGAAAAGCCGGATGCGCTCACCACGTATCTCGAGCGTATCGCCATCGACGACGCGCGGCAAACCGCGATATTGCCGCCATTCAATCCTCAAGCCCTGCCAGAACCCGCGCAGCAGACCGATCACGAGAGACGGACCGAGCAGGATCAGCGCCATGATCGCAGCCCCCTCCAGATGGTCCGCCGTGGTGGCGTCGATCAGCGCAATCGCCAGATCGAAGAGCCAGAGACCCCCCTCCTCAATCAAGGCCCAAAGGCCGCCAAGCCATTGACTTATCAGCTCCATAGGCAGGATTTCCGGCGTTTGCCTCGGTTTCGGAAAGCGTGTCAGCCATCCACTTTTCCGTGGCCTGCTTAGCAGAAAACAACTGATATGACTGCCCTTGGCAGAGAAATCCCAAGCCTGGCCTTGGCCAATCCCGGCCAACCAGAGTATTGTCCTCAAAAATGAAGGCCGTCGACCGGCCAACATGCGCCGCAGACCCGATCAAGGACGTCTCGTTATGCGTGGAAAGAGTATTTCAATTTCGATCAAGCTGGCGCTTCAGAGCTACGCCAGGCAAGAGAAAGAAAGCCTGAGAAGAAGCCTTTTCGCCCCCAGCAGTGGTGACATCGGCCACGTCAAAAGGCGCATGTTACGCTCCCCAGCACCTTGAACTCGTCCTTCATTTGACGACAGGCGATCTTTGGTTCGAGCCATTGGAACGATGACGGCGCCCCCACTTCTTGAACTGCATCAGCTCCACGTACAGATCGAGACTCCCCTTGGCAGTGCGGATATCCTGCGCGGCCTGGACGTCACCCTTGCACCCGGCGAGCGGCTGGGTATCGTCGGGGAGAGCGGCTCCGGCAAGTCGATGATGGCGCTTGCCATCATGGGCCTTCTTCCTGCGTCCGCGCGCGCCTCAGGCCGTGTCGAGTTTTCGGGCGAAGACCTTCTTGCGGCCGAAGAAGCCAGGCTTTGCGGGATCCGCGGTCGCAAGATCGCCATGATCTTCCAGGAACCGATGACAGCGCTCAATCCGGTACAGACCATCGAAGATCAGGTGGCGGAAGGTCCGATGCTGCATCTCGGCCTCAGTCGACGTCAGGCGTCGGACCACGCAAAAGATCTGCTCGCACGGGTCGATCTGCCGCCGGAGCGCGTCTCGCCTCGCCTCTACCCGCATCAGCTTTCCGGCGGTCAGCGCCAGCGTGTCATGATTGCGATAGCGCTCGCTTGCGAGCCCTCGCTCCTGATCGCCGACGAGCCGACCACCGCCCTCGATGTTACCGTTCAGGCCGGCATTCTCGATTTGATCGTCGAGCTGACGCGTGAGCGCGGCATGGGCTTGATCATGATCAGCCACGATCTCGGCGTCATCACCCGAACCACCGACCGCACGGCGGTCATGTATGCAGGGCGCTTCGTGGAGACAGGCAAGACCCTTCACTTCCTGGGTTCGATGGCGCATCCCTATAGCCAGGGGCTTTACAAAGCGATGCCGCAGCATGCGGCGCGATCCGATAAGCCGGCGCGCCAGCGACCGCGACTGCCGACCATCGCCGGCACGGTTCCGGATCCGCTGCAGCCGATCAAGGGTTGTGCATTCTCCAGCCGCTGCCGCCATGTCGAGCCTGATTGTCGCGTGACCGCGCCGGAACTCATGAGCCTGGCCCCTGACCATTTCGTTGCCTGCCATCATCCGCAGGAGCAGGAACACCTGTTGGAGTCGATCCGTTGAGCAAGCCGCTTCTCGAGGTTGAGAACCTCGTCAGACATTACGAGAGACCAAGAAAGGGTTTTTTCAGCAAGAAGCCGATCGTCGAAGCGCTGAACGGTGTCAGCTTCAGTGTTCACCAGGGCGAGAGCTTCGGCATCGTCGGCGAAAGCGGCTCCGGCAAATCGACGCTGGCCCGCGCGATCCTGGCGCTGGAGGAACCGACATCGGGAAGCGTGCGTTTCAGGGGCGATGACCTGTATGCGATGCCCGCTGACCGGAAGCTCGCCGCCAGGCGGCATATTCAGATGGTGTTTCAAGATCCGTTCGGCTCGCTCGATCCCAAGCACAAGGTAAGGTCGGTGGTCAGCGAACCGCTGGCGCTTGTCGATGGCGTCAGCGCCGCCGAGCGCGACGCCAAAGTGGCCGAGGCGCTGACCGATGTCGGCCTGGACGCGGATGATCTCGACAAATATCCGCATGAGTTCTCGGGCGGTCAGCGTCAGCGAATCGCGATCGCGCGCGCGCTGATCACCAGACCGAGCCTGATCGTCGCCGACGAGCCGGTTTCCGCCCTCGACGTTTCGGTGCAGGCGCAGGTTCTGAACCTGATGATGGATCTCCAGGAACGTTTCGACCTCACCTACATCATCATCAGTCACGATCTGTCTGTGGTTCGACACGTCACCGATCAGCTGGCCGTCATGAAGTCAGGCATGATCGTCGAACAGGGAGAAACCGGCCAGGTCTTCGACAGCCCGCGACACGACTACACCCGCGAACTCCTGGATTCGGCGCTCGATGCGCGCTTTGAAAAGGACGTCGACGAGGAGACCGAAACGGTCGAAAACGGGTATGCTATCGCCGAGGACAGCGCTGACGATGCTGACGATAAAGTCATCGAGGTTCGGATCAATGAAGACAGGATCGAGCCCGCTCCCTTCTCCGAGTCCGAGGACAGACCGGCATCCGAGCCTGAAGAGGCAAAGCCTGAACAACCGCCTTTGCCGGCCACGATCGATACGGCAGCGGCCGTAAGGGCGGCGGATGCGGCGATCGCCACCGCCATCGCATCGGCGAAAGTTCAACACCAGGAGGCGCCGGCTGCAGCCAGCGCGCCGCGCGCCACCGTCGAAGAGGCTGAGGCGCTGGACACCGAGACCCAAACGCCGTCGATCGTCGAGGAAGCGAAGGAGGAAGCCTCGCCTTCCGAGTCGGCGAAGGTCGTCCCGATGATCGCCTCGCCCTCCCTGCCCGAGGAACCGGAACCAGACCCGGAGGCCGCCTTCAGGGATCCGCATGCCGAGCGGCCGCCGATGATCGAGGGGCACAATCTGATCGATGGGCATTGGCGAGATGCATCCGACGATCGGCTGCTCAAGGTGATCGACCCGAGCCGTGGCGAGGCCTTTGGGCATCTGGCGCGCGGCTCTGCAGATGATATCGACTGGGCCGTAAGTTCGGCGCGCCGCGCTCTGGATGGCCCTTGGGGACGCCTGCCGGCCTTCGAGCGCGGCCGGGCCCTTGCACGCCTTGGCAAACTCGTGCTGGAAGACGCCGACTACCTCGCCAACCTGGAAGCACGCGATGTCGGCAAGCCGCTCCGCCAGGCGAAAGCCGATGTCACGGCGCTCGCCCGCTACTTCGAATTCTATGGCGGCGCCGCCGACAAGATCCACGGGCAAACGATCCCCTATCACGACGGCTACACCGTCATGACGCTACGCGAGCCCCATGGCGTGACCGGCCATATCGTGCCCTGGAACTATCCGATGCAAATCGTCGGGCGCAGCGTGGGTGCCGCGCTCGCCATGGGCAATGCATGCGTCCTCAAACCCGGGGAGGATGCGTCGCTCACAGCGCTCGAAATCGGAAGGCTCGCGCTGGAAGCAGGAATTCCGCCCGGCGTTCTCAACATCGTGACCGGCCTGGGCAGAGAAGCGGGCGCTGCGCTCGCCGAACATCCCGGCATCGATCACCTGTCCTTCACCGGCTCGGTCGAGACCGGAAAGCAGGTGCAGCAGGCTGCGGCTTCCCATTGCTGCCCGGTGACCCTGGAGCTTGGCGGCAAATCCCCCCAGATCGTCTTCGCCGACGCCGACCTCGATCAGGCCCTGCCGTTTCTCACCAACGCCGCCATTCAAAACGCAGGCCAGACATGCTCCGCAGGCTCGCGCGTCCTCATTCAGGATTGGATTTACGATGAGCTGACCCATCGCCTGGCCGAGCGGTTCAACAAGCTGGAGGTCGGCGCCGCCGATCGCGACCTGGACTGCGGCCCGGTGATCAATCCGATTCAGAAACGGCGGATCGAAACCTATCTCGAACAGGCGCGCGAGGATCGCCTTCCGTTCTTGAGCGAAGGCAAGCTCGCGGCGAACACGCCGGAGGACGGCTACTATGTGAAGCCGACGCTCCTCGGCAATGTCCCAAGCGATCACGCGCTGGCGCAGGAAGAGGTCTTCGGCCCCGTGCTCACGGCCATTCGGTTCAGCAGCGAAGAGGATGCCATCCGCATCGCCAATGACAGCGCCTACGGCCTGGTCGCCGGCATCTGGACTCGCGACGGCGCCCGCCAGATGCGCCTCGCCCGCGCCATCAAGACCGGCCAAGTGTTCATCAACAATTACGGGGCCGGCGGCGGCGTCGAACTCCCCTTCGGTGGCGTCAAAAGCTCGGGCTTCGGCCGCGAAAAAGGCTTCGAAGCCCTCTACGGATTCTCAACGCTCAAAACAGTCGCCATCCACCACGGCTGACCGCGCGTCGGTCGGCGGCTACTTGCCTCGGCGCCCATGCGATGGGTCATGCTTTGGCCGCCAACCATCCGATGCTGGCAGCACGACGGCCGACGAACCAGATGGCGGGCAGTGTGGCGGCGAGCAGAACGACGACCAGCGCAAGCGCCAGCGGCAGGCCGATCTGATCGGCGAGCAGGCCGATGAGCGGCGGGCCGACCAGAAATCCGCCATAGCCGAGCGTCGCGACGGCGGCGACGGAAGCGCTGGCGCTCATGCCACTCAGGCGTGGCGCCACTGAAAGAAGCACCGGGAACAGGGTGGCGATGCCGAGACCGGCGATGCCATAGCCGAGGATTGCGACGCTAGGCAAATCGGTGAGCAATGCGATCGAAAGGCCGATCGCCGCGAGCGACGCGCTGGCCTGCAGGATGACGAACGGTCCGAAGCGGCGGACCAGGTGGTCGCCGGCGAAGCGCATGATCGCCATGGCGAACGCGAAGACGGTGAGCGCGATCGCGGCGGTGCGCGTATCGGCACCCTGATAGTCGTGAAGATAGATGGCGCTCCAGTCACCGACCGAGCCTTCGGCGAGCAGAGCCGCGCAGGCGATCAGGCCGAGGACCACCAAGATACCGCTCGGCAGAACGAAGCTGTGTCCGGATGTCGGCTCGGTCTTCTCGTCGGCGATCATCATCCAGCAGCCGCCGACACCGACGAGCAGCAGAATGAGCGCCGATGTCATGAAATGGGCCTGGAGGCCAAGAAGCATCGAGGCCGCAAGACCGGTCGCGAGTGCGCCCGCCATGTCGCCGACGCTGTAGACGCCATGGAAGGAGGACATGATCGACTGGCCTTTTTTCCGCTCGATCTCGGTCGCCTGGACATTCATGGCGACATCCAGGCTGCCAAGGGCGACGCCATAAAGAAACATGGCAAGGCCAAGCGTGACCCAGCTCCAGGCAAAAGCCATGAGCGGAAAGACGATGACTTGGGCAAACGCCGTGGCGAAACTGACGGTCTTGCTGCCGAAGCGGCCAACCAGCGCACCGGTAACGGGCATGGCGATCAGCGCACCGATGCCGAGCATGAGGAGAGAAAGACCGAGCTCGCCGTCGCTCGCGCCGATGCCGGCCTTGATCTCGGCGAGCCTCGGCGCCCAGGTGCCATGCCCGATTCCGCAGATGAAAAAGACCAGACAGGTGCCGAGCCGCGCCCTACCGAGAT
The DNA here is from genome assembly GCA_039197065.1 of Pseudomonadota bacterium. Classification (GTDB taxonomy): domain Bacteria; phylum Pseudomonadota; class Alphaproteobacteria; order Geminicoccales; family Geminicoccaceae; genus JANQPX01. Next base: position 26,432 of record JBCCUL010000023.1, on the reverse strand, counting down.
CCGTCAAGGTTCCTCCAAGAGGCCGCTCATCAGCGCCCACCATCAGGCATGATCGCCCAAAAGTTCATCCATCGGCGGCCGTGCCCATACCGACCTGTCCGCGATCAATCACCGCTGTTCACATACACGCCGGCCAAAGTCCAGCCCGCGGTCGCTGACCGCCGACCGTTAGCGGAGGGGTTCGAGGATGGAGACGTAGTTGGCGACGGCGGCGCCGCCCATATTGAAAAGGCCACCCAGCTTGGCGTCCTTGATCTGCATGTCGCCGGCTTGGCTGGAGAGCTGCATCGCGGTCAGCACATGCATCGAAACGCCAGTTGCACCGATCGGGTGGCCCTTCGCTTTGAGACCGCCTGAAGGATTGACCGGCAGCTTGCCGTCCTTGGCCGTCCAGCCTTCGAGCACGGCGCGGGCACCCTCGCCCCGAGGCGCCAGGCCCATCGCCTCATATTCCAGAAGTTCGGCGATCGTGAAACAGTCATGGGTCTCGACGAAGTCGAGATCGTCCAGGCTGAGACCGCTTTTCTCGAGCGCCTTTTGCCACGCCGCCTGACAGCCCTCGAACTGGATAATGTCGCGCCTGCTCATCGGAAGAAAGTCGTTGACCTGCGCCGCAGCGCGGAAGACGACGGCCTTCTTCATGGAGAGGGCGGTTTCGACGTCGGTCAGGACCATTGCGGCGGCGCCGTCGGAGACGAGCGAGCAATCGGTGCGTTTCAGGGGACCGGCGACGATCGGGTTTTTCTCGGACACGGTTCGGCAAAAGTCGATGCCCAGGTCCTTTTGCATCTGGGCAAGCGGATTGCCGCAGCCGTTCTTGTGGTTCTTCGCCGCAATCGCCGCCAAAGCCTCGCTCTGGTCGCCATGACGTTGGAAGTAGTTGTGGGCGATCTGACCGAAGACGCCGGCAAAGCCGCCTTCGATCTCCGCCTCTTCCTTCATGTAGGCCGCCGTCAGGAGGGCCGCCGGAATCTCGCGGCCAGGCAGATCGGTCATCTTCTCGACGCCGACTACCAGAACGAAGCGGGCCGATTTGGCCTGTATCGACTTGAGCCCTTGATGGACCGCGGCCGAGCCGGTGGCGCAGGCGTTCTCGACCCGGGTCGCAGGCTTAAAGCGGAACGCGTCCTTCGCCTGCAGCACCAGCGAGCTGGTGAAGCCTTGACCGGAGAAACCGCCGCCATAATGGCCGAGCAGGATCTCGTCGACGTCGTCGGGCGCGATGCCGGCATCCTGGATGGCATCGCTAGCAGCTTTGATGATCAGGCTCTCCACGTCCTGATCTTCATGCATGCCGAAGGGCGTGTGGCTCCAGCCGACGATGCAGGCGGTCATAGGCATTCACTCCGGACAATCGCTAGCAGGGACAGTCTTAGACTTAAGCTTTTTTCAGATCGATCCAATAGCGCCTCGATTTGCCGCCGCCACGCGGATCATCGATCAGGTTGGCGAGAACACCGCCATTGGCTTCGATGATCCTCGCCGAGCCGATATTGTAATCGTAGCAGGTCACCAGCGCCTTCTCGACACCGCTTTCGCGCAGGATATCGAGGGAGAGCTTGAGGATCAGCTTGCCGTAGCCCTGCCGCTGGAACATCGGCCGAATGCCGTAGCCGACATGGCCGCCGATCTGGAGAAGCCAATCGTTCAAGGTGTAGCGCACACCCGCCTCGCCGATGAAGGTGCCGCCATCGACCAGAAAAAAGACATCCGATGGCACGCGGGGAATGAGATCGCCATTCGGCAGGACGACATCGCCGGTCTTGATGGTCAATCTTGCGAAGAACGCTTCGAAATCGGCTTCGATCTTGTCGATCTCTCCAGGTTTCTTCGCAGGCTGATCTCCTCGCCTGAAGCCCTCTCGGAGGGCCTCGACATAGCTCCCGGCATAGGCGGTCGAGGCGAGCACCAGGGATGCAGTCATCGCTGTATTCCTCAGTCGAACATGCGGGATTTCAGCTTTCTGTAGGCGAGGAAGAACATGAGACCGCCGAGCCCGGCGAGGAACAGGACGTGGAGAATGGCCATAAGCGGGTCGAGCGGTTGTCCTGAGGTCAGCGGACGGATAACCTCGATTACATGGGTGGTGGGCAGAAGCCAGGCCAGCGCCTGGACATAGCTCGGAAAGCGATCAATCGAGAAGAAGACGCCGGAGAAAATGAAATTGGGCGTCACCCAGAACGTCATGAAATAGCTGATGAATTCCCAGTTCCTTGCATGCGCCGTTGCCGCGAGCCCGCAGGCAGAGAAAGTGAAGCCGGCGAGGGCCAGAACGAGAAGCGAGATGAGCGCGCCTGGAAGCGAGACGATACCGCCCCAAAAGGACGCGACGATGATCACGCCAAAGGCAGAGAAGAGGCCCTTGGCGATCGCCCAGGCGTTCTCGCCCAACATCAGTTCGAACAGGCTCACGGGCGAGGCGAGTATGGCGCTCCAGGTCTGCTGCATGGTGAGCCTGGAATAGGCGGAGATGGTCGCTTCGAAGCTCGCAGTGAACATCATCGAATAGGCCATCATGCCCGGCACGATGAAGACCAGATAGTCGAGCCCGCCCATGTCTCGGATGACTGCCCCCAAGCCGAAGCCGAAAGCGAAGAGATAGAGGACAGGGTTCACCATCTGCAGCGCGAGGGATGACCAGATGGTCTTTTGCCAAACCAGAAAATGACGCCACCAAACTGCGACGCTGTAGGGCACACGCTCGATGATCCAGTCCATGTCAGGCTTCTCGCAGCTTACGACCGGTGAGACGAAGAAAGACGTCCTCGAGATTGGCCGGGCGATGCAGATAGTGGACGTCCTTGGAGAGTTCGTGCCGAAGCTCATCGGCCCTCTCGACGTAGAAGAGCACCGAATCGCCGATGTCCTCGGATTCGAAGCGGCCATTGGCGAGCACTGCCGGCAGAGGCTTTTGCACGTCGAACACATGGCCGCGGACATGCTCGCGAATCAGCTTGGCAGGCGAGCCTTCAGCGAGGACCCTGCCGCCGTCGATGATCACGATGTGGTCGGCGAGACGTTCGGCCTCGTCCATGTAGTGGGTGGTGAGGAGCAGCGTCTTGCCCTCGCGCTTCAGCGCCTGGAGCTGTTTCCAGATCAGGACGCGCGCCTGCGGATCGAGGCCGGTGGTAGGTTCGTCGAGGATCACCAGTTCCGGATCGCCGATCAGGGCGCGGGCAATCACCAGGCGACGCTTCATGCCGCCGGAGAGCTGATTGACACTCTGATCCTGCTTCTCGGTCAGTTCCATGAAGGCCAGGAGTTCCGGCACGCGCTTGCTGATTGACGCCGACGGCAGCTTGAAATAGCGACCATAGACTTCGAGGTTTTGACGAACCGAGAGTTCCGGATCGAGGTTGTCCTCCTGGGGCACCAGCCCGATCTTGGCGCGATCGGCGCGGTCGATGGCATCGACGGGTTTGCCGAACACCGTGAGCTTGCCTGCCGTGACCGTGGTCAGCCCCATGATCATGCGCATGGTGGTGGTCTTGCCAGCGCCGTTCGGTCCCAAAAGGCCGATACAGAGGCCTTTCCCGACCTTGAGGTCGATGCCGCGCACGGCCTCAAAGTCACCGTAACGCTTTTCAAGGCTGATCGCCTCGATCACGGGACGTGCATCACCCATGCTCAGACCACGTCTGCCGTCCAGGTAGGCCGGCCCTCGACGGGATAGGCGGGATCGTTATAGCCAGGCGTCGACGGGTGACCGATCGGCACCAGACCATCGATCAGCGCCTCGTCCTCGTTGGTGAAGCTGTAGGCGAGCGCACCCAGATAATCGTCGAACTGTTCCTCGGTGCGCGGTCCGACGATCGGTGCGCTTACGATGCGATTGTTGAGGACCCATGCGACAGCGAATTGGCCGGGCGTGACGCCGAGCGCTTCGGCATGGGCCTTGATCTTCTGCGCGATCACCAGGCTTTCCTCGCGCCATTCGCTCTGCATTATGCGCGCGTCCTTCCGGCCGGCGCGGGAGTCGTCAGGGGGCGGCTCACCCGGCTGATATTTGCCGCTGAGCACGCCGCGTGCGAGCGGACTATACGGCACGACGCCAAGACCGAAATAGTCGCAAGCCGGCAAATGCTCGACCTCGGGCATGCGGTTCATGGCGTTGTAATAGGGCTGGCTGACCACGGGGCGATCGATGCCGAGACGGTCGCAAAGATCGCAGATCGTCGCGACCCGCCAGCTTCGGTAATTGGAAAGGCCGAAATAGCGGAGCTTGCCGGAACGGACCAGATCGGCCATCGCGCCGATGGTTTCCTCGAGCGGCGTCTCATGATCCTCTTTATGGAGGTACATGATATCGACGTAGTCGGTGCCCAGGCGCTTCAACGAGGCCTCAAGCGCCTGAAACATCCGCCTTCGGGACAGGCCGCTTTGGTTGGGTCCCGATCCCATCGGATTCGCCATCTTGGTGGCGAGAATCCAATGGTCGCGATCGGCGCGTATGGCGCGGCCGACGACCTCTTCCGAGCGGCCCTGATTGTAAGCATCCGCCGTATCGATGAAGTTCAGTCCCTGATAGCGCGCCTTCTCGATGATGCGGGTCGCCGCTGGCTCGCCTGTCTGACCACCGAACATCATGGTGCCAAGGCAAAGCGGCGACACCTTAAGGCCGCTTCGCCCAAGCTTCCGATACTCCATTACCCCTGCTCCCTATCCGACGTGGTATAACCACAACATTCGATTCTGACCGTCAACGTCCAAGCCGACGGTATGCCGCCAAGTTTCCGAGGGATGCCAAGGGCATCTTCCGACATGGCCGCACCACTCGTCTAAAGCATCGTTCTGAAGTGGGTCACCCGGCGCATCCCGCCGCGCTTGGGATATTCCCTGATGATCGTACCCACCTTGGAAAAGCCCGCCTTCTCCAGCACCCTGGCCGACGCCGGATTTTCGACGAAGCTGTAGGCCTGAAGCCCTCCCAGCCCCCGAGCACGCGCTGCCTCGATCATGGCGATCGTGGCTTCGGTTGCATAGCCTTTGCCCCAGAAATTGCGCCCGAGCGCATAGCCAAGCTCCGAGATCGGCCCACGACCGCCGAAGCCGATGGCGCCGATCACTTCCCTGTCCTCCTTGCGGCGCAGCAGAAAGGCGTGACCGCCCGGTCCGGTATGCCGCCTGATCCATACCTGCATGGCAGCGACCGTCGCCGGAAAGGGAAGCTGGCCCGTTTGTTTGACAGCCTCCCAGTCACCCTCGAACAGAGCGGCAAAATCGGCGGCATCGCTCTCCTTTAGCGGCGGCAGAAAGAGCCTGGCCGTCTCGACATCGATATTAGGGTCTCCAAGGTCGTTCATGCATCCTCGACAGGGCCTTCCGACGCGGGCTTGGCAGTTGGTTCATCCTTGCTCTCAACCGTCTTCCGGTTTTGCGTCGCCCGACGATCCGCCTGATGGGCTCGCCAGTTCTGCGCTTCGATGAAGACACGCCTAACCTCAGGATAGCGCGCCTTTATCGTCTGCTCCATCTCTGAGATGGTCTGTTCGACCTGGTCAGCGGTGAGATCGCTGCGGAAGTCGACACTGATGGTCAGCAGCGCCTCCTCCGGCCCGAAATGCATGCTGCGCAGCTCGTTAAGCTTGACGATGCCCGGCTGCTCGGCGATCACCGCCTCGATGCCGCGTTTCACGCCGGGCTGGACGCCTTCGCCGATCAGAAGGCCTTTGGCCTCATAGGCGAGCAGCGCTGCGGTCAGCGCCAGGATAACGCCGATCAGAAGGGAGGCAACACCGTCCAGCACCGGCATGTCGAGCGCCTGGCCGAGTGCGATGCCGATAAACGCCACGATCAAACCGGCCATTGCAGCGCTGTCTTCGAACAGCACGGTGAAAAGTGTCGGGTCTTTGCTGCGCCGCACGGCCTCGAAATAGCCAAGGTCGCCTTTGCTCTCGCGAAAGGCCTTGAACGCAATCCACCAGGCAACCGCCTCGAAACACATGGCGAGAAGGAGCACGATGTAATTGATGTACACGTTCTCCAGCGGCTCCGGATGCAGGATCTTTTCGATCCCGTGATAGGCCGAAATCCCCGCTCCGCCCGCGAAGATCAGGATCGCCACGACGAACGCCCAGAAATAGAGCTCCATGCCGTAGCCGAAGGGATGCGCGTCGTCCGGCGGGCGATTGGAGCGTCTGATGCCGTAGAGCAAGAGCCCCTGATTGCCGGTATCGACGACCGAATGAACGGCCTCCGACAGCATCGCCGCACTGCCGGTGATGCCAGCCGCGATGAACTTGGTGATCGCGATCAGCCCGTTGCCGATCAGGGCTGCATAGATAACGGTTTTCGATGAGGACGCTGCCATGCCGCTCCATTCTGTGGTGTGACCACATCATTGACTTGCCGCTGCCTTCGAAGAAGGAGCTTTAAGGTCGATGGTTATGCGGTCTTTTGTCGGATTCTTACCGGTGTTCCTTGTTGACCATGTCGCTAAGATTTGGGCGGAAGGTGTTGCAGGAAACGGGCTACGCCCCGGACGTCACGGCGCAGGACCTCATGGCGCTTCGCGGCATCGCGCTCCTCGCCCCAGCGCTCCAGTTCAAAAAGCGCATCGACAAGGCTCGCATCAACGGCGGCATCGGCGTCGTAACGGCCGTGCCAAAGGGCGAGCGCCAGAACCACGGAGCCGAGACTGGTGGTCGCCCCGTGAATACCGACCAGCGGCCAATCGTCGATCGCCTCGATCACGTTGCGCACGCCGGTAAGCGTCGCTTCGGGCTGTGTGGCCGGCGTCAGGGAAACCGTCAGATCGAACGCGATGTCGTAACGCTTGGCCATCCAGTCCAGCGCCGGCTGCCAGACGTCATGCTGGCGACGGACCAGCTCGTCCGGATCGGGTGCCCGGTAGCAGACCAGATCGGTGCCGGCATAGTCGGCGATTTCCTGGACGGCCGGCTTGCGCAGTTCGGGCATGCGATCGACCGCCGTGGTCGCAAGGCGGGTGATCGGCATGGCGTCGGGCGCAATCTCGTCCGCCTGCGCATCCCATTCTTCGGCGACGGCATGGGCCAGGCCTTCGACCGGCACCACCAGCTCCGCTCGCGCCGGCGTCTTCAGGGAGCGTCCGTCCAGCAGCACGCGAAAGCCGCCATCGATCTCGTCGACGCCCGTCGTTTTGTAGAAGCGCTTCATGCGTCGGCGTCACCCAGCATATCCAGCACCTGCTCGAAGCGATCGAGAACGATCTCTGCCCCGGCTTCCACCAGAGTCGATGCCGGATGATAGCCCCAATTCACACCGATCGGGCGCACGCCGGCTGCGATCGCCATCTCGATGTCGAAGGTGGTGTCGCCGACCATCAAGGTGGTTGCCGGCTTCGCCCCCGTTTCCTTCAACGCCTGTTCGATCATGCTGGGATGCGGTTTGCTGGGGTGAAAATCCGCGGTCTGCAGGGTAACGAAACGATCGCGAATACCGTGATGCTCCAAGACCATCTGCAACCCACGCAAACTCTTGCCCGTGGCGACACCGAGCACTGTGTCACCGGCCTTCAACTTATCGAGCGTCGCTTCGACCCCTTCGAACAGCGGCTCGGAAAAGTCTTCGGCGAGACGAAGGGCGGCGAAGTGCTGTTTATAAAGGTCGGCGAGGTGATGATGATCCGATGCGTCCAGATCCGGCGCCAGTCTTCCCATGGCCAGGTCGAGCGAAAGTCCGACGATCGAGCGAATCTGCTCCGGCGTTGGCGGCGCCAGATTCTTGGCGCGGAAGGTGCGGTTCATGGTCTCGATGATCACATACTGGCTGTCCACCAGCGTGCCGTCGCAATCGAAAAGGATCAGGCTGACCATGCTGTTGCTTTCAAAGCTCTTCGAAATCCACGAGGCGCGCGCCCGATAAGGTGGGGTCAGGTTCAAAGCCGATCCAGGCGAAACCCAACCGCATGGTATCGGGCAAAGGGGCTTCGAGCGTCAAGCGCCCGCCATCGGGATGGGGTAGATCCAGCTCCCGCGCATGCAGCATGAGGGTACGAGGCGCCCCTGCCGGGACGGCCTTCGGCCCGCCATATTTGGGATCGCCGATGATCGGGCAGTCCATCAGGGCGCAATGGACGCGGAGCTGGTGCGTGCGTCCCGAAAGCGGCTGAAGGGCGAGCCAGGCCGAAAGCTTGCCGGCGCGCGCGATGGTGCGGTATCTGGTCGTCGCTTTTTGCGCACCGTCGCCTCCCGCTTGCACCAGTTCGAAGTCCGCGCCGAATCGCTTGTCCACCACGCCCTTGGAAAGGGCCTTGTCGATGATGCCGTGTTCGAGGGGCGGCAGGCCGGCGACCAGGGCCCAGTAGAGCTTCTGCACTTCGTGGCGCTGAAAAGCTTTCGACAGCTTCGCCGCCGAAGACGCAGTCTTGGCGATGACCAGGAGTCCTGATGTGTCGCGATCGAGACGATGGACCAGGCGGTAGCGCTCACCTTTGGGGGCGAGGGAAAGAAGCATGCCATCGATGTGGCGCTTGGTCTTGCTGCCTCCCTGAACGGCGAGGCCTGCGGGTTTGTTGAGCGCAATGAGCGCGTCGTCCTCATGCAGGATCATCGCTCGAAGTTCTTGGGCATCTTGTTGCCGCGGTTTGGGCGGCGGCTTCAAGTCAACGCTTTCGGCCGCGCCGAGGGGAGGCACCCTGATCAGCTGACCTTCGGCGAGGCGGGCATTGGCTTGGGCGCGCTTGCCGTCGATGCGCACCTGGCCGGTGCGCAGGAGCTTCTGCAGGTGGCCATGGCCGAGGCTCGGAAAATGGCGCTTGAACCAGCGATCGAGGCGGATGTCGGCCTCATCCGAGGCAACCGCGCGCTGTTCGACGGCGCTCATGGCTTGTCACCCTTGGCCTGACGTTTCTTACGCAAGACGGTCCACTGCGCCAAACGCGCCTTGACCTCGGCTTCGGCGCCCTCGTCGATCGGCTGATAAAAGCTCTGGCGCTCCATATCGTCCGGAAAATAGTTCTGACCGGAGAAGCGATCGGGCGCGTCATGATCGTAATCGTAGCCTTTACCGTAGCCGAGATCCTTCATCAGCTTGGTCGGTGCGTTCAGGATGTGCGCAGGCGGAAGCAGCGAGCCGCTCTCCTTGGCCGACGTCATGGCCCGCTTGAACGCCACATAGACCGCGTTCGATTTCGGCGCCATCGCCAGATGCACGACAGCCTGCGCCAGCGCCAGCTCACCCTCCGGCGTGCCGAGACGCTCATAGGCTTCGGCGGCGGCAAGCGTCAGTGGCAGCGCCGTGGGGTCCGCCGCCCCGATGTCCTCGGACGCCATGCGCACGATGCGGCGCGCCAGATAGCGCGGGTCCTCGCCGCCATCGATCATGCGCGCAAACCAGTAAAGCGCCGCATCAGGATCGGAGCCACGCACGGATTTATGCAGCGCGCTTATCAGATTGTAATGGGCCTCCTGCTGCTTGTCGTAGAGCGGCATGCGCCGCTGCAACACCTCCCCTAGACCCGCGGGGTCTAACGTTGACTCTTCCGATAGATCGGCGAGGGACTCGACCAGGTTCAGGAGATAGCGGCCGTCGCCATCCGCAAGTTCGGTCAGGCGCTTGCGGGCATCGTCGGTAAGCGGCAGTTTGTGACCGATCGCCTTTTCCGCTCGTTCGATCAGGGCGAGGAGAGCGGGCTCCTCCAGACGGTTCAGCACCAGCACCTGTGAACGGGAGAGAAGCGCGCCATTCAGCGCGAAGGACGGATTTTCCGTGGTCGCGCCGATCAAAATGACCGTCCCATCCTCGACCTGGGCAAGCAGGCCGTCCTGCTGCGCGCGGTTGAAGCGATGGATTTCATCGATGAACAGGAGGGTCGGCTGGCCCATATGTCGGCGCTTCTTCGCCTCGTCATAGACCTTGCGAAGATCGGCGACGCCGGACATCACGGCGGAGAGCTGCACCAGCGGCTGGCCGACGGCGCGCGCCAGCAGCCGCGCCAGCGTCGTTTTCCCGGTCCCCGGCGGCCCCCAGAGAATGACCGAGCTGATCTTGCCGCGCGACAGCATCCGCCCGAGCGGTGTCTCCGCCCCGAGCAAATGGTCCTGCCCCACCAGCTCCTCCAACACCCCCGGCCTCAACCTCTCCGCCAGCGGGGCGGCGGGGCCGCCGGTCTTGACGGGCGTCTGGCCTGGACGCTTCGGCGCTTCCGCTTTAGTCGACGGTGCAGGCCGCGCCTGCGATGGTGCAGGTTGCGCCTGCTCGAAGAGATCTTTCATCGGCCAATCGTGACGCCGAGTTGGCGACCGCCGCGGTTGATTTCAAGCCGCCAGACCGAGGGGAGATCGTACAGTGTGTCGGCGAGTTCGGCGACGCTGTCGATCGGTTGGTCGGCAACACTGTTGATGACGTCGCCTCGGCGGAGACCGAGACGGGCCCCAGGGCTCCTTCGGTTGATGCGGAGGATCACGACGCCCTCGGCGAACAGATCGAGGCCGGCGTCCTGGTTGAAGCCGGGCGACAGATTGGCGATCGTCGCACCGGAAAGGGCATGACGCCCGTTGAGCTCCGTGACATCCGGGGCTGGATCGCGCGGCGGCAGCTCAAGCGGCAGATCGGTGCTCAACACCCGGCCCTGACGCCAGACATCAAGCGCCGCCGCCTCGCCGAGGCGGCCGACCGCCAGGCGAAAATTGAGACCATGCTGATCGACGATTTCGGCACCGTCGATCGACATGATCACATCGCCCTTATCCAGTCCGGCCCGTCTCGCCGGTCCGACGCGGTGGATCTGGTTCAGCAGCACGCCGACCGGACGATTAAGGCCGAGATTGGCCGCAAGGTCCGGTGTCACCGTCTGAACCTGAGCGCCGAGCCAGGGGCGGGCGAGGCTGCTGCCGCCACCTTCGATCGAGCGCACCAGCGCCTTGACCAAATCGATCGGAATGGCGAAGCCGATGCCAATCGAACCGCCGCCGCGCGTAAAAATCGCGGTGTTAACGCCGATCAGTTTGCCATCGATGGTCACCAAAGCGCCGCCGGAATTGCCGGGGTTGATGGCTGCGTCGGTCTGAATGAAGGAGAGATCCGATCCCACGCCCGGTCCCGTGCGGGACAGGGCCGAGATGATGCCTGAGGTCACCGTCTGGCCGATGCCGAACGGGTTGCCGATCGCGAGCACGAGATCGCCGACTTCGAGACCGTCCGATGAGCCCATCGTCAAGGCGGGCAGATCGGAGGGCGGATCGATGCGCAGCAAGGCGAGGTCGGCGGCAGCATCCGCGCCGACCACTTCGGCCCGGAATTCGCGGCGGTCATTCAGGACCACCATGATCTCATCAGCGTCCTCGATGACGTGATGATTAGTGACGACCAGCCCATCGCTCTCGATGATCACGCCGGAGCCGAGCGAATTTTGTTGACGCTCGGGCGCTTGTCTTCGGCCGAGGCCTTCGAAGAAGAACTGGAAGAAGGGATCGGAAAAGAAAGGATCCTGATCGGGCGCCCGGCTGGCTTTGCGTGTGTAGATATTGACCACCGCCGCCGACGTGTCGCGCACGACCGGCGCGAAGGAGAGCGCGATCTGCTCCCGGCTCGTCGGCACCTGGTCAGCGACCAGAGGCTGGACAGAAACCGTCAGAAGCAGGGCAACGACGCAAATCAGCCGCGCGCGAGAATCAACAAGGCCTTCGGCTAAGCCAAAGGCCTTGTCATAACAACATATCGAAAGAGTAGCGGATGGAAGCAAACCGTCGTCAGGCCGCGACCGCCTCGGCCTCCTCCTCGTCGACATTCCGATGCTGCACCGGACCGCTGTCCTGGCCTTTGGCGTCGACATCGCGATCGATGAACTCGATGATCGCCATCGGCGCGTTGTCGCCCTGGCGGAAGCCAGCTTTGAGCACCCGGATGTAACCGCCGGGACGCCCGTCATAGCGAGGCGCGATCGTGTCGATCAGCTTCGCAGCGGTCTTTTCATCGCGGGTCTTAGCGATGATCTGACGGCGCGCATGCAGATCACCACGCTTGCCGAGCGTCACCAGCTTTTCGACGAAAGGGCGAAGCTCCTTCGCCTTTGGAAGCGTGGTCTTGATCTGCTCATGCTTCACAAGCGCCACCGACATGTTGGCGAACATGGCCTTCCTGTGGCTCGACGTCCTGTTCAGCTTACGGCCACTTAGACGATGGCGCATAATTTAACTCCTGGTAACGCGACGGCTCGCTAGAATCTGCGAAGCCGAAACAAGTCAGCCTCGACCCTGGCAGGGTCAGTAGGGCTCTTCGATGCGGCGGGCGAGCTCTTCGATGTTCTCGGGCGGCCAACCGGTGACTTCCATACCGAGCGAAAGCCCCATTTGCGAGAGCACCTCCTTGATCTCGTTCAGGGACTTCCGGCCAAAGTTCGGCGTTCTGAGCATCTCGGATTCGGTCTTCTGCACGAGATCGCCGATGTAGACGATGTTGTCGTTCTTCAGGCAGTTCGCCGAACGCACCGAGAGCTCCAGCTCGTCCACCTTCCTGAGAAGATGCGGGTTGAACGGCAGCTCCGGCTTGCTGTCCTGCGAGGACGCCGACTTCGGCTCTTCGAAGTTGATGAAGAGCTGCAGCTGATCCTGCAGGATACGCGCGGCGAGCGCCACGGCGTCTTCCGGCGAGACCGAACCGTTGGTCTCGATCTGCATGGTCAGCTTGTCATAGTCGGTCACCTGGCCGACACGCGCATGGTCGACCTTGTAGGCGACCTTTCGGACTGGGCTGTAGATCGCATCGACGGCGATCAGACCGATCGGCGCGTCTTCGGACTTGTTCATCGCCGCCGGGATGTAGCCGCGGCCGGACTTGACCGTCATCTCCATGGAAAGCTCGGCTTCCTCATCGAGATGACAGATGACGTGGTTCGGATCCATGATCTCGATGTCATGGCCGACCTCGATCATCGACGCGGTCACGGCGCAAGGCCCTTTGGCCTTTAGATACATGCGCTTTTGCGTCTCGCTGTGCATGCGGATCGCCAGCGACTTCAGATTGAGCACGATGTCGGTGACGTCCTCGCGCACGCCGGGCACGGTCGAGAACTCGTGCAGCACGCTGTCGATCTGGACGGCGGTGATCGCCGATCCCTGCAGCGAGGAAAGGAGAATACGCCGAAGCGCATTACCCAACGTGACGCCAAAGCCCCGCTCCAGCGGCTCAGCGATGACGGTCGCCTCGCGGTCCGGCCGCATCCCAGGCTGAATCTCGAGCTTGGGGGGCTTGATGAGCTCCTGCCAGTTCTTTTGAATCACGGGCTTACCTCGAACCTTTTCAATGGGAAAGCCCCGGCATCATGCCGAGGCCTTTTCGAACCTCAAGACCGTTACCGGTCCAGCGGCTCCTATGTCGCAAACTCAGACCCGGCGGCGCTTTCTGGCGCGGCAGCCGTTGTGCGGGATCGGCGTCACATCGCGAATCGACGTGATCTCGAACCCGACGGCGGACAGCGCGCGCAGCGCCGACTCGCGTCCCGAACCGGGGCCGCGGACCTCGACGGAAAGCGTCCTCATGCCGTGCTCCTGCGCCTTCTTGCCGGCGTTCTCGGCAGCGATCTGCGCGGCGAACGGCGTGGACTTCCTCGAACCACGAAAACCCTGGGCGCCTGCCGACGACCAGGAGATCGCATTACCCTGCGCATCGGTAATGGTGATCATGGTGTTGTTGAAGGTCGCGTTCACATGGGCAACGCCGGAAGAGATGTTCTTCCGTTCGCGGCGACGCAGACGAGGGGCGGATTCGTTAGCCATGTTACTTGGTCACCTTCTTCTTGCCGGCAATCGGCTTCGCTGGCCCCTTGCGGGTACGGGCATTGGTGTGCGTCCGCTGTCCATGGACCGGCAGCCCCTTACGATGGCGAAGCCCCTTGTAGCAGCCGAGATCCATCAGTCGCTTGATGTTCATCGCGACATCGCGACGAAGCTCGCCCTCGACCCGCTGCGTGCGGTCGATGGTTTCGCGCAGCTTGGCGACTTCCGCATCGGACAGCTCGTTGACCCGCCGGGAAAACTCGATGTCGACCTCGGACAGGATCTTGACGGACGTCGTCCGGCCGATGCCGTAGATGTAGGTCAGAGCAATGCCCACGGGCTTGCCGCTTGGGATATTAACGCCGGCGATACGCGCCACTCTAGGTCTCCTCGAACGTCGGCCGGGCTGAAGTTCAGGCCCGGAACTTATCTCGTGTCAATGTCAGAAAAGGCGAAGAAGTCGCGCCAGCCGCGCGATTATAGGCCTATCTCATCTCCTGTCAACGCGGTCGGCCGTTGATCTCCTTGAAGATCTGGGTTGTCACCGCATCGATATCCGCCATGCCGTCGACTGTCTTCAGCACGCCTTTATCCCGGTAGTAGGGAAGTAGAGGTGCGGTCTCGTTGTGGTAGGACGTCAGCCGGGTGCGCACCGCATCGGCGTTGTCATCCGAACGTCGCTTGAACTCTGTGCTGCCGCAGTTGTCGCAGAAACCTTCTTGCGCCGGCTTTTGGAACTCGTCGTGGTAGCCGGCCCCGCAATTGGCGCAGGAATAGCGACCGGAGATCCGACCGATCAGCGCATCGTCATCGACCGCAAACTCAACGACCGCATCGAGCTTCTGCTGTCTGCGCGCCAGGAGATCGTCCAGCGCTTCAGCCTGGCCGACGGTGCGCGGAAAGCCATCCAGCAAAAAGCCTGAGGCGCAGTCATCATCTTCGGTGCGCTCTTCCACCAAACGGATGATGATATCGTCGGACACCAGTTTGCCCGCGTCCATCACGCTTTTCGCCTGCTTGCCGACATCCGTTCCGGCGGCGATAGCGCCGCGCAACATGTCGCCGGTGGAGAGGTGCGCGATCTTATATTCGTCTCTGATGCGCGCGGCCTGGGTGCCCTTGCCGGCGCCAGGCGGACCGAGGAGGATCAATATCATCAGCGTCGCGCTCCGCGCAGGCGGGATTTCTTGATCAAGCCCTCATATTGATGGGCGATCAGGTGGGACTGGACCTGCGCTGTCGTATCCATGGTCACGGAAACGACGATCAGAAGACTGGTGCCGCCGAAGTAGAAAGGCACGGCGTATTGCGAGATCAGGATCTCCGGCAGAATACAGACCGCGGATAGATAGATCGCGCCGACCGTGGTGAGGCGGGTCAGGACATAGTCGAAATATTCAGCCGTGCGCTGGCCCGGACGAATGCCGGGGATAAAGCCGCCGTGCTTACGGAGGTTCTCAGCAGTGTCCTGCGGATTGAACACGATCGACGTGTAGAAGAACGCGAAGAAGATGATCAGCCCGATGAAGATCAGCAGGAACAAGGGCTGACCACGTCCGAGGAGAGCGGTGAGCTGCGCCAGCCATTCCGGTCCGCCTGCGCCGCCGAAACTGGCGAGCGTTGCCGGCATCAAGAGCAGGGAGCTTGCGAAGATGGGCGGGATCACGCCGGAAACATTGATCTTGAGCGGCAGATGAGAGCTTTCGCCGCCGAACATGCGGTTGCCCTGCTGACGCTTTGGATACTGCACCAGGATGCGGCGTTGGGCGCGCTCGATGAACACGATGAACGCGATTACCGCGACGCACATGATGAACAGGAAGACGATCAGGAAGGTCGAGATCGCGCCGGTGCGTCCAAGTTCCAAAGTGCTTGCGAGCGCAGATGGCAGGGACGCGATGATGCCGGTGAAGATGATCAACGAGATGCCGTTACCGATGCCGCGCGCGGTGATCTGTTCGCCGAGCCACATCAGGAACATTGTGCCGCCGACGATGGTGATCACCGTGATCACACGGAAATACCAGCCGGGATCGATCACCGCCGAACCGCCGGGGCCGCTCATCGCTTCGAGGCCGACGGCAAGGCCGTAACCCTGGAAGGTGGCGAGCACCACGGTGAGATAACGGGTGTATTGATTGATCTGCTTTCGGCCCGTCTCGCCTTCCTTTTTCAGCTGCTCGATGGTCGGCGAGACCGCGGTCATCAGCTGCATAATGATCGAGGCTGAAATGTAAGGAAGAATGCCGAGCGCGAAGATCGACATGCGCTCCAGGGCACCACCGGCGAACATGTTGAACATGCCCATGATGCCGCCGGCATTTTGCTCGAAGATCTGCGACATGATCACCGGGTCGATACCCGGGAGCGGAATGTAGGTGCCGAAGCGATAGACGATCAGACAGCCGAGCGCGAACCAGAGCCGTTTCTTGAGCTCGGTAGCCTTGCTGAATGCCGAAAAGTTGACATTCGCCGCAAGTTGTTCGGCCATCGACGCCATATTGGTCTCCGCTTATGCGTCGTCGTTCGAAGAGGACGCAGCTTCTTCAGCAAAGGCCTTCGCCTGGCCGATCCAGTCGTCGCGGTCAATCCTGCCCTTGAAGCTGAGATAACCATCGACCCAGGCGACATTGTCGGGCGTGAATTCGGCGATCTGCCAGAAGTGATAGATGCCAAGCCCGTTCAGCGTGCCTTCGAGCTTCGGACCAACTCCGCCAATCTTCTTCAGATCATCAGGCTCGCCCTTGGGCGCATCCAGGCCTGCGGGGCGGGTGCCCTCAAGCTCCTTTTCACCCTCGCCATCAGCACTCTCAGCTTCGGCCTCTGATGTGGGTTCGGCCTTCGGAGCAGCTTCGGCTTTCGGTTTCGCAGGGGTCTTAGCTTTCGTCGGCTTGGGGGCTGGTCTCGCCGTGATCTCAACCGCTTCGGTGGAACCGAGAACCAGCTTGCCGCCAGCCTTTTCCAGTGCCTCGGCTGCAGCCTTGGAAGCACTGTCGACTTCAAGCGTGATGGCGGTTTTCAGCTCACCGCGAGCCAGTAGACGCACGCCATCCTTGCGCTTGCCGATCAAACCGGCAGCGTGCAGCGCGTTCAAGTCAACGGTCTTGGACGCGTCCAAGCGGCCATCGTCGATCGCCGCCTGCAACCGGTCGAGATTGAGCGGCGCGAACACCTTCTTGAAGGGATTGTTGAAGCCGCGCTTCGGCAGACGCCGGTAGACCGGCATCTGACCGCCTTCGAAGGTGCGGGTCGCCGTGCCGGACCGCGCGCGCTGGCCCTTATAGCCGCGTCCCGCCGTCTTGCCGGTGCCGGAGCCGATGCCGCGGCCAACCCGTTTCTTCGCCTTGCGCGCACCTGGGTTAGGTGCCAATTCGTTGAGCTTCATCGCCCTCATCCTGTCGTACGACGACAGCGTCGACTTAACGTCCGCGCTGCCATCGATATCTACATATGCAGGCCAACACCCCAGTTAAAGGGAGGTCGACCCTCGGCCCTAACCTTCGGCGGCTTCGACCTTCACCAAATGGTGGACCTTATTGATCTTGCCACGCACCTGAGGGCTGTCCGGCCACACCTTGGAACGGCCGATCTTGTTGAGCCCAAGCCCGATGAGATTTTCGCGCTGGCGGTGATGCCGGCCGATCGGGCTGCCGGTCTGCGTCACCTTGATCAGCCCGGCCGTCTCGTCCTTCTTCGCTGCCATCAGCCTGCCTCCGCAGCCGCCTCGGCGCCGCTCGGATCACGCCTGCCGACGATCTCGCTGACCTTCTTGCCACGCTTGGCGGCCACCGAACGCGGCGAGTTGGTGTTCTTCAGCGCCTCGAAGGTCGCCTTGATCATGTTGTGGGGATTGGATGTGCCAATCGACTTCGCGACGACGTCGCCAATGCCCAGCGCTTCAAAAACCGCGCGCATCGGACCACCCGCGATGATGCCGGTGCCCGGAGGTGCGGCGCGCAGCACGACATGCCCGGCGCCAAATCGACCTTCCACATCATGATGCAGGGTGCGGCCCTGGCGCAGCGGCACGCGGATCATCGCACGCTTGGCCTGATCGGTCGCCTTCCTGACGGCTTCCGGCACCTCACGCGCCTTGCCACCGCCGAAGCCGACCCGGCCCTTGCCGTCACCGACCACTACGAGCGCCGAAAAGCCGAAACGCCGGCCACCCTTCACAACCTTGGCAACACGGTTGACGTTGACGAGTTTGTCCGTGAACTCCCCGTCGCTGCCGCCTTGCCTTTCGTTACCGCCGAAGCGTGCCATGAACTTTCCTTTGAACCGCTAGAATTTCAGGCCGGCCGAGCGGGCGCTTTCCGCCACCGCCTTGACCCGGCCGTGATAGCGATAGCCGCCGCGATCGAAGACGACGGCTTCAACACCGGCCTCCTTAGCGCGCTCCGCCACCAGCTTGCCCACGGCCTCGGCAGCCGCCTTGTCGGCGCCGCTCTTGAGGTCCGGACGAAGCGACTTGTCGACCGATGAGGCTGAGGCCACCGTGCGACCGGCTTCATCGTCGATCACCTGCGCATAAATATGCTTGCTTGATCGGAAGACCGAGAGCCTGGCGCGGCCGGAATTGCTCTGCTTGAGCGCATAGCGCGTACGCCGCTTCCTGCGCTCGAAACGTTTTCCTGGCTTGATCATGGCTACTTCTTCTTGCCTTCCTTGCGGATGATCCTCTCATCGTCATAACGAATGCCCTTGCCCTTATAAGGCTCCGGCTTCCGGAACGACCTGATCTCGGCGGCGATCTGACCGACGCGCTGACGATCGGCGCCGGTGATCGCGATTTGCGTCGGCGTCGCGCATTTCACCTCGATGTCGGAGGGGATCGCATATTTGATGTCGTGACTGTAACCGAGCTGCAGGTTCAGGATCTTACCATCCATCGCGGCACGGTAACCGACGCCGGAGATCACCAGATTGCGGGTGAAGCCGGCGGACACGCCTTCGATCATGTTCGAGACGAGCGAACGCGACAGACCCCACATGGAGCGCGAACGCTTGTCCTCGCCGCGCGGCGAGACCGTGACCGCACCGTCCGCCTCCTTGATCTCGACCTCGTCAGGCAGCTTGCGCGACAGTTCGCCAAGCTTGCCGGAGACCGTCATCTGCTGACCGGAAAGGGCGACCTTGACGCCGTCCGGAATCGATACGGGATGTTTACCGATACGAGACATGATCAAAATACCGTGCAGAGAATTTCACCGCCGACATGCGCTTCACGCGCCTCGGCGTCCGACATCACGCCACGCGGAGTCGACAGAATGGCGATGCCAAGACCGTTGTAGATCCTCGGGAGGTCTTTGACCCCTGAATAGACCCTGCGGCCGGGCTTCGAGACACGACGGAGCTCTTTGATGACCGGCTCACCATTATGGTATTTGAGCTCGATCGAGAGTTCCTTATGGCCTTCGTCGCTCTGGGAGAAACCACGAATATAGCCTTCGCGCTTCAGCACCTCGAGCACGTTCTTCCGCAGCCTCGATGCCGGGCTTCCGATGGCGCTCTTTTGCGCCGACTGGCCATTGCGGATTCGGGTCAGCATATCGCCCAATGGATCGCTCAACGACATGGCGTCCTCTCCTTCAATACCTAGCCTGCTCTACCAGCTGGACTTGACCAGGCCGGGAATCTGACCGATCGAGCCGAGTTCGCGCACCGCGATCCGCGACAGACCGAATTTACGATAGTAGCCACGCGGACGACCGGTGAGGCCGCAGCGATTGCGCAGCCTGACCTTCGCGCCATTGCGCGGGAGTGCTGCCAGCGTCAGCGTCGCTTCGAACCGCTCCTCAGGATCGGCTTCACGATCCTTGATGATCGCCCGCAACGCAGCACGCTTCTCCGCGTATTTGTCGACCATCTTGCGACGGTTCTTGTTCTTCTCGACGGCGCTCTTCTTGGCCATCCAATCGTCTCCTCTTCAAGCCGCGAACGGCATGCGAAACTGCTCAAGCAGCGCCTTGGCCTCGTCGTCATTGGCCGCTGACGTACAGATGATGATGTCCATACCTCTGATCTCATCGACATCGTCATAGCTGATCTCGGGAAACACGATCTGCTCTTTCAAGCCCATCGCGTAGTTGCCGCGACCATCGAAGCTCTTCGCCGGTACGCCGCGGAAGTCCCGGACGCGCGGAAGTGCTATTGTGATCAGGCGATCCAGAAACTCGTACATCCGCCGACCGCGCAGGGTTACCTTGCAGCCGATCGCCATGCCCTCGCGAAGCTTGAAGTTCGCGACCGACTTTCTGGCCTTACAGATATGGGGCTTCTGACCGGAAATCAGGGTCATCTCCTGAACCGCCGTCGTCAGCTTCTTGCTGTCCTGAACAGCCTTGCCGACCGCCATGTTCAAAACGATCTTCTCAAGCTTCGGGATCTGCATCGGGTTCTTGTATGCGAACTGATCCTGCAGCTTGCCGCGGATCTCGTCTTTATATTGCGCCATCAAGCGAGCCATGATCCGTCTCCTATCGATCGATGACTTCGCCGGAGCGCTTGGCAAAGCGCACCTTGCGACCGTCTTCGAGGGTCTTGAAACCGACACGTGTGGGCTCGGACGT
The DNA here is from genome assembly GCA_039197065.1 of Pseudomonadota bacterium. Classification (GTDB taxonomy): domain Bacteria; phylum Pseudomonadota; class Alphaproteobacteria; order Geminicoccales; family Geminicoccaceae; genus JANQPX01. The sequence continues at coordinate 6,163 of JBCCUL010000023.1, read as the reverse complement.
CTTGGGGTCGATATGGGCGACATTCGAGATATGGATCGTCGCTTCCTTGTCGACGATGCCACCCGGATGCTGCGCAGACGGCCGCGTGTGCCGATGCACCATATTCACGCCCGAAACGATCAGGCGGTCGTCTTTCTTGACCACGCGCAGAACCTCGCCGCGCTTGCCCTTGTCCCGGCCGCCGGTGACCACCACCTGGTCACCCTTTTTGATCTTCAACTTCTTAGCCATGTCGGCGTCTCTACTATCCAAAATTCCAACGACCTGTTCCGATCATCCAAGATGACGGCGGTCAAAGCACCTCGGGTGCGAGCGAGATGATCTTCATGAACCGCTTGGCGCGCAGCTCTCTCGTCACCGGGCCGAAGATACGCGTGCCGATCGGCTCGCCGGTGTTGTTGATCAACACAGCAGCGTTGCGATCGAAGCGGATGGCGCTGCCGTCCTGGCGATGAATTTCCTTGGCCGTGCGCACGATAACCGCCTTGTGCACGTCGCCCTTCTTCACCTTGCCCCGCGGGATCGCTTCCTTCACGGCCACCACGATGATATCGCCGACCGACGCCCAGCGACGTCTGGAACCGCCAAGCACGCGGATGCACTGCACACGGCGCGCACCGGAGTTATCCGCGACGTCGAGATTGGTTTCTGACTGAATCATGGCTGCCGCCCTCTACCCAACTATGCTCGCCTAAGCGGCAGGCTCCAAGATAACTTCCCAGCACTTATGCTTGGAAATCGGCCGGCACTCGCGGATCTTGACGGTGTCGCCAGTCTTGAACTGGTTCTCCGCGTCATGGGCCGCATACTTCTTCGACCGGTTGATATACTTCTTGTAAAGCGGATGCATGACCCGGCGGTTGACTCTGACGACCACCGTCTTGTCCTGCTTGTCGCTTACGACAGTTCCTTGCAATACGCGCCTTGGCACGACCTTTACTCCCTAGCTCGCACTGGCCTGGGCCGGCTTTGCAGCACCGAGGACCGTCTTGATCCTGGCGATGTCACGCCTGACCTCGCGCACCCGCGACGTGTTTTCGAGCTGCCCGGTCGCCTTTTGAAAGCGCAGATTGAACTGCTCCTTCTTCAGGTCCAAAAGCTGCTCCTTCAACTGATCGGGGGTCTTGCCCCTCAACTCTTCGGCCTTCATGCCGACGCCTCCTCACCCGGACGAACAATGAACCTGGTGCGTACCGGAAGCTTGGCGGCACCACGCTTGATCGCCTCTTCGGCGAGATTGGCGGGCACGCCGTCGATCTCGAACATGATGCGACCGGCCTTGACCGGCGCAACCCAATATTCGACCGACCCCTTACCCTTACCCATGCGCACTTCGGCAGGCTTCTTGCTGACCGGGTGATCCGGGAAAATCCGGATCCAGACGCGGCCGGCGCGCTTCAGATGCCGAGTGATCGCACGTCTCGCCGCTTCGATCTGGCGAGCGGTGATCCGAGCATTGGTGGTCGCCTTCATACCGAACGCACCGAAATTCAGCGCTGCACCACCTTTGGTGATGCCGTCATTGCGTCCCTTATGACGCTTTCTGAACTTGGTTCTCTTAGGCTGCATCATGGCGCCGAACTCCTACCCAAATTCCTCAGTTGCTGCGCATTGCCGACGGATCGGCCGCACGCTTGTCCTGAGCCATCGGGTCGTGCTCCATGATCTCACCCTTGAAGATCCAGATCTTGACGCCGTTGGTTCCATAAGGCGTGAACGCGGTGGCGCGACCGAAGTCGACATCGGCACGCAGCGTGTGTAGCGGCACCCGGCCTTCACGATAAGTTTCACCACGTGCGATTTCCGCACCACCGAGACGACCGGTGCAATGCACGCGAATGCCAAGAGCGCCGAGGCGCATGGCGGACTGCATGGCGCGCTTCATCGCGCGACGGAAGGTGACGCGACGCTCGAGCTGCTGAGCGATGTTCTCAGCCACCAGCTTGGCATCGATCTCAGGCTTCCGGATCTCGACAATGTTCAGATGAACGTCGCCGGTCGTCATCTTGGCAAGCTGCTTACGCAGGGTCTCGATTTCCTGCCCCTTCTTGCCGATGACCACGCCGGGGCGCGCCGTGTGAATGCTGATGCGCGCCTTCTTGGCGGGCCGCTCGATCACGATCTTGCTGATGCCGGCCTGCTTCAGGCGCTTGTTCAGAAACTCGCGGATCTTCAGATCCTCGGCGAGAAGATCGGCATATTGCCCGTCCGCATACCAACGGCTGTCCCAGGTGCGGTTGATGCCGAGCCTGAGCCCGATCGGGTTGACTTTCTGGCCCATCAGGCCGCCTCCTCTCGCTCTTCCACGACGATCCTGATCCGCGAAAACGGCTTGGTGATCCGTCCCGCGCGACCACGCGCCCGTGGCTTGAAACGCTTCATCACAAGCGACTTGCCGACGCTCGCTTCGGATACCACGAGACTGTCAACGTCCAGCCCGTGGTTATTTTCGGCATTCGCCACGGCCGACATCAGGACCTTCTTGACGTCGCGGGCGACCGCTTTCTTCGAGAACTGCAGCTGGTTGAGCGCATCCTCGGCTTTCATGCCGCGAATCATTTCGGCGACCAGGTTGAGCTTTTGCGGGCTGATCCGCAAAAGGCGCGCCATGGCCATGGCTTGATTATCCGCCAGCGCGCGTTCCCGTTTTTCCTTACCCATGGAACAATCCCTTCACTGGCGGCTCAGCGCCGCTTGGCCTTCTTGTCGGCGCCGTGACCGTAATAGGTGCGGGTCGGCGAGAACTCGCCAAGCTTGTGCCCGACCATATTCTCGGTGACGTAGACCGGCAGAAACTTCTGACCGTTGTAGACGGCGAACGTCAGGCCGACGAACTCCGGCACGATGGTCGAACGACGGGACCAGGTCTTGATGATCTCGTTTCTCGACGAGGCCCTGGCCTTCTCCGCCTTGTCGTAGAGATAGCCGTCGACGAAAGGCCCTTTCCAAACCGAGCGTGCCATCTGCTCAGCCTCCTCTCTTCTTTGCCTTGTGGCGTGAGCGGATGATCAGATGATCGCTCTTCTTGTTCCGGCGGGTGCGCGCACCCTTGGTCGGCTTGCCCCAAGGCGTCACCGGATGACGACCACCGGAAGTACGGCCTTCACCACCGCCATGGGGATGATCGACTGGGTTCATCGCAACGCCGCGAACCACACCCTTGCGACCGAGCCAGCGCGAACGGCCCGCCTTGCCGAGATTGATGTTCTGATGATCGGCGTTGGACACCGCACCCATGGACGCCATGCATTCCTGCCTGACGCGGCGGATCTCACCCGACGAAAGGCGGATCTGCGCATAGTCGCCGTCGCGACCGACGAGCTGTGCGTAATTGCCGGCGGAACGCGCGATCTGGCCACCCTTGCCGACCTTGAGCTCGACATTGTGGATGATCGTGCCGATCGGAATGTTCTTGAGCGGCGCCGCATTGCCGGGCTTCACGTCGACCTTGTCATCGGCGATGACTTTGTCGCCCACCTTGATGCGCTGGGGCGCCAGGATGTAGGCGAGGTCGCCGTCGTCATATTTGATCAGCGCGATGAAGGCGGTGCGGTTCGGATCATATTCCAGACGCTCGACCGTGCCCTGAACGCCGAACTTGCTGGTCCGCTTGAAATCGATGATGCGGTAGTTGCGCTTGTGCCCGCCGCCGCGATGCCAGACCGTGATCCGGCCGGTGTTATTGCGCCCACCCTTCTTGGAAAGGCCTTCGGTCAGCTTCTTGACCGGCTTGCCTTTCCAGAGCTCCGAGCGGTCGACGATGACCAGTTCGCGGAGCGACGGTGTGGCCGGCTTGAACGTTTTAAGTGCCATGCCTAATCCTCGCCTCAGATACCTGTGGTCACGTCGATCATCTGACCCTCTTCGAGGGTCACGATGGCCTTCTTGACGTCGTTGCGCTTGCCGAGGCGACCACGGAAACGCTTGACCTTGCCCTTTTGATTAAGGGTGTTCACCGCCTTCACCTTGACGTCGAACAGCGCCTCGATCGCCTGCTTGACCTCAGGCTTGGTGGCGTCCTTGGCAACGCGAAACGTCACCTGGTTGTGTTCGCTGCCCTGCGTCGACTTCTCGGTGATCACCGGGGACAGGATGACGTTGTACATCCGTTCCTTATTCATGCCAGGCGCTCCTCGAGGTCGGCCACCGCCGACTTGGTCAACACCAAGGTGTCGCCATGAAGGATGTCGTAAACATTGGCGCCGACGGACGGCAGGACCTTCAAGCCGGCCAGGTTCCTGGCAGCGAGCTTGAAATTACCGTCGATTTCGGCACCGGCGATGAGGGTCGTGCGCCCCCAGCCATGCTTGGTCAAGCTTTCCGCAAGCTGCTTGGTCTTGGGCTCGCCGAGAACGGCTTCATCCAGCACCACCAGCTTGCCTTCCTTAAGCTTTGCCGAAAGCGCCGATTTCAGACCGAGCTTTCTGACCTTCTTCGGAAGATCGTGGCTGTAGTCCCTGGGCTTCCTGGCGAACGCCTGGCCACCGCCACGGAACTGGGCGACATCGGCCGAGCCATGACGCGCGCGGCCGGTGCCCTTCTGCTTGTACATCTTCTTGGTGGTCGCCTTCACCTCGCCGCGGGTCTTGCCGGCGTGAGTGCCCTGGCGCTGTTTGGCAAGCTGCCAAAGAACCACCTGATGCAGAATGTCTTTCCTAACCGGCTGCTCGAACACCGAAGCGGCGAGCTCGATCTTGCCGGCGTCCCCCTGGGACAAGGTCGTAACCGCGACCTTCATCAGCTCTACTCCTCGCCTTTCTTCTGTTCGTCCTGAGCGGGCGCTTCGCCCGTCTCATCCGCAGGCGCCTCGACAGGGGCTTCCTGCTCCGGCTGCACCGCCTCGGCGGTCGGCGTTTCGGCAGCCACCTCCTCAACGGACGTACCCTCGACTTCGCCCTCGCCTGCGATCTGGGTTGCGGTCGAAATCGTGCCTGCGGGGAAGGGCGCTTCGGAAGGAAGCGCCTTCTTCACGCTGTCAGCAACCTTCACCCAACCGCCCTTGGAACCGGGAATACCGCCCTTGATCAACAACAGACCACGCTCGGGATCGACGCCCATCACCTGCAAGTTCTGCGCGGTCCGGGTGCGAGCGCCCATATGGCCAGCCATCTTCTTGCCCTTGAAGACGCGACCGGGATCCTGGCACTGGCCGGTGGAACCGTGGGAACGGTGCGAGATCGACACGCCGTGGGAGGCGCGGAGACCGGCAAAGCCATGACGTTTCATGCCGCCGGCAAAACCCTTACCGATCGAGGTGCCGGAAACGTCGACATACTGACCGACGACGAAGTGATTGACCGAGAGCTTGGTGCCAGGGTCGATCAGTCCATCCTCTTCGACGCGGAACTCGGCAACCTTCTTCTTCGGCGTGACCTTCGCCTTCGCATAGTGACCGCGCATCGGTTTGGTCACCCGCTTGGTCTTCGCCTTGCCGGCGCCGAGCTGCACCGCGTTGTAGCCGTCTTTGTCCTTGGTGCGGGTTCCTGTCACCTCACAGTCATCAACACGCAGTACGGTAACCGGAACATGCTCACCGTTGGGCGTGAAGATTCGTGTCATGCCCAATTTTTCGGCCAAGAGCCCAATTCGCATCGTCTTTCTCCCGAGCCCTTCGCCTTAGACCTTGATCTCGACGTCAACGCCGGCCGCAAGGTCGAGCTTCATCAGCGCATCGACGGTCTGCGGGGTGGGGTCAACGATGTCGAGCATCCGCTTGTGGGTTCTGATCTCGAACTGCTCACGCGACTTCTTGTCGATATGCGGAGAGCGCAACACCGTGATCTTCTCCATCCGGGTCGGCAGCGGGATGGGCCCGCGCACCCGCGCACCGGTCCGCTTCGCCGTGCTCACGATCTCTCGTGCGGACAGGTCAAGAACCCGATGATCGAACGCCTTCAGGCGGATCCGGATATTTTGTGCGTCCATGGTCTTTGCTCACCTCATGACCGGCCGAAGCTCGGCCATGCTTTTCCCAAAAGTCAGGGCCGCCCCGAAAGACGGCCCCTTATTCGATAGTCTTTATTCGACGATTTTCGCGACGACGCCTGCGCCGACGGTACGGCCGCCTTCACGAATGGCAAACCGAAGACCCTCTTCCATCGCGATCGGGCAGATCAGGTTCACGACCATCGTGATGTTGTCGCCAGGCATCACCATCTCCGTG